>CAJTCL010000015.1:14037-93287 GCA_910575005.1 Lachnospiraceae bacterium | reverse complement strand
AATTCCTCTCCGAAGAAATTCCTTTTATATGCTTCGTTCGACTTGCATGTGTTAAGCACGCCGCCAGCGTTCATCCTGAGCCAGGATCAAACTCTCATAATAAGTGTTTTCCCGACTTCCAGTCCTTTTCTTTTGAAAAGTCCCTTACGTCTGGCTTACTGTTTTTAGGTCGCATCTCTCAATGCTGTTCTTGAATATCCTGCCAACTCTCATTGGCTTTACCGTTATTTCTAACGGAAACTCTTTTGAATCTTTCAAGGTTATTTCACTGTTCAGTTATCAAGGTTGTTTTTGTTGTCTCACGCGACAACTTCTATATCTTAGCACAGTTATTTGCGTTTGTCAACAACTTTTTTTATCTTTTTAATTTTATTTTGAAAACCTTGAACGGAGAAAGAGGGATTCGAACCCTCGCGCCGGTCACCCGACCTATACCCTTAGCAGGGGCACCTCTTCGGCCTCTTGAGTATTTCTCCGAACTGACATTTTCATTATAAAACTGTCATATGCGCCGTAACGCATGAATAATAATAACAAATATATATTACTTTGTCAATAGCTTTTTTAAATTTTTTATTTATTTTATGTAGAATGAAAATACATGGATGAAAGCAGATAGGGAAAAACCAAAACTATGTTTAGATTTGTGATTTTGTCCATAGAAATAGTGAGCATGGGATTATGTCAGCCATAATCCCATGCAACAGTTAGGAAATAAGAAAATTTTCCGTGAAGCGAGCGTTATAAGATTTTTAAAAGAATTTCAGTCGGGGTAAGCACAGGAATACCAAAGCCTTTAAAGCCTCTTTTATTTCTGGTAACAATATAATCGCAATGTATAGATTTGGTACAAGTAGCAACAAGACAATCCTCAAAATCCTTTGTCTTTTTCTGAAATGCAATAAGAACATCATTATTCGTAATGCTGCACACCTTGTCAATTTCCAAAAGTTTTCCAACTGCCTTATATGTCTGTTCTGTGCTATGAGTATATTTTCTTACAAGACAGAAAATGTCGGTAACTAAAGATACTGATACAAAACCGTCTATTTTATGTTCTTCACAAAACTTCAGATTCTTATAAGAATCCTCTACAGAAGGTTCTCTTTCCAATGATACATCAATGATTACGTTCGTATCACACATTATTTTCATATTTTAACAAACGCTCCTCTCGTAAGGAATCCATATCAATACCATAGGAATTACCGCCAAGCATCCCACGCAGGATATCCACAGCAGAAACTTGTGGATTTACAACTTTAGCAACCGTTTTTCCATTACGAGCAATAAAGATATCTTCCTTGGTAATTAATTCAAGGTACTTTCCGAAATTAGCTTTAAATTCTGTTGCTGTAACAACCATGACAAATTCCCCTTTTATTTGAGTTATTTTTATTTTATGGATAAAATCATACGAAACGAGAGACAGTAATATCAAAATTCATTCAATATGTAGGAAAAAACTTTTTGTATATTTTATCCTTATCTTGTTTCATCCATGTATTACAACTAACTAAATAAAAAGCGAGGATATACTTTTTTTGTGCTATAATTGGAATCACCACAAAACAAAATAATATAAAGTACCCTCTTTACACTGCAAGTATAATAAAGGAATGATATACCGTCTATCATTGATAGAATACGCTGATACATTTGATTTAATAAAATCTACTATAAAGTACAAAACAAACCGTATATTTACCGTTGGAAACGTCGCTCTGTTGACCAAATCTAGTCTTTGTGTGGCCATTCCTGCATATCCCAAATCAGCATACAATATAAGAAATCAAATCCATTACATATATGTGCAGGCATAACCTGTATGCTGGACTGTTGTTTTCTAGATTAAACTTATGAAATATGGCTAAGCTCATTCTATTCCAAGATTATATCGCTTTTTTCGTAAATAGTGCTTATGGCTTTGAAACCCTTCAACCCTTACAAAAAATGCAATAAAACAGCCATCACATACAGATTGATGTAAAATTCGTCCACTCTATATACCTTATAAATAAAAAACAAAAAGCGTTTATATCAATATACCATCACAGATGAATTTTTCAAATAGCACTTTGTAGAAACTTTTTAGGAACACAACTCTATTCCTCTTAAAATATATAACCAAAATTTTCCATACCTTATTGCGTACAGACTGACAATAAGCAGAAATTAACCCAACGTTTTCGTTCCTTTGGCTGTACTGGTAAGACTACCATTTTCAAGTTCATATCTCACCAAGCATGGCATCTGCCACAATCTAATATTCCCTTTTACACCAAAGTATATTAACAAAATACAAAGAACCACCGAAAAGTCAATGAGCTGTTTTATGCTTTTCATATTTTTTAATCTTTTAATGACTTGGCGAAACAGCTGAAAGAATATAATCGCAGTGATCACAATAACTTTCATATAGTCACTTGAATGGAACATACCGAATGAGATGTTAAAAATTATCTACAATCAGTGTAACAAATGTTTGGCGAACCTGCATTTTTTTAATTATTTTATTTAATTGCATGTTTAAATTCTAAATAAATTGATAATTTCTTATTGTATCTAAAACAAAACCATTATAAAATAATAAAGATGTCAAAAAACTTAAATTCTAATATAAAATGATTAATTCAATCAACTTATCTCATTGATATATGTTTATTATAATTATCATTTTCAGAAATAAACTTTTTGACATCTTAATTAAATTACTATCTTAATAATATAACATTTATTCATGTAAACTATCTCTCATCAGATAAAACATTTTGTTTTTCCACTTGTTTTTCAAATTCTGCATTGATACGTTTTAAAGATTCATCAATCTCTCCTGCTTTAGCAATAATTGCAGAATATTTTTCTGTAGCCATTGAAGATAATTTTCCCATCTCTCCAGCAACAATATTAAACCCTTTCCCTGCTTCCCCAGCACGTGCAGCCTCAATAGACGCATTTAAAGCAAGAATATTTTGTTTTCTGGAAACCTTTGTCAAATCCTTTACCATAGCTTCAATCTGAATCACATTTTCAGTGGTTACTCCAATTTCCTTATCTACCACTTCAATCTTACCTTTATCTTTGAAAATATTATATTCTTGATTGATTAACATATTAATCATTACTTCCATCAGCTTTGCCGCACAGCGAATAGAAGTTTCACTCTTAATAGGAACTTTTTTTAAGGCCGTAATGTAATCATCTGGATTAATTCCAAGTTCTACGGCGAGATTACGGAACTTCTCAGTATCTGGTGGTCCTGGCAAGACCTGCCCACCCACAATAGCCCCTAATTTTTCTCCATCTACGACAATATCTGCTGCAAAATCCATCAAACCAGAATGACAAAAATATACCCCTTTCCCTTCTATATCACATTTATGACAGCGTTTTGCCCCTAATTCACTGCCCTTCGTGTATTTAATACAGAAATCATTACAATTACTATCTTTTGTAATATGATTACCTTCCCGATCAATAATACAGACTGCCACTCCCGTTGCTGTGGAATACAGATCTTGTATCTGCTGCAATTGCTCTCTCTCAATAAATTCAAGTATCTCCATATTCATCTTCTCCTTTTCCTATACACTGACTCACAACAATATATGATGTTCAAGTCTAAGGACAACCCCAATACATTACTTAAGTATATCATTTTTCAATATCCTAAAAAAATAACACATTTAATTGCTTTATCGTTTCATTTTTAATATCCGTGGAAATAAAATTAAAAATGTAATTGTTGTGGCTGTTGCTGCTATCAAATCTGAAACTGCTTCCGCCAAAAATACTGCCATCAATTTATTTTGAAAAAATAATGGAAGTAGAAAAATTAAAGGTATCATCAAAATCAATTTACGGAAACAGGCAAAAAATAAAGATACTTTCGCTTGACCCAATGCCAAAAATGTCTGTTGACAAGCAATCTGTGCCCCCATCGCAAAAGCTCCCCCAAAGAAAAACCTCATAGCCCAACTTGCGATTTGATACAATTCCTGAGAGTCGTTATTAAACACTTGCACAAAAAAACCTGGGAAAATCATAACTATACTCCAAGCTATTGTGGCAAATCCGAAACTGCTGCAAAATAATAATCGAAATGCCTTCTTGACACGATCATCGTTTCCAGCTCCATAATTAAAACTTATGATTGGCTGTGCTCCTTGAGTAAGTCCACTGAGCGGTAGAAATATCATCTGCATAACACTACTTAAAATGGTAATCGAAGAAACTGCAATATCTCCACCATATTTATATAGAGAAGTATTGAAAGATATATTAATCAGACTTTCTGTACTTTGCATTACAAAAGGTGATACTCCTAATGCTAAAATTGGCAATACATATTCTCTCTGTAATTGCAGATATTTTTTTTCTATTCGTAGCCGTGTTTTTGAACCACGCAAAAAACACAACACCCAAATTGCTGAAATTGCCTGTGATATAATTGTTGCTAATGCTGCACCTGAAACCCCCATATGAAATCCAAAAATAAATATTGGATCTAAAATAATGTTAGCTGCTGCACCAATTAAAATCGTTCCCATCCCAGTGAAAGAAAATCCCTGCGCTGTAATAAAGCTATTTAAACCCAGAGAAATCATGACAAAAATACTTCCACATACATAAATTTTTAAATAACTCCACGAATAAAAAATAGTATTTTCACTAGCTCCAAATAAATATAGAAGCTGCCTGCCAAAACCTAAGAATACAACCGTCAGCACTACTGCCATTCCTGTCAACATCACAACACATGAACCAAGTGTTTTTCTTGCACTCTCTAAATCACCTTTCCCCATATAAATAGCAGCCTTAGGAGCGCCACCCATGCCCATAAGAGCACTAAATGCCATTACCAATAGAATCATCGGAAGACACAATCCTATTCCTGTCAAAGCAAGTGCTCCTGTATCTTTGATATGCCCAATATAAATACGATCTACAATATTATAAAGCATATTTATAAGCTGGGCTACAATTGCAGGAAGTGCCAGCTTTAATAATAATTTTCCAATTGGATCTTTTCCCAAATCAGTTGTTTTTCCATTTTTCCGAAATGCCATCTTATATTTTCCTTCTATTCATGTAAATGATAACCTCACAGCCCAATAAAAATTTCTATCTCGAACTGTGGGACAATCATCTATATTTTGTTCAGTCTGTGCTAAATTATGTGATACTGGCACTCAGAACTAACGTCCGTATAATAAATCTTTATTTCTTATGATTTTGTTTTTTCTTAATAAAATCAATAATTAATTCCACGGCGTCCTCAATACCGATCACACTGCTATCAATTGTTAGATGGTATCCATCAGATATATTCCACTGTTCATCTGCATAATAAGTGTGAAATCCAGCTCGCTCCTTATCCTCTTTTTCTACCAGCCTTTTGGCTTTTTCTACACTAATTTTACGATCTGCCGCTGTCCGGTCGATTCGATATTCCTTAGGCGCATGGACAAATACACTTACCATATCAGGATTATCTTTTAAAATGAAATTTCCACATCTTCCAACAATGACACAATCCTGTTTTTCTGCCAAATTGCGAATAAAATCAAATGGAATTTTGCGTTGACCATGAGAACGACTTTCTGTTGCAATTACATACAATAAACTATTCACTGGCTGTTCTTCATAAAAACTGCACAATTCATCATAATAATCTGTCTTTTTCGCTTCTTGTGCAAGAGATTCTTTATCAAAATATTTTACACCTAATTTTTCTGCAAGTTTCCGCCCAATTACATGTCCATAACTTCCAAATTCTCTTCCAACTGTTACAATCATCTCAATCACTCCTCATCTTTAAATTGTGTTAATACTATTATAACACTCTGATATAAGAATGCAATTATCTTTTTGAGGAGTAAATATTCTAGTTCTCAAAATTTTAGCCATTCTTAATAATTCTTTAGCTATTGTTATTTGAAATATTCTTTCTCGATAATGGTTCATCAAACTCTTAAAATTTATATATATTATTCATTTTTTTGAATCTATCACTTACATTCTAAGTTTTTAGATTTCTCATGTTACAGCATGGATTACTTAACCAAATATACTCCCTCTATACTTTTTAATAATTTAAAAATAAAATATAGTTTTGTGCTCAATCAAATTCATAACACAAGTTTTAAAATATATCAATATTGATTGATACAAAATAAGGATATAATTTTTAAATAAAAAGATAAACTTTTTATAAGAATATTGAAAAACATTTTTGCATATGCTATAATGCCAATAGGCAAAAAGAAATCACAAGTCCATGCGGACAAAAAGTGAATCCCCAAACCGTGTTGCAGCACAGTTTGGGGATTCTTCTTTTCTTTTATAGTGGCAAAGTACCCACTAGGCTAGTTGTTGCCCTTATCGTCACTGTCTAACCATTTGATGATGTAGTGGCAGGCTACACCAGCCAAAACAGTAACTAAAAAAGAAATCACAACTTCCATGCAAACACCTCCTCCCTGTTGCGGGTGTCGGTGAGCAACACATAGATTATAGCATATTGTTTGATGTTTTTCTATCTTATTTCCATAAAGATTAGTAATGGTAATGTGGCTGACACAATCCAATACTCGTTATCTCTGTAAACATTGGTTTATGTAGTCAATATTTTTTATCCAAAAAGAACATCTTATATCTTTTAGTTTTGCATTTTCTGCTATAATAGACTTTTTGAGTTTTATCGTTATCTGGTTTCATACTTGTCACATTTTTCTAAAAATAGTGGATTGAACTCACTATTTTCTAAATACATCAACGATACATAAGACAAATATATAAAGCGTATTTTATATATTTGATTTATAATTTTTATATATCACAATAATAGTTAGAATATTATCTTTTTCTACTCATTAATTTATAATATTAATAGATTTATTATATTCCTGGCAATTTTGTGATAGATCATTAAATAAACATATCGTACAATCAATTACATACTTCTTTATTTTCCATTGTTACATAATAAACCATATTACCAAATCTAAAATTTTTTATGCCACGATCCTATTTTTTTATATTACTTTTCATGAATCATTTTCTTATCATTTTATAGACAATTCTATATCTTATCATTATAAAAAATTAAATCAAGACAACTTACTTTTTCCAATCTAATGATACAACTACCTGACTCTTTTTATTATATTTCAAACGTTCATCGGCTCTATAGGCTATCTGCATTCCTTTGCAAACAATTGAAAATGAGGGGCAATATCCAAGTCTGGAGCTGTTCATTCAGCTTGTGACGATGTTCAATGTGTCGGTTGACGAATACATATTCCCAAATAAAGAAATCGAAAAAAGTTCTGTCCGCAGACGCTTAGATGCACAACTCAACAGAATAGATAATAAAAAGCTTTCTGTCATAGAAGCAACGGTAAACGGACTATGTAAGGCAAAAGAGGGGGTGTCGCTTTAACGAATGAAAATTCTTGAAGCGGCAGCTTCCTTTTTGACTTTTTTATGTCTATATTCACGCTATTCTATTAGAAAAGTTGTCCTGAAATAAAAAAAGACGCACTTTAACACACCTATAAAACAAGGCGGAAAAATCTGAAAAAAATTTTTGACTTTTCGAAATTTATGCACTTTTTATAGGGAATAAATATCTTCCTGTTCTCCCTTTTTGTATCTTATTATGAAGCTTGTTCACATTTCCTGCCATTGCAAGCAAAACACTTTCGGCAAGAACATTTGGTGTACCCCGGCTCAAATATCTTCGGAACTGCATGTCCTGTTTTAACTCGCCAAAAGAATCTTCCGTCTGTTTTAATGCATACAATTTTTTGCGCAACCGTTTTACATGTTTCATTTTGACGGTATCTCCATGGACAATCCGAATCCCATAAAGCTGCTCACATTCGGCAATGAGATCAGCGATTTTTATCAACAGTTTTCCCTGGTTTCTTGTGACGGCCTTTTTCCAAACAAATGTATATTTATTGGCGCAAGCCTCGATTTTTGTGCCATCAATAAAAACCATTTCCCCTGAGATTTCCCCGAGATCATAAAGAAGGTTGGACATTTCAGCGGAAATGCGTTTCGTGCATGGGGCAAAATGAATGCTACGAAACCGTGCAAAAGTGGCGTGGTCACAAACTGGCTTTCCTTCTAAAAGATACATGAAGTTAATATCCCGCTTACAGTTAATCTCCATAGAGCGGGAGGAATAGTCACCATTCATGTATGAGTACAAAACAATCTTCAGGAGAGTTCTTGGAGAAAACGTATTTATTCTTTTGTAAGTAGAATATAAATCAGTTAAATCCATGGCCTCCACAAACTGACTCAGTAATCGCACAGAATCATCTACCGGAATGATTGTTTCTAAATTTAAGGGAAGTTTTAGTTGATATCCTTCCCCATTCAAAGTATAATTCTTGTGTAATGATATAAGGGTTTGCATACTTATATTTTACACCAACAGCCGGATTTTTCGAAGTCTGGCCGTATTTTTTTCATAAAGAAAAATACCTGCATCTCAAATCGAAATGCAGGTATCACCAGCACTAAATTTTAGATATTTTACCTGTCTACTTGACAAGGGGCATATCATACTGTCCATCTTACGGATTTCCTCCGCGGTCTTTAAGCCGTTCAGCTTTTCCATCTTTATATCCATAAAAATCAAATCGTAATCCGACCTATATTCCTGCAATAGCTCACTACCGTCGTGATAAACGAAAAAACAAAACTCTTTACCCGTTTCGGAGGCATACTTCTTTAGATTGTCTTTCAATTCACTAATAAGAGCTTTTTCATCATCGCAAATCGCTATGTTAAACATTTATATGACCTCCTGTTGCTATGATTTTTCGCTTGAACAGGTATTTTTTCATTTACAAGTCGTTATATTATACTAAAATCCGAATATCAAAGTCAAGATTCTGCCCTGTATTCACTATGTAGTCTGCCCATCCGCATAGGCAAATGAGCAGTTTTTTAATAAGCAGGGATACCGTAATCATAGATAACGCTGCTCCCGACAGGGTAGCTTCGCTTCCGACAGACATCTCCAGAGTTGCCCTCCACGGTATAAACGACACCGTTTTCACATTTCTCCACAATGCTTATATGGTCAGCCATCTGTTCAGCGGTCTTATGGTCTACTGTGATATACGGATAAGTTCGTGTTATCGTGGTTTCTATCTGTACGATGTTTCCGTGACCGTCATCACTTTCAGTCACGTGCGTTTCGGTCTTTGTCATACATTACAACCTCCTATATCGCTACTTTAAGTTTCTTCACAGGGGCTTTTATGACTTTAAATATCAGCTCGTCAACGCAGTCCGTATATCTGCTGCTGTATAAGTTGATTTTTCAGCTCCACAAGGCTCTGCAACAGGATTGACCTTTCCCCGCTATCCAGATAGGCGTGGTATTTGGTTTCTCTCATAATCAGCACCTCCGTTTCTTGATTTCATTATATAGGAGAAGTGGTAGAATGCTCAAATGTGTAATATCTAACACAAAATAATTCATTAAAATACGAGGTTGAAAGAAAAACATTTCCCTTTTTGATTAGCAGGGATTTTAGCTGCTTTTTTGCTCTGATTAGCAGGAATGGTGATTTCATTAGCCAGATTTCCAAAAATATAGCTAATCATTAGCTTGCTAATACTTGTCAAAAATATTTTGTTCAATTTCTGTTGATTAGCAGAATTTGCTCCTGCTAATCGCCATTTATTACCTGTTCGATTCCTTTCGGAAAATAAAAAACGCCGGAAACCTTGAAAAATCAATGTTTTCGGCGATGTTTTCAACGTCGCTAAGAGGATTTGAACCTCCGGCCTACCGCTTAGGAGTAGAACCATTCGCTAGTAGGCAGCTCCCTCTTAGTGTTATCTAATCCCTTTATTTCCTTGCTTGTCACGGATTCAAAATGTTATCTCGTACCGACCTGTGACTGCTGATTTTAAGGCGTTTTAGATGCTCCTTTTAGCAGGCGATTAGCAAGGGGCTTGAATTTAGGGAAATGTTACGCTGTAAAGCCTTTCCCGATTGATACCTGCATTTCACAACGAATCCCCGAATAGTTTAAGCTGTTTGCATTTTTTCTAAGGTCGCAAATTGCGACCTCAAAGAGTTTATCATTCCTCTTTGCTTTTTTCTAAGGTCACAAATTGTGACCTCAAAGAACTTCTTATTTCTCCGTTTCCAGTTCCAACCTTTGCAGGATGTCTTTGATGATGCCTGCATCTTGAATTAGATTGATTCCAAAACACTTTTTTCCCGCATCTTTCAAAGACGCTCCTACATGATAGGCTATTGTTCGGTCAAGAATCAAAAATCTGTCATGGAATACTTTGGTATATTTTATCTTCAATGTCGGGTACTGTGCATTGAAATACTTAACATCGGCTTTCGTTAGCTTCGTCTGTTTCTGTGTATAAATAGTTACTGCAACATCAGACTTTTTCTTTGAAAGCAAATTCAATGTCCCAACATCCACATATCCGTCTATCAGAGTGATTTCTTTCTCTGCTTTTTGAATTAGATTTACTATCAGACTGAACGCATCGTAAATCTGTCCGTCAAAAAATACCTTTTGACTGGATTCCTCATGCTCGGATATGTACTCAAAAACTCTCTCAAAACGCTCATCTGTTTCCGCTTGGTAATTTATCTGGCGAACCTCCATTGCATTTAACCGCTCATACAGCAAAGAGGTATTTGCCATATACTTCCGCATCTCCACAAAAGTGTCCATAATCCTAATGCTTACTCGGATAGCAACATCACTACGCAAAACAGCAGAAAGCATTGCAATCCCTTGTTCTGTGAATACAAATGGCAATTTCCTACGTCCGCCATATCCATTATCATCCTCCAAACTTGAAATCACAAATTGTGATTTCAAGTTTTCATATTCCTCTTTCGTCAGTTGAAATCGGAATCTTTCTGGAAATCTTGAAATGTTACGCTTTACTGCCTGATTTAATACTCTCGTTTCTACTTGATACAGCATCGCTAAATCACTGTCTATCATAACCTGCTGGTTACGGATAACATATATCATGCTTTTTATATCGGACTCTGCTGATTCAATGCTTATTTCTTGGGTATCATTATTTGCCTTTGTCAGAGCTGTTTGTTCTGTATCAGCCATCTTTATCGCCCTTTCTATTTTGAAATGCCAGATTGGAACTTCAAAACTATGAGTAACTTGAAATCACAATTTGCGACTTCAAGTTCTGCTGCTTCATATATCCTTAAACTTGAAATTCTAAATCGGAATACCAAGTTTTATGTACGCTTATTGTTTACTTTTACAGTATATCACACGTTTTTCTATGGGAATAGCTATAATCTCATCTTTCCTGTATTTTTATGCGGTCAAAATACTAATGAATATCGCTACAATCGAAATGATAACGGTAAGTATCATAAGCCTCTGATTATTTTTCGTATAATTTATTTCAGACAATACTTTTAGATAGGAAAAATTATTTTCATAAATTTTCTTATACTTGGCTATATCGTTCTCATGATACTTTTTCAAGTCCTGCTTTTTTCCAAAACTATAAAAATCCCATGCTTCATTAAACGCTGTATAGATGTCTTTTTCTTTTCTGCTTTCTACCTCTGAAACACTTTGTAGTTTATTAAGCAGCTTTTTAAATTCCCTGTTATAAGCAATGCTTTTTCTCCCTGTCGAAAATTTTGAAAATTCTCTTTCAAAAAGTTTCAATTCTCTATATCCGAAGAAACAATAAAAAAACTCATTTCTATAGGTTGCAATATACTCACATATATTAAACTGTGGAAAACGGTTGTTTCCTGTAAGCATACAGTAATTGGGCTTGTCATAATCGGAACAAATAACATAGTTCGATTTTTTATTATAATAGGCTATTACAATTCCTTTGAGATATAGTCTATCAATATCTATCGGAGCTTTCCTTATCCTATATTCCATATTAATCAGCGGATTATTTTTCCCCTGTTCACTATATAAAAAGCTTGTAATATAATGTTGACAAATTAGAGGAAAACTTTCTTCTGTCATCTGTTCCGCCAATCCGTAGTCCATATCGTCTTTGCGTTTGCCTTCTTCTTTACTTATGCGATGCCATATTATATAATCTTTGGAAGTAAGATTCCTAATATTATCATATACAAATTGATTATAACTATCTTCGTCTAAAGGCTTTTTAAATGTAAAGCAATATTCAATCAGTGCAAAATAACTGTTAATCTGCGCCCAAATCGCCTTAATACTTTTTATATATTTATCCTCTAATAATTCAATCTCCGCAAAACATCCATACCCCGATTCAGAATATTGAAGATGAACATAGTCATATTTATGGAATATAGAAGGCTTTTTATAATGATTATGAACTTTAAACTTCTTTTTCGGTAAGGAATAAAGTTTCTTTAATACCTTTGTAACGCCATCATTGGACAATACATCACAAATGGATAAATGGGTTACTATAGAATCTTCATAATAATCCGCCTGTTCTTCTTCCTGAATGTTTTCCTCTTTGTCAGAATCATGTGTCGCTTTCTCATATTCTGCCTTTCGTTTTATTTTTTCTTCTTTATATTTATCAGAATTTACATAATTCCAGTAGTATTCAATCCATTTTCTAGCCCCTTTTTGCATTATGTTCCTCCATCGGATTCTAATTAATTTCAATCTTAGTGTAACATATATCAACAAATTTTTCCATAAATGCAAGGGACATAACTGCTTTCGCCAGTAAAAAAGGGTTAGAAAAAACTTACCAGAAAGATTGGTATTTGTAACCTCTTGTCTAAAGAAAAAGACTTATCACTTCAATTTAATTCGCTGAAAAACCAATCAATAAAAGGCAACCTATAAAAAGATTGCCTTTCTAAGCCTTATAAATTTTTTGCAAGTGATTTCAGCAACGCCGCCATCTCTGGATTGGCAAGCAGCTTTAGAAGCATTTCTTGGTCTGTCTGCGATGCCGTTTCAGTCTTTGTTTCTTCCTGCACTTCCTCCGCAGCGGAAGCAGCTTTGCTTTGATAAAACTGTTCTTCAAACCTCTGTGCATTTATCCGTCTGTCATCGTCTATGATATGCGAGTACACATCTGCTACCATCTTGACCTGTGCGTGTCCAGAATCACCCTGCACGGATTTCATGTCGCCGCCATTGAGCTTCAGCTTATAAGTGATGCTTGAATGGCGGAAGCTGTGAAAAACGACTGGCGGCAAATCATTATCCTTAATGAGTTTTGCCAATGCCCGATTGATAACCTGCCCCTCAATGGGTCTGCCGCATGAAGAAGCAAATACAAGGTTGAAGTCCATATATTCCTCCCCGAACAGCTCTTTGAGGTTTTCTATGTCCTTATGCTTTTGCACAAGCATTTCCGCAACCGTCTTAGGCAGGAAAATCTTTCGGATGCTGGTCTTTGTCTTTGGCTCTTTCAGTACCAGAGCGGTATGAGTGCTTGCCACCGCAGGCGGGAACTTGAACATTACGCCCTTTTCGCCTAACTGTTCCAGAGCATTGCGGTTGACACGTTGCAGCTCCTTATTCACAAAGATATAAGCACAATCATTCTTGATGCTCCGTTCGGAAATATCAATGCAGTCCCAAGTCAGACCGAGCATCTCACCCATACGCAGGGAACAGGAAAAAGCAAGGTTTAACGCCAATGACAGATTATCGTCATCGCAGACCTCCAATGCCTTAAATAAGGTTTCGACTGTCCAGATGTCACGCTCCTTGTGTTCTTCTTTCGGGAGAGTGGCGTTTTGTACGGGATTCCTTGACATCAGCTCCCACTTTACGCCTTGATTGAAAGCGTTGCGGAGCAGCTTGTGGATTTCCCTTACCGTGTGGGCGGTGAGATATTCATGGGTCGGCTTGCGGTTGTTTACGACCTTTGCCTTGACCGTCAATAAGCTCTGGTAATATTTATCCATCGTCCTCGGCGTAACATCTTCCAGTTTCATGTCCCCGATAAGTGGGTTGATATAGTTGAAAATCAAGCTCCGCCGCGCTTCATAGGTTGACATTGCCCAAGTGTTCACGCCATAAATGGACATATATTCTTCAAGCAGGTCGCTGACCGTGCTTGCGTTAGGGATGATGAATGTCCCCGTTTCCTGCTCAAATTCCACCTGCACCTTACGCTTTTTTGCTTCGGCGTTGGTGGCGAAAGTTTCCCACTTCTGCCTTTTTACACCGTTTTCATCCGTATAGGTGTAGACTACGGAATAACGGTTCTTTCTCTTTACGATTGATGCCATGCTTATCCACCCCCCCCCCTTACATTGTGCTGTCGAGCCAAGCGTCAAAGCTGCTCTTTATAATTCGGATGCCGCTGCCCATGCGGACACTCTGGAATAAATCTTTTTTTATCAGCGCATAAGCGGTAGGTCGGCTTATGCCAAGTATCTGCTGGATTTCCGCAACAGAATAGCTTTTCTTGTTCTGGGCGGGCTTTGAAGCCCCTCCCATCTCTGCAATATGTTCTCTCATCCGTCTATAACCTCCTTATGTACGTCAGCTTTGTTATAATAAGTCTGGGACTGATACCATTCCTCGAAGCTGTCTTTATAAATCCTTGTCGCCTGCCCCACCCGTGCAGTACGAAATACCTTTTTCTTTAACAGCCCGTAAACGCTGCTGTCAGAAATTCCGAGCATCTCTGCCACTTCCCGAACAGAAAATGTGATGCCTGTCCAGTTCTTCCCTGGGGGAGTGCCGTCAACCTTTCTGTAATGGAGCTGGTTGTCATACCATTTTTCAAAGCTGTCCACCATTACCCGCATTTTTCCTGCGATAATGACCGTTTCAAAATAGCCTTTCTTTACAAGCCAGTACGAATCGGTTTTCCCGATTCCGAGTATCTTCCTCATTTCCGTAACGGACATACTTTTCTTATTCATCAGCCTGCACCTCCCTCTGGAAGCCAAGCCATCTGTCAAAGCTCTTTTTCGATATGCGGATGTTCCTGCCTACTTTGATACAATGGAAACATCCCTGCTTTACCAAATCATAGGCGGCTGTCCTGCTTATGCCTAAGATACTGCGTATCTCGTCTACGGTATATACTCGCTTCTCGTATGTAGTAAGAGGGGGAGAAGTTATGCTGCCCCCAACTGTTTTATTTTTGCACATTGATTTACCTCCGTGATGTTTATATTCGGCTCGTCAGCCGTTGCAGCCTGCTATATAGCCAAGCATCTCTGCTTGGCTATATAGTATTGCATCACGGGTCAAATGTGAAACGTACAAAATCAGCTTTTCAGACGGATTCGCACACTTGACAAGAGTTCATTTCATTATCAAGCCATTCATCAAAACTCTTTTTCGATATGCGGATATTCCCACCTATGCGGACGCTGTGGAACACCCCCGACTTAACAAGGTTGTATGCGGCGTTCCTGCCTATGCCCAAAATGTCTTGTATCTCATCCACCGTATAAATCCGTTTCTCATACGGCAGTGGAATTTCTGTTTCTTCCTTATTTAGTGCTGCAATCCTATCCTCAAACATTCTCTGCCCTCCTGTCTGCTTTCTGCATATTCTTAACGCCGATGCTGATAAGCAGGGGTAATGTGATTTCATCCATGCACCGCTCATCAAGCTGTGCCATCCTCTCTTTCAGCCGCTTTTTATCTATTGTGCGTATCTGTTCAAATAAAATAATGGAATCTGAGGGAAGCCCTGCTATTCCATCCAAACAAAAATGTGTCGGCAGTTTTCCTTTTTTTGGTCTGCTCGTAATGGCGGCAATAATGACTGTCGGGCTGAACCTATTGCCCGTGTTGTTGGATATGATAAGTACGGGTCGTGTGCCGCCCTGCTCCGAGCCGATAACGGGATTAAGCTCTGCGTAGTAGATGTCGCCACGCTTTATAATTCTATCCATAGTGTATAACCTCCTGTCTGGATTTAGGCAGATATGTCCTGCCTATGTATAAGCCAGACACAAGGAAGTATTTAAGGTCGGGAGAACATAAAACAAGCTCTGTTTCCATAGACCGCCCTACATCTGGCTTTATGATAGAAAGCATTTTCTATTTGTCCTCGACACCCCGAAAATGCCATTGCGATAAACGCAAGGGAAGTCGCCAAACGGTCAGCAGCGAACTGACGCCACGGGAGTTCCACCCCAACTGTCGGTCTGACAGAGCCGCCTAATGCTATAAACATTCAAGACGGGAGTACCATTATTCTCTTTGTGTGTCATGGCGGAATCGGGAGCTGCCCGATATTTTCAGTCGGTATTTACCGCTCGTTGCCTTTTGGCAGGTCATGGCGTACCGCTGCACACGCTTATGCTCTCACAATCACAAAGAGGAAGTGTTTGACGAATGAGTATTCAGTTGTCAAAGAGCTATCCCGTTTTCGTTATACAAAAGAAAATGGGGCAAAGGCTTTTTTGCCTTACACCCCATAGTCCTCGGCAACGTCCGTTTTTGGACGCTACTTTAAATTTTTTTTAATTTTTTCTTTGAGCCTGTTCACACGCTTGTAAATTGCCTGCTCTGTCATCCCAAGCAACGACGCTATATCATGTGTAGAATAGCCTTGCATTTTCATCACAATGATTTGCAGGGTAAGCCTGTCTACCTTAATCAAAACTTGATATAACTGCTGATTCTCAATGCTGTCGAGAAAATCCTCTACCGTTCCCACTTCGGGCTGTGCCACATCCTCGGCAAATTCTTCAAGATATGTACCTGCATCTTTTAGCCTGCGGTAATACTTCCTGTCAGAATTAAAGACTTCCCAATCGTGAGTGTGGAGCTGCTCGATAGTGTCCTCGCTGACACCCAAACTCCGCAACTGCTTTTCCTCGGCTTCTTTCCAGAGCCTCCATTTCTTTTCTTCTCTGCCATAATTGAATGACATTCTTTCTACCTCCAATCTGAATTTTTTTGAAAATCCAGATTGAGAGGTGGAGAACGGCATCCAATGCCAGAAACCGCCTTATAGCGTATTCCTGCAAAAATCGACAAAAGAAAAACCGCAAAGGCTTTTAGACCTTTACGGTTTATAGATATTTTAGTTCTGATATATAGAGATTTTACTTCTACTTGTTTGGTGCAAAACCCCCTTGTGTTGACAAGGATTCTTTTTAACGGGTTATCCGTCCATACTTTATATGGTATATGTAAGTAGAAGTCGCTGCTTACAGGCAAAAAAATCCCTCCGAACTTCAAAAAAGCGAAGTCGGAAAGATTTCAAAACATGACAAATCAGCTCACCGAAACATCGTTTTTTTATTCGGTGTGCTTGTCCTGCCTGTGTTTACATAAAGACAGAGTCGATAAACTGTAATTTCTCACAAGTTCATCGGCTCTGCGGCTTAGCGGCTGGCTCTTGAATAATTGTTAGATTCAGTTGTTTCACATTTACAAGCGTTTCATGTTTACATTTAGGGCAAAAGAGGGGAAAGTTTTTTAAAACCGTATCCTCCCTAATTTTATCACGGGTTTTGTTGCCACATACTGGGCATAATAACCATTGTTCAGCCATCATAGCAAATCCTCGTTTTTCGTCCAAATTGAAAGCATTACACCTCCATAGTGCTGATTTTTTGGGAGAGTGCTGTTGTCAAAATGAAAGCAACTAATATGCTTGCCGCCGCAATTACAAAAACAATCACGTTGTTAAATACCCCTCCTGCTAAAAGGATTTCAGACGCAAAGCTACCGAAAACACATGAAACAATCACGCCCACTATAATTGTTACAGAAGCGGATTTTTTCCAATATCCAAACCACAAAGATATTACCGCCAATGCAGCAGCTATTATAGAGTAAGCAATAAGCGATATTGCGACCCCGAATAGCGTTGACATTGTTATAGCTTCTTGACAAATAGGAACAAACGCTTCGGTGGTAAAGAATATTACAAAAGTAATCACGCCGCTAAACAGCATGGAAACAAATGTAAACAAAAATACAGTTATAACTTTTGCCAATAATACTCGGCTTCGCTTAACAGGGTATGAGAAAAGCAAAAAAACTTTTTTGCTTGCATATTCTTCAACAATAAATCTGTTATACATTGCCGACGATAAGATAGAAAAGCAAGCCGTAGCAACAACTAACGATAAGGTGGCTATGCCGTTATATGTAATAAATATCTGAACATCTGTATCAGAAGCGTCAAGATGTGGTATTGCAGCAAATAAGTAAACAAGACCTAATACTGCAACTGTAATTAAAAGTCCCGCAGTTATGTAGCCTTTCAATCGGTTACGCTTAATTTCAAGTTTTATCAAATTCAACATTATCTTTCCCCCTCTTTCACAATCGAAATGAAATATTCTTCAAGGTTAAATGAGCTGTCTTTTTTCAATTCTTGCAATGTCATTTCCCGCACAATCACACCATTTGAAATGATACCGATTTTATCCGCTATATGTTCTACCTCAGATAAAATATGACTTGAAAAAAGAATAGTTATTCCGTCCTTTTCTACAAGGCTTTTGAATAAATCACGCATTTCACGAATACCTACGGGGTCAAGCCCATTAACAGGCTCGTCTAGTATAAGCAGTTTAGGCTGATGTACCATAGCACGTGCAATAGCCAAACGTTGCTTCATACCAAGTGAAAACTCCGAAACGGGCTGATTGCCGACGCTCTGCAATCCAACTTTGGATAAGGTCGTTTCTGTATCGGCTTTTTTAACACCCATATAGGCAAGATGTATGTTTAGGTTTTCTCTTGCTGATAAATGTTCGTAAAAAACAGGAGCATCAATCATACTGCCGATATGCCGTAACATATCAGCTTTCTGTACTGTAATATCTTTTCCCAATACTTGAATCTCGCCCAAAGTAGGTGTTAATAAGCCGGTTAGTATTTTGAACATAGTTGTTTTTCCTGCTCCATTGATACCCAAAAAGCCATATATTGTTCCTTTTTCTACGGTTAATGAGCATTTACGAAGCACCTCATTTTTTCCAAAGGATTTGCATAATCCTTTCGTGTGAATGGCTTGTTCTGTTGACATTAGATTTCCTCCTTGTATTTTGAATATTATATTGCCTTTTCCAACTCCGTAAACGGTACATCACCAAGCAGAGCCGACAGTTTGCTCATAAATTCTGTTCTATTCATTCCTTAAACATCCCTCAAAGATACCGTTCAATTTGGCAGAATACCGATACCACTCGCTAATATACGGATTAAGCTGTGTTCTTCCTTTCTCCGTAATCCTGTAGTAACGCCTGTTGCGCCCCATACATTCCATATCGTACACTTCCAGACACTCATCTTTCTGTAACCTGCGCAGAACTGAATACAGCACAGATTCGGAAATCTCAATGACCTGCCGTACCTCCTGTGTAATCTTATACCCGTATGTACCCTCTGGCTCATGGGATATCATAGCCAGCACAACGGCATCCAGCAATGCCGCACCTGTGTTAAAAACCATGCAATATACTCCTTTCCTGTTATTTATATATCTTATAAAGTTCTCTCCATATGTGAATATATAAAACTGTTATAAAAAATTACGTAAAAGGTATAATGTACCTATGATAGTCTGCGCTTATAAACTTGTGCTGCTGCGGTAAACGCAATTATAATTATTGCTATGCACCAAGCAAGAGCTATCCACAAGCTGTTCCCCAAAGGCAAGCCAAGCGTCAAGGCACGAATACTGTCAATAATCGGTGTCATAGGCTGTATTTCTGCAAACCACCTAATACCGCCAGACATGGTATCAGTAGGAGCAAAGCCGGAACTGATGAAAGGCAAAATAAAGAGTGGGAACATTAAACCGCTGGAGCCTTCTGGTGTTTTTGAAATTAGTCCACATAATACAGCAATCAATGAAATCGCAATATTTACTAAGGTAAGCAAGGCTACAACAATAAGCCAATCCACAAAACCGCCATGTGGTCGAAAACCAAGGACAAAGGCGGTAATAATGATTACGGTGCTTGAAATTGTATTCCTCACTACTCCCGCACCAGTATGACCTATCAGTACGGCAGATTTTGAAATTGACATAGAACGGAAACGGTCTATTATGCCTTTTGTCATATCTGTTGCAACGTTCATTGCCGAGTGTTGAGAAGCCTGTCCAAGACTTTGCATAATAATCCCCGGCACAATAAAATCAATGTAGTTTAGGCTTCCCACATCTGCTATATTCCCAAATACCGTTCCAAACAAGAGCATCAAAAAGAACGGTGTTATTGTTGCCATCAACAATGCTTCGGGGTTTCGCAAAGAAATAAGCAGGCAGCGTTTGAACATTATCCAAGAGTCAAGAAATGATATACCTTTGAGTTTATGCACGATTATTTTCCTCCTTTTTCATCAGTCAACGCTAAAAACACATCTTCCAAAGAGGGAAGTTTCTGCTCAAAGCTTTCAATCGTTATACCGTTCTCATTTAATAATGCCATTGCTTCGGCTGCTTGTTCTTCACTTTGAAAATTGAGTTGTGCGCCGCGATGCGGCATTATTGTTTTGAGGTATTGCGGTGTCCCCTCCGCAAGTATCTTACCACCATGAAGAATGGCGATATAATCCGCAAGATACTCTGCTTCTTCCAAATACTGTGTAGTAAGGAATACCGTCGTTCCTCCGACAGCTAATTCTTTTACCAAATCCCACATAGCGATACGATTTTGAGGGTCAAGTCCTGTGGTAGGTTCATCAAGAAAAATAATTTGTGGCTTTCCCATAAGGCTCATGGCTATATCTAATCTGCGGCGCATACCTCCAGAATAAGTAGATACTTTTCTGTCTGCTGCGTCCTGCAAATGGAAGAAAGACAACCATTCGTTCACCTTGTTTTTGACACCGTTCAGACGTTTAAGCTGTCCGATAAGATTTAGATTTTCTCTACCTGTCAAAACTTCATCTACCGCTGTGAATTGCCCTGTCAGACTAATGCACTCACGCACATAATATCCTTGACGAACTACATCAAGTCCGTTAATCGTTACATTGCCACTGTCAGGCTTCATTAACGTAGAAAGGATTTTAACGACTGTTGTTTTTCCTGCTCCGTTTGAGCCAAGCAATGCAAAGATGCTACCTTTACGAACAGTAAAAGTAACATTTCTCAAAACACGGTTTATCTTGAAAGATTTTTTTAGGTCTGAAACTACAATCATATTGTCAGTCATATTGTCCTCCTTATTTTAAGTACATACGTATGTATGTATTTAACCTTAATTTTACTGCCCTATCGCAGGCAGTAAAATTAAAGATTTCTATTTCGCTTCAAATTGCACTTTGCCTATTTCTAAAAACAGTTCTTTCATTTCCTTATCCATAAAGGGTACGCCTAATAATTTCCCTAACAGTTCAAGAAATGATACCTTATCAGCATATTCAGAATAAGACACCTGAAAAGTAAATATGTCTAACCACGAAGATACCAATAAAGAAATAACCTGTGCTGTTTGCTTTGGATATTTAACAGAGAGTGAACCATCTTTGTTTCCCTCAGTCAATAATCTTTCCACATGGGGAGCCACTACATTTATTTGGGTAAGCAACTCATTCTTAAAGATAATAGGGTTATCTCCCAATTTTTGCATATCACTTTTCAAAGTATCGTCCATATCCAAACGAGGACGTAAATCAAGTTTGAATACAAAACGCAGCTTTTCAAGTGCATTCAGACCCTCTTGCTTATTAGCAAGGATAAATGGATTGTTGTCATTGAAAGACTTATAAATGACACCCGAAATCAATTCTTCTCTAGATTTGAAGTAATGGTAAAAAGCTCCACGGGTTACTCCAACTTCTTTTACAACATCTTCAATATTCACATTCTCTATTCCTTTTTCTGTAAAAAGGTGCATTGCAGTTTCCAATATATCCTGTTTTGTTTTTTGGTCTGGATCATGGCGCGGCATTTTATCACCTCCAAGTACATACATGTGTATGTATTCAAAATTATAGCTCTAACCTACAATTTTGTCAAGGGCATTTCATAATTGAATCAGAATAAACGCATGAATGGAAATCATTGCAAAAAAGACGCATTTTTTGTTCAATTTTATATTGTGATTTTGACGAAAAATAATCTAAAAAAGATACAGCATTGTGCCGAACTGCGGGCGAAAGGCGACCTTACCCTTAATGAAAGAATGGAAATGCTGACTGTGCATCGTGAATCCCTTAATGTACAGATAAAAGTATTGCAGGAACACATGGCAAAATTGGACGATAAAATTGATTTTTACCGTCATGAAATAGAACGCAAATCAGAAGGATAACATAACAAGCTATATGCTTTATAGTTTCCAATTATGTATTTAGATGCCACCCATAACGGATGGCATCTCTTTTAATATTGTGGAACTCCGTAACCGTAGATTGAGCTGCTCCCGACTGGATAGCTCTGCTGCCTGCAGGCATCCCCAGAATTGCCCTCCACGGTGTAGACCGTTCCATTCTCGCATTTCTCCACGATTCCCACATGGTCGATTGAGCCGTCATTTCCCCAATCAAAGAAAATAAGGTCGCCTGCCTGCGGCTCATAGTTCTTATCCTGCCATTGTCCTTTTCCTTTGAACCAGTCCACGCCGTCCGAACAGAGGGAAAACTTCGGGATGATGCCGCTTTCCAGATAGCCGCACTGTTCACTGCACCACGAAACAAAACAGGCACACCATTCCACACGCCCGTCAAATCCATACCAGCTCCAATAAGGCTGTCCGCCCTCATTGCCGAGCTGCGTCAAGGCAACCTCTACAATGGCTTGGTTGCCGCCGCTTGTAAATGCCCGTCCGTATGGGTAATAGCGTAACACATGGGCGGGGTACTGCGTGTCGCCATACTTTTCCCAACCCAGACGTGCCGCCTGCATAGCGGAAAATTCCACCGCATTTGCATAGGAATAGCCGCCGTAGTTGGTCTTTGCCCATGAGATATAGCCGTTGCCGAAGTTATAGCCCTGCAAGGCGAGCTTGATACGCTCCATATCAATCGGGCTTTCCACCTCGGCGGATACAAGGGCGGCTTTTAATTCCTGCACGCCGCACTCAATGGAATATTCGGGGTCTTTGATGCCGTTCGGCTCATGGGGGTACTTTTTGTTGAAGCTCCCCTCCGCCGCCTGCATCGGGTCGCTGCCCTTTCCCCCAGATTCCTGCATCATCACCGCTTTTATAAGCTCCACATATTCGGGGATGCCGTACTGCTTCGCATACTTCTGTATCAGCGGCGTGTAGGCTTCCACTTCCGCACTGACAGGGGTATAAGAAGTGCTGTCGCTACCGCCGCCGAACAGGGAAACGGCACACCCAAGCAGGACGACGATAAGGATTATCAATACGGCAACCCAACCGCCTGCGATTATCGCAGAAATAAGGGCTTTCGTCCCTGCTATGATTGCCTTAACCGCAGCAATGGTGGCTCTGACCGTGACTTTCGTTGCTTCGGCTGTCGCCTTTGCCGTGGCTTTTGCGGTCTGTGCTGTTTTCTGGGCGGCTTTGGCAGATGCTTTCGCCGTTTTCTGTGCCGCCTTTGCGGTCTGCCCCGTGGTCTTAATCGCCGTCTTTGATGTCGCCTTTGCGGTTTTTACGCCTTTTTCCGTCGCCTTGACCGTCCCTTTTGCTGTGGTCTTGACGGTTCTCTCCGCATTTCTGGCTGTGGTCTTGATGGTCTTTTTCCCCTTCTGTCTTGTCTTTATCAACTGGCTTGCCCCTGTCTGGGTCTGGGGCATTTCTCCCTGCTTGGGAACATCGGGGACAGGAGAACGGCTCGCTGCCCCGTTTCGGATCAGCGAGCCGTTCTGTTCTGCAACAGCCTGTGCCTTTTTCTGCTCTGCGGCTTTTGCCGCACGCTTAGTCTTAAAATCAGCGATTTTATCCTTTGCTTTACTGATATTCTCTTTTGTGGTCGTAACGCTCCTTTGCCCCTGTTTATTAAATTGGTGGATTCCCTCATCTTTGATACGCCCAGAAACATGGGAAACCTTATCAGAAGCATATTCTGTGGGGCAATTTTCCTCTGCGTAATATCCCTGCTCTGCCTTATCCTTTGTCTTTGCATAGGCGGACTTCATGCGTTCCTCTGCAATGGCAGCTTTGTCAAGGGTCTTTATCGTGCCTTTGACCGCATCTCTGGTCTTTATATCAGCCATAAACACCGACCTCCTTTCCCAGAGGATTTGCGGTCATGTCAGTTTACCTTTTTTGCCACGACTACGAGCCTGCCGTTCTGGGCGGAGTATTCGCAGGTGGAGAGCGTAATAAGCTTATCTCCATATTCAGCGGTCACGCCCGTATCATACAAAGCAAGCTCCTTGCACTTCCCGACATAAGCATCAAACTCTTTTTCGTTTTCTGCATTGACAAAATCATAATAGCGGTAGCCCTGTGAGCTGTACGCAACCGTCTTGAATACTGCAATGATTTCATATTCTGCCTGCTCCGTGAGGGTGTCAAACTGGATAGTCTTATGCTTCTCATAAAAGCCCTTGGATTTGTAATCTTCCAATGCCCCGAACATCCTGCCGCCCTTGATGTGGTGTCCGTAAATAATCAGATTGTCGCTTGTGAGGATGTCGCAGTCCTCTTGGATATATGGCACTCCCAAATCGCTGTATTGCTTTTCAAAGTTGTGCTTCAGATAAAAATTCGGGTTATTCCTACTCTGCATGACAGGGTAATTGATGGTTGTTCCATCAATGGCAATCCACCCCGCCATATCCTCATTCTGCAAATACAGCTCCTTGTATTTCGCAAGAATATCCTCCCCCTCGCTGACAGGCACATCTTTATCTTTGGTCGGTTCTTCCTCTGGTTCAGCGTTCTCCACGACCTCGGCAATCTCTGCAAAGGCTTCCGTCTGCTCGTCTATCTGCTGATAATGGCTGTAAATCTTGAAGCCACAAAAAACCGCTGCTCCTAAAAAGGCGACAGCGGCGGCGGTACAGATAATGGTTTTATAGTTTTTCAAATTCATAGGCATATCCTTTCTTTGCTATTTTTTATTTACCGTGTATGCTCCGTCTGCTTTTTAGGGACAGGTAAATCCCTGCAATATTCGGGATACCTTACCTTGATGCCCTCCATGAAATACGGGGCAAACTCGCAGCAGAACAATTCCTCTGGCGTGGAATATTTCTCACGCCCCTCCTCTGCGTAGCCGTTCCAGAGGTTAAAGGCAAGGTTGCAGACCTTGACTGTGCCGCTTGTCTGCCACCCTGCGTGCATCCCCTCTGGCTCAATGCAGTCTGTCTTAAAGTTGAACATGGAATTGATATTTTTCCTTGTTTCCTCTGCAATCCCCATCACATAGAAAAATGCCCTGTGATAACAGTCGTTGACTTTGCATTTCATCATGTTTTCCAGAAAAAAATCACGGTGGGCTGCGTTGCGAAACCTTATCTCTGACATAGATTTACACCTCCCCAAATTTAGTCGTCATCAGCTTATACAGCTCCGTATTCCGTGGGAACTTATTAACGAACGGCACGAGGGAGCTGCCCACTTTCAAAAGCCCCTGCCCCGCACCGACATTCGTGATATAGCTCATCTGCAAATCGGAGATGTTAAGGAGCTTCGCAAGCTCAATACGGTCTGTCGATGCCTGATTCAGCATGATAATAAATTCGCTGTTGGCAAGCATCGTCCTTGCCGTATGGCTCTGTAAAAGGTCGTCCACATTTTGTGTGATTCCAGTGCAGTACGCCCCGTACTTACGCACACGCTTCCAAAGGGTAAAGAGGAAGTTCGCAGAATACTCATGCTGAAACAGCAGGTAAATTTCATCAATGAAAATAAAGGTGTTCCTGCCTTTCGCCCTGTTCATCGTGATGCGGTTTAGGATGCTGTCGAGGACAACGAGCATACCGATAGGCTGTAACTGCTTGCCCAAATCCAGAATGTCATAGCAGATAAGACGGCTGTGGGTGTCAACATTCGTATGCTTTGCAAAAGTATTAAGCGAACCGTCCGTAAAAAGCTCAATCGCAAGGGCGATTTCCTGTGCTTCTGGCTCATTCTGCTTTAACAGCTCCTCACGGAAGTCCTGCAAGGTCGGCGGCGTCCCCATATAGTTCCCCTGCTGATAGTAGCGGTACACGCTCGCCGTACAGCGGTCAATAATGGACTTCTGCTTTGCCCCAAGGCTTGCACCACCGATAAGCTGCTCGCAGAGGGACAAAATAAACTCTGATTTCAAGATGACGGGGTTCGCACCGTCGCCGTAATCAGAGTTCATATCCATAGCGTTGATATGGTTTTCACTTGTAGCGGAAATGTGGATGACCTCGCCCTGCATTGCTTTTACAAGAGGGGAGTACTCACGTTCGGGGTCTATTACCAAGACATCAGCGTTGGGGTCAGTCAAAATGATATTCACCATTTCCTCTTTCGCCGTAAAGGATTTTCCTGCACCAGACACGCCGAGGATAAAGGAATTTCCATTTAGCAGATGGCGACGGTTGGCAATTATCATATTTTTGCTGATAACATTCTGACCGTAATACACGCCGTCCTTGTGATAAATTTCCTGCACACGGAACGGGATAAACACCGCAAGGCTCTCTGTCGTCAATGTCCTTAACGCATCAATTCTCCTCACGCCGAACGGCAGGGCGGTATTCAGACCATCCATCTGCTGATACTTCAGTACGGCAAACTGGCAGAGATGCTTTCTTGCAGTAGTTAAGAGAGCTTCCGTGTCATTGTCAAGCTGCTCTTTGGTATCGGCAGTATGCACCATCGTAAGCACGGCAAACATCATCCTCTGGTCACGGGTCGTCAAATCATCGAGGAACTCCTTGCTTTCCTTTCTCTGCTGCTCCAAGTCATAGGGGATAACGGCAGAAAAATTGTTGTTCTGGTTCTGCTTCCTCTGCCAGTTCGTGATGTTGGTTTCTACGCCTAAAAGCCTGTTCTCAACCTCCCTCACGGCTTCATCCGTAGGGACAGGGACAACATCAACAGAGAGCATCATGTTACGGTTTAATTCGCAAAGCTCCGCCACCATGCTGTCCTTGATATAGGCGGCGTACTCTCTGAGGAAAATCACACGCCCGTAGCGATTGCCGATGCAGAAATAATCTTTCTCAAACTCAAAGGAGTCGGGGCAGATATAATCCTTGAAATCGTGTCCTTTCCGCATAGCCTGTGCCATATCAAAGGAAAACGCCGTTTCCTCGCCCGTGCGGTAGAAATCATGGAAGATACGCAGCTTGTCATTCGCATCCAGTTCCGTACACTTTGAGCCTAAACGGTTAAAATGCCCGATAAGGTCAGCACCCACACGGGCAAAATAGTTCCTCGCTTCCTCAATGTTCTTCTTGCATACGGAGATAGTCACATACTTATCCTGCACGATGGAGTTTGCCCCCGTCGCCTTATCCAGAAGCATCTTGTTATACTCTTTACGGTATTTATCCAGACCGTCCTCCGCCATCGGGATAAGGATGGTCTGCTCAAAATCTGCCTTATTGAGCCTGCGGTTATTGATAGTGATTTTCGTGGTCGCCCCGCTGTCGAGGGCATTTAACAGCTCCGAGTATTCAAGGAACATCGCTTCCTTGTCCTCACGGCTCGCCACGGCATAATTGATGTCCTCAAACTTAAAGGTCTTTGCATATTTGTTCCTGCCCACAAGGAAAATGCCGTCCTCCCACATGGTCTTTAACGGGATGACCGCCTGCACCGACTTCGGCACGGCAAATTTCTCCTTGTCCTGCTTGAACAGATTCCTGAGCGTCTTAATCATAGTCTGCCTCCTTACGCTTTCTTTCTTTTTTATTCTGCTTTCTGGCTTTTTCCGCCTGCTTTCTCCGTTTTCTTGCTTCCTTACGTCTTTTTGCCCTGCGTTTTCGTTTCTTCCGCTTTTTCTGCACGGCGGGCGTTCCCTTTTCATGGGCTTCAATGGCGTTCTTCATTGCTTCGTAATATAAATTCTCTGGCACAAACAGGAGCTTCTTCGGCATGATGAACTCCGATTTTATCCATGCCCACACAAACTGCTCTGCGGTCATGCCGTTATACCTTACAAACCCCATCACCGCAAAGGGTGAAGCACCCAGAACGCACATCCAGCTCACGGTTTCCGTCCCGAACCTGCCACGAAGCAGGAAAAACAAGCCCACCGCCACGCCGCAGGCAAGGACAGAAAAAAGGAACTGCCGCATAGACAGCCCGAAAAACATGGATTCTGTATAATTGCGGATTTCCTTATTTATCTTTACTTCCAATCATAAACACCTCCTATCGTTCCATTTCCTGTTTATGGCGGGGCGGGGTCTGCTTCTGCCTTTCCCTCTGGGGAATTAAAAACATCTCCCCGTCATTCTCCCTCATGCAGGTAGAAAAGCCTAAAACTTTCAAGGCTTTCTGCAAATCTGACACGCAATCTTTCTCAGGCTTGCAGACGCCGATTGCCAGATACATCTGCAAATCCCCGTACCACTTTTCATTTTCAAAATTATCCGCCCGAAAAAATATATCCTCTTTGATTTCCTCAAGCGGCGTTTCAAATATCCTGCGGTATTCCGTTTCAAAATCGTACAAAGCAGCACCTCCTATCGCTCCATTCCAAATTTTCTCTTAGGCGGCTTCTTCTGCGACGGATAGGGGATAAATTCTTCCTCTCCCACAATGATGCTGAACTCAGCCCGAAGCATCGGATGTGTTTCCTGTTTCTGGTACTGGCGGATAAGGTCAACCGCACTTTCCTTTGTGGCTGTGCTTGCCTGCTGTACTCCGTCCTTAAAAATATAAACACGTTTCATCCGTCCCCTCCTTTACAAGCCCATCATTTCACGCACGACACGGTCTGCCATCTTGACCGCACCGACAAGGACAAGCATATTGAACACAAGCTCCCCGATATAGCCCCACACCATTGTGACCGCAGCCGCATCGGGGTTGACGACGGGCGGGGAAGCCGCAAACACCGAAAATATAATACAGGCAAGCACGATGATTGCACCCTCAAGACACACGGCACAATAGCTCTTGATAAAGCTCCTGCCCACATTCTGGCTCGGCTCTCCTGCAAAAGAGGACAGAGGGACAGGGGCGATTGCGGTATAAAGATACAGCTTGAAAAACCTGCCGTACACCGACATTATCATAATAAACGACAATACCGTGATGAACAGCCCGCCTATCAGCGTAACCGCCCATAAAGGGATGCTCTCGAAAAAGCCGCAGTCCTCAACCGCAGTCACAATCTCCTGCGGGAGTACCGTCTTTTGTGCCGTGCCGAAGCCTGCGGCTTTCATAATCGTGGAAATCACGCCCTGCACTATCTGAAACAGAGCCATCATCAGCTCCAAGCCGTAAGTCACCGCACCTTTGGCAAGTGCGAAACGGATAAACAGCTTCAATGCGTGTTCGGGCTTCTTGACCTGTGCGAAGTCGCCGCAGGTACGCATCACGCCTACGACAAAGAACAGCACGAGCAGGGCAAGCCCGATTGCCTGCAATGCACCGTGGATGTCAACAATGACTTTCCATATCGCACCGCCTTTGAAATTCTCTGGGGACTGGGTAATGAGCTGCCATATCTCGGCTAACTTCTCATTCCAAGTGTTAAGGGCGTTCTCCAAGTTCTGGACTACCCAGTTATCTGACATTCGACCACCTCCGTTCTTAAAATTGGATAGCGGGGCAAGTTCCGCAGGGCGGATCTGCCCCGTTATCCCTGTCTTATATATCAGCCTGCTATTTCAATCTGCTGTCTTATTGCCTTGCATTAGCCTGTGATAAGGGTCAGAATCTCTTTTGCAAAGGTAATCACAACGCCGCCCGCAAGGGTCAGAAAGCCGTTCGCCCTCTGGGACGGGTCGTGGGATTTCAGCGACAAGCCCACCTGCACGATGCCGAAGCCGAGCATAATCATCCCGACAGCCTTAATCAGACCGAAGATAAAGTTTGACAGGTTGTTTACC
Source organism: Lachnospiraceae bacterium (assembly GCA_910575005.1). Classification (GTDB taxonomy): domain Bacteria; phylum Bacillota; class Clostridia; order Lachnospirales; family Lachnospiraceae; genus Petralouisia. Next base: position 63,410 of record CAJTCL010000015.1, on the reverse strand, counting down.
ACGGCAATCGGGTCATTGGCGGCAAAGGCTGTTGTCGTTCCAAAGACTATGCAGCATACCAAAGCGGCATACACGGCAAACGCCTTTTTTGCTTTTCTGCCCATCGGCAGTTTCTGGGTTGCTTTGTTCTGGCTGTTCTCGTTTTTCTTAAAAAATTTCATAGGGTAAATCCTCCTTATAAATTGAATATTTCTTCCAAGTCCTCATCGGACAGAAGCTCATAGGAAGTGCTGACGGCTTCCACGCTCACGGCGTTCTTAGGAATATCCCCGTCAAACACAAGGGTTGCGACTGCCTGTGTCGGCTCTCCGTGGATATACGGCGGCTTCCCTCCGTCGGCAGTCAGTTTCACATTCGGGTGTTTTAAAATGTCATACTTTAAATCCATGACAGGGCGTTCCCCACGCACAAAAAGAAGTGCGTAGCGGTTGTCAAGCATACGCACTTCGTCTGGGGTTAAAAGCTCACGCCCCGAAATCTGGTAGTTGGTGGAATAGTTGCCGCTCCGTCCAGAGCTTTTCCCGTAGGTGTTCGTGTCTATCGTAGATTTTCCGAGTAGCTCGCTCACAAACTTATGGGTACTCTGCTCGTTGCCGCCCAGATAGAGGAACTCATCGGCATTGCCGACAATGCTTTCCCACTGTTTCTCAAACAGGGCTTTCAGCTGTGCCAGATTTTGCAGGATAATCGAAACGGACACGCCCCTTGACCTCATAACTGACAGTATCTTGTCAAAGTCATCGGGCAAACTGACGTTCGCAAATTCGTCCATAATAAACTGGCAATGGACGGGCAGACTCCCGCCGTACTTATGGTCGGCAAGATAAAATAATTGTTGGAATAGCTGCGTATAAAGAATGCTTACCAAAAAATTAAAACTGGTGTCGTTGTCTGGTATCAATGCAAATAAAGCAACTTTCTTCTCGCCCAAAGACGGCAAATCAAGCTCGTCCGTGGCGGTCAGAGATGCAAGGCTTTCCAGATTGAACTTCTCAAGCCGTGCGGCAAGGGTTATCTGGATGCTCTTTAGTGTCTTGGCACTTCCGCTGTGGTAATCACGGTAATATTTCAAAGCGATATGCTCTGGGTTCACCATCTCCAAACGGTCAAACAGCTCGTCAAGCGGGCTTACATAGCCGTCGTCATCCTCCCTTACCTCGCCTGCCCTTAAAAGCTCCATCACCATCGGGAAATTCTGTTCCTCTGGCGGGGCTTCGTATTTCAGATAGAACACAAGGGATAAGAGCAGCATACTTGCCGCCGTGTCCCAGAAGGGGTCTTGCGACTGGCTTCCTTTCGGCGTGGTCGCCTTAAATAAATTCGTTACCAACCGCTGCACATCATTATCATTTCTTAAATATACAAACGGGTTGTAACAATGGCTTTTGTGCATATTGATTAAATCAAGGACACGCACCTCATAGCCTTTCTTCTCTAATAACCCTCCCGTGTCACGGACAATCTCGCCTTTCGGGTCTAGGATTACCATTGACGTGTTGCACTGCATGACGTTCGGTTTGCAGAAAAACCTTGTCTTTCCTGCACCAGAGCCGCCCACCACAAGGATATTTAAGTTCCTCCTGTGCTTCTTCCCGTCAAGCCCGATGCGGACGCTCTGGGTCAGCAGCTTGTTTTCTGATGCGTTCTTGTCATGGTACTTTTTATTCAAAGCACCTGCGTTGCCCCATTTAGCAGAGCCGTGTTCCTCCCCCTTGCGGTAGTTCCTGCGTGTGGAAAAATAGACACCAATTCCCATGCCGTAGGCAAGCAAAAAAATAAGGACAGTTTTTACACTGTCCCCACATACCGTTATGGAAAACGGATTCTCGACTGCCACGGATAAGTTGCCGATTATCTCCACGATGCCGCCGCTGACATAAGGGGCTGTCAGCAGGGCAATCCACACAACAGGGATAATGCCGCATAAAGAGAGGATTAAGCCTGCCTTATAGTCGTCACCGTTCTTCATGGCACTTGCACGGGGCGACTTTTACTTTCTTGGTCGGGGCGTATGCCACCCTGCTTATCAGCTCGTCAACAGGCTCGGTGGGGCGTTCCTCCTGTATCTGCTGCGTCCGCAGGGTATTGAGGGCATTGAGGACAATATTTTTATCATATTTATCCAATGCCAGATGGTATCGTTCCTCTTTCATAGGCTGCACCTCCGATTAGCGTTCCTGCTCTTTGGATTTGGGCGGCTTGTTCTTCTCAAGGCTCTTATACATATCCGACTGGATTTCGCCGAGGACGTCACGCATCGAGCCAAGCTTCCCCTTAAACTCCTGCGTTTCCATGCCCTCAAATTCTTTCGGGAGCTTGTCAAAATGGAAGCCTTTGGTATCCACGCCGTAACGGGAGCTTACCATATAGGCAACGCAGAACGATTTGAAATCGGAATCATCACGGCTCTCCTTATGCTTACAGTCAAAGACCGCCGCCGACACTTCCTTTGCCATGCTGACAAAAAGCTGTTCCTCGTTCAGTCCCGTCTTGATGAAGATGGTCTGCTGTGAGCTGTCATAGAACGCAGGCAGCTCAAGGTCATCAACAGGCACAAAGGAAACGGGGCTTGCGTCAATCATCGCCGACACAAGCTCCCGCATGGTTTTCTGCTCCTGCGGCTGCTGCCTGTCCTTTGCCGAGGTCTGGGAAACGTCATAAACTATCTTAGCGTTGTAGCCGACCGCCTTTGAGCCGTCGTCACGCTGGTACTCTTTCCCAGGCTCAAGGATAGTCACTTTCTGTGCGTCCTTATCCACATAGACACGGCTCTGTTTCCAACTCCCATAATCTTTCAACTGTGTCGCTTCGGGCATCTGTGCCGAAACTAAGATTGCGTTGTTGACAGAGTAACGGTCAAAATGCCCCTGCACGTCAAGGTACTGCCGATATGCACCGCCATCCGCCATCATCTGTCCGCAGGTACTGTCAATCAGCTCATAGGCTTCTTTCCGCTGCTCCTGCTTTTGGGCAGCCCATTCCTCTTTGTTAAAGGCTCTGCTGCCGCCGCTGAATACATCATAAATGCTCATGCTTATCTCGCTCCTTTCGATTTTGGTTTCCGTTTCCGCTTCTGGGGCTGTTTATGCTCCGTCTTTCCTGTGGGCGGTTTCTTTGCCCTGTCAGAAGATTTCTCTTTTGCAGGGGAAACATCCGCTTCCTGCTCCCTGCGACTCTCCTTGATTTTCCGCAATTCTTCTCTGACCGATGGTTTTTCTGCCTTAGTCATAGTAGCCCCCTCTGCGGACTTCCTTTGCTGCTTTGAGGTAGGCTCGGACAGAGGGGATTTTTCTGTCTTTGCCAATGAGGGGTTTGGGGCGTTTTCCTCTTTCTGTACTGGCTTTCCCATAAGGGCGTCCATGAGCCTGTCTTTCTCCGCCTTATCCTGCACGCCGATGTCTGGCTCTGGCTGACCGTCCTTTGCCCCTGCGTCTTTTTCTCCTGCGGTCTTTGCATTTTTCAGCTTGGTCTTTGCCCCTTTTGATTTCTCCGCTTCATTCACAATGGAAGCGGTATCTACCGAAGCAAGGTTAAAACGTTCCACGATGCGGCTGATTTTCGATGCGTCCTCCGCACGGGCTATCACATCCACCTCCGCATTGGGGTCTTTGTTCCCCCTGTCCGCTAAGACGCAGTAGAGTACGCCGTATTTCTTCGCTTCCTGCGTGAACTTCTTTAAGTCGCCGCTTTTAACAGTAAAGACTTTCAGCTCCTTTCCAGAGCGGAGCATATTTGTGAGCCTTGCCTTTCCTTTGGTTTTCTGTTCCTCTTTCAGAATGGAGTAAAGCAGGATGGCAATATTCTTCGCACCTGCCCCCGTGATTTTGGCTGCGACCTCAAATCCCTCCAAGCTCATCCTTACGATTTGCTCTGCCGCTTCGCCGCCTGTGTTCATACTTCATCAGCTCCTTTCTTTGCTGTTCTTTTTCGTCTGCCCGTATGACATTTAATTTTTCTTTGAGGGCATCGCTGCGGGCTTCGATTCCCCCGCACAATCTGACCTCCTTTCGGATTATTTTCATCCGCTCCGTGATTTCCGACAGCCGAGCCTTGACCGCTTCTTTTTCTTCCCCGACTGATTTTCGGGATTGGGAGTAAAGCCCCTTACGCTGTTCGGTCAGCTCCTGCATCTCGGATTCCAGAGAGCCTTTATAGGACAAAAGCTGCTCCGCCGTGTCGATATGGTTGCGGCAGAGCAGCCTTGTTTCGTTTGTGATGGCGTCCATCTTCATCAAGTCGTCTTTCAGAAGATAATGAAGCCGTGCAGGATTCTGTTTCTTCCCTTTTGGCAGTATGCCGAGCCTGTAACAGTAATGGAGATACAGCCCACGCAAGCCGCCGAATTTCTTTGCGTCTTTCAGAGAACCACGGACACGGTACACCCTGACCTGCGGCTGCTCTTTGGAAAAGCTCTGGAATTTGACCGCATAGGAATTTTCCTTGATACGCTCTAAAATCCTCTCGTTGGTGTAATCCTCGCCGAGCTTATAGAGCCGCTTCGGTCTTTCCCAACCTTTACAGATAATCGTCCAGTATTTGCGGTTGGGGTCAAAATTGATGCGGTATCCCATTTCCGACAACTGGCGGTCAAAATCTTTCAGTGTAAATGATTTTGAGATTGCTTCGTCCACCGCCTGCCGTGCCACGGTGTCCCTTGTAGGCAGACCGTTCTTCTCGGCTTGGTATAAAGCATAGGGTTTCTTCCTGCCGCTTGGGTGTTCAATGACCGATAAGGAATACTCACGGCATAACTCATCCGAACGCTTACGCAATAACCGCAGATTCTTCTTGTTATCGTGATAGTGCTTTCCGTCCACATAGGAAACGGAATTGACAACAAAGTGGTTATGCAGGCACTCCGTATTCAGATGCGTCGCCACTATCACTTGGAATCGGTCGCCCCACATCTTCTCCGCCAACTTCACGCCGACTTCATGTGCCTGCTCTGGCGTGACCTCGCCTGCCTTAAAGCTCTGGAATCCGTGGTAGCAGACTATTTCGCTCTGGTCGTTCCATTGTGCTTTGGCTATCATCATCTCGTCCCTTGCCGTAGACGGGTCGCAGTTTACGCCCGTGACAAAAAACTGCTGCTCGGTCTTGTCACCGTTGGTGGCATACTTCATCACATCGCCCATCGCCTGCAGGTCGGCTCTGCTGTATTTGGGGTTGGCGGTCTTTTCTGGGTTCTCGGCGTAGTCGATAGGATGGTCGAGCCTGCCCTTTACGTCCCAGATTTCGCAGACCGCCATCAGCCAGACATCTTCCTCGGAACAAGGTAGCTCCTGCTTACGTCCAGACGGAAGTCCCGCCACCGCTTGGCTTCGTCATAGAGCATCGGCGTGTCCACAAAATTTAAGGCGTTCGCCTTTGCCGCAAGCTGGTTGATGCGGTTTCCGATTGCTGACAGCTCCCGCATGATTTTATAAAACTCTGGGTCTGGCTTTTCGCAGAGCCGATAACCCATGACTATCGACTGGAGCAGGGCTTGTCTGGAATGCCCCGACCTCTCCGCAAGGGAGCAGAGGTATTCAGCTTCTTCCTCGGTCAGTCGGAACAGTATCTGCACGTTTCGTTTCCGCATCTGCATCCCCCTTTCCCTCGGACAGCCTGTTAATCTGCAACACGCACATAGCCGCCACGCCGAACATCCCACCGAGCGTTGTGCCGAGGATAAAATATATAAAATCACTCATCCTTAAACATCTCCTTTCTTTCTGCCTGCCGTCCTCTGGCGGCGGTCTTTTCCACGGGGTATTAGGGGACGTCCCCTAACAAGCGAATTTTGTTTCCATCGGCAGATGGATAACCAAATTCAGTGCTTGGTAAGACGTGTCTTTAATCTTCGCCCTCATACATACATTCTCCGCACACGGGGCAGAAGTACGGACAGTCGGAACAATCCTCATTCTCAAAGCCACCGCCCTCGCTCTCCATTTCTTCACATCCGTCCTCATTTTCATCCTTAATATCCGCTTCGCCGCAGACAAAATCCCCATCGGAAAACCTAACAAGGTCAGTATCAAACAGGATAATTTTCAACTTTTCCGCTACCTGTTCGGGGCTGTCTGCATAGATGGAAACGGTCTTTTCAAAGTGACCTGTGAGTGTTACTTCATATTGCTTCAATGGCAAATCCCTCTCTTTCTTTGTCAATTCTTCTTTAATTTCTAGCTCTTTCAATCAGAAAAAATCATCCAACAATCAACGGGCATCCCCCCTTTCACGGCTCTGTTTCTGCCTTGCAATCCCCAGATATGACATTAAAAAATCGTTGAAGTCCTTGCCGACTGGCGGCGGTTCATCAACGATTTTATAATCTTTCTTCAATAATTCTGTTAGGGCAGCGGTACATAACCGACCTGCCCTGTCCTTATCCAGATGCAGAAATATAGTTTTAATTTGTGGGTTTGCTTTCAAAAAAGTCGTGAGGGCAACGGGGATTTTGCTGTCCTTTATCTCTTTCTTTGGCTGATACACGCCCGACAGGGAGAGAAGATTCTCTGCCTTATAATCCTTTCCCTCACATTTTAAATAGGTGGCATAGGATAATAAATCAATGGCGGCTTCAAATAAATGCACCGAAGCACACGGTTCTCTCGCCAGAAGCCGAAACGAATACCGCTTGTCGCTGCCCGATGCATCACGCTTAAAGCTGCTGATTGTGCCACGGCAGGCGGCGTATTTGGGCGTTCCGCTTTCATCCTTGCCGATAAAAACGGTGTTGTGGTAGTCGGCACTCTCGAAAATAATCCCCTCGGCGATGCACTCCTGGATAAGCTGATAATCAATGCCACGCCCGAAAAGATACTTCGCCACCCTGTCGCAATTTTTGTTTTTCGGCGGCAGGAGCAGCACCTTTGGCTCGTCTTTTTTCACGGCAGGGGGCGGCGGCTTCCAGTCCGCCATCGTCTGCCCCGTGAGGATTTCCACGGCTTCTACAAAGCCGTATTCCTTAACTTTCATCAGATAATCAAGGGCGGAATATCCGCCGAAGCCCCTCGACCACCAGTACCATTTGCCGTTGGAAATCTTTAGGCTGTCATGCTCTGCGGTACAGTACACGTTCGTTGTGCCTTTGACTTTGACAAGATTGGTCGGCTCATAGGCTCTGAGATAGGAAAGCAGGTCTATCTGCCTTGCCCGTTCAAGCACGTCTGGATCAATCTGCATATAGGGTTTAGATGCTCTCATTCAAATAAAAATCACCTCCATAAATACAATTAGCCGAAAGATTTTCGTAAATGAAAACCTCTCGGCTATGTAAAATAGTATTTAATTCCAATCATGATTTACAGATAAACATAAAATAGTCACTTTCTATTTCGGTAAAAAGCGATACAAACAAGGGCAAATACCATTGGAATAATAGCATATCCCGCATTTATCTTCCCACCATTATACAAAACATATCCTGCACCAACAAAGGTTAAAATAATAAATATTATACTCAATATAAGAGCTGCTTTCTTCATAATGTCCTACCTTTAGATTCTGCTTCATAAGTCTGCTTTTACTTCCAGGCTGTAAATTTTAAATTATCCCGTCTTTTATATATCTACCATATAGAAAATTTATCTCTATTTAGCTATGTATCAAACAATGTTCAATTCTAACTATTGGGCATTAACAAATTAGTTTTTGCTTACTTTTCTGTGATTCCCAAAATATATTGATATGCAAATCCGATTCCATTACAAGTCAAGTTTTCACACATATGTGGCGGGTCGCTCTCTGAAAAACCCGTAGGACGTAATTCAAAACATCTTAATGAACCAAATTCTCTATCAAAGGCAGACGCAAAATTATAGCAGGCAGATACAATTTCATCTTCTGATTTTCCTATCATATGAAGATAAATTCCAATGAACATAAGCGTACCTTCAACTAAACCACATTGTGCCCTATATCCACCCGCACCATGCAATCCAACCGCAGACCAGATTGTTTGCGGCTCAATGACAATTTCAAATAATTCGCTCAAACAGACAAGTGCTGTCCTTGCACAATTTATATCTTCTTTCCAGTACAATTCATGTACCCGCTTTGTTATATATTCTTTCATTAATATGACACCTCTATGATTTCCACATTTTATATCAAAACCAATTTGCCTGTTCTTTTCTAAATTGTGGTACATCGCCATGTTGATATGGGTTATAATTATTTAAATTACAGCCAAATTCTTTTAACAATTTTATTTTGTTATCAGATGTCCATTCGATAAGTGACATACCATCAAATTCCTCAATGCTACCATCGTTCATCTCATTCTTAAAATACCATTCTACAATAGTTTGGCTTTCCTTATGGAAGTACTGTTTTATATCCCATACAAGAACTTTACCACGAGTGTTCCATTCTTCAAACCAATGTTTAACGGTTATACGGTTTTCATATTTCGGACTCCAACTTTCAATATAAATAACATCTTCCGTAAAAATATCATCTATCCCTAAGTCTTTTTGTTGCAGCCACATATCAAACCACAAACGGATTATCCTTTCTCTTTGATTCATCATTCAACACCTCTATAAGCTAATGTTGTCAACGGCATTCATTTTCACTTCGTCGTCCAGTGCCATGCCTGTAGTTTTCTAAACGCTGTTTATAGCTTTGAGCAATCAGACTTTTTTCAGTAATACTACCGTCTGCATTGATAATATTGCCGTCCTCATTATTCCATGCCTTAATTGCTATATCCATTAATGGCTCTACAATCTTCATTGGCAATTCATCAAGATTATCAATTGCAAGCCACGGAAATGCACGAAACATTTTATCATTACCAATAAGGAACATATAGCCTATCAGCTCTTTTTCTCTAAAAACAAAATAAAACTGTGGCATTTTTTCTCCAAATGCCTTATCCATTATCCGACGCATTGTTTTTATACTTCCATATGCAGGAAAAAAACCAATGGAGCTTAAAGAATTTAAAGCGAATTTCCGTTGCTCAAGTGACATATTCCGATAATTATAAAACCGTTCCATACACCACCACACCTTTCAAATAAAATTCATCTTTCTCTTTGTCACTCTTGATAACCAATGACAGCAATGACTTTTTCTTCTTTTAAAATGAAAGCAACTTTCTTCCCCTCTTTCAGCAATTCATTTTTACAAGTCAAAATATCTTCGGATACATTATTTGGAAGTTCAGATAAAACAATGTATTCACTATTATAAATACCAGATTTGTAATCTATAAAAATCTGCTCTAATTGTTCCAAACTAATTTCTTTTGCAGGCAACCATGAAAAAATATCTAATACTTTCATTAAAACTATCCCTCTTTACTCAATCCCCATAGCGTCTATTATACTTTAAAAAAATAAAAATTTGGTCGCATCATAGTCATAACAAAATACTTCCTTTTGAATAAATGACTGCATTTCCTGAAATTTTTATATTATTATTGCTACATTCACAATAGAGAGTGCCTCCTCTTTTAGATAATTGTTTTGCCAATAGTTTATTTTTTCCCAACTTATTGCTCCATATTGGTACTAAAGTGCTGTGGGCAGAACCTGTTACTGGGTCTTCAAACATCAATTCTGGACAAAAATATCTCGAAACAAAATCAGCATTATTACCCTTTGCTGTTATTACAATTCCAAGCCAAGAATCTAATTTTTTAAGTTTCGTATAATCTGGAATATAATTTTTAACTTCTTCTTCATTATTCATTACTACATATAAATCCCGTTCAGAATAAAGCTCAAGCGGCTCAAAACTGAGTGATTCAACAATATCTGGCTTTTTCATAATACTCTGTGCTATTCTTTTTGGAAAAGTCATTTCATACAAATCCCCTTTTCGAATAACGCTTAAAACGCCAATAACAGTTTCAAAATTAACTTTATCTGAATTGCAATCTAAGTGATTAAAGACAATAAAAGCAGCTGCTAATGTTGCGTGACCACAAAGGTCTATTTCAAATGATGGCGTAAACCATCTTAATATATAATCCTTGCCATTCTTATAAATAAATGCTGTTTCGGATAAATTATTTTCAAATGCTATATTTTGCATAACTTCATTGGAAAGTGTTTTTTCTGACACACATATGCAAGCTGGATTGCCACTAAACAACTTATCAGTAAAAGCATCAACCACATAGTAATCCATATTAGGCACCTTTCACACTTTAAATTTTTGTTTATTTTACCATATACTTATGAAATTTTCCACTACATGGTTATGTAAAAGACGGCATCAGCTTTCACACCAACACCGCCTTTTTCTCAGTCAGTCCATCATAAAATTCCTGCTTTTTTCAGATACCCTACGCTGTCATAACAGCCACGGAAGTAAACCGACTGCATCTCCATATCCGTAAGTTTGTTCCTAAGCGCCATCACTTGAATGAGTGCGGCACATTCCTCCTCGGTCAGTTCCGCCGATGTTTCCGTATCAAACACACCTAAAACTTTCGGATATTTCTCATAAAGGCTCTCAATTTCAGCTCTTATGGCACGGTATTCCTCATTTTCTCTGGACAGCTTTGCGATGACAGAACCGAGGTATTCATTAAAGATATTGCTGTGGACGTCTACAAAAGTTTCAAATCTGAACGCATCAGACATTCTTCCTCACCTCCGATTTTTTCTTACCGTCACTTATTATACTGCCCAAAATAAAGCAATACAAATGTGCAAACTGGATTTTACCTCTCCCTGTCCGCACTTTTTTTCTCTGCCGGCTCACCGTTCTGCTCTTGCTCATCGTCAATAACAGCGTTGTCCTTTTCATTCAGATTCAGTTCGATATTGAGGGTGTTCAGCCTTTCCGTCTTTTCTTTCAGCTCATTTTCAAAGGCAAATGGTTTCTTTACTTCCTCTTTTGCTGTTTCAAGCTGTGCGATGGTTTCCTCCTTTCTGGTCTTGGCGGCTTCCAGTCTGGCAGGGAGTTTGGCAATCTCATTTTCAATTCTGGTCAGATTGCCCAGAGCGTCCACGCCTAAATCCACCTTGTGTTTCCTCATTCCGCAGAGGTTTAAACAGTAGTGGGCATTGACGGTATCATAGTAAACCTCCATCTGAAAGCCACGGTAACTGCCGATTGCTATCGGCTGTGACAACGGATTTTCCTTACAGATGGCAAGAAGCATCTCGCCTGCATCCGCTTTTTCTTTGTAGGTCACGCCTTTTAAGGTCATGGGGCAGAACTTGTCCTCGCCCTGCGGCTTATGCTGACTGGCAATCTCCACATCATTCCCATAGGCTGTAATGCGTTCCTCATAGTCTTTAATCTCCTGCGGGTAGTGCTTCAGTATCCTGTCCTCAAGGTCGTAATGCTCGGAAAGATAGCTCTGCTTCAAGACTTTCAGCTTCGCCACCTGCATATCCAAATCCATTTTTTCCTTGAAACGCTCGTCGCCTGTGGCAAGCATTTTGACCTCCGCAAAGGAGAGAGCCACTTCGTCCACGTCCTCGGCAGAACGGACGGGGCTTTTGCTCGTCATTATCTGGCTGATAAATTTCTGCTTTCCCTCCACCAACTGAAAGAGGTAGGCATCAAAGGTCTGTTCCGTCACATAGCGGTAAACTTCAACCTCTGGGAACATATTGCCCTGCCTTTCGAGCCTGCCTTGACGCTGTTCCAAATCAGTCGGTCATTTTTTGCGGACAGTTCAATACATGCCATCCGTTTCTGCTCCCTGCTCCTGCGTTTGCTCTCGTTTGACTTCTCCCTCTGCATCTTCTTGGCGCAAACGGGACAATACTTTGATATGCCAGAGCCAGGGACGTATTCAACGCCGCACACTGTACAGCATTTAGCGGGCAACGCTGTCCACCGCTTTGTGGGTGTGATATGTAATTCACCGACAAAGCCGATGAATTTATAGTAAATCTTGATTTCCTGCCTAACCGTTCCGTCCGCTGACTTCTCACGCTCCGAAACAAGTATCTTTTCTATCAGCGCATTTATAACGGTTGCGTCCAGTTCCTTTAAGCCTTGGTAGTTACGGATAAGGGAGAGGAAGTCACGGCTTCCCTGCGATTTCTCGTAGCTTTCATTAAGGGTTTCCGTTACCTCTTTTAATCTCGCTTCAATTTCAAGCTGTTCTTTCTGGTATTTCCCCGACATCATCTCGAAATTCCGCTCGGTGATACGCTCCATGACCTTATCCTCATAGAGAGAGGAAAACAGCCTGTCAAGCTCCGCAAGGCGTTTGTTCAGTTTCTTCCGTTCTTTCTCCATTGCCTTTGCCTTGCTCTGGTCTGTTTCCGTGAGCCGCTTTTCAATCGCCCTCACCGCCCGCTCGTCATTCACCGCCATATCCGCAAAACGATTGATGTCGTCAAGGACGGCGTTGAATAAGTCCCTCGCTTCAATGGCGTGTGCGGTACACATGACGTTTCCGTACCTGCCATAATTATTACAAGTGTATTGTACGCAGTCGATGATGTCGGGGCGTTTCCTCCTGTTTGCACTCATAGCCCGCAGAGCATAGCCGCAGTCCGCACATTTGATAACGCCTGAAAAAATATTCTCAAAGCCGCCCTTATTCTTTTCCCGCCTGCGGCTCGTCATAAGCTGTTGGACAGTATCAAATTCTTCTTGTGTGACTATGCCCTCATGGGTGTCGGGTATCACTTCCCATTCTTCTGGTAGCTTGGACGGTCTTTTCTTGCTTTTCATATTGGCGGCAATCCGCTTGTAGCCTGCAAGGTTTCCCGCATATATCGGGCTTCTTAGAATACTTCTCACACTATTTTCGCTCCAAATATAACGGTTTTCCTCGTTATCCTCAAAGTATCTCTCATAGCCTGCCGCCCCCTGCTCCGCCGCATAAGCGGCAGGGCGTAAAACGTGCTGGCTGTTGATGTGCTTGCGGATTTTTCCAAGTCCGTTTCCCGCCAATGCAAGGTCAAATATCTCCCTTACAACGTGCGCCACCTTATCGTCAATCAGCAGATGGTTGTGGTCGGCAGGGTCTTTGATATACCCATAGGGCGCATACGTCCCCATGAATTTCCCCTGCTGGAACCTCGCTCGGTACGCCGATTTTATCTTGACCGACACATCGGCAGAATACATTTCGTTTAGGATATTGCGAAACGGCGTGATGTCCATAGCAGATTTATTCAAGGTATCCACGCCATCATTGACTGCTATATACCGCACGTTATTTTCGGGGAAAAAGACTTCCAGATACAGCCCGCAGTCAAGATAATTTCTCCCCAATCTTGATAAATCCTTTGTAATCACGCAGTTTATCAGCCCGTTTTCAATGTCCTTAATCATGTTCTGGAAGCTCGGTCTTTGGAAATTCGTACCAGAATAACCGTCGTCCACATACGTTTTTGCTAAGTGCCAGCCCTGCTTTTTCACATAATCCGTGAGGATGGATTTCTGCGTGGCAATGCTCGCACTCTCGTTTTCCGTGCCATCGTCCTTAGATAAGCGGCAGTAAATGCCGACTGAATAGATTTTCTTTTCTTCTTTGATTCCTGCCATACTGTAAAACCTCCGTATCTGCCCTAACTGTTTTCATGTTCCATTGCGTACATTCTAAGCGGATATATCCTCATTGTCGAAGGTGTCATTTTCTGTAATGCTCTTTCGGATGTCCTCGGAGATAATCGGGATGAATGCTTCAGCAACGGTCTGTGTGCCGACATATTCACGGCTGACAATCATCTGCACTGGCTGTCTTGCCACAATACGCTTTTTCTTTTTGTTTGCTTTTTTATCCTCGCCCATACTCAAATCTTCCTTTCCAGACAGGGCAGGGGAGCGTCTGGAAACGTCCCCTCCCTGCCAATCAGACACAATCAATCCCCGCTGTTCAATTCTTCCTGCAATGCTTTAAGGAGAGCCGCCGCTTCATCAGCGGTCAACGTGATTCCCTTTCCGCACTTCTCACGGTTGGGGGAAAAGCTGCGGATGTCATACTTCGGCTCTTTCCCGTTCCATGAGATTAAATTGATTTCCTTTGTATAGCCGCTGCCGCTTGCCGACAACACGGCGATTTCCTTTACAATCTCGTACTGGATTTTATTCATTCTCCTACCTCAACTTTCTGTACTTACCTCCCGAAAAGAGAAAATTATCGGCTGTCCCTGCCACGTTTCCTCTGCAATTCACGCTCCAAAAGTCTGATAATGGTGTCCTCCATCTGCTTGGGCGTTGTTCCTTTCGGGAAGTATTTCTTTAACCTTTCCATGCCAATTTTCACGGTTTCTTTCTGGTTTCCCTTTTCCTCGGTCATAATGGAAAATATCATATCCATGTCAAGCCGCCCGCTCTGGCTTAGGCTTTTCATCCGCTGTGCCTGTGAGAGTGAGGGCGTTGCTTCCTCGCTTTCCATCGTGGCAAATAGATTTTTCTGCTCGCCTTTCTTCAAAAAGGACAGCTCCACCGCAGGCGTGAGGGCGATTTTCCCCTCGTCCACCATCTGCAAAATCGGCGGTATCAGCTCCGTCAAGCGGATAAATCTCTGCACGGTCATCCTGCCAACGCCGAAGCCCTGCGCCACCTTATCGTCCGTCCGCAACTTCGTCCCAACTTGTGACGAGGTTAAATCCGTGCGGAAACCCTGCCGCTTCATGGCTTCGGATTTCATCTTGTAGGCGAACGCCCGCTCCGATGGCAGGATATTTTCACGCTGTAAGTTGCTGTCCACAAGGGTGATGATTGCCCTGTCACGGTCTAAAGGCAGGACAAAAGCGGGGACTGTGTTTATCCCTGCAAGCTCGGAAGCACGGACACGCCGCTGTCCCGCAATGATTTCATAGCCGTTGCCGTCCTCTTTCGGGCGTGTGATTATCGGCGTTACGATTCCAAACTCCTTAATGCTTTCAGCCAACTCTGACAGCATTTCATCCTCCACCACATGGAAAGGGTTGTCGGGAAACGGGTACAAGTCTGCGGTCTTTAATACCTTAAAATCCTGTTTCTTCATTCACATTCCTACCTTTCTCTTGCTCTGTTCCGATTGCTTTTCTGCAATTCTTCCAATACCTCTGGCGGGATTTTGGAGAGCAGCCGCCCCATCTGCTCGTTGGTTCTCTGCAACTCAAATATCCTCTGGTTGGCTTTCTGTACCTTTAATTCCTGCTCGTACTTTTCATCACGCATACGCCCCGCATAGTCGGATTCCTGCCCGATTCTCTCTTTCAAGCTGTCGATATACGCCTGCTGTTTGCCGATTTCCTTTGAGAATTTCTCCACGTCTGGAAGCCATGCGGAGAGCAGTTCTAACGCCTTATCTCTTTTCTTTCCTGCGTTAAAAGCGTTGATGTCGGAGAGGGCAGACACGATTTCCGCATACTGTTTATCCAGCCTGCCGCCCAACTTATAGAGCCATGTGGGGATGTGTTTCCGCTTCGTTTCCATTGAGGACTGACCTCTTTCCAATTCGCCCCACCGTGCGGACATCCGCTCATGGTAGGCGGTCTGCCATTCGGATAGGGATTTCTGGTTGCCTAAAATAGACTTCGCTGATAGCTTGTTGTCGGGCGTAAGCGGCACAAAGCATAGGTGCATATGGGGCGTCCTCTCGTCCATATGGACGACTGCGGAAAGGATATTTTTCTTTCCCACACGCTCTGAAATGAAGTCAAGAGCCGTCTGGAAATAGGCTTTTTGTTCTTCGGGCGGTAGGCTGTTCATAAATTCTGGCGAAGCGGTGATGAGTGTTTCCACCATCATCACGCTGTCTTTCCTTACCTTACAGCCCGCTTCTTTTACCATTTGGTTTATCTCTTTCTTGTAGGTGTAGCGGGGCGGCTTCACAAGATGATAGTTATTCTTGGAGCGTTCCATATCAATATCTGGGTTGCTTTTATAGGCTTCTTTCTTCCGCTCGTTGTGGCGTTCACAAGCCGCAACGCCGCCTGCCTTGCGTTTCTGGAAACGCAGGATTGCATAGGGCATGGCATGATTCCTCTTTTCTTTCGGCGGGTAATCTGTATGCGTGACGGTCATGACGATGATGACGGTGATTTTGGGATACCCCCTATCGCCAGTCATAACCGTCACTCTCACGCCGACATTCTTCCATCCGAAGCCGTAAGGCGCAGGATGGGGCAGGGCGCAAGCCCTGCTTTAAGGGAGTCCAGAGGGAACGTCTGGCACACGACTTTGCAGGGCAAAGTGTAGTGTGTTACACCCTGTAAACGCAGTCGGAAAAATCAGTAGATTTTTCTGACCGCAGGGGTGGCTTTACGAGCCGAAAAGGGCGAGTAATGCCCACGCCTGCACTTTGCGTTTACGGGGTGTTCTCCCGTAGGGCAGAACCGCCGATTTTA
Source organism: Lachnospiraceae bacterium (assembly GCA_910575005.1). Taxonomy (GTDB): domain Bacteria; phylum Bacillota; class Clostridia; order Lachnospirales; family Lachnospiraceae; genus Petralouisia. The sequence continues at coordinate 47,151 of CAJTCL010000015.1, read as the reverse complement.
CATACATTTGCTATGACAGCGACAGCAACAGGGGGTATCCCAAAAACACCGTCACGACCGTCACTGACCGTCACGCATAAGCCAGAGCCGCCGTATTCACATGCTTCTTAGGTGACAGTGACAGCGGCAGGGGGTATCCCAGAAACACCGTCACCATCGTCACGACCGTCACCGTCCGTACCCTCCTGCCTTGCAAGGGAAATCAGCCTGTGGCTGTTCTTGCGGCAGAAGTCATAGCGGATATGGTTTTCAAGCAGGAAGTCAAGGCGGTACTCGTTCATCCATTTTGTCAAGACATTCGCCGCTGTCCCTGTTTCCCCCGGAGCGTCCAGTAATTCCGTTGCAGTTCCAGTCCATTCCTCCTTGCCCTGCATGAAATCCACCAGCCGAAAAAGAACGTCTGGTATCGCTTCTCTAGCAAGCTGTTCCTGCTCTTTCCTCTCCACCAGTTCCCAACTGCAATCACGGAAGCGGAGCGTGAACTCCTGATAGGGCGTGTCCCTGCCCGTCACATACAGCTTTGCGGCATTGGACGCACGGCTTTCCTGTTCCAGAACAAAGGTTGCGTCCGCACTCCCCGTCAATCCCGTCGTGCCAGACACTTTGTTGAACACGTCGCTGTCGTTCTGCTTTCGGATGTGGTGTACGACAATGACCGCAAGAGAGTGCCTGTCAGCAAAGTCTTTGATAAGGGAGATGTCCCCGTAATCGCTGGCATAGGCGTTGTCTTTGGATGCGGTGCGGACTTTCTGCAAGGTGTCAATGACAATAAGCCTGCTGTCGGGGTATTCTTTTAAATAATCCTCCAACTGCACGATAAGACCGTCTGACAGCTTATCACTTGCCACCGCAAAGTGGAGCCGCCCGCTCGCTTCGTCCGTCAAGCGGAACAGCCTGTCCTGGATGCGGCAGAACGTGTCCTCAAGGCAGAGGTAAAGCACGTCGCCCTCTCGTGTGGGCATATCCCACAAGGGGATTCCCTGCGACACGCAAAGGCAGAGCTTTAACATGAGCCAGCTCTTGCCGATTTTCTGTGCGCCGCAGAACAGGGTTAAGCCCGTGGGTATCAGACCGTCCACCACAAAAGACGGCTTTTCAAGCGGCTCATAGATGAGCGTGTCTGCGCCCACTGTCTGAAGCTTCTGCATGGGATTCCTCCTTTCGGGCGGTGTCTTTGGTTTTGTTACGCATAGGCGTTGACCTCCTTAAAATAAATTTACTCCCACGAAAAGAAGTGAGAGTATGTAATGCCGCCAATCCCACGCAAAACGGATTTCTTTTTCGGATGGTGGCGGTCACGGTTGGAGATACTTCCTCATTTCCGCCTTGACTTTCTCCCTTGCAACCGAAACGGACTTCTGGACAGCGGAAGCGGTGCAATGCTCCATCTCTGCGATTTGGTAGAAGTTGAAATCATACTCGTAATAGAGCAGGAAACGCCGCCTTTGTATCTCTGGCAGTCGGGCAACCGCTTTGTAAAACACTTCATTCCGTTCTTTTTCAATCATTCTTTCATCAAGCGTTTTAGGCACTCTTAACGCACGTCTGTAAAGCGTTTCGTCCCACACCTCGTTAAACTCCCTGTGCCGCTGATTCCATTGCTGAAGGTTTCTGTTCCTGCGCTCCATCTGACGAAATTCAATGAATAGCTGTTCTGACACTTCTAGTTCTTGGTGTTCGCCCTGCCCGTCCTTAAAGCTGATAAAATACCTTTTGCCGCTTTCCGTGGATTCCTCCCGAAGCGTGTATGTCTTTGCCCCGTATGCCATTTCCTTTCCTCCTGCTAAAAAGTAGGAGAGAGTTTTTCTCTCCCCACCAGATAGCCCATAGGAAAGCAGGATATATGAGACGCTTATAAAATTTTCCGCAGCTTCTTCCGCAGATGGTTGAGCCTTGCATAGACAGCCCCTGCCGTTAAATGCACAAGCGGGGCAATCTCCTTAGTGGAATAGCCCTGCATTTTCAGCAGGACGATTTGTAACGTGCGTTTATCTACCGTGATTAAAGCAAGGTACAGAGTTTCGCTCTCAATCTCGTCCAGTAAATCAGAAACAGACCTTACCTCTGCCTGCTTCTCCCTGTCCGCCATGCCCTCAAGGTATTCGCCGAAGTCGCTCGCCCATCGGTAAAACCGCCTGTTGGAATTAAAATCTGCCCTGTCGTCTGTGCGGATTTGCTCAATGGTTTCTTCATCAACGCCGCACTCACGCAGAACCTTTTCCTCGGCTTCTTTCCAGATGCGCCATTTCCTGTCCTCCCGTCCATGGTTGTATGCCATCCTTATTTCCTCCAATCTGAATTGATTGAGAGGGCAGACAAAAGCCCCCTCATTTTCCCAAAGGAAAAACAAGGGGGCTGAACGCCTTAAATTTTGTTTTCCATTATCTTTCTCAGCTTCGCAAGGATTTTGGATTTGCGCTTATTCACAACGCTCTGTGTAACGCCTAACCGTAACCCGACTTCCCTCTCGGAAAGTTCCTCAAAGAAGATTGCTTTTATCAACGTCTGTTCACTGTCCGACAACAAAAGCAAGGCGGCTTTCAGCCTGTCCACCATCACCGCACGGACAACGGTTTCCGCAACGTCCACCACTTCATCAACAACGAAGTCAATCACATTTCCCTCACTGTCCGTAAATCCCTCCAATGACAGCAGCTTGTGGTTCGTGTCCAGCTTTTGCAGATAACGCCACCGTTCTTTATCTCGATAGAAATCTGCATACTGTTCCCGAACGACTTCAAGCAGACAGCCCTGCACTGGGATAAACAGCTTGTCCATGTATCTCTGGTCGGATTCCCTGCGGCGGCAGAAATCCCGATAGGACAACTCCACATAGACATTGTTTTCTTTGATATATACTTTTCTTGGTGCATACTTCACCGTAAGTACCTCCCATCTGAATTTTTGAAATGCTGAAATCCAGATGGAGAGAGGCGGGGAGCGACAGCCAACAGCAGAAACAGCCCTGCGGCATAATCTGATAAAAAACGACAAAAGAAAAACCGCAAAGGCTCTGTGACCTCTACGGTTATAAGTGATACTAATTCTATTAAGCGGAGATCCTACTTCTGGTTTCATGGTGAGAAGTAGCGTTGCATGGACAGGGATTTTTTTAACTGGCTTCCTGCCATTCCCCGATATGCTATGTATAAATCAAATCTGCGTTGCATGAGCAGATAGATAACTGCCCGAAAAAAGAACATAAAAAAATCCCTCCAAACTCTAAAACAGGTCTGGAGAGTGTCTGTTAAGTCTTTTCGGGCATAGCAATACCGCCCACCATACGCCGTTTTTTTATTGGGCGGACTTTAAATTCAGCCGTTCACTTTTTAAATACTACGAGGTATTTTTGAAGATTTCATAAAGATTTGCAAAAATAATGGGCGATGCTTTCCATCGCCCATTAAATCCTAGTACGGAATTTTTATTGTAACCTCTGCACCGCCTGTTTTATCGGAATTTTTAAGAGTAAGTTCCCCGTTGTGTTGCTTTACAATGCTGTTTGTGATATAAAGCCCCATGCCAAAGTGCATATTAGAGCTTCGGCTGTGGTCGCCCATAAAAAACTGCTCCCTTGCATGGCGCAAATCCTCATTCGTAAAACCAGCTCCCTCGTCTGTTATAATAACTTGCAGAAAGTTTTCTTTCCTCTGCGTTTCCACATATATTGTTCCTCTTTGCGGGGAGTATTCTAAGGCATTATTGACAACATTCATAATTGCCCGTTCCAACAACAATTTATCCGCTTCAAAACATCCCATATCCGTTTCTGTTTCCATGTTTAAGTGAATTTCCTTTGTAACACATAACGCACTTGCCTGTGCTTCAATTTGTTCCATATAATCCGCTATATCAATTTTCTCTACTTGAAGCTGATAGCCTGTGACTGTACGGGATATATCAATCAAAGTCTTTATATATAGTTGTATCTGTTCCGAACTTTCCGTAATATACCCTGCATATAATCGTTGCTCATCGTCAAGTTCCGTTTCATTCATTAAATCTATATTCCCCTGGATAACAGTTAAAGGTGTTTTTACATCATGAGCAAGTGCGGCTATTTGTTCCCTTTGTGATTGCTCTGCTTTCCATTGTTGTTCTAAAGATAATTTTAAGCTGTCCTTCATTTCTGAAATAGAGTTCAATACCGCATTGTATTCACTGATTTCAGAGCTTTCTACCTCAAAGTCAAGATTTTGCTTCTGTATTTGTTCTGTTGCCATAATCAACGGAGATAACTGAATTTTCAGTTTTCGGGAATATCGTATTGTCAGACAAACGCAAACCGCTATGCAATTTACCCCTATCAACAGCAATAATAATATTTCGGGAGCAGGCAAATGTTTCTGCATCCAGTCATTTTTATATTGCGAACCCACATAATATTTCAGTACGCAATATTCTGTTTCCCTCGGTATGAATTGGTATTGTGTCCTGCTTGTAGGGTCACTGTTTTCTCCAGTTTTTGCAAATTCCAACGCCTTTTCCTGCTCCGTTGTATCCATGTTTGTATAGAGAACATTATAATCTTCATCAAGTATCAGATATTCACAATAGGAAGGGATTGCAACCTTTGTAATATCTGGTGCAGCCGCAATTATCGGCGATATTTCCTGTACGGAATGTTCCGCATTATTAGCATAAGTCACATACCCTGCACTTGAAGCAAATGCAAGGAGCAAAAAAGGAACTGCCGCCGATAAGAGCAATCCGAATATGAGAATAATTAAAAATTTCCAGAAAATCATTTGCAATGAAGTCCGTTTTATCCTTCCCATCTATATCCTACCCCCCAGACTGTGTTAATTGGAGTAACACCATATCCTGCCAACTTGCTGCGAATATTCTTTATATGTGTTGCAATCGTTGAATTGTCGCTGTTACCGTCAAATCCAAAAACAGCTTCATAAATCTGCTCTCTTGTAAATACCTGCCCTCTATTTCTGGCTAAATACTCACATATTTCATACTCGCTTTTGGTTAGGTCAACTTTCTTACCTTTCATAAAAAGTTCCTTTGAAGATAAATCAAACTTGATTTCCTGTTCAAATCCTAATGTATTATGATGCTCCCGTCTTTCCCGACGCAGGTGGGCAGTAACACGGGCTCGTAATTCGCCTATTCGGAAAGGCTTTGTAATGTAATCATCAGCACCTATTCCTAATCCGTAGACAATGTCTGTTTCCATTACTTTTGCTGTGAGAAATAGAATAGGGCAGTCTACAATCCCTCGTATTTTTTTGCAAAACATAAATCCGTCAACATCTGGCATCATAATATCTAGCAAAATCAAATCATAATTCTTTAAAGCATTTATTGTAACATCTGCCACGCTTTCGCATACAGTAACGATATGTCCATCCTTTTCCAAGCCATTCTTAACTAAGTCAAGAATGGCTTTCTCATCATCAATTACTAGCAATCGTGCCAACTCAAAGCACCTCCTTTATCATTCTGCTAATTCTGCAATATAGTACTTCTCATTGATGTTTACCGCAATATCTGTCGTTTCATCGATATTATAAACATATCCATATCGCAATTTATTTCCCTCAACCGTTGTAATGTTTTGAGAAACCTGTCCGATTTCTTCCTTTAACTCTGAATATGAGATTGTCTTTTCGGTAATGGTATATGTCTTATTGTCAAAACTTATCTCGTTATAATCAGCAACATTCAGTTCGTATTTGGGCAGAGTGTCATTCAACATATTATTCTTATCCGCCGTGTCTGATATTCTGTTATTGCAACCCATAAAAAAGATGGTTAAAGTTATCAGACATACGCATAGCAATCGGAATTTTTTAATCATTTTCTTTCCCTCCATCCCATAGTCTAATCCACATAATGCTAACAGCGAATAGCACAAGTATGGCTACGATATTTATTATAATTCCAACATAGAAGGTACTGCAACTCTGCAAATAAGCATCCTTGTTCGTAGTCGCAAGAAGCCAGAAATCCATAAACCGAACGCTCCATGCCCACGGAATATACTGCCAGCATACATCTCCTAAACCTGTGAGCATAATCGCAGATAGTAAGCTGCCCGCAATTCCAAGCCCCATAGAAGCACTTTTACCAAATATAAAAGCACACAAAAAATGTATTTGGTATATAGGTGTAGAAGATAAAAGCAGAAGCCCTATAACCTGCACATATCCGCTTATAGAAGTAAACGGAAACATAAGGGCAAAACAGCCGACTGCAAGTGTATAAAATAGCAAAGAATTTATCAGCAGAAAACATAGTTCCCCTATATAAATGTGCGTTCTTGAAGGAACAGTACTAAGTATAAATTGATAATGACCTGCCTGACTTTCCCGCTGGGCAATAATTCCCACAATAATTCCAACCAGAAAAGGATATATTATGCCCAGCATTTCAAGGAAAGCACTTATTTTAAGTGTTCTGTTCCAACTCGAAATATGAAAATAGCCTGCAAATGCCAAAGCAAGTATAAGAGGCACGATTATATAAATAACATTCAACATAGAACGCTTTGCTTTTAGATAATCTGCTCTGACACATCTTAATACTGTTCCCATTATCTTACCTCCTGCCGTGAAAATCCTTTTGCACCAAGCCTTATTAAAGCTGAAAATAGTATTACAGAAAGCAGCAATGCTAAAATAACCATAACCAATGATACTGGCAAATTTCCTGCTTCTTCAGAAACAGGCACTCCATTTGGCAAAATACCGATTGTTGGAACCATTAAGCGTGGCATCCAACTATACGGACAAAAAATCCAGTATTTTGTGTTTGCAAATATTACGCCCAAGGCTGAGCCTATTCCTGCGTTTATTACAACCGTCGCAAATGCACCAATCTTTTTCGACAGCCACAAACATATTGGAATTTCCCACATAGAAGCTACGATAATACAAAAAATACCTGCTGCAGCTTGAAATAGCGATATACTGATTGGGATTTCATAAATAAAGTAAACCGCTATACCGCCAAGCATATTCAACCCTAAAAAAATGAAATTCGCTATAATATCCAAAATTAATATGACGATTGCCTTTGCAATCCACGCATTTCCAAGTTTTATAGGCAGCGGGATAAGACTTCTGTATTTCAGCTTTCCGCCATCCCGTTGTTCACACATCGTGCAAAGCAAAGTGAGAAATCCAGGGAAAAGCAAAACATACCACCAGTTAAATGAGTTTTGCTGATACCACATTGGCGCAAACACATTCATAAGTAGGGTAATAACAGGGGCGAGAATAACGAGTTTTATTGCAAAAGCCCGTTTGTGCTTTATCCATTCGGAACATACATATTCTTTCATCGCATTACCTCCCTGCTTTCTTCAACGACCTTAAGAAACAATTCCTCAAGGTTTTCGCTATGCTGCATTTTACCTTCATATCCAAGCCTGCCGTTTGCAATGATACCTATGTCATCTGCAATAAGCTGCACTTCTGAAAGAATGTGGCTTGACAATATAACCGTTATTCCTCTTTGTGGAAATGAACGGATTAAGTTTCGTAGCTCTCCGATGCCAATCGGGTCTAATCCATTTGTCGGTTCATCGAGAATTAGTAAAGACGGATTGTTTAGCAATGCAATCGCAATGCCTAACCGCTGTTTCATTCCCATTGAAAATTGTCCTGCCTTTTTCTTTCCTGTGTTTTGTAAATCCACAAGCTCCAGCACTTCATTGATACGCTGCTCTGGCAACCCCAACAAAATAGTCCTTACTTTTAAATTTTCATACGCCGTCAAGTTTTCATATAACGGGGGATTTTCTATCAAAGCTCCGATATGCATTAAATCCTGTCTGCTCCATGAGTGATTGGCAAATTCAATCGTACCCTTGGTAGGATGAAGCATACCTGTTACCATCTTTAAGATTGTAGATTTTCCTGCTCCATTCGGACCTAATAATCCGTATACGCTATTTTCCCGTACATGAATTGACACATCTGTTACAGCGGAATGTTTTCCAAAGCTCTTGCAAAGATTTGTTGTTTTCAATATGAAATCCATAATGTTTCATTTCCTTTCTTGATTTTGATACATAAAGGGTACTGCACATTTTTGAAGATTTCATAAAGATAAGGAGCCTTTTTAAAATCCTGATTAACGCCCGCCATATCAGTATAGGGTAAACAAGAAAAGCTAATTTTGCTTTAATGTTTATTGGCATGAGCCATACCCGATTGATGTTCAATACGCCCTCAATCCGATTTTCCTTACAGAGCCTTTGTACCCGCCTTGCCGATATTCCCCAAAGCTCCGCTGCTTCCTGTGCCGTCACATACTCAAACATTTCTGTCCTCCTCAAATTGTACTGTATCTACCATAGCCGTTTAAACGAACTGTATCAATTCATAAAACATGAATTTTTATCTTCCGACAAGAAAAGCGACAGAGCCTTACTCCGCCGCCAATTTATTATGCGTAAATTATTTCTTTCTCAACAATCTCCCTCGCACAAGCCCTTACGTTATTAAGGCGTTGTACCCATTCTAAGGCATTTTCTTCCTTTAGGCGTTCCGTTATGCCCTGTGCCTGTTTCATGCCCTCTATGAGCTGTTCAAAGCGTTCCTGCGCCTGCCTGTCAATGTCGGCAAGGTAAGCGTTGAGTTTGCCGCTTGTGAGAAGATTGGTGTATGTAACCCTGCGGTACTGCTTCAGATAATCCAGATGCCACTGTCCCCATGTGCCTATCGGCTGTTCTTCTTCGGCGGGTACATTTAAGCACGGTATTAAGTAATCTCCTTGCCGCTCGTATCTGCCGCCCAGTTCCTCAAAAATCGTCTTTGCCATTGTCTGTTACCTCCACATTCTTTTTATTTTGAATGTCCGCAAAATCCGTCCTACATCCGACGGTCGCCACGGGCAATCTAAATTATGGATGGCGATTAGCCTGTCCTGCACGTTTGTACCTGCACCCATCTTCGGGGTAGAGCCGAACAGCACACGCACCTCGCCGCTCCTTACCTTTGCAAACAGTTCTTTTTTCTGTGCATCGGTGGTCGCTTCGTGGATGAAACGCACCTGCTCCGCAGGGATGCCACGCTGTATGAGTTTCTTCCTCATATCATCATAGACATTATCAAACTGGTCGGGAATCATTTCATAAACATTTTCTCTGACTTCCTGCGTTTCTATTATCTTTTTATTGGTGGGCGTCGATAAATCACAAAAGGCGAGCTGTGCCGCTTTGGTGTCGGCGTGTTCCTCCCAGATGCGGTAAATATTGTCCACGCAGGCGTTGACTTTGCTCTCTGGATCGTCTGGCAGCATCGGGTCAATCAGCCTCTGGTCGAGTGCCAGTTTCCTCCCGTCATTCGTGATTTTGAGCATATTATCCTGCTGCGGCTTTACAAGCCTTGCCCTTACTTTCTCGGCTCTCTTGGCAAGCCCCGCCACCATTTCCGTCTGGATTTCGCTCGGTTTGGTCTTGATATTGTGGTAATTGACCTTTGGCACGGGGAGTTTTAGCATATCGGCGGTCTGGATGTCCGCAACCTCACGGAACATCTGCATCAGCTCTGGCAGGTTATAAAACTTCGCAAACCTCGTCTTGGCTCGGTAGTTTGTCCCCTCTGGGGAAAGTTCCAGAGCCGTGACCGTTTCGCCAAACGTGGACGCCCAACTGTCAAAATGCTGCAATCCGTTCCTCGCAAGGGTGTCATACTGCAAATACCTCTGCACGGAATACATCTCGACCATCGAGTTTGAGATAGGCGTTCCCGTTGCAAAAACCACGCCACGGCTGCCCGTGATTTCGTCCAGATAGCGGCATTTCATAAACAAATCGCTCGACTTCTGGGCTTCGGTCTGGGCAATTCCGCCCACGTTCCGCATCTTGGTGTAAAGGTAAAGGTTCTTGTAAAAATGGCTCTCATCTATAAAGAGCCTGTCTACCCCCAGTTCCTCAAAGTTTATCACGCTGTCTTTCCGCTTGGTATCATTGAGTTTGTCGAGCTTTGCTTTGATAGCTTTCCTTGTTTTCATGAGCTGCTTGACCGTGAACTGCTCCCCGTGGGATGCCTGCACGTCGTCAATGCCACGCTCAATATCGTCAAGCTGACGCATGAGCTGTTCCCTCTGGCGTTCCTCGCTGATGGGGATTTTCTCGAACTGCGAGTGTCCGATAATCACCGCATCATAAGCCCCTGTCGCAATCCTGCCGCAGAATTTTTTACGGTTTCCCGTTTCAAAATCCCGCTTGGTCGTCACAAGAATGTTGGCAGATGGGTAGAGCCTTAAATACTCCGACGCCCATTGACCGACAAGGTGGTTCGGCACGACAAACATAGACTTCTGGCAGAGTCCGAGCCGTTTGCTTTCCTGTGCGGCGGCGACCATTTCAAAGGTCTTGCCCGCCCCTACTTTGTGTGCAAGGAGCGTATTACCGCCGTAAAGGATATGGGCAATCGCATTGACTTGGTGCGGTCTTAATTTAATCTCTGGGCTGATGCCGCCAAACGTGATATGGCTTCCGTCATATTCACGGGGTCTTATACTGTTAAATGTGTCATTATAATAGCGGACAAGGCGGTTCCTCCGCTCTGGGTCTTTCCAAATCCAGTCCCCAAACGCCTGCTTTATCACCTCCTGCTTTGCCTGTGCCGCCGTGGTTTCCTTATGGTTTAATACCGCTTTTTTATTGTTGTGTTCGTCATAAATATAATCAAAGATACGGGTGCCCCTTAAATTTAAGGTATCCTCCATAATGCGGTAGGCACTTGCCCGCTTCGTGCCGTAAGTGCTGTCCGCCTTGACATTCCCCACGTCGGAACTCTTATTCTCGATAAACCAGTCGCCGTTATATGCCGTGTAGCGTACTTTCAGCTTGCCCTCCGCATAGCTCGACGGCGTTAAAAGCTCCAACATAAACTGCTGTATATCCTCCTGCGGTATCCACGTCGTACCCAGACGGACGGAGATTTCACTTGCGGGCAAATCCTTTGGGATGACTTTTTCCAGAGCCGCCACGTTGACGGCAAGCTCTGGGTCTGCCTTTGCCGCTATCTTTGCAATTTTCAGTTTCTCCCGCACGTTGCCCGATAAATACTCGTCTGCGGTTGCATACCTTGTAGGCTCGGAAGATGGCACTTTGAAGATAACGCCCTGCAAATCATTGATGATTTTCTCCTGCGTCATGCCCGTGAGCCGTGCCATATAGGGTAAATCGACACGGGCTTTCTCCCCGATGGAGAGGGCGAGGGCTTCACTGGCGGTTTCCACAAAGGTCACTTCATGATGGGGCTTTATCGTCCTCTTGGAGAACATATCCGCCTTTCTCTTAAATTTCCCCTCATCGTCAAGCACTTCAAGGGAGCATAACAGGAAGTAGCTTTCATCTGCCGCAAAAGCAAGGTAGTTCCCCCTGCTGTTAATCAGACCGTACTTTTTTGTAAATGCATCATATAAGCGGTTTAAGTTTTTCTGTTCGGTCTGTATCATTTCCTCTGGGTAATCGTCGGTCTGGTACTGGATAAGCTTTCTCACGCAGTCACGGATTTCCAATAATCCCTTAATGCGGTTTTCTGCGGTCATGGATACCTTTGCAGGGGTCATGGTGTTATTCTCTCGGAAGTAAACCCTGCCGTCCACAAGGGCAAAAGAGAAGTTCCGCACGTTCGGGTCGGCAGGGATGGATTTGTCCTGCTCATCAGAGATTCGGTCAATCTCATTTTCAATCTCTGGGATTTCGCCGTCTATCCGCTGCATGGCTTCATGGAGAAGCCCCGCAAGCGGCATATCGGGATAGGCTTTGCAGGCACTGTCCATGCCGAACCTTGTGCTTTCCATCTTCATCTTGCCTAAAATCATTTCTGGGTGGGATACAAAATAGCTGTTCATCGTGACGCCGTTTTCATCTGTGTCAAGGTGTACCCACTCTGGTTCAATGTCAATTACGCTGTCACGCTTTTGCAGGATAAGGATGTCGCTCGTGACCTCCGTGCCTGCGTTTGCCCGAAACGTATTGTCGGGAAGCCTTACCGCACCTAAAAGCTCGGCTCTCTGTGCGATATACTTCCGCACCTCTGGGCTTGCCTTGTCCATCGTACCCTTAGAGGTAATAAACATTACAACGCCGCCTGCCCGCACCTTATCCAGTGCTTTTGCAATAAAATAGTCGTGGATTAAAAATTTCTGGGCGTTGTAGCGGCTGTCGTTGACCTTAAACTCCCCGAACGGGATATTGCCAAGCACCACGTCAAAGTGGCTGTCTGGGAGCTTCGTGTCCTCAAACCCCTCAATGGCGATACTGGCTTTCTGGTAGAGCTGCTTCGCAATCCTGCCCGATAGAGGGTCAATCTCAATGCCGTGCAGTTTTGATTTCTCCATGCTGTCGGGTAACAATCCTAAAAAATTGCCCGTGCCGCAGGACGGCTCCAAGATGTTCCCCTGCGAGAATCCCAGACGGTCAAGTGCTTCATACATCGCCTTGATGACGACTGGCGGCGTATAAAAAGCGGTCAGCGTGGATTCCATAGCGGCATGGTATTCTTCGTCAGACAGCTCGGCTTTCAGCTCCTTGTATTCGTTTGCCCATGCCGCATTATTTCCGTCAAATGCCATAGACAGACCGCCCCAGCCGACATACTTTGCAAGGGTTTCCTGTTCTTCGGGCGTGGCAAGGCGGTTTTCTATCTGAAGGTCGTGGAGAAATCGGATTGCTGCCATATTGTTTCGGAACTTTTCTTTTGCACCGCCAACGCCTAAAGCGTCAATGGTAATACGGTAATTATGGCGGTCGGCAGAAACAGCAGGAGAAGTCGGGCTTGCCGTTGGAGCTTCTGCTCTTTCTTCGGGCGGTAATTCTTCCTGTGCCTGCTCCAAGAGCCTGCGGACATAGCCGATTTTCTCCACACGGTTTATCGGGAAGCCTGTGCTGTTCTGGAAAGTGACGTCACGCATGGAAACATCGCCGCTGATTTTACCAACGCTTTCTATTACATAGCGGCGGTTGTCAATCACAAGCTCTTTGCCGATGAGGTCAGAATTATCCTGTGCAGGCAGAAGCCCTCTGTCTTGGCTCTGCGTAGGCTCGACCGCCTTTTCCGCTTTCGGGCGGTGGGAGTACAGAGCTTTTTCCGCTTCATCAAATGTGTCAAAGCCGCCTGCTGTCGTATTGGCAGTATCCCTTTGCTCATCATATCCGTATCGGTTGTAATATTTGCCGTTAGGATACTGCATGATAACGACGGCTTCATCACCAGACAGGTATCTTGCTATGATAGGGCTTGCCGCTTCCTTATCCGCAGCGGTTTTTCTGACCTTTAAAAGTCCTGCTTCGGCATCTTCCTCGGTTGGATAGGTCAGTACCATACCGTCCCCGTTGATATAATAATCCCCACGGCTGTTGTCCCAGATAGCATAAGCATCTTCGGGGTCTGGGAAAGCGTCGGAAGTCATTGTGACCTCAAACCGTTCTTGTAGCGGCTCGGTTTCCTGTTCCTTAGCAGACATTTCATCAATGGCAGGCTGTTCCTCTTTATTTTCTATTTCTTCGGTCTGTTCCTTATCCCCGCCTTTCCTGTTCCAGTCGGATTCGGTAGCCAAAATCTTAGCAAGGAGCTTTTCATCCTCTGGTGTCAGCTCGGTGTGCTGCTCTAAGAATGGGATAAACACATCCTGCCCGAAACGCAGGGTTTCCATATGCTCCCTGTAATAATCCTCGCCCTGCCGTTTCCATTCTGGGATAAACGGACAGTCGGGGGAGAGGGAGTATTCATAAAAATTTCGGATATGGGCAATCAAATCTCCCTCACCGTCCCCGATGTCAAACCGTCCCTCGTAATTAAATTCCTCCCCGCCGATAACTGCATGGATTTCAAAGTCGGTCTTTTTATACCAGCCGACACCCTTACTCTCATCCAGTCTTTCATAATGCTGTTTTTCATCTAAAACGCCAAGCAGCCTGTTCCCAAGTGCAAAGCTAAGCTCCGTAAATCGGTCGTTCAGCTCCCTGTCATAAAAAGCAGGATGCTCGGAGAACCCGATGGAAAACGTGATACTGTCGGGCTTTTCCTCGGCAAGCGTTTCCGTTTTCTGGCTTTCGGTGATGACCGTTTTCAGATGGTCGTTGGCAGGGTTTTCTTTTAACTTTTCCTCAAAATCACCCCTGCTGAACTCTTTTCCAAACAATGGGAACTCCGCATTACGCAAAGACACGGCGTTTTCATCAAAGGCTATGATTTCATATTTATCCGCACCGATATATACCACATCGCCCTCATGGTAGAGGTAGTGGAGAGGGTACAGCTCCGTAAGCTCCTGCGAAAAACGCCACGCATTGCTGCGGCTGTAAACGCTTGTTGTCTTTTTCTGCACTAAGGCTAAAAAATCAAGCATTTCCTGCACGTTATCTGGATGCTGCAACGCCTGCTCCATAAGGTCGGCAGGCATATCCGCAAAATCCTTGCAGCCAATCACGCCCAACAAATCTTTCTCATATCCGTCCAAATCTCGGATAAAATCAGAGAGCCGCAGGGCGAGCGTATCCCTCTTGTCAGCAGGCGGCAGCTCCCTTTTTTCTTCAATAAAATGCTGCCTTGCCAGTTTCCTCTGGGTGTCGATTTCATACTGTGGGGCAGATATACTTTCCAGATAATCGGGATAATGGTCTTTCTCTTTGGGGTTGAGATAGCGGTTATCCTTAACCAGCTCCCGCAGGCGTTTTTCCGCCTTAGACCAACTCAGCACAAGGTCGTGTTCAGTGGAAATGCCGCCACGGTCAATGGAGATGCCCTTGCCGCTGTACCACACATATCCCTCTGTGCCGTCTGAAAAGCCAACAAAGAAACCGCCCGTGCCGTATTCCCTTTTCAGAAAATCAATGTTCTTCTTTTTATCTTCCTGTTTCTGGAACTGATGGTAGATGCGGTATTTACCATCCGCATAGCTGCTTCCTTTTACAAGGACGGCATCAATATCCTCCTGTGAAACGGCAAAAGCAGAGGATTTTTCGTCCTCTGCTTCAGCAATCATTTCAATCTGTTCGTCTACGGTCGGGAGATTGGCGTCAACCTCTTCCTCATTGGCAACGCTGCCTGTTTCAGTTCCCGCCTGTTTTTCTGGCTCTGCTGTCTGTGCCGCAGCCGTTTTTTCTTCCTGTCTGCCGCCGTCTGATTCTGGCTCTGATTTTTCTAACTGTAAATCAGTTCTTCCAGTATCACTTCTTCCGCTTGGCTGCGGATGGCGTTCATCGCCTGCACCCACTGCATTGGTGCTTTCTCTTTCAGTTCCTCCGTCACTCCCTGCTCGGCTGCGAGCCGCTTCGTCAGTAGTTCCAGTCTGGAAAGAGCTGTCTGCTCGGTCTGGTGCAGGTGTGCGTTCAGCCTGCCCGACGTCAGCAGGTTGAGGTAAGCCACCCTCTTGTGCTGCTCCAGATAATCCCTGTGCATCAAAGCGTATCTGCCAAGCGGAAGCTCTGGCTCTGTCGGTAATGTTAGGTCGGGAATAAGATAATCCGCCTGTTTCGTGTAAGTGATTTCGCTCATTGTATTCGCTCCTTTCGGGTTGTTTCCTGCCTTTATCATACTGGCTTCTAGTGTCCCTTGCAAATGTGCGGTTCTGACCTCTAGCTTCGATTTGCACATTTCGGATTGCCGCAGAGATTTCCCGCAACGCCATCTCGGAAATGTCGCTTGTGGCGATGCCGATGGCATTAAGGGTGGCAGGCGTATTGAAATTTGTAATGTCAGCAAAATCCTCACGCTCAAAATAGCCGTCCGCATCCAGTCCGCAGCGGCTCAACAGCATATAGGCGACGCTGTTCGCCGCCAGACGTTTGTAAATCACTTCTACATTAAAGCCGTCCAGTTCCTCCAAAAAGCTGTTTTCCGTACAGTCCTTTAACTGTGCAAGGTAATCGGGCAGGTTATCCTCCACGGCGTTCTCCGCCGTCTGCATTAAGAAATCGGCAAGGTCGCCGCCCTCCGTGCCGCCGAACCTGTCCGCAAGCCGTTCTATGACGGGCTGCTCATACCGCTTATCCATCTGCCATATCGGGACGGGTCGGCTTCCATAGTAGCCCTCATGGGTGTCGGAAACGTCAAAATAATATTTCAGCGTGTTCCTGCGTCCTTTCGGGTCAAAGACCGCTATGCCTTTGCTGTCCTTATTTACCCAACGCTTAAAGAGCCTGTTCCAAGTGCCAATCTCGGCAACGGCGGTGGCGTCTGGGCGTTGGGCATAGATTAAGAGCTGCTCGTCAAAGCGGCACTTGTAGTTGCGGCAGGCAGAGGATAAAAAGCCCTGCCAAGCCTGCGGGTTTCTCGTGACGTCCCTCCCTGTGCGGCGGTACAGCTCTGTGATTAGCTGGTACTTTGCAGCCATAGGCTCACACCTCCTTATCGTCCTAAATCCCTGTTTTTATGCTTCCTGTCATATTCCCCGCACCGTTCGGCGATTTCGGAATACATCTTTTCCCTCATATCCCGCTCATAGGCTCGGTATTCCTTTGCCTTTTCCGTGGGCTTGTACCAGACGCTGTTCTGGTCGGCTTCGTCCATCTGCCCGTAACGGTCGTCAATCTGGTCAATAAACCTCTGATAGATGGCACGGGCGGCAGGGGCGTCCTTTGCATAACGGTAACGGTCAAGGCTTTTATGAGAGCCACGAAGCTCGGCATATTCATAGAGCATACGGATAACCTCACGGTCAAGCCCTTTCTGCCCCTCGGCGGCATAGATTTCCGACAATCCCTTGCACCTCCATGAATGGTAGGGAGATGTGTCATTGGAGCTGTGGGAAGACACATACACGCCGTCTTTCTTTACCGTAATGCGGTTGATAAGCTCGGTACTCAATCCCTATCACCGCCCGATAAAACAATCTGTTCCATAAAATATCAATCCTCCTGTTGTCCATGCCCCGCCTTTAGGCAGGGGCATAGCTGATTTTGTTTTGTTCCATCCTCTGTGCAAACTCCCGAACGGCGTATTTTACGCCGTCAATCTCTGCATGGGTTTCGTCCAGATAGCGGCAGACGGCAAAATAATCCTCCCCGTTCCCGTAAAGCATACGGATGATGCCGCCATCGGGAACAGAAAAAAGTGCCTTTCCTACGCTGTCCGTCATGCAGATTTTCCGTCCTCCGCTCATTCCGTGCCACCTCCCAGAAAAGAGATGACCTTGTTCCCTTTGATGCTCTTTTGCAGCTCATTGATGAGAGTGATGTCCGCAACCGTGATTCCCTGCATGGAGAGGATGTCGTCCATCGTCATGGCGGCGATGGCTTTCTCATCAGTAAACCCTGCTTCAAAGACTTTGTTTAACACTCTGACCGCTTTCTGGTTTACAGCCATTCCATATCCCTCCTATCGTTCATACTCTTTTTGCTTTGACGACAAAGACGGTAATCTTCCGCCATTCAAATCCAATATCTGCTCAAGATATTCTTTTTCCTTATCCTCAAATATTTCATAAAAGAAATCAGCAAAACCCTCGCCGTCTTTCCTTTCGGGTGAATTGTCAATACCGTCACACCATTGACGACAGGCTTCCTCCAATACCATAGCAAAAACAGCTTTCTTTTCCCTGCTTCTTGATATATCCTGAATCGTCATACCACTTCTCCTTACCGCTCATGCTCTTTATGCTTCACCGCTCTTTGCTGTTTCACATCTTCTGTTTTAGGCTCATAGGCGTGTCCGTTCCTCTCCATACGCTCGGCAAACTCGCAGATGTGGTAAAGGTTGCTGCCTACCTCGGTATGGTACTCATCAATATAGCGGCAGGTCTTTTCCGCTTTTTCTCCCCAACCATAAGTGATGATGATTTTACCGCCGTCTGGGATGCGGAACTTCTCTTTGTAATGCGGGTCAATAAAACGGATGCCCTGTTCTGCTTTTGCCATATGCTTATCAAGCCATTCTTTCACATAGCAGTAACAGTAAAAATTATAATCACCTTTGGTCGGGTTGCATCGGAGCAGGAAAGCGTGTTTCTCCGTATCCACACGGAAGCCGTACTCCGCACAATAATTACCCTTAAAAGCACTTTCGGAATTCTTCCCCGCAAACGCCGCCATATCATAGCGGTTGTGGAGAATCCCTTTATCTTCACGCAGGGCGTTTATCACATCATCAAGCTCCGACTTAAATTCATCCGTTTTCCACTGCTCCCTTGTATCAAACCAAGTAGTGTAAAAGCCATATCCAGAAGCTGCAAAATCCCCTCGCAGATGCCCGATGCACCCTGTCTGCCCCTCAAGCTGCATACTCTGGGCATAGGTGTATTTCTGTTCGGGCTGCGTCAAAGCTCGTATCTCCATCAGCGTTCCTCCCTGCTCTTTGATTTTTTCGCCTTTTCCTGTTCCTTGATTTTAGAAAGGGCTTCCTTTGCCCAATTGGGCATTTTCTCTGGCTTGATTTCTCCAAGCACATCGTACCTTTCCCATCGGGCGTGCCTGCCGTCTGCAAGCGAAGTTCCAAACACCGCCTGCCCCCTGCCGCCCCTCGCACCGTGCCCGCCGTCCACCAATACAAGCTGATAGGCGGAATGTCGGTACTCATAACGATTGACTTCGGCATTGATGACAACAACTTTTCCCACAATATTTTTATCCCTGTCATCGGGGAAACAGTCAGAAATGGTAAACGGCGTCATGTCGAACTTGAATTGTTCCTGCTCGGCTCTCACAATCCCTATCTGCTCCTGCACCCTGTCCGTAAAAATCTGCATGGCTTCCAGATAATCGTCAGAACCGACCGCATCCGTCACCCATTCTGCGGACAGGGGATTGTCATAAGTGCAGTAGCAGACTAAAAAAGGATATTCCTCTTTCAAATCCACACCGAACACGACTTCCTTTTTACCGATATGGATGCTCTGTGTGACCTCATAGGAGCTAATCATCCGTTTTTCTTCATTCTCCATCGGGCTTCTCCTTTCCCTGCTTTTTCTCCCTCTGCTCATCTAAAATCTTTCGGATACAGACATCGCAGAAGATGGTACGACTGTCCTTATATCGGGGATAAGGACAGGTCGTGCAGTCATATTTCTTTGGGTTTTCATTGCTGCTCATGCTACCGCTCACGCCCATCGTGCTGCTTCGCCTTTTTATCGGGCTGCTGATTGTACGGCATCTGACACTCCGACTGGTAGCGTTCATTCATCTTTTCCCTTGCCGCTTCAAGGGTGTTGCAGTAACAGCCCCAATAATAGTTGCCGCCGCCTTTGCAGTACCAGCATACATACGGGTTCGGGGCTTTCGGGTGATGCCCGATGACAAGCTCCGTATTCCCGATAGTGCAGCTCTCTATGATTGCATAGCCCTGATTGGAGCGTGTTTCACCGTTCATAGGCGTTCCTCCTTTCTCTGGTTTGCCCACGTTCTCTGGGCATAGAGGTATGCCCTTGTGGTATTTCCTTTTGTTTTCCGTCCATATATTGCTGCAATTCATACTGGCAGGGGACGTACAGCCTGCCGTTCTCCACGCAGCGGAAAATATCGCATTTCTTATCCGTGGATGCAGCGTAAAAATCATCATAAGAGTAGGAAAATTTCTGGCTTCCCTTACCATAATAGTCAGCGGCAAAAAAGCCAAGTTCCCTGTCTGTTTTTAATCTGCGGGTAATCTTGAAAAAATCATCTTCCCGCTTTGTGAACTGCCGCTCTGGGATAAAGTGATGCCCACCGTATTCAAAAGATTTATCCTGCATTTTTCACCTCACGATTCTTTTGCATATTTACGGTATGCTTTTTCGCCTGCGGCTCGAAGCCTCCGTACTCTTGTGCTGCCAAGCAGTTCGGGGTATTTCTCCTGTAGCTTGCGGCGTGTCCTGCCTACGCTTTCAAAGCTCGGCAAGCCAAGCTCTTTATGATTCGTCAGTATCTGGGCAAGGGGCATATTTCCCGCATCCGCCAGATAAAGATTGCAGAGGGCAAGATACAGCACCATGTCGTCATTTCTGGCATCCTCATTCTTTTGCAGGACAGCTTTCACTTTCCCCTCTATGGTTTTTAAATTGTCCATAGTCACCTCCGTACATGGAAAAAGGACGGTCGCTATGAACCGCCCCAATCCATAAAACCATATTTTTACTTATTTCTTCCTGTTACGGATTTTCAGCCATACCGCCGCACTTACCATGAATACGGCAAGAGTGGCGGCAATGATTGTCTTTGCCCTCATCCCTTAATCCTCCTTTTTCTTTCTTCCGCTCTTGTAGCCCACAAATCCGAAGATTCCTGCACCGATTGTAAATGCCGCCGCAAGGCTTACCCATAAGCCTAAGCTGAAATCATCGCCTGTTTTCGGCGTGTCACGGAGTTCATTGTGCATGGTGACGGTCGCCGTTTCATCTGTCTTGATAGTCACTTTCTGGTCGGCAGGCAGGATATAGCCAGAGGATGCCTTGTCGCTGACTTCGGACACGGTATATTCACCGATACGCAGCCCCTCAACAGTAATCTCACCTTTCTTGTCTGTCGTAAATGTCTGGTCATAATCTTTGCCAGTCACACGGAAAGAGAAGCCCTCTACCTTGCCGTCAGAGGAAGTCTTGACGATTTTGAGTGAGCCTTTCTGTGCTTCATTTAAGAATCCTTTACCTGCTTCGTTCTCTACGTTATAGGTCTTGCCGTTTTCCTCAATGGATACGGGGTAGATATTCTCATCAATCACAAATCCTGTCGGGGCGGTTTTCTCACGGACAAGGTACTTGCCGTAACGCAGGTCGTCCATCTGGTACACGCCTTTCTCCACCTCGCCCATCTCGCCGAGCAGCTCGTCTTTCTTATCCAGTTTCCCATCTTCGTTTGTATCCGAGTAAACCTCAAATACCGCACCCGTGAGCTTGTTTTCTGGGTAGTCCTTGTCTACCTTAGTCAGAGCGATATTGCCTGTGATAAAGTAATTGACAAGCTCTATCTCGACAACTTCATCCACTTCACTGATTGTCACGCTGATTTCTTCCTCGGAGAGTACATAACCTTTCGGGCTTTCGATTTCACGGATGACCCATGTGCCATACGGAACATCCTCAAAAGAAAAACTGCCGTCATCTTCCGATGTGGCAGTCGCAATCGCATTTTCCTTTGTATATTCTGTTGTGCCTGTCTTAAAAATGCCGATAACAGCACCGCCTAAATCTTTGCCGTCCTCATTGGATTTTTTACCGCTGACCGTGCCGTAAATCAGTTCGTTTTCAATGGCTTCGCCCTCATTCGCTGTGATATGCACAACGGCGGTATCCTGCCCTGCATATTCAAATACGACAGGATACTTTTCATCGCTGATAAGGTAAGCGGAATTTGTGCTGATTTCCTGCACATAGTAGCTGCCAATCGGTAAATCGCTGACTGCCTTTCCGTGACCGTTTTCATCAAGGAAGATAACCTCAATCAGTTCATCCGCAGGGATAGAAGAACCGTCTGCGGCGGTCAGTTCCTCGGCGGCATACAGCCCGAACGTAACGTCTTTAATCTCCCCGTTGTTGCCTACGCCGTATGCTTCGTCAACCTCAAGGCTCTTGATTACATTGATTTCCACACGCTGACGCTCATTGTAAAAATCCGTGCCTGCTTCCGTCACTTCGATTTCCTGCCCTGCATACACAAGCTCCACGGCGTGGACTTCCCCACTTAACACCATGCCATACGGGGCGGTCACTTCTTTGACTTCATATCTTCCCAGATACAGTTCTTTGGATTCTGCCGTGCCGTCCTCGCCCGTAGTGAGCGTATCTACAACCTCGCCTTTCTCGGCTCTGACCGTCCCATCCATTGTGATAATGTCCTCGGCTGCTGTAATCTCATAAACCGCACCCTCAAGGCTGTCTACTGCAAAAATCGGCTGATACAGCCCCTTATTTCCTGATACCCTGCTGAATACCTCCCCAGACTTTTCTACCGTGATTTTTCCTTTTTGTGCCACGTTGGAGCGTTCCACTTTGACAATCGTGATGCCGCTTTCATCCTCGGAATTTTCCTGTTCTACATCAAAATAAACTGGCTCGGAATCCAGAACGTAGCCATACGGAGCCTGCACCTCAACCAGAGAATATCCCTTGCCGTATTCCAGAGTCTGCGGCGTGATAAGCTCACCGCCTGCCGTGGTGTAGAATGTGTCAATCTTTGTTACTTCGGGATAAGTGAACGTCATTGTTACAAGCTCCCCATTCGGGTCGTAAATCTGGAAGCCTGCACCTGCATACGGGATAACCTTGCCTGTTTCTATATCCTTTTTCACAATCTTGATATAGCTCTCAAAATTGGCATTGTTGATAAGGTAGCGGTAAGTCTGGCTGTCCTTGCAGATAAACACGTCAAAGTCTTTCATCAGCTCACGCCCATTCCATCCAGAAGTCTGGTGAACCGTATAGATGCCGTATGGCATATCCTTTGTCTGTGCAAATCCGTTCTCATCGCAGATAAGCGTGTCACGTTCCGTTTCCTCCGCCGCATCAAAGCTGCCTGCGGATTTCAAATATACTTCAAAAACAGCACCCTCCTCTGGCGTTTCAATCTGGGTTTCGCCGTTGTCGGTGTGCTTGATGATGGCGATATTCCCTTTGATGACCTGCTCGTTTACGTCATTCTTTGCAGAATTATATTCCACGGTGTAAAGCTCTGGCTCTGCCCCCACATGGTGTACGGTCGTGTCCAAAAGATAACCCTCGGACGGGGTAATCTCACGGATGCTCCAGTCATCGCCGCATACATAATATTTTGTTGTAAACTGCCCATTTTCATCGGTGGTGTAAGTGTCAACCAGTTCCTCGCCTTTATAGATGCCGTAAACCGCACCTGCAAGGGAAGCGTCGCCCTGCGGCTTCTTTCCTGTTTCCACGTCGGTCTTTAATACCGTAACATTGAACTTCTTTAAAATGTTGTGGAAGCTGCGGTTTGTGACCTTTTTCCACTCAATCGGGGCGGTCTGGGATGCAGGGACGACATAGCGGACTGCCGTGTCCACTTCCTCAAGGGTATAAGGCGTGCTGCCGCTGATAAGGACGTTCTCAAACTTTGCCAGTCCGTTCTTATCGGTTATGGCATATTCATCAACGGCTAAGCCGCTCAATGATGTTCCGTAAAGGTGGAACTTCACGCCCTCCACCAGATTATCCTCGGATGTTTTCACAACTTCCAGACTGCCACGCTTCAAGGTATTGCTGAAAGTGACCGTAGAGGTTTTCCCTCCGATAATCGTCACGGTCTGGGTTTTCTGCGGCTCGTAGCGGTCAATGGACTGCTCCGTAACGGTATAAGTGCCAGGGAACAATCCCTCCACTGTTATATTTCCGTTCTTGTCGGTTTTCACGGTCTTATTGAAGCCGTCACCCTTGATGGTAAAAGAAATCCCCTCAACAACACCGTCCTCGGAAGTCTTTTTGAGTGCAACCGTGCCTGTCGGTGTTTCCACGTTGATATATGCCATCATGGTGTCCACGTTTTCCACACCCGTAATGACGTCCTGCAGGTTTGGGTCGCCGTAGGCAATCATCATCGCACCGCTGCTGACCGTCGGCGTGTTGTTTCTTGCTGCGGTAATCCTTGCCTTGCCATCAATCGCCTTTGATGATGTGATAGTCAGCTTGTTTCCAGACTTAGACACTTTTACATTGCTGTCAGAGCTGGTAAAGGAATACTCGGATAAAACGCCGTTGCTGTCGGTCAGCGTAATGCTGTATTTGCTGTCCTTATAGGCAAGCTCCTTTGTGATGTCTTTCTTCCCTGCCGACATAAAGCTCGGAATCGTGCTGTGCCTTGTAAGCAGGGACACAATCTGGTCGTAAGCCGCCCTCGCCCCACTGTTCGCATAATTAGAGCCAAAGTGCAGGCTGTAAACGGTCGTGCTTGTCTGGCTGTACGGGCTTGTGGCGTTGCGGCATCCCGTAACAAACTCCCATACAAGGGTCTGGGTGGCAAGCCATTTCTCATCATCGCTCCCAGATAAATTCCCGCTGTTGCCCTGATACCCATAGAGCAGGGCAAGCCCCACCGCTTTTCTCTGCTCTGCGGAGAGGGCGTTCCAAGCGTTGGAAGATGCCTTTGCAAGCGTGTTCCCTGTTTTTAAAGGCACGCCCGGCTGAAGGCAGAACGCCGTTTCCCCGTCCACATACATACGGTATTTGTATTCGCCTGCCCCTCCTGCGGTATGACCTCCAATGTTGGCACTGGAATTATATCTCATGGCGTTCCCTGCACCGTCGTAGGTGTGGGTAAAGCTGATTGTTCCGATGTCGCCCGCTGCAAACGCTGTCGTGGCAGGGACGGCGGACAATGCCGTGACCGCAGCCAGAGCAAACGCCGCAGCCCTTTTAAATAATTTACGAATCTTCATTCATTACCTCCTGTTCATTCTCGTGTTGATAGTTGACTTCTGGCAGAAAAAAAGCCGCCCATGTGGACAGCCTTTAATAGTTCTTTTCTCGGATAGTTACTGGCAGTATCTAGGGGGAGAGGTGTGGAGAGGGGGAAGTTAAAAAATTTTTTCTGTTTCCCAAAGGGCAGACTTTCCCCTCGGTGTCCACTTCAAAATCCCCATCTTTCCTGCCTTACCTCTCGTGAGCCTTGTTCCGCTGCAAGTGGCGGTTATAAAACTCCAACGCCTTTACGACAAAATCCGTTTCCTGCCCTCTGGGGATGGATTTTGGTATGAGCTTGGTTATCCGCTCGTCCTTAAAGGCAGGCTTCTCTTTCTGGTTCGGCTTATCCTCCTGCATAATGCTCTGGATAACCTCGTCCGTGAGCTTTCCCTCCTGCATAAACTTTTTCATTTTGATAGCCTGTGCAAGTGAAGGCGTGGCATCATTGTAGCCCATTGCTTCAAGCAGGGTGTATTGCTGTTCCTCGGAAAGATAAGAAATCTCTACCGCAGGACGAAAAGCAATCTGGCGTTCATCTACCATTTGCAGAATTTCGGGTACAAGTTCAGTTAAGCGGATAAAGCGACGTACTTGGTCTTGGCTTTCGCCAACAAGCTCACTTAATTTCTCACGAGAAGTTTTGTTTTCTGACTTCTGTGCCACTGGCACAGAAGTTAAATCACTTCTCTGTCCTTGCCTGTTCATAGCTTCTAACCGCATCTTATATGCAAAGGCTTTCTCACTCGGCAGAATAACAGAGCGTTGGAGATTACTTTCAACCATGACAATAATTGCTTCATCATGCGTCAACTCCTTAACCTCACATTTCAGAGTTTCAAGTCCTGCAAGCTCGCAAGCCTTTTTCCGCCTGTGACCGCTGATAAGCTCGTACCGTCCATCCTCTTTTTGCCGAACTGTCGCAGGGGTCATTACGCCGCTCCGACTGACACTTTCCACAAGCTGCTCCATATCCTCATTCATCAAAACCTTGAATGGGTGGTCTGGGAACTCATCAATTTCGGAAATGGGTATCTCCCTTATCTTGCTTAGATTCGCTTCTGCTCGGCTCTCGTCTGTTTCAAAGAGGTCATCGTATGCGGTCAGCTCGATTCCTGTTCTTTTGCTTCTCGCCAATCTCTGCCACCTCCTTTCCAAACTGCTCATAAGCTGCGGCTACCTTGCCGCCTTTGTCGTAGGCAAAAATGCTCTTGCCCTCTGCGGTGGCTTCTACCGCACGGATGGAATGGGGTATCTGGGCATCAAAAACTTTAATCCTCTGCCCGTAGGCACTCTTTACCGTTGCGGTAATTTCTTTAGAGATGTTCGTGCGTGGCATTACCATCGTCATCAAGATACCGTCAATCCGCAGATGGGGATTGATTTGCCGCTTGACTTTAGACACGGAGCGAAGCAACAGCTCTAAGCCCTTTGCAGAAAGATAATGGGGCTGTGTCGGGATAACCACGCTGTCAGCCGCCGCAAGTGCATTGATTGTGAGCATACCTAAACTCGGCATACAGTCAATGAGGACTGTATCATAATTCTTTTTTACCTCATTGATACAGGTTTTCAGCACACTTTCACGGCTTATGGCGTTTATCAGCCTTACTTCCAGTCCCGACAGTTCAATGTTGGATGGGAGCAGGTCAACGCCCTCATTATGGTGCAGGATAGCTTTCTGGACATTGGCAGGCTTATCGTCTATCACATCCTGCATGATGCTTGAGAGCGTATCCGACAAATCATCTGGTCTGCCATAGCCAAGCGACATAGTTAAATTTGCCTGTGCATCGGCATCAATGAGCAGGACTTTTTTACCTTGCTGTGCCAGACTGACACCCAGATTGACCGCCGTAGTGGTCTTGCCGACACCGCCTTTCTGGTTGGTTAAAGCAATCACTTTGCAATTTGACATAGGTGCGTCCTCCTTTCGCATAAATTTAGCCACTTTGTCAAGGTGGCTATGTAAAGGATTCATGGCAATAAAAAAAGCCGACTGGCTGTTTTTACTTGCTAAACTACACCAATCGGCTATGTAAAAATCTATTCAGTTTTATTATCTGCCCTTTAATGATAAGGCTTCCCTTATTCTCTCTATATCCCATTTCTCTGGGAACAATACCGCCATAATATGAAACGCATCTATCAGCCCTGCAATATACGCATGAGTACCATATTCAAAATCCTGCTTATCTCTGCAATCTAAAAGACGTTGGCAAACTTCCCTCTGCTTCTCCGTCAAATCAAGCTGATTAAAGGCATCCTCTGCACTTCCCTCATTATTACTATCTTTTTGATAACTTGCATCCGCTTGTAACAGTTTCAATACAGATTCATCTTTTAGTTTCTCGACCGCTATTTTCACCAGTTCTTTAAATTCCTTATCACACATCACTTCTTCCTGCCATTTCTACCCTTAACTTTTTTACAGGTGCATGGATAACCTTGATAATAAGCTCATCAACGCAATCCGTATATCTTCCTTGCTGTATGAGCTGATTTTTTAATCCCACAAGGCTATGCAACAGGAGTTTTCTTTCTTCACTATCCACATATAAATGATTTTTCTTTTCTCTCATTCATATCACCGTCCTTTTTTCTTTCATTATATAAACGGACGGCAATATATTCAAACATACGGGATTATGTAACACCAGAAAAAAGCTCTTTGAACGAGTAACTTTTGCCTTTTCAATTAGCAGACTTTTTTGCACGATTTTTTCTCCGATTAGCAGGAGAGCCATTTTGATTAGCAAAAACATCAATTTTCTTGCTAATCATTAGCAAGCTAATCGGTGACGATAATTAACAGTTCAATTTCTCTGTGGTTAAATCTGATTAGCAAAAATCGCTTCTGCTAATCGCAAATTGCTACGAGTTCAAATTCTTTTGGAAAATGAGAAACGCCGAAAACCTTGAAAAATCAATGTTTTCGGCGATGTTTTCAGCGTCGCTAAGAGGATTTGAACCTCCGACCTACCGCTTAGGAGGCGGTCGCTCTATCCAGCTGAGCTATAGCGACAGTTACAAAATCTATATTTAGTTTTACTTGTTACCTTTTTCCTTTTCCTCTTAGGCGAGTGTTTTAACACTTTCTTAGGAGGCGGTCGCTCTATCCAGCTGAGCTATAGCGACAATTAAATAACCTTTTTGATTATACATGTTATCTAACTTTTTGTCAATTATATTTATATAATAGCTAAGACACAACTTATGCTACTCAAAATAATCAAAGCAATAATATACAACAATTTATATATTATAGTGTACCTGTCCTTGCATCCATATCGTACCTTTAAACCTACGTCCAGGTGCCGGTTCTCCAAGTAAATCTTCTTGATTGATACATACATCGAAAATTAAATGATTGCTATCTAATGTCAATACATAACACTTCTCTTTCGTTTGTTTATTTTGCAATGTATAGAAATCCAAAATTTCACCCATAATACTATATTGGTCACTTTCGATCCCATAAGGCATAAAATAAGTCTCCACAATGGAAAGAATATCTTCTTTCATAATTCTCTTAGAAATCATAGAATAAGTATCAATATCCTCTAAAGTCAAACTTTCCATCGCTTCTTCGTCGCCTTCTCTGGCGGCTGCCATCAAATGATTACGATTGTTATTATATTTTTCACTATTCTTAATCTGTGACTCATTTTTATATACAGGTAACACAATCTTTCCACCTGTCGACAACGCTGAAATCGTTGTATTGACCGGAACTCTTCTGCCATTTTTAGAACGGGATTCCTGCAGATATTCTACTACATTCTGCAAATAAAAAATCAATGTTACTCCAATTCGCATTTCATCACAAATACCAGCATATGCCTCTCTATCCGAGCGTTTTTCAATCTCAACCTTTTCGTCCGTTGTCACACCACTGCCAATGAAATATGGATAATAACAATCTACATGAAAATTCACATCGTCCAAATATTCTCCACGCACTGCAATTCCAATAAATTGGCCAAACTCTCTGCTAAGTTCTGCAAATACATTGCCATCTCCATCTTCAGTAACAATTTTCTTATCTGGATTTTTCACTATATCATCAATTAAAAGATTCATTTCACGCCTATTTTTGATGCTTCTAAAACCAATACTTCTGAGGTAACTATTCATTCTATCCCCTCCCTTCTGCAAAAAGTTGTTTCTAATATTATATAATAGAAATCATATATTTGCAATTTTTCTTTTAAATTTATATCAAATTTTATTAAATTATTCTGTTTTTTCTATTTTTTCATCCTTGGTTCCCATTGCAATATCCAGCGCCTCTTTTTCTTCATCCGCCAATACAATAATGGAATTGCCATCTAATATTTCTTTGATATAAGTATAACAACCTTCTCTGCTATGCATGGCATTGATGATAAATCCATCATTTTTCTGATCCAATAATGCCAATGAAAAACTCAACTTACCTCCCATTTCGTGAAAGGCATCATATTTAACCATACCAACCTTCTGAAAAGTACATTTCAACGCATCAGAAATTTGTTGAATATTTTCCCGATTTTTGCTCTCAGACTCTAAAAGCTCCTCCACCTGCTGAATTCTTCTCACTAATGTTTCCTCAAGTGATTCCGCATTTTTCCCCTGCATGAAAGCTTCATATTTTTTACGGATCTTCTTTGTCTTTCCCATATTAACCAATAACAAAATAAACAACAGCACCATAGCTGCTGCCATAATTGCAATAGCCAATAGAAACTCATCCACAGTAAAATATATGTCTAAAAATTCTGAACTTATGGTATCCATTTTTTGCTCCTCTCCCTAATAATTTTCATAATTGTATTTTACACAAGAACATATGTTTTAATTTTCCATTTGATGAATAGATTGAAATAGTTCCATGATTCGCTCTAATTCATCACTTGTATAATACTCTATTTCAATTTTTCCTTTTTCTTTATCTTTCTGATGAATAGATACCTTTGTCCCCATAATATTTTTCAGTTTTTGTTCCATGTCCTCATAAAAAACTGTCATATCATTTTCCAACTTCTTCGTTGATTCCAACTTCGGTTTTTGCAGTTTTTTCACAAGTTTTTCCGTTTCTCTGACACTTAACTTTTCATCAAAAATTTGTTGAGCCAATAAATATTGTTTTTCAGGATCTGCAATAGCAAGAAGAGCACGGGCATGTCCTGTCGTCAAAAGATCATCAATAACCATTCTCTGTACACGTTCATCCAATTTTAATAACCTAATTGCATTTGTCACTGCTGTTCTAGATTTTGATACTCGTTCTGCCACTTCATCCTGTTTTAAATTAAATTCGTTTAACAATCTTTTGTATGCTAAAGCCTCTTCAATTGGATTTAAATTTTCTCTTTGAATATTTTCAATGAGAGATATCTCAACAATTTCCTGATCAGTCAGTTTTTTTATGATTACAGGAATTTCTTTTAATCCAGCAAGCTTTGCTGCTCTCCATCTTCGTTCCCCCGCAACGATCTCATAATAACCCTTCTTATCTTGTACCAATAATGGCTGCAGCATACCATATTGTTTCAAAGACTCAGCTAATTCCAATAAAGAATCCTCATCAAAATTTTTTCTAGGCTGCTCTTTATTTGGTTCAATTTTTCCAACTTTAACAAATATAATGTCTTTTCCAACTTCTGGTTTCTTATTGGTTCCTGTTTCTTTGGCATTTGCAGTACCAATTTTATCTGGAAGCATAATATCCAAACCTTTTCCCAGTCCTCTTGCTGCTGCCATTATACATCTCCTCTTTCTATGACTTCTTTTGCCAATAAACGATAGCTCTCTGCACCCGCTGATTTTGTATCATATAAATTAATTGGTAAACCATAACTTGGGGCTTCTGCCAGACGAATATTTCTTGGTATAATTGTTTTATAAATATTAGTATTTAAATTACTCTTTACATTTTCTACCACTTGCAAAGATAGATTAGTTCTGGCATCATACATAGTAAAGACTACGCCTTCCATGTGAAGTTCTGGATTTAATCTTTGTTGTACTAAATTAATCGTATGTATCAATTGGCTTAATCCCTCCAATGCATAATATTCACATTGAATAGGAACTAGGACAGTATTGGCTGTCGTCATAGCATTAATTGTAAGCATACTAAGAGAAGGAGGACAATCAATTATAATATAATCATAATCATCAAATATATAATCCACCTCATTTTTTAAAATATATTCCTTTTCATTGATGTCCAACAATTCAATTTCTGCACCTGCAAGATTAATATCTGAAGGAATAACAAAAAGTTTTTCTATTTTTGTCTTCTGTACACTTTCTCTAATTGTACAATTACCTATCATCAATTCATATACAGTATTTTCCAGTTCTTCCTTTTCTAATCCAAGACCGCTGGTCGTATTTCCCTGTGGATCCAAATCTATTGTCAAAACTTTTTTTCCTGCTTCTGCAAGACAGGCAGATAAATTAATTGCTGTGGTTGTCTTTCCAACACCACCTTTTTGATTAGCAATTGCTATTATTCTTCCCATATTTTCCTCCATCCTGTACATGCTAATTTTGCAAACAGGTTAGTTTATGAAGTTCGTATTTTATAATCGCTTATGTGCGATGTACTTATTTTTTTTTACATTATAAAAATATCTTATAAATGATTCGAGTATAATAAATAGAATATATATTTTTCTCCATTTATCATTTTCATTATATCACTTTTTTAAATTTAATACTATAGGTAATTTTTGATATTTAAAATAATATCATTAGCTTTTTTATACAGCGGAACTAATTGTATATTAACAAAACCCTTCCTTATATAATTACACTAGTTATTTTATGGCATTTATAATGTAATAACCTTTTTTATTTATTATATATTTATTTACAATAAGTTATTGCCTATTATTCAGATCTATGGCATGTTTCTACCCAGCGCAAATAGTCTTTATCTAAAAAATAAATCTACATATCTGCCCTTCTCTGCTATGTCCTTCGTAATTAAGTATATTACAATTACACTAGCCATTATTTCTATTAATAAAACTTTCTTACTAATCTGTTTAATTAGACTCAAATAAAATCATTCATTTTTAATAATTAAAATAAGTCTTTGCACTTATTTTATAGGTTTTTAATTTATTACCAATAAAAATTTTAACAATAAATAACGAATCCTGATTTTATATGTTTCACGTGAAACATCTTACAAATTTATAATTTACTCCTGTAATACAATAACTAATATTTGCAATAGCATTACTAAGCTCTTTTAATTTACTATGGGAGAATTCTATTATTTATCAAAAAATATAATTGCTATTACTTATTTTATTTAAGTATTAAGTCATTTATATCTTATAAATACTGTGTACGAATCACAATAAAAAATCTACATACTTTACACTGTAGAGATCAGTATTAATAATGATCTTTGCAAAACATTCTACACCACTACTATTTGTTAAATTTTGGTAGTTCTATAAAATAATATGTATAAGTGAAAATCACCAAATGTTGCTGCATCATGGACAAAACAAATCACTTTAATATTTTGACATTTAATACAAATTTTATTTACTGGATCTACAAACAATTTTATTCTTGTCATTCCTCAAAATAAAGATATATAATTATTTAATCATATTACCATTGTATTTATAGGGATCTTATAATAATTTCTATTAGCATTATATAATATGTCTAGCAAAAAATCTATATAAGAGGTATTACACTAAAAAATATATTTTTAAAAATAACTTAACCAATCATCCATTTGATATTAAATTAGATACAATATGTAAAATCAAACCATTGAAGTATGGGTTAAATTAATAAATATATATATTTTTTTATCAATTTAATACTTGGGTGATACTAGATAAGAATAATTTTTTTGTGAAAAGTAAATGTATCTAGTAATTAAAATTTGCATATGCTATAATGTAGATAGACAAAAAATAGTGATAAGTCCATGTGGACAAAGAAACGAACCCCCGAACCCTATGCCGTACAGTTCAAGGGTTCTTCTTTTATACCGGAAAGCGCCAGTAGGTTATTTGTTGTCCTTATGACCGCCAACTAACCATTTCATGATGTAGTGATAATCTATACCAGCCGCAACAGCGACCAAAAAAAAGCAGTGATAATTTCCATGTGAACACCTACTCCCGTTGTTGGATGTAGGTTGGACAACACAAGTATTATAACATATCAATAGATGATCATCTATTTTTTTCTTAAAAGACTTTATCATTCAGATTGTAGTCGTAACAATCCGATGCTCGCTATCAATGTGGACACTGACCTCATGAAAATCTTTTCATATTGTAGATACTTATTTTCACATCCGAGAAGACTATTTGTATATTCTTCCTTATACTAAATTATGGGTTTTGTCCTTATCTGGATTTATACTTTAGATAAAAAACAAATTATTTACTCACTATAATCAGGTTCTCATTAATTGATATATATTGCTATCTTATTCTTACCCTAATACTTATATTAATTAGCACAAATTTGATGCAAGTCTTTATATTTAATTATATCTACAGTATAAATAATGAATTTTATATTACTAAAGACTATGACCAAGTTTTAATTCAATTAAAATGTTTGCCTTCTATCTTTTATACTGATTACTTATTAACAATAATTCGGCGCAAATAAATTAAATATACTCATACCCTCAGTATATATAATTGCATTCTATATCTATAAACATTTATATAATCATTTTTTCAATAATAATTACTTTTAAATTCAATAAAGACTCTGACAAAATTTTGTTTCAGTTGAAATATTTGCCTTCTATCTTTTATACTGATTACTTATTAACAATAA
>CAJTCL010000015.1:0-13924 GCA_910575005.1 Lachnospiraceae bacterium | reverse complement strand
ATTCAATAAAGACTCTGACAAAATTTTGTTTCAGTTGAAATATTTGCCTTCTATCTTTTATGCTGATTACTTATTAATGAAAATTCGGTATAAATAAATTAAATACTCATACCCTTGGTATATATAATTGCATTCTATATCTATAAACATTTATATAATCATTTTTTCAATAATAATTACTTTTAAATTCAATAAAGACTATGACAAAATTTTGTTTCAGTTGAAATATTTGCCTTCTATCTTTTATGCTGATTACTTATTAATGAAAATTCGGTATAAATAAATTAAATACTCATACCCTTGGTATATATAAATGGCTTTTATATCTATAACGACGATAATATATCAACTAATTGCCTAAATTCTATGCCATGTGAAACACAAATTTTACAAATTCGATAAAAAAATTATGCTTCAAGACCAGCCACCAGGTTGACTACAAAATTACAGATATTCTGTGTCTGGAATGCTCAATTGCAAATGTTCTTTAGAAAGTCATTACCGACTCTCTCACAGCAAGCTTGAGAAGCAGAAGCCTGTCTTTGAGGTGCAGCATCCCTGGGTTTTGGCATTCTTTTTCTGCTTGGTGATCAGCTTCACAACATTCTATAGGAGTTCCACAAACAGTTCTTGGACACATATCCTTTATCTGCAAAAAGGTTCCCAAAGAGGTTCTTTATCAGGGACTTTATGACTTTTCTGTTACAATCATCTATATTGCTTGGCATTAGGCAAAGTTTAGGATTTCCCCACGACCATTTATGGCAAGGTGGAGCCTGAATCTGTAGACCATCCTGTTAACATTTGCCACTTTGTGCAATCCCCACACAAACTTTGTGTAGCTGAATTCTATGGCTGTCACACAAATCAAACGTTGTAGAATCTACAAAGCTTATGCCAATGCAGGAAGATTTGGTTCCAACTGCCTGTACAAATAGTGCCAGCGGTATGGCATCATAGGGCATAAGGTATACAAAACGGTTATATCTGACCCAGCCTTAGAAAGAATTTGCGGCAATCCTTTTGTATAAACTTTATATAATACCATTTGAATGTCCGGTAGCCAGATAGGTGAAAGAGACACAGATTATCACAAATTTACTGAGTAAAAGGGCTGAGAGTGCTTCAAAAGATGCTGCATTCTCTATTACAGGATAAAGGCTATGTTAAAAAAATATTTTTAATTTCCTACAGAAGTTATCAATGTCATAAAAACTGATATAATAATTCGTTCATAAGTTTATTTCCTTTGGTATGATTGGATTTGATAATTTTATTTTATCAAAGAAATAGCTAATGGACATTTATTTTCACCGAACTCACGTTAATTACATTTATAAAACATATTATTTTGTAATGAATATGGCACTACTAAATCAAAATTATATGATTTGCAAATTTATTTTGATATATAGATCAAGATACAACAGTCTAATACCCTACTGCATTATATATAAATTAATTAAATTCATTTATACCATACATAAGTAATAAACAAATAACTTATTTCTTATGCCCAATTTGAACTATATATCACGAAATGAATTGACTTATAATAAAAATACGTAATAATTTGCATTTATTACTTATAGAATGTTTAATTTCTGTTTTACTTATTTCGTTTTTGTTTTTTTAAAGTAATTAATATTCTTCTCACGGGGTAATATTTTTTCTAATAGAATAAATTTACATCTCTTCTTTTTCCTCATTGCAACTAAAAATAAAATATGTCCACAAAATATACTACTTATGACAAATTTTCTACTAAAAATTTAAATTATGGAGCATAATATAATTACTATATCTCTTAAAAATGTTTATTCAATAAATAAGAGTTTTTACTATGGCAAATTACAATCTAAGTATTTACTTATATCTCCAATTGAAAAGATAAATATATTGCTACAATATACTTATTAATACTGGGATTCTTACATATTATCTACTGATAATACATACAAAGCAACTAAAATCCAATTAAATAGTTTAGAAAAAATATGTTTCACGTGAAACGTATTTTTATATTTGTGTTTGAAACAAAACAACTATTATAAAATTGTATTTTTCTAATAATCAAGAATACTATTTCTAGAATAGATCCTACTCTATACTTAATTGTCACAAGCTCAATTAAATAAACTTATAATTCTACTACTTGATATAATTTAATCATCAAAATTAGAATAAAAACAAGATTAACTTATAAATGAAATTATTATATAAATATTTTTATGATATTGACAATTTTTGTGTGGAATCAAAAAATCATTTTAAATGTTACAAAATACCCTGTATAGGAGAAACAACACACTATTATCTACCTCTTCTCTCTCCTAGCAAAATCATGACTGACTGTGTACTTTTTTCTCTTTCTGAATATCAAACATTCAAATAGTATTCTTGTCCAATTTCTGACTACATAAAAGAATGCCAAAAATCCAGCAACACTACTCCTCACTAACAGGCTGCTGATAAGAAAGCTATAATAGAGTCCGTAAACAAATTCTTAAAGAACACCAGACAAAACATACCAGAAACAGCTACAAATTTATAGTAACCTGGTGGTTTGCCTCGTAGCATACTCTTTTTTACCAAAAAACATTTATTTATAAAAAAACATATTTTTTTCATAAATACAAAAATTGAATGCATGTTGATTAAATTGCAAAATACCATTATTGTTGCCATTATACAATGAATAAAGTTATTGGCAAAAATAAACCAGGGAACATTTCATAAGAAACATTCCCCAGTTTGTTAATATATATTGACTAAATTATTTTTAATAGAAAATACGGCCGCTTGTGTGCGATCAGTGACATTTATTTTACGAAATATACTAGAAATATGATTTTTTACAGTCCGCTCAGATATCTCAAGTTTTTCACCAATTTCTTTGTTATAAAGTCCAATAGATAATAATTTTAATACTTCCAACTCACGTCTGGTTAATAAATCAATTTTAGCTTGATCATTATTTCTTTGAATTATCTTTGATTCTAGCATTGGTAACATACTTGGCTGGATATAACTCTCTCCTGATAAAACAGTAAAAATAGCCTCTCTCAATTCTGCTGAATCAGAATCCTTTAGAATATAACCATCAATACCAATTTCTACAGCTTTTAATAAATATTCTATCTCATTATGTACCGTAAGAATTATTACTTTTAGATCCATTTTATCTTTTTTTATTCTTTTTAAAACTTCCAACCCATTCATGTTCGGCATATCAATATCTAATAATAGTATTTGAGGCATATTCTTTTGAAGAATTTTCAAACAATCTTCTCCATCTCCTGC
Organism: Lachnospiraceae bacterium; assembly: GCA_910575005.1. Classification (GTDB taxonomy): domain Bacteria; phylum Bacillota; class Clostridia; order Lachnospirales; family Lachnospiraceae; genus Petralouisia. The sequence continues at coordinate 10,621 of CAJTCL010000015.1, read as the reverse complement.
TTCTCCAATTACTCTTATATCCCCATCCAATTCCAATAACTGTTTTAATCCCTCTCTTACCATTGAATGATCATCTGCAATTATTATTTTTGCTTCCATTTATTCTTCCTCCTTAATGATCGGTACTTTTATAATAACTTCTGTTCCTTCCCCTGGTTTTGAATTTATTTCAACTTTTCCAGACAATAAATAAACTCGTTCTCTCAACATTGAAATTCCAAACCCTGAATTATCTATTCTTTCAAAATGTTCAATAGCATTAACATCAAATCCTTGACCATCATCTTTTATAGAAACTTGTAAATCATCTTTTTTAAAAGATAATCTTACAATTATATGATTTGCTTGTGCATGTTTCATAACATTATTGCATACTTCTTGAATAACTCTGAAAACTGTCAGTGATATAATATGGGAAAGATTATCAGATTTTCCTTCGACTTCATAAGATATAGTGACGATTCCAAAACTACGGATTTTTGACAACTCACGTTCAATAGCATCTTCTAAACTTATTTCCTCTAATGAAAAAGGACGTAAATCAAAAATAATTTTTCTGAGATCTTGAATAGTCTCTCGAATAATATTTTTCATAACTCGCATTTCTAATTTACAACGTACTGGATCAACATCTCCTATTTTATCGCATATTTCAATTTTATGAATTAAACTAGTAAGATTCTGTACCACAGTATCATGCATATCCCTAGCAATACGTTGTCTCTCGATTTCTTGTACTTCCAAAATATTTCTTTTATAAACTTTGTCATCACTCTGTTGTATCTTTCTATGAAATAATAACCTTTCATTTTCTCGTGCTGCCTTTATCACATTTTCCAACTCTGATAGCTTCACACTCAGATCAACAATTTCTATTTTATTTATTCTAATTGCTTCTTCAATTTGACGCTGTTCATTCAGCAACGAATTAATTTTAAGATGACTCTCTTCATCAACTTTTCTTGGGGAAAAGGATTCATAGTTCTCATCTATCGTATTTTCTAAAGCTTGTACAAATTTTAAGTTATCCCTTAACAATGTTTCTTTCTTTTGATTTTCTCGTTCTAAATTAATCTTTTTCTCATAAATCTCCTGATATAAATTTTCTAAATAGTTAATAATCATGTTTTAGCCTTCTTCTGAACATATGTTCTTTATTTAAGATATATAAAAATAACTTTCTTTAGGTATTTACAAATTAACTTACTGCAGATACATCCACAATCTATACATTATCCATTAATAATCTTTAAGATAATTCTGATAATTAAATTATTGATAAACACTAAGTTATATAAATATTTTATCTCAAATTTATCAATAATAAAAGACATATTTTAGATTTTTATTGTTCATTTAATAATACAGCACTTTTTTACAATTCTTAAAAATATAAATAATATAGTTTATCTTAATATTCAAAATGTACCATCTATATACAATGCTCGTGACAGTTACACTAATATATTTTCTTGTACTGAAACCTTTCTACAATAACAGAATGTAAAAAATATCTTTGACAGCTAACTTCCTAAAGTGATTTCTCCTTATATTCTAAATTTTGATATACAAAATATATCATTTGGATAATTTAATCCTTATCATTTTTATAATACTATATATATGTAGAAGTACTTTAACACATAAATAAAAAATGTAAAAAATATCTTTGACAGCTAACTTCCTAAAGTGATTTCTCCTTATATTCTAAATTTTGATATACAAAATATATCATTTGGATAATTTAATCCTTATCATTTTTATAATACTATATATATGTAGAAGTACTTTAACACATAAATAAAAATGGAAAACGTCTAATATTATGGATATTAATAATCGAATGACATCAATATATGCCCTAATTATTTCGTATCACATAAATAATCATATAAAATAATCAATAATTTTTTTTAGTTTACTATCTTTTTTGTTTGTATATCCAGATTATTTCGTCTATAATATAGATAGAATATTTTATATTATACTCAGTGAAGGGAGATTACTGTAATGAAAAAACACGTTCGTAATTTTTTACTTCTTACCACATTAACTACAATCAGTATTTATGGTATCAATAAGGCAATAAGTGTTTCCTCCAGTATGAAAAATCTTTTAAAGACAGAAAAAGGAAAATTTTTTCATTGGAGATATGGAAATATCTATTATACAAAACATGGAAAGGGTACTCCCCTCCTTTTAATCCATGATTTAAATCCGGCATCATCTTCCTATGAATGGGAAAAAATCGCCAAGCATCTTGCAAAACATCATACTGTCTATACCTTAGATCTCATAGGCTGCGGCAGAAGTGAAAAACCTAATATGACTTATAGTAATTATCTTTATGTACAATTAATTACCGACTTTATTAAAAATATCATTGGAACTAAATCAGATATTGTTGTAACAGGAGAATCCTCATCATTTACTTTAATGGCTTGTAATATGGAACCGAACCATTTTGGAAAAATTATTGTAATTAATCCTTCCAATCTTGCTGATCTGAGCAAAACTCCAAACAAGAGAAAAAATGCCTTAAAATTTTTTATTGACACTCCAATTATCGGCACATTAGTTTACAACTTGGTATTTTTGAAAAACAATATCAATAAAGTATTTTCAAAGGAATATTATTATAAGAAACATATGGTTTCAACAAAAACTATTGACTGTTATTATGAGGCGGCTCATATTAGTAATAGTCATGGGAAATACCTTTTATCAAGTATTCAAGCAAATTACACAAACATTAATATTGTACATGCCTTACGAAAAATTAATAATAGTATATACCTAATTGGAAGCAAGGAATTAAATGGAATTGAGAAGATTATTGATACCTATATTTCCCAGAATCCTTCTATTGAAGCTTCCTATCTCTCTAATTCAAAATATCTTCCGCAGATGGAAATTCCAGAAAAACTTTTGGAAACTTTAAATATTTATTTAGAATCGAATTAATACTTAACCCCGTAACTATCCAGCTACGGGGTTATTATTTAAATATATTAATTTAAGATTTAATTTTTATTGAATTGGCATTTTTGAAGGAGTACCAGCCTTTCTTGGATATGTTTTTGGAGTTTGATGCTTCTTTTTGATTTTAACAAAAGATCTTGATATATCTGTTCCAGTCAAGACAAATTTTTCAACCTGTTGAATCTCTCCACCAAGCAACTGTATTGCTTTTTTTGCCATATGGACTTCATTATCAATTTCTCCTGATTTATAAGATATAAACAAACCACTTTTCTTTACAAAAGGAATGCAATACTCTGACAAAGAAGACAAATTTGCTACCGCACGAGAAACACACAGATCAAATTGTTCACGATATTCTGGCTTCCTTGCCATTTCTTCAGCTCTGCCGTGAACAGCAACTATATGGGAAAGGCCAAGCTCAGAAATTACATCTTTTAAGAAAAGTACTCGTTTATTTAATGAATCCATCAAAACAAGTTTCAATTCAGGAAAAGCAATTTTAATTGGAATACCTGGAAAACCAGCTCCAGTACCTAAATCTAAAATCTTTTTTTCGTGATTCAATTCAACCATTCTTACAATACTCAAAGAATCTAAAAAATGTTTTTCCACTACCTCCTCAAACTCTGTAATCGAAGTGAGATTCATCACTTTATTCCTTTCTATCAGCATTTCATAAAAAATTAAAAATTTATTTAATTTTTCTTCTGACAGATTGATCTCTAATTTTTCTAATCCATATTGAAATTTATCTAATTGATAAGACATACACAACCTCCATAATTATGTCTTGAGGCTGCTGAAAATACAGTATCTATACAATATATGGATGAAATTGTTTTGTTTTGAATACCATATTTGCATATACCAGCTATTTTACAACAGTCCCTTGTGTAGTATTTTACAACCATATAACTATATTAGATAGAGACAATTCCTACCTATATACAATAAATTAATTGTTGTCTATAAAATCAATCTAAGCAATAATGCAAGAACACTTTTTCATTCTTGCATTATTGTTTACGATTTCCGGTTGTGATTTCTCTGCTCAAGATAAACTAACAATACAGAAATATCTGCCGGAGAAACTCCAGAAATACGTGATGCCTGTCCAACATTAATGGGCTGATATAAATTCAATTTTTGTTTTGCTTCTATACGCAGACTCTTTACTTGCTCATAATCAAAATTTTGAGGAAGTTTTTTATTTTCCAATTTTTTAAACTCTTTTACCTGTTTTAATTGACGCTTAATATAACCATCATATTTTACTTGTATATTTACTTGTTCTATAACATCATAATTAAGTTTAGGTCTTTCGGAATCAATCTCTGCAAGATCCTCATAGTTCAATTCAGGCCGCCGCACTAACTCGGCAAGTGTTGTGCCATTTTTCAAAGGCGTACTACCATGTTGCTCTAATATTTTTTGTACCAAATTATTTGCTCCAATATTTACATGTTTTATACGTTCTATTTCTTTGGCAATCAATTGTTCCTTTTCAATCACTTTTAGATATCGATCTTCACTAATCAATCCCAACTCATATCCTTTTTTCGTTAGTCTTAAGTCTGCATTATCCTGACGTAAAAGTAAACGATATTCTGCTCTTGAAGTCATCATCCGATAAGGTTCATGATTTTCCTTAGTAACAAGATCATCAATCAGGACACCAATGTAAGCTTCCGAGCGATCTAAAATCAAAGGCTCTTTATTTAACACAAACATCGCAGCATTGATTCCTGCCACAAGTCCCTGCGCCGCTGCCTCTTCATACCCAGAACTTCCATTAAATTGCCCTCCTGAAAATAATCCTCTAATTTTTTTAAATTCTAAGGTTGGATAGAGTTGTCTGGGATTAATGCAATCATATTCAATTGCATAAGCATTTCTTACTATTTTAGCATTTTCCAATCCAGACACACTGTGATACATTTTATGTTGAACATCTTCTGGCAGAGAACTTGACATCCCCCCCACATACATTTCATTTGTATATAAACCTTCTGGCTCAATAAATACTTGATGCCGTTCCTTATCAGAAAATTTAACTACCTTATCTTCAATAGAAGGACAATATCTTGGGCCAGTTCCTTCAATCATTCCCGAATATAAAGGAGAACGATCTAAATTATCTCGAATAATATCATGTGTCTTTTGATTTGTATAAGTAAGCCAACAGGAAACCTGATCTATTTGAACATCTTCTGGGTTAGTTGTAAAAGAAAACGGAACAACTTTCTGGTCTCCCTTTTGCTCTTCCATCTTACTAAAATCAAGAGATCTTTTGTCAATTCTTGCCGGTGTTCCTGTTTTAAAGCGGAAAATTTCTATAAAATTTTCTTTTAGCGACTCAGATAATAAATTAGCTGGCTGCAATCCATTTGGTCCTGTATAATTAACCACATCACCATATAGACATTTTGCCTTTAAATAAGTACCAGTACAGAGTACAACTGCTTTACTGTAGTATTCAGCTCCAGAAAAAGTTTTAACACCCTTTAATATTCCATCCCCAATCATTAATTCAGTAACTTCAGCCTGACGAATCGTAAGATGATCTGTATTTTCTAACGTTTTTCTCATATTGCTGCTATATTCCGCTTTATCTGCTTGAGCGCGGAGTGAATGAACTGCAGGACCTTTAGAACGATTTAACATTTTAGATTGAATAAAAGTCTGATCTATATTGATTCCCATCTGTCCACCCAATGCATCAATTTCTCTAACAAGATGTCCCTTGGAACTTCCTCCAATATTTGGATTACAGGGCATCAAGGCAATACTTTCCACACTAACTGTAAATACAATTGTTTCCAATCCCAATCTTGCAGACGCCAAAGCTGCTTCACAACCTGCATGTCCTGCACCAACTACACAGACATCATAAGTTTCTGTTACACACGGCATAATATTACTCCTTTCTTAAAATTATATCTAGATTAAACTTATTTACCCATACAAAACTTTGAAAAGATCTCATTTACTAAGTCTTCCCCTACTGTTTCACCAGTAATAGTTCCCAACTCTTCATAAGCGCTCATCAAGTCAATTGAATAAAAATCTTCTGGCATTTGATCCTCAATACTACGTTTTACCAAAGACAAACTATTCCATGCAGATTCAAGCGCAGCCTTCTGCCTGACGTTTATTAAAAAAATTTCCTCATTTGCTTCAATCTCTCCTGCAAAGAACATTTCTTGAATTAATGTTTGCAATTTCTCTACTCCGATCTGTTCTTTTGCAGAAAATGATATAATTGGAAATTCTTTTATAGATGAGATCTCTTGATCTGATTCTAGGTGCTCTTGTCTATGATTGAAATCCAAATCTTCTTCCTGAATAAATGCTTTCTTTACTTCCATCTCAGAGGTGAGCTGCTGTAAATCGCATTTATTTAATAAAATAATTACCTTACGATTTCTCAAAAGATCTAAGATCTCATGATCATTTTTATCCAATGTCGTAGAAGAATCTACCATATAGATAATTAAGTCAGCATCTAACAAGTATTTCTTAGCCTTGTCCACTCCAATTTTTTCAACAATATCATCTGTTTCTCTAATACCAGCCGTATCAATCAGATTTAAAATAATACCATTGAGATTGATTTGTTCTTGAAGCACATCTCTAGTAGTTCCCTCCACTTCCGTGACAATTGCCCGCTCTCTTCCTGCCAACAAATTTAACAAAGAAGATTTCCCCGCATTTGGTTTACCAATGATTACAGTATTAATCCCTTCTTTTAATAATTCACCATTTTCTGATAAACGGAGTAATTCATTTAACTCAAATGTAAGATTTTTTATAATGTCATTTAACTTTAAATTATAACCATCAAGTGTAATATGCTCTGGATCGTCCAGCGCAGACTCAATAAATGCTATCTCATGAATCAATTCTTTGCGAATTTTGTTCACCTTTTTCTTTAAATTTCCCTGAAGCTGATAAATAGAAGATTCCAAAGAAATATCATTTTTTGCTTGAATCAAATCCATCACAGATTCCGCTTGAGAAAGATCTATTCTACCATTAAGAAATGCACGTTTCGTAAATTCTCCGGCTTCTGCTGGCCTCGCTCCATACTTTATAACTGTCTCTAGAATCCGTTTCATGACAAGGCTTCCTCCATGACAATCAATTTCCACTGTGTCCTCTGTGGTATAACTGTTAGGAGCTCTCATAATCAAAACCATAACTTCATCAATCACTTTACCTTGATCACAAATATATCCATAATGAATGGTATGACTATTTACTTGAGATAACTTTTTATTTCCATTTTTAGATTGATAAATCTGGTCAATAATACTGAGAGATTCCTGACCACTGATTCGAACAATCCCTATTCCAGAATTTGTCATAGCACTTGCAATTGCTGCAATGGTATCTCCTTTCATTCATAACCTCCTTATAAAACAAATAGTTGAAAAAAAGAGGCTTTCTCAAAATATTACTAATCGAGAAAGCCTTTATTAATTCTAATTTCTTTTTAATGTGACTACCACATGCCGAAACGGTTCTTCCCCTTCGCTGTGGGTACTTACATAACGATCATTTTGCAATGCAGAATGAATGACACGTCTTTCAAACGGATTCATCGGTTCCAAAGATACAGGACGCTTCGTCCTTTTCACCTTATAGGCAATATTTCTTGCAAGGTTTTCTAATGTCTCTTTACGTCTCTTGCGATAATCCTCTGTATCAATCTTAACCTTTACAAATTCATTTACCTGCTTACCCACTGCAAGATTTGTCAGATATTGTAAAGAATCTAAAGTCTGTCCACGTTTTCCAATTAAAACGCCCATCTCATCACCCTTTAAATCAACATTAATACTTTTTTCATCCTCATTCTTTGTAATATTAATTTCTACATTCATATTCATTGCTTGAAATACATCACTGAGAAAATTTCTTACATGATCTTCAATTGTAAATTTCTTCCAAATCTTAACAATTGCTGGTCTGCTGCCAAGTCCTAAAAATCCACTGCTTCCTTTTTCAATAATCTCAGTCTCAATTTTATCACTTGTAGTCCCAAGCTTTATCAGACCTTCTGTGATAGCATCATCCACTGTTTTAGCCGTTACTTCAATACTATCCATTCCAATTCCCCCTGTCCCAATTACTTGTTGTTACGTTCATTAAAATCTTTTACCATATTTGCCTTCTCCAAAAGACTGCCTTTTCTTGCCATTTTAGCATACTCTGAAGTCTGGCGAATCTTCTGCTCTTTTTCCTCTGTACTGACAGGCTCTGCAATTTTCCTAGTATTAATTCTTGCAGCATTTGTAATTTGATTTTCACGAATTCCCTGCTTCTCTTTTTTCTTTTTTGCTTTCTCTTTATTTTTCTCAATAATAACTTCCAAATCCAAATTCTTCATATGATGATTTAATACCACCTGCTGAATAGAACGGATTACAGAACCAGCAATCCAATAAATACCTGCACCAACCGGAACAGAAAATACCATAATCAAAGAAAACAAAGGCATCATTGTATTCATAGTCTTCATCTGTCTTGCCATAGCATCATTCTCATTAGCAGAATTATTGGTATTAGTTGACATTAACTTAATATTTAATACCTGTGTCAGATAAGAAATCAATGGAACCAAAAGTGCGCCAATAATCAAGACAAAATCCTTACTCTTCCATCCACTTGAAATCAAATTCATAGGTGAATTTGCTATATTGATCGTAAATAAATTATTTAAATGAGAAACAGTTGCCTCTGTACTGCTAATTACATCTGTTAAACCGCTAAAGTTATCGCGTAAAACATCCCAACCATGACTTGGAAGCGCATAGAGTACATCAATAATAGAATTAGAGGTCGTCGTTGCTGTATCAAAATTCAGGCTGACTCCCGCTGTACCAGAATCCTTGATCACAGTTTCCATAACCTTTTGAAAGCCATCCACGTTGACAATCTTATCAACCAATGGAATAAATACATCTTTCACACTGCTTACATAAGCTGGAACATTACGCACAACTTGATACATAGCAATAAAAATTGGAAAATTAATTAAAAGCTGTACACAACTTCCCATTGTAGACACACCATATTTCTCATATACTAACTGTGTCTCTTCATTCATCTTCTGCATAGAAGCCTGATCTTTTTTATTCTTATATTTTTCTCTAATTGCATTAATTTCAGGCTGCATTTCCTGTGTCAATCTGGAAAATTTCTGCTGTTTATATGTTAATGGTGTCATCAAAAGATAAATAATGATTGTAAACAAAATAATACAAAGAGCAATATTCTGTATACCAAAAACATTATTCAAAAACATATAAAGACCATTCATAATTGTACCAATTAACCTTGCAATTGGCCCTATGATCTTACCTGGATACTGAGTCAATATTATCTCTATCAATATAATAAACCTCCTAAATTATGGAACCGGATCATATCCTCCTTTTGAAAAGGGATTACATCTTAAAATCCGCCATATCGCCAATAAAGACCCCTTCCATACTCCATGTTTTTCAATTGCCTCCAATCCATATGTCGAACATGTAGGATAATACGGACATTTTGTAGTCTTAAGCGGGGACAAATATTTTCTATAAAATTGAATCAAAGCAATTAATATTCTTTTCAAAATTTCCATCTTCTTTTTATATATTTTAGGTCACTATTCAAAACCAATGGCAATATAAAGTAGAACCAATTAAATAAATTAAAAAAGGTTAATTTTCTATTTCCATAAGAGTGATAAACTCCTCAGCCACAGACAAAAATCTCTTAAGGTATATGACAGTTCTGCTGGCTTGTCTGCGATTTAAGTTTTGAATAATTACTATTTTGTTACGAACAATTTCCTGAAAGTAATCATTCCTCTGATCATCTTTAAAATTCAAACTATTTCTTTTTCTTTTAAAATATGATGCACCTTACCAAGGTGCAGAATTCCCTGTTTTGTCTGATCATATGTTACATTTTTTGCTGATACCCTTGCAATCACTATAAGATCTAGACCACAGCAAAATCTCTCTTCCTGCAATCTGTAGGCTTCCCTTATTAATCTGGTGATATGATGCCTGACTACACTATTACCAACTTTTTTACTAACTGAAATTCCTAACCTATTTTTTTCTAGATTATTAACTAAAACATACATAACAAAAAAACGGTTTGCATAAGACTTACCGTTCTTATATACGTTCTGGAAATGACTGTTCTTCTTCAATGACTCCGAAAATTTCATATTAACCAGATCTTCCTATTATCATACAAATTTAAACTTTCCATCGTAAGAAGAAAGACCACAAATGATGTGGCCTAAGCTGATAATTTTTTTCTACCTTTTAATCTTCTTGCAGCTAAAACTTTTCTTCCACCTTTAGAACTCATTCTTGCTCTAAATCCATGAACCTTAGATCTAGATCTCTTTTTTGGCTGAAATGTCATTTTCATGCGTATACACCTCCTCTTTACTAAAAAGCATTATGTCTTATTATATCAAATTATCCTTCTAAGTCAAGCTATTTTAGAAGTTTTTTCACGACAAACGCACGAATGTGTTTCACGACCAAATCCATACAACTAATAAATTTTTATAAATTTATAATCTGCTCCAGATGTTTTTCTGGATTCGTACCGATTGCATACC
>CAJTCL010000014.1 GCA_910575005.1 Lachnospiraceae bacterium | reverse complement strand
GGGAGCAGGGAGCGGTGGTTTGGACTGGTAAAGGAACTGCGAAAAAGAGGGAGGATGGAAGTGAAATTTATGCTGGCAGCATCCTTTAGCAGCGTGCTTGTGCATGTGCTAGGAGGTCTGCCCTATGTTGTGGACTTGTGGGGGGAGACAGAAGGGGGAAAGACCATTACCCTGATGTTAGCAGCGTCTGTCTGGGCAAACCCAGATGAGAGCGTCTACATGGGAGATTTCAAGACAACAGATGTGGCATTGGAGGCAAAGGCGGACCTGTTAAACCATCTGCCCCTGATCATAGACGACACCAGCAAGACTTCCGCACGGATCAGGGAGAACTTTGAGGGGGTAGTGTATGACCTGTGTTCAGGGAAAGGAAAGAGCCGGTCGAACAAAGAGCTTGGCATCCATCGGGAAAACAGGTGGAGGAATGCGATTTTAACAAACGGGGAACGTCCGCTGGTGTCATATGTGGCGCAGGGAGGCGCAGTCAACCGGATCCTGGAAATCGAGTGCGGGGAAAAAGTATACCAAGAACCACAAAGAACGGCAGAGATTATCAAAAAGAATTATGGGTTTGCAGGGAAAGAGTTCGTGAAAGCCATAGAGGAAATGGGTGAGGATGCGGTCAGGGAGATTCAAGAAAAGTATCAGGAGCAGCTTTATGACGAAGAAAAAATGCAGAAGCAGAGCCTATCGCTGGCCATCATCCTGACGGCTGACCAAATCGCCACAGATACACTGTTCCAAGACGGGCAGTATATCTCAATCGAAGAGGCGAAAAAAGTCTTAATTGACCGCAGTGAGCTGTCAGACAATGAGCGCTGCTACCGGTACATACTGGATAAGGTGGCTATGAATGGAATGAAATTTGATGGTACAACCAACTGTGAGAAGTGGGGGATTATAGAAGCTGGCTATGTATATTTTTATTGCCAGGCATTTGACGAGCTATGCAAAAGTGGCGGGTTTTCGAAGAAGTCTTTTTTGTCATGGGCGGGTAAAAAGAAACTGTTACAAACGCAGGAGAGTGAGAACAGGACAACAAAATTAAAGAAGGTAAATGGGAAGGTAAGGCGCTGTATTTGTCTGAAACTAGAAACGGATGAATCAGAATTAGAAAATCAAACACAAGAGGAATTTAAAATAGATAAGGATGATTTTATTACTATTCCAGAGAATATACAGGAGGAATTTCCGTTCCAATAGTAACCGTTTAACCTTTAAAACCAAAACAGACAGTACATATATATGAGAATGTATATATGTATATGATATACACAGCTATTTTATAATAGGGAATATTTTTTGGTTTACTCGGTTACTAAGTCACTGAAACACGCATTTTTACTATGTTTTCTAGATAACGCCTATATGGTTATGGAATAAAAATTTAGGTTACATAGGTTACAGAAAGTCGGTGAGAGCATCATGCAGGACAAAATAGAGGAAATGCATAAAGATATGACGCATATTCAGAATACAATCTGGAATATATACAAGACATTCTTAGAGAATCAGAATAAGGAAGAGTACAACAGGAAAATGGTGCAGCTCATGGAAGAATATCAGAAGAAAGGGGAGAGATGGTTATTTCAATTCTGCAAAGTCCAGTTTATATGCTGGGAAGATGTCATTTATGAGTTTGCGAAAGAATTTACGAAAGACCAATTGCGAAAGAAGGTAAAAAGAGAAAGATAATGCTACAAAAAAGCACGACAAAAGTGCAGGCTATACATTATCTGCAAGGAAATGGAACAATCCATCGGTGTAGTTTCAGAGTTTGATAGAATCAAAGATAGAACGGAAAAAGTTGATTTGGCAGGAGAAGATTATGTCTGTATGGAAAACGGTGAAGAGAGATGACAGCCTATGATTTAGCGGTCATCACATTAAAAATAAAGCGAATTGTAGGGAGCATACCTCGAAGGAGGGAATAAGTTAGAGAAAAAATGAAATTGGATAAGAAAATCTTAGAGGAATACATACATGCATGTATACTATTAAAAGAGACAGAGGGGGAGATACAAGAGCTAGAGAACAAAAGAACGCCTGCAATTCTTGGAAAAGTAAAAGGAAGTAACCCAGAGTTTCCTTACCAAGCGTGCAGCTTTACCATATCAAGCTCATTGTTTGATGATGAGGATAAAAAAGAATTGCAGAAACAGAGACAAATTTTAGAAGAACGTAAGGCGAGAGCAAGAAAAGTAAAACTGCGGGTAGAAGAGTGGATGAATATGATGCCAATGCGGATGCAGCGTATTGTAAAGTATAAGTTTTTGGAAGGGATGACCTGGGAGGAGACAGCAGCAAAAATCAGCAAGAAGGCAACAGGGGAAGGAGTAAGAAAGGAATTGGAAAGATTTTTGAAAGAAAAATAAAAGTTTGTCCGTTTTGTCCGTTTTGTCCGTTTCCAACGTGCTAATATATTAATAAGCCGTGGAAGGAAAACCACGGTCAACGAATCATGTAACCCTCCCCTTATATTTTAATGCAAGATATGGCATTGGACGCTTGGAAACAGGCGTCCTTTTTCTTGCATGTAAAGAACGAATTTTTCTGAAATTTTTCTGCTTATTTTTTAAGAAGAAAAAAGTTTAGTAATAAATATTTGACGGAAAGAAGGTGTCCGAATGGCGCGAAGTCCGAATGAAAAGGTAGAAAAAGCACATGAGCTGTATAAAGAAGGAATGAAGTTAGTGGATATAGCTGCAAAACTTGACGTGCCTGCAGGAACCATGCGCAGATGGAAAAGGATTTATCAATGGGATGACGAACGAAAAAGCGAACATTTACAGAAAAAGAAGGCATGCGTTCAGAAACTATCTGTACAAAAAAATAATACAATTGCGGATGAAGTCCAGATAGTAGTTAAGAATACAGAGTTGACAGATAAACAGCGGCTTTTTTGTATTTACTATGTTAGATGTTTTAATGCAACCAAAGCATATCAGAAGGCATACAATACAGATTATGCAACTGCTATGGTTGGTGGTTCACGGTTATTGGGAAAAGATAAGATCAAACGTGAAATCATGCATCTGAAACAGGACAGGCTTAACAGGGAATTTTTTAGTGAGGAAGATATTTTTCAAAAGTATATAAATATAGCCTATGCGGATATCACAGATTTTACGGAGTTTGGAAGTAAAGAAATTGAAATACCTAACTCAGAAGCAGGGGAAAGTAAAAAGGTTATGGTAAGTTATGTGAATCTCAAGGATAGTAAGGAAATAGATGGAACCTTGGTTTCAGAAGTTTCCAAAGGCAAAGATGGAGTGAAAGTAAAACTTGCTGATCGAATGAAGGCGTTGCAATGGTTGTCAGACCATATGAGCCTGGCAACAGAAAAACAGCAAGCTGAGATTGCTTTATTAAAATCCAGAGCAGAAGAACAGCAGGCAGAAGGTACAGGCAGTGTGGTAGATGATTGGATAGCGGCTGTAGTAGCAAAAGGGGAAATAGATGGGTAATAACCAGAAGATCCACAGAGAAAAATTTTTTAAAGAGAGGCTCCCTTTATACCAGGAGAATCCAGTACTTTATGCTGAGGAAGTCCTTATGTTTACCCCTGATCAATGGCAAAAAGCAGTACTGCGCGATTTGGCAGGAAATGCAAAAGTAGCCGTCAAATCAGGGCAGGGAGTGGGAAAAACTGGGTTAGAGGCAGTGGCTCTTTTATGGTTTTTAACCTGTTTTCCATATCCTCGGGTAGTGGCGACAGCGCCAACCAAACAGCAGCTTCATGATGTATTGTGGTCAGAAGTCGCGAAATGGCAGGAGAAGTCTCCTCTATTAAAAGAGCTTCTTAAATGGACAAAAACGTATGTGTATATGAAAGGGTATGAGAAACGCTGGTTTGCAGTGGCAAGGACTGCTACAAAGCCAGAGAATATGCAAGGATTTCACGAAGATCACATGCTCTTTATCGTAGATGAGGCATCTGGTGTTGTAGATACAATTATGGAAGCAGTGCTTGGTACGTTGTCTGGTGACAATAACAAATTATTGCTGTGCGGGAATCCGACTAGGAATTCTGGCACTTTTTTTGATGCGTTTCATGCAGATCAGCCACAGTATAAATGTCATACCATTTCTTCCAGGAACAGCCCACGCACCAATAAAGATAATATTATCTCACTGGAAAAGAAGTATGGAACACAAAGCAATGTCGTGCGTGTCAGGGTAGATGGCGAGTTTCCTTTGCAGGAAGATGATATATTCCTACCACTGGCATGGATTGAAGGTTCTTTAAAAACAGAAATGCAGGAGGCAACAGCAAAAGCGTTCGGCAATTATTACAATGCAGCAGGGGAAAAGATTGTGGACCGTTCTGGAGTATATTCCATTGATATTGGCTGTGATGTGGCAAGGTTTGGAAATGATAAAACCTGTATTGGCTATAAGGTAAATGAGGCTGCCAGAATGTATAAGAAATACAATGGACAAGATACCACTTGGACAGCTGGAAATCTTGCACAGCTATACATTGCATTAGTAGATTTGTATAAATTTAAAGGAAATGTGTATGTCAAGATTGATGATGGCGGGGTGGGCGGAGGCGTTACAGACCAGTTAAAGGCCCTCAAGCGCAAGAACCCAGAGCGGTATGCGTCTATGGTAATTGTCCCACTGCAGTTTGGACAGCCGATCAGCCATAAATTTTATTATGACAGCACAACCCTGATGATGGGCGTGATCAGGGAGATGATACAGCCGTTTGATGAGGAGGGCAAGCAAAGAGTCCCCATGCTGATCCTGCCAGAAGATGTTGATCTGGTAGGGCAGCTATCCAGCCGCAAATATGGCTATGTCGGAGGAAAAGTGAAAGTGGAGAGCAAAAAGGAAATGAAAGGAAGGGGACTTCGTTCCCCAGATGAGGCGGACTGTATGTTGTTGACCTGCTATCCAGTGAAAAGGAAGGTGAGATAAGTTTGAGCAGTAAAAAGAAGGCTTCCATAAAGGCAATGGTAGTAAAAGCCCAGGGAGCAACTCAGATTAATACAGAGGAGGATAGTAATGCTTCTGACTGGTTAGAGCCAGAACTGCCTCTTTTGAATCTTGGCCAGATGGTAAAAAATTCTAATATCCTGCCCCAATGTATTCGGGCTTACTGCAATAATATTGCTGGGTATGGGATAGGGGTGAAATACATAGAGGATGACCAAAAGGAAACTTCTGAGACTAAAGAAGAATGGAACAGGCTGGAGGATATTGTAAATTTACTGACGATAGAGCAGGACACAAAGCAAATTTTTGAACAGATTGTGGAAGCGAGAGAAAAATATGGGATTGCCTATTGTGAAGTGATACGGGATTTGTCGGGAAATGTGGTGCAACTGGATTTTATCCGTGACACAGCATCGATAAGAAAGTCAAAACCGTTAGAACCATATGCAGACTTAGTATATTTTTATCATGGAGATCAGGTTTCTAGGAAAAAGAAATTTCGGAAATATAAACAGACCATTGGGGCGGCAACCGTATATTTCAAAGAGTTTGGAGATCCACGCAGGATGGATTTCAGGACAGGGGAATATGTGGAAGGCATTGAGAAAGCGTATCAGGCAAATGAAATCATTGATTTTCCAATTGGAACGGGCAATTATGGGGAAGTGCGTTGGATTGGCCAGATACTAGGTTGTGATGGGACGCGCAGGGCAGAGCACTTAAATAACAATTATTTTTTAAATGGCCGGCATGTTCCTCTGTTAATTGCTATTAAAGGCGGGACATTGACAGAAGAAAGTTACCAAAAACTACAGGAGTACATGAATGGCATCAAAGGAGCGGATGGGCAGCATTCTTTTCTAGTGCTTGAAACAGAAAGTCTGGAAAGTGATTTTGCTGTCAAGCAGCCAGAGATAGAATTAAAAGATTTGGCTGGTATCTTACAAAAAGATGAATTGTTTCAGGAATACATAGAAAATAACCGGCAGCGTGTCCAGAGCGCCTTTAATCTTCCAGACCTGTATGTGGGATATACCAAGGATTTTAACCGTGCAACTGCGCAGACAGCCATTGAGATTACAGAGAAGCAGGTGTTTCAGCCAGAGAGGGCCTCCCTTGCCTGGACGATCAACCACAGGCTGCTGAATGGGTATCAATTTCAGTATTGCGAGGTGAAGTTCAAGGAGCCAGATATTACAAATCCAGATGACTTATATAAAATCCTTACCGTTGCAGAAAAAGCGGGAGGGCTTCCACCGAATAAGGCAAAACAAGTTGCTTATCATGCATTAGGGGAAAGCAGTGACGATTACCGAGGAGAATGGGGAGAAGTTCCATTGGCTGTCAGCAATCAATTGGCACAACAGGAACATCAGCTTGATAACCAGATTCAAAAAGCAGTTGAAAATCGGGAACCAGATGAAATGATAGTGGTTATGAAAGAAGTAAGGAAGCTGCTGTCAAACATCAGAAAGCAGGTGGGGGATGGCCAGGATAAATCTGGAAGTTGATGGCTTGTTGGATGCGATTGACTGGTATATCAAGAAAGCGGATGAAGATTTAGAAGAAAGGTTAGTAACAGAAGGATATGCGGCGGTTGCAGCGGCAGTCGTGGCAGTCAATGAAATAGAAGATGCGCTTACGGATGCACTCAATGCCCATACAGATGATTTTTTGGAACGTCTAAAAAGTGCATCCAGTCTGAATGAATTTGTCACCAATATCTGGCCAGGGGTGCAATCGGAAAAAGAGCTGCGGGATGCAATGGAAAAGCTGCTGCATCAACAATTTGAGTCTCTGATGGGGGAGTGTGTGCAGCAGTTTTTGATAGATGCAGATGAAGCACTTGCCATTGATAAGCGTCTGACAAAACCAGCCCAGGATTTCATTGAGAGCTGGAGTGGGCAGCTTGCCGACCTTATGCATCTGAATACGAATAAAGAGATTGAAAGAATATTGCTGGAAAGCCAGGAAAAGGCCATGTCTATCCAGCAGGTAGCGGATGCCATTGCCGACAGTGGAATACGTTCCCCAGGCTGGCGTGCAAGGCGGGTTGCCCAAACGGAAGTATTGCGTGTGGAATCGTATGCTCAGCTTGAGTATATGCGTCAAGACCCATCTGTAGAAGAAAAAGAGTGGCTGCATACTGGGGCACGTAAAAATAAGCCAAGGGCAAACCATGTGGCGATGAATGGCAAACGGGTAAAAGTGGAGGAGGAATTTGAACTGGATGGCGCGGATGGAAAAAAACATCTTCCAATGTGCCCAAGAGATATTTGTCTTCCAGCGTCTGAGACTGTCAACTGCCACTGTATCATGCGTCCCATCCGCAATCAGGAAATCATGGGAATGTCCGTAGAAGAACGCAGGGCATTGCGCAAGAAGTATATGGATGAAGTGGATGCAAAGTGGGATATAGCACATGCTACCGATAAAGTGGATATGATTAAATCTATGAAGAGAGAAGACCAGATAGAGTATTTTGGCGGACAAGATGGTGGTAAACAAAGAATGGCGCTGATAGACAGCGGTGTGATATCCACAGATAAGGAGCTGGAGAGGCTATACAAAATAGATGCAGATGGTAAAAGAGTGAGAAAATCCTTGCAGGAGCTGGCTGAGGATGGTATATTTGTAATAGATGATGAGATTTTGGAACATTCATCAGGAGGAACATTTATAGGAGCATCAAAACAATATCCCAATGGACGTATGTCTGGAGGAGGACATGCACAGAAGGCTATGGAAAATTGTGATATAAAAGGTATTTTATATTCTATAAATAAAACTTTTTCTAATGGTGTTCGTATTGGGAATGTTCCAACAAGTAAGTTAAAAATTAAGCAAAGTGGAAATGGGCAAGCATGGTTTCCAGAAGATTGGGATGAAGATAGAATTTTGACGGCAGGAACAGCAGTTGCGAATGATGGGCAGCCTCTTATCAATGGATATCATAAAACGGGTGTTTATGATGGGATCGCAGTAAGGATATTGATGGATAACGGAAAAGTTTCTACAATATGCCCAGATTTAGATCAAAGTTTGTATGTTTTAGGAGTGGTGGAAAATGATTGATCAATTATTAAGTGAATTGAATGTTTTATGGAATGCATCCGAAGATCCCAGGTTTAAAGGGGAGCATCCAGGGTGTGACAAGATTCAGAATGAAATTGCTAAAACATTTCAAAAAATGGATGATAATAAGATCAGTAAGGTACTTGATAATTTGCCACAGGATCAGATAGAACAAGTGGTATTTATTTTAGAGGGAATGGTTGAGTCAAGACCGTTTGTGAATAAATATTTATCCAATATGTCTTAAAATTCCTTGCTTAAGCTATGAGCAGTGTCAATAGGGGAAGAAGGAGAAGATATTGATATATTGTAATTTAAAAAATTCAGATGGTAATTCTGCTATCTATAATTTTGGATTGAGAATGGATGATTTTTCTGGTGTCGTAATTTTCTATAGAGATAGTAATGAACCAGAAGTTATTAATTTGCCTGAAAAGAGAGAAGAAGCAAAGTTTTGGTTTAGAAAATTATATGTTCGTCATAGAGATGAATTTTCTAAGGGAATTTTTAAAGAAAAATTATCATATGAATGTGGATAAAGATTACAGTGAAAGGCAGGTCAATAGGCTTGCCTTTTGTGATAGTTATCATTTTTTGCCTTAAAAAATGCATCTTGCTATTAAAAAATGCATATGCTATAATGCCAATAGGCAAAGAGAAGTAAAAAGTCCATGTAGGACAGCAACGAAAAGCCCCCGATTCGCGGTCGAGGGCTTTTCTATTCCTAGTTTTGGTATGGGAAGGCTTAAGCCCATAGGCTAGTTACCGACTATTTATCACTGTCTAACCATTTGATGATGTAATGGCAAATTACACCAGCCGCAACAGCGACAATAAGAGAAGTAAAAATTTCCATATAGGACACCCCCTTCCTGCATCAGTCTAGGGGCGGTAACGAAGTAATTGTAACACATATTTCGAACATATTGTATATTTTTTAGATTTGAATTCAATCAGAGAGCTTAGCAATAGGCTCTCTTTTCTTCTATAGAAAATTCCTCCGAATTACCTATAGAAGAAAAATAATATGCGCACACGTGCGAGAGGAAGATATTGCTATGTGACCGCACTCGGCGCAGCAAACCGTCCAAGTCTTTCATGAATGAGGGATTTAGGAAGTTGATGCGGACTTGACCGCTTTGTTCTGGAGGAAAATCATATGAGAAAAGTTTCTACGTGGCATGAGGCGAAAGTCCCATGCCATTTTCAATATTGCGAGGTGAAGTTCAAGGAGCCAGATATTATAAACCCAGACGATTTATATAAAATCCTTACCGTTGCAGAAAAAGCGGGAGGGCAGTCACCGAATAAGGCAAAGCAGGTGGGGGATGGCCAGGATAAATCTGGAAGTTGATGGCTTGTTGGATGCGATTGACTTGTATATCAAGAAAGCGGATGAAGATTTAGAAGAAGGGCAAACCATGTGGCGATGAATGGCAAACGGGTAAAAGTGGAGGAGGAATTTGAACTGGATGGCGCGGATGGAAAAAACATCTTCCAATGTGCCCAAGAGATATTTGTCTTCCAGCGTCTGAGACTGTAAACTGCCACTGTATCATGCGTCCCATCCGCAATCAGGAAATCATGGGGATGTCTGTGGAAGAACGCAGGGCATTGCGCAAGAAGTATATGGATGAAGTGGATGCAAAGTGGGATATAGCACATGCTACCGATAAAGTGGATATGATTAAATCTATGAAGAGAGAAGACCAGATAGAGTATTTTGGCGGACAAGATGGTGGTAAACAAAGAATGGCGCTGATAGACAGCGGTGTGATATCCACAGATAAGGAGCTGGAGAGGCTATACAAAATAGATGCAGATGGTAAAAGAGTGAGAAAATCCTTGCAGGAGCTGGCTGAGGATGGTATATTTACAGTAAGTGATGCGGCACTCAACCATTCTACGGTTGGGGATTATATATTGTCATCAAAGAAATATCCGAATGGACGTTTGGAAAAGGGCGGTCATTCACAAGCATCAATGGATGCTATGGATGAAAAAGGGATTACATATCATGTTACAAAAACTTATACCAATGGAGTAAGGATTGGATTTGTGGATAAACACAAGAGTGGCTTGAAAAATGGTAAAATAACAAAAAGTCATCCAGATGCGGATATAGGACAGGCGTGGTTCCCTAAAAATTGGAGTGAAGATGATGTGAGGAATGCTGGGACTTATGTAGCCAACAAAGGCATCGGTACAGGATTTATAAAATTTGCAGAATATAAAGGTGTTAAAGTTGGCATTTTTGTAGATGCTAATAAAAATCCAACAACGATATTTCCAGATAATATGAATCAACCGAAAATACATGGAGTAATGGAAGGGGCGAGGGATTAGAATGAAGAACATAAGAAAACTTTATGAATTGATTGATGAAAGAAATACATGGAAATATGACAATCCAATAGCGTTTGATAATTATGTTGATGCTGTGGCAGAATGTTTTGAAACTGAAAGCGAAGTGGAAGAATTTATTAAAACAGGGAAATATGAGTATGTTGAACAGATTGAGGAAGCCTATGAGGAAATTGTGGGAAAGTTCCCCAGTGATAGACTGGAATATCTGTTTGATAAATTTGTTTTGACATCCTATCCAAATGGCATACCAACAGGTCCGCCTAGGTATGATGAAAAGCTGGATGAATGGCCGCAGTAAATGTAAAATATCGTGTTTATACTACAATAATGATAACCAGAGAGCTTAGCAATAGGCTCTCTTTTCTTATGGAGGAAAATCATATGGGAAAGATTTTTACACGGCATGAGGCGAGAGCCCCATGCCATTTTCTTACAAATTTTTCAGAAAGGAGGAATCAGGATGGCAGATAAAATTGCCAAAGCATATGAAATGACGGATGCAAAGATTACATTTGTCTCATTGGTAGACAAAGCTGCAAACAAGAAACAGTTTTTGATCACCAAGGCAGCAGATGGAAATGCACAGTTTCAGACCTATGGGCGCATCTTAAAATCAGATGCCAAAGCGCATTATGTCACAGGTATTGTCTATGAACCAATGGAGGAAGACACGCAGGGCAATTATATGACCGAAGAGGAGATCACCAAGGCGGCGCACTGGTTTGCGAAAAATGGAAACCAGGTAGATTTGCAGCACAGTTTTCAGCCATTGGCGGGTGCTTGTGTGGTAGAAAGTTCTGTTGCCAAGTGTGATTATGAATTGGATGGGCAAGCCATTAAGAAGGGAACCTGGCTGATGACCGTAGAACTTACCGCTCCAGAGCTGTTTGAAGCCATTGAAAAAGGAGAACTTACTGGTTTTTCAATGGGGGGTATGGGAAAGTACAGCCAGGAAGATGTGACACTCTCAAAGACAGAAGAAACTCTTTCAAAGACAGAAGATTTGAGTGGCAGGACAGAGCAAGAGAAGAAAGGGATATTAAAAAGGCTAGCGGGCTTGTTTGGTATGGAGATGGTTGAGAAAGGCCAGGTCAAAGAGCATTACATAGACTATATTACTTATGAAAACTTTTGGAGTGCGTTTTATACCCTGCAGGAAGTACTTTTCCGATGGAGTTACTATGAAGATGAATGCATAGTAGAAGCAGAACCAGAGGCAATGCAGGAAGCACTTACAGATTTTCATGAGATTGTGACAGGATTACTTTCAAATCCGAACACCATAGATAATTCTGTGGAAGGAATTTGTAAAGCTGGAAAGAAAATGAGCCATGCAAATATGGATATGCTCAAAGTCATCCATGATCGTTTGGGAGAATTTTTATCAAAATTTCAAGAGGAGGATGCAGATGTGACAAAGACAGAAATTGAAGATCTTGTGAAACTTACCGTAGCAGCGTGTATGGATGAGATCCATGCAGCAGGACAGAAAGAAACCCCAAAAAAGAAACAAAATGCTGCAGAGGATGAAGAGATTACTAAGATGGATCTTGAAAAGATAATTGAATCAGCGATTCAAAAAGCTAGTAAAGGGGGTACAGATGTTCAACAGGAAACAGGCGGCATCCTGGAAGATACCATCACAAAAGTGGTTTCCCAGGCGATGGAGCCTTTTTTGAAACAGGCTGGACTGCCTACAAATCTGAATCATAATACCATGCAGAAATTGGCAGAGGAGCCTCATTATCTGCATGGTATTCTTTAAATAGAAGGAGGTAAGAGATGCCAGTATTGAGAAATAACAGACAGATTTTAAAAGAGGGAGAAACCATTACAACGGGAAATTTGCAGGCGGGAGGAATCCTGGCTCCAGAACAGGCCTCAAAGTTCTTGAAGCAGACATTTGATGCTACTCCACTGGGAAACCTGGTTCGCCATGAGATTAAGAAGTCGAAGACAGGGGAAATTGATAAGATTGGGGTAGGAAGACGGCTTTTAAGAAAGAAAGTGGAAAATAGCGATGATGGCTATCGGGCTGATGTAAAACATGGAAAAGTGGAATACACCTGTACCAATGGGCGACTTCCGTGGGAAATTACAGAAGATACGTTCAGGGAAAACATTGAAGGACAGAATTATGAGCGTGTAGTAACTGATCTGATGACAGCACGGCTTGGATGTGATTTGGAGGATATTTATCTGAATGGAGATACCGATACGCCAGAGGAAGACCCTGACCATGATTTCCTTTATCAGAATGACGGTTGGATAAAACAGTTAAAAAATGGTTCGCATATTGTGGACTGCACCTCGGTATCAGCGGGATTGGTTACACTTGATACATTTTATAGAGCGTTGCGTGCTATCCCGAATAAATATAATAACGGTATGCTTCGCTGGTTGATGAGTCCCCATAGGATGCAGGAGTGGGAGAGATATATTTTAAATCAGGCGGTCACAGCAGGAGGTATTATTACGGATAAACGTGTGGAAAATCCAGCGGCAGTGCCAGTGGTGCCGGTGCCGGCCATGCCAGATGATTGTATGATTCTTACCAACCCCAAAAATCTGATCACAGTAAATACTTATGGTGTAGTGATACGAAAGACTACCGAGGGCAAAGATGCTATCATGCAGGACAAGCGGTTTTATGTGATTCATCTCGATTTTGATGCCATTATTGAGGAATTGGATGCAGCAGCGATTATTACAGGACTTGCAGCCATTTAGGAGGGAAACAGATGCATAAACTTAAGCTTACCAAGGGAATGTCATACAATGGCGTTGTGCAGGCCACAAGAGAGCAGCCAGAAGTTCTGATCTATGAGGAAAACGCATATCAGTCCGCAATGGCCAGCGGATATTTTGAAGAAGTTGCAATCTCACAAGAGAAGAAACAACAGGGAGTAAAAGACTTGTTCCATCAGAGCTTGGGAGAAGCTGGTTACGAGGGATATGAGAACGCAGAGCAGGAAAAAGCTGGCCATGAAGGATATGAGAGTGCAAAACAGGAAAAAGCTGCTGCACAGGAAGAGATTTCTGGGGAGGAAAAGGTATCTATTAACAACATGGATGTAGAAGAACTGAGAGCCTATGCAGCTTTAAACGGCATTGATTTGTCTGGCCGGAAAAAGAAAGCAGATATCATTGCGGCAATCAAAGCAGGGGAAGAAAAGGCAGCGGAGGCAAGAAGCGTCCTCCGTTTGGAATAATGGCAGCCAGACCCTGGGTCACGCCGAAGGAAGTCAAAGCCTATACCGACCATGAGGAAGTGGCTAAAAGGGACGAGGAAAAGTTGAAACTGGATATCGCACGTGCAGAACTCAAAGTGATCCGTATTACAAATAACAATTTTAAAGATGAGGAATATCCAGTGATACCAGAAGCTGTGCGGCTTGCAGTTGTGCTTGCCGCGGATGCCTATGCGAAGAACGCGGTGGAAAAGGCCAAAAAACAGATTAAGAGTGAGACATTTGACGATTATTCTTATACTTTGGGAACAACAGAGGTTGATACAGCCTCTCTTGGACTGGAGGAATTGCTGGAAGCGTTTATTGTTGCCCCTGAGCGGGGAAATACCGTCATGCGGCTGAGGAGATTGTGAGGTGGGAACATGTTGGAAGATTTTTTCAATCATAGATGTGATATTTTCCATCTAGTAAAAAACCAGGAGGAAGGATGTTACGGAATCCGAAATGGGGAACGTATGACTCCTGAAAAAATTCCTTCCGAAGAAAATGTTTCTTGCCATTTTCATACAAAATCAAATAACCTACAGATCGTGCAGGGGGAACCATACCGAGGGTTGGCAGGGGAAGTAAAGCTGTCTCTTCCTATTGATACAGACATCCGAAAAAATGATGTAGTAAGAAGCAGGGAAACCGGAATGTATTATCGGGCGGACTTCCCAAAGAACATCCAAGGACATCACCTTACCGTTGTTCTGCGGCGAGAGGATGGGGTAAAAGGAGCGATATGATAGAAGTCAATGAACTGGAAAACTTAGCCGGGAAATTTGAAAATGCAGCCAGAGGGCTGCGTCCTTTTCTGGGGGAGGTTTTGGAAGAGGCAGGCAATGAATTTCTCGATATTGTGCAGGATGAAATTCTGAGGGCAGGAAATGTTGACACACGTCTTCTTCTGGAATCATTTAGCAGAGGCTCTGGCTACAATGTTTTTGAGCTGGACTTAGGCAGTCTTATGCTGACCATAGGAACAAGAGTGGAATATGCTAAATGGGTAAATGAAGGACACAGCCAGAGCCCAGGGAGATTTGTTCCAGGAATTTGGCGTGGAGAACGGTTCATTTATACACCAGGGGCAAAAACAGGGATGGTTCTAAAAGCATCCAGAGTGCAAGGCTCTAATTTTTTTGACAAATCAATCGAAGTGTTAAGACGAATGTTTCCAGATATTGCGGAAGCAAAATTTCAAGGGTTTATCAACCGGTATTTTTAGGAGGCAGGGATGATACTTTCAAATTTAGGCCAGAGCTTAGCATCAGCAGTTTCCTACATACAAAATCACAGCAGCATAGAGGCACTGCCGTATTTTGATGAGATACCAGAAGCATTTGTGGTGCCTTCTATTTATTTTCCAGTGCCGCGGGTGATCTGTAAAAAGGTGACATTGGCGTCTTTTTGTTTTACGGTGATGGTAAACTGCCAGTTTATGGCTGTGGATCAATGGGAGGCATATCAATATGCGGCAGATGTTCGAGATCATTTATTGGTGGACCATTGTGCCATCCCTATTTTGAAAAAGGATGGGTTGCCAGAAGGAAACTATATGCGTATTACAGAACCTGAAATTCGGAACATAGATCATAGGAGCGTCCAACTTTCATTTGATTTAAAACAGTATGTTTCTTTTGAAAAAACAGAGGAAGTAAAAGCGAAGGATATTATTTTTGCAGGAATTGTAAAAAAAGAAGAACTAAAGGATGTATGGATGGCTGCAACGAAGGAGCAGCGGCTAGAACAGGAGGTGCAGCAGGCATGTCTGCAAAAAGCAATGATCAATTCAAGACAGAAACAAAATCTACAGGGGAACCAAAGGGAAAGGAGGAAGTGACAGATATGAAATTCAAAACTACTCCAGGACAGGAGCAGAAATTTAAGGTAGCAAAGCTCAGAGAAAATAGTGTACAGCTTTTTGGGGTTACGACCAGTACCTTTGATGGGGCTTTTTACGGTAACAAAAAAACAGAGATGACAAAGAAAGAAGCAAGAGCCATCCTTGATAAATGGCTTGGAAAGGAGTGTTAGAAAATGGCAGGAGGAATATTTCATGCAGCTACCCCAAAAGTAAGGCCAGGGTCTTATGTAAATGTCATTAGCAAAAGCCAACAGGCAGCGTCCAATGCCATGTCTGGAATCGCAGTGATTCCGTTGATCGGCTATGATTGGGGACCAAGGGAGGAATGGATTCATCTGACGGCAGAATCCCCAGAGGAGCAAAAGGCAAAGTTAGGGCGTTCCATTTATGAAGAAAATGAACATATGAGACTGCTCAGATTGTTGTTTTTGAATGCAGAGGAGGTCTATGTATATATTCCCGCAGGCGGAGAAAAAGCTCAGGGAACCATTCCGGTGGAATCAGGAACGATGGAAGTGTCTGCAAAATATACGGGAACCCTTGGAAATGAGATCAAGGTTGCATCGGCAGCAAATCCATTGGGTGGGTTTGATGTGTCCGTATTTTTGAACGGCAGTGAGGCAGAGCGGTTTGAAGGCGTGGTAAGTACATCAGACCTTATGGATTCTTCTTACATAGAATTGGAAGGAGAAGGGGTCTTAAAAGAGTTCGCAGCAGTGTCGTTGTCTGGCGGAACGGATGACCCAGAACAATTAAATGCTTCTGTATCCAAATTTTTAGATATGTCTGAAAAAGTCCGCTTTAACAGCATGGCGTTTCCCACGGAAGATGAGGCATTGATCGCTGCTTTGGTTACAAAGATCAAATACATTAGAAATTCCATTGGCTGGAAATGCCATGCTGTCGCTGCAAACACAGCAGCAGATCAGGAAGGAATTTATAACCTGACCAATTCTTTTGTATACGAGGATGTAAAGCTGACCGCTGCCCAGGCAACTGCATGGCTGGCAGGTGCAGTGGCGGGGGCAGATTATACCACTTCTTTGACTTATGCAGTCGTGGAGGGTGCAACTGCGGTTGTGGGAGAGAAAACGAATGAAGAATCCATTCAGTCAATCAAATCTGGAGAAACATTTTTTAGCGTGGATGAATCTGGAAATGTGGTGCTGGAATATGATGTAAACTCCAAAGTTACTATTACCCAAGAGGAACCCATTGACATTTACAAAGGCCGCCCATGTCGTGTCTACGACACCTTTGCAAATGAGCTGCTTACTACCTTTGTTCCTGGTAAATTTGATAATAATTCGGATGGCTGGAGTGTGATGGAAGGGCTTGGAAAAGCGATCTTGAAGGCGTATGAAAATGATGGAGCAATCAAGAATGTGAATTTGGAAGAGGATTTTAAGATTGACCAAGGCAGTTCCACTGGGGACAGCGTATATATTCATGCAGGCATCCAGGCAGTGGATTCGGCAGAAAAATATTATTTTACAGTGGTAGCAAGGTAAGGAGGCATTGGACATGGGAAATGAAAGTAAAAGAGCAAATAAAAGCCCTCTTTCAGCGAGGGAAGGGAAAGTCTTTATTGATGGCACACTTGTAGCAGATACCTGTAAATTCCAATTGGTTTTTACCCCAAAAGTATGGGAGGGAAAAACCTTGAATGAACATGGGACAAACCGGCGCTGGATTGGCTATGACATCACAGGGACGATTGAGCAATGGAAGACGAACAGCATGTTTAAGAAAAAAGTCATGAACTATATCAAGAATGGAAAGACACCAGAATTTCAGATCCAGGGAAAGAGTGACGACAAAAACTGTGATTATTATGAAAAAAAAGGCGATTCCGTGACAGCAGTAGGATGTGTAATGACAGGGGACATCCCTTTGATGGAGTTAGATACGGATGGGGATGTTGTGAAAGAGTCCATCAAGTTTGGTGCCAAAGATTTGGTATAACAGTAAGGCCAGGAGGATTATGCCTCCTGGCATAGATAAAAAACAGGAGGAATACCATTATGGATATGAATTTGAAAGCGTTTATGAAAGAGGAACTGAAACATTTGGGGACAATGGAATTTCCTGGAATTGAAAAATTTAAGGACAAGGATGGAAATCCCGTTCCGTTTGTGATTCAGCGGCTGTCACGCAAAGACATCAAAGAGATCAGGGACTTATACCATACCGCGAAGGTCTATCGTGATAAAAAGAATGGAGACCGTCCCTTAGTGGTAAATGGACAGGTGAGCATGGTCAAAGAGTACGATGCTGAGCGGGCGGGACTGCAGATCATGGTGGATGCATTTGTCCAACCAAAACTGGATGCGCCAGAGCTGATGGAATACTATGGTGTGCTGGACCGTTTAGATATGCCAGAACTTTTGTTTTCTGACCGAGAAGATTTCCGGTATGCGAATGAATGTGTGATGATTGCCTGTGGTCTGATGGAGAAAGAAGAGGAAGGGGAGGTTTTGGATGACATAAAAAACTGATGTCTGGTGCGGTAGTGACAGCAGACACCTTAGATTGGCAGTTTGCGCATATCCTCTGGCAGAAGCGTGGGCTTAGGATGGAGGAATTTGCGCAGATGCCAAGGAATGTCCAGCTTGCCTATATCGCATCAGAACAATTGGCCAGCCAATATCCAGCCAATGCATCAGACAGGCTTGCACATGTTTATATTAAGACGGGTTAAAGGTTTGTGGTTTCTGAGTCAAAAATGTACACATAAAATACTATTGACTAGTGTGTAAATAATGTGTATAGTATAAACATGGAGGAGGAAACCTAATGAAGAAACGTGACCTAATAAGGAAGCTAGAAGAAGCTGGTTTTCAATTTAAAGAACATGGAGGGAACCATGATACATACAAGAGGGGCAGCGATACAGAGCAGGTTCCAAGGCATAATGAAATCAATGAGATAACAGCCAAAAGAATTCTAAAGAAATGGGGACTGAAATAGTCCCCAGATTCCTTATAATTTTATATAAAGTGTAGAAAGGCGGTGCAAGGGTGAAACAAGTATATCCAACATTTATTGCAGAATATAAAGGAGATTTTCTGGTATATGTTCCTGATATGGATATTTATACAGAGGGAAAAAATATGGCGGATGCCATTGAGATGGCAAGAGATGCAATCGGGTTAAAAGGTGTTGATTATGAGGATGATGGGAAGGTGCTTCCAGTTCCATCAACGGTAGAGGAAGCAATGAAAAAGGCGAAAGAGGACACAGAAGTATTTGATTATTCCATCGGGATTTTGACTCTTGTGGATATTGACTTTTTAGAATATCGTAAGAGGATGGATAACAAAATGGTAAGAAGAAATGTTACGCTTCCCAATTGGTTAAATGTAGAGGCAGAAAAAGCGCATATTAATGTTTCAAGAGTATTACAGGAAGCATTGATGGTAAAATTAAATGTGTCACGGTGAGTTTTTGAATATGGATAGGGATTACAGAGAAAGGTAGGTCAATAGGCTTGCCTTTGCTTATTGTTATCATTTTCCTTTTGCCTTAAAAATGCATCTTGCAATCAAAAACTGCATATGCTATAATGCCAGTAGGCAAACGAGAATATAAGTCCATGTTGACGGAAGAAACAAATCCCCAGCTGTACCGCGAATACAGTTGGGGATTCTTCTTTACTTTTATACTGGCAAAGCACCCAGTAGACTATTAGTTGTCCTTATCATCTCTATCTAGCCATTTGCAAATGTAGTAGGCAATTACACTTGCTATGATAGAGAGTAAAAACGAGAATATAACTTCCATGTCAACACCTCCTCCCGTTGTCGGGTATCGGTTGGACAACAAAACCATGATACTATATATATTTACAATATGCTACATTTTTCTACAAAATGATAAAAATTTCAAAATGTTTCATGTTAAAGACTACTGGCCCAATGGCTGGTAGTTTTTTTGTGCAGAAGAAAGGGGGCATGTCATGAATGATGTAACAATAAGGCTTAAATTACAGGAGGATGTGAATACAAAGCTCACAAAAATAACCACAACAGCAAGGAATGCAGCCAGTCAGGTACAGATGGCTGGCAGACAGATTGACAATGCTTTTCATACCTCTGCACCAGAACAGTTTGCAACCAGACTTGGAAATGCAATCCGTGGAGCTGCTACGGAAACGAACTCCCTTGCAGCAGCAATGGGCCGTGTGGCAACAGGAGTAGGAAGTGCAGCAGGGTTATCAGAGCCATTCGAGGAAGCTGCAGACAATACCCAGGAACTAACAGAAACTCTTGCAGATGCAGCGGAAAGTGTGCAGGATATGGCAGAATCAGCAGAGGGAGCTGGAGAGAGTATAGATGATCTTGTGGAAGCTGCCGAACATTTGGGAGAGGGCTTAGGGGAAGTAGGTGAGAACGGAGAAGAAGTCTTGGGAAATCTCCCAGAGGAAGCACAAGGCGCAGGACAGGCGATGGGGGATGCTGGAGGCAAGGCATTTGATCTGGCGGGGGCATTGAAATCCTTATTTGCAGTCGTAGCAGGGGCAACGGTTTTAGGAAAAATAAAAGATTTTGCATCGGACGCTGTGGAACTTGGCAAAGGTTATACTTCCATGATGTCTGAAGTCCAGGCAATCTCTGGGGCGTCTGCTGCTGAGATGGAACAGCTTGAGGCCACAGCCCGTGAGTATGGAGCAACTACGGTATTCTCAGCATCTGAGGCAGCAGAGGCATTGAAATATATGAGCCTTGCTGGATGGGATGCAAACCAGTCCGCTTCTGCATTGGGCGGTGTACTGAATCTGGCTGCCGCTTCTGGTATGGGGCTTGGGCAGGCATCTGATATGGTCACAGATTATCTAAGTGCATTTGGAATGGAGGCTTCCCAGGCAGCTTATTTTGCAGATATGTTAGCTTTTGCTCAATCAAATAGTAATACCACAGCGGAGGCACTTGGTGAGGCATATAGAAACAGCGCTGCCAATATGCACGCTGCAGGGCAGGATGTAGAGACAACCACATCCTTATTAGAAGCTATGGCAAACCAAGGGTATAAAGGTTCTGAGGCAGGTACCGCGTTGGCGGCAGTGATGCGTGATATTACCCAGAAGATGGATGAGGGAGTTATCAAGATCGGGGAGACGGCCATTGCAGTGCAAGATAGCGAAGGAAATTTCCGTGATTTGACAGATATTCTGACAGATGTGGAAAGTGCCACAGATGGAATGGGAGATGCACAGAAAGCGGCAGCCTTGGGAACAACGTTTACTGCAGATTCCATAAAAGCAATGAACATGATCCTAACAGAAGGGATGGACACGATCTCAGGCTATGAGGAAGAGCTGCGGAATGCAGGCGGCACGGCAGAAAACATGGCAGGTATCATGAATGATAACCTTTCCGGTGATATGGCAAATATGAACAGCGCCTTTGAGGAAATGCAGCTTCAGGTGTTTGAGCAGATGGAGGGACCGCTGCGAGACGGGGCACAGTATATTACAGATACTGTGATCCCAATTCTTACAGACTGGGTGCCAGATGCGTTTGGAGCTTTGGCAGAAGGCGCGGCGAAACTGGGAAATGCATTGAAACCGCTGTTTGAGACGATCTTAAAGAATCCGCAAGCGATCGCCGGAGCATTTAGCAGTCTGGCGGCTGGATTTCTGGCCTTTAAGACGGTTTCTTTTGCATCCAATATCGGAAGTTCTCTGTCAAAACTGGCAACGACCATATTTGGCAATCCTTGGGCAGCAGGTGCAGCAGCAGTGGCAGCGGCAGTGACAGCCATAGGAGTTGCCATTCATTCTTATAATCAGATGCAGATCAATGATAGCCTGGAAACACACTTTGGGGATATCGAGCTGGATGACAGCCAGATACAGGATTTTGCAGGGCATGTCCTAAAGGCGGACTGGATGGTGAATATCAATGCAGCCCTTGGACATTTTGAAAATGCAGACCAGTTGCTACAGCAGGCACAAGAAGCTCTTGCATCTAACGACACATTGGAATGGAAAGCCAGGGTTGGCATGGCATTAGATGAAACAGATAAGGAAACGTTTTTGGCAAATATTGAGACATTTACACAGTCAAGCCTGGATGAGCTTTCAGAAAGGTCTTATGCAGCAGAAATTTCTGTAACTACAATGTTAGGCAGCAACTTTGGCGGAAATTTGGCAAACAGCATATCGAAATGGGCAGCAGAGGATATGGCAGAGGTGGAAACCATAAAGAAACAGCTCACAAACTTAGTGGAAATGGCTTTGGAGGATGGCATTATTGATGTGGACGAACAGGCCGCAATAGATATTCTCCAGGGGAAAATTAACAGCATTCTTTCTGGATGGAAATCCTCAGAAGCCCAGGCAGAGATGGATTTGATTACGCAGCAGTATGGCAGATTATCAGGGAAAGACTTGACCTCAGGGACTTTTACTTCCATCATAGAGGCATTGCAGGAACAGAGGGAAACAGCGGCCGAGGCATTAGAGGCGGATGCAAAGCAAGTCTATAGTGTGATTAATGGATTGATGGAGTCAGGAAGGCTGACACAAAGTCAAGGGGATGGTTATAAGGAGCGGTTTGCACAGGTTGCAAGAAATGAAGAGGCATTCTCATTGGCCAACAGTCTGGGGTTTGAAGCTGATACTCTTTCTGACACTTATGGAGAAAAATTAAAGCAAAATAGGGAAGGAATTAAAGAAGAAACAGACAACTTTCTGGAAGAAGTTAATCATTATTTTGATGAGTGTAGTAATGATAATCTTGAAAGAAAATTACAGAACGCATATAAGAATAGTACAAATATCAGTGGCGCAGATCAAGAGGCTTTATCTAAATTATATGAAAATATGAAACCAGACACTACTGCAATGGAATCTATGATTGATGAGTATGTCAAAGAAGGGCAAAAAGTTCCAAAAGCAGTGGCAGAGGCATTTAATGAATCCATTCAGATAGGGGCAGCAGCGGGGGATGCGGATGCTGGCTGGGCGGTGTTTGCTCAACAGATGGTAGCAGATCCGGCGAGCAAAGCTTTAGTAGATGCTATTCAAGATGGTACCGTTGATGTACCAGAAGAGTTGACCTCGGCATTGGAAAGAGCTGTGGCAACTTCCACAGAGAATGTTACCAATGACCCAGTAAAGCTTGAGGATTTGGATGTTGAATTGCAGAATCTTGCCGTTAATGCGGATAGAGTGAGGGAGCTGCTTACAAAGGCTATGGAAGGCATTAATGCAACAGGAGAAATCATTACTTTAGAGAATGAAATGGTAGCAGTCGAATTTGAGGTTACAGCACCAGGGCAATCCCTAGAAGACATCGCCGCGCAGGTTGGTATCACCATAGATGAATTGCTAGAGACAAACCCTAACATAGAAAACCCAAACGAAATTCAGGTAGGACAGAAAATCTATATCCCAGCAGATAAAGTGGAGGTGGATGCCTCAGGGGTTGGGGAAGCAGCTAATGAGGCTCATGAAGAAGCCCAAAAACAGGCAGATGAAGCAACCTCGGAATCGGTTCATATGACGCAGAAAGTAGATACTACCTATGAGCGTGGAGAGGAAGACAAGAGTGCACTGCAGCAAGCAAATGAAATGGAAGAAACAGAGACAGTGGAGAAAAATGTTTCTGTAGAGTACCAGGTGTCAGACATCAGTATCGATGACAGCAAACTTACCTCTGCGGTTCAGGAAGCCATTGATGGATGTACTGCCAATTTATCCTATGAATCAGTTACATCAGCAGTGGGCAATGGGATTGCTTCTGCAATTCAGGCGACGATTGGAACCATCCAGGAAGCAGTCAGCAGCTTGTATCACAAGGTAGGAGATGCTATTAATAAGGCATTTGCAGCAGGTTTTCATACAAGTACAAATGTGACGATTACCGCCAATTATAAGCTTGCGAACCCAACCGCAAACATCAACTTTTCTGGTGGCGGCACAGGGACAGCAAGCGTGAAGGCATCTCTCCATGCAGAGGGCGGCTATTTTGACCAGCCACACCTTGGAATTGTAGCAGAGGCAGGCGGGGAATATATCATCCCAATGGATGGTTCTGAGCGTTCTAAGAGTATGTGGATGGATGCAGGGCAGATGTTGGGGATAGAAAATAGACAGGTGGCATGGAACCCCATAAACACCATGCAGGCGGCAGGAAAAGCATCAACGGAAAGTATTTCCGGTGAAAAGACCATTAATCTGAATATCAATGGAAATGGAAGTCTGCAGGTAACTGGCAAAGGAGTTTCCAAAGAACAGGTGGTGGAGGTAATGTTTGAAAATGTCAAAGAAGCACTGATGTCAATCATTCGGCAGGAAATCATGGAGGAAGGAGATTTGCAGTATGAGTTCTAAATGCAGGATGTACCTAAAACAAAAGAAACTTTTTGAATTTCCGGTATTGCCAGAAAAGGTTGCCGTATCTTATGAATCTAAAAATGAAAGTCTGCAGGTTTGTGGGATAGGTGAAGTTACCATTATGCAGGACAGCAGTGCTGCTGTGATACAGTTTTCTTCTTTTTTTCCGAAGAAGTATTTTCGTGGCTGTAAAATGAAGCATATCCCAGACCCACAAAAAGCAGTGAAAAAAATTCTTAGTATGAAAGAGAGTGGAAAACCGGTTCGGTTTTCGATCACAGGCAAGACAAAAGTATCTATGTATGTTACCATTGAAAGTTTTCAAGTACATGAGCAGGGCGGGGATCCAGGGACGATCTATTATACACTGAAGCTTAAGGAATACCGTAAAGCTGCGGTAAGGATACTGAAAATTGACATTGACAGTGGGAAAGCAAATCTATCTTCCGCAGATAGCAGGACTGACAATACCACACAAGGACAGTCTTATACCGTAGTAAACGGAGACTGTCTGTGGAATATCGCAAAGCAGTTCTACGGGAATGGTTCTTTGTATACGGTAATTTATGATGCCAATCGGGAAGTGATCGGCGGAAATCCAAACTTGATTTATCCTGGACAAGTGCTTACGATTCCAGCAGTTTAGGAGGCATTATGGTACGATTTTTGATTGTAAGAGGTACAGTAGGATATGATGTGACGCAATGTTTCGAGAGTATTACTTGGAGTGGAAGGAAAGGGGCTGCACCAAGATGCATAAAAGCAACCTTACTGGATGAGGAAAGGGCAAAACAGAAACGTGTCTTAGTGGATTGCGGGGAAGGGGACCAGTGTGTTTTGTATGTTGGAAAACAAGAACTGTTTCGTGGAATCATAGAAAGCCATACCCAGGGGAATCATAAAAAAATGACCATTACTGCATATGACAACCTGTATTATCTTGCCAATAACAGGGATTCTTTCTGTTACTCCAATCAGACTGCGACTCAGATTTTCCAGGATTGCATGGCCAGGACAGGGATGACAGCGGGGGAAGTTGTGGACACAGCCCATGTGATACCAGAGCTTCCAAAGGCAAAAACAACCTATTATGATGTACTGCTCGATGCGCTGAGCACCACATATAAGGCCACTGGCTGTCGGTACTACATATCTTCAGAGTGTGGGAAAGTTCATTTGAGAAAACGGGCGGAACATGCCATGCAGTGGGTATTGGAAGTGGGAGCTAACATTACAGATTATGAGTACACAAAGAGCATTGCAGGGATCAAAACCAGGGTAAGGCTTCTGTCAAAAGAGGATGCAGTAGTCTATGAGGAGGCCAATACCGCTTTGGAAGAAAAGATTGGTATGTTTATGGATGTGCAGTCTGTGGATGATACTTATAATGAAGCCCAAATGAAAGAACTGGTACAATCAGTATTTGAAGAAAAAGGAAAACCAGCAAGGACACTGAAAGTTTCTGGAATCGGAATTACAGATGCAGTTTCCGGCGGGTGTGTGTATGTGGCAATCCCCCATCTTGGAATCAAGCGGACGTTTTATATTGATGAAGATACCCATACGTTTTCCAGAAACTCACACAAGATGACATTAAAATTGAATTTTGCAGATGATATCGGAAAGGCGGGATAGGATGGAAAATCAGACCCCAACAGGGCTGAAGCAATTATTTCAGTCCATGTGCCCGGAAGGGCCTAATATAATAGAAGGGATCGTCACCAATGTTTCCCCTTTGCAGGTTGCACTTGTAAATGATGCAAAAATGAAATTAGGGGAAAATTCGCTGGTTGTGCCTGGATGTTTCCGGGATTATAGAATTGTGGCAGATATTCCACAGGCAGGTCTAGAACAAACTCCAGTCATAGTTCATAATGCTTTGAAACAGGGGGAAGTTGTTTACTTGCTGGCATTTAAAAATGGAAAGAGCTATTATCTGCTCGACAGAAAAGGAGGATAACTATG
Organism: Lachnospiraceae bacterium; assembly: GCA_910575005.1. Taxonomy (GTDB): domain Bacteria; phylum Bacillota; class Clostridia; order Lachnospirales; family Lachnospiraceae; genus Petralouisia. Next base: position 100,262 of record CAJTCL010000014.1, on the reverse strand, counting down.
TCAATAGATAAACCATTCCCCTTTGAAACCGTAGAAGAAGGGGGAGCTGAGATTACAAGAACCTATGCAGTTGACTGGGAAAAAGGCAGGATTAGCGGTTTTGTGGATGGGAAGGAAGCAGCAAAGCAGTTTATCAAGAAGGCGTTAATTACTCCCAGATTTAAATGCTTGATCTATGACAGCCAATACGGGAGTGAGATACAAGAGAACCTGATGGATGGCAGAGCCAGTCAGGAATATATAGAAACAGAAATCCCTTTTTTGGTGGAGGATGCGCTTATTCATGATGGGCGCATACGAAAAGTGACAAATGTAAAAATTATATTTGGAGATGGATATCCAGGGAAGGACAGTGTCTGGATTACATTTGATGCAGACACAATTTATGGAGAAATCCCAGTGGAGGAGGCGGTCTAGTGTTTGAAAAATACACAGAAGAATATCTGATGGAACAGGCAAAGCAGATGGGGCAGTCACTTGGGGTAGATACCAGGCAGGGAAGTATCTATATGGATGCCTGTACAGGGCACATTTTAAGAGTGGCCAAATTTTATGAGGATTTACGAATGGCATTTCAGATGTTTTCGGATGAAACCTGTACAGGGGAGGTACTAGAAGAGAAAGCGGCACAGAGGCAGATATACCGTAAGCAGGCCACTCCTTCTTTTTATGAAGGGATATTCCAAGGGGTGGAGGCATCCGCAATGGTGGGAGAACGGTTTCTGGCAGATGGGCATTACTTTACTTTGGTTTCTTATGACAATGGATATTACCTGCAAGCGGAAAAGCCTGGAAGTGAGACAAATGATATACAGCCAGGCCAGATGCTAATTCCTATGAAGAATACGGCTGGGTTATTAGCAGCGACACTGGGAGAGCTGTATTTAGCAGGAAATGACAAGGAAAGTGATGAGAGTTTACGGCAGCGTTACCAGGATGCGGTTGCGTTTTCGGCGGAAAATGGGAACAAACAGCAGTATAAAAGCTGGTGTGAGGAATATGAGGGAATTGGCAGGGCCGTGATCACTCCACTTGGAAAAGGAGAACATACCGTGACCGCCTTACTAATTAGTGCGGATGGAAGAGCTGCGTCAGACGCACTGACAGGGCGCATACAAGAAGAAATAGACCCAGGTTCACAAGGGTTGGGAGAAGGAAAGGCACCGATCGGGTGTCATTTTTATGCGCTGGCGGCAAAGGAACAAACGTTGAATGTTTCCTTCCATGCACAAATATCAGCTGGTTATACCAGTGAATCTGCCATAGAGGAGGCAAAAAAGAGATTAAATGGCTACTTAAAGGAAGTGGCACTACATACACCAAATGAGGAAGAGATGTTTGTCCAGTATGTGAAGATTGTCGCAATACTAGCGGATATCACAGCAATCAAAGATTTTTCGGAATTAACGATCAATGGCAGTGAGGGGAACGTCAAGATAAATGCAGGGTATGTAGGGGTTTTGGGGGAGGTGTCCTTTCTATGAACGTATTCCAGAATCAACAGAAGACAGGGTACGAAGAGATGGTATCTTATGGCCCGCGATTTTATCCACAGATCAAAGAGATGGATGCAATTTATCGGTTTGCAGGATGGACTGTTGATCAGATGGCGGCTGATTTAGAGACCTTGATTGGAAAGCAGTTTGTAATGAATATGGATGCTGTGCAGCTTATGTTCTATGAACAGCTCTTTCAACTTCCAGTAGAAGGATTATCTTTGGAGGAGCGGCGTAAGCAGGTTTATTCCTATATCTATGGAAATGGAAAATTGTCTGCAAGTAAGATTGCTGCATTCGTAACCGTCTTATATGGAGAAGATTCTGTAACTGCCATCGCTATGGAGGAAGGTCTGGAAATCTGTATTTTAACAGCAGGGCTCACCGATGCTGCGCACCAGCAACTGGTCAGTTATTTAAACAGGGTTCTGCCAGCACATATATCTTATGATATTATCTATGAAAATTTTATGACAGGAAACATCTATACAGGTGCATTGTGGCATGACACAGAAATATTAGAAGTAAGGCAGGTGGTTCTATGAGTTTTGGAGGATTAATATTAACAATTAATGGAAGGAATGAGCTGGCAAAAGCAGAGCTTGGGGAAGTATTCCAATTTACAGAAGTTGTGTTAGGGGATGGAGAATTTAGAGGTTCGTTTTCCAATAAAACAAGCCTGGAACACGAGGTCATGCGCCTTTCGATTACCAGTATCAAAAGAAAGGAATCTGAGGTCATTGTGGAATGTGATTTTGATTCCAAGTCGGTACAACAGACGTTTTATTTCAGGGAGATTGGAATTGTTGGAAATGGAAAACTGTGCTATTACGACAATGCAGGGGCAGATGCAGAGTATATTGATCCTGAATCTTCTACAATCGTAAAGCAGAAGAGGTTAAGATTTGTTTTAGCAATAAGCAGTGAGGTGGAGTTAAATGTAGCATTGGCAGAAGGGCTTTACGCATTAGACCAGGACTTAAAACAAGTAGAGGCGAAAATTCCAGCAGCAGTGAGGGTAAAAGGAAATGCGGAGGGTGCTTACCGGACAGGGGACGTAAATCTGACAGCAGAAAACATCGGTCTTGGAAATGTGCCAAATGTATCAACCAATAATCAGACACCAACTTTTACACAGGCATCTGGCAGGGTGAATATCGGCAGTGGAGAAAGATTGTCTGTGATTTTCGGTAAGATTATGAAATGGTTTGCAGATCTAAAAACCGTTGCTTTTAGTGGCAAATATACGGATTTGACAGATAAGCCCACCATTCCAGCAGCAGTGAGGGTAAAAGGAAATGCGGAGGGTGCTTACCGGACAGGGGACGTAAATCTGACAGCAGAAAACATCGGTCTTGGAAATGTGCCAAATGTATCAACCAATAATCAGACACCAACTTTTACACAGGCATCTGGCAGGGTGAATATCGGCAGTGGAGAAAGATTGTCTGTGATTTTCGGTAAGATTATGAAATGGTTTGCAGATCTAAAAACCGTTGCTTTTAGTGGTAAGTATACCGATTTGACAGATAAGCCCACCATTCCAGCGGCAGTGAGGGTAAAAGGAAATGCGGAAAGCGCTTACCGGACAGGGAATGTCAACCTTACAGCGGAGAATATTGGGGCGCTTCCTTATTTTGATATATTAGATGCATTCGATGCAAACACGGTTACACGGTATGGAATATATGGGTTAGAAACTTATATGTTGAGTAATTTCCCGAAAGATTCACATCAAGGCGTGTTATTACATGTTATGAATACACAGCTCTATTTGCCGCCTCATATATATGAGAAAAATTGTATTTATATCAGAGATAGCTGGGGTGGCACATGGAGTAATTGGACTTTGATTACAGACACTTATTTACCATTATCTGGCGGGACCATCACTGGCAATCTAAGACTGAAAGGTTCTGGTAATTACGGAAACACACTCAATTTTGGAGACGGCGATTATGTTCATATATCAGAACCAACAGACGACCATTTAGAGATTAAGGGGTCATATATAAATTTTGTGACATCTGCCACGGGAACTGGAAGGTTTACATTAAATGGAAAAGATATTTTGACTATAGATAAAATATATCCAGTTGGTTCCATTTACATGAGTGTCAATTCAACAAATCCAGGAACGTTGTTTGGAGGTACATGGGTACGTTGGGGAAATGGTAGGGCTTTGGTAAGTGTGAATGAATCGGAGACGGAATTTAATTCAGTGGAAAAAGTTGGTGGAGAAAAGACACATGTTATAACCACTGCAGAAATGCCGTCCCATACGCACTCTGTAAAGGCACAAACTGTGACTACAAGTACCAATGGAAAACATACACATAGTGGACATTCAAATCAAGATATCGCTTCTGGAACTTCCTCTAAAAATAGGATAGTGAAAGGCGGTGATAATACAGTGAGCGGATTTTTATTGGAAAATGGAGATCACAGCCATACAGTAACTATCCCAGCCTCAACTACTGGCAGTACTGGAAGTGGTGTTGGGCATAACAACCTGCCGCCCTATATTACTTGCTACATGTGGAAACGTACCGCATAAGTATGACCAAAGGAAGGGAAATGGGCATGATAAACGTGTCTATCTGGAAATAATCTAGTAAAAGCTGGGCATTTGTTGTCTGGCTTTTTCTATACCATAAATCAAAATAGAAAGCAGGTGATATTGTGCCAGTTTTACAATTTATTCAACAGAATTGGATGGAATGGATGTTTGCAGTTGTGGCCACTATTCTTGGATGTTTATACAGGGATGTGGGAAAGCGTCTAAAAGAAGAGCAGAGGAAAAGCACAGCAATAGCAGAAGGGGTAAAGAGTCTTCTGCGGGAAAGTATTGTACACAATTACAACAAATATCAGGACAGGGAATACTGTCCCATCTATGCAAAAGAATCCATGAAAAAAGTATATGAATCTTACCACAAACTGGGAGGAAATGATGTTGCGACAAAACTATACAACACACTTCTGGAAATGTCAGAAGAGCCAAAGGAAAGAGAGGAATCAATATATGAGTGAAAAGACAAAGAGTTGGTTAAAAGCGGCAGGAGTTCGAGCAGTCAAAACAACAGCCCAGGCAGCGGTGGCTATGCTGCCGGCATCGGCGACGATTGCAGCAGTGGATTGGAGGGTGGTGCTTGGTACAGCGGCACTTGCGGGCGTGGCATCCCTATTGACTTCCTTTGCAGGGTTGCCGGAAGTGAAGCAACTGTAAGAAACATATCAAAAATCATATAGATTTCGTTAGAAGGTGAGAGATAAAAATATGAAGATTAATACAGACTTTGTATCAAAAAGCAATACATATGCCGGACAAAACAGCCCGAAATATATCGTAATTCATGAAACAGATAATTTTTCCAAAGGGGCTGATGCTGGCAGACATGCACAAGCGCAGGCAGCAGGACACCTAAGCACTTCCGTACACTACTATGCGGGTTCTGATGGTATATACCAAACGGCAGATCATAGAGATGGCACATTTTCCGTGGGCAGAGAGTATGGAGGGGAACATTCCGTTCAGGATGCCACAAACCGCAATACGATCAATATTGAAATCTGTGTGAATGAGGATGGAGACTATACAAAAGCCCGCAAAAACGCCGTGGAGCTGGTTAAGTACTTAATCCAGACTACTGGGATCCCAGCAGAAAGAGTAATCCGTCATTTTGACGCTAAGGGAAAGTACTGTCCCAGAAAGATGATGGACAAGCCTGAGTTGTGGGAAGACTTTAAAAGACAGATTGGACAGGCATCCATGCAGCAGGAACATACAAAGCCCAATCAAGTATCAGAGGATAAGGAAAAAGCAGTATGGTATCGTGTCGGAACAGGCTGGAAAAATGGCATCTGTCAGAAGCAGACAGGAGCCTACCACAACAGGGAGTTTGCAATTGCGGACTGTCAGCCAGGACAGAACGTCTATGACGAGAGTGGGAAGGTGATCTATTCTGGAGGGAAGGTAGAAGCAGCAAGCTTAGCTTATACACAGAAACAGTTTATCAAAGACATTCAGAATGCCACAGGTTCTAAAGCAGACGGCCTTGCGGGGGATGAAACCATCCGAAATACTGTTACCATATCAGCAGCAAAAAACCACAGACATTCCGTAGTTGTCCCGCTGCAGAAGCGTTTGAATATTCTCCAATATAATTGTGGTGTGGTGGATGGTATTGCAGGACCCAAATTTACAGCCGCAGTAAATGCTTACCAGAAAAATGTCCTTCGATATAAAAATTTAGATGGAGAGATTACAGCCCAAAAGAAGATGTGGAAGTCACTTCTGGGGATGATCTGATAAAAGTTTGTAATATGTCAGAGGTGGAAATAAATGTTAAAAAGGTTTTTTATATAAAAAAGCCCCACAAATAGAAGAATCGCCCTCAAAAGTTAGAACTAAATATCTAACGATTGAGAGGTCGGTTCATTTAGAAGGAATTTATATTGTATGTATATTTAATTATGCGCCATAAAAATAGGCTTACGTGTTTGAGGGTTAGCAACAAATTAGCAACAAAATATCAAAATCTTGATTTTATAAGGTAAATGAAATGTATTTCCCCCAAATTTCCATTTTAAAAGATAACAGCTAGTCAGTTCCTAAAAGATTAACAATTGACTAGCTGTCCAGAAAGCTGACACAATATGACCATCATCTTTAGAAAAATCCTATAACTACGATTAGATTTGTACTTCAAAAATTAGTTATTCGGTTGGTGCCATTAGAACTTTACCAGTACCTCTATATACATTTACCAAACCTTCTCCAGATATGGCGGAACCAACCAGTGATTTTGAGGAGCGTTCTACAGTAAATTTTAAGGAATTAGACCATGCAATTGCCATATTTCCATCAATTTTTAATTCATCCTCTTTTAAATCAAATTCAATTAATTCATCTCTTGGAACAGGGCTTTCTAAAACAGCAATGCCTTTTCCTGTAAGACATAAGTTAAATAATCCCTCTTTTCCAGCGACAGCAGATGAAAATGATGTTCTTGCAACAACTTTTTGCGTTATACTAGAATCGCAAGCTAAAAACAGGCCATCTTCAAGGACAAGACTGCCCCAGTCAGAAACATCTTCTAATAAAATGTGTTTATATGTAGGCTCAAGCATAACTAGACCATTACCAGTATATTCAGGTTTTGCGGCAGTTTCTTTTGTTACTTTGGAAGCGAGTGTTTTTCCTAAAAAGTCACCAACTCCTTTGATGCCCGATGTCATTCTTATCCCTCCAGCCATCCACTGCATAGCGCCAGCTTGTACTGTAAAAGCATTTCCATTTAATTCAATGAGTACCTGGCGTTTGCGTACATTCATTTCAGAAGCATAATAAGCAGCCATAGCTGTAGAAGGATTGACACTTAAATCGCGGTGGTGCTCAAATACTTTTACACATCCTAAAGAATCAATTTCTTTCATGTTATTATTATTGTAGAGATTATTGTAAGTTATCATAAATAAATTCCTTTCGTATAGTTCCAATACAAGAATATAGGTTATTCTCTCTTACCATATATTATATGGTTTCATTCGTTTTGATGTTTAAGGACGAGTTTTGTCAGCACTTGGCTTAATTAAAACATAGTATTGATTGTGCGTCAATAAATAAAATACATTTCTTAAAGACTTCTTAATATTTTTTCTGTTAATCTGATAAAAAAGGAGGAAGAGTACATGAGAGAGATCATTTTGTCGTCAAAAAATCTATGTAAGAGTTTTGCCAACAATGGCGGGCAGAACCATGTGCTGGATCATGTGACATTGGAGATTTATGAGAAAGATTTTACAGTGATTATGGGAGCTTCTGGTTCTGGTAAATCTACGTTGTTGTATTGTCTCAGTGGAATGGACAGTATTACCAGTGGAGCAGTATATTATCGTCAACAGGAGTTTAGTCATTACTCAGAACGGGAAATGGCAGCGCTTCGGGCAGTAGAGTTTGGTTTTGTATTTCAACAGTCCCATCTGGTCAGCCACCTTACACTGATGGAAAATATAGTTGTGCCTGGGTATTTGGCGCGGGGAAATAGATTTGCCTCTGGAAAAAGAAAAAAGAAGGAGAAGGCAGAGAATGTAAAGCTGCGTGCCTTGGAGTTGTTGGAATTGATGAATATTGCAGATGCAAAGGACCGCCTTCCTTCCCAGGTGTCTGGGGGTGAGGCACAGCGCGCCGCAATTGCAAGAGCTGTAATCAGTGAGCCAGGGATTATATTTGCAGATGAACCAACAGGGGCATTGAATCGTAAGAATACAGAGGAAGTGCTCAATCTTTTGACAAAACTCAATCAACAAAAACAGAGTGTCTTGATGGTCACACATGATATCCATGCAGCAGCCCGCGCAGATAGGTTACTGTATTTGGATGATGGCAGAATTAGTGGAGAAATGACTATGTCTAAATTTGAGCCGCAAGAAGCAAGAAATCGGGAAGTACAAATCAATGCCTGGCTTTCCGCTATGGAATGGTAGGAGGTCTGGAATGGAAATTGTAACAGTATTGCGGGCGAATATCCGTTATCAAAAGGGAAGTTTTTTTAGTATTCTTATTTTGATGTTGATGGTATCTGTGTCATTGACTTCTGTGCTGACCGTCAGCATCAATTCAGAAAAAAGTGAGTGGGAAGCCTTAGAACGAGCTGGATTTGGCACACTTTTAGCAGCACTCTATGATCAGGAACCAGATAAAATGGAACATCTAATTCAAGATACAAAGGCAAATAAGCATGTTGAGAAAGTAGAACAGACACAGGTGGTTTATGGGAATGTTGAGCAAAGTGATGCAAAGGAATCTGTCAATAAAGTGATTTTAGAGAGTGAAGGAATTTTTGATTTTCAGATTTATGATCGGTCGGGAACAGGTTATGAAAAACAGCCACAGAAGCTTAAACAGAAAGAGGTGGCAGTGCCCATCAGCTATACGACTCTTTATGATTATAAAATTGGCGATAAAGTAAGAATTAAGTCTCAGAGAGGCCAGTTGGAATATACCATAAAATATTTTTTTGAGGATCCTTTTATGGGGAGTTCAACGATGGGAGTAAAAACAATACTTATGCAGCAAGAGGAATTAAATACACTCAGAGAGCAGGCGAAACAGGGGGAGAATACAGAACTAACAGCCGGAACGCTTCTTAACATATTTCAAAATCAGAACAGTAAACAGAGTTATATGGAGTTTAGTCGTGAACTGAATTTAGAAACTGGAATATTAGGTTATACCTGGGTGGGAATGGGCACCACGCAGGCAGTGGGATATATGTTGATCCTGACGAATATTTTTAGTGGTATTTTACTGTTGTTTATTATACTTTTGTTATTGATTACTTTGATTATTATGAGTCATAACATTAGCAGCAGTATGGAGATGGAATATGTCAATTTAGGAATTTTAAAAGCGGTTGGTTTTACCCAAGGTAAATTGAGATGGATTCTCACGCTGCAGTATCTGTTGGGAAGTGCAGTGGGGGCTTTGCTTGGGATTCCACTCAGTATTCCAGTGGTCAATCTGATAAACCGCATTGTGATTCCAGTAATTGGGATTCGTATTTCTGGCCGAATGCCATTGAACATTTGTCTGATAGCAGAATTTATCATTTTGGCGATTATTTTACTGTTTGTAAATTTAAAATTGAGAGGATTAAGAAAGGTTACTCCAGTTCGTGCGATCTGTCAGGGGCGGGAGAGTGTGTATTTTTCCAATCCCCTGGAACTGCCAATTAAAAATAGGGGATTATCCTTTTGGTTGGCTTTTCGGCAGATGACTGCAGGAGGAAAGCAGTATGTGGTGGCAGGGATTGTCACAGCGCTTCTGGTATTTTTTCTGATTGTTATGGGGAATGCCAGTGCGGTTATGGGAGAAGATGGCGAAGGGTTTGCCCAGATGTTTGAGGTAACAGAGCAAGATCTGGAAATTTACTATAATGATCCAGACATTCGACAAAAAGCAGAACACAAGATCGAGGAATTTGCCAAAATTGAACGAAAATTTGAGCTTTTTGGTATGTATCTGCTGTTAGATGGATGCCGATGCTATTGCCGTATTATTGACAATCCAGAAGAATATTATATGATTTTGGAGGGAAGAACTTGTCGATATGACAACGAAATTTTGATTACAGAATTTGTGGCAAAAGATTTGGGCCTGGACATCGGCGATACTGTGGAAGTATCTTTTCAGGAAGACCGTGCAGAATTTCTGGTTAGTGGTATTTATCAGTCTGCAAGTGATATGGGGATTAATTTTGCGCTTTCACAGAAGGGCTATCTGCGTCTTAGAGAGTTAAATGAGCTTCCAGAAGAATTGGCTGTTGCGCAGATGTATGGTCTTGCCAAGGGAGATGATACAGAGCGGATAGCAGAGATGTTAAATCAGGAATATGGGGAAAAAATTCAAGTAAGTATAACTGGAGAGGGGTATCCTGGGGCTGCTTCCTCAGCGGCAGCAGTTAGAGCTATTACAGCATTGGCCTATGTTCTTGCCATAATTTTTGTTTTGATAGTAATCTTTCTTGTCTGTAGCAAAGTATTTGCCAAGGAACAACAGGATTATGGGATATATAAGGCGATCGGTTTTACTTCCCGTCAACTTCGCCTGCAGTTTGCACTGCGTTTTTTACTGGTCTCTGTGGTGGGAAGTTTGATTGGAATTATATTTGGAATTTGTTTGAACCATTTTTGTATTACATCCGTACTGTCACTGGTGGGGGTCAGTCATGTGGAGATGGAAATCACATTATTATCTATTATTTTTCCTGTGTTTGTGATGGCGTTTTCATTTTTCTTGTTTTCCTGGATTCTTTCTATCCGCATGAAAAAGGTGGAACCGCGAATTTTAATTACAGAAAATTAAAGTTTCCTGGCAGTTGATTTTTCTTCATAAAGTATCGAAGCAATCGCTTGCTTATCCGGCCAGAAATACATATACTTGAGACAACAGGATAAGGAGGGAATTTATGAATCAAGTGAATTTGGCAGGAAATCTGATCAGACTGCGGCATGAAAAGAATGTTACCCAGGAGCAGCTCGCTGATTTTTTGGGAATTACCAAAGCTTCTGTTTCTAAATGGGAGAATCAGCAAAGTATGCCAGATATTCTGTTGTTGCCTCGATTGGCAGTGTTTTTTGATGTGACAATTGATACCCTTATAGGCTATGAGCCACAGCTTAGCAAAGAGCAGATCCAGAAAATTTATCAGGAATTGGCGCTTGCGTTTGCCAACTGCTCTTGGGATGAGGTAATGCAAAAATGCAGAGAAAAAGTGCATAATTATTATTCGTGTTATCCTTTTTTGCTGCAGATTTGTGTACTGTGGTTCAATCATCATATGATACCTAAGGAGCAGGAAAAACAGCAGAGTGCATTAAAGGAGATTGAGAAACTTTGTGAGCATATTATTCAAAATTGCAGCATGGTAAATATCTGTAATGATGCCATTTCTATAAAGACGATGGTTCAGCTTCAGATGGGCAAGGCGGCAGAAGTAGTGGAGACATTGGAAAATGTAGTGGATCCGATGCGAATGTCCAATCAAAATGATCTGATTCTGATACAGGCATATGAGATGTTAGGGGATAGTAAGAAGGCTAGAAGCTGTACACAAATTATGATGTATATGCATTTGTTGTCATTGATTGGCGGTGCAATACATTATCTCTCGCTGGAGATCAAAAATTTGCCAAGTTGTCAAGAGACCATAAAGCGTGTGGAAGGATTGTTGGAAATCTATAAACTAGAGAAACTTAATCCTAATATAACAGCACAATTTTACTATCAATCGGCATTGGTATTTGTCTTTCATGGAAAGATGGAAGAGGGACTTGTATCTTTAAAAAAATATGTGACAACGGTAGAGAGTATGTTGTGGCAGGAACAATTTAAGCTTCATGGGGATGCGTATTTCGATTGTTTGGAGGAATGGATTGAGCAGTTGGATCTAGGGGCAGCACCACCAAGAAATCGTAAAACAGTAACTGAAAGTTTTATAAAATCACTGGATCATCCATTACTTGCAGGACTGAAAGACAATTCAGAATTTCAGATTCTAAAAAAATCTCTATCTCAAAATAAAGGAGGAAATGATCATGAGTGAGATCCAAGAAATTTTACCACTGCTGATACCAATTATTATTCTGGAATTTGCATTATTGGCATACACACTGCGCCATATTTTTACACATTCCAATTACCGCTATGGAAATAGAACGGTATGGGTGATTGTCACTTTGGTAGGAATGCAGTTTATCGGACCTATTTTATATTTTCTGTTGGGAAAAGAGGAATCATAACAGTACAAGAGACAGAAAGGATGAGACCTATGGATATGTTAAAAATTTCTCATGTCGGCAAACGGTTTGGCGATAAAGAAGTGCTGCGTGATCTGGATTTTACAGTGCCAAAGCATACAATTTATGGATTTGTAGGACAAAACGGCGCAGGGAAAACAACAACTATGAAGTTAGTTCTTGGATTATTGTCAGCAGATCACGGAGAAATATTTGTAGATGGTGAGAAGGTTTCTTTTACAAACAATCGCACAAATCGCTTTATTGGGTATCTTCCAGATGTGCCAGAATTTTATTCCTATATGAATCCTACAGAATACTTGCACTTCTGTGGAGCGATTACAGGTATGGAAGCGAATGATTGTAAGATGCGCACAGAAGAAATGTTGAGACTGGTCGGTTTAGATGGAGAGAAACATCGCATCAAAGGGTTTTCCAGAGGCATGAAACAGCGGCTTGGGATAGCCCAGGCATTGCTCAGCCGTCCGCGGCTTTTAATCTGCGATGAGCCGACTTCTGCCTTAGATCCAGTGGGAAGAAAAGAGATTTTGGATATTTTAGTGTCGGCAAGGGAAGAGACAACGGTACTCTTTTCTACCCATATTCTGTCTGATGTAGAGCGTATCTGTGAGAGATTTGCATTTTTGCACCAGGGAAAAATCTTACGTCAGGGCAGTATGGAGGACTTGAAAAAAAGTTGTGGGGAAACTGGCTTTGAGCTGGAGTTGGAACAAGAAGAGAAGCTTGAAAAATTGATGGAACATTTTCCAGGCGGTACACGTCAAGGTAGAAGAGGCGTGCTCTATGCACAGGGCAAGGGGCAGTCAATGGAAGCGGTGCTTGCCTGGCTTCTGAGAGAACAGATTAAATTTACTAAGATAGAAAAAAGCGGACTTACTTTGGAATCATTGTTTTTGGAGGTGGTTGGGAAATGAGTACTTTTATTGCTTTCTGGAAAAAGGAATGGATGGAGCTTTTGCGCAGTGGAAAGTTTATAATTGTCTTGCTGATCTTTGCATTGTTTGGGATTATGAATCCGGCAATTGCCAAACTAACTCCTTGGCTGATGGAGACTATGGCCGATAGTTTGCAAGATACGGGTCTGCAGGTGACAACAGTGACAGTGGATGCCACGACAAGTTGGACACAGTTCTATAAAAATATGCCAATGGCGTTGATTGTAGTGGTTTTACTATTTGGCAGCATGTTTACACAGGAATATCAGAGGGGAACGCTAGTCTTAGTTTTAACTAAGGGATACCCAAGGCGGAATGTATATCTGGTAAAAACGTGGATGGCTCTTTTCATCTGGACCATATGTTTTTGGCTTTCGTTTCTCATTACCTGGTTCTATAACAGTTATTATTGGGATAATGGAAGTACATCTAATATTCTGCCAGCAGCGGCATTGTTCTGGTTGTTTGGTATCTGGGTACTGCTATTGTTAGTATTTTTTTCAACAGTGTTTTCTGAGACATCAGGAGTGCTGGCAGGTACAGGCGCAATTGTGCTGTTGTCCTATGTTGTCACAATATTTCCAAACGTGCAGGATTATCTTCCAGTTAAGCTGTTAGGAGCACAGGGGTTGTTGCAGCAGAGTACAGTGATTGGGGATTATGGGCAAGCGGTTCTTGTCACTGTAGTGGTGTCAGCAGCGGCGGCAATTGCAGGTATGCTGTTGTTTGAGAAAAAAAGGATATAAAATATCCAGGGCACCCCATGAGGCCATTTGGCGAGTCACAAGGTATACCCAAGGCACCCTATTTGTATTACGATAAATGTCTTTTGGCACGATAATTAATAAGTAAATGAGGCACATGGCTAATTAGGCGCAGAGATACTTTTATCCCACAATCCTACATAGGGATAAACATGATGGAAGCCGCAGAACGCGGCAAAAGCAAAATATGCGCCGCCGAAAATCAAGAATAGGAACAGGACGCGGTGGTAAGTCAGAACAGGCTTGCTGCCGGTTCTTTTTTTCTGGTAGGAGGAGATGATTTCTGGGATAGCAATCAGGGCAAAGACAAAGGGATAGATGGCAAAACGCTCAAGGATGAAGTGTTTTGTGATAAACAGGCTGATAATAAAGTGGTAAATGGCGCTATTTAAGCAGACAGTGCGGAGCATGGAATCCGCTATCCTCTTGCGGAACAAATAGATGAGCAGACAGTACAAGCCAGGAAACAGCACATAGTAAAATCCGTTTGCCTGCCAAAAGAACCCTCCCTGGTATTTGGTATATTTTGTTGGAAGAAGGGGTTCCAAAAGCTCAAATAAAGGGTCGAAGAAAATATATACAAGGGTTGTGAGTGCGGCCAGAGACAACAGGGAATGTTTGGACTGTTTTATGGGCAGCAGAAAATAGAGAGGGTATAAAAACAGCAGCGAATTATGGAACAGTCCGCCAATTAAGACCAATATTGTATAGGGCAAGATTTTTCTGTTTTTTAAATAGGGATAGGCGAGGAGGAAAAATGCCGTGGCGATCGATTGGCGAATTAAGTTCATATTGTAGGAAAGAAACTGCAGGGTGATGTAAAGGTAAATGCTGAGCCAGGGAATTTTGGAATAACGGCCCATAAAATACATGGCCACTGTTAGCAGGAAAATATTGACAATCAGAAGGAAAATCTGATAAGGGCAGCCAGTCATACCAATTACTTTACAGGCCAGGAAAAAAAGCGGTTCTCCATAGTATGTATGGAGGATATCACCAAAAGACCATCCATTGATCATTTCGTAGATATTACGGTAAGAAAAATAATCAAAGCCGATTGCATAACGGCAGGAAGTGATAAAGAGCAGGAGCAGCATGGATACTGTCAGATAAATGGCAGTATTTCGGCTGCTTTCTTTGCGTATTGCAAGGGAATAGCCCAATCCAGCAGATATGGAGATAGTCAGATAATAGATTGTCATAATGGAATCCCCCATAGTGGAAATGTCAATGCGTCAATAGTTTCATATACAATAGTGTTCATCCTATCGTCAGCATTGTACCCTTTGTAAGTACGAAGTTTCGATAATGCCGGCGATGGATGAACTATAATCGAGAATATACTATAACAGATATGTTTTTGCCATGTAGATTGTCAGTTTCTATTCTGTAGCAGATGTTTTGCTCACTACAAAGGTCGGCGTTACATTAAATGTTCCGTTGTCGGTGACATTCTGTCCCAGAGTGCCGACAACATACAATGCGCCTTCCTGGTTTGCGTTCAGGATAAGAACATTCATATCCTGAGTTTGATTTGCCTTCAGCCATCTTGCCTGTGATAAACTGGTTGGCATTTCGTCTTTTGTCTCCTCCTGCTTTAAGCCAATGGCAATCTGGTTATCGTTGACTGTGCCAGTATTGCTCCATGCTACGTTGTTCAGTTTTCCTAAGTCAACTTTGGTATAGGATACGTCTACCCGTACCGGAATATTGGAATTGTTCTTCATCCGAATTCTCGGGGAAATAACTTTGTTTTGGGTAGAAAGGCTGCTGCTGATATTAAAAGGAACAAAAGTCGGCATAGTAACAGAGAGAATGGTCGGCTCGATCGTTCCCACCATCTCAATCTGACCGGAGCCACCAACTGGGATGTCTCTGTTAGAATTGACATCGGCAGCATAAGAGACTGTGGAAAAGAGCAGGGATGCTATCAAAACGAGTTGCAAAAATAAAATTTTTTTCTTCATACTTATACCTCCTGCCTGATCTGTTATAGTATGGAGTTGGCGTTGGTATGGCTTAGTTCTGTACGGTGATGGTAATCTGTGCACCGGTTTGGCCGATGTACTCGCCATCTGTCTCATCGTATGCCAAAAAGTAGGCGGTGGCGTTATATGTCCCTTTTTCTAATACTTTGTCTAACGCCACAGATTCGATATATGTCCCTGGTTTTAAGTAATTTGAGGCATAGACTTCTTCTTCTGTGTCATCAATTTTAATGCTGACTTTCAGGAGTTTGGCATTGTTGCCTGGATTTTCAATCAACAGGTTGCCCTTGGCGGTTCCATTGAGGAAAACAGGGGAAGTATTGATGGAAAATGCAATCATGCTGCGGTCTAAAACTTCCTGAAGCTGTTTTCTGCGCTCGTCAACGTCGATTCCTGGCATGACGCCGACCGTGGCATTGTCGTCATATAGCAGATTCGGATTGTCTTTTCTGGAAAAAATAAAATAACAGATTAGCACAGTGAGCGCGAGCAGCAGAATAATTCCTGCAGTGGTCAAGAATCGTTTTTTCCCCTTGCTCATAATATAAAATTCCCCCTTTTCAATTTTTTGATGTTATAGTCATTATAAGTCGAAAAAGAGGAGAAATACAAGTAAATAAAATCGACAAATCATTCCATAATTCGACAAAATCAGAAAATTCATACAATTTATTCATTTAAATTTAAAAGCAATTTTGTTGTATTCAAATATACATGAACAGAAAATACTGTAAAGCAGGATTTTCCGCTAAAAAAACAGTGCAGACTATGCTGCACTGCTGTTGAAATACGATTGCTATTTTGTATGTTTTAGAATTATTCTCTTAATGGTTCTTAATGTAGATTATATTGTTTTTGAGCCATTCAGTATTTTTATGGTAAACAGTACTGCAAGCATCAATACAATTCCCAATGGAAGGGCAATCCATGCAGTCTGTACAAATCCCGCAATGATGTAAGTTATAAAAGATACTACCGCTACGGTGATCGCATAGGGGAGCTGTGTAGAAACATGGTTTACATGGTTACACTGTGCTCCGGCAGATGCCATGATCGTAGTGTCTGAAATAGGAGAACAGTGGTCGCCGCATACAGCGCCTGCCATACAAGCGGAGATGGAAATAATCATCATATTCTCATTGCTTCCGGCAAACACGGCAACTACAATAGGAATCAAGATGCCAAAGGTTCCCCAGGAAGTTCCTGTTGCAAAGGCAAGAAAACATCCAACCAGAAAGATAATTGCAGGAAGGAAATTGACCAGGCCGCGAGCGCTGGATTCCATTGCGCCAGCCACGAAATCAGCGGCGCCAAGACTGTCTGTCATTGCTTTCAGTGTCCAGGCAAGAGTGAGAATTAAAATCGCTGGCACCATTGCTTTAAAACCTTCTGGGATGCAGGCCATAGATTCTCCAAATTTTAAGACCTTGCGCACAGCATAAAATATAATTGTGATCACGAATGCAAAGAAGCTGCCGAGTACCAGTCCTACAGAGGCGTCACTCTGTGAAAATGCGGTCACAAAACTTTCACCACTAAAGAATTTTCCTGTATACAACATGCCGATCACACAACTGACAATCAGTACAATGATTGGGAAAATCAAATCAATGACAGAACCTTTGGTATTTCCTGTTTCTTCTTTCGCATTTGCATATGGCCTGTCGGGGGTGGTAAACAAATCACCTTTTATGGCATTGTCTTCATGAAGTTTCATAGGGCCATATTCAACTTTTAAAAGCAGCATTCCTACCATCATCACAATTGTTAAGAGTGCGTAGAAATTATAGGGAATGGCACGAATAAAAATAGAAAGTCCATCTTCCCCCTCAACAAAACCAGTGACAGCCGCCGCCCAGGAGGAGATCGGGGCAATAATGCAGACAGGTGCTGCCGTGGCGTCAATTAGATAAGAGAGTTTTGCACGAGATACATTGTGCTTGTCTGTTACTGGACGCATTACACTTCCCACAGTCAGACAATTAAAATAGTCATCTATAAAAATCAGTACGCCAAGCAGAATGGTGGCAAGCTGCGCCCCGACACGGCTCTTAATATGTACACTTGCCCAGCGTCCAAATGCTGCGGAACCTCCCGCTTGATTCATCATACATACCATAATTCCCAGAATTACTAAGAAAACCAAAATGCCAACATTGTAACTGTCAGATAATACGCCGATAATTCCATCCTGAAATACATGTGTGATGGTTTTTTCAAAGGTAAAACCAGAATAGAATAATCCTCCAATTAAAATACCGACAAATAGGGAGCTATATACTTCCTTTGTGATTAAAGCCAGTAAAATGGCCACAATTGGCGGTACCAGCGCCCAGAAGGAGGCATACATAGCTGGAACATATTCTTCTGCCTCCTCTGCGGCATATGCCAGCAGCGGACAGCAGATTGCCAGCAGCATTATCGCGGAGGCTGCCCAAATTCGTTTGTGTTTTATTTTTTTTATCATTCGTTCTCACCTTTTCCTTTTGATGAACTTCTAGGTCTGTGTTACAGATATCGCTGTAGGAAACGGCTTTGCATTTCCTATGATATAAATAAAACTGCCGCCTTTACGAGAAAGAGCGCAAGGCGGCAGCTTGTTATTTTTTCACATATCCAATAAATTGATTTTGATATAAAATCTGAATATATTTTACAAGCCGTGGAACTACTGAGTCGGCTTCTTCACCAAATTGTGCAGATACAAGTTTTGAAATCTCATATACACAGCGTTTTCCGTCCATCTGCTGCCAAACATAGCTTCCATATTCATCCAGTGCTATATGGCTGACACGTGGCCGCTTGAAGATTTTCTGTGCAATCCAGTTGTAAAATCCTTTGTTGACCACATGGACGGTAACTTTGCCTTTCTTATCTGCATCCCAAGTATATAAGGGATTACAGACCGGAATAAAATCCATAAAATTTTTCTTTTTTCTGCCCACAAATTCTCCTTTATTACTTATCATTTTTTGGTCTTACGATAACAGAATTTCCACAGAGAAAACGTCAGCAGTGCGAACGCAGCCAAGCCTATAATATTACCGACATTGGCGTCTGCAAGTGCAGGAAACATCTCTGGGAGGAATTCTCCAATAATATTTCCAACATTTGTATCGCGGACAGGAATAATTGCCAGGAATGCCAGGAAGATACCAACAAGCCCTTCTCCAGCAATCAGGCCGGAAGAATATAAAACACCGTTTGCATCTGTGTCTTTTTTCTCTTTTTCAGAGGTACTTTTCTTGTCCACAATCCATTTTACAAGACCGCCGACCATCATCGGTGTACTGAGGTGGATTGGGAGATATAAACCAATGGCAAAAGGAAGCACTGGGATTCCCAAAATTTCTACTACTATTGCAATAAACGCTCCGATTCCTACCAAAGTCCAAGGAAGATTGCCGTCCATAACGCCTTCTACAATCATCTTCATCAAGGTTGCCTGAGGTGCTGGAAGCTGTGTAGATCCATATCCCCATGCAATATGCAGCAGGTATAATACGCCACCAATGGCGAGAGCGGATGCAAAGACGCCAATAAGCTCACCAATCTGTTGTTTCTTTGGCGTCGCACCTAAGATATAACCAGTCTTTAAGTCTTGTGAGGTATCACCAGCAATTGCAGCTACAATACAGATTACGCCGCCGATCGCGATCGCTGCTGTCATGCCAGCCTGTCCAGTGGTACCAGTTGCTTTCAGAGCAATGGTAGCAACTAACAGTGTGGCGATGGTCATACCAGAAACTGGGTTGTTGCTGCTTCCTACAAGTCCTACCATACGGGAGGAAACCGTTGCAAAGAAGAAACCAAAAATAACAATCAGGAATGCACCAAATAAATTGATTGGGATCACTGGCACAATCCAGATGGCAAGCGCCAGGACAACAACGCCAATCAGGATAAATTTAATATTCAGATCTTGATTGGTACGTTCATTCGTAGCGTCGCCCTTTCCAAAACCTTTCATGGCCTCGCCGAAGGTTTTGATAATCAGAGGCAGTGATTTGATTAAGCTTAAGACGCCACCGCAGGCAACGGCTCCAGCTCCAATGTATTTAATATAGTTTGTCCAGATGGCAAAAGAACCACCTTGGGCATATAATTCTGCAATTGTAACATCGGCTGGGAACAACACAATATTTGCTCCAAACAATACAATCAAAGGCATCAATACAAACCAGCCTAAAATACCACCGCAGAAAAGGTAAGAAGAAATCTTAGGTCCGCAGATATAGCCGACACCCAAAAGTGCTGGCAGCACATCCATACCAATACCAGAGCCTTTGTATGCTGGAATTTCATAGTGGACTTCACTGGGGAATACCTTAAGACCATCCGTGATAAACTTATAGGCAGCGGCAATTCCCAAACCTGCAAATACAGTGGAAGCTTTGTTCCCACCTTCTTCGCCAGCCATCAAGACTTCTGCACATGCTTTTCCTTCTGGATATGGAAGTACGCCATGTTCCTGTACGATCAGCGCTTTTCTCAAGGGAACCATAAACAGGATACCCAATGCACCACCGATAAATGCAATCACTGCAATTTCTACCAGAGAGGGTGCAGATGTGCCCCACTCGCCTGCCCAGAGAAATAAGGCGGGCAGTGTAAAGATTGCGCCAGCCGCCACTGATTCTCCAGCAGAACCAATCGTCTGTACCATATTGTTTTCAAGGATAGAATCTTTCCTTAAAATCATTCGGATAATACCCATAGATAAAACTGCTGCAGGGATAGATGCAGATACTGTCATTCCCACGCGCAGACCAAGGTATGCGTTGGCCCCGCCAAACATAACTGCCAGAATAATTCCAAGGATAATGGAAGTCGCTGTGAATTCCGGCAATGTCTTATTGGCGGGGACAAAAGGTTTAAAATCTTTGTTCTCATTCATAAAATTGCTCTCCTTTGTCTTAAATTATATTTATCATTTTAACAAGGTTTTGTCAGTTTGTCCACTTTAATTGAAATAAGATGGAATTTTTTGTAAACGATCAAGATTCTGCAAGGAAATAATTGGGATAAAAATAGTAAAAATATATAAAAAATATTTGGTTTCTCAGAGCAAACTATACAGGATGTGTGGGATAATTGGAAATAGCCAGATAAATTGTCAGATTCTTCATTTATTGTAGTTCTTTTGGATCTTGTCGTAAAAGAATACTTGTAAAAATAATAAAAAGTCGGTACAATAGAGAAGATGTGTAATATATTATATTGAAGGAACAGGAGGAAGTAATGATAAAAGAAAAAAACAGAAACTCATTTTCAGGTTCCATAGGTTTTGTCCTGGCAGCGGCAGGGAGCGCTGTAGGATTAGGAAATATCTGGCGGTTTCCTTATCTTGCTGCAAAGGATGGAGGCGGACTTTATCTTGTCATCTATCTAATCTTGGCATTGACCTTTGGATTTACACTTTTGGCGACGGAGATTGCGATTGGCAGAAAGACAAAACAAAGTCCTCTGACCGCATATGGCAAGTTGAAATCCCAGTGGGGATTTTTGGGTGTGCTGGCCTGTTTGGTACCAGTTCTTATTATGCCCTATTACTGTGTAATTGGCGGCTGGGTAGTAAAATATTTTCTGGCTTATCTGACTGGAGAAGGTACACATGCCGCAGTAGACGGATATTTTACCGATCATATTTCAGGGGAATTTCAACCAATTATATTGATGGCAGTTTTTCTTTTCGTGGTCGCATTTATTGTAATTCGTGGAGTAAATAAAGGGATTGAGACATTTTCTAAGGTGTTGATGCCTATCTTAATTCTTTTGGTATTAGGAATTGCCATATTTTCTCTGACTATTTCTTATACAGATGGACAAGGTGTCACCAGAACAGGACTGGAAGGGCTTTGGATTTACATAATACCAGATTTTAGTGGAATCACTGTCAAAGGATTTTTTACAGTGCTTTTGGATGCGATGGGGCAGTTGTTTTTTAGTCTAAGTGTAGCGATGGGAATTATGGTTGCATATGGTTCCTATGTCAAAGATGAGGACAACCTAGTACGTTCCATCAATCAGATTGAGATTTTTGATACAATGGTGGCATTTCTTGCTGGTGTAATGATTATACCTGCAGTTTACACCTTTATGGGAAGAGAGGGAATGGGAGCGCAAGGCCCTGGCTTGATGTTTGTTTCCCTGCCTAAAGTATTTTCTGCAATGGGAAAAATTGGGGTTGTAGTAGGATGCCTGTTTTTTGCTATGGTGCTGTTTGCAGCCTTGACGAGTGCTATTTCAATCATGGAAGCGGTGGTATCAAGCTTGATGGATAAGTTTCATTTGTCCAGAGTAAAGGCATGTCTGCTTGAGACGACAATTGCATTGGTTGGCGGAATTGTTGTGTGTTTGGGTTATAATAAGTGGTATTTTGATATTACTTTGCCGAATGGTTCTCATGCACAGATTTTGGATGTGATGGATTACCTCAGCAACAATTTATTTATGCCGCTAGTGGCAATCGGAACGTGTATTTTAATTGGCTGGATCTTAAAGCCCAAAACAATCATTGACGAAGTGGAAAAGACAGGAACTAAGTTTGGCAGACGCGGATTGTATATTGTGATGATAAAATATATCACACCAGTATTATTGTTAGTGCTACTCTTAAAGTCTGTGGGAATCTTGACATTTATTTAAAATCTAGCAGAAACGTGAATGGCCCAGGTGATACAGCCTGGGCTTTTTATATGCACAGAGGCGCATAAGGAATTTTATTATCAATAACAATGATTAAGTCCGTTGGCTTAAGACACTGTTATGGTAATCCATTGAGTAAGTTACATCTTCGCCAAACCATTCAGGAGGGATAAATTTGTTGGCGTCCTCCTCAGAGGGAAATTCCACTTCGGCGAGAATCAGTGAAGATAATTCGCCGTCAAAAATATCCAGTTCGGCTGTTAGATCTGGATAAGCAGGTGCAAGAGGGATTAAATACCGCTTTTTTACTATCAGAATACCATCTATTTTGGGTAGCAGATGTTCATAGGCATCTTTGGTTAAGGGGAGATTATATTCCTCCCGTACCATAAGTCCATGTGATTTATAAGTCAGATAGTAATCTTCATCCTGCCTGCGAATACGAATCACAGGATCCGTAGAGAGATACCCTTGTTCAATATGTCGGCAGGGGTAATCTTCTAAATTGTCTGGCAGAGTTTTGAGTAAAAATTTACGTTCAATTTCCATAATAACATCCTCTCTTAATTTTGTGGGATAATTTGCTTATAAATTTAACTGTTTGATGTTTCTGCAAATATAATTTTGTAGGTGATACGACAATTTTACTGTATTCCAACAAGATTTGTAAAGTATACGATAGTATTATAAAAACAAATTTATCATAATTACAGTTTGCCCTGTGCTGGCTGCAAAACTTAACAGAAAAGAAAATAGCAAGAACGCTGGTATGTTCCCGAATATTTATAAATTCAAAGGAATTTCCTATAATAAAAACCCCCTGCCCTGAAAATTTCAGAGCAAGGGGTTTTCTATATTGCATTGCCTAATGGATTACTGCTGTCCGCTAGACATCTGCTGTTCCTGTTTCATGATCATTTTCTTAACCATTTCTCCGCCGATAGAACCAGCTTGAGCGGAAGTTAAGTCACCATTGTATCCTTCTTTTAATGGTACACCAATTTCAGATGCAACCTCCTGTTTAAAACGGTTCATAGCCTCTTTTGCCTGAGGTACTGCCATTTTACTTGTGTTGGAACCAGAATTGCTATTCATTTGATTCACCTCCAAATGTTTTCTTTTTATTTTATCCGCCGTAGCGTTTATTTGATTGATAAGGGCATCATTCCGAAAAGGCTCATTCTTGGAATGATGCCCGTCCCGAAACGTTGTCGCTTATCATGGTGTTATTATCTGCTAAGAGAAAAATATTATGAATGGAAAATTTTATGTTTTCTGGAAATGATTGTAAAATTATAGAATTATAAAAGTAATTTATATTTTTTAATCTTATGATTAGTGTTATAATATTCCACATAACAAATAGTAAGGAGGAGAAATTGGGATGCAATTGAGAAAAAGGTTTTTAGCGGCAGTCTTGTCGGCCGCGGTGCTTGTCTCACAGGTGCCTGTACAGACAGTGTGGGCAGCACAAGATCAGGGACAGGAAGATCAGAAGGCAGCGGCACAGGGAAAGATTCTGGATCTAAGTTTTGATGGACAGAACGGTCTTATCAGTGCGGGCGCCAAGGTGACAATGAATGGAACACTGGCTTTTTCAGATGATGTCCCCTATAGTGGGCAATCTCTGAAATTTGACGGAAATGCCGGCAATTATTTATCTGTCACAGATGAGGCTGGCGGCAATTTGCTCAAAGGATATGATAATTTGACCATTTCCTATTGGAGCAAGACACCTCAGACAGCAGGATGCAATTGGGCAGCCTATCTTGCGCCCGATGCCAACGGGGTAAATGGCAATGCACCTACATATCTGGCAATATCTGACCAGACCAATATGCGCGTGGAGCGTTATAAGAGCGGAAGGTCAACAGAAGTGACCGGAAAAGGGATTGCAGATACTTGGAAAATGGTCACAGTAGTTATTGAAGAAGCACAAACTACCATGTACATCAATGGCAAGGAAATTTCGCACATCAGTAATGCTAATACCCTCAGCAGTATTATCGGGGAGAATGGTATTTTCTACATTGGGAGAGCCAATTGGGGCAATGGAGAAGGTTTTACGGGCCTTTTGGATCATTATGTTGTCTACAACTATGCTATGGATGCAAATGAGGCAAAACAGGCGTATAAAGATGTCGTTTTGGGCAATACGCCAGTGGAACAGATTCTGCAGGAAGCCCTGGATGAATTACATATTCCAGATATTGTGACAGGGAACCTGACGCTGCCGAAAGAAAATGAAAATGGTGTGACATATGAATGGACTTCTGACAAGGAAGCAGTGATCAATACCAAAGCTGCTCCATGTGCATGGTACTATAATGAGGTGGATATTCCGGCAGGCGTTGTCACCCGCCAGAAGGAAGACACATCCGTAACACTGAAAGTAAAAGTGAGCTATAACGGAACGACCAAGGAAAAGAGTTATCCGGTCACGGTCAAGGCCACAGACAATACAGAGAAAGAGTATGTCGGTTATCTCTATGCACATTTCAATGAGCATCCAGGGGCAAAATACGACGGCATCCAGCAGATTTTCTTTGGAATCAGCAAAAACGGCGTAGACTGGACAGCGTTGAATAATAATCAGTTTGTGGCAGAATCCAATGTAGGTGATTATGGTGTGCGGGATCCCTATATTATTCGTTCAGCAGAAGGAGACAAGTTCTATTTAATTGCCACAGATCTTGATATAGACAGTTATAAATACGGCGGCAATTGGGGATTGATGGCATCTCAGGGAAGCCAGGGGCTGGTAATTTGGGAATCAGAAGATCTGGTAAATTGGTCAGAGCCAAGGCTGGTGGATGTAGCCTCAAAGATCAATGCTGGGATGGCCTGGGCGCCAGAAGCAATTTATGACGAGGCGACCGGAGAGTATCTGGTATTCTGGTCTTCTAGCAAGACAAATGGCAAGTGCAATTATATTTATGTGGCAAAGACCAGGGATTTCTGGACGTTTACGGAG
Organism: Lachnospiraceae bacterium; assembly: GCA_910575005.1. Classification (GTDB taxonomy): domain Bacteria; phylum Bacillota; class Clostridia; order Lachnospirales; family Lachnospiraceae; genus Petralouisia. The sequence continues at coordinate 75,134 of CAJTCL010000014.1, read as the reverse complement.
CCGGAACTGTACTCCAATGCTTCCAATCTCAATGATGGTACACCGAACAGTGCCGGAGAACCAAAAGGAAATATTGATGCCTCAATTTATAAGGAAGGCGATACCTATTACCGTCTGATCAAGGATGAGAGTGATATCAGTATTCGTCTGCAGTCAAGCAAAAAATTGCTTGCCTATGGGCCGGATTTGAAAGAGAGTGATTATGTTTCAGTGACCAAGGATGAGACAGAGACAATGCCCAACAGGGGAGCCTTGTTCCAAAAGATTGATAATGAGGGCACAATCACTGTGACAGACAAAGATGGGAACACAGTAGAAAAGCCATGTCTGGAGCAGTTTGCACATGATTATGAAGGGCCGACGATGTTTAAATTCAATGACAGAGAAGAGTGGTGTATTCTGGTGGATGAATACGGGCGCGGCGCTGCAGCGGGAAGCGGAAATCCGAGAGGATATATTCCATTTATCAGCAAGAATCTTGACCAGCCCAACAGTGTGTATCTTCCCAGTGATGATGAATTTGTGATGCCGGACGCAGCAAAGCATGGTACAGTGATTCCGATTACTCAGAAAGAATATGATGCTTTGCTGAAAAAATGGGGTACGCCTAAACAGGAGGGCAACCAGAAAACAGAGAATAAACCAGTCCTGGAATATGATTTTGAGGCAGTAGAGGGGAAGACTGTGAAGGATGTTTCTATCGCTGGAGCACAAAATAATGGAACATTGAACGGCACAGCGGCTGTTGTTGAGGTATCAGACAGGGGTAATACAATACATTTGGATGGTTCTGGAAGTCTGTCATTCCCGAAGGGATTTTTTGACGGACTTAGCAATATGACATTGACGATGGACGTATGTTCAGAAAATGATGAGGCGACAATATTTTCTATGGGAAGCACTGTGAAAAATAAAATTTCCAGTTATACGGTATCAGGAGGAGCTTCCGGTGAGGTAATCGCACAGCGAGACAGATATTGGGAGGATCCATCACAGATTGCCAATAAGTATTTGAATCTGAATCTTGCGGCACAGAATGTGAAAGCACAGATCACAACCTTTAATGATTATGGTATGTTTGAAGCTGCTTCTGCTAACAATCAGAATATAAAGGGGAATTGGAAGAATATAGCTTTGGTGATGGACGATCATGTGATGTCCGTTTATGTGGATAACCAGTTAGCTGCACAAAATGAACATGTAAGAAGTGTGGAGGAATTAGGAGAGAGCCTGACTGCTGTTTTGGGAGCTGCCTATGGCAAAGAATCTGGTTTCAAAGGGTATATTGACAATGTAAAGGTCTATAACCGCAGTGTGGAGGATTTAGCAAATCCAGATGATAAAAATATTGTGGCTGTGGAAAATGTTATAGCATTGATCAAGGCAATCGGCAAGGTAAGTTATCCGTCCTCAAAGGCGAAAATAGAGGGAGCCAGAAATGCATATAATGCTTTGACTGAGGAGCAGAAAGCGCTTGTCATCAATCTCACTGTTTTGACAGAGGCGGAGACAGCTTATACAGAATTGGAAAGAGCAGCCAACGCTAAAATTCAGATTTCCAAGGCCAGCATAAGCAATATTTCCAAACAGAATTATACTGGCAAAGCATTGAAACCAAAGCTGACTGTTACTTACAATGGCAAGAAATTAAAAGCGGGGACTGACTATACTGTAACTTACAGCAATAATAAGAAAATTGGCACAGCAAAGGCAGAGATTAAAGGAATTGGAAAATACACTGGTATGATGACTAAAACATTCAAAATCACTGTTATCAAAGGCAAATCTTATACGGTGTCAGGTTATAAATATAAAATGACCAACGCCAATACTTCCGGCAAGGGAACCGTTACAGCGGCAGGGGCAACAAGCAAAAGTGTCAAACAGATGAAAGTGCCCGATACGGTGACAATCGGCGGGAAGAAATTTAAAGTAACTGCAATTGGAGATCTGGCATTTAAGGGATGTAAGAAGGCAACCTCTGCAGTGATTGGGAAAAACGTCAAGACCATTGGCAAACAGTCGTTTATGAGCTGCAGTAAACTTAAGAAGATAACCATAAAGACAACAAAATTGAAAAAAGTTGGCAAGGATGCCCTGCGGGGGATTCACAAACAGGCGACAATCAAAGTACCTGCAAAGCAGTTGAGCAAATATAAAAAATTGTTCAAAGGAAAAGGACAAGGAAAGAAAGTCAAAATTAAAAAATAAGCAACAAGATGGGTAATTCTTTATTGGTTGTAAGGGAGATTAACCATAAATATATTGTAGTAGAGAGGAAGAGTGAGATGAAAAAAATTGGTATTTTTTTAGCGGAAGGATTTGAAGAAATTGAAGGTTTGACAGTGGTGGATATTCTGCGCCGTGCGGGAATGGAGGCTGAGACTATTTCCATTATGGGAAAAAAAGAAGTGTGTGGTTCTCATAAGATTACCGTGTTGGCAGATTCCTTGTATGAAGAGGTGAATTTCGAGACTTTTGATGGTGTAGTGCTGCCGGGCGGACTTCCAGGAACTAACAATCTTTTGGCACATGCAGGAGTAAATGAGACAATTCGGGCATTTGCAGAAGCTGGAAAATTAGTGGCAGCAGTCTGTGCCGCTCCCAGTGTCTTGGGACAGGCAGGATTGTTAGAGGGCAAGAAAGCGACTTGTTATCCTGGTTTTGAGGATAAACTTATCGGAGCAGAAGTGATTTATGAGGAGGTAGCAGAGGCAGAAAATCTCATTACCAGCCGCGGAATGGGAACTACCATTGCTTTTGCACTGCGTATTACAGCTTATCTGGCAGGAGAAGAGAAAGCAGAGGAACTTGCCAAGAAAATCATCTATCGGCAGTAATTTTTAGGTATGAAAAAGCTTCTTGACAAATATACATGTAACAAAATAAAAAATTGTCCTTCTATTTTGTGATGGAAGGGTAGGAGTGATGTGTGCTGGATAAAATTAAAGCAAAATCTTTCGTTTTGGTGCTTGTATTGTTTGCAGGAGCTTTTTTTGCGGGAAGGTTTACAGCCCAGGTGGTGGATACTGGAGGAATTGGCATTCAGCATGCCGCCGATGGAAACTGGGGTTTAAGTTTCCAGGAGGAGGGGCAGCCGCCAGTGGCAAATGCGACATTTGAGGAGCTTGCAAAATATGACGCCTATTATGCGGAAAATACCAAAGAAAAAGTATTGTATCTCACGTTTGACTGTGGGTTTGAAAATGGAAATACACCAGCAATTTTGGAGGCATTGAAAAAGCATAATGCCAAAGCAACTTTTTTTGTGGTAGGTAATTATCTGTCTACTAGTCCAGATTTGGTAAAACAAATGATTGCTGAAGGGCATAATGTCGGGAATCACAGTTATCATCATCCTGATATGTCTCAGATGGGAAAAGAAGAATTTGCCAAGGAACTGGGTGAGTTGGAGCAGCTTTATGAACAGACTGTTGGAAAACCGATGGTCAAATACTATCGTCCTCCCCAGGGAAAATACAGCGAAAATAATCTGAAAATTGCCAAAGAGTTAGGATATAAAACATTTTTTTGGAGTCTTGCTTATGTGGATTGGAAACAGGACAGCCAGCCCACACATGAGGAAGCATTTGACAAGTTATTAAAGCGGGTACATCCAGGTGCGATTGTATTATTACATAATACTTCTAAGACAAATGGGGAGATTTTAGATGAACTTCTGACAAAATGGGAGGGCATGGGATATACATTTAAATCTTTGGATGAGCTTCCGAGTATGGCGGCAGAGAGCACACAGCAAAGTACAGACAACACGCAAGAAAAAAATATCCAGGAGTAAATTTAGAGATTATCACATGAAAAACATCTGCAAGATATGGCGAGATTTTTTGTCTGAAAAATAGCCATATTTTTGCAGATGTATTATGTTATCAAGTTGACTCAGTGTTTCTTTTCCTTTTGGTAATAGTAGAGTGCTTTCAATCCGAAATAACCATAACAGATCAGAAGGATCAGGAATAAAGCGGCGCTGAGGCCTCTTCCGAGTGCAAACGGCGTTTCAAACAGAAAAGCCGCCCAAAAATTTCTGCCAGACATTTCCCACAATCCAGGTGTGAAATACCATTCTTTCCAATGTGAGAAGTCTGGAATCAGTCGGCTGCTAGAAGAAAACATGATCAGCAGCGGCAAAAATGAAATGACAGATTCCAGCCAGAAAATAGAGATTCGCTGATAACATCCAGCTCGTGAAAAAGTGTCAGAAAAAATCTCATCATCACAGTCAGGATGTGTTTGTTCAAAATACTGAAAACCACTCGATTTTGTGCCTGTAATATGGCGCCATCCATAATCGTCAAAGAGATTTAGATAATCTGTAAAATCTTTTTGTTTGGAAAAGATTCGAAAATCAATCCGTACCTGAGGAAGAAAATTTTCAATTTTGGAAGATTTCTCAGATGCGGGATTGTCAATGGCAGAGCCGATTTCTTCAAATTCATACTGTCCCAGGAAAGGGACAATTTTTTTCAGGTGATAACCTTGGGCGATTATTTGGTTAATCCAGGTTTCCTCTTTGGAAATATTTGTAAAAAACAGTCTGTATTTTCGCATGGTATGTCTCCTTTAATCAGATAATTTTATTTCCAGACGTTATGTTATAAGCCATATGTTTCCGCTATCTGTACCAGGTAGCGGAGGCGTTGAGCTTCTAATTCTAAAACTTCTCGGCCTAAGTCTGTAGTTTGATAGACTTTGCGTCTGCGGTCTTCACTTTTTACCAATACAATTAGTTTTTGTTTTAACAGGTTTTCAATAGCACCGTACATTGTGCCAGCAGCAATCCTTACTTTTCCATCACTTAATTGTTCCACTTTCTGCATAATGAAATATCCATGTCCAGGTTCCAACAACGCTACCAGAATGTACCAGGTGGTCTCTGTCAGAGGGAGATATTTACTTAAATTCATAGAGATACTCCTTTTCATTTTTTAATGCTTGATATACAGTTTAACTATATAGTTGTATTATATACAGTTTGACTATATATGTCAATAGCAATATTTATGTGACAATGGTATGGATTGTATTTTGGTGAGTTTATTCTTAAAATTTGGAGATAAATATTTATTGCCAGGAGGAATTTTTATGGGAAAAGTATATGGTTATGTCCGTGTATCTACTGCATATCAGAACGAGGACAGACAGATGATTGCCATGCAGGAGAAGCAGGTGCCAACGGATCATATTTATGTGGACAAACAATCTGGTAAGGATTTTAACAGGCCGCATTATGTGCAGTTGGTGGAGCGTATGCAAAGAGGGGATTTACTGTATGTGCTCAGTATTGATCGCCTGGGGAGAAATTATGAGGAGATACAGAATCAGTGGCGGATTCTTACAAAAGAAATTGGCATAGACATTTGTGTCATCAATATGCCGCTTTTGGACACGCGCAATGGGAAAGATTTAATGGGAAACTTTATCGCAGATTTGGTCTTACAAATTCTCTCTTTTGTGGCGGAGACAGAACGGACAAATATCAAAAAACGTCAGCAGCAAGGGATTGCGGCGGCAAAGGCAAATGGAGTGAAATTTGGAAGACCAAGAACAGAGATTCCCACTGACTTTGTAAAAATTGTGATGGATTGGAAGTATAAGAAAATTTCCTTGGAAGAGGCCTTAAAAAAGAGCCATATGAGTAAATCAACATTTTATCGAAGACTGCAGGAAGGAAAAATACTGCAGTAGAAAAAGTTTCAAAAAGTGTACTTTTTGACACAATAAAAATTATATAAGATTCTAACTAAAAAGTCCATAGATTTTTATTTTTTCCTTTTTTACATATTTATAACAGGAGTTGATTGCTAGAAATTTTGCATTTATTCAAAAGCCGTTACTGTAAATATAGTATTAAAATACTTATATTTGTTAGAAATAAATTTTGTCAAAAAGTACACATTCTGAAATAGAAAAGTGCAAAAGAGGAGAAGAATTATGCAAAATTTTATTGGGATGATTTCACAATATTGGGGGAAACAAAAAGAATCTATGAAACAATATCAATTTATGATAAGACCATGTTTGATCTTAGCTGCGGTCTATACCGTAGCCATCAGCGCTTTGCTGCGCGCCAATTACAGTTATCGGGATGATCTAAGAAGAGCTGTTTGTGGAAGAAAGGGATGGGATAACTATGGCCGTTATCTCTCTAATTTTTTGTCGTCAATTATTCATGCAGATGATTATTTGACAGATGTTTCCCCTTTGCCTCAACTGTTGGCTGTTTTGATTATGGCAGCCTCAGGAATTATCATATGGTATTCTGTATCAGAAAAACGAAAGATTTCTGTCTGGGATTTAGTAGCACTTATTCCGCTGGGACTTTCCCCATATTTTCTGGCATGTATTTCTTTTAAATATGATTCTCCCTATATGGCGTTATCAATTTTGGCATCTGTGGCTCCCATTTTATATGACAAACACAGTTCTATCCAGTACATACTGATTGTTACAATTGGAACTTTAGTGATGTGTACGACATATCAGGCATCTAGTGGGATATTTCCAATGTTGACGATTCTGCTAAGTGTAAAGCGTTGGAATAACAAAGAGAATACCAAAACAATTTTTAAATTTTTATCAAATTCTGTACTTGGGTATTTTGCAGGGTTGATCATATTCAAGTTATTTTTAATGCCGCCTCCCAAAACCCAGTATGTTTCCAGTACACTGCCGCCGATTGGAAAATTGATTCCAGAGACAATCAAGCATTTACTAAAATATTTTGTAATCATAAAAGAAGATTTTAAAGTAGAGTGGCTGGTATTAATTTGTTTGATGATGGCTGCTTTCCTTTCTGTGATGGTTCGTGATTCCCAAAGAAATAAACTTGTGGCAGCTTGTGGCGCTGGAATGGCATTGCTGGCAATGTTATTTGTTTCATTTGGGATGTACCCTGTTTTATCAAAACCACTGTTTAATCCCAGAGCTATGTATGGATTTGGCGTATTTATCACTTTAGTGGGTATTGTGCTTTCTACGAGTAAAAAAATTTATTCTGGGAAGTTTGTATGTATTCTGTTAAGCTGGTGTTTTTTTGTGTTTTCTTTTACCTATGGCAATGCCTTGAAGATTCAGGAGAGTTATTCAGAGTTTCGTATGGAAGCGCTTTTAGATGATTTAAAGGATATTGATATTATGGTATCAAAGAATAAGAATCAACCGATGAGAATACAGTTTGAAGGTACGATTGGCTATGCGCCTGCTGTCCAACATATGTCAAAGGAAGCTGAAATTTTAAAACAATTGATGCCGGCAAAAAGTAGTTGGACGAATGGGGTATATAAATTTTTTCATTATTATAAGGTGAAGAATGTGATTTGGAATCTGCCTACAAAATCTGGTTTGGATTTAACAACTCATAAACTTCCAGTACTGAAAGATAACATGTTCCATACCATTCGGGGTAAGGATCAATATATACTGATTGAAATGAAATAAATGGAGGAGGATTTACAAATGATAACATTGATCGTCCCCTGTTACAATGAACAGGAATCACTGCCAATTTTTTATCAAGAAGTAACCGCGGTGGTACAGCGTATGGAGTCTGAGTATGAGCTGTTGTTTGTAGATGATGGCTCTAAGGATCAGACGCTGATGATATTAAGAGAACTCGCAGCACAGGATAGTCATGTAAAATATTTCTCTTTTTCCAGAAATTTTGGCAAGGAAGCGGCCATGTATGCTGGTTTTTGCAATGTCAGCGGGGATTATATTGCTGTTATGGATGCAGATATGCAGGATCCGCCTTCCCTTTTGCCGCAGATGATGAAGATTTTGGAGAGCGGCGAATATGATAGTGTAGCCACAAGGCGTGCCGACCGTACTGGGGAACCGCCAATTAGAAGCTGGTTTGCAAAGCGGTTTTATCATATGATTAACAAGATTTCGGATGCAGATATTGTGGATGGGGCAAGAGATTTTCGGTTGATGAGACGAGAAATGGTAGATACCATTGTGTCTATGGGCGAATACAATCGATTTTCTAAGGGGATTTTTGGCTGGATTGGATTTCGTACATATTGGCTGCCTTATGAGAATATTGAACGTGCCGCCGGACAAACAAAATGGAATTTTTGGATGCTTTTTAAATATGCAATTGATGGGATTATCAATTTCTCCCAGGCTCCTTTGAGCATTGCCTCCTGGTTTGGAATTGCTATGACGCTTCTGTCTTTTTTCTTCCTGTTTGTGATTGTGATTCGCAGAGCAGTGTTTGGAGATCCAGTTGCTGGCTGGGCGTCAACCGTCTGTGTGATTGTTTTTATCGGCGGGATTCAATTATTCTGTCTGGGAATTATGGGACAGTATATTGCAAAAACTTATTTAGAGACCAAAAACCGCCCTCATTTCATCATTTCAGAGACAAACGGGGAGGATGTAAAGAAAGTGAAGTGAGATATTGATAAGGATTGACAAATCTTCATATTTTTTGTATGATGTATGTATTTTAACGATTTAAAGTTTAACAATTTAAAGTGTGAATACGTGAGTGCATGGAAATGGAGGAAAAACAAATGTCATTGGAAAATTGTAATAAAAGAACATTGATGGATTACTGCCCAGATATTAAGGTATTGGATTGTACCCTGCGTGATGGCGGGCTTGTAAATAATTTTGCGTTTACAGATGAGTTTGTAAGGGATTTGTATGAAGCAAATATAAAAGCAGGCGTTGATTATATGGAGTTTGGCTATAAGGCATCCAAAGAACTGTTTGATACTAAGGATTTTGGTAAGTGGAAATTCTGTGATGAGAAGGATATTCGTGCTATTGTTGGGGAGAATAAGTCTCCGCTAAAGATTTCGGTGATGGCGGATGTAGGACGCTGCGATTATAAAAAAGATATTCTGCCCAGGAAGGACAGTGTGGTGGATTTGGTTCGAGTAGCAACTTACATACACCAGATTCCAACAGCAGTAGAGATGATTGAGCATATTAAAAAGAAGGGCTATGAGGTGACAGTGAATATTATGGCGGTGTCCAAAGTGAACAGTGATGATTTGGATGCTGGTCTTCAAATACTGGCAAAAAGCTCGGTCGATGCCATCTACCTGGTGGACAGCTTTGGCTCTTTCTATCCAGAACAGATTACAAAGTTTTCCCAAAAATATGTAGAAATTGCCGAGGCTGCGGGGAAAATTGTAGGGATTCATGCGCACAATAATCAGCAGCTTGCATTTGCTAATACGATAGAGGCCTGCCGTATGGGTGTCAGTCTTCTTGATGCAACTGTAAACGGTATGGGGCGTGGAGCAGGAAATTGTTTTTTGGAGGCATTGCTTAGTTTTTTGAAGAATCCAAAATATGATGAAGTGCCAATGATTCGTTTTGTGGAAAAGCATATGCTCAAGTTAAAAGAAGAGGGCGCTGTATGGGGATATGATATTCCCTATATGCTGACTGGAATTTTTAACAGCCATCCCTCCACAGCAATTCGATTTATCAAAGATAAGAGAACGGACTATACGAATTTGATGCATGAATTGATGGATATGGAATAATACTGTAACAGTTCAGCCCACGTCTTTTAAATCATACTGTTGATGGCTGAACTGTAACATAATACTGAAAAAACTCAAAAAACGCTGGTATTTTCTTAATGAGTATGCTATAATCTCAGAATGACTGTGAGTTTAGGATACAATACCTTTTAAGATACCCATGTCAACAGCGGGTTGGGGTTTCACATCTGATATAGCCTCCGGCAGGCGTTGGATGTCTGTCTGACATCTGTTAAAATGTCGGTGGCGTTTTGAAATTTAAGGAGGAAATAGCAGTAATGAGCGTACAGGTAGAAAATTTAGAAAAAAATATGGCAAAACTTACCATTGAGGTTCCGGCAGAAGAATTGGAAAAAGCGATTCAGGCTGCTTATGTAAAGGAAAAGGGTAAGATTAGTATTCCAGGTTTCCGCAAAGGTAAGGTACCCAGAGCTATGATTGAGAAAATGTATGGGCCAGGAATTTTCTTTGAGGATGCGGCCAATACTCTGATTTCCCAGGAATATCCGAAAGCAGTAGAGGAATCGGGTCTTGATGTTGTTTCCAGGCCAGAGATTGATATCACACAGATTGAAAAAGGAAAGCCCTTTATTTTTACAGCAGAAGTTGCAGTAAAACCGGAAGTGACATTGGGAACCTATATGGGTGTCCAGGTGACCAAAGAGGATATCTTTGTGACAGACGAAGAATTGGATGCTGAGATTGATAAAGAGAGAGAGAGCAATGCCAGAATGATTACTGTGGAAGATCGTCCAGTTGCGGATGGAGACACTGCAGTGATTGATTATGAGGGATTTGTAGATGGAGAGGCATTTGAGGGCGGAAAGGCTGAAAATCAACCGCTTGTGATTGGCTCCCATTCATTTATTGATAACTTTGAGGAGCAGTTGATTGGCAAAAATGCAGGAGAGGAAGTTGTGGTAAATGTGACATTCCCTGAAGAATATCATGCACCAGAGCTTGCAGGAAAGCCTGCTGTATTTCATGTAAAGATCAATGAGATTAAGTCAAAAGAGCTGCCAGATTTGGATGATGAATTTGCACAGGATGTATCTGAGTTTGATACTCTTGCAGAATATAGAGAAAGTGTCAAAGAGAAGATTCAAAAGCGTAAAGAGAATGAGGCAGAACACAAGAGAGAAGAAGAAGCGATCCAGAAAATTGTAGAAGATTCTCAGATGGAGATTCCAGAGGCAATGATTAACACACAGGCTCGCTCTATGGTTGATGATTTTGCAAACAGAATTGCACAGCAAGGATTATCTATGGAACAATATATGCAGTTTACAGGGATGACTGTAGAGCAGATGTTAGAGCAGATGAAGCCAGACGCACTGAAGCGCATCCAGAATAGCCTGGTGTTGGAGGCAATTGCCAAGGATCAGGATATCCAGATTTCAGAGGAAGAAATCGAGGAAGAGCTGGGTAAGATGGCACAGATGTATGGAATGCCAGTAGATGAATTGAAAAAGCTTGTTGGTGATTCAGAAAAGGATTCTATTAAATTGGATCTTTCTATTCAAAAGGCGGTTAAGCTGGTCATGGAGCATGTGACAGAATAAATAGAACAGAATCCAGGAAGAAAACAAGGTAAGGAGGAATCTATATGAGTTTAGTACCTTATGTCGTTGAGCAGACCAGCAGAGGAGAGCGCTCTTATGATATTTTTTCCAGATTGCTGAAGGACAGGATTATTTTTCTGGGTGAGGAAGTAAATGAGACTACAGCAGGGCTTGTGACTGCGCAGCTTCTCTTTCTGGAATCAGAAGATCCAGGCAAAGACATTCATTTATATATTAACTCCCCAGGGGGTGTTGTGACAGCGGGTCTGGCAATTTACGATACTATGAACTATATTAAATGCGATGTAGAGACAATCTGTATTGGGCTTGCTGCAAGTATGGGAGCATTTCTCCTGGCAGGCGGAACAAAAGGAAAGCGTTTTGCGCTTCCTAACGCTGAGATTATGATTCATCAGCCCTCTGGTGGAGCAAAAGGCCAGGCGACAGACATTCAGATTGTTGCAGATAATATTTTAAAGACAAAGAAACAGTTGAATACGATTTTAGCAGAGAACACAGGAAAACCTTATGAGGTGATTGCAGCAGATACAGAGCGTGACAACTATATGTCAGCGCAGGAAGCGAAAGAATATGGCTTGATTGATGGTGTCATTACAAATAGAAAGTAAAAAGAGGGGGACAGCGAGCGTATGCTTCTGTCCCTTTTAAGGAATCATAAATAAATGGGGTGAAGATATGGCTGGAAGATTTGAGGAAAGAATACGCTGCTCCTTTTGCGGGAAGACTGATGTTCAGGTACGCAAAATGATTGCCGGACCAAACGGTGCGTATATTTGTGATGAATGTGTGGACATCTGTGCAGAGATTATTGAAGAAGAATTAGAAGAAGAACAACAGCAGATGGTGGAACAGCCGGAGGTTGTCGAGGAAATTAACCTGTTAAAGCCGGTGGAGCTGAAAGCGTTTCTGGATGAATATGTGATTGGACAGGAGGAAGCAAAAAAAGTACTTTCTGTTGCAGTCTACAATCATTATAAAAGAATTTTAGCGCCTGATAATATGGGCGTGGAATTACAAAAGAGCAACATTCTTATGCTAGGTCCCACAGGCTGTGGTAAGACACTGTTGGCACAGACATTAGCAAGAGTTTTAAATGTGCCGTTTGCTATCGCTGATGCCACAGCGTTGACTGAGGCTGGCTATGTAGGTGAGGATGTGGAAAATATTCTGTTGAAAATTATTCAGGCGGCAGATTATGATATAGAGCGTGCACAGAGAGGGATTATTTATGTGGATGAGATTGACAAGATCACGCGAAAATCAGAAAATCCTTCGATCACCAGAGATGTGTCTGGTGAGGGTGTACAGCAGGCATTGTTGAAAATTTTAGAGGGTACCGTGGCGAGTGTTCCGCCGCAGGGTGGCAGAAAGCATCCTCAGCAGGAACTGATTCAGATTGATACCACGAATATTTTGTTTATCTGCGGCGGAGCTTTTGAGGGACTGGATAAAATTGTGGAAACCAGAATGGACCGCAAGTCTATGGGATTTAATGCGGAGATTGCAGACAAACGGGAAAAAAATGTAGGTTTGATATTGAAAAAGGTGCTGCCTCAGGATTTGGTAAAATTTGGATTGATTCCCGAGTTTGTGGGGCGTGTACCAGTAACGGTTTCTCTGGATTCTCTGGATAAGGATGCTCTGGTGCGCATTCTCAAGGAGCCAAGAAATTCTTTGATTCGCCAATATGTGGCGTTGTTTGAGCTAGACGGTGTGGAGCTGACTTTTGATGATGACGCAGTGGAAGCAATTGCAGAAAAGTCTGTGAAGCGCAAAACAGGAGCTAGGGGACTGCGGGCGATTGTTGAAAAGGTGCTGATGGATTTGATGTATCGCGTTCCTTCTGATGAGACAATTACAAGCTGCAGAATCACAAGGGCAGCAGTAGAAGAAGAGAAAGAAGTAGAGATTGAATACGGCAGAGAGAGCAAATCTGCCTGAGGAGAGAGCAAATGGCTGAAGAATACAGAACGGTTCCAGCAGTGGCACTTCGGGGAATGACAATTCTCCCCGGTATGGTGGCACATTTTGATGTGAGCAGAAACAGATCCATTAAGGCTGTGGAAAATGCTATGGTGGAAGATCAAGTAGTTTTTCTGGTGACACAGAAGGAGATTGAGAAGGAAGATCCAGAAAAGGATGATTTATATGATATAGGAGTTCTTGCTGTGATCAAGCAGGTAATCAAGCTGCAGAATGAAATTGTTCGGGTGTTGATTGAGGGGGAGAAAAGAGCTCGCCTCGTTACATTGACATCAGCAGATTGTCTGATGGCTGAGATTGAAGTCTTAGACCAGGGGGAAGAAGAGGTGTCTGAGGCAATCCAGGAGGCTATGCTGCGAGGGGTACAAGAGACTTTTGGGCGTTATTGCCGTTTAAATCCGAAACCAGGCAAAGAACTTGCCAAGCAGATTTTAGATTTTAAAGAATTATCAAAACTTTTAGACTATATCGGCAATAATCTTCCAGTGGGTTATGAAGAAAAACAAGAGATCTTAGATGCCAATACATTAGAGGAACGTTATGAGGCATTGATGATTATACTTCTGAATGAAATCAATATTATCCAGATCAAGACAGAATTTCAAAGTAAGGTCAAAGAAAAGGTGGATAAGAATCAGAAAGAGTATATTTTGCGTGAGCAGATGCGTTTGATTCGAGAAGAGCTGGGAGAAGATAATACGGTATCAGAGGCAGATCATTTTCTGGAGGAGACAAAGAAACTTGATGCAGAGGATGAGGTCAAAGAAAAGCTCAAAAAAGAGATTGAACGTTTTAAAAATGTCTCCACCAATTCCTCAGAAAGTGCTGTGATTCGAGGATATATAGAAACATTGCTGGAACTACCGTGGAATAAAGCTTCCAAGGATAATAGAAATCTTGGAGATGCGGAACGTATTCTGGATGAAGATCATTATGGAATGGAGAAAGTAAAGGAGCGTATGTTGGAATTTTTGGCAGTGCGCAATCTTACTGCCAAGGGTGACAGCCCAATTATTTGTCTCGTTGGTCCTCCAGGTACAGGTAAGACTAGTATTGCCCGTTCTGTGGCTCGTGCGTTAGATAAAAAATATGTTCGCATTAGTCTTGGCGGCGTGCGGGATGAGGCAGAGATCCGTGGTCATCGGAAAACCTATGTGGGAGCTATGCCGGGACGGATTGCCAATGGCCTTAAAAATGCTGGGGTAAAAAATCCGCTGATGCTCTTGGATGAGATTGATAAGATCAGCAGTGATTACAAAGGTGACACGGCCTCAGCATTGCTGGAGGTGTTGGACAGCGAACAAAACAGCCGCTTCCGAGATCATTATGTGGAGCTTCCCATTGATTTGTCAGAGGTGTTGTTTATCGCCACAGCAAATTCTCTGCAGGATATTCAAAGACCTCTTTTGGATCGTATGGAGATTATTGAAGTCAGCAGTTATACAGAAAATGAGAAAGCACATATTGCCAGAGAGCATCTGATTGCCAAGCAGATGGAAAAAAATGGTCTGAAGGAAGGGCAGCTCTCTATCAGTGACCATGCATTGGAGAAACTGATTCGCGGTTATACCAGAGAAGCAGGAGTTCGTAATCTAGAGCGAAAGCTTGGCGAAATCTGCCGCAAGGCAGCCAGGGAACTTTATCGGGATGAATTTCCACAAAAGAAGGGCAGCAAGAAATCTTCTGAAAAACCGGGCAAGAAATCTGTAAAGGTCACAGAAAATAATCTAGAAAAGCTGCTTGGCAAAGAAAAATACAATTATGATTTGATCAATGAGAGTGATGAGGTCGGTATTGTGCGCGGGCTTGCCTGGACCAGCGTTGGCGGAGATACGCTGCAGATCGAAGTCAATATTATGCCTGGTAAAGGCGAGTTTCAGCTTACTGGGCAGCTTGGAGACGTGATGAAAGAGTCTGCACAGGCAGGCATTAGTTATATTCGTTCCGTCAGTGAACAATATCAGATTGACAAAGAATTTTTTAAAGAATATGATATCCATATTCATATTCCAGAGGGAGCTGTACCCAAGGATGGTCCCTCAGCAGGTATCACAATGGCGACAGCGATGCTTTCTGCAATCACCAAACGCAAGGTGCGAAAAGATGTGGCCATGACGGGAGAGATTACTTTGCGGGGAAGAGTTTTGCCGATCGGCGGATTAAAAGAAAAGATTTTAGCTGCCAAAAATGCTGGAATTAAGACAATCTGTATCCCTAAGAAGAATGAGCCAGATGTTGCGGAGATTACGCAGGAGATTAAAAGAGGGCTGGAACTTGTATTTGTAGAAAATATGGGACAGGTGCTTAAGACTGCATTAGTGAAATAGACAAGGAGACAGATATGATAATCAAGTCAGTTGAATTAGAGATTGTATGTGGTGTTACCAGCAAGCTTCCAGATACAGATAAACCAGAAATGGCGTTTGCAGGAAAATCTAATGTGGGGAAATCTTCTCTGATCAATGGGCTGATGAATCGAAAATCATTGGCGAGGACTTCTTCACAGCCTGGAAAGACACAGACTATCAATTATTATAATATTAATAAATCCATGTATTTGGTCGATCTTCCAGGTTATGGTTATGCCAAGGTATCTCCCAAGGAAAAAGAAAAATGGGGAAAGATGGTTGAAAATTACCTCCATACTTCCAAGCAGCTAAAAGCGGTATTTCTGTTGATTGATATTCGTCATGAGCCTTCTGCCAATGACAAACAGATGTATGAGTGGGTGGTCTATCAAGGTTATAATCCAATTATTATTGCCACAAAGCTTGACAAGATTAAGCGCAGTCAGATACAAAAGCATGTGAAAATGATTAAAACGGGACTGAATGTCAAACCAGATACACCGATTCTGCCTTATTCCGCGCTGACCAAACAGGGCAGGGAGGAAATTTGGAATCTGATTGATGAACTTTTGGACAGTTCTCCAACTGAGGAGGGGACACAGCCTTCCTTACAGGGAGGGACCAATGAGAAAGCGTAAATATCTGTTTGTGTTTTGTATGCTGCTTGCCATTACCGTGGCAGGCGGTATTTTTACAGGAGCATATATCCGCTTGGAGGATAGACAGGAGGGGGAGGAAAAGTTACATGTAGTGACTTCCTTTTATCCAGTCTATATCGCAGCTCTTAATGTGGTAGGAGACAACACTGATGTGGAATTAGAGAATTTAAGTGAGCCTCAGACAGGGTGTATGCATGATTATCAGCTTACACCTAAGGATATGATCCTGTTGTCTGGGGCAGATTTATTTCTCGTAAATGGCGGTGGAATTGAGAACTTTCTCACAGAGGTAAGCGAGGCATATCCATCTCTTACTGTCTGTCAAGCAGCAGAGGGACTGGAATTGTTGGCAGAGGGAGACAGTCACGGGCATGATGAGGAGCAGCATAACCACTCAGAGGAAAATGCCCATGCCTGGATTGATACAAGGCTCTATGCAAAGATGGTGCAGAATATTGCCACTGCACTGATGGAGGCCGACCCTGCCAATCAAACAGTTTATAAGAAAAATGCAGATCAATACTGTGATCAAATAGAAGATTTGACCGTTCAGCTTGCAGAACTGAAAGAGCGGACGGCTGGTCAGCCAGCAGTAATTTTCCATGAGGCCTATGCGTATTTGGCAGAGGAACTTGGAATGCAGACCATTTATTGTCTAAATCTAGATGAAGAGCGTCAGATCAGTGCCAAGGAGACAGCAGATGTGTTGGAGGAGATCACAGAACATCAGATTTCGATTGTGTTTGCGGAGGAGCTCTATGGAAAGGATCTGGGCAATACAGTTGAGGAAGAGACAGATGCAAAAGTCTATTACCTTGATACCCTGGTGCGGGGAGATTACAAGGCAGACAGTTATCTTAACATGGTACAGAAGAATATTGATCTCTTAAAACAGGCATTTAAGAAAAAATAAGGAGGTTCTTTTTGCGAAAAATGATCAGACCCTGTGGGCTGCACTGTATAAAAATCAATCATCTTGGTGTAACCCTGGGAGGACAAGAAATCTTAAAGGATATCAATCTGCATATTCACTGTGGAAGTCTGAATGCTGTGATTGGACGCAATGGTGCTGGAAAATCAACATTGATTCGGGCTATTTTAAATGATATTCCCCATACAGGAAATATTGAATTTAAGGATCGGGAGAATGGACGTATTCAGAAATTGAAAATGGGTTATGTGCCTCAGTCTATGAATGTGGAAAAGCAGACCCCCGTCAGTGTCTATGATATGATCGCGGCTTATCAGAGCAGTGTTCCAGTATTTTTCATGCGGGGGCCAAAGATACGCCAAAAGATTTTGGAACACCTAAGAATATTTGAGGCAGATTACTTGATTGATAAGCAGGTCTGCAATCTTTCTGGCGGCGAGCAGCAAAGAGTGTTGCTGTCTATGGCTCTGATGGATTCGCCTAATTTACTATTGTTGGATGAGCCTGTTTCTGGAATTGACCAGAATGGCATGGATTTGTTTTACAAAACGATATATCATTTGAAAGAGAATTATGATCTTGCGGTAATCTTAATCTCCCATGATCTTGATTATGTGCGCCGATATGCAGATAAGGCTGTATTGATTGATAAAACTGTGTTAAAGCAGGGCAGTGTCAAGGAAGTGTTTGGCAGTCAGGAATTTGCACAGGTATTCCAGTATGGAAAGGGGGAAGCATAAATGAGTATGTTCTCCTGGCTGTCCTATGATTTTATGAAATATGCTTTTCTGGCCATTTTAATTATCACGCCATTGTTTGGATTGATGGGAACAATGATTGTCAATAATAAAATGGCATTCTTTTCGGATGCCCTTGGCCATTCTGCTTTGACAGGGATTGCCGTCGGTGTAGTATTTGGTGTCAACGATACCAATATTTCGATGGTAGTGTTTGCGATCGTATTTGCGTTACTCTTAAATCAGATTAGCAGCAGGGTCGCAGCTTCCACCGATACTGTAATCTCAGTATTTTCTTCCTTTAGTATTGCCATAGGGCTCGCGATTTTGTCAAAAGGAGGAAATTTCAGTAAATATTCCAGTATTTTAGTGGGAGATATTTTGAGTATCACACCACTAGAACTTTGGTATTTGTTGGTGATTTTATTGGTGACAGTGCTCTTTTGGCTGTTTGGTTTTAATAAGCTTTTGGCAGTCAGTCTAAATCGCACCTTGGCCAAAAGCCGTCACATTTCTGTGGCGTGGATGGAAAATTTATTTGCAGTCTTGACTGCTTTGATTGTGATGCTATCCATTAAATGGGTGGGGATTTTGATTATCAATGCCTTATTAATTCTTCCAGCGGCGGCAGCACGCAATATTTCCGAAAATATGCGGGAATATCATTTCTTTTCCATTTTGTTTTCTATGTTTTCTGGTAACTTAGGACTGATTATTTCTTATTATGTAAATGTGGCCACTGGCCCTACAATTGTAATTCTAGCTTCCATCATTTATTTTATTACTTATTGGTGGGGCAGACACAATCATATTTAGAAGGTGCAGGGGAGGTAATATGGAACATAGCCATCAGTATTTTAAGAATCAAGCTTGCAAATATTTTCCTTGTCATCAGGGCATGGAGGGGGAGGAGTTTAACTGTCTGTTTTGTTATTGTCCCATGAATCCTTATCAGGATTGTCTGGGAAAACCAAGGTATTTTAAGCGTTCCAATGGCAAAGTTGTGAAAGATTGCAGCGGCTGTACGCTTCCTCATGATCCAAGGAATTATCAAATGATTATGGATTTTTTAAAAATGAAATTAAATAGCTGATGTACCTGATAGCTGGATAAAAAGTTAGACGGGAGGAATTGGATGAGAATTTTACTTTTGTTGAGAGGAGCTCCTGGCTGCGGTAAATCTACATGGATTGAAAAGAACGGATTAAAACCATACACATTATCGGCTGACAATATCAGACTGCTCTGCCAAAGTCCTATTATGCAGGTGGATGGAACAGAGGGGATTAGTCAGGAAAATGATCGTGTTACCTGGAAGACATTGTTTGATCTATTGGAAGTCAGGATGCAGAAGGGTGAATTTACTGTAATTGATGCCACCAACTCTAAAACTTCTGAAATGAATGGATATAGGGAATTGTGTAATACATATAGATACAGAATTTATTGTGTTGATTTTGCAGATATTCCGATTGAGGAAGTTAAGAGAAGAAATGCAGGCAGAGAGGTATTAAAAAGAGTACCAGAAAAAGTAATTGATAAGATGTATGCGAGATTTGCTTCGCAGAAAATTCCTTCTGGCATCAAAGTAATCAAACCAGATGAATTAGATATGATTTGGATGAAAATGATTGATTTATCTGAATATAAAAAAATTCATCATATTGGAGATATTCACGGGTGTAATACTGTTTTACAGAGCTATCTGTCAGATCATGGCGGCATCAAAGATGACGAATTTTATATCTTTGTCGGTGATTATATTGATCGGGGTATTGAAAATGCAGAGGTTGTGAAATTTTTGATCTCCATGAAGGATAAAAAGAATGTTCTTATGTTGGAAGGAAATCATGAGAGATGGCTGTGGCTCTATGCAAATGATTGTTCTGGAAATTCTAAGGAATTTGAAACGATCACAAAGCCAGCTCTGGATGAAGCCCAGATCAATAAAAAGGAAATAAGGAAGTTGTACAAGAAATTTGGACAGTGTGCTTTTTATAAATATGGAGCGAATGTTTATCTTGTGACACATGCTGGACTTAGTACCATTCCACACAATCTATCATTTGTAGCAACGGATCAAATGATCAAAGGGGTTGGAGGCTATAACGATTTTGAAAAAATAGCAGAAACATTTTATTATACTACGCCAGATAATTATTATCAAATTCATGGACACAGAAATACAAAACAGATGCCTACTATGGTAAATGACAGGGTATTTAATCTGCAGGGAAATGTTGAATTTGGCGGTTGTCTGAGATGTGTTCAGGTGGATAAGGATGGCATTCATATCATTGAAACAAAAAATAATGTATTCAAGACTCTGAAAATACAAAAAGAGCAGACCGCGGCAGGTAGCTCAGTGGCAGATATAATTACCGCTTTGCGGTCGAGCAGATATATCCAAGAGAAAAAGTTTGGAGATATTTCATCCTTTAATTTTACACGTAAAGCATTCTATGGTGGTGTCTGGGATAAGCAGACGATGAAAGCGAGAGGATTATATCTTGATACAGTAAAAGGTAAGGTTGTGGCACGGGCGTATGATAAGTTTTTTAATGTGAATGAACATCATGACACAAAATTTGATATGTTACAGTACAACTTACAATTCCCTGTGACAGCATATGTAAAAGAAAATGGATTCTTAGGAATTGTCAGCTATGATGAATACAAAGATAGTCTATTTATTTGCAGTAAATCCATGATTGAAAGTGAGTATGTTAATTGGCTAAAGGATATGTTGAATGAGAGAGTTTCTTCCGATAATATTCTTAAAATGAAAGAATATATCAGAGAGCATAATGTATCATTTGTATTTGAGTGTATTGATATGAAACATGATCCACATATCATTGAATATTCAGAGAACAAGTTAGTGCTGCTTGATATTGTTTATAATCAAATGGACTATGCAAAGTATGAATATGATAAAATGTGTCATGTAGCAAATCAGTTTGGATTATCTCATAAAGAAAAGGCATATGAGATCGCCAATTGGCAGGAGTTTTATGATTGGTATTACAATGTTTTAAAAGAAGATTATCAGTATAAAGGAAATCATATTGAAGGATTTGTCATTGAGGACAGTGCGGGGTATATGGTAAAGCTGAAACTTGCCTATTATCATTTTTGGAAGTTTATGAGAGCTGTAGCACATGAAACGTTAAATAAGGGCTATATGAAAAAGACGTCAGCATTGACTACTTCAACTGCAAATGAATTTTATGCGTGGGTAAAAATGCTGCATAATGTAGGAGATATAGATCGTGTTCCAAGAGATATTTGCACTCTGAGAAGATTGTTTTATAAAGACAAAATGACAGACAATGAAATGGTACTATATATAGATTGAATTAAATGAAGAAATATCTGTATTTGGTATGTGATTGGAATTGTGAATTCAAAGAATGAAAGAGGTGATAACATGAAACAGTCTACCAAGTATTTGAAGATATTGGTAAATCTGATGGTTGCAGTGTTTACCATCGTATTTCTATGTTTTATTTTTCCCAAAATTATTGTATTTTTTATGCCGTTTGTGATCGGCTGGATCATTGCCATGATTGCCAATCCCTTAGTACGCTTTCTGGAGAGAAGAGTTAAAATTGTCAGAAAGCATAGTTCGATGATGATTATTATTGGGGTTCTGGCTCTGGTCATTGGTCTTGGTTATCTGGCTGTTTCCAGACTTGTGGTGGAGGCCGGAACTATGATTTCTAGTTTGCCGCAGATTTATGCTGGCTGGCAGGAAGATTTTGAGGAGATTGGCCGGAATCTAGAGGTGTTTTATAATCGGCTTCCTGCAAATATTCAGGAAAATCTTGAGAATATTGGTGCCAATTTAACTGGCTATCTAGGGGGACTAGTCCAAGCAGTTGGGGAACCTACCTTTGAGGCAGCAGGTAATTTTGCAAAAAATGTGCCTGGAACGTTGATTGCCATTATTATGTGTCTTTTGTCAGCTTACTTTTTTACTGCAGAGCGCGATCGGATTTTAAATGGATTAAATGAACATATGCCAGCCGGAATCTGGGATCAGGTGTCCAGGGTAATTGGTGATCTGAAACATGTCGTTGGCGGATATTTTAAGGCACAGTTTAAGATTATGGGCGTGGTCTATGTGATTCTGGTAGTGGGATTATTTATTCTGCGGGTAAATTATGTGTTATTGGTGGCCTTTGTGATTGCATTTTTGGATATGCTGCCATTTTTTGGAACAGGTACAGTGCTGGGTCCCTGGGCAGTGATTAAGATTTTGTCCTCTGATTATAGGCTGGCAGTGGGTCTGATTATTCTCTACGCAGTGACTCAGATTGTGCGGCAGGTGATTCAGCCGAAGATCGTCGGCGATACCATCGGCATGAATCCTCTGGCGACATTGTTTTTTATGTACATCGGTTATAAAGTCAGTAGTATTATAGGGATGATTATCGCTGTGCCTGTGGGCATGATTTTAATTAATCTATACAAGGCAGGCGTGTTTGATAATCAGATCCGCTGTGTTCGGGAATTGATCACAGATATCAATGAGTTTCGTAAATTTTAATAATCTATGCACGGTGATAGGAATACCGGCAGCACTGGGCTTTAAAATCAGAAACCGGATGTATCAGCCCTGAAAAGGTTCGTAGAAAGAACCATAATAGGAAATAGGTTCACCTGCGAGCAGCAGATGCGAGGTATCTCCCATTACCTGGCAGCGAAAATAAGCTTCGTTGGCAGTGCGTTCTTCTGTGCCTATCACAGTCACAGAAGTTGGTGCCAAGAAAAAACCTTGCCAGAGCTGACTGGGGGTAGTATTGATTAAGTGAGAGAGCAAAGCACAGGTAATACCCAAATGGCAAAAACAGACCACGACAGCCTCCTGTCTGGTAGTTTTATCTGTGCGATAGCGATATCCATCTCTTACATAACCATAATGGGCCAGGAGCTTGTCAAATTCTGTGCAGACACGATGGTATTCTTCTCCCACATGTCCTTCTGCCATGACATCATTAGTCATCCAGTTGTGAAGATCAAACAATTCTCTATGATCTGCGAGAAATTCTGGATAGAAATCCCAGGGAACTTTGCGTCTTTCCATCATTTGATCCCAGATGGGAGCGTTAAATTCCCGCAGCCATTCCAGCGTTTGGGCTGTGCGTCCAATTCTTTTTAGCGTACAGCTCGCAGTGTCCCTGGCACGTCCCAGAGGGGAACAGTAGAAATCAGTTACATTCCAAAGGGCAGTTCTGTCAGCCAAAATCTCGGCCTCTCGCCATCCTTTTTCCGTTAAAGAATCTTTCTCATAATCTGGTTCTCCATGTCGAATAAAAATCAGTTTCATTGGTATCTCCTTTTAATCATCAAGTTAATAATTCTTATATCTATATAAGCCAGTAGTTATTCCATATTATAGTCCGAAATGGAATCAGAAGCAAATAAAAAATGGGAAAACTAAAAAGTCAAGTGGGATTGTCATTTGGAGTATATTTTAAAACTATTGGTAAATATTACTATTTTTTTGTGGTTTTTTTTGTAAATATTATATATTAAGAACAACTTGTAAACAAATGGAAATAAGTATAAGATTAAGGTAATATGTTTCAGATGGTATTTTGTAGTTGGGAAAGGAATTTTTTATGAGGGAAAATCAGGAACGGCGATATACGATTGCCATAATGTTGGGTGATATGCAGTCTGACTATGCCGAAGAATTATTACAAGGATTTTATACTTGTGCCCAAAAAGAAGATGTGAATATTGTATTTCTGATGGGCCCTCAAATTCCCCAGTATTGTATGGATGTATTTTCAGGGGAGACCGAGGGGGACTATAACTATCAGTTTGATACTGTATATTCTTATGCACATTTTACAAAGCCAGATGCTATGATTATTACATATGCAGCGCTCGCCTATTTTAAAGACCGCTGGGAGAAGAAGCGTTTTTTAGATAAGTATGCAGATATTCCCTATTTGTTATTGGGAGAGACGCCGGAGGATTCCAGCCTGCCCTATATGATGGCGGATAATTATAAGGGAATGCGTGCCTGTATCGAACATTTGGCATTGGATCATGGTTATCGGAAGATTGCTTTTTTGAGTGGGCCAGAGTATAATCTGGATGCCAATGAGCGCCTGCAGGCTTATTTGGATGTGATGAGGGAGCATGGGTTCCCAGTAATTCCGACAATGGTTGCTCATGGAAATTATACAGAGCAGGTGAAAGAGCAGGTAGAAGAGCTGTTAGACCGCAATCCAGGGCTCGAAGCGATTGCCTGTGCCAATGACAACATGGCAAAGTGCTGCTATCGTGTCTGTGCTGCAAGAAACTTGCGGGTAGGCACTGATATCGCGATTACTGGTTTTGATGATGTGGAGCTTGCACGGACAATGGATCCATTGCTGACCAGTGTTTCACAAAATAGCTTTCAGTTTAGTTATGTGGCTTTGCGCAATGCGATTGCCTTGTGTGAAAATAAGACTGCATTTGCTCACAGGATGCCAGTGGCGCTTCATAAGAGAGAGTCCTGCGGGTGCAATTATGGACAGATGCATTCTTGTATCTTTACCAATCATGAAGAGAAAGAGCAGTATGTGGTTCAGACAGTAGGAAATGTGGCGCGGGAACTTCTGTCCGTGATTCCTTATCAGAAGGAGCGCAATCATTATTCTGGACTGATTTTGGATTATTTTCATCATGTTTACCAGAATATTTGTAATTCCAATGGCAAAGAGCTTGATATGGAGTATTTAATTAAGATTTTAAAGGAACTTACTGCATATAACCATATGCCGATTTCGCTGCTTTTAGAGTATTTTTCTAATGTGCTGCAGGTGCTTTCTTCCAATGCAGATACTGCCAGAGAGCAGGAACAGCTTATGGAAGTACTCAATGCTACAGAACAATACATTCATTTTACTAATGTTTCTAAATTGGAACAAGAGGTCATGGAATCCAATCGTAAAAGTTGGTTTGTGCCATCATTTATTCGAGATTTGACCACAATAGCGGCAGGAGAGGGATTGTCGAAGGCTCTATTGCACATCATGAACCGTTTTCAAATGATGAAGGTGAAAAGCTGCTATATTTATCTGTTTGATACACCAGTGATACATGAAAGTGGTATGAATCCCAAATTCCCCAAGGAAATGTACTTAAATGCCTGGTTTTCAGAGGAGGAGATGGTCTGTTACCAGAGAGAAGAGCGTCCGCTTGTGACGGTAGAAAATGGATTTTCCTCTTTTATTAGGCCTGGTGCTTCTAATATATTGACAACATTTGTGTTGTTTTCAGGGGTAAAACAGTATGGAATGATGTTGTGCGAGGTCAATCAGAAAGATATTGCCTTTTTGCAGATCTGCAGTCTGCAATTTGGTTCGCTGCTGCGTTTTTTGGAGCTAAACCAGATGGAACGGGAATCCCAAAGGGAGCTGCAGAAGTCTCTGCGCACGATTCAGGAACAGAATCATATTTTAAGTTTTGTCTCAGAATATGATGAATTGACCCATCTTTTAAATCGCCGTGGATTTATGGAACGAGCGATCCGATGCTGTCAGCAGAGTGAAGGGAAAAAGGCATATCTGATCTTTGGAGATCTCGATCATTTAAAAGAGATCAACGATTGTTTTGGACATGCTGCCGGTGATTTTGCTATCAGCAATGCGGCCAAGTATCTGCAAGAAGCGCTGCCATCGGAGGCGATTACAGCGCGGATTGGCGGAGATGAGTTTATGGCCTTGGCACTTTCTGAAAAACCGAATTTTAAAGAAGTGGTGATGGGGCATTTACATAAAATTGGAGAGAGCTTTAATAAGCGCAGTGAGAAGCCTTATTATGTGGAGATTTCTGTGGGGATCTATGAGTTTTGCTGTGATTCCCAGATCGATTTAAATGAGTTAATTCAGAAATCAGACGAATTGTTGTATCAGGCAAAAGCTGTACGCAGAAAGAGTGTAAAAAAAGTCAAAACGCCATCGGCGTTTTGACAGCCTTCTGGTTACACGATATTTTCTTAAATTTGAAGCAATCCATACATTTTTGCCAATGGTTATCGGTTTGTTATAACCATATCCTTTTGCACGTAATGTTGGAGATCATTTTACAAAAAATGTTGTCGATATTTCAAAAAAATGATGAATATGTCAATATCTGATTACATCACGGAATACCGATTATCTCAGGCACTTTTTATGTTGGATGATACTGACAAAAGTATAACTGAGATTGCTCTTTTGTCTGGATTTTCTACAGCAAGTTATTTTGATAGCCACTTTAAAGAGAAGATGTTGATAACACCGCTAGAGTACAGAATGAAAAATAAAGAGAGATAAGGCAAAGCCCAAAAGAAAGGGATTTGCCTTATTTGAATATTGGATTTTCTGACTAGTCATAGATAATCTAATTTTTGTTTAGATTTCTTGACACCATTAGGACAATGCAATAAGAGCATTAACAGTGCGCCAACTGCCATCGTGATCTGACTGAGTAAGGTTCCCCATAGATATCCCTTAATTCCAGTCAGTGGAATCACAAACAAGACAAAGCAAATGCGGATTCCAAGTCCGAGGATGTTTAAGAAAAAAGTATGTGTGGTCTTACCCAGTCCATTTAAAATACTGTGTAGTGTCGTGGATAGATACAAGAAAGGACAAATCCATCCTAAGGTGACAATAAAAGTACCCGCAAGCGTATTGGAGAATAGTACTTCTCCCATCCATTTTCCCAAAAGCAGAAACATTAGTGTACATCCAAATCCAAGAAGAAGGCTGTAGAAGCAGGTTTTTTTTACAGCGTTGATGATGTAGCGCTGTTCTTGTTTTTCCTGAGCTTCTGCAATTAAAGGGAGTAACATAACAGAGACAGAATTTGTTAGAACCGATGGAAACAGAACCATTGGCAGGGCCATTCCAGTGAGGATGCCATAGACACTCAAAGCTTCGGTATTGGAATAGCCGTATAATCTCAGTTGTCCAGGGAGCATCACCGCTTCCATACTTTGCAAAAGATTGACCAGCACACGGTTAGCACTTAAGGGCATCGCCATAAAAAATATTTGTTCTACGGCATGGAATCGGCTGCCGCGGCTTTTTTTGTGTCTAAGAAAGCTGATAGAAAACAACATAGCAGCAATCTCTCCAGCTACCATACCCCACACAACTAGATTTAGGGAAATAGCATTGTGCTTTTCCAGTGAGATTTCAAAAAATAGCCAGACACTCAATACACGCACCAGTTGTTCCAATAATTGAGAGGTTGCAGGGACAAATGTTTTTTTCAGACCATAGAAATATCCATTGATACAGGCGTGAACTGCCCCACAGGGAATGGTAAATGCCATAATTTGAAGTAGTGGTGTGCATCTTGGCTCTTCTAAGAAATGGACAGCAATCGGCTCTGAGAGCTGATATAAAAACACAGTACAGAAGAAGGCCAGAGACAGAGAGAGTATCAGTCCAGCGGACAGATAGCAGCTTTCATTGCAAAGTGTATTTTGGCTACGTCCACGCAAGGAAAACAGCTTGCCAGGAGCGCTGTTTTGATTGAGATGTCCAGTTGTTCCAGCAGAGTTCACAGCAGCTTGAGCTACAAACCGAGAGATCGCGGTTTGTATTGCGGAGGAGGTCAGAGATATGGTTAGAATATGTATGGGGATGGTAAGTTGGTAAATTCCCATTGCCTCGGCACCAATTGTCTGAGAGAGGAATATTCTATAGAAAAAGCCGATGACCCGAGAAAGCAGTCCTGCAAGAGTTAAAAGAAGTGTGCCAGTAATCAGTGGATGGTTGCGCAGTGAATCAGATTTCATAATAGCTCCCAAATATAATCAAAGGTTTACTTAAAATGTATGTGGAAAAAAAAGCGGCAATGCATAAAAAAATAAACTTGACAGCAGAATAAAACCATGATACTATGCGATTGTAATAAATTCCGACTAAAACACTCGGAATTTAGACAGAATGGGAGAAATCCCATAATGGTTGTGTATCTAAATGGTCATTTTTAGGGTACACATGGAGCAGATAGAAGGTGATAAGTTGAAATTATCTACAAAAGGAAAGTATGGGCTGCGCGCTTTTATTGATTTGGCAGTCTGCGGTGAGAGCCAGCCAGTATCGCTTGCCAGTGTCGCTGAGCGTCAGGGAATTTCCATCAGCTATCTAGAACAGCTTATGGCAAAATTAAAAAGAGCAGGGCTTGTAAAAAGTGTCCGCGGCGTCAATGGCGGTTATACTATTGCCATGCCAGCAGAGGAAATTTCTGTGGGCGATGTCTTACGGGCATTGGAGGGTGATTTAGTTCCTGTGGAATGTGCAGGAATTGATGAGAGCGGGGAGACCCATTGCAGCGGTTCCTCTCAATGCGTCAGTAAGATTGTCTGGAAACGAATCAATGACTGCATCAATGAGACTGTGGATAGTATTAATATTGGAGAGCTGGTGAGGGAGAGCAAAAACGGTAAATAAAATAAATATCTAGCAGCAAGTAAGAAGTTTAAGAGAAATAGATAGAGGTGTAAGGATATGAAGAAAATGATTTATTTGGATAATGCGGCCACAACCCGCACAGCGCCCGAAGTTGTGGAGACGATGCTTCCGTATTTTAGTGAATTCTACGGCAACGCCTCCACGGTGTACGAGTTTGGCCAAAAGAGCAAGGAGGCAATTTCTAAGGCACGTGAGACAATTGCAGGTGCCATTGGTGCAAAAGAAAATGAGATTTATTTTACTGGCGGAGGGAGCGAATCGGATAACTGGGCATTGAAGGCTACTGCCGAGGCCTATAAGAGTAAGGGCAGGCATATTATCACCAGTAAAATTGAGCATCATGCTATTTTGCATACCTGTGAGTGGCTGGAGCAGAATGGTTTTGAGGTAACATATCTGGATGTAGATGAGTTTGGTGTGGTGAAACTGGAAGAATTAAAAAAGGCGATTCGGCCAGATACTATATTGATATCCATTATGTTTGCCAATAATGAAATTGGAACCATTGAACCAGTGGCAGAGATTGGGAAAATTGCCAAGGAACATGGAATTTTGTTTCATACAGATGCGGTGCAGGCATTTGGCCAGGTTCCGATTCAGGTGGATGAGCTAAATATTGATATGCTGAGCGCCAGCGCCCATAAATTAAATGGTCCAAAGGGAGTTGGATTACTATATATCCGCAAGGGGATTAAGATTCGCTCTTTTGTGCATGGAGGTGCGCAGGAGCGCAAACGCCGTGCGGGGACGGAAAACGTTCCGGGAATTGTAGGATTTGGAAAAGCAGTGGAGCTTGCACTTGCCAGTATGCAGGAACGTACCCAAAAAGAGTGTGAGTTGAGGGATTATCTGATGGAGCGGGTATTAAGGGAGATTCCATTTACAAGAGTCAACGGGGACAGGACAAATCGTTTGCCCAACAATGTAAATCTCTGCTTCCAGTTTGTGGAGGGAGAATCCTTGTTGATTATGTTGGATATGAAAGGAATCTGTGGGTCTTCTGGCTCTGCATGTACTTCTGGCTCCCTAGATCCTTCCCATGTGCTGCTTGCCATTGGACTGCCTCATGAGATTGCCCACGGTTCTCTGAGACTGACGCTGGGAAGTGATACTACCAGGGAAGATATGGATACTGTGGTGGAGGCCATGAAAGAGATTGTGACACAATTGCGGGAAATGTCCCCTTTGTATGAGGACTACATGAAGAAGAATTTTTGAAAAATTTGGAGGAAAACAAATGTACAGTGAAAAGGTAATGGATCATTTTAAAAATCCAAGGAATGTAGGAGAAATTGAAAATGCCAGTGGCGTTGGTACAGTAGGAAATGCTAAATGCGGCGATATTATGCGTATTTTTCTGGATATAGATGAAGATGGAATTATTCAGGATGTAAAGTTTAAGACATTTGGCTGTGGTGCAGCCGTGGCTACCAGCTCTATGGCCACTGAACTGGTAAAAGGGAAAACGATACAAGAAGCATTGCAGGTGACAAACAAAGCAGTGATGGAGGCCTTAGATGGTTTGCCTCCAGTGAAGGTACATTGTTCTTTGCTGGCAGAGGAAGCCATTCATGCGGCTCTCTGGGATTATGCAGAGAAAAATGGTATTCAGATTGAAGGGCTGGAAAAGCCTAAAAATGATATCAGCGAGGAAGAGGAAGAAGAGGATTATTAAGCCAGATGGCAGGCCGTGAATGTTAAGAAACAGCAGGAAATGTCTATGAAGAAAAAGAAAGTAGTAGTAGGGATGTCTGGCGGCGTGGATTCCTCAGTGGCAGCATGGCTGTTAAAAGAGCAGGGCTATGAGGTGATTGGTGTTACCATGCAGATATGGCAGGATCAAGAAGAAGCACAACAGCAGGAAAATGGAGGCTGTTGTGGGTTGTCTGCGGTGGAGGATGCCAGGCGGGTGGCAGCAATGTTGGATATCCCCTATTATGTAATGAATTTTAAAACAGAGTTTAAGCGCCATGTAATGGATTATTTTGTGGCGGAGTACTTAAGAGGGCATACCCCCAATCCCTGTATTGCTTGTAACCGCTATGTCAAATGGGAATCTCTGTTAAAGCGCAGTCTAGATATCGGAGCAGACTATATTGCCACTGGCCATTATGCACAGATTACAGAACTGGAAAATGGCAGGTTTGCAATACAGAAATCTGTGACCAGTGCTAAAGATCAGACCTATGCACTTTATAATTTGACACAAGATCAGCTTGCACATACATTGATGCCGGTGGGAGCTTATACGAAAGAAGAGATCCGCACAATGGCACAAAAGATTGGTCTGCGGACAGCCAATAAACCAGACAGCCAGGAGATTTGCTTTATCCCAGACAATGATTATGCAGGATTTATTGAACGGGAAGCTGGTGAACAGACGCCTTCTGTGGGAAATTTTGTGACAAAAGAAGGCAAAGTGCTAGGACAGCACAAGGGGATTATACATTATACGATTGGACAGCGCAAAGGACTTGGTATTGCGATGGGAACACCTGTCTTTGTCACTGAGATACGGCCAGAGACGAATGAGGTTGTCTTGGGTGCGAATGAGGATGTCTTTGGCAAGTCACTTTGTGCAGATCGCTTAAATTTTATGTCTATTTCGGATTTGGTTGGAGAGATGGAAGTGACAGCAAAGATTCGCTACAGTCATAAAGGGGCGCCCTGTATGATTCATAGAGCAGGAGAGGACAGGGTGTTCTGTGAATTTCAGGAACCAGTACGAGCTATTACGCCAGGACAGGCAGTTGTCTTTTATCACGAGGATATTGTGGTTGGCGGAGGAACAATTTTATAAGGAATCTTGTCTCAAAGAATAGTTATTTTTACAGAGAGGAACACTAAAGCCCTTACAACAAATGACAAACTATTTGTTGTAAGGGCTCTAGTGCACGAAATAACAAGTGGGGCGGTCAGCTTATATATTTACAAAGCAAAGCTTTTGAATGAGTCAATATGTTGATGCAGCAGCCCCTCTCAAGATATGTATGAAAATAACAATTACTGATTTACATACAGCATATCTACTTTCAGGATATGGTTGATCAGCCAATTTACCAAAAAACCGAGAAGTTCTTCCACTGTCTCATTTTGGCTTTCAAAATCATTTTCAATGCTGTCCAAATCAAATTCCATCAATTTGTCCTCAAATTTGCGGTGTTGTGCAGCGTGTTCTGGTAGACGTTCATAGCCAATACTTTCCTGATATTCTTCCTCATGGGAAAAATGTGTCCGCGTATAATTGATCAGTTCAGAAATCAGATGTACCAGGCTGTCAGCTTTGTTCTGTAAAATATCGTTGTTGAGTAGATCATGTGTTTCCTGTGCCAATTCAAACAGTCTTGCGTGCTCCTGGTCAATGAAGTCTATTCCAGTATAATATTCTGGTTTCATTTCAAACATCATATGAAATCCTCCTTGTGTTAAACTATGTATTTCCCTGCCGCTTAGTTCGGGGAGTGAATATACATTCCTTTACTATTTTACAGCTTTTTATGTGAAGAATCAAGTGTGGATAAAGGCATATAATGACTTTCTGACAGGTAAGTTTTCTGATGGGAAAGATTTTTTTGGTAATGTAAAAACGGCAGGGAAAGCTTTGATCAAAAGCATTCCTTGCCGTTTTTATATCACCTGTGTTTCATCAATATCTTATATCTTATATAAAAAACCAAAATTCTATATTCAGACAAAGGCACAATGAGAACCTGATGAAATTAGCGGACTACAGTTACATTAACAGCCTGAGGTCCTTTAGAACCTTCAGTCACGTCAAACTCAACAGCAGCTCCCTCTTCTAAGGATTTGAAACCTTCCATATTCAATCCAGAATAATGAACAAATACGTCGTTTCCAGCTTCATCAGAGATGAAACCATATCCCTTTTGGTTATTAAACCACTTTACTGTACCTTGCATGTCAGTACCTCCAATAAATAATATATGCCATTCCTACGACATAGGTTTAGAATAGCACATTATAATTGAAAAGTAAAGCAATATTTTAGATTTATATCTAAACCAAAGATTCAAAAGGGATTTTATGATTTTTGAGGAACCGTTTGACCATTTCATCCCAAGCATGTTCCAGAGATTTATCCATAGAAAAGACACGACAAGATACGCCAGTAGTGCAGGTGAGCTGTTGATTTTGATAGTTCAGATTCAAGTACATGCCTTGGATATCTTCTGGGGATAATGAACCGCCTATGGAAGAGAGGGTTCGCGCCTGATTTTCGCTGGAGAGCTGAAAAACGAATTTAAATGAAGTTGGAGTGCGTTTGCCTTTGATCAGATCAAAACAGGTAGGACGCACGAAAGAAAAGGGTACATAGGCTTCCTGTAGGAGCTGATGGTATGGCTCATCTTCTGGACTGAAAAAATCAGTGTTAGGACGTCCTTCCAGCAGAAATGTCATATATGTAGTAATGGAACCTTCGGATAACAAAAAACTGTCAAAGGTTTCGCTGCGCAAAAGTATATTCATAAATTCTTTGATATTTAGAATGGATAGTGCAACCATTGGAACCTCCCCATTGTAAAAAATAATTATCACACTGTAAATTACAGTATACAGTATATTTTGAAGGCATCTTACATGAGTATAGCATAATCATTTAGAGAAATCAAAGTAATTCTGCTGGTAAAACTTTTGTAATTATAGTATAGTAATGTGAGATAATAGGGAGACAGGAGGCAGAATATGGACCGTTCAGAACAAGAATTGTTTCAACTGTTGGAAAAAGGGACTAGTGGGGTTATGGTAGTACAAGAAGCTCAGGCACGGCTGGATGCAGCAGGATTTGAGGAATTGACATTTCAGCAGATCTGGGGATTACAGGGGAAGGGAAAATATTATGTAAAACATCATGATACCACATTATTTGCGTTTACAATTGGGGAGAAGCTTTCATATGACGATACGATACGGATTGGGGCGGCTCATACAGATTTTCCTTGTCTAAGGCTGAAACCAAATCCAGATTTGGCAGTGGGCGGATATGCCCAGGTCAATGTAGAAGTTTATGGTGGTGCTATCTTAAATACTTGGCTGGATCGTCCGTTAAGTATTTCTGGTCGTGTGGCATTGTCAAGTGAAGATGTGATGCATCCTAGGATGCGAAATCTTTCGGTAGAACGAACCTTAGGAGTAATTCCCAATCTTGCCATTCACATGGACAGACAAGTCAACAAAGGGAAAGAACTGAACAAGCAGACAGATTTGCTGCCAATTTTGGGCTTTGCAAAAGAAGGAGAGGAATATGCGTTTCTTGCGTTTTTGGCAGAAGAACTGAGTGTGAAGCCAGAAGAGATTTTAGATTATGAACTCTGGGTATATTGCAGAGAGAAACCTCAATATGCAGGATTACATGAGGAATTGATTCTATCTCCCAGGCTGGATAATCTCACCTCTGTGCAGGCATTGCTGACCGGAATCATAGAGAGCGAAAGGCAGGAGGGAATCAATGTAGTGGCCTTGTTTGATCATGAGGAGGTAGGCAGCCGTACCAAACAGGGAGCGGGCTCTATACTCTTAAATAATTTGCTGGAACGAATTTTAGACAGTTTGGGGAGAACGCCTGCCCAAGCAGCGGCAAGCCTTTATGATGCATTTTTTCTATCGGTTGATGTGGCACATGGGATGCATCCAAATCAGATGGGAAAAACGGATCTCACAAATAAGCCCATTTTGGGAAAAGGTTTGTGTATTAAGGAAGCCAGTTCACAGTCCTATGCTACGGATTGTGAGGCGGTGGCTGTGGTGGAGCAGATTTGTAGGAAAGAAGACATTCCTTATCAGAAATATGTAAACCGTTCCGATATACCAGGAGGAGGCACATTGGGCTCTGTGGCATCTAGTTTTCTGCCAGTGAAAACCGTCGATATTGGTGTTCCACTTCTGGCTATGCATTCGGCAGTGGAGACAATGGGGGTTTTAGATATGAAAGCATTGACAGATTTGATACGAGCTTTTTATGTGGTATAGAGCAGAGTAGTACCGGTTTTTGGATTTAGGAAAGACGAGGAAGGGAACCAATGGAAAAGAGTAAGAGAATCTTGGCGTTGTTGTTGGCGTGCGTGCTGTTATCTAGCAGTGTGACAGGATGTGCACCAGAGAAAATATATGAAATGATACAACAGCGCCAGCAATCAGAACAGGACGCCAGCCAGTCAGATCAGGAGCAAAAAAGCACAGAGCAGCATGTATCTAGTCAGCAAGGGAAAGGCACAGACAGACAGACAAAGGCAGGACAGACAAAAGATAAATCTAATCAACAACAGAATCAAACGAAACAGACAAAAAACAGTTCCAGCCAGCAGGGAACGCAGGAGCTGGAGGCAAAGAGTAAAGATGTGGAAGGACCAGATCGGATTTCGGTGGGAAAATATGCATATGAGCAGCTTCAGGAAGAAGAAAAGCTGGTCTATGATGAGATGTTAGAGACGATTTTAAATCATGAAAAAACGGTACATCTTTCCACGATTGATTCCGAGGTCATGCAGCGTGCATATACGGCAATCAGCAGTGACTATGGCGGATTGTTTTGGGTAGAAGGTTATGTATTTACCAAATATACAAAAGGAGAGGAACTGGTGAGTCTGGAATTTTCTCCAAAATATACGATGGAGAAGGAAGAACGCCAGGAACTTCAGAAGCAGATTGATGAAATGGTGGATGCATGGCTTGCAGGAGTTTCCTTTAATGATACAGACTATCAGAAGGCAAAATATGTCTATGAGATTCTGGCCTTAAATACAGAATATGTTGAAGGTGCCAAGGATAGTCAAAATATTATCAGTGTATTTCTTCACAAACAGACGGTATGTCAGGGATATGCCAGCGCAGTGCAGTATTTGTTTAACCAACTTGGAATACAGAGTATGATTGTGTCTGGAAAGGCAATGGGAGAACCACATGCTTGGAATTTAATTTGTCTGGATGGGGAATATTATTATATGGATGCTACTTGGGGAAATAATGGTTATCGGGATAAGGAAGGTGTGGAAACCTCTTTTATTGATTACAATTATATGGCAATGACTACTGCCCAAATGCAGATGGGGCATGAGCCAAACGGAGAAATTGTGTTGCCAGAATGTACAGCCGTGCAGAATAATTACTATATCAAAGAAGGATACTATATTGAAACATGGGATCCAGATAAAATTGGAGCTATGCTTGCGCCTGCCTGGGAAGAGCGAAAAGTACTTACGCTGAAATTTTGTGATGAAAATCTCAGAGTGCAGGCATTTCAATATTTTATCCAGGAAGCGCATATAGCAGATTACTGCAGCCAGATTACACAGATCAATTATATTGAAGACAGCCAGTGGAATGAAATTAGTTTTTGTTTTAATCGGCAGTAAAATGGGCTTTTCAAACTTGAATATTTATGTTAATATTAAGTAGTATTAAAAACTACATTAAGTCATGAGAATGATTTGAAAAGTTATTTTTAAAATCAAATCTACTTGGGAAGAATACGACAACTCAAAATACATACCCAAGGGTATCCCATGATATCCTTTCGGGCACATGTGCCATTTGGCGTGTCATAAGGTATAGAATATCATAAGTATGTATGAAGAGGATGAGAAGACAATACAGAAAATGGCAAAGGAAGTATTGCCAAAATTTGCGTATTGCATGGATATTCAGGAGGAAGGACATGAGCTATAAAATTATCGTGGATAGTTGTGGTGAACTGCCAGAACAGTTAAAAAAGGATGGACATTTTGAGACAGTGTCTTTGGAGATTTTTGTAGATGATTATCATATTGTGGATGATGAGACATTTGACCAGGCTGAGTTTTTACGGAGAGTGCGGGAGAGTCCAAATTGTCCCAAATCTACCTGTCCATCTCCAGAACAGTATGTCAATGCCTATGATTGTGAAGCAGAGCATGTATATGCTGTGACACTTTCTTCCCAGCTGAGTGGTTCCTGTAACAGTGCCCAGCTTGGGAAAAAATTGTATCTAGAAGAGAAAGGCCCAAAGCAGATTTATGTGTTTGATTCTCGGTCAGCGTCCATTGGTCAGACGTTAATTGCCATGAAGATTCAGGAATATGAAGAGCAGGGAGCTGCCTTTGAGGAGATTATCGCTAAAGTGGAAGCATTTATTGAGGATATGAATACTTCTTTTGTTTTGGAGACCTTGGAGACACTTCGTAAGAATGGCAGGTTAAGTAATATCAAGGCCTTTGTAGCGGGCGCTTTAAATATCAAACCAGTGATGGGAGCGACACCAGAGGGAACAATCTGTCAGCTTGGTCAGGCAAGAGGCATGGCTCATGCGGTGGATAAGATGATTGCTGATCTTTTGCAAAAGACTAAAAATCCGCAGGAGAAAATTTTTGCAATTTCTCATTGCAATGCGCCAAAGCGGGCACTGGAAGCGGCAAAGAAAGTACAGGAAATTGGCAATTTTAAGGAGATATTTATTATGGATACCGCAGGAATTAGCAGTATGTATGCCAGTGATGGCGGTATTATAATGGCGGTTTAGAGTACTGGATTGTTATGTTTTTGGTTGACAAACAGCCGCAGCAATTATAAAAGATTGCTGCGGCTGTTTGAGGTTGCTGGTGTGATATGTAACAATATTCTGGCGGGGAACATATAATATTTAGGTGTGCCAAAGACAGATACCATGCATTATTCTTCTGTGTAGACAGCTTTATCCAATGCGGATTGGATTGCATTTAACAGCACCATGGAGGTGTACTGGTTGTCGTCCTCATAGGAGATATTTTCCAGTGACTGTTTTTCATAAATCTGCTGGCTTAGATTATCCAGTGCTGGCTGCATCAGCGGGTACATAGCAGCAGTAGTTTCGTCTAAATTTACCAGGCTGATGGAATTGATGTTATTGTCATCCACCATCACTTCCACATCAATGGCATTATCATTTAACTGTATGGAGGAAGTGTATACTCCCGCCGTATATTTCATGGTCTCTTTAGTGCTTTTGTTTTTGCTGTCTGGCAGGAACATAAACACCAGCAGTAAAATCAGCAGAATCCCCAGTACTGCAAAGATTGCTGTATAGATCAGTTCTTTTAAGTGCAGGACAACAATTTTTGTTTTGGAACTCACAGGACTCCTCCTTAAATTCTCTTTGTTCTAATATATGAAAAAAAAGTTAGAATATGCTATTGACAAATAAATTAACTTGTAGTAGAATATTACTTGTGTTTGAGAGATATAAAATATATGCGATAGTGGCGTAGTTGGTAACGCGCGACCTTGCCAAGGTCGAGACCGCGGGTTCGAGCCCCGTCTATCGCTCTACAGAATAAGAGCCGTAAATTTAAGATTTTCTTAGTAAAATCAAGGGTTTGCGGCTTTTTTTGTGTCCTATTTTATTATGTATAGTAATACCATATTACTGAGAATAATAAAATTTTTTGTCATGAATTTTGTCATGGATATTTAAGAAAAAATAGCATTCCGTAGTTTTTCGGAAGCCTCTCTTTTTGCATTTTCTTCTTTGTCTATTGTGGAGTGTCGGTACACAGATTTCATAATATGATCTATTTCCCATCCGCCCATCTTTATAATGTCCGCATCAGGGACATTTAAAGCGCTCATTTTGGAAGCAAAATAATGCCTCAGCTTATGTATAGAAAATCGAGGTATTCCAAGCTTATCCTGGGAAGAGTGAAGATAGGCTGTGATTCTGCCTGGTGTGCCGTTATAGATAAAGCCTTTTTCCCGTATCTTGTCGGAAACTGTATTTACGTCTGTTATGACTACTATATCTATTGTCCATAATCCACCTCAAAACATTGACTTTCACTATTTCTTATTATATATTATTTTTAGTGAAACATTAAGGGAAGGAGTACATCTTATGGAACAGATGACTATAACTGCAAAAGTTCAAATAGTCGTATCGGATACAGATAAAGTTTTGCTTAATGAAACTATGTCTGTTTATCGTGATGCCTGCAATTATGTTTCTGACTATGTATTCCGTACACACGACCTAAAACAGTTTTCACTGAACAAGGTTTTGTACGCTACTCTCCGAGAAATGTTTGGTCTTAAGTCTCAAATGACTCAGTCTGTATTTAAGACAGTTATTGCAAGATATAAAACCATTCTTGAAAATCAGAATGAGTGGATGAAACCATCGTTTAAAAAGCCTCAGTATGATTTGGTTTGGAATAGAGATTATTCCTTAACCCAAAACTGTTTTTCAGTGAATACTCTTAACGGTCGTGTGAAGCTGCCATATTTTACGGAAGGTATGTCCAAATATTTTGACCATACGGTATACAAGTTCGGTACTGCTAAACTTGTAAACAAACATGGCAAGTATTATCTTCACATACCAGTAACATATGATGTTGAAGAAAATAACATTTCAGACATCTGCAATGTTGTAGGTATTGACAGAGGTATTAACTTTGTTGTTGCAACCTATAACAGTAATCACAAGTCTGGATTTGTTAGTGGTAAATCCATGAAACAGAAACGAGCTAACTATTCCAAACTTCGTAAAGAACTCCAAATGCGTCAGACTCCATCTTCTCGAAGAAGAATGAAAACTATTGGTCAACGAGAAAACCGTTGGATGCAGGATATGAACCATCAGGTATCGAAGGCACTCGTTGAGAATAATCCAAAGCATACGCTCTTTGTGTTAGAAGATTTGTCGGGCATTCGTAATGCTGCAGAATGTGTTAGAACGAAAGACCGCTATGTTTCTGTATCATGGTCGTTTTATGACTTTGAACAAAAACTTATCTACAAAGCGAAACAGAATCTGTCTTCAGTAATTAAGGTAGACCCTCGTTATACGAGCCAGTGCTGTCCTATATGTGGACATACTGAAAAAGCTAATCGTAATAAGAAGATACATCTGTTTACTTGTAAGAACTGTGGCTACAAATCAAATGATGACCGTATTGGAGCTATGAATCTGTATCGTATGGGAATCAACTATCTTGCTGATAGTCAAGTACCTAATACAGTTGTAGCAGAGTAAACTCTGCTATAAAGGGTGCTGTCAATCACCCTATGATGTAACGTCACTTTAGGTAGCAATACTTATCGGGGATAAAGGTCGGAGGCGTAAGCCGTTAGCACGACTGGGCAGTTACAAGCCCATTACCTTTAGGTGATGGGTAGTTGACAAAGTACCAAAAGCCCCCAACTTGTCCATAGCTGGGAGCTTTCTATAATGTTATTTTGAGTTCTAGTGTATTTTTACTCTTCCACTGCACTGTCTGCTGTCTGCAGGGTATTCAGATAATCACTCAGTGCATTTAAGTTTACCTCAGTCTGTGTGGGTGTACTGCTTTTTTGCTGGGTGTGAAAATATCCGTAAGCAGAATAGCCTACCCAGCCAATTACTGCGATACACACTACAGTTCCACAGGCTGCGGCAATGGCGCTTTTGATTTTTTCTTTTTTCATGGTCTTTTTGCGGTTTGCTTTTTCCGCTTTATAACGGTCTACTTTTGCCTGACTCATGGTAATTCTCCTTCGTTCATAATTTTTCTTTACTAAGTATACACCAATTTTGTGAAAAAGTCTTGAATTTTTGAAAAAATTTTGAGAATGTGGTAAAATAAATGTTACTGTTCACTCCACGCCATTCGCAAAGGCGCTTACAGCGCTTTCCCGCTGCGTTGCAGCTAACTTTGCTCATAAACCGGCGTTCCCTTCGTCAGCACAAATGGAGAAATCATCATGCAAGCATGTGATTGTCTCCATATTGGCTGACGAGTGAACTGTAACAGATAAATAATTATGTGTAAATGTCAATTTATAAGAATTTTGAGTTTTCTCATTTTTTATATCATCTATGTAAAACAACTGATACACGAAAAGTAGGAAAGAGTGAAAGAAAAAAGAAGAAAGGATAAAATGCAAACACACATCTTTCACCCTTTGTGTTTGCGCCTCAAATGAAATTACAAGCATTTTTGTTTGAGGCTTGGTGTGAATTATGAGCCTGGCAGATCATATTTTTATCAATATGTGTGAAGATATTTTAAAAAATGGTGTTAGTACAGAAGGAGAGAAGGTGCGTCCGCACTGGGAAGATGGCAGCAGAGCTTATACGATCAAAAAATTTGGCGTGGTCAACCGTTATAATTTGGCAAAGGAATTTCCAGCGATTACCCTGCGAAAGACAGCTATTAAGAGCTGCACTGATGAAATACTCTGGATTTGGCAGCGAAAATCAAACAATATTCATGATTTAAACAGTCATATCTGGGATCAATGGGCAGACGAGACAGGTTCTATTGGCAAAGCATATGGGTATCAGATGGGGGTAAAGCATTCATATAAAGAAGGGATGATGGATCAGGTAGATCGTGTTCTCTATGATTTAAAGCACAATCCTTTCAGCCGCCGCATCATGACAAACATGTATGTGCATCAGGATTTAAGCGAGATGAATCTCTATCCCTGTGCCTACAGTATGACTTTTAATGTCACTCAGAAGAAAGGACAAGAACAGCTAGTTTTAAATGCCGTTTTGAATCAACGATCTCAGGATATATTGACTGCCAATAACTGGAATGTATGTCAGTATGCAGTGTTGATGCATATGTTAGCGCAAGTCTGTGATATGGAGGTGGGAGAATTGGTGCATGTGATTGCGGATGCCCATATTTATGACCGTCATATTCCGCTGGTGGAGGAGCTGATTCAGAGAGAAATACATCCAACGCCAACGTTTTGGCTTAATCCAGAGATTAAAGATTTCTATGCATTTACGGCGGAGGATGTAAAATTAGAGAATTATGTGACAGGACCGCAGATTAGGAATATTCCCGTGGCGGTGTAGAAGTAGGAGGGACGATTATGAATTTAATTGCAGCAGTAGACAAAAATTGGGGCATAGGATTAAAAAATCAATTGTTGGTGCGTATTCCAGAGGACATGAAGCGTTTTCGGAATATGACTATCGGTAAAGTAGTGGTTATGGGAAGAAAAACATTGGAGAGTTTTCCAGGTGGTCAGCCCTTAAACGACCGCACCAATATTGTGTTGACAAAAGATAACGATTATCAAGTGAAGAATGCTGTTATTGTACATGATATGGAAGAACTTTTTGCAGAGCTGAAAAAATATAAGCAGGAAGATATTTTTGTGATTGGCGGCGAGAGTATTTATCGTCAGTTACTAGACCAGTGTGAGACAGCATATATCACAAAAATTGACTATGAATATCAGGCAGATGTCTGGTTTCCTAATTTAGACGAATTAGAGCAGTGGGAGCTTATCGAGGAGAGCGAAGAACAGACCTATTTTGATTTAGAATATTACTTTTTAAAATATCAAATAGCTGTTCAGAAACCTTCAGAAACATAAAATCAGACTATTCAAATTTATTTGGAATGGCTCATTTTATATAAGTTTGAAAGGTCTAAAGTTCTATTTTCATGGGGTTAAAATAGTTATGAATTAAGAAAAGAAGTGGAAACTATGGAAAATTTTATTTTTAGCATCAATGTGACAGTACCGATTTTTTTAGTGATGGTGATTGGCTGGGGATTAAAGCAGATTGGCATATTGAATGACAATTTTGTGACCACAGCAAATAAATTTAATTTTGAGGTGACGCTGCCGGTTATGCTGTTTCGCAATATTTCTTCTGTGGATATCAAAGCAGTGTTCGATCTGAATTATGTAATGTTTTGTGCACTGGCAAGTACTGTGTGTTTTTGGGCGATCTGGGGCGGCACAAAACTGTTTTTAAAAGATCAGTATATGAGAGGAGCTTTTGTGCAGGCATCTTTTCGCAGCAGTGCGGCTGTGATGGGACTGGCATTTATTGAGAATCTTTATGGCAAATCGGCGATGGGGCCATTAATGATTGTTGGAGCTGTCCCCCTCTATAACATTTATTCTGTGATTGTGTTGACCTTTGAAGGGCAGGGGCAGACAGACAACGAACAGTCAGGCAAGATTCGTGAGGCATTTATAAATATTTTGAAGAATCCCATTATCATCAGTATTTTTCTGGGGCTTGCAGTTTCTCTGTGCGATCTGGATTTTCCAGTGCTGATGGATAAAACGGTGGAAAGCATCGCACAGATCGCAACGCCGTTAGCGCTGGTGACACTGGGAGCTGGTTATGAGGGCAGAAAGGCATTGGCAAAAATAAAGCCCACACTGGCTGCTTCTTTGATTAAACTGGTTTTACAGCCAGCTTTTTTGCTTCCAGTGGCAGCGTTGCTGGGATTTACTGGGGAAAAAATGATAGGCATTTTAATTATGTTGGCCTCGCCGACAACGCCGAGCTGTTATATTATGGCAAAAAACATGAAAAATGATGGGACGTTGACAGCAAGTATTGTGGTGATGACGACATTGTTGGCTTCCTTTACCTTGACAGGGTGGATTTTTCTGTTAAAGACCGTGGGATTGATCTAAATAAAAAAGGTCGGAGAACTTTTATGGTATAATATCGCTAGATATTATACGCGCCGGAGTGCGCATGGACAACCATGTCATTGCGCAGCAATTCATGGTATAATATCGCTAGATATTATACGCGCCGGAGTGCGCATGGACAACCATGTCATTGCGCAGCAATTCATGATATCATAAAAAAGTACTTTCCCAAATGAAGGTTATCTGTTACAATAACAGGAAAACCATTGAGACAGATGGAAAAGTAAGAGGTGAAAAATAATGGCAATGGATATGACAGGAAGAAAATTATTTGTAAAAGCATTGTTGGAGGAGCAGGTGGACACTGTGTTTGCCTATCCGGGCGGAATGGTCACAGATATCCTGGATGAATTATATAAACACGAGGAGATAGAGCTTGTTCTGCCAAGGCATGAACAGGGGCTGATTCATGAGGCAGAAGGGTATTCCCGCGCCACTGGGAAGGTGGGAGTCTGTATTGTCACCAGCGGCCCAGGCGCTACAAATATTATAACAGGGCTTGCAGATGCCCATTATGACAGTATTCCGCTGGTATGTATTACAGGACAGGTGCCCTTAAATCTAATTGGCAATGATGCCTTCCAGGAAGTGGATATTGTCGGAATGACCAGAAGCATTACCAAGTATGGTGTCACTGTCCAAGATCGCAAAGATCTTGGCAAGATCTTAAAAATGGCATTTCATATTGCCAGAACAGGAAGACCAGGGCCGGTATTGATTGATTTGCCAAAGGATATCCAGACAGCATCAGGGCCTGGGGAATATCCGCAGTCTGTTTTCATTCGTGGTTATAAACCGAATGAGAGTGTCCATATCGGACAGTTGAAAAAGGGCTATAAGTTATTGAAATCAGCAAAGAAACCATTATTTTTAGTTGGCGGCGGTGTCAATATTGCCAAGGCGAATGATAAGTTGCTGCAATTAGTGGAAAGAACAAAGATTCCTGTAGTCACAACTGTGATGGGAAAAGGTGCGATTCCTGATGACAACCCTTATTATATTGGAAACAGTGGTATGCATGGCCGTTATGCGGCAAATATAGCCGTAGGACAATGTGATGTGCTGTTTTCGATTGGGACAAGGTTTAACGACCGTATCACTGGAGATCTGAATGAGTTTGCGCCGAATGCACAGATTATTCATGTCGATATAGATACCGCTTCCATATCAAGAAATGTGGTGGTGGATGTACCGATTGTGGCTGATGCAAATTTAGCGTTGGATAAGCTGTTGGAGTGGGCGGAACCCCAAAAGACAGAAGAATGGCTGGAGCAGATTCAGGAGTGGAATCAGAAAAATCCGTTGGAGATGCGCAGAGACAAGGGCATGACGCCGCAGATGATCTTAGAACAGATTAACCAGCAATTTTCAGAAGGGATTATTGTTACGGATGTCGGCCAGCATCAGATGTGGGCTACTCAATACATAGAGCTGAATGCTGACAAACAATTTATTACTTCTGGAGGATTGGGAACAATGGGCTTTGGATTTCCAGCCGCAATTGGTGCCAAGATTGGATGCCCAGATCAATCAGTAATCTGTATCAGCGGAGATGGCGGTATGCAGATGAATATCCAGGAGTTAGCCACGGCGATGGCGCAGGAGGCCAATGTGATCGTCTGCATTTTTAATAATTACTATTTGGGAATGGTGCGCCAGATGCAGCAGCTTTTCTATGGAAAACGTTATGAGGCAACATGTCTTAGGCGCAGGAAAGGCTGTCCAAAGGATTGTAAAGGGCCTGGAACTGCCTGCCCTCCATATGAACCAGATTTTGTTAAGTTGGCAGAGAGTTATGGAGCCTGTGGAATCCGTGTTACCAAAGAAGAAGAGATTGTCCCTGCTTTGGAAAAGGCGAAACAGTGCAAGACGCCTGTATTGATTGAATTTTTGATTGCCACAGAGGAGATTGTGCTTCCGATGGTGAAAGGCGGTAATCCAATGACGGAAATGATTTTAAAGTAGGGAAAGGAGGCAGGAACAGAGATGAAAAACAGG
This sequence comes from Lachnospiraceae bacterium, assembly GCA_910575005.1. Lineage (GTDB taxonomy): Bacteria > Bacillota > Clostridia > Lachnospirales > Lachnospiraceae > Petralouisia. The sequence continues at coordinate 30,469 of CAJTCL010000014.1, read as the reverse complement.
TGGATTGCATTATATGTGGAAAATCAGGTAGGTGTCTTAGCGAAAGTTTCTGGTCTTTTTTCTGGAAAAGCTTATAATTTGCAGAGCCTTACGGTGGGAACTACAGAAGATGAGACCGTGTCCCGCATGACGATCTGTGTTACCAGTGATGATATTACCTTTGAACAGATTAAAAAGCAGTTAAATCGTATGGTGGAGGTAATCAAGGTGATTGATCTTACCGATATGCCTATTCATATGAAGGAAATTCTATTTGCAAAAGTGAAAGACTGTACTGTTGCGGATAAGGCAGAACTTTTTCAGATTGCCCAAGTATTTCATGTGGAGGTATCTGATATCGGCAAGGACAGTGTGCTTTTAGAATGTAAGATGACAGAACGGCGTAACAATGAGTTGATTGATCTTTTGCGGAGTAAGTTCAAGCATATTGAGATTGTGCGGGGAGGAGCGGTGGCGATTGAATCCATCAGTACTTCCTGTGGTGGAAGGGCAGAGTATTTTTGGAAATAATATGACATTGTTTCCATACTAGTTTTAAATGTGTAGAATTATATGCGCATGTTGATTTCAGTGGAGACCAAAGTGATTGCAGAAGGGTTATTTGCCCCTAGAGCAAATGGAAAGGTGGTAGGTATGCGGAAGATTTTAGTTGTTGTGGATATGCAGAAGGACTTTATTGATGGAGCTTTGGGAACAGCAGAAGCTCAGAAGATTGTAGAGCCTGTGATCGAGAAAATGAAACGCTATGACAGACCTGATATCTATGTGACTCGCGATACACACAGTGAAAATTATTTGGAAACTGCTGAGGGGAAGAAACTTCCGGTTGTCCATTGTGTCCGTGGGACAAAGGGATGGCAGCTTCATCCAGAGATTGAAGCGCTCACCGGACCTTCCCATATCCTGGATAAGCCAACTTTTGGTTCACTGGAATTGATGGAATTGCTGCGGCAGGAGAACGAGAAGGAATCTTTGGAAATAGAGTTGGTGGGCCTGTGTACGGATATCTGTGTGGTGTCCAATGCGATGCTGCTTAAGGCGGCAATGCCAGAGATTACTATTCGGGTGGATCCATTGTGTTGTGCTGGAGTGACACCAAAATCTCATCAAGCTGCATTGCTGACGATGAAAATGTGTCAGATAGAGATTGCGTAAGAGGGTATTTAAGAAAGATCGGAGTTGATTTGCATTTTTGCAAGCAGCAAACAAATTTATATCAGAAGTATGAGAGAAAAGCCTTCGATGGATTACAGAGATACAGAAAGGACATGTAAGGCCAATCTGTGTCTCTATAATCTGTTGGAGGTATTTTTAAAAGTATAGAAAAAATCTCTGAGTTTTTCTAATAGGATTGGCGCTTTTGACACTTCAATCCTAATATATAAAATATTATGTGTCGAAAAAAAATTATCTTGCTAGGACGTCTGTGATTTCTCCTACATAGAGTGTATGCAGGTTGCCATCATCTTTGCCAGAATACCATTTTTCTTTGATTTCAGGGAGCAGAAAATGTGCTTCTGTGATGGGTACAGCGGCCATTTTCTTGCAGAGAAAAATAAAGTTGCTCTCATCAACATAAGGAATATTTTCTTTGTAATCCACGTTAAGACCAGAAGTTTTAAATTTGTCTTCCAGTCTGCCAGAGACAACTCCAAAATATTTTAAGTCATTTAAATATTTTTTCTCAAAAAAATTACAGGAAAAATATTCCTCTTTGTCTATAAATTCTTTGGTATAGCGGTTTTCGCGCACAAAGATAAAGGCAACATTTTTTCCCCAGAGAACACCTAATCCACCCCAGCTTGCAGTCATGGCATTTGTCTTTTCCTTACCACCTGCGGCAATCAGCATCCACTCGCTGGATATCTTGGTAAAAGGATTAAGTTCTAACAATTCGATCGGGTATGGTTGAAACTGATGCATATTATCTCTCCTTTATTGAATAATTATATAGTATCAGTATACATCATTTTATGAAATTTGCCTACTGAAATATGAAAAAACAACTTGATTGTTATAGTTCATTTGTCAGCCAAAATGAAGAAAATCACATGTTTGCATGGTGTTTTCTCCATTTCATTTGTGTTGTGGAAGGGAATGGTGCTACGTCTCAGAGGGACATGTTTTTTGGTTATGCATGATGTTTTATTTTATCCTATAAAGTAAGGTTATGGAAAGTATAAGTCTTAAGAATAATCTTGACAGGTTTGCTAAAAAGTATAATAATTGAAAAAAAGTATTTTGAGACGAGGCAGGCAGCTTTGAAAATGATAGAGTGGGACTGCAGGAAAATTAGGATGGAGGAGACATTATGGAAATCAAATTTGTAAAAAGAGATCAATTAAAAGACAAACCAGATCAGAAAAATCTAGGATTTGGCAAGTATATGACAGACTATATGTTTGTGATGGATTGGGACAAGGGCATTGGCTGGCATGATGCGAGGATTGAGCCTTATGGTCCAGTTGAAATCAGTCCTTCCTGTGTGACATTACATTATGCCCAGGAAACATTTGAGGGATTAAAGGCATATCGCACCAAGGAAGATAAGATTTTATTGTTTCGTCCAGAGATGAATGCTAAAAGAATGATTAATTCTAACACTAGACTATGTATGCCAGGATTTCCAGAAGATATGTTTGTGGAAGCGATTGAAGAATTGGTAAAGGTGGAGAGAGATTGGATTCCTTCTGAGCCGGGAACTTCTCTTTATATTCGTCCCTTTGTATTTGCCACAGAATCTGCCCTAGGTGTACATATGGCAATTTCCTATAAATTTATGGTCATCTGTTGTCCAGTAGGCGCATATTATCCAGAGGGTATCAATCCAGTAAAGATTTTAGTGGAAGATGAATTGGTGCGTGCCGTAAAGGGCGGAACAGGAGATACCAAATGCGGCGGCAATTATGCAGCTTCTATTTTGGGACAGGTAAGAGCAGAAGAAAAGGGCTGCACCCAGGTACTGTGGCTGGATGGCGTGCACAGAAAGTATGTGGAAGAGGTGGGCACCATGAATATTATGTTTAAAATCAATGGTGAGATCTATACGGCACCCACAGAAGGAACAGTACTTCCAGGCGTTACCAGAGACTCCATTATCCATATTTTAAAAGATTGGGGCTATCAGGTAAATGAGACACATCTGTCTGTGGATGATTTGATGAAGGCTGGACATGACGGGACTTTAGAGGAAGCTTTTGGAACCGGAACTGCAGCAGTCATTTCCCCAGTAGGAGAATTTAGATACAAAGATGATGTTGTGACAGTAAATGATTTTAAGATTGGAGAACTGACACAGAAGTTATATGATTATCTGACAGGGATTCAGTGGGGAAATATAGAAGATAAGTATGGATGGACAAGAGAAGTAAAATAGATATTAAAAAGTAATATTATATTGAATAATTGTGATTATTTAAAATCAGAGTATTAAATGAAGAAAAGACGGCTGTATCAATGATCAATTTGGTACAGTTAGTCTTTTTTAATTATTTAGGGAATTTCTACGAATTTTTTATAAATATTTAAGAAAGAAGTAGAATGAAATTAAAGATTTTTTCAAAAACTAATGTTAATATATGTTTGTGAAAGACATAAGATTGAAATAACCTGTTGTTTGCACAGGATAATTAATGATTAGAAAGAGTGAGGTCTATGAGGAAAAAGAGAGATAAATTTGCATGTGTCAACGGAGAGAAAAGTCGTGGCAATATGATTATACTGGCCATAGCAGTGTTGGCAATCTGTATCAGTGGCGCACTGTGTGCAAGAAAATTACAGATGGATCAAAAATATATCAGCCAGTATGAAGATCACAGCATTCACACAGAGGCTTTGGCATAGGTAAGACAAATCCCGCGGAAGCGGGATTTTTATATATCAGGAAAATTTTTCGAACATTCCTGATATATAAAAATATTATGTACAGGAGTATGCACCAACAAAGTAAATTTATTGTAACTGTCCAGCACTTCCAAGCCGCATATATGGCATACCTTTCTGAACAATTACAGATTGTAATAAATTCTGAGTTGTTTCTATATTCAATATAACAGAATCTATATTGTATCACAATAAATTAATGATAAATTCGTTTGATTTTGCGGTCTCCAATGCGAGAATGACGGCACCCTTTGAGATGATGCGGCATAAACTATCAATAAGTGTAGAAATTTAGAGGTGTTTATGCAGAATCAGAAATTACGGGCAGCGCAGGTGAATCATGTAGATCAAGGTACCTTAAAAGTGGAGGTAACTTCCACCATAGGAATGGTTCCAGTGGAAAATGCAAGAATTACGATTTCTTATACTGGAGATCCGCAGAATACTTTAGAACAGCTCAATACCAATACAGAAGGACAGACAGAGACAGTGGAATTGGCGGCGCCGCCATTGGAATACAGTATGGAGCCGGAACAGTCACAGCCATATGCAGAGTATACGGTGGAGGTGGAGGCTGAGGGCTATCGTCCAGTGAATATTGAGGGAGTAGATGTATTTTCCGGTGAGCTTTCTTTGCAGAATGTACGGATGGAACCTCTGGAGGTGTCAGAGGATCTGAAGAATATTGTGATTCCGGCGAATACATTGTTTGGAAATTTTCCGCCCAAGATTGCGGAGGCAGAGATTAAGCCTGTAGATGAGAGTGGAGAGATTGTCTTAAGTAGGGTTGTGGTGCCAGAATATGTGGTGGTACATGATGGGACGCCAGGAGATTCCACAGCAGGTGATTACTATGTAAGATACAAAGATTATATCAAAAATGTTGCCTCCAGTGAAATCTATGCCACCTGGCCAGACAGCACGATTCGGGCTAATATCCTTGCCATTATGTCATTTACGCTCAATCGTGTATATACAGAGTGGTAACTTCGTATCTTGTGATTTTGGGTTAGAGGCTTTGAAATAACATAAATCAGGATAAAGTGGTTACAGACAAGCTTTTGCGATATCCGATGATGGCAATAATAACGTCAACACAAAATAGAAAAGAAGCTATGGAATAGATGAATTGGGCTTTTTTCGTTATCATTCCCTCACGATTTAAGTTCTGAAAAGCTGCAATGGAAAATAAGCCAGTAAGACCAATACTCAAAGCATCCAGCAGCATTAACACGAAAGAAATGCCGATTGTGAATATCATAACCATACAAAGTATTCCAATAATAAAGATAAAGATATACGCTGGTATTTGGATGAGTTTTACAATCATATTGGTGCGGGCAAGATCTGTGGCATGAAAACAGTCATTTCTGGTCTGAATCATAAAAATGATATTTAAGATATACATGACTGCACCGAATAACAACAACAAAATCAGTGGAACAAACACAGAATTGTGAAAGAGATGTTTCCATATCCATGTAATGATTTCACTTTTATCGCTGGCAATCAGCATCACTGGCAATATAGCAATCAGATAGATAAAAACAGTATTTCCTATGGCAACAATTTTTTTCATAGATAATCCCCCAATAACCATTATTTGTACAAGCCATGTAATGGCAGAAACTTTATCATGAATTATAACATAAGTATTAGGTTATGGGATAATAATTGTAAAATAAAAAATTTAAAAATTTTTTTGAGTGTTCCATTTTTATAATAACTGAGATTTTAGTCCCAAAAGGTCTTGCTGCCTTTGGCAGCATAGACATCTTGCACAAAAAACGCTATGGAAAGCTAGCTTCCCATAGCGTTTTTATGTGCAAAGTGTTTCCATCGCAAAGCAATGGAAACCTTTTGAGACTATGAATTACAAAATATGGGATCTCAAAAAAATTTTCAAATTGTAATGTTGGGTAAAGTATAATATAATAAAAGCTCTCGAACTTTTCAAAAATTGTTAGAACGTTAAGCAAATTAAGGTGTTTATAGAAGGGAAATTTATTATATGGATATGTTTTTACAAACGGATAACAGTTCTACATTTGTAGATAATATGTCGTTGCCAATTCACAGATGGTTTCGATATTCGGCTGGTTTCTCCGCCCAGTGGGTAGAAGAGACTATTCTAACTTATCAATCCCAGTTGTCGAAAAATAATACAATAAAAGTTCTGGATCCTTTTGCTGGTTCGGGTACAACATTGTTATCCTGTGATAAGCTAGGTGTTAAGTCTTATGGTTATGAGTCACATCCACTTGTATATAAAATTGCGGAGAGAAAATTACTTTGGTCAACAGATGCAGATGAATTTTTAGAAATTGCTAATCAGGTTTTGATGCTTGCCCAAAATGATCATATGAAAAGTGATGAATATCCTAATATTGTTTTAAAATGTTATGATGAAAAAAATTTGGCAGAGATTGATCGTTTAAAAAGAGCATTAATTTCTTATGGCGATAGTTTCTCACCAGGTTATCAATTGTCGTGGTTGGCTTTTGTTTCCATGTTACGAGCTTCTTCTCATGCTGGAACTGCAACATGGCAATATATCTTACCTAATAAGAAAAAAGCAAAAGTATTGACTGCATTTGATGCATTTTCCAGGCAAGTTGCTATGATGTATGAAGATTTGAAAATATATCAGGAAAGTGAAGCAAAGCCCGGCTCTAAATTGATAAAACATGATGCTAGAGAACAATCACCAATAGAAAGAAATAGTATTGATCTTGTAGTAACATCACCGCCTTACGCAAATAATTATGATTATGCAGATGCAACAAGATTGGAATTATCAGTATTGGGAGAGATAAATTCCTGGGGAGAATTACAGAGTAAGATCAGGCCAGGATTGGTGCGGTCCTGTACGCAGATGGTTTCAAAACAGAGAAAAGATACTTTTCATTATTTACAAGATCCTCTTCTTCAACCAATGTATAATGAAATTTTAGAGGTGTGTACAAAGTTAGATTTGGAAAAAGAAAATCATGGCGGTAAGAAAAACTATCATACTATGATTGCCTTATATTTCTTGGATTTAGCGAAAGTATGGCAGCATTTAAGATATGTTTGTAAAGAAGGGGGTACTGTCTGTTTTGTAATCGGGGATTCTGCACCATATGGAGTGTATGTTCCTGTGGATGAATGGTTGGGACGATTGGCGGTTGCCGCAGGGTTTAAAGAATTTTATTTTGAAAAAACAAGAGATCGAAACATAAAATGGAAAAACAGAAAGCACAGAGTTCCTCTGAAAGAAGGACGATTATGGATAAGGGGGTAATTGAGATGGCAAAATCACCTGCACATCGTTTTGGGCAAATTATTGGGAATTTACTGGAGGATAGTATAAAGGAAAACCCAAAGCATTTATAGAAATTGCATGGCGTAGATATACAAAACATTCCAAAAACAAAGCACAAGAAATATCAGCCGCTATTAAGCCATTAGTTTATCGTTATAGTGAGTTTCATCCATTTTATGGAGTAGTGTTGGCAGGAAAATTTACTAATAATTCTTTAAATCAGATGGAATCGGAAGGGTTTAAGGTTTTATATTTTTCTATGAAAGCAATTGAAGAGGCTTTTGCTTCACAGAATATCTATATACACTGGGAAGAAGATACTTCAGAAAAAGAGTTACAAGAAAAAGTGGATCAATTTGAAAGGTTGTCTAAAAGAGAACAACAATTGATTGGCGATCATCTAATGTCAAATCATAAAGAACAATGGGAGATTTTTTTGCAATGTTTACAGAATGCATTGAAGAGAACGATAGAGAGTATTTATATTATCTCCCTATTTGGGGCAGAAAAAGAATTTTGTAATATTCAAGATGCCTGTGATTATATTGCTTCTGATCAAAAAGAGATTGCTGTTAAGAAAAATATGTTTCGAGGATATGAGATCATTGTAAAATATTCAAATGGTGATAAAATCGAAATGCGTTTTCAGAAGAAAAGAGATGCATTGACAAGTTTAGAGAAATTGGTGTAATTACATAGAAATGTAATCTCAAGAGCAAAGACCTTTTTCCAGAATCTTGTAATATTCAAATCTATGTGTTATATTAACTAATAACTATAAGGTTTTACGCCGATATATAATATGTCAAACATTGGGATATGGATGTCCATATTTTTATTCAAAGGAGTGATGATAATGAGTATGAATCAAGGTTTTTCTTTTTTCCAAGGTCTTTCATCCAGCAGTGGATCGGGAAATATGAATTATCTCTCAGATTATGCCAGCATTAAAAGCGGTAGTTATGGCAGGCTTATGAAAGCTTACTATGGCAGAGGGCAGAATTCGAGTACAACAGCAAGTGGTTCATCAAGCAGTACAAGTAATGTTCTTGAAAGAATTCTCGAAGAGAGGAGAAATCCAAAGGTTTCCGAGGAGGTAAAAGAAGCGAATGCTAATCTGGTGACAGGAATTTCCACTCTGAAGAGTTCTGTATCAACATTACAGAACAGCAATACTTTCACAGACACAGAAAATGGCCAGAGTGCAACAGCAAAGGTATCTTCTGCAATGAAGAATTTCGTGTCACAGTATAATGATGTTGTCAATGCATCAAAGCAGTCCACATTGACAAACAAAACAGCATATGTGGCAAATATGATGAAAGCCACAGCTGCAAATGCGGATAAGCTTTCAGAAATTGGTGTTACAATCAATGATAATGGAACACTTCAATTTAATGAGAGTAAGCTTCAGTCAGTAGAGCTCTCTAAAGTTCAGGAGTTGTTTTCACCAGACGATAACATGAGCTATGGTTCTACCGTTCTGTCTCGTCTTCAATTCGCTGGCATTGCTGGTGGTGTAAGTGAAGATAAGAACAATACCGCAGGTACCAGTGCTGCTTCCTTGAAGGCAGACGGTGAAGCGCTTGCATCTGATAAGTTATATCAAAAAATTAAGGATAAGGATGGAAATGAGTCATATGATATTGACAAGATCTTTTCCACTGCTAAGAGTTTTGTGACTAATTATAACAATATGTTTGATGCAGCTAAATCCAGCACAAATTCTGGCGTAATATCGAATTTGGCTCAAATCAGGGAAAAAACAGCGCAAAATAAGGATATGCTTGAGCAGTTTGGAATTAGTGTAGATGAGAAGGGCAAATTGAAGATTGATGAGGACAAATTTAAGAAATCAGATATGTCCGAAGTACAGAAATTCTTCAAAGATTATGGTTCTTCTATTGCTACCAATGCATCACTGGTAGATTATTATACAACTACAAAAGCAAATGCTACCAATGGTTATACCGCTGCAGGTGCATATAATGTACAGGGAAGTTCCCGTTTTGCTGATTTCATATAATCTGTGTTTTGATAGCGAGAAAGAACGCTTACGGGTAAATAGAGAGAGAAAACATAAAGACTCTTAAGACAGTCACAACTGTTTAAAATATATGAAATTAGTCTAAGAATATGTAAGGTACTGTGATTCCTTTTGGGAATTGCAGTACCTTAAATTATATTGAAGAAAAGGCCGTATGGCCATATTGGGATGTCCAGGGAGATAGATTAAAATTTATGGGCAGTATTTTTATATAATTTTTCCTGCGGGTTTGATATCCTTTGTTATGGGATTTTTGATTCTGAATTACCATACTTCCATTCTAAGATTTCTTCCAGTCGTTTTTTGACTTGTTTCTCTTGTCCTTGCTCGGTAGGTTGATAATATCTTCGGTCTGATAAAGAATCTGGAAGGCATTGCATTTTAGACAATTTTTCTTCTGTATCATGGGCATAAATATAATTTTTCCCATAGTTAAGCTCTTTCATTAAATTAGTTGGCGCATTACAAATCTGCAAGGGCACTGGTTCTGCTGGAGATTTGCGGATGTCTTGTTTGCAGTTCTCACATGCCATATAGAGTGCATTAGATTTTGGCGCCATAGAGAGATAGACAACCGCATGTGTCAGATGCACATCGCATTCAGGCATCCCCAGAAAATGGCAAGCTTGATAGGCTGCCACTGTGATCTGTAAGGCCTCAGGATCCGCCATCCCCACATCTTCACTGGCAAAACGCACTAGCCGTCTGGCGATATAGAGAGGGTCTTCGCCGCCGTCTAACATACGGCACATCCAGTATACTGCAGCGTCTGGATCACTGTTGCGCATAGATTTGTGCAGTGCAGAAATGAGATTGTAATGTTCCTCACCATTCTTATCATATAATAGCGATCGACGGTTCATGCATTGCGCGAGCACTTCCTCATCCACACACAGAATTGCTTTCTCATTCATCCTGCCGTTAAATACTGCCATCTCCAGAGTGTTCAATGCCGTCCTTGCATCTCCATTGGCAAAACGGGCAATGGCAGATAAATGGGCATCTTCGATAAAGATCTTCATATTTCCAAGTCCTTTTGGACTCTTTAACGCATTGTGTAATAGTTCTGTTAAATCGTCTTCTTGCAAAGCTTTTAGAATGAATACTTTACAGCGAGAGAGTAAAGCGGAATTAATCTCAAAAGAAGGATTCTCTGTGGTTGCTCCTATTAAGATAATGCTGCCCTTTTCCACAAATGGCAGAAATGCATCTTGCTGTGCTTTATTAAAACGGTGAATCTCGTCTGCAAAAAGCAGAGTACGGATCCCCATGCGACGGTTGTCCTCTGCCCGCGTCATGACTTCCTTAATCTCTTTGATGGTGCTGTTGACGGCACTGTACTCCACAAATTCTGACCTGGTTTTTTCAGCAATAATTCTTGCCAATGTAGTTTTGCCCACTCCAGGAGGTCCCCAAAATATCATAGAAGAAATCTGGTCGTTCTCAATCAGCCGCCGTAGGATTTTCCCTTCCCCAATCAGATGTTTCTGCCCAACATAGTTTTCCAGGCTGTCTGGCCGCAGGCGGCTTGCGAGAGGCGCCGTTGTCTCTCGATTGTCAAATAGGCTTAGCTGTTCCATACTCTGTTACCTCTATTTGTTTAAACGCTTTAAAAATACAATAAAAATTGTCTGATTTTAAAAAGATACTGGATTGTCATAGTCTCTATTTCATAATGTTTATAATATAGCATACAAAAAAAAGTTACTCAAGAAGTTTCCTCAAAATATGTTATAATAAAAAGCCAGAAAAATATGAGATATAGGAGTGGAAATCATGATTCTAAATTTACATGGACTAAATGGAAGTGCACATAATACAAACTATAAATTATTGTTGGAACTGTATGCAGAAGATTCTCTGATATCACCGCAAATTGACTATGCAGTGACTTCACCAGAGCAGATTTTAAAGGATTTACAGAAGTATAAGAAGATTGATTATATTGTGGGGAGTTCATTTGGCGGATTTTTTGCATATATTTTAAGTAATATGTGCAGTCTTCCGTGCATACTTGTGAACCCATGTATTCCGCCAGACAGATATATTTCGTCTCTGGTGGAAGAATATGCATTTACAGATCAGCTTGTCAGTTTAATGGCTCAATATGCCAGTAATCCCCAGCCAGTTTACATGATTTTGGGCATGGAAGATGAAGTTTTATCTTCGGTCTACACGGAGCAAATGGTAGCGGCTGCTAAGTTGTGGAAGATTTCAGGAAGGCACAGTTTATCTGGAAATCAGCAATTCTATTCTGTATTCAGAGAAGCTGTGGAAGAGATTGAAATACAATTATAAAAAGTTATGGCAGTATGTAAAAGTATAAAAATGAAATATGATAATAGCTGAAATTATTTGTGCTGTCTAGATGATGGTTGGCTGCCGGACAAGTAAGAATATAATATTATATGGAAACTTCCCAGCATGTAACAAGCTATTTTAAAATAATAATAGAATAAGCAAATGCAGCAGGGAAGGTTTCATGAAACAAGAAGAATATCAACGATTAGAGTTGGAACAGAATGGTATGCAGGTAGTACTGGAATTTCCAACAGAATCGGGGAATGACGAAAAAATAAAAAGAGAAGTGAAAGAAATGCTCTTTCATATTCTTCAAGAGCAATTAACAAAGAACTTTTATTACTCCAGTGATTAACAATCAACGTTTTTTTTAAATTTTCATCTCTAAAATTTGTCGTAACGATTCCGTAAAAAGGAAACATCATATTATGAATGTGAGAAAAGAATTATTTACGAGTGTAGAAACAGAGAAGAAACGAGTGAGAATGTTACTGCGCGTCAGCTCTGATCAGCAGTTAGAATCGGATGGGGATTTGAATGTGCAAAGACAGCTTGTCTTAGATTATATACAAAGGCATTCCCAATGGATATTAGATGAAAAGGAATATTTTGAGGGAAGTAACAGCGGCTATAAAAATTCTGTTGCAAACAGAGAGATTTTGCAGGAAGCTTATCGGGATGCCAAGAATCATGAATATGAGATTTTAGTTGTATATAAGGATGACCGAATTGGCCGCAGAATGTGGGAAATCGGCGGGTATATCATGTCCTTAAAAAGTCTTGGCGTGGATATCTATACAGTAAAAGATGGCTGTATTTCTCCAGAGGACAATGACATTATGGGGCAGATGATGCTGGCGCTAAGATATGGAAATGCACAAAAAAGCAGTGCAGATACAGGAATGAGAGTCAAAGATACTGCCCAAAAGTTAGTGCAGGCGGGAAGATTTATGGGAGGCAAAGCGCCTTATGGTTATCTGTTGGAACATTCAGGTGAGATCAGCAAGCATGGTCGGGCATTAAAGCATTTAGTAATACAGAAAGAACAGGCAGAGGCAGTAAAATATATCTATCAATTATCCTTAGAGAAAGAATATGGTTCTGTTAAAATTGCAAAAACATTGAATCAGGATGATAGATACAGAGAACTGGCGCCCAATGATGTCTGGAAAAGCGGAACGATTACCAGTATTTTGACAAATCCAATTTATGCAGGCTATACGGCCTACAACCGCAGGGAAAGTCTAAACGGCAGGCATCGCAGTCTAAACAGTGAGGAATGGGTATTATCCAGAGAAGCAAATCCAGATATTATAATTATTGAGGAAAATACTTGGAAAGAGGTACAGAAGAAACGGGAGAGACGCAACCATCAATACACAAAATCACAGAAAAATCAAGATTTCACAGTCATGAAGAGAAATAACGGCATGTTGTCTTTGGCAGATGTTTTGTACTGTGGTTATTGCGGCAGCAAGATGGTAAACGGCAGTAAATATAATTATTGGACAATCAAAGATACGAAAGAACGAAAAACCAGCAAGACCACGATTTATAAATGCCAAAATGCAGCGCAGGGGGTTCCACATAATAAGACAAAGCAGTTTCGGGCAGATGAGATAGAGCCGATTATTTATGAGATATTAGCTGAATATATCAGCAAACTACAGAAAAATGATAACGTTATAGAACTGATTTTAGAATATCACAAGCAGGAAATACAAAAAAAGGAACAGGAGTTAGAGAAAGTACAAAGAGAACTTGAAAAAATCAGATCAGGTATTTGTGTGATGGAAGAGAAAATACCAGAAGCTATCACTGGAGCATATGCCCTTACCCTAGAAGATTTGGTCCATAACATCCATACACAAAAAGAAAAAGAGCAAAAACAACTGGCATTGTTGTATGAAAAAGAAATTATGTTACAGGACTGTTTTGATAGAGCAAAGGGATGGCAGAAATTAGTATCTGGAGTACATGATAATAGCGATGTGGTAATTTCACAGAATATAAGAAAAATACCTACATGGCGTGAGATATTTTTGTCTGCGGATATCTCTACAAAACGGGTGCTGATAAATAAATTAACGGAACGTATCGACGTCACCAAGGAGAGAGTAGTGATTCGTTTGAGCGTTAGTCAGGATGAAAGTCTAGCCAAATCCCGAATCAATGGTTACGAAGTGGTACCGAAACAAAGGCTATGATTTTACAATCACATCTTCCACAGCATATGACCATAAATGGGTCTATGGAAGAAATTATTTCAGCAGCATTTCCAGAGTAGTGGATGAGATGTTCTCCAATTTCCTTTCCAGGCCTAATGTGCGTCAGCCAATTCTTACACAGTATTGTGATGGCCAGAGAGTTTCATGCCCCAATTGGCTGAGCAAATGGTATTTGCGTATCTAACAATCTGATGACAGAAAGTTACAATAATAAGGGCAAATGATAGAAAAAAAATTGATTATGTGGTAAAATCAAAATTACAGAAAAAATGTAAGGTGTGGTTTATGATGGATAGTGAATTGAGAATCCGGTATAATCCTGTCCATATTGTTTCTGTGATGGAGTTTGCACAGAGCAAAGGCGGGATAAGGCAGAATACCAAGGATATAAATTTTATACGATTATTGGGAGATCCTGGAACCTTGCAGCGAGAGGTTCAGCAGATGGATGCCCATTTAAGCGCAGCAATGGCAGAGGGGAACTGTATTTATCAGCGTATCGCAAAGCTTCCGGGATTATCAGCGCAGCAGGAAGTTGCATATTATTCAGACTGTTATCAGAATTGGAAACAGCGTGGGGGGCTGACCATAGAAACAGAACAGAGTAAGAAAATGGGGATTTTCCCAGAAATTTTGGCGCAGGCATGTCAAAAGACGGTACAAGTTTTGTCAGACAGTAAAAAATCCTTGAATGCTTCTATTGAAAAAAATTTTGTGGTCAAGCTTCTGTTTTGGCTAGATCAACTATTAAAAGATTTTCCACGAAAATGGGAGCAGAGCGGTGTAATAAAAATAGTTTCCCATAACATTACCCGTGGACAGGAATATTGTTTTTTTTATTTTTTAACTTGTTTGGGTATGGATGTATTGCTGCTTCAAAGTGGTCAGGATATAGGGCAGGAAATGGAGTGTTTGGGATTATCCTGCAAACAGAGATTGGGAGAATGGACAACAAATGAGATACCAGAATATCATTTTGAAGAATATAAAGCAATGCAAGGAACTGAGAATATTTCTCAAGGCGTTTCCAACATTCAAGAATCAGGTGGCACGGTTAAAGTTCATCTGCCAGAACGCAATCGAAGGCCGGTAAAATCAAAATCACAGCACTCTGGCAGTGTGGATCATAAAGAGCAGCAGGTTTCCAGTAACCCAGTAAAAATTCATCTGCCAGAACGAAATCGCAGGTCTGTGAGTTCGCAGCCACAGCCAGCCAATGCATCGGTAAAAATCAGTCCTCCGCAGCGCAGCAGAGTAGATATGAATTCGTCTTTTCCACAGCATAACCGAGCAGATACGAATTCATCTTCTATGCCAGTTCGTCAGGAAAAAACGTTTGAGGAGTTAGCACAGCTTGCCTCTTCTGTGGTGTTGGTGGGAATCCATAACAATCGCGGAGAGATGATCGGCACCGGATCTGGAATAATGATTGGCACCAAGGGATATATTCTCACTAATAATCACGTGGCCAGCGGTGGATGTTTTTATACAGTGCGCATTGAGGAGGAGCAGACTGTCTATGAGACAGAGGAAGTCATAAAGTACAATCCGTTGTTGGATTTAGCAGTTTTGCGCATTGACCGCGTATTGCAGCCGCTGCCTATCTATTCTGGTACTAAGAAGCTGGTGCGAGGCCAGCGTGTGGTGGCAATTGGAAGTCCCTTGGGATTGTTCAATTCAGTTTCTGATGGGATTATCTCTGGTTTTCGTGTGATCAATGATGTGGATATGATACAGTTCACAGCGCCGATATCCCACGGAAGTTCCGGCGGTGCACTGCTTAATATGTATGGGGAGGTAATCGGGATTAGCACAGCAGGGATCGATGAAGGACAGAATATCAATTTAGCGATAGGTTACGAATGTATCAGAATGTTTGTGCAGGGATTTATCTGTTGAGGATACAAATGTTTTAGTACTAGAAGCTCTGCTGCCTTTGGCAGTATAGACATCTTGCACAAAAAGCGTCTGGAAAGCTAGCTTTTCCTAGCGCTTTTATGTGCAAAGTGTTTCCATCATTTTATGATGAAAACCTTCTGGTGTAGTGAATTACATAATGAGGAAACTCAAAACAAATTTTCATGTACAAAATTTTGGAAATGCGTTATAATTGCAGAAGGGAAGAGTTGGAGGTGTAGAATGAGGGAACAGAAATTTAAAGTTTCTTTTAATTCGCCGGTGATTCTGGGCTTTGCTCTGATTTGCTTGGCAGCATTGATATTGGGAACGATGACAAGGGGCAGGACAGATGTTATGTTTTTTAGCGTTTATCGATCGTCCTTATTGAATCCCTTGACATATATTCGGTTTATAGGACATATTTTTGGTCATGCAGGATGGGAGCATTTTCTAGGCAATATTATGCTGATTTTAGTAGTAGGACCATTGTTGGAGGAGAAATATGGCTCTTCCAATATGCTGTTTGTAATTCTTGCCACAGCATTGGTGACAGGGATTGTAAATTTTGCATTGTTTCCCCATGTGCGTCTGTTGGGCGCTAGCGGCGTGGTGTTTGCTTTGATTCTCTTGTCCTCTTTTACTAGTATGAAGGAAGGCAGTATTCCGCTGACTTTTATTCTGGTGGCAGTGCTCTATATCGGGCAGCAGGTTTATGAGGGAATATTTGTCAATAACAATGTCTCTAATCTGACACATATTCTTGGAGGCCTTGTGGGAGCCGGATTGGGTTATGCCTTAAATAAAAATAAATGGAACAACTATTGAAGGTGAAAATTCATGTTTGAACATAAGAAGATACAGGGGCTGGAGGATTTTTTCATTGAGCAAAAGAACCGGAGAGTTCAGGGTGTCTATTTCTATCGGATCAATGGATATAATGAACAGGTAAAAGAATTTGTTCTCAAATACTATCGGGCAGCGAGACAGTCTGGTGTAGTGATTGAAGGGAAGATTCCTAATCCAGATGAGAAAAATCTTGCCTATTATGGTGAGATAATGGGAATGGATTTTCAGATGAATATGGGATTTCTGACAGCAAGCCTAAAAAAATGGCTGCCAAGAATGAATGCGTATCAGAGAGATACCGTGGCAGCGTCCATTTATGATTCTCTGGATGAGATGCAAAAATCTGGAAAGAATCAAAATATGTTAAAGAACGCATACATTAAGTTTATGTGTTGGCTGTATTATAAATTTGAACGAATTGTCAGTCAGTTGGGTGAAAATAAAGTACCCAAGATTCTTTATGAGGGTGAAGTCAGCAATTATGAGCTGATGTTGATATCAATTTTGTCTCATGCAGGTTGTGATGTGGTGCTGCTTCAATACAGGGGAGATCAGAGCTATCGCAAGTTGGATCCACAGGCTCAACTCTCAGAGGAGCTAGCAATCCCAGGATTGAGTACTTTTCCAGAGTTTTTCAGTCTAAAATGGGTGCTCAAAGAGATACAGAGACAGCAAAATAATGAGAGACTCTATGGCATACCACCACAGAGCCAGAACTGCACTAATGCCTGGATTGAGGGCAAAGGGCTTGTGGATATCCAGACAGATATTCTTAACAGAGGAGAGGATCCAAATCTGTTTTATAACTGTTTTATGCGTATCCACGGCGTGGAAGATAAGATCACATATCAAAATGAATTGTATCAGTTTCAGTTAGAACTTAAGAATAAGAAGCGCAGAGTGGTAATTTTAGAAGGCGCTATTCCCAAGCCGACAATGGAAGAAATTGGGGCAATAAACCGCAAAAATTATAGTAATGAAGAACAGATGTTATTTGATCTCGCAGCAAAGATTCAGTATACTGCAAATATAGAGCTGCAAAGACTGATGAATAAAGCTTTTCTAGATATCCTCTTGCAAGAGGGGCAGGCAGCAGATATGAATCTCAATCGGCTTACCAATAAGGCAATTTATCTGTTGTGCTGGCTGAAGCGTTATCAGTCAGAATTATTTTATAATTGGAAGCTGCCCGAGATCAGTGCCCTGATTTACCTGGGGGGCTGCAAAGACGAGAATGAAGCCATGTTTTTGAGATTTCTGGCAAGACTTCCCATTGATGTACTGATTTTGGTTCCTAACCGCAATACAAAGTGTGTGTTAGAAGATCCGCTGTTGTATGAGATCAATTATACAGAATCTTTAAATATATCCAAATATCCCAAGGAAAGCGGAGAGATACAGATTGGAACCGCGGCTTATCATGCAGAGCGTGAACTAGATGATTTGATGTATCAGGATTCTGGTATGTACCGAAATCAGCAATATCAGAAAGCCATTTCTGTTACTTTGCGCACGATGTATGAGGAGATTGAGCTTTTGTGGGATCAAGAGTTAAAGTACCGTCCTAATTTCAGTACAGTGGAAGATACTGTGACCATGCCTGTGATATTTGCCAAAGTCTCAGGAGTCAAAGATGCCAATTTGTCCGCATATTGGTCAGCAATTCGGGCTCTGATTACAAGTGATACTTTATTGATCAAACAAGTGCCCTATATCAATTCGACAGATCCCAATCCTATGAAAGCGTATGCCGCTGAATTTTTTAAGAATGGCAAAGTGCAGAAAGCAAAGATTCGGGCGCATTCGGCTTATTCATATGGTGTACTGCGGGAAGAAGTACAGGAACATATTTTTGAAAAGCTTCAGCTCTTAATTGATCAGCGCACGATTCGGGGCACATTTGAAAATGGCACAGAGTATACGATTGTCGCGACTGTGCTGAATTTAAAAAAAGAGATTTTGCATTTAATTCAAAAATTTGATTTTACCAAGAAAAATCCCAAGATTGTATTTATCAATTCGACAGAGAAGCCGATTTCTTTGGAGGATTCGATCACGATTGCTTTTCTAAATCTGATAGGTTTCGATATTATCTTTTTCGTGCCGACAGGTTATCAGAGCGTCGAACAGCATTTTTTGAACAGACTTATAGAAGAACATCAGATCGGGGAATATCTTTATGATCTGCAGATTCCAAGATTTGTTTCCAATTCATCTAATAACAGCACACGTCAGTCTTGGCGGGAAAGAATATTTAAGAGAGGTACATGAGTATGGCATTGGATTTTAGTAAAACTACAACACAGCAGATGGCCACAGCGCCGGACACAAAAAACGAAATTGAAGTGGTAGAACAGTATGATATTGTTGCAGACAGAGAGCAATTAAACCAGAAATGGGTCAATTCTCCAGAGGTGGATGCCTTGACCAGTACAATTGCAGTCAATGATTTGGAAACAATTGTTTCTTTTGGGGCAGAGGCAGCAGAGGAGATATCCAAAGCCTCAGATGTGGTCTTAAACAGCATGAATATGTCTCAGTTGGACGATTCCAGCGCTATGCTGAATACACTGGCAAAGATTATGTCCAAGTTTGATATTGAGGAAATCAAGGATAATCCAGGGTTGTTTGGGAAACTGTTTGGCAATCTGAGAAAGCAGTTAGATAAGATTTTGGCAAAATATCATACGATGGGTGAGGAGGTTGACAAGATCTATGTGCAGTTAAAGCAGTATGAATCAGAGATTAAACAGTCCAACCGCAGATTAAACCAAATGTTTGAGGCCAATGTCAATTATTACCATGAATTAGTAAAATATATTCTTGCCGGCGAGCAGGGATGTAAGGAAATTGAAGATTATATCGCACAGCGCCAGGCAGATATGGATGCCACTGGAGATAATTCCATTCAGTTTGAGATTCAAAGCTTGCAGCAGGCATTGATGATGTTAGAGCAGCGCACGCAGGATCTTCGAACTGCAGAAAATGTGGCAATGCAGTCTATTCCAATGATTAAGACAATGGAATTTAGCAACATGAATCTGGTGCGCAAGATTAATTCAGCATTTATTGTCACATTGCCAGTGTTTAAACAGGCCTTGGCACAGGCGATTATGCTCAAGCGTCAGCGCATCCAGGCGGAGGCAATGTCAGCATTGGATGAAAAGACCAATGAAATGTTAATTAAGAATGCGAGAAATACTGCGGAGCAGTCTAAGATGACGGCAAGACTGGCATCAGGAAGCTCCATTAAGATAGAGACACTGGAAACAACCTGGAGAACAATTGTAAATGGTATTGATGAGACAAAACAGATTCAGGAAAATGCTAGAAAGAAGCGTGTGGAGGATCAGGCAAGGCTTGAAAATATTAAGACAGAGTTCAACAGGATGTATCATATGCCAAATAAACAATAGTTATAAGCAATTATTAAGGAGGAAAGGAATATGCCAATTAACTTATCAAAAGGACAGAAAGTTGACCTCACAAAAGGAAATCCAGGATTGAAAAATATTATGGTAGGCCTGGGATGGGATGTAAATGCCTTTGATTCTGGTGCTGATTTTGACTTGGATGCGGCAGCATTTATGGTTGGAGATAATGGGAAATGTCCCACCGAGAAGGAATTCATTTTCTATGGCAATCTGGAGCATACCAGCGGTGCCATTAAACATATGGGAGATAACCTTACTGGAGAGGGTGAGGGAGATGATGAGCAGATTGAAGTGGATCTCACTAAGATTCCAGCAAATATCTCCAAGGTGGCATTTACCTGTACGATCTATGAGGCGGAAACCAGACGCCAGAATTTTGGGCAGGTAAGCAATGCGTTTATCCGTATTGTAGATGAATCAAGTGGAACAGAGCTGATTCGTTATGATTTGGGAGAGGATTTCTCCATTGAGACAGCCGTTGTGGTAGGCGAATTGTATCGTCATAACGGAGAATGGAAATTTAATGCGATTGGAAGCGGTTTCCAGGGCGGCCTTGCAGCACTTTGCGGGCATTATGGAATAGAAGTGGCTTAATACCAGAATGCAGGAATTGGCGCGTCATGTGTATGGCAGCGTATCATAGAGGGCATATTAACTGGTATTATAATAGTGAGAATTGTTTAAAATAGGAAGGAGATTGAAGATGCCGGTAAATTTACAAAAAGGGCAGAAGGTAAGCCTGACCAAAGGAAATCCGGGTTTGTCAAAGGTTGTCGTAGGATTGGGATGGGATGTAAACCAATTTGATACAGGTGGAGCTTTTGATCTGGACGCGGCAGCGTTTCTTTTGGGAGACAATGGAAAAGCGTCTATGTCAGAGGATTTTGTGTTTTACGGGAATTTGATGCATCCAACGGGATGTGCACAGCATATCGGAGATAACCTCACTGGTGCGGGAGATGGAGATGATGAACAGATCAAGGTTGATTTGTCCAAAGTTCCTGCTGATATTACCAAAATTGCATTTACTGTGACGATCTATGAGGCGGAACAGCGGCGGCAAAATTTTGGACAGGTGAGCAATGCCTTTATCCGCATTTACAATGAAGAGAATGGCGAAGAGTTAGTTCGCTATGATTTAGGGGAAGATTTCTCTATTGAGACAGCCGTTGTGTTTGGTGAATTGTACAAGAATGGCAATGAGTGGAAATTTAATGCCATTGGCTGCGGATATCAGGGCGGTCTCGCTGCACTGTGTGCCAATTATGGCGTAGAGGTGGGATAAAACCTGGCATCTTACTAGATTTCAGTAAGAGAGAACTAGTGTGTATTCCGTTATGAGCATAGAAGGAGGACAATATGTCAATCAGTTTACAGAAAGGGCAGAAGGTAAGTCTGTCCAAAGAAAATGCAGGACTTTCCAAAGTAGTGATTGGACTTGGATGGGATGAGGTACAAAAAGCTAAAGGTGGTTTTTTTGCAAAGAAACCAAAGCCCATTGACTGTGATGCTTCAGCTTTGCTGTTGATCAATGGCAGGCTGACCAACAAGGAAGATATTATTTATTTTGGAAATCTGCGCCATAAATCAGGGACAATCCAGCATATGGGAGATAACCTTACTGGTGCAGGAGAGGGCGATGACGAGCAGATTATGGTGGATCTTGCCAATGTCCCTGCAGAATATGACCGTATTGTGCTGGTAGTCAATATCTATCAGGCAGTACAGAGAAACCAGCATTTTGGTATGGTGGAGAATGCTTTTATCCGTTTGGTGGATGGCAGGAACAATAATGAAATGTGCAGATACAACTTGACAGAGAATTATTCTGGTATGACAGCAATGATTTTTGGCGAAGTGTACCGACACAATGGCGAATGGAAATTTAATGCCATTGGGCAGGGAACAAATGATCCAGGTCTTGGTGAACTTGCCAATCGTTATATTTAACTAACCAGATTAAGGAGGAACTTTTTGAATGAATTTTAATGGACTGACCGACAAAGAGGTGGAAGATTCCAGACGGCAATATGGTTCCAATGAGATTCCAGACTCAGAACCTACCACATTTTGGCAGGAGTTTAAGGAAACTTTTGGAGATCCCATGATCAAGATATTGCTGGCAATTGCGGTATTGATGATTGTGATGTTTTTCTTTGGCTATGCAGAAATTTATGAGCCTTTGGGAACGATTGTGGCCGTGCTGATTGTGGCATTTGTCTCAGCGAAGACAGGTGTGGCCAGCGACACCAAGTACCGAGAGCTTAAAGATAACACCAAGAAAGACCAATGTAAAGTGCACCGCAATGGCCTAGTGACAGTAATTGATGTGGATGATGTGGTGGTGGGAGATAAGATCCTGCTTCAATCGGGAGATAAAATACCAGCAGACGGTGTTCTGGTATCTGGTTCTCTGAGAGTGGATAATTCTGCATTGAATGGGGAAGCGGAGGAGTGTAAGAAGCATGCAGCCGATGAAGGATTTCAGCTTGCGGATGAGATTACAGGAGACACATTTGTGGACGCCCATTCTCTGTTTCGAGGTGCGGTAGTGTTTGACGGCGAAGGTATTTTAGATGTCCGCAAGGTAGGCCTAAAGACCATGATGGGGAAAATGGCGGAGGAAATGCAGGAGGATGAGCCAGATTCTCCATTGAAAGTAAAATTGTCAATTTTGGCAAAGCAGATTTCCACGTTTGGATATATTGGAGCGATTGTAATTGCTGTTTTATATCTGGGGTATTTCATTATGAATGCCGGCGGAGTGTCAGCGTTTTTTGGCCTTGGTATACAGGAGGTAATTCAGAGAATTATATCAGCAGTTTCCCTGGCAGTGGTGATCATTGTCTGTGCAGTACCAGAAGGACTGCCGCTGATGATTTCCCTGGTATTGATGCAAAATACCAGCAAAATGTTAGATCATAATGTATTGGTGCGTAAGGCAGAGGGAATTGAGACCGCTGGTTCTTTGAATATTTTATTTAGTGATAAGACAGGAACGATCACCAAGGGCAGACTGGAGGTTGTGGATTTCTTCACCGCAGACGGCAAATCCATTGAAATTCCAGATTTGAGCAAACACAGTAAAGTCAAAGGATTGGTGGATCTGGCAATCGGCAAGAATACACAATCTATGTTTGACGATCATCATCAGGTGATTGGCGGAAATGCCACTGATCAGGCAATGATGAAATTTATCGGTGAAGAGACCTTCCATGCATTGGAGGCGGATAAAGCGTGCGTTGTCACTGCAAGCCAAGGATTTAATTCTGCCAACAAATTTAGCCAGGCAAGGATTGATAGTCTCGGCAAGACGTTCTATAAAGGGGCGCCAGAAAAGCTTCTGGCAGCGGCAAAGCAATATTTAGACGCCGACGGAAATATTCGTGATATTGACAAAGCAGCGTTAGATAAAAAGATTGATGAGCTTGCTTCTAAAGCAATGCGTGTCCTGGCATTTGGCTATTCTGAAAAAACATTGATCGAAAATGCAATCCAGGATGATGTGGTGATTATCGGATTAGTCGGCATTCGTGATGATGTCAGACCAGAAGCCAGAGAAGCCATTGAACAAGTACAGGAGGCAGGCATTCAAGTGGTTATGATTACAGGAGACCGTCTGGAAACAGCGGTTGCCATTGCCAAGGATGCTGGTCTTCTTAGAGAACAATCAGATCGTGCCCTATCTTCTGCGCAGTTAAATGAGATGTCTGATGAGGAAGTGAAGAAGATTATTCCTTATATCCGTGTGATTGCGCGTGCGCTGCCTACCGATAAATCCAGGATGGTACGTCTCTGTCAGGAGATGAATTTAGTGGTTGGTATGACCGGTGATGGAGTGAATGACTCTCCGGCCTTAAAGCGTGCAGATGTGGGCTTTGCTATGGGAAGCGGTACAGAAGCAGCAAAGGAAGCTGGAAAAATTGTAATTTTGGATGATAATTTCAAGTCGATCAAGGACGCCATCTGGTATGGAAGAACGATCTATCACAATATCTTGAAATTCTGTAAGTTCCAGCTTGTGATCAATGTGGCGGCAGTTGTAGTCAGTGCGATTGCTCCATTTTTCGGGGTGGAGGAACCTTTGAAGGTAACACATCTTCTATTTGTCAATTTGGTAATGGATGGTTTGGGAGCAATTATGCTCGGCAATGAGCCAGCGCTGGAAAAGTATATGAATGAGAAACCAAGGAGAAGAGATGAGAGCATTATCAGCAAGAAGATGATGGCGCAGATCTTGACGATGGGTGCCTGGCTTACTGTTGTCAGTTTTGTCTATCTGAAGCTGCCGTTGTTCCGAGATTTGTTCGCAACAGAGGAACAACATTTGACTGGTTATTTTGTACTGTTTATTGTGTCAGCTTTGTTTAATGGTTTTAATGTCCGTGATGATGGTTTTGGGATCTTTAGAGGGCTGAATGAAAATACAGGCTTTTTGAAAGTATTTTTCCTTATTATTTTGGTGCAGGCTATGATTGTCAATGCAGCTTTGGTTCCATTCCCACTGTTTACCTGGATTGGAAATATGTTTAGCTGTACACCATTTGGCATCCAGGGTTGGATTGCAGTGGTGCTGTTGTCTGTAACGATGATTCCGGTGGATCTGGTGCGAAAACTTGTAGTTGGAAGAGAATAAAATATTTGGCAAGGGAGACGCTTCGTAAGAAGTTGTTTCCCTTTTGTCTTATATATTAGGAAAATTCTATGAACTTCCCTAATATATAAAATATTATGCACAGCTCGCGGAGTGGAAGTTGCTGCGGTGTAGCCCGCTCACGCGCGTAAAATCTCGCTTTGCGAGATTTTTTCTTGTTGTCTGGAATTTATGTAGTCAGGAAGAAAAGCAGTTGTTGAGTTTGAAACAGAATATAGCTCTCTTTTTTGTGCAAAAATTAAGAGGAGAAAATAAAAAAGATCATATATACTATAATTCGTCTAGGAGGATTTATATCATGGAATGGATGGAAAGATTAAATGATGCAATCAGATATATGGAACAACATTTGACAGATGAAATTGATTATGAGCAGCTTGGACGCATTGCTTGTTGTTCATCCTATCACTTTCAGAGAATGTTTGCTTATATGGCTGGCATTCCGTTGTCCGAGTATATCCGCAGAAGAAGAATGTCGCTTGCTGCTGTAGACTTGCAGGGCAAGAAGATGAAAATTATTGATGTTGCAGGTAAATATGGTTATAATTCGCCAACCGCTTTTAATAGAGCTTTTCAGTCTGTTCATGGGATTGCCCCGTCTGCTGTAAAGGAGGAGGGCATATCTGTAAAATCTTTTCCGCCTATTACTTTTAAAATCACAGTCAAAGGAGTGGATGAAATGAATTATCGGATTGAGACAAAAGAAGCGTTTCGTATTGTAGGGGTATCTGTGCCATTGTATAAGGAGATTGAGAAGAATTTTGCAATCATTCCCCCAAAGTGGCAGGAAATATCCGAGAACGGAATATTGCAGAAATTGATTGGCATGATGGACAAACCGCCTATGGGAGTGCTTGGGGTTAGTACCTGTAGTGATACAGAACAGTGGAGATATTATATTGCTGTAGCTACTTCTCAAACAGAGGAAGGCCTGGAAGAATATATTGTACCAGCGGCTACTTGGGCAATATTTTCCGGTCAGGGTACAAATGAGTCTATTCAGGAATTGGAGCAGCGTATTGTAACAGAATGGCTTCCGACGTCAGGATATGAGTATGGCAATGCTGCCGATATTGAGGTCTATTTAAATCCAGACCCACAAAATGCACAATATGAGGTATGGATACCTGTGACAAAAAAATAGTTATGGTTGTATGAAAAGAATAGGGTGGTATTTGTAAATAATTTGAGTTTCCCCATTTTTTATGACAGCCGATCTTATAGTGCCAAAAGGTCTTGCTGCCTTTGGCAGCATAGACATCTTGCACAAAAAGCGTCTGGAAAGCTAGCTTTCCATAGCGCTTTTATGTGCAAAGTGTTTCCATCATTTTGTGATGGAAACCTTTTGGTACTATGAATTGCAAAATCGGGAAACTCAAATTGTAAATAAGTGTAGACAGAAAAAGTAGAACAATCTATACTGTTAAGTGAAAAGCAACAGAGATTTTGGATATGTTAATCCAGAAAATCACATATATCGGAAGGGGATGACTCCTGCTATTAAGCTATGAGTTACTTGCTGGTAATCTAGTGGTGGGATTAAATCTCCCACCTGATGCAGGGAGGAAAAATGGCAGTATTTTTTACAGATCTGGATAATACACTTATTTATTCTTATCGCCATGAGATTGGCAGAGAGAAGATGTGCGTGGAACTTTATCAGGGACGGGAGGTATCTTTTATCACCAAGAGAACCTGGGAGCTGCTGCAGCAAGTAAAAAAGCAAGTGCTAATTATTCCAGTGACTACACGGACACAGGAACAGTATCACAGAATAGATTTAAAAATAGGAACACCAGAGTATGCGCTGACCTGCAATGGAGGAGTGCTGCTGGTGCAGGGGATTGAGGATAAAGCTTGGTATGAGGAATCATTAACTTTGATAGCAGAATGCAGTCAGGAATTAAAAGAGGCACAAGCTTTGATGGAATCTGATCCGAACCGCAGTTTTGAGGTGCGCAATATTAGAGATTTGTTTCTATTTACCAAGAGCAGTGAACCAGGGCAGTCTGTAGAATATCTGGCACAGCATACAAATCAGGATCTTGTGGAAGTATTTCAAAATGGTGTTAAAGTTTATGTGGTTCCCAGAAAACTAAATAAGGGAACAGCTGTGAGACGGTTTTTAAAAAGATTGTGTGTGGAGGGAAGAGAGGAAGAACCTGTGATTGCAGCCGGAGACAGTAATTTTGATATTGCCATGTTAAAGCAGGCAAAAGTTGCATTTGCACCTACTGCTTTGGAATATACATACCAACTGCCAGGGAACACTATAGTGTTGGATGAAAAGAGAGTGTTTTCTGAGGTGCTTTTAGAACAAGTGTTACAATATTCTATGAAAAAATAAATAACTTTGGTATACCCTCGGAATCATTCGGGGGTATATTTTTTATGTAATAGGAAATTCCTTCGGATTTCCTAAAGATGAAAAACAATGATCGCAGGGTCTTTCTTCATTTCGTTTCGGTCGTTGCTTAACAAGTGTGCACTCCTCTCATTCATGAGGGGCAGTGGATATGGCTTTGCCACGTTGTTCTATAAGACGAAATTTTAAATAAATTTTTAGAGACCATTTGCCAGTCTTGGACATCTAATTAATGTAAATACAAAAAAGCTGGCCAGCAGAAAGGACATTATGAAAAAAGAACAGTTAGGACAACTAATTATCGCGTCTGAAGATACATTGTATCATGTAGCGAAAACACTGCTCTATAATGATGCGGATTGTGCAGACGCGATACAGGAAGCAATTGTGAAAGCATTTACAAATATACACACTCTGCGGGTAGATTCCCATGCAAAAACCTGGCTGGTGAGAATACTGATCAATGAATGTTACGCCATTATGCGCAGGGAAAAACGTATTGTATCACTGGAAGATTACCAATGTGAGGAGACAGCCGCAGAGCAAGAAGATTATTCTGATTTATATGAGGCAGTAAGACGGTTGCCACAAGAGATTAGAATTTGCGTCACGCTCTATTATCTGGAAGGCTACAGTGTCAAGGAGACTGCAAAGTTACTTGAGATTACGGAAAGTGCAGTAAAGAATCGTCTGGCAAGGGCACGAGCGAAAATGCGCCTTGACTTAGAGCAGGCAGTGACATAGAGGGTGAAATTTTTAATATAGAAAATGGAGGCGGGAATATGAGATTAGAAGATATGAAATATGATTTTCCAAAAATGCCGGAGGAGATGAGAACTATGATTGAAAGAGAAGTGACAAAGCAGGTAAAAACAGAACGACCACAGTTTGGAAAAGGTAAGAGGGCTGTGGGAAAGACGGTTGCCGCATCGATTGCAGCAGTAATGCTGTTAGGTTCAACCGCAGTTGCAGGTGTTAGTATCTACCGAATGCAGCAGGAGAAAGTGGGAAACTATGGCGTCAATGTCAGCGTATCAGGGAATGAGACAACAGAAGGGGCAAAGTCAGAGCAGCCGCTTGTAATTCCAGATGTTAAAATGGAAGTTGGCTATTTGCCAGAAGGTATGGTGAAGACAGAGCGGGGAAAATATAGTTTTGAGAATGCATTGTATCAGGGCGGCGTTTCTATGACATTTTTCCGAATGGATCAAGGGGATGATCAGTTTAAAATGCAGCATGGTGATGTGCTCTCAAGCGAAGATTTTTCGGCAAATGGATACAAAGGTGTCTATTTGGAATATCCGCATCTTTCGGAAGATGAGATCACCTTTAATCAACGAATTTATGTAGCATTTACAGATACACATTATGTGATGGAAATGTTTGTTGGTTCTGACGTATCTAAAGAGGATGCGCTGAAAATTGCTAAGAATATCAGTCTAGTTCCCACAGAAGATAAGAGCGAAGAAGAGTTTGTTGTGGCACAAAATTGGAGTGATTACCAGAAAGGTCAAAAAGAGAGCCAACAGCAGGAAGAGATCTCAGCAGAAGTGGCCGTTGCTAAGGAAGAGATGAAACATACACATGCCATTGGCGAGAGTTTTTCCATAAGTGAAGGACTGACAGCCAAGGTTTCTGATATACAGGTTTCAGATGATCTAAGCCTCTTGGATCCTACATTGATTGATGAAGATTTTAAGAAAGAGACAGATGAGAATGGAAAACTTCGTCCGGCGACTATTCAGTATGTAAAGAATGGTGATGTGGATTCCTTGAGTGAGGTGATAAAATCAAGAGAAGTACCACAGAAACTGGTCTATGCAACGGTAGAATATACCAATACAGGCGATAAAGAATTATCAGATGTATTGTTTATGGGTGGTTTGGCACGTATTTTTGAAGACGGAACAGAGATGAAGATGATGTCAGGTTGGACTTATGAAGAGCCGGAAGATGGCGCTGAATGGGAGATGGCAGTCAATAAAGGATTATCCTCATATATGGAAATGCCATATTATGATGTTCATGGAGGAGAGCGCGGCAATAACTATATTGCCAACATAAAACCAGGTGAGACA
The DNA here is from genome assembly GCA_910575005.1 of Lachnospiraceae bacterium. Taxonomy (GTDB): domain Bacteria; phylum Bacillota; class Clostridia; order Lachnospirales; family Lachnospiraceae; genus Petralouisia. The sequence goes on along the minus strand of CAJTCL010000014.1, from coordinate 1,431 downwards.
AAAACCGTGCATATGGCATGGGTGGTGACAGAAGAAGAACTTGGAAACCTCTATATAAACCTTGATACTTATGGCGGTGCCTATGAGTTCAGTGATTCTGCTCTTGAAATAGGATATGTGGATGTACGCCAGAAATAAAGTGCAAGAAGATAGAAGGTAGAATGCCTTCGGTATTCTGCGGGGACACAAAGAATTTTTTAAAAAATAATCTATATTCTACCATAAGAGTGCCGAAGGCTTTCTCAATAGAATGTCCTACTGATATAGATTTGTAATTTAATGCTTATGGAGGCGAAAGATATATTCAGTCTAATATAAGATTAGGTGGCAAAAGTTTCATTTTGCTAGTGAGTAAATGTAAACTTCTGCCACTTAATCTATTATAAAAAATACTCCTTAATCCTCATTAATAGAAACAATTTAGCAGCAGAAAATATGACAAATTTTTTAAAAAAATGTTTCTAAATTTAAAAAAGTTAAGTACGAATGTTTCATGCATCCGATTTTGGATGATTGTATTCTTCTGGTCAATACATAAGTCTGAATTTGTTAGTGGTAAAGCTATAAAGCAGAAACGTGCCAACTATTCCAAACTTCGCAAAGAACTCCAAATGCGCAGTACCCCATCTTCAAGACGAAGGCTCAAAGCTGTCGGTCAACGAGAAAACCGTTGGATGCAGGAGATGAACCATCAAGTATCAAAGGCACTCATTGAATCTAACCCGAAGCATACACTTTTTGTTTTAGAAGACTTGTCAGGTATTCGCAATGTTACAGAGCGTGTCAAAACAAAAGATCGTTCTATTTGTGTATCATGGTCGTTCTATGGCCTTGAGCAGAAACTTATGTACAAGGCGAAACAGAACCAATCTTGCGTAATAAAGGTAGACCCTCGTTATACGAGTCAGTGTTGTCCTATTTGTGGACATATCGAAACATCGAACCGTAATAAGAGGATATATTTGTTTACTTGTAAGAACTGCAAATATAAGTCTAATGATGACCGTATTGGAGCAATGAATCTGTATCGTATGGGAATCAACTATCTTGCAGATAGCCAAGTACCATGTACAGTTACGGCAGAGTAGACTTTGTCGTAAAGGGTACTGTCAACCACCCTATGATGTAACGCCACTTTAGGTTGTAATACCTATCGGGGTTAAAGGTCGGAGGCATAAGCTGTTAGCACGACTGGGCAGTTACAAGCCCATGACCTTTAGGTTGTGGGTAGTTGACATCAAACAAGTATTGTTATAGTTTTAAGCAAGCCTTCGTTCATAGATCAATTCTACAATGCCATGATAATTTTGTGTTTTTATCAAAGATGGGTTAAACCAGATAGGGATAAAAAATAGATATGTATCGGCAGGAGCATAGATTTTCTCCTGCCACGCCTGTATTTAGGCGGTTTGACGTTTGGTACGCTGCGTA
>CAJTCL010000013.1 GCA_910575005.1 Lachnospiraceae bacterium | reverse complement strand
AATCGAATCTGCCTCTATAAACTCCATAATCTCAGCTGTTGTATATTCCTGATATTCTTTTACCACACCTTTTAACAGTACTGCAAGAACTTCCTTATTCTTTAATATCTCCTTACTTACCGCATCTATTCCTTCTAAATCTGTAGATAACTGTAAAGAATTAAGCATATCCAAACTTCCCGCAACTACATCATCCAAGCCAATCATCTCCTCCTCTGTAAATCTTAATTCCCCTTCTATTTTACCAGTTCTCTGGCTCTTTCATATTCACTTGGTTCTATCCCCAATACTTTACAGGCATCTTCCAATGATAAATTCATGGATTTCATCAAGTTGGACACGCTAAGCGTCAACTGGTTAGCTCTTCCTTTTTCCAGTCCCTCCTGTATTCCTTTTTCCAGTCCTTCCTGTATTCCTTTTTCCAGTCCTTCTTGCAAAATACTCATTCCAAGGCCACTCATTTGTGATACCTCCTTCCATAACTCCTCATTTTGTGAAAAGTCAATATATTTTTGCACTGTGTCAAGAAAATCTTTTTTGTGGGGATAGAAAATTGCACTCAAAAACTCCAGTATTCCTTCTTTTTTGTTACCTTCTGGTTTCCCAAGACGGATTATGACAAGGTTTAATAAATCATAATCTTCCTTTCTTGTATGACAATTCCCGATATTCCTGCTATTTTCTATCCCATAATATGATATGCTGTACTGTTCCCCCGCTGGCACATTATCTCTGCAGATCCAGATACTATAACACTTCTCCAGTTCATTATAATCTGTCTTTTTTGTGACTACCGACAATTGTGAACAGAGACTACGTGATAAATAATACAGTCCCCTCTTCTCAATTGGATAGCCTGGCCTATAATCCTTCTGCGGTTCTACATCTATGTGCAGGTTCACTTGAACCTCTGATGATAATTTTGGATTTTTGGTCTGAAAACGAATATCAAAATTTGATGTTTTTTCATTTAACTGCACAAACTCTATATTTTCCCCCTGAATCCTCGTATTGGTTCGGCCTGTGCTTACATCAGCATCTGACACAATCGAATCTGCCTCTATAAACTCCATAATCTCAGCTGTTGTATATTCCTGATATTCTTTTACCACACCTTTTAATAGAATTGCTAGAACTTCCTTATTCTTTAATATCTCCTTACTTACCGCATCTATTCCTTCTAAATCTGTAGATAACTGTAAAGAATTAAGCATATCCAAACTTCCCGCAACTACATCATCCAAGNNNNTCCTTCTTGCAAAATACTCATTCCAAGGCCACTCATTTGTGATACCTCCTTCCATAACTCCTCATTTTGTGAAAAGTCAATATATTTTTGCACTGTGTCAAGAAAATCTTTTTTGTGGGGATAGAAAATTGCACTCAAAAACTCCAGTATTCCTTCTTTTTTGTTACCTTCTGGTTTCCCAAGACGGATTATGACAAGGTTTAATAAATCATAATCTTCCTTTCTTGTATGACAATTCCCGATATTCTTGCTATTTTCTATCCCATAATATGATATGCTGTACTGTTCCCCCGCTGGCACATTATCTCTGCAGATCCAGATACTATAACACTTCTCCAGTTCATTATAATCTGTCTTTTTTGTGACTACCGACAATTGTGAACAGAGACTACGTGATAAATAATACAGTCCCCTCTTCTCAATTGGATAGCCTGGCCTATAATCCTTCTGCGGTTCTACATCTATGTGCAGGTTCACTTGAACCTCTGATGATAATTTTGGATTTTTGGTCTGAAAACGAATATCAAAATTTGATGTTTTTTCATTTAACTGCACAAACTCTATATTTTCCCCCTGAATCCTCGTATTGGTTCGGCCTGTGCTTACATCAGCATCTGACACAATCGAATCTGCCTCTATAAACTCCATAATCTCAGCTGTTGTATATTCCTGATATTCTTTTACCACACCTTTTAATAGAATTGCTAGAACTTCCTTATTCTTTAATATCTCCTTACTTACTGCATCCATTCCTTCTAAATCCGAAGAAAGCTGCAGGGAATTGAGCATATCTAAACTTCCTGAAACTGTATCATCCAAACAGATCATCTCCTCCTCTGATATATCTTTTACAATACAATCTCTATTTTCCGTCCTGTATGACTATACTGTCGATATTGTACACCTGCTGCATCCAACATACGCTTAGAAGCAATCACAGAGGGGGTATCTTTATATTTATCACTGTCATAAATCACGGTCTTAATACCAGACTGAATAATCGCTTTCGCACACTCATTACAAGGGAACAGAGAGACATACAGCTTAGCCCCTTCCAGGCTGCCCCCTCTGTAGTTTAAAATTGCATTTAATTCACTGTGTGTGGTATAAAAATATTTGTTTTCCAGAGGTTCTCCCTCTCGATTCCAGGGAAAATCATCATCGGAACACCCGATTGGAAAACCATTATAACCCATAGACAAAATTTTATTATCCTCACTTACAATACAGGCTCCAACCTGAGTTCCTGGATCTTTGGAACGCATGGCAGAGAGCATTGCCACCCCCATAAAATACTCATCCCATGTAATATAATCCTCTCTCTTTCCACTCATCTTTGGTACCCGCCTTTCTATTAATTATCATACACCTGGCAAATCAGATTATTGTGTGCCGAAAATACGATCTCCAGCATCACCAAGCCCTGGAACAATATAGCCATGTTCATTTAATTTCTCATCAATAGCACCGATATAGAGATCCACATCTGGGTGCGCATCTGTCATCGCTTTTACGCCTTCAGGCGCTGCAATAATACACATAAAATGAATATTTTTTACCCCTTTGTCTTTCAAGATCTGAATTGCTGCTACCGCAGAACCACCAGTCGCCAACATTGGATCTACTACAAATACTTCACGTTGTGCACAATCTTCTGGTAGCTTAGAATAATATTCTACGGGTTTTAAGGTCGTGTGATCACGATACAAACCAATATGTCCCACTTTCGCTGTGGGAATCATAGATAAAATTCCCTCCAACATCCCTAAGCCTGCACGCAAAATGGGAATCACTGCAACTTTTTTTCCTTTCAGTTCTTTCACCGTTGCAGTACATATTGGTGTCTCAATCTCTACGTCTACCAACTCCAGCCCTCTAGTAGCCTCATAACACATCAACATAGCAATCTCTTCCACTATCTCCCTGAAATCGCGGGAACCTATTGTTTTTCTTCGTATCCAACCAATTTTATGCTGAATCAATGGATGATCCATAACTGTAATATTCGCCATATTATTCTCCTTCGTTTATCAAATTTACCAGTTTTTGAATACTTTTATTCAAAGTCTCATAGCAAAGGCCATAAGATTGTAACGTACCGCCATAAGGATTCATAATCTCCAATTCATCCCCTACAAGCTCTGTTAAAACCTCCACATCTGCCTGCACTGCTTCCTGGTATTCTTCCAAAATCTTTTGTTTTTGGCCTGCCTCCATAGTAAGAATCAAATGTCCTGGTATCAAATCACCTTCTTCAAGCTGACAAGACATTTTATCTTCCATATTAATACCATTACTAATTAAAATTGCTTCCGCTTTCTGATTCAGAGGTTCTGGAAAAAGAACAACTATCCCCCTGCTCTCAATCTTCAACGGATATCTTAGCATATACTCCTTCATAATAGCTTCTGCCATAGGCGCCCTGGTAGTCCCATTTTCACATACAAAAATAACTTTTCTGTAATGTTTCATTTCGCCGCCTCCATCCTTCTCTACACTTTTATCACTTGATGACCTGCTGCCTTTAACATACGATTCATAATCGCCTGTCCAATTTTAGGTGTTAAAAAACTTTCGGAATAAATAATCTCCACATCCATTTCATCAAATTCCCGCAAAATCCCATATAAATGCCTAGCGATCGTATTCTCATCACTTCTTGTACCAATACTTTTCACAATGCCACAGGGATAATTCTTGCAGCTTTCATCTGTTGCGATTATTCCGGCAGTCTTCCCAGATACTATTTCCTTCTCCACCAAATCTCTGATCTTCTCTTGCACCTTCTTCTGCACTCCATCCACCAGAATTAATTGCGCTTTCGGTGCATAATGTCGATACTTCATGCCTGGGGCTTTCGGAGGTAACTGAGAATCTGGGGCTGCAAGTCCAGGATCCATCTGTACCTCCCCAATCACATCCTGTATCATATCAGTGGTAATAAAACCAGGTCTAAGAATCATAGGGATTTGCTCTGAAAAATCTACAATCGTAGATTCAATACCAATTCCTACTGGCCCCCCATCTAAAATCATTGAAATTCGTCCATTCATATCCTGTACCACATGCTGCGCAAGCGTCGGGCTGGGTCTTCCAGAACGGTTGGCACTCGGCGCTGCAACATAACCGCCTCCTGCACGTATCAAGGCCAAAGCTGCCGGATGACTGGGCATACGCACTGCCACAGTTGCCAACCCCCCTGTTGTCTCTAAAGGTACAGCCTTACTTTTTTCAAAAATCATCGTCAAAGGCCCAGGCCAAAAAGCTTTTGCCATTTTCCTTGCTTTTTCAGGTATATAAGCTGTAATTCTCTCCAAATCTTCCATACAACAGATATGTACAATCAATGGATTATCTGACGGACGTCCTTTAGCCTGATAGATTTTCTTGGAAGCATCCGGGTTCAAAGCATCTGCTCCTAATCCATATACTGTTTCTGTAGGAAAAGCCACCAATCCGCCTTCACGGATAATCTTCCCGGCAGCCTCTATGATATCCCGACTCTCTCTTTTGTCATACTCAGTAATTTTCTCTAAAACTGTTTTCATGTTGTTGCCTTTTCCTGGCCTAAAATGCAGAATATAACCAAAGTATCCACCTTTTATCAGCCATACTCAGTGTTGTTTTGTAACTACTTAGACTCTCATGAAAAAAGATTCAGACCTATAAATTTATTTGAAAACTGATAAATCTTTTTTCATGAGGATGATAATCCCCTCTGCCACAGACAGAGGCCTCAACAAAAATTTATGTCAACTTTTCTCGCATGTCTGTGGCTTTAGATTCTGAATAATTACGTTTTTTTAAGTATACCACGTTATGGAAATTTAGCAACTATATTCACCCTCAGAAACCTCCGTAAAAATCATTTTCAAATACCTTCTAAGGATTTTTGTCAGTTTTCAAACATTGTAAAATTCCTGCTGCAACTGCCTGGGCTACCTTCTGCTGATATTCCTCTGTCACCAGTAACTGAGCCTCCTCATAATTACTTAAAAAACCGCATTCCACGATCACTGTAGGCGATTCTGTTTTTTTCAACATAAAATAACTTTCATTGGCCTTTGCCTGACGATGATTTTGCGGATCTAACTGCTCAATCAAAACCTGTTGTAATGTTTTTGCCAATTTTTCGCCCTGCTGGGACTGCCCATAATAGAATACTTGTGCACCTTTTACGGACTCTTGAGGATAACTATTCTGATGAATACTCACCGTAAACACTGGTTTCGCCTTACTGATAATCTCGCAGCGTTTGCGCATATCCTCCACCTTCTTATTACTGGAGTTTTGCTGATATAAACCGCCGTCATCCGTCCGCGTCATCACAACCTTAATTTTTTCCTTTTCCAACAATTCCTTTATTTTTTGGGCAATCTTGAGATTGATTTCTTTTTCTTTGGCCTTATTGACGCCAATCTTACCGGGATCATCACCCCCATGCCCAGCATCAATCACCACACACACTTCCCCTGTCTTGGCCTTGCTGTTTTCTACCATTTTGGCGCCCTCCCTTGCAAAAAAACAAGCGCCTAAAAGCAGCACAACTGCCATAATAATTTCTATCCTTCTCTTCATACCATTCCCACCTTGTTATCTTTATCAATAAAATACGAGCCTAGATATGCAAGACTGGCTCTTCAACTCTAGAGATGCCTGCGCTCTACCTTCACTCTTTTGTCTATACATATGCGTAGAAGCTTTTCCCATATGTACACGGATTCATTTAAATCATACATATCAAAAAACCACAACGTTTTTAATTAATTTCCATTGATTTTATATTATTGTTGACTTTATGTATTTATAGATATATACTATTTTTATGAAATAGTAATAAAAAATATTTGTCACAAATAGAAAGGATGTGTAAAAAATAACTATGATTTCCAAAAAAGCAAAACACTTGACAAACAGCGAAGAGGATTTAATGGAACTATTTTGGGAAAAGAAAGAACCTTTGACAAGCGTTGACATCTCAGAATTTTCTGCTGACCGTTCCTGGAACGGGAACTATATACATATGATGCTGCGCTCATTGCTGAAAAAAGGCATGATAGAGGTATGTGGTACCGTACAGTGTGGCACACAATACGCCAGACAGTTTGTTCCAATCGTCACAAAGGAACAATATGCCGCCAAACTGGTAATGTCAAAAGGAATTGAGAAAAATTCAATTGCAGCAGTCACTGTGGCGATGGTGAATGAAGTAAATAAAGCGGATGAGGAGGGATTGGTAAAGCAGCTAGAAGAGATTATACAAGAGCTAAAGAATAAAGAAACAAAGGAGAGCTGAGTATGCAGATTACATTTTTTTCTTTATTTATGTCCGTCATATGGAGCAGTGTATTAGCAGTGTTTAATTATTTCTGCCGGAAAAAGCACTTTTTTATCCGACAGTTAGGAATCACGAACATACTATTCTTATACCTGTTTTCTGTGATACGGATGATCGTTCCTTATGAATTTTCATTTACCAGAGTGATACCTCCCCAGGGAGTGTTCCAGGAACTGTGGCAAAATGTTTACATCAATGACCAGAATACGGCACAGTTATCCCCCTTGTCCATTCTCACTGCAGTTTGGATAATTGTATCTGTCATTTTGATTCTACATTTTATCTACCAATATGTAAACGCTATGAGAAAATTTTTTGCTTGCAGCATACGCACAGACGAGCAGTGTAAACGGGTATTTAACAGGGTGTTAAACGTCAGCAGAGCACAATTTAAAATAGATATCCGCAGCAGTGCCGACATTAGTATTCCTATGGGCGCGGGAATTTTTCGAAAGTCTATCCTTCTGCCAGAAGCAGAATATAGTGATTCCGAATTATATTATATTCTGCGGCACGAATATACACATTTCCAAAACCGAGATTTATTGATCAAACTGCTGATACATATTTATTCCTGCATTTTCTGGTGGAATCCGGTGATCTACCTTCTGAAAAGAGATTTAGCGCAAATTTTGGAGATAAAATGCGACCTGGACGTAACCGATAAGATGGAAAACCAGCAAAAGGCTCAATATTTGGCAACCATTGTCGCCATGCTGAAAAATACCGGTTCTAAAAGACAAGATCATTCATTTTATGGAACGACAGCCCTAGTCTCCAAAAGTTATGAAGCTGAAATTATTGAAAGATTTCGGCTTGTTTCTGCCAGTTATAGTTCTAAAAAGAAAAATATATTGTTTACTGGATCCTGTTTTTTGATATTTTGTATGTTTATTTTCCTTTCCTATTCGTTCGTCATCCGACCAGATTATGAGCCGTCCAATAATGGATTTGGAATGGAAACAGATCATTCAGAGACGACAACAGGCAACACCTACTCTATAGAATGCGTGGACGGTACTTATTATGTACACTTCCTCGAACAATAAACCCATATTCTGGAACCGACTATTTGGGAAAGGAGGAAAACATGCGAAAATTAATAACTTTAAAAACAATGCTGCGCACTCCATTAAAAACATTATTGACTTGTCTGTTGATCGCCGCAGCCACCTTTGCCTTATTTTCTAAAGTTACAGATTATGCTGTAACTACGCGAGAAGCAGCTAAGGCTGAGAGTTTTTACCACGGCGCTGCCGGTTTGGATAACAGTACCCCGTTTATGGGCACGCCAAAACCGTGGCCCACAGATGCACAGATTGCAGAATTTTCATCACTGCCCGGCGTTACTCTGGCAGATACAAGATATACAACAGATGGTCTGGTAGAGGATTATAAACGTGTGATAGATCAAAATTCATATGTGCAAGGGGAATTTGTCCTGGAAGGCACTTATGATGGGTTAGAGGACTATGACTCAGGCAGTTTATATTTAATATTTCATGATATCACCGTACTTGCTGGAGAACTTCAGTTTAACCCTGATAGGCCGCTAAAAATAAAGGCACAGGGTGGTGATTTCGTTGGAAACTCCTATTCCCGAACCTTCTTTGATGAACTAAAAAAAGGAAGCAGATTCCTGGTTCTGGGATCCTATCTTGAACGCTCAGGAACTGCTTTTGAATTGGGCAGCTACATGGAAAAAGAGATAGATTATTTGCGTGTGATAGATGGACTGGGGAAAGATTATCTGCAAACAGAAGAATTTTCCCGCTATAGAGGAATCATTGAGGCAAGAAATCAAAGCAATATGGCATACGACATTGTATACACCTCGGACATGCGCGCAATCCCTTATGTGAATACGCATAAATTAGCGATCTCCAAGGGGCGGCCCTTGACGACAGAAGATACAGACGTCTGTGTGGTCAGTGAGCTTTTTTTGGACACTTATGATCTATCTGTAGGTGATAAGCTCCACATAGAACTTGGCGACAAATTACTACAAGGACAGGGAAAATGTGGCACGCGCTACCGAACAGCGGAAAATCTAACAAATTTTGTCACCTCTGTAGATCTTGAAATCATTGGCGCCTACCACTTTAACGATGAATGGATTGATCGCTTGAACGATAGTGACTGGAGCTATGGGCCAGCTACCATCTTTGTGCCTGCTTCCCTTCTGCCCGTGGAAGTTCCAAAGGATCATGAAATCCGTATGGGTGACTTCAGTGTCTTTATTGAAGATCCTCATAATATAGAAGAATTTCGAGCGGCGGCAGAACTTATGGCGGCAGAAATGGGTATAGCCTTACGGTACTCTGATGGAGGATGGTCTGGTATAAAGGATAATCTTAATACCGGCTCACTGGCTTCACTTCTGACTACTGTGCTATATATTCTTGGTGCAGTGTTGGCGCTGCTGCTGGCAGTGTACCTCTACATTGACAGAAATAAAAAATCATATGCCATTATGCGGACATTGGGCGTTCCAGGCAAAAAAGCTGGAATTTCCGTCACTCTGCCTTTCGTCGTACTCTCCATATTTGCCATACCTGTCGGCAGCATAACGGGACTATTTTACGCATCCCATACGGCGTCAAAAACGCTTGCCAACATGTCAGGCGACAGCGCTCCTGAAGGTTATGTCTATGTCCTGAATGCAGCGATTCCTACTGGTATAGTTGTCCTTTGTCTGGTTCTTGAATTATTATTTATTTTCTTTGTGACACTTCTTTTCTTATGGAGAATGAAGAAAATATCTCCTTTAGAATTGCTGCAGGATCACACAGACACCTCAAAAAAAGCACCGATGTTACAAAATCGCTTTACTGGTGTCAAACATAAACCAGATATCACTGACGCGGGTCTTGTTCCTTATAGGCTTGACATTACTAAACTTTCTGATGAATTAATTTCTACAGATTTAGAGACAAACAAGTTCACAAACGGGACATACAGAGCGCCGCGGCAGGTATGCGCTTACATTTTACGCCATATGCAAAGAGGTATAGGAAAAACAGTGGGCTCTTTGCTGCTGACCGTAGTCTTGGCCGCAGGTATTGGAATGTTCGTATTGGCAAGACTTTCCTATCAGGAAGCTTATCAGGAACTTGATGTGAAGGGCCGAGCCATGAAGTATTCGTCAAATTACATTACAGAACTATCAAAATCTGATTTCATCAAAGATATCTATTACTATAATAATTACCGTGTTCGTGTGAACGGAGTAGGAATCTTAAGCCCTATGACATTTACCAATAACTTTGACCAATATCTGACGGATGATTACACCGTCACCTATGCGAAAGGTTATGACCGTTCTGTTTTTGAGGGCACAGGCGCGGTATGTCTCATAGGACAGACGCTTGCAGAAACTCTCGGCGTTCAACCAGGCGATGACATCACTTTGATGTCAGAAGACTTATATTCTTTTATGCCGCAAGTGTATGAAGAAGATGAACTTGAATTTGCCATTGAACGAGCCGGAAAAAGTTATAAAGTGGTAGGTATTCTGCATTCTGAGGACGCAGATGAAAATACAGGTATCTATTCTGTTATAAATGAAGCAGCAGAAAATCTCTATAGCCAGCCCTTCCCTGTTGACTATTGTGAATTTACGGTGGCCGATAATGAAAAGATTATGGAATTGGAAAAATTGTTAGAAGAACTGAAAGAAAAAGGCATGAGGTATTCATTGACAGCCTCTTTCCACATCGACTCAGATTTGTTTAAAACCACAACACGTGTCCGTAATCTGCTGGATTCGCTGTTCCCCATTGCCATGACTGCGGCTGTACTGATAGGATTGTTGGGACCAGGACTGGTGATCATGCAGTCAGCACAAGAAGCGGGATTTTTGCGAATTCTTGGCGTCACTAAAAAACGAGCCCGCTGTATACTGATATTGGAACAGAGCCTCTTGTGTATCTCTGGGATAATACTTGTGGCTGTGATTCTTGCCTTGTGTAGTCCTGGGTTAGTTGTAAGAAGCACAAAGACACTTGCTTTTTGCTGGTCCTTGTATTTTCTGGGAAGCGTCTTGGGAACCTTACTGGCTGCGGTTCAAGTAACTAGACATAGAATATTAGAATTATTACAGGTAAGGGAATAGAGATAAATAAAACCACCTGTTAGTACTGGAAACATACAGAAGGGAGGATATTATGAGAAAATCAATTGCTCTAAAAACATTGTTGCGTGCTCCGGTAAAGACACTGCTGACCTTCTTACTGATCGCCGCTGCAACCTTTGCTCTGTTTTCAAGGGTCACAGATTATGCTGTTACCACACGTGAGACAGCAAAGGCTGAGAGTTTTTACCACGGTGTTGCCGGCTTAGATAACAGCACCCCGCCAATGGAATATTATCAACCAGAGCCAAAACCCTGGCCAACGGAAGCACAGCTTGAAGAATTTTCATCACTGCCTGGCATCACTTTTACCGATACAAGATATACAACCGACGGGCTGGTAGAAGATTATAAGCGTATCATTGACCCAGATGCTTCTTTTGCAGAAGGAGAATTTGTGCTGGAGGGAACCTATGATGGATTAGAGGAGTATGACTCTGGTACTTTATATTTAGTATTTGACGATATTACCGTACATTGCGGTGAACTTCAGTTTGACCCTGACAAGCCTCTGAAAATACAGGCGATGCATGGGGATTACTGCAGACATCAATATCCACGGCCATTTTTTGACGAACTTAAGAAAGGAAGCCGCCTCCTGGTCGTGGGTACCTACAGTGAACGCTCAGGATCAGCTTATGAACTGGGCAGCTTCATGAGAGGAGGAATGGAGTTTATCCGTGTGATAGATGGATTGGAGAAGAATTTTCTGGAAACGGAAGAATTTGCCCAGTATAAAGAAATTATTGAGACAACCAATCTGAGTACTTCCGCATACGACATTGTATATACCTCAGATATGCGCGCCATCCCCTATGTAAATGAACACAAACTTGCCATTTCCAAAGGACGTCCCCTGACAAGAGAGGATCAGGATGCCTGCGTTGTCAGTGAGCTTTTTTTGGAAACGCATGGTTTATCTGTCGGTGACAAGATTCATATTGAACTTGGCGACATATTGTTATATGGACAAGGTGAAAGCGGCACACGGTACCATATAGCAGAAGAATTATCAAATTTCGTTTCCTCTGTAGAACTTGAAATTATTGGTGCATACCAATTTACCACTGAGTGGTATGACCGCTTCAATGACATGCACTGGAGTTATGGTCCAGCCACGATCTTTGTGCCATCTTCTCATTTGCCGGTGGAAATTCCAAGGGACCATGAAATCAGTATGGGCGACTTCAGCGTCTTTATTGAAGATCCTCATAACATAGAAGCGTTCCAGGAAGCTGCCGAACCTCTGGCGGCTGAGATGAGCCTGGCCTTACGTTTCTCAGACGGAGGATGGTCTGGAATCAAGGATAATCTTGACTCAGGTTCTCTGGCCTCGCTTCTGACTACCCTACTGTATATACTTGGCGCAGGGTTGGCGCTGATGCTTGCTGTGTACCTCTACATTGACAGAAATAAAAAATCATATGCCATTATGCGGACATTGGGAGTTCCAGGCAAACGGGCGGGCATTTCCATCATATTACCCTTAGGCATACTATCAATATTTGCCATACCAATCGGCGGTATCACAGGACTATTTTATGCATCCCAAACAGCGGAAAAAACGCTTGCCAACATGTCAGGCGACAGCGCTCCTGAAGGTTTTGTATATATCCTAAACGCAGCAATTCCTCCTGGAATCGTAATTCTCTGTCTGGTTCTTGAATTATTTTTCATTTTCTTTATAACACTGATTTTTCTATGGAAGATGAAGAAAATATCTCCTCTGGAGCTGCTGCAGGATCACACAGACACCTCAAAAAAACCAGGAAAGTTACAAAACCACTTTGCAGACTCAAAACATGTGCCCGACTTTGCAGACTCTGCCCTTGCCCCATGTAAACTTGATCTTGCAAAACTTTCTGATGTAACATCAGGTGCAGAAGGTTTTCCACATGGAACATACCGGGCGCCACAGCAGGTACTTGCTTATATCCTGCGCCATATGCGGCGTGGCATTGGAAAAACTTTGGGATCACTGCTCCTTACCGTTGTGCTTGCTGCCGGTATTGGAATGTTCGTGTTGGCAAGGCTTACCTATCAGGAGGCTTATCAGGAACTGGATATAAAAGGCAGAGCCATGAAGTTTTCCTCAAATTACATTACAGAATTGTCGAAATCTGAATTAATCAAAGATATTTATTACTATAATAATTACAGTGTGCGCGTGAATGGCGTCGGTGTATTAAGCCCTATGACATTTACCAATGACTTTGACCGTTATTTGATTGATGATTACACCGTAACCTACGCAGAAGGATACGATGATTCTATTTTTGAGGGCACAGGCGGGGTATGCCTGGTAGGAGAGACACTTGCAGAAAAGCTTGATATTCATGCAGGCGACGACATTACTCTGATGTCAGAGGACCTGTATTCTTTCATGCCGCAAGTATATGAAGAAGATGAACTTGAATTTGCCATTGAGCGAGCTGGAAAAAGCTATAAAGTGGCAGGCATCCTCAAATCTAAAAATAAAGATGTAAACGCCGGTATTTTTGCAGCATTAAATGAGGCAGCGGAAACCCTCTATAGTCAGCCTTTCCCCGTTGATTACTGTGAATTTGCCCTGACAGACAACGAAAAGATTATGGAGCTGGACAGCCTGCTAGAAGACCAGAAAGGCAAAGGCATGAGGTATTCACCACTTGCATCTTTCCACATCGACTCAGATTTGTTTAAAACCACCAAACGCATCCGAAATCTATTGGAATCACTGTTCCCTATTGCTGTGGCTGCGGCTGTGCTGGTTGGACTGTTGGGACCTGGGCTGGTAATTATGCAATCGGCACAAGAAGCTGCATTCCTGCGGATTCTTGGCGTCACTAAAAAACGCGCCCGCTGCATACTGGTATTGGAACAGATCATTTTATGCCTTGCCGGAATTGCCCTTGTTTTGGGAATTCTAGCCCTATTTAGCCCAGGACTGGTGATAAGAAGCACAAAGACACTTTCCTTTTGCTGGTCCTTGTATCTTCTGGGATGCATCTGTGGAACCCTTACAGCAGCGATTCAAGTAACCAGACATAAAATATTGGAATTGTTACAGGTAAAGGAATAGAAAAAAGGAGTGAAAATTATGTCAATATTATCGTTGGAAAATGTATCATATACATACAAAAACGCCCCTAGAGCTGCAGTTTCCGAAATTTCCTATACGTTCGAGGAGGGGAATGTGTACGCGATTGTAGGTCCCTCTGGTTCAGGAAAATCCACACTGCTCTCTCTATTGGCAGGGCTTGACCTGCCAACAGATGGTAAAATCACTTTTGATGGCGATAACCTGGCAGAATTAAATCTTGACCGTTATCGCCGTGAAAGTATTTCCATGATCTTTCAGGCATTTCATCTTTTTCCGCTGCTAACAGTTATGGAGAATGTCTGCTTTCCTATGGAATTATGTGGAGTAACACCCAAGGACGCCCGTCCCAGGGCAAAAGCATTGTTAGAAGGTGTGGGAATTACACAAGAACAGATGAATCGTTTTCCCTCAAAACTCTCCGGTGGAGAGAGACAGCGTGTGGCAATCGCCAGGAGCCTTGCCTCCAATGCAAAAATTATCCTAGGAGATGAACCAACTGGAAACCTTGATGGGGCTAACACACAGAACATCATTGATATCTTGTGTAGTCTTGCCCATGAGAAAGGGTACTGTGTGATCATTGTTACACACGATATGGAAGTTGCTGGGGCGGCTGATGTGGCATTCCGAATGAGAGATGGAAAGCTGCGCAAAGAGCTGTAATCAGAGCGTAAGGCGGGCAGTCTTGCAGATACTGCAAGCCGTCCGCCTTACATTATTAAAATACCCATCTTGTTAATAATTGTGTAGTGATAAAATTCTAATTCACATACTTGATAATCGTATTCCAGGCAGATGGCCGCTCAAATCCCAGTTTCCAGTAAGCGGCTCCTGCAAGCTGATGCTGTTTCATGATCTTTAACTTTTCCTCTAAAGAAGATTCATTTTCTATCCACATCTTATATGTCTTACCATCCTTTTGGTATTCTGCCACATATTGCCCATCCTCTTCGGACCATACAGCTTGGGCACCATTTTCTGTATAACGGTTCTCCACCGTCTGCATTCCCTCCTCAAAGCAAGTAAAGGTATAAGGAATATAGCCCTCAGAAGCAGATTCTACATCTTCGCCGGAACCCGCTTTGGGCGTCAATTCCCAAATTCTAGTGTAAAAAGGCATTGCAAGAATGGTCTGCTCTGCCGGCACCTCTAGCAATGTATCAGTGACACCCTTCTCTACAAAACCAATAGATGCTACAGAACCAATATCCTCGGAAATACTGGTATGCTCATCATATCCCATAATAATAACATAATCTGCAAAAACCGCCTGCTCTTTCCGATTATAAAACGCTGTATAAGAAGAGGGCACATAATTGTCGATAGAGAGTACAAGGTCATTATTCTCACATTTAATAGACAGTTCACGAATAAACTGGATATAAGCATCTCCGACCTCTCCGCTCAAGGCTTCAAAATCAAGATTAATTCCATCAAAATTATACTCAATCGCCGCGGATATAATTTGATTGGTAAGATAATCCCTGGTGGAAGTATGGGTGAGGACATAAGTGGAATCTGCATCTGGATTTTCCAGATTGCTAACTAGCGCCCAAACCTCCACATCATTCTTATGGCAGTAATCCACATAATCCTGATCTGCCAATGAAAAAAGATTACCTTTATTGTCATTTAGATAAAACCAAGTCGGCGAAACGACATTAATCCCCTTCGTTGATTGGAGAACGTTTGCAATCTTATCATTGGCTTCAGGGCTTGTCACCTGATGCCATCCCATGCTGATTGGTTCATCTTTCAAAAGATGTGTAAATTCTGGCTCCTCAAATTCTCTGGAAATATGTTCAGACCTCTCTTCTCCCAACATTTTATTTTTCAGATAACCTGCATGTCCCTCCTCAGTGCATACACGGCTCCAGTTTTCTCCTTGATCTAAAATGGTTACACTGCTTCCCTTTAACACATCTGCTACAATCGGACTTTTAATTCCGCCTTTGACACGAATCTGCGTGTTCTTCTTAATATCCGCCTTAGAAATCTCACCCCAAGTTGCTGTGATTAACACACGATTAGGCTCTTCATGTAAAACAAAATCTAGATTCGTATAGTTCTGAACAAAATCCAATGCTAAATACACAGATTCACCATCAACTTTTACAATTATATGATCAGCCTTTTTGTTCTTTTTTCCTACCATATAGGAATCTTCCCCTAGGTGAACAGAAATTACATCGGAATCAGTAGTATAGCGCAAAATATTTTCATTGGCATCCCAATAAAAACGCTCATTCAAATACTGCCTCACGGTCTGATACTGCACATATACACAACCATCCCAATATTTTGCTGTCTCTTCTAAAAGTTTATGATCCAGAATCAATGCCATATCATCCTTAGTCTGTAGATGATAGTAATCATCCAAATCTACTCGCTCCTTGGATGGTGTATATTTCTTGATCACCACACTGCCCAATGCCAGCAAAACCACGATTCCAATAAATGCTAGGGCTGCAAGTATTGGTGCCATATTTAACTTTGGGCGTTTTGGCCGCCTATTTCTCTGTTTTACTGTCTCCGACATAATATCCTCCTATGTATATCCGCAAAAAGGAGCAGCACAAAAATAGTTTCAAGCACCATATGGTATGTACATAAAAAACAAACCTTATGATGCCTGAATACTATTTTACGGCAGCCCCTTCTTAAATTGCACTTAGTATCTGCAATGCATCTTTTTTCAAAATAATATCGTAGTGCTCCTCAAAATATGCACGTATCGCAGAAGAATACTTTTCCTGATGCGCATACTCTGCTAAAATGTTACATACTTTATTAAATTCCTCTGGTGTATGCTGGCTCTTGCTGATTACCAAATAATATTTACGATTCAGCTTATTCTTATACAATACATTACACCCATTGTAAAAGCCCTTCAACACTCTTGCCAGACGATTGACCTCGTCAAGTCCATCAAATACAAAAAGCTTTGTGATATCTACCAGTACAGGCTCTTTTTTCTTTTTCTGCAGTTCTTGGCGAATCGTCTTCTCTAATGGAATAAAATTATCCTCTTTGGAGTCAGTCCCATTTTTCTTAGTCTCTTCCTGGATTTTGCGGAATAAATCCAAAATATCATCTGCTCCCGTTGACTCAAAGGCTCTATCGTTCTCTTCTGCTGTCAACTCCTCTCCTGCATCGTCCTCAGGATCGCCTGGAGCGAATTGGGAAAAACGGGTGTCTAACTCCTCTGGATATTCTACTTTTGTTATAATCAAAATAATTGTATCAGCAGATATCGGAATTGCCTCAATCATCAATGGAATATCCTCTGCCTCAAAGCCAAATTCATATGCAGCTTGCTGCATCATATCACGAAAAAGCATTTTTGCCTTCTCAGTACCATATGCCAATTCACTCAGCTTAAGCTGACGATCTGCCAGATCTTCTCTGGTAAGTGTACAACGAATTTGGTTATCATTTACCTTCTCAATCTTCATATAATCCCTTCCTTCTTTGTTACATCTGCATCAGGAATCTATATTATTACATTGAATATCAAATCATAATACTTCTACTAAGTAATCAAAGTATATTACATATTCTTATATTACGTCAAGTCGAAGTCCTCCTATTTTTCTAAAAAAACTGTGAAATTTCTAAACTTTTCGGGAAAACCATTGCATTGGTAATATTTGTATGATATAAATACCACAGAGATGTCCATTTGGTTCAGGCAGAAAGGAGCCAAACCAATTTAATTTCTGGTTCTGCAATACTTTTCTTAATTTCTATTATATCACTTTTACCCCTGAAAAGTAACCCTTTTGACAAAGGTCAATCTGTCAAATTATTACAACTTTCACAGAACCGCAAAATACGACAAAATTCTCCGGTTTATTCTTAATGATCACCTACCATCTATATAATATTACTTTAGAGATTTTTAGATGGATTATGGTGAGACAGTAACATATTTAACTTCTATATGGTCTTTCATTTCATCAGGTATACCCAAGGCACACCATTATACCCTTTCGGGCACGCGTGCCATTTGGCGTATCACAAGGTATAGTATATGAAAATCTGACTAAATTAACCCACAAAGAATTTTATTAAGCCTGTTACCAATGTCCAATAAGGTTTGAGTTCCCTATTTTCAATTAGTATAAACCTCAAACCAATGAAGATACTGATATCTCTATAACAAATTGTTTCTGACAGGAATTTTGTGCTGTTCCTTAAGACAGCGGCATAATAAAAATATTGCTGTGCTGGCAATGTATGGAATATACTCCATATTTGGGAAAGGAAAAAGGCTGCTCGCTGTTCTGTCAAATTCATTTCAGGGCGGCAGGAACGAAAGCTCGAAGCCTCAAAGAAACTATTATTCCGAAAAAACCGGAGTTTTCGGAATAACTTGTACTTCTGAATAATATATCACAAAATTTCTTCATTTATTTATGAAGCAAGAGAGGAGGGAATCTATTCATTCGATTTGTTTTCGATCAGATGGCGTCTTCCATCTGTTCAAAGCGCTATCCGTGTTTTAAATGAGATAGAAATGAGAATTCTTATTCACAAATCAGATTTATGTGCAATCATCCGCCAAACGAAATACAGATGATTACATTTATGCAAAAGAAAAGGCGGGATTCTCCCGCCCTTTTTGTTATTTCTCCAAGAAATCATTAATTTTATTTACTAATGCATCTGGGTCAAGGCCATGTACCATCGCTGCTTCGGCGATTGTCTCCATCTGAGAAGATGGGCAGCCAAGGCAATGCATACCGATTTCTAACAAAATCGGTGCAACATTTTCATCAATCTGAAGCAATTCACCTATCATGGTCTCTTTTGTCACTTGTGCCATTTTCTAAACCTCCTTACACATAACTAGTGTTACACATGCTCTTTATTATAATACCATTTTACCTATTATGCAATGTTTTATTCCAGAAAAACTGATACAACTCTGGTGCTTGCTTCTTAATAGAAACAGGCTTAAAATCTTTGCTCAAAAAACAATGCTCTGTGCTGCCTCTGGCATGTAAATTTTGGCATTCTTTATCATAAATTTCATAGACAACTGTAAATTTCAAACCATTAAATTTTATAATTTCGGTCTCCACTCTCACAGTTTCTCCAAAATGCACTGCCTTACGGTATTCGCAAGAAACACCTAAAACTGGAATCATAAAACCGTTCTCTTCCATTGTACTGTAAGGATATCCTGCCTGTTTAAGATAGTCAAGTCTAGCCTCCTCAAACCAACGGATATAATTGGAGTGATGCACGACTGCCATCGCATCTGTCTCATAGTACTGTACTGTATGATAATAAGGTTCTAGCTTTTCCATATTCCTCCTCCTTGTCCTTGAATCTTCATTTTATATTTCTAACTATTCAGAACCTCATGCCACAGACATGCCAGACAAGCTGTCATACGCCTCTGCCGAGGCTTTTGTCTGTGGCTGAGAGAATTATCACCCTCATAAAAATGGAAATTCAGGCTCTTTCAAATAAATTTGAAGATCCTGACTTCCCATTTCTATTGGGTTCTGAATAGTTGTCTACATTTTACCATTTCCAGTTCTAAAAAGCAAAATATCCATTTCGGACAAATTTTACTTGTAATCGCAGCCTGTTTGTATTAAAATATAGTTCAAAGCTACCACATAGGGAGCTTGAATGAATATTCATTTTATAAGGAGGATTTTAGTATGGCATACGTAATTACTGACGCTTGTGTAAGCTGTGGAACCTGTGAAGGAGAATGTCCAGTAGGAGCTATCTCCGCTGGTGATGGAAAATATGAAATCGCTGCAGATACATGCATCGATTGCGGTACCTGTGCAGGTGCCTGTCCTACAGGTGCAATTGAGCAGGGCTAATTGTTAGATACAGTTCTACTGTCTATAACAATCAAATACCCCCAGGGGACATCAAATTTGATACGTCCTCTGGGGGTATTTGCACCTAACCAGTAATTAGAATGGCTACTTTCTCATTGTTATAAACGAATCAAGAGCCTTTAACTTCCATCATTGAGAGTAAAGGCTCTTCACAATCTTAGGTACACTTTCGCATAATCTATTATATATCTCTCAAATGACTAAATGAGAATTTTAAAGAATTAATGCCGGCTTTTTCGCTTTGTTTTTTACAAAAAAATATCAAATTCAAGTGGTCAAATTAGGATTCAACTTACCTTCCTTTTTCATCGCCTTAGCTACATTTTTTTCCTTTTCTTTTTTCTCTGTCTTTTCCTTGCGGAATCTTCTTCCTTTCTGTGAGGAGCGAATCGCTGCGTCCAACTTGCGGAATCTCTCTTCTTCAGCCTCATCCTGTTCTCTCATCAGATAATTCATTTCCTTGAGAACCTTCTCCCCAACCTGAGTACTAACCTCCTTCCCTAAGGATTCATTATTTTCTTCCATTGCTTTTTTCACAATATTTGTCATCATCTTTTGAAATTGTTCAAGTTTCACCGTATTGGAAACAGGATTGCCATGTGCTTTTGAAACTTGTTGTTCCATTCTCGGATATTCTCTCGTGATCTGCACCACCTGTCCATTGCCTGGCATAGCAGTACCCATATTTGTCATCACTCCAGGAGCTGTCATATTACTTGTATTGCTTGTCCCTCCTGGATTTGTTACACCGGCTGTTGTGCCTGTATTTCCCATACTGTTTCGATTGCCCGCTGACGGGTCTCCTATTGTGCCTGCCATTCCCAGGTTTCCCATATTGTTCATATTGCCTGGCCCTCCTGCATTCATCGTGTTCACTGGACAAACCTCCTGCTCAGGAATATTATGTATCATCATTCGAATGGCTTTCAACTGGTACCCCTGTTCTTTCCATTCTTTTATCTTTTGGAATTGCGCTATATTTTCTTCTGTATAATAACGGTGTCCCATTTCATTGCGGGGGATGGCAAGCTCTAACTCTTCTTCCCAGTAGCGCAGGACATGAGACTCAACATTTACAATGTTTGCCGCATCCGAAATCATATAGCGTACATTTTCCACATTTCTACCTCCTTTTTAGGGAATTCACGTTCTTTCTATGTGAACGCTTCGTCAGACTTTAACAGCCTGTCCCTTTTTACTAATTCTATTTTACCGATTTATGCTACGGCTTACAATCTTTTTTCATCGTGAAATAGCGACAAAAAAAAACAGTTTCCCCTCTTTTACGAAGGAAATCTGCTTTTTTCTTCATTATCTGATATGCCCTATCTTTTCTCCATATTTACAAATTTGGTATACTGTGGCAGCCATACCAGATTCACTGTTCCAATTGGACCGTTTCTCTGCTTGGCAATAATGATCTCTGCAATATTTTTATCCGCAGTATCTTTGTTGTAATAATCATCACGGTAAATAAACATAACAACATCCGCATCCTGTTCAATCGCCCCAGACTCGCGCAAATCTGAGAGCATCGGCCTGTGATCTGGTCTCTGTTCCACCTGACGGCTTAACTGAGACAATGCAATTACTGGAACATTCAATTCCCTGGCAAGCCCTTTTAGTGAACGAGAGATATCAGAAATCTCCTGCTGTCTGGAATCTGTTCTTCCAGAACCAGACATCAATTGTAGATAATCAATGATAATCAACTTTAAATCGTGCTCTAATTTATATTTACGGCATTTTGAACGCAATTCTGGTATAGAAATTCCTGGTGTATCGTCAATAATCAGATTGGAACGTCCAATTGTGCCCGCCCCCTCAATTAGCTTTTCCCAGTCAGAGTCCGCCAGATTACCAGAACGCAGCATCTGCGCATCTACACGGGATTCCAGTGAAAACAGACGATTTACAAGTTGTTCTTTGGACATCTCCAAACTAAATATTGCTGTACAGAGATGATTGTGAAACGCTACATACTGCGCAATATTAAGCACAAAAGCTGTCTTGCCCATAGATGGACGTGCCGCAATTAAAATTAAATCTGACGGCTGCAGGCCTGACATCCGAAAATCCAAATCGACAAAGCCTGTGGCAATCCCTGTGACATTTCCTTTGATTTTAGAGGCAAGTTCAATCTTCTCCAAAGCATTGATTACCACCTGTTTAATCGGGACAAATTCTCCACCGCCTTTATTCTGAAGCAAATGAAATATCTGCTTCTCAGTCTCTGCCATAATATCTTCTAGACTGTCTTTGCCCAGATAACATTGATTTGCAATCGCTTCATTAACCTTAATCAATTTGCGCAGCATCGCTTTTTCTTTGACAATATTAGCATAATACTTAACATTGGCTGAAGTGGGGACTGCGGACACTAGACCGCCGACAAATTCTAGGCCGCTCAATTCCTCTGGGACATTCTTCTCCCGCAGGCGATTTTGAAGCGTAATCACATCCACTGGCTGCTCTTCATTGTAAAGTTCTACCATTGTCTCAAATAAAACACCATATTGCTGATGATAGAAATCTTCTCGCAACAATATCTCAGAAGCAATAATCACAGCCTCGCGATCCATAATCATAGAACCGATTACAGACTGCTCTGCTTCCAGATTATTGGGCATAATTCGTTTGATCAGAGCCTCCTCCATATGGACCTCCTATTCCTCTTCAATTTTGACTTTTAATTTACCTGTCACCTTGGGATGGAATTTGATTGTCACCTCATGAATACCTAACGTCTTTAAGCCGCCATCTGGAAGCTGTATTTTCTTCTTGTCCAACTCCATTTTAATCTGCTCTTTTGCCGCCCCCGCAATTTCCTTGGAAGAAATAGAACCGAATGTTTTTCCACCTTCACCAGTCTTTAATTTCACAATCACCTCTTTGGAAGCAATTTCTTCTGCAAGTGCTTTTGCGGCTGCCAGATTTTCCTCTGCAACCTTCTTCTCATGTTGGTTTTTCAATTTCAAGTCATTCATATTCTTACCATTGGCTTCTACTCCAAGTTTCTTCGGTAAAATCATATTCCTGGCATAACCGTCGCTGACATTTACTACCTCACCTTTTTTTCCTAATGACTTTACATCTTCTAATAAAATTACTTTCATACTTCTATGTCTCCTTCCTCCAGCATTTTATCTAATGTCTCCTGGATTTTTGTCTTTGCTTCCCAAACACTGCAATCTTTAAGCTGAGCGCCTGCCACATTCAAATGTCCGCCGCCGCCCATCCGCTCCATAATCAATTGCACATTAATCTCATCAATAGAACGGGAGCTGATGTATATTTTTTCATTATACTCTGTAAGTACAAATGACGCCTTAATCCCAACAATATTCAATAATTCATTTGCCGCCTGTGCACCAGCGATCGTCGGGCTTTCCACTCTTGGATCTGCCGGACAAATGGAAATGGCAAATGCTCCTCGATACACTTCTGCATGACGGACAGCCTCTGCCCGCGCCTTATAAGCTGCCATATCATCTCGAAGCAGCTTGCGCACTCTTGTCACCTCTGCCCCGCAGCGCCTAAGGTATGCCGCTGCCTCAAAGGTTCTGACACCCGTTTTTGTCATAAAGTTATTGGTGTCAATTAAAATACCCGCATAGATACTATCGGCCTCATTTGGTTTGAGATGAATATTCTCATTAAAGTATTGCAGCACTTCCGCAACCATTTCACAGGTAGATGAGGCATATGCCTCAATATAGGAGAGGACTGCATTTTCAATGACCTCACTGCCCTGTCTGTGATGATCAAAGACCACAATTGTCTTACTGCGCCCCAAAAGTTCAGGGCATTCTGTATAATTGGGGCGGTTGGTATCTACTACCACCACCACACTGCGATAGTCCACCAGCTCAAGCGCCTTCTCACTGCGCAGAAACATATCGGGCGGATATCCTTTATCTTCTGTAAAACATTCCTTCATTGGGCGCAGTGAGGATGTAACTTCATTTAATACAATATGCGCTTTTTTGCCCATCACCTGCGCTGCACAATAAATTCCCACTGCTGCGCCAAATGCATCCATATCACAAATACTATGGCCCATAATAAAGACATGTTCTCTGGTCTCAAAAATCTCACGCAAGGCATGTGCTTTTACTCTTGCCTTTACACGTGTCATCTTCTCTACCTGTCTGGACTTTCCTCCAAAATAAGAAATTTTTTCGCCCTCTTTGACGACTACCTGATCACCGCCCCTGCCCAGAGCAAGGTCAATGGCCATCCGTGAATAATCATATTTCTGACAATAATTGAGATTGCTAATCCCCACGCCGATACTCAAGGTCACTGCCATCTCATTTCCCACTTTGATGGTCTTAACTTCTTCCAAAATGCTGAACTTGTCCTTGATCAGCTCTTCTAAGTACTTATGCTTAAACACCACAAAATATTTGTCTTTTTCTATTTTTTTGATAATGCTGTCCCGCTCTGAAAAATATTTACTGACTTTTCGGTCCACCAGAGCCACCAACAGGGAACGCTTTACTTCCTCAATACTTTCCAGCGCCTCCTCGTAATTATCAATATAAATCAAGACAGACACAAGCTGCTGTTCCTTATTCTCCTGAATATAATGATGCAGATCCGTCTCGTCAAACAAGTAGAGCGCCATCAGATATTGATCTTTGGCTTCTAACTCTATCATACTTCCCTCTTTGCTCTCTTCATCAAAATACAATTTTCCCACAACTGCCCGATAAATTCGATCCTTCCACTCTACCAAAATTTGATTGCTGTTTTCTTCTTTGGCCAAAAGTTCTCTTGTAATAGAGGGAAATATTGTGGCAATGGATTTATGATATTGCTTATCCTTCTCTGTAATCACTGAAAATGCCTCATTCATCCACAAAATCTTGCTATTGAAATCCAACAGCGCATAAGGGATTTCAAATTCATTTAACAGCTTTTTTTGTACGGTACCATATTGAGTAGCGAAATTGATTACTTCACTGCGCAGTACGGAACGATTTGCCAGAAAAAGCCCCAGTACAATCAAAAAATAGCATCCTGCAAATACAGACACGCAGATACCAGCCCTTTGATCAAAATAATACAAAGGCAAATTCAGCAATACAATCAAAATGGTCAACATCAGCGGCCAGTACATGTAATTCTTCAACTGTCCTTTGAACCTGATTTCTCTTTTCATTTATTTTCTACCTTCTGCCTTCCTCAAATCAAAACAATACTCTTCTCCCCATGCACCTCGATTTCGCTTCGCTACATCTCGGTTTCGGGCTGTCGCCCTATCAAATCCGGCAAAAAAGTCACTGCTTTCATGCAAGCATGAAGCATCTGCTTTTTTGCCGGATTTGGCACGGCTCGTCGTCTACGGTAACAGTATATCATATATTACAGAAGTGTTACAAGATTCATTTCTATTCTGACTTAAAAATCCAGCGCTGCTGAATCTGGTAGCTAATTAAAAATAAAATGGTATCTACAATCATTTTTACCACAGTATCTGCAAATGGAATCATATTTACCAACACAGTGACTAGCTTTGCTGACACTAACATTTGTATTGCCGCTAAACAATAATATTTTAAAATCTGTACTCCAATCCTGCTGCTGGTTTGAAATACCACCCTGCGATTCATGGTAAAATTAAAAATAGAAGAACAAATGCGTGCCGCTACGGTTGCCCAAAAAATCCGCTCTACCTGGGACAGCTTTGTAAATACAAAATAATTTAGTACCGAAAACACCAATACATCCAAAAGAAAAGAACTGAGTGAAAAAAGGATAAACAACAAAAAACGCTTTAGCATCACTGCATAGATTTTCACCGAATCCACAACTGGCCGAAAATGTGTCCCCGCATTTTCTTCCATATAAATCGTTTCAATTGGAATTTCCTTGATTGAGATCTTATTTCTCACTATGATAATCAACATCTCCGTCTCATATTCATAGCGTTCCCCACTGACCTGCAGCATTAATTCAAGAAGAGACAATGGAATCCCACGCAGTCCAGTCTGGGTATCTGAAATCCATTTCCCATATAATAAGCGAAATACACGACATGTCAAAAGATTCCCAAAACGGCTTTTGGGCGGCACATTTTCACCCAGCAAATCTCTGCATCCTAGTATAAGGCTTGTCTCATCCATAGCTTCTGCAATCCGACAGACATCCTCTATATGGTGTTGGCCATCCGAATCTACTGTGATCACACCAAAAAGCTGCCATTTTTTTGCCTGCTGCCTACAAAAAGAAAAGGCGGTTTTTAACGCCCGTCCTTTTCCAAAATTCTGCTCATGGTGCAGTACTGTCACCTCTTTGCAGTTATCTAATTGTGTAAAAATAGTGTCATATTCCGCCTCGCTGCCATCGTCAACTACCACAATATGGGAAAATCCGTGGCTAATACAGTCCTGTACATAAGCAAGCAATGTTTCTTCAGGGTTTAGCGCAGGAATAATTAACGCAGTCTGTTCTCTCATTTCAGTCCTCCTACCAATCTTCTATTCGATCACTGATAATCTGATCAACCACATACTCAACTACTCCAGAAATCTGTTTTGACTGCATTTTGCCAATCTGATCAATAAATTCCGGCTCATTGCGATGGCTTACAATATAACTTCTGGTTGGCGTCTCACTTCCCTCTAAGGACACTAATTCACCGCCATTTTCTCTCAACAACTCCCGCAGATCATCATTAAACTGATCTGTCACATTCTCAATGGTTGGTACAACAACATCAAATGGCTCAATGGTATTCAAAATTTGGTTTTGATACTTTTCCAGATATTGCTCAATCAACATCTCAAACTTGCGAAATTCCACAAATTGATCACCAGCAACCACGATTGTAATCACAAACTCCCACGTATGGGGATGTGTTTGTCCCTGCCTGCCATTGATGATAATATAGTGATTCATATTTAAATACGATTTCAAACGGTATTCCCGATACAACTTTTCTCTTCTCATTGGACAGCCACCGCCTTCCAAAATTTGTCAAACTGGGTTTTATAACTGTTCATATTGTCTACACAATACAAATTTCCCAGACCACGGACATTCCAATTCTCCAAGGAATCAATAATCTTATTGCTGACCTCCTGATCATATCTGACAAATATCAATACCACCAATCGTTCATCCATTGAAAAGCGCAGCACATGATTGTCTAGAACTACCTGCATATGCTCAAAAAATTCATCCCGCGCTTCCAGGGATTCTGTCTCAAAAACTGCAAAATGAAGTGGATAGACATTTTTCTGATCAAGAGTCTCCAGAAATTCATCCAAAACAGTATTTTTAAATACATGTTTACTGGCACTAAAAGCATATTCCCGTTTTAACTGTTCGTCCAAAAGTGCAATCTGCTGATTTTGCCAGACAATATGTTCCTCCTGTTTATCAATATGATCTTCCTGCCTGCAGATCTTGCGCGACATCACCATACTTAAAATTACTAACAAGGCCAGTACAATAGAAAGAATAATAATAATTAAATTTTTACATTCCAGTAAGATATTATCCTCCAAAATTACCCTGTCATACGTCAACAGACAAACACGGTAACTTTCTTTGTGCCAGTTAAATATCATTCCAGAAGCAATAAAACGATCATTATCCAAGTATATTATTTTATGATCCACTTGATTTACTGCCAAACTATTCATAAAATCGGATGCCGTTTCCGTGGCATAATAAGTACCATCCGTAAACCCTTTATAACGGTTTGTCTCTATGACACTCTTTACAAACAAGATCGAATCCCCTTTGCTCAAGGTCCAATATCTGCTTGCGGTGGCATCCAGAGAGCTGATGATCTCGGTGATATCTTCCTCTGTCGCATCTTTGCCGAGACGATTGATCTGTCCCAAAATAACATTTACATATCCATCTTGTTCTGAACCATAGAGTTCCAAAAATCTGGTCTCATAATTCCTTAATTGGATTACCACAAATATATCTGATGCAATTGCAAAAAAAATCACAACCAATGTAATCATAAAAAAATTAAATCTTCGTCTCATAAGTCCCATTCACCTACTCGTAATTTACCGCTTTCCGTGCCTTCTGTAATAAATTCATAGGTTTCTTTGCCTCCGCCTTTAATTCTTCCTCAAAATCTCTGCGCTCATCCGACAAAGTACGCGTTTTCCATGCACTGTCTGTATTGATACTGTTGATCACACCCGCAAAACGGATAAAAAATACCATAAGATTAAACAATGGCAGCAACGGCACAACATACCAATGCCTGCGATAATATTTTTTCATACTCGGAAATTCATCCAAATATCCCACCGTGGAAATAAAATACAAATATCCGCTGATTATATACAGAAGAAAAATCAATCCGGTAGAAAACATAATTACCTTGGCCGAATAATTCATACACATCAGGCAGAATAAAGCCAGATACCAAATCAACCTAGGAAATGCAAACGTATGGTCATACATCAGTGTCCGCACCATGACATTGGTAAACATCTTGTGCACCCGCAGATCCTTTTCCAAAAATTGATGAGATACCTCTAAGCTTCCACGCTGCCAGCGCTGCCGCTGTGTATAGAGCTTATTGATTCCCTCAATTGGATCTACACAAAAGATCGCATTCTCACAAATATGCACCTTAATATGCTGTAAATAACGCATTTGAAAGGTGATGTTTGTATCTTCACAGATGGTATCTGTATTATAAAGCTGTGATTTGAGCACTGCAGACTTGCGAAATGCTGAAAATGCGCCTGAAAGTGTATAGATAGAATTTGTCTCAGAAGCATAATTACGCCCTGCCAAAAACGCCTGTGCATATTCCATAAATTCCATTTTCCGCAACAGCTTTGCCAAAATACCCTTATATTGCTCTATCTGTTCTGGCATTGTAAGAATTGCCCCTGTCATACAATCTACATCTGGACACGCTTCAAACTTACGCACCATGTTACTGATTGCATGAGGCTCAAACTGTCCGTCACTATCCACATGGATAATATATTTTCCATCCGCATTAAACAATGCCAGATTCAAAGCACGGGATTTGCCCTGTTTTGCGTTAAGCCACTGCATCAGCAGATCTGGGTACAAGGCCTGACACTTTGTATAGACTTGAAAGGAATCATCCCGACCTTGATTATTTACTAGAAATATACGCATCTTGTCATTGGGATAATCACTGTCATTGATAGATTGAATACATTCCTGCAAAGAATCCTGTGAATTATAGACCGGAATAATCAAGGTAATTTCTGGCCAGATAAATGGATCTCCATAATAATGAGGGAAAAGCTTCTTTTTTACCAAAATTAGATAACTCCCCAGAGAGGGAATAATCTCCATAATCAATGGAATGATAATCCATGCTGCCCAAAACAAGATCGAATTAAAAAAACTATTAATGATTGTCATACCGGAAACTTCCCACCTTTTGCTTAATAATCTGCGGTTTCGTAAATACATAGAAATAGATCACAACAGACAGCGCATAAAATACCAACCTGCCAATATAGGTGTGAGCAATAAAATAAGTATCAATTCCTCCAAAATAAATCATGAGACAAATGACCGTAATACGCAGTGCATTTGCCAGCACCATTGCAATTACGCCTAAAATTCCAACGCAAAAACGCTCATATACAGTATAGACACGATAAAATATCAGCAGAGACAGATAGGCAATAATCTCTATAATACCAGAACACTCAAAATCAATTTTTAAGGAAATTGCCCCTACCGATGATTCTACAAAAATCACACCATATTTATAATGAGCGCTGTACATATCAGCAATCTTACCAGGAAGACTTGCCAACAATGCCACAATCCGCGCCAAAGGCTGTGTCAGCACTGGCTCTAAAAATACCAGCATTAAGATAAATGCACCAACACTCCCAATCAAAAAATGCCAGAAATTCAACTTACTCTTATTGAGAATATGCAAAATAAATAACCAGATCAACAGCCCAATCAAACCTGCCACATACTTTAACATTTGTTTACTCCACTTCCTTCTTAGAATTGTGCAGCCGCGACCGCATACTTAACGTGTAACCCCAAATCAGGAATGCTGCCGCTATGCTGACTGCAATCCCCTGTATCAGATAAGGATAAGTCAGTGAAATAACCGTCTTGCCCGCTTTCACAAACGTCAAATGATTTTCTGAATAAATCTCCTTGTCGGCTGCAAAACTGTCATGGTAAGCAAGCCCAGTATTCACGTTATCCTTGTCAATATCAATCATAATTTCATCTGGAGCATACTGAATCGTATATGGCACAATCTTACGCTTTGGCAATTCATTAGAACTTAAATCCATTGCACGATCAAGCAGTGCGCCCACTCCCTCATCTCTAGTTAAACTGTAATAATAGGTAAGATTCAGTCCAATTACCACAATATTATCATTTTTCACAGTTCCATAAAACGGTAAATCCCACTCCACATCATTCACAGTACCCCAGACATCATCCAAACCATCCACATATACCGTACTCCATTCTCGATATCCATCTGGAAATAAGTCTGTCTCTAAGATTCCGTCAATGGTTTTTAAATCTGGATATCCCTGTGAAAATGAAACTGCATTACAGATTACACCCAAAAAACTTTGGTTTTGACTGCCCCTGTCATCTGGGATCCCATCTGCAGAAATTACAATATGAACTCCTGATTCACTTAAATCTGTAATCAGTTTTTCCGCCGCTGCTTTGTCATCATAAGTAAAGCCTGCAAGATAAATTAAATCATAGGCTGATAATTCCTCAAATGTAAATTCGTTTAGATTGGTTCTCTCTGTCTCCTCAACAATTGGAAATTGCCTGGAAATCCCTGGAGCCGCCGTGCCAATGCCAATTGCACGATATTTTGTGATTGTTCCCCAATTTCCATCGACATCCAGTTTATAGAAGCGATATCCATCATTATAATCAACCAGCCGATAGCCAACGCGGGAAGCTGCCTCATCCATTTCTTCCACTGGAGAATTAACCAAATCCTCAACAATTGCCAAACGCACAACCACGGTATCATTGCCCATCTCCAGACAGCGGTCAAACATATACAGATAATTTCCTTCCTCCAAAGAACGGTCAATCTGTTTAAAATTTGTCGCTGTGGTACAGGACTGCCATGCCGCCCCATAGGTCGTGGCCACTGGTTCCCCATAACCAGTCATCAGATAAGCACTCATGGCATCTAAGGCACTCTCATCCACCAATGCCAGACGCTGCTTTGTCATTTCCTTTGCCTCACCAATCAAAGTCCAGTCTGAATACTCCGCCATGATCTGATCTGGCGTCTTTCCAGATTGATTTCCCAAAACCAACTGCAGGGAAGGCAGTGCATCCAAGATTAATAATGCCGCAAAAAATACAATCCATCCCTTTTTTAAAGTGTCCCAGATTAGAAAACTAAACAAAAGCATACACAAACCTATGGATATAAAACGAAGCATCCACAGAAATTGTCCTCCCGGCAGCTTTGACAACAAAAGGTATAATGTATTTGATGTACAGATCAATATGATAAT
Organism: Lachnospiraceae bacterium; assembly: GCA_910575005.1. Taxonomy (GTDB): domain Bacteria; phylum Bacillota; class Clostridia; order Lachnospirales; family Lachnospiraceae; genus Petralouisia. The sequence continues at coordinate 99,734 of CAJTCL010000013.1, read as the reverse complement.
TCCTGTCCAAAATCCAGGCATAGATTTCTTTTTGCTTAAGAATACCCCAAAAATACACAATAACAGCGCTGCCAAACCAAAATAAAAATGGATACATCCAAATTGAAAACGTGCCATAGGATTAATGGAAAGCCACAAGCTCTGGAAAAAACCGGCCATAATTTCCGAACTGTCTGTCGAGGTAATTCCGCCAATCAGAGAGGGAACCAGCCAGACACCAATCAACATATAGCCCAAGAGAAGGGCAAATAGAGCTTGTAAGCTGCGATGCCATTCACGGCGAATGACTGCATCAATGATAAAATATATCAAAAATGAAATTAAAATCATCCCTGCATAGCCAGAATGACAGAGTGAGGTCAGGGCAAAACACAGGGAAATTTTCGGTAATGTCTGCCAGCGTTGCTCCTGGAGATACTCATACACCCAATACATCAACAATGGCAAAATTACGATACAAATGGAACGCGGCAGATTGCCTTCATAAAACAATGCAATCAAATTGTTGGGCATAAAAAACCATAAAATACCCACAGAAGCTCCAAAAAATGGACGTTTCACTTTATAGCCCACATAAAGCCAGGAAATCGCCCCTACAAAAAAAATAAACATTACAAACACAAGAAAACCGCTCATTGGATCCCCGCCGCCAAAAAATTGGCATAGCGCCAGCACATAGACGGGAAGCGGCGCCCAGTAGCGCATCATTTCTACGCCATTATACCACAGTGGGTCAAAAATTGGCCACCAATCCCCATCACAAATTGCCTGATATAATACATCCCCCTTATAGAGATGGCACAAGGTATCTATTCCACATGGATATTGCCCATTATTCCCTACAAGCTTTGCCACTCCATATGCCAATAAAGCATAAAGAATGGGCATGATTAAAATCAGATAATATGACTTCTTTCTGTCTTTCAATGCCCATTCCTCCTATTTCCTATATTCTCTTTCCAAAATCTGCTCCATATAGCAGATCAAAAATACCTACTTACCAGCAGCAAATATTATTTCAAAAATATTTTTCTTCTTATACCAGAGCGCCAATCCCACAGTGGCAATACAGAGTGTTACGCCTACAATTGGCCCTGTTGAGGTACCTGCGGTGTACAGCCATTGCTGGCCAATCCGACCAAATTGCGCTGCAATGTGCTTTAAATCTGTCTCACCCACACCAAGCTTTCTGGCAATCATTGGGAGTTCCAGATAAAATTCCATCTCATCCTTCCCGTCCTTACCGACTGTAATAATCATCTTTCCATAGAGCTGATCCATATCATTCAAATTATTGACATTGGTAGAAGTAGCCCATGCATCGGTGGAGGCAATATGAAACTCATAACTGCCCTCTGACAAACCGCTAAGCTGTGGATTCCAATTGATATTCCCATTTGTATCCACAGTCACAAATCTTGGATAAAATGCCAACTGCTGATTCCAGGAATGGCTTTTGAGATCACTGTCACTCTGATTAAAGGCAAGAGTAATCGCAGAAGTAAATTCACCGCCTGCCTCCTGAAGATGCTGCGGCATATTGGTGACAACATGACCAAATATCTGCTCACCGCCAGAATACAGTGCTCCCTTTGCATCTACCTGTGCTTCCTGTGAACCTGCTGTTGCATACTCAATGGTGACATGACCATAATCTTCCCAATCCTCATAGGCACCATCATAGATAATTCCATTAAAAAGATTTTCCAGATTATTACCACTGTCTGGCTGCATGTTTACAATTCCATTTACAATCGGCTCTGCCAAATATAAACCAAAAGAGAGACTCTCCTGATATTTTGGAAGCTGATCCTTAGGAATTGCCACTTCCCATTCGTCCCCCACATATGCAACTTGAGCTCCATTGACACCGCTAACTGCTGGTGCTGTGGATAACTGGATATCTGTCTCATAACCTAAATCTGATGTGATCGCAAACTTACCATTAGAATGACTTCCCGCACCAGACGCATTGCCATCTTTTCCATCTTTAATATAAAGATAGAGCCAATCACCATCAAAAACGGCTGCCACTTGAGAAATACATCCTTTATGCGCATCATTTGGACATGAGGTTTCTGCTTTCGCCACTGCTGCCCAGTCTGAATAAACTCCATCAATGTTAATTCCCGTATAGACAGGCGGTGTCTCTGACTCAACTGCATTGCCATTCACCTGCTCAATCTCTCCAGAACCGATAGTAGTTCCTCCAAAGCTAAGTGTAAAGTCCAAACTATGGAAAAAGCTGACTGGAACAGCAAACTCTACTGTGTATGGGCCTGCATTATTGCCATGCGCTTCATTCACTACTGCTGCCTGTGCATCGGCAACATCACCCCACTGTGCATTTTTTACAATTGCGCCGCCATTCCAGGCATTTACAGAAAGTGCACTATCCTGCCCATTTTGGCCATCTGCATATGTAAACTTAAAACTATTTTCATTGCTTGCAAATCCATAATCCCACTCTGTGCTTGCACTGCCTGTATAACAGAAATATAACATATTCTTATCTGGTGAGAAAGCAACCTTCCAGGAATCAACATTGGAAGCTCCTGAAGGACGTGAAGCAACCTCTGCCCAATCGGACATATTTCCATCAATAGCAATACTGCCATTTACGATTGGCAGATTTGCCAATGAAAATACTTGTGGCGCATTCTCTGACTGTACCTTTTCTTCTGCTAAGGTGTCTTTTTCCAGCACTTTTTCTTCTTGAGCCTTCTCTAACTGTTTATCTTTTTCTTTATCTTTTTCTTTGTCTTTATCTTTTTCCTTGTCTTTTTCCTCTGCCTTAGCCGGATCTTGTTTCTCTTCTCCTGCCTCTGGCTGCTGTGGTTTCTCCTGTTCGCCAGCCGGATCGGGTGTCTCCTCTCCTGCCTCTGGCTGTTGTGGCTTCTCCTGTTCGCCAGTCGGTTCTGGTATCTCCTCTCCTGCCTCTGGCTGTTGTGGCTTCTCCTGTTCGCCAGTCGGTTCTGGTGTCTCCTCTCCTGCCTCTGACTGAGGCGGTGTCTCTGGTTCACCGGATGGATCTGGCGTCTCCTCTTTTGCCTCTGGCTGAGGCGGTGTCTCCTGTTCACCAGTCGGTTCTGGTGTCTCCTCTCCTGCCTCTGGCTGTTGTGGCTGCTCCTGTTGTGCTGGTGCCTCTCCCTCTGCTCCTATCTGCTGCGATGGATCTAAATCTGTCGCCATAACCGGCATTCCCGATAATAATAGTGATATTGACAGAAAACCTGCTACCGTTCCTTTGAAAATCGTTTTGAGTTTCATATTAACCCTCCCTTAATTACGACTCAGTGTTAAAATGTTTCTGCTACAATCGCATAAATGCGCAAAGGCGTCTCGCTTATCTCAAAACGGGCAAATCTCCATTGCTGTTCCTCTAATGCGTCTTTCACCTTTAAATAAAACACCTCGCCCAAATGTTCAATACTTGTATCCCCCTCAAATTCTGGAAATTCGTTTAAGTACTGATACTGATAAGGAGCAAACACTTGCTCTAAGATAGAATCCATACTGGTAAATTCCATAAAATTTTCTGACAGATACCTTGCCACAATCTCAATCTCAATCAGATGATGATGTTTGTTTTCTATCTTTCCGTCAAAGCTGTGCTCCATACATAAACGATACTTCAAACGATGGTATTTCATTCGCTCCTACCTGCCCATCTCTATAAAACACTTATCTTCCATAAATGCTCTATTTAAGAACGTCTTGGCGTTCTTGCGGCAGCGTACAGGTCAGCTTTTCTGACCTGTACACCTGCCGCATCGCTTCGCTACGATCGGTGCTAAACGGATATCCACCAGACATTCAGCACCCGCCAGAGGCTTATACCAAATGGGAGATGGAATCTCGCCACTGATACTAGCAAGTAACTTACCGCCTAGAGGCGGAAATCATTCCCATCTGAATATACTGGTTAATCCCCTGTCACATATTGCAAAAATTATTATAGCACATTTGAAGATTTATTTTCAATCCCATTATATCTTATTTTTACGAAATAAAAGTCAAAAATTGCACATTTTTGTTTATTTTACCAAAAAAAGCTGCACACTAATTACTTAGTGCGCAGCTCTGCTTAATGATTGAAAATAGTCTTACATAATATTATTTTACAATCTTGATCTTAATGGTTCCTTTCTTATTTGTGCCATCTGTAGAAGTTGCTGTAATTGTTACGTTCTTACCTTTTCCGGCTTTCTTTGTTGTCACAACTCCCTTAGCATTCACAGTTGCATATTTCTTATTAGAAGACTTCCAAGCCAATTTCTTATTTGCTTTCTTGCCGTTTGTTATAACGGTTGCCTTTACAGTTACTTTCTTACCAGCTTTTACTTTCTTCGTTTTTGCTTTCAGGGTAATCTTTGTAACGGCATTCTTCATAATCTTAATCTTAATGGTTGCCTTCTTTTTACTGCCATCTTTTGCTGTTGCTGTAACTGTCACAGTCTTGCCTGCACCAGCTTTCTTTGTGCTTACCACACCCTTACTGCTTACAGATACATATTTCTTATCTTTTGCAGCTACTGACCACTTTACAGCTTTGTTTGTTGCATTACTTGGCTTAACTGTAGTTTTTAATTTTGCTTTCTTGCCAACTGCAACACTTGTATAATCAGCAGTGATCTTGATACTTTTGACTTTTGTAACTTTCTTGAGTGCTTTTTTCTTGGCATTTAATGTATTTAATGCATTATCTACCTCTTTCTGGGTTGCCTTATCATTTTTCAAAACATCTTTTGCCGCATCTAATGCTTTTTTAAACGGTTTCCAAGTAGTTGAGGTATAGTTGGATGATTTCAGTTTTCCATAATCATCGACTGCTTTCTCTAATGCTGTCTTATCAACAGTTTTGTTACCCTGTATTGGCTTAAGATTTGCTATTGCTTCCTCCAAATCTTTCATTGCTTTCTCTACCTGTGCAGCAGTCGCATTTGGCCTATTTTTAATTTCCTGTGCTCGTGCAAGTGCCTTCTGGAACGCTGCCCAATTTTCATCCTTTTCGTATTTTCCAGCATCCAGACTTACAGCATTATCAACAGATGATGTCAGACTTGTTTTCTGATCTTCGGTAGGCTCATACCCTTCTGCTACCTTAAGTCCGTCACTTGCTTCCTGCAACGCTTTTAGTGCTGTCTCAATCTCTGGTTTTGTTGTAATTACTTGTTGTGATAATGTATGCAGAGTGTCTAATGCTTCCTTGTAGACCTGCCAGCTCTCTTTTGTATAAGCTTCTTCCACCAACGCTTCTGCATTTGCATTCTCTACAGCTTCGGCCAATTCCTTCTTAAGCTCTTCCGAAGGCATCTGATCCCCCATAAGTTCTACAAATTTAGCTTCTGCATCGGTTAATACCTTCAATTGCTCTGCTGTTATCAATGCTTTCTGGACATCTGTCAAGGCATTGTATAACATCCATGCATCATTAATCTTAACTTTACATTCTTCGGTAGCTTCTACTGTGCCAATTGCATCAATCTTATCTAAAACCTCTTTGGCAGCCGCCTGATCAACTGCTTCCTGGCCTCCTTCGTTAAGAAGTTTGGCATACTCTTTTTCTGCTTCATCTAATGCATTATAATTTGTCACTGATGTTTTCTGATCAGCGGTTAATGCGTCATATGCTGCTCTTGCTTTATCAATCTTAGCTTTACAGCTAGGTGCTAAGGTAACTTCTCCGATGTCATCAATCAATTCTATGACGTCTGCAATAGTTCTTAGCTCATTATATTTCTCTTCTGCGTCTGTCAATACCTTTAACTGTACTGCTGTCACTAAGGCCTTCTGCACTTCTGTTAAGGCATCATATGCTTTCCTTGCCTCTTCTATCTTAGCTTTACAGCTAGGTGCCAAGGTAACTTCTCCAATACTATCAATCAATTCTATGACGTCTGCAATGGTTTTTAGATCATTATATTTCTCTTCTGCGTCTGTCAATACCTTCAACTGTGCCGCTGTCACTAAAGCTTTCTGTGCCGCTGTCAAGGCATCATATGCCGTTCTTGCAGCTTTAATCTTTTTATCACATTCCTCTGTCAATGCAACTGTTCCAATTGCATTGATCTTTTCTACAGCATTCTTGGCAGCCTCTCTGTCAATTGCCTCCTGGCCTCCTTCTGCAAGAAGTCTTGCATACTCTGCTTCTGCGTCTGTCAATACCTTTAACTGTTCGGCTGTCACCAAGGCTTTCTGAGCATCTGTCAAATCGTCATATGCTGCTCTTGCCGCTTTGATCTTTGTATCACATTCCTCTGTCAATGCAACTGTTCCAATTGCATTAATCTTTGCCACAACACTTGCTGCCACCTCAGCATCTGTCACTTCTTCTTCCGTTACCTCTTTTAATCTTAAAATAAAGTTATCCCAGATTACCCAGCTATTAGCATCTGTTGTCTTCACACCAATTTTTAAGGTATGATCTGTCACGGTCACGGTGATAAAATCATTGGTATATGCACCTTCGCTAAAACAATTTGAGCTGTCTGTCATAGAATTTGGTACAAAAACATCACCTCTCTGCGTGCTCCAAGAACCTTCCACCTTCTCGCTTCGTCCATCTGCTTCAATCGTCTTAAGCTCTGCCTCAGTCCCATTGATATAGTATATTGCAGGAGCTGCTGTGTCTTTCTCTTTACGGTAAAATCCCTGTACGCTTAATTCATATACGCCGTTGGGAACATTTTCAAGCGTCTGCATCGAATCAAATACTTTTCCATACACCTCAGCACAATAATTGCCTGCTGCTCCTTCTATTTTAATCCCACCACTCCATTGATCTGAGTATTGATTATATCTGTCAAAATTGGGATTCAGAATAAGTGATGTCACATCTGCTGGATTGCCTTCGGCGATATCTTTTGTCAATTTTTTAATAAGCTGATCACGCGTTAAAATAAGCCATTCTGACGCTTCTGACTTTTCAGCCGCAAAAGTTACAACTGTGCTTTTCCCGTCTGTCGGCGCTGTCAGAAATTTATCATCCGCATTGGCAATGCTAAAGTTGCCGCTCGCACACTTTTCAATCTTAATTGGGGTTTCCGCGGCGTCTAAATACCCATTTGCTCCTAAATAATGTTTATTGTCCTTTAAATAATGAGTATCAATGGTATAACTTGTGTTATCGCTCTCATTGGCTGCAAATGTCATCAACTGGCCATAACTCTTAAGGCTGGCCTGTGTCTGATAACTGTTGCCGGCGTTTAAATACTTGCCTGTTGAGACATTTATAAGATAATAATCGCCATCTGCAAGATTCGTTCCTGCCTCTGCAAGCTGTGCATACTTCGCTTCTGCATCTGTCAATACCTGAAGCTGTGCTTGTGTCACCAAGGCTTTCTGATCTTCTGTCAAGGCGTCATATGCTGTCCTTGCCCCTTTGATTGCCAGCCTGCTGTCTGTTGTGAATGTAACGGTACCGATTGCATTAATCTTAGTTGTCACTGCTGCCGCTGCCGCCTGATCTGCCGCGTCTTTGAGACTTTTATATTCAGCTTCTGCTGTCTCTAAGGTATTATAATTTGTCACCAACGCTTTCTGTGAGTCAGTCAATGCATTGTATGCCGTCCTTGCCTCATCAATCTTAGCTTTACATGCATCACTAAGTTCTACGGTACCAATTGCAGTAATCTTATCTATTACTACATTGGCAGCCGCTTGATCAAGCGCTTCCTGTCCACCTTCAGCAAAAAGTCTGTCATACTCCGCTTCTGCTGCCTGTAATGTAGCATAATTTGTTACACATGCTTTTTGGGCGTCTGTCAAGGCATCGTATGCCGCTCTTGCTGCGTCAATTTTCGCTTTACAAGCAGGATCTAAGGAAACCTCGCCAATCTTATCAATCTCCAATCGAACTGGATACGCTGCAAGTTCATCATCTGTCATAGCGTCTTTTAATTTTAAAGTAAAATTATCCCAAATCACCCAATTATGTGAATCTGTAGTCTTCACACCAATCTTCAAAGTGTGATCTTTAACCAAAACTGTAATGGCATCATTTTTGTATGCTCCTGCAATAAAACAATTTGAACTATCTGTCATAGTATTTGGTACATAGACATCTCCCCTTTGAGTAGACCAAGAACCTTCAACTTTCTCACTTTTTGCATCCGCCTCAATCTTCATAAGATCTTTCTCAGTCTCATTCATATAGTATTTTGCTGGACCTTGTGAGCCTTCATCTTCACGGTAAAAACCCTGTAAACTTAATTCATATAGACCATTGGGAACATTTTCAATCGTCTGAAAACTATCAAATGCCACACGATACTTTTCAGCACAGAAGTCGGTATTTTCCCCACCTTTTGCAGGACTGTCATTCCATCTATCAACATATGTATTATTTCTACCAAAGCCAGAATCTAAAATAAGTGATGTGACATCTACTGGATTTTCCTCTGTAGCATTTTTTTCTGCTTCCTCTATCAATTCCTCACGAGTAAGAAAACGCCATTCTGACAACTCAGACTTTGACAAATATGTGACAATTGTGTTGTCATTAGAAGCTGTTAAATATCCACCATCAGCGTTAGCAATTGTATAACTACCATTTCCACATTCCGCAATTGTCAGCGGTGTTGCCAGCCCATCCATAAATGCACTACCATTATCAACATTCACAAAATGTTTTTCATCACTATTAGAAATATGGCTGTCAATATAATATGTTCCAGCATTGGCATCCACAACACTCAGTGTTATCAATTGCCCATACCTCAACGCACTTGCCTGTGATCCCCATGAATTACCACCATTTAATAATCTGCCTGTTGCGGTATTTAAAATATAATAATCACCTGCTGCGAGCTTAGCAGTGCCTTCCGCATAGGCTGTGACTGCACCAAACGGTCCGACATTTATGGAAGTAAATGTCATCGCAACCGCAAGGAATGTAGTCAACAATCGTTTTTTGAGTTTACTTCTGCTCATTGTCAAATCCTCCTCTTTATACTATTTCTTGATCCCATATATACGTTTTCACAATAGAAAATGAATATATATTATCGAGATTGTATCACATATATACAAAAAACTCAAGATAATTTCACTGTTTATATGTCATTTTTACCACATTCCAACTGATTACCATTTTATTTATACACAAAAAAGACCAATCACCCACAGATGATTGGTCTTTTTATATCAAGTTTGTCACATATCTAAGCCTTAACCCCGGAAAACCATTGGCTTTCCTCTGGTTTAGTCTGTCACATATGGCATCAATGCCACATGTCTTGCTCTCTTAATAGCTGCTGTCAAAGCTCTCTGATGTTTTGCACAGTTGCCAGTAATTCTTCTGGGAAGAATCTTACCTCTCTCAGAAATATATCTCTTTAACTTGTTGGTATCTTTATAATCAATCACATTGTCCTTGCCACAGAATACACATACTTTCTTTCTTCTGCGGACGCCGCCTCTTCTCTTCATTGGAGAATCGCCTTTTTCGGTTTTATTATAAGCCATTTTATTTACCTCCTGTTCTAATTAAAGGGTAATTCCTCGTCAATACCATCTGGAATATTCATAAAACCATCCCCTGCCGCTGCGCTGGGGGCAGGCCTTCCTGCTGGCTGATAACCTGCTGCTGACTGATCACTTGCAGCTTTACTCTCAGCAAATTCCTGTTCTTCTACCACAACATCAGTGGTATATACTTTCTGACCCTCCTGGTTGGTATAACTACCAGTCTGAATCCTTCCAGTGACAGCAATTTTAATACCCTTACGGAAATATTTCTCTGCAAACTCACCGCTTCTTCCAAATGCCACACAATTGATAAAATCTGCGGTCTGCTGGTCGCCGTCACGTTTAAATCTTCTATCTACTGCCAGAGTATATCTTGCCACTGCCGTAGCCTGCTCACCCTGAGAATAACGTACCTCAGGATCTCTGGTTAATCTACCCATAAGTATGACTTTATTCATTTAATCTCCTCTTTCTATCTACAATAAATATCAAGTTGTCTGTCATACATTCACTTAATACTTATCGTACTATTATGCCTCGTCTTGTCTAACGCATAAGAAACGGAGCACATTGTCCATAATCCGTACATGTCTCTCAACTTCTGCTGGACAATCTGCATTTGCATCAAATCGGATGAAATAATAAAAGCCCTCTCTCATTTTCTGAATCTCGTAAGCTAATCTCTTCTTACCCCATTCGTCAACCTCAGTAATTGTACCGCCATAACGTGTCACGTATTCTTTTGCTTTCTCTACCACTGCGGCTCTCTCTTCATCCTCGATTTTCGCATTAACGACAAGCGCTAATTCATATTTGTTCATGCCTCGTACCTCCTTCTGGCCTTCTGGCCCCCTGTCCGTGCAGGGAGCAAGGATAAATTTAATATATCACGAGACGACATTTTACCATAATTATTCAGTGTTTGCAAGAGTTTTGTCCAAAAATTCCTTGATTTTCCCATAATATGTATCGGGATCCTTATCCTGGGACTGTGCATGGCCAGCCCCCTCCACAATCAACAGTTCTTTGGGGCATGCGGCCGCTTGATACAATTCTTTGGTCATCTCAACGGAAATCATCACATCCTCATCCCCATGAATAAAAAATGTCGGCACATCACTGTTCTTAACCGCATCAAGCGCTGATGCATCCCGTAAATTATAACCACCGCGGAACTTTAAGGCAATACAGGCGGAATCCACCAGAGGAAATGCCGGAAGTCCAAACCATTCCTTGATCTTTTCTCCAAACATTGCATAGGCATCTGTATAAGAACAATCAGAGATCACTGCCTCCACATTTTGAGAGAGTTTATCATTGCCAGTCATCATCAACGCCGTGGCCGCCCCCATAGATTGGCCATGAATCACGATCTGAGCCTCTGGATCCTCAGATAAAATATAATCAATCCAAAGCATACAATCCAAATGATCTGTCCAGCCCATGCCGATATAATCCCCCTCACTCTCTCCCTGGCAGCGAAGATCAGGCACAAGCACATGATAACCTTCCTGGTGATACCAATATGCAAATGGATACATTTCTTCCTTCCATCCCGTATATCCATGCAACAAAAGCACCCATTTATGCTGCTTTTTATCAGTAAACTCCTTCTTGTCTGTTACATTTTCTGTTATTTTTAGCTGTCCGCTCTCTGCCTGAGATAATGTTTCAGCCGCTGCCTGTGTTGCAGGAAATTCTTGTGCAATCAATGTGTAGCCATCCTCTGTCTTTACGGAAAGTTTTTGGTGATCAGCGCTTTTTAACCATTCCTTTGTCTTTTTTAGTGCCGCCGCTCTGTTGATCTTGATATCAGACGTCTGTACTTGAGCTTCATAGCTCTCCTCAGTAATGCGCTCAAACGCCTCCAGTTTTTCCATAAAAGAGGGCACCAGCGCAGCGCTTACCAAAAGATTTACCAAAATAAAATAAGCGGTCAGCAATAGAAACATTGTTATAAAAAATGTGGCTGCAATTTTTTTCCAATTAATCCATTTAATTCTACGCCCGTTTTCTCTCATAAAGCTTCCCCAGTTTCATATGATTATTACAAATATGATAACACGATTTCCAATGAATTACAGCAGGAAAAAAATTCCTTGGAAGAATGGTAGTGATGTATTATCGTTCTTCTTTTTTCCGAATTCCTTTGGTATTTTTCTCTACCAGCTTACGGGGAACCATGATCTGATGGCCACAGCCCAAACATTTTAAGCGAAAATCCGCTCCTACCCGCAGTACCTCCCATTCCTTGTTTCCACAAGGATGCTGTTTTTTCAAACGGACAATATCTCCAATTTCATAAGATATCGGCATTATTTTCCCTCCTGTCCAAATATGATATTTTCAAACAATAATCTTTGCAAATAGTTCTCCGATACTCTCCTGCAGTACTAAATTGGCAATGCCATCCCTAGGCGTTGCCGTTTTGTTGACCAATACCAGCTTATTTCCTTGATAATAGTCGATCAATCCTGCCGCTGGATATACTGCTAGGGATGTGCCGCCAATAATCAGCATATCTGCATTGCTGATATAGTAAACAGCTTCCTGCATCGTCTGATTATCAAGCCCTTCCTCATAAAGTACAACGTCTGGCTTAATACCGCCGCCGCATTTCTCACACGCAGGGACCCCAGTACTATGCAGCATATACTCTGCATCATAAAGTTCATGACAACTCTCACAATAATTTCGGTGAACACTTCCATGAAGTTCCAACACCTTTTTGCTGCCGGCAAGCTGATGCAGCCCATCAATATTCTGTGTCACTACCGCCCGCACTTTCCCAACTGCTTCTAGCTCAGCAAGTTTCTTATGCGCCATATTAGGCTGTGCTGTAAGACACAACATCTTATTGCGATAGAATCTATAAAATTCCTCCGTATTCCTGCGATAAAAAGTATGGCTTAAAATTGTCTCTGGCGGATAATCATATTGTTGATTGTACAATCCATCTACACTTCTAAAATCAGGGATCCCACTCTCTGTTGACACCCCTGCACCGCCAAAAAATACAATATTATCCGATTTTTCTACCATCTTTAAGAATTGTTCTACCTTTTCTTCCCTGTTCATCTCTGCCATCATGATTCCTCCTTCATATAGATTTTACTTTTTCTTTTTAGATTGTTTTTCTGTCAGAACCCCATGTACCAAAAAACGATAATTATCCCCTGCCGGAGTACAAGTCATCAAAGTCACTGTTGTCTGCTCTGGTTTTGGTACAATCCCTGTTTCATAAAGGCTGCGTTTTTTTACTGTTTTCTGCCACTCTTTATAAGATTTTTGATTTTCAAACTGATAAGTAAAAGAATCCCAATCCAGTGAAGCTACATAACAAGAAAAAATCTGATAGCGTTTTAACCCCTCTGGCGTATAAATATAAAATTCAGGATTCTCCTGAAAAACTGCTTGCTCTTGATATTGATTTAACTTGGCAAACATAGAACCATCCCGCATATTATGCCCATAGACAAAAGTATTCTGATCTCTAAAATCTCCATGATTCCCAATCTCCACAAATATACTACCGCATTTATTCTCTTCTCGATAAAATGTATGGCTTAGATAATAGTCGTTGTCCTTTCCTTGTACAATCGGATAACTAATATCTAATTTTTCAATCCAAATCCAGCCCACCACATCAGGATTTATCTTTTTTAGTTTATCAAAATCCATCTGCTCTGCGGGTTCCTGGGATTTATTTCCTTTATCGTCAGACTTTTTCGTAGAGGGAAGTCCAGCAATCCCCTCTAATTCCTGATATTGTTGTGCTCCTTTGTGATATTCCCAAAAACTCAGCCCCAACTTGGCCGCTGCAAAAATAAATACTGCTAATGCTGCTAAAAATGTAATTCTAAATTTCCAGTCTTTCGTTTTCCTACCCACGCGCTCTCTCCTAAATTTTAATGTCTGTGCCAAATACTGCAAGTATAAAGGTTCCATGCACTATACTTTAAATGATGACACTTCCCATTATTTTTTCTTTACTGATTATTTTTTATTTTATCACACCTATCAAACAATTGAAAACTTTTTTGCTGTGATTTATTTCGCATTAAAAAGGCGTTATCTAATTCTAAAATTTGAATTGAATATAGATAATGCCTAGATTTTAGAAAGAATTTTTCAAAATAAAGGTTTCTTGACACTACTTCTCAATTAAGAAGAGCACCGGAAAGAAACAAATAAATATCAGGATAATACGACTTAGCAAATAATCTAAACTGTATTATCCTGATATTCTTACATCACTAATAGCACACTGCCTTTTTGCTGTCTTATTTCATGTGCCGTCTAAATTATATCAATCTTTTTCATAGCCATTCCTTCGATACAGCATTAGAAATACAAGAATGCTAATGACTAATTCTGCGATAAGCACTGTGATATCCAAGGCTTTAAACGTATATGGGATTCCTTCTGCAAATCCTCCTGCCATCTCTGTCAGCACACCTGTAAATAAAAATCCTGAGATATGGTGCAATTTCTCGGAAAGATTTCCAAACATTGGTATCATCATAAACACGAACATCAATGGATAAGAAATCAAGTTTGCATTCATCTGATTCTTGGCACAGAGACCGACAATCATTCCCATTACACAGCTAATCAGTGAAGCTGCCGCACTGACCAGTAAGAAAGCTGCCACAGATACCTGGCTCATAGAAACACCACTAATCAACAATACCACAATATTGATAATATTCATCAACACAAATGGAAATATAATACTTCCGATAAAATACTGCATTCCAGTGATAGAAGACGTCATTAATACCCGTAAAGTATGTTTCTCTTTCTCTTCTGCAATTGCAGTTCCCACCATAATAAATCCATCCAGACACAAATTTAGGGAAATGCCCAAATTGAGGAGCAAAGACACCAGCATTGGCGATAGATCACCGCCTGAATTGATGCCATATAAAATCTTGCATATCCACACCATCGCTACGGTCAGAATCGGCCCTATCATAATCGCTGTATTGCGGCTGATACAGATCCATTTAATCTGTGCAACTGCTGTTAATTTATTAATATTTTCCATTTCTAAACTCCTCTCAAATATTTGCTAATCCAAGGGACGCCCCTGTTACTTGTAAAAATACACGTTCTAATGTTGGCTCACAAGAATGAATACACTGTATTTCATCTCGCTGCATCCATTCTGAAATTTTTGCAATATTTTGAGGACTTTGTTCTAAGACAACTTCTTCCTGATTATGCAAAAGCAGATGATATTTTTTATTTTGATTATATTTCAGGCAAAGCTCCTTCGGCGACCCGCACTCAGCAATTTTTCCCTGATACAAAAGTGCAACTCTATCACAAAGTTTTGTGGCTTCTTCCATGTTATGTGTAGTCAAAAAAATTGACATACCTTCTTCCTTCAGTTCTAACAACATTTTGTGAATAGATACCGCAGTCGATGGATCTAATCCGCTTGTCGGCTCATCAAGAAATAAGATTCTTGGCTTATGAAGCACTGCCCTAGCCAAAACAAGCCGTTGTGTCTGTCCTCTGGAGAGCTTACCTGCCGGCTTTTTGCGATGTCCATACAATTCTACCTGATGTAAGACTTCCTCCACTCTTATTCTGGGAACACGCCATATTTTTGCAAACATACTTAAATTCTGCCATACTGTCATTTTCTCATAAATTCCGCTTTGATCAGAAACCACTCCAATTTTTTCATAAATTGAATCATCAATATTAACAGTATCTGTGCCCAGAATTTTTGCCTCTCCAGAGGTTTGCCTTAACTGTCCAGTGATTATTTTAATCGTGGTAGTTTTGCCAGAACCGGACGGCCCTAAAAATCCCAAAATTTCCCCTTTATGAAGCGTAATATTGATATCCTTAAGCGCTAATTCCGTCTTATAGCGTTTAGAAATATGTGACAAATCCAGTAATACATTTTGTTCCATAACATAACCCTCTTTCTAAATATTTTCTTTCATTATAATTGCCCTGTGTTTCTATCTCAGAGTAATTATGATGGAAGTATCGTATCATGTTTTGTCACCTTTATGCTGAGTTTTGCCCAAATGGTATACTATACTGCCTAAAACGGCTTTTAAACATTGTCATTTAAATTCTGCTCAGCAATTCCCCCTTCATACTTTTAGAAAACAGACATTTTTCTCCGTTATCCATAAGAATTTCTCGGTGCTTTAAATCTAGCTCCTGAATCTTATTTACATGAACAAGATATGACCTATGAACCCTTAAAAAATGCTCCCTAAACTGCTCTTGTAATTCCTGCATACTGCCAATAAAATCAATACGGTCATTTTTCGCATGAAGTTCTATTCTGTGTGTACGGACACTTGTCTCAAAGAACATAATTTCATCCACTGGAACATGTTTGACAATATCCATCACTTTTACTGTAAAATACTCCTTGTTCTCTCCCTGCTCCTTACACATCCTCTCAGTAATGATCGAAAGGCTTTTGCACATTCCAGCCAGCATTTTGTCAGAATTACCTTTTACAATATAATCCAGCGCTTCTAAATGATAGCGAAATGTCTCAAATGCCAAATCTGGAAAAGAAGTCACATAGATAAGAAAACCTCTGGCGTCAAACTTTCGAATCTCTTGTCCCAGCATAAATCCATCCATCGGCTCATCCTTAAGTTCCACATCCAGAAAATAAATTCCTCTCTTTGGAGACGCCGCCACAGCTTCAATAATTTCCTGCGGATGCTTGCTGCACAGCGCGATCTCCATATCATAACCTTCAATCATAATTTGTTTTTCTAAAAATTCTCTCTGTGCAGCCAATATCAGCGCATCATCTTCACAAATATAAATTGGAAGCATAACTATTTTTCCTCCACAATTTTAAACACTTCTTATTCCTGTATCTTTAACTCCTGAATAAAATAACCATCCTTAATTGTTGTCAGAGAAATGACATTTTCATAATGTTCCAGAATACTTTTATAGCTGGCAAGGCCAATTCCCCTGTCTGATCCTCTGGTAGAATAACCTAGCTGCCAAATCTTGTGAAAATCAATGGTTGAATACAATGAATTTTTCACGCGAAATGTTGTGCATGCTTCCTGCCTGCTAATCATAATATGTACCTGCGGCTTTGGCTTTTTATCTTGTTTTCCTCGTACTTCATCGATAGCATTGTCAATCAGTATCCCCAGACATCTGCATAAATCAGTTGTTCTCAGCCTTGTTCTATCAAATGGACGCAATATTTCTAATTCACAGGAAATCTGCTCCTGCTGCATTTTTTCCATCTTTCCTAGCAGTAACCCTTTCACCTCAATCATATGAATATTTCCAAGCTGTGTCAATCTGCGAATCTGTTCTCCCACCTGATGATCAAAATCAATCGTCATATCCTGAATAAAATCCTGCACTGCTTCCATATTTCCCTCTTTTGCTTGAAGATACATGCCAGACATCATATTTTTATAATCATGACGAAATTTTCGCATTTCACTCTGCAGCTTTTCTAAACTCTCAATATAAGTATTTTGCTGCTGCATACTAATCTGCTGAGTCTGAATTTGCTTTTTTTGCATTTCCTGACGTCCTGCATAACCGAAAATAATAAAAACAATTAATAAATACAATAGAGAAACGATTGCATTATCATTACCGACCCGTTCACCTATTTGCACCATATAATAAAGTATTTCAGATAAAATGGGATATAAACTGATAAATATAATACTTGCCTTTCGCGGTTCTTTCCTTTCAATCCACACGCGAAACATTTTTCCAACACTAGTCTTATATAGAACCAGCACCCATATTATCTCGATAAGCGGTGTAAATATATAAAGAAAAAAATAATAAATGAACCGTTCTCCCAAAATATCCAAATGAAAAATCATATTAGGTGAAAATAAGACTCCTATATGTACGGCAAAAGATTCCAACATTTCTAAAAAAACGGCCGAAATCCAACAAGTCATCAGATTTTCCCGATAAAGAAAATATAAATAAAACATTGCTCCTGTCATTCCAATATAAGTAAACAAGATTTGTCCTATATTGTATCTCCATCGAAAAATACCAATTTTATAAAAAACTGTCCCTATCAATGCCCAAACACAGATAAATAATATGGTCAACGCAATCATTTTTACTTTGCGCTCTCTTATTTGATATGGTTTCCGACCAAAAAGCAGCATAGAGATCCAAATCATAAACAGCATACTCATTGTCACACCAAAGGTATTACTGCAGAAAAGTCCCCAAAAACTCATAATCCTGTCTATTCCTCCTATAAATTCCCACAATCCAGGATTTGCATCTATCTTATTATTGATACAAATCCGTCACACAAATCTAATTCCCTTCTGTCAAAATCCCTCCTTCTGGCGTTGAATCCTCAATTCCTTCCTTCTTTTGGCCGCCTCCCATTCTGCTTTTTCCCCCTCAGTTTCCAGCAAAATAGTTGGCACTTTTCTAGGAACGTCGTTGGAATCTACCGCCACTAAGGTCAAATATGCCCGATTGATTGGTTTTCGTGTTCCCTGAAAGTCTTCCACATAAGTATCTACTCTTATCTCCATTGAGGTATTTCCAACATATGTGACTTTGGCCATCAATACAATCAAATCATTCTGGTATGCTCCGCGGATAAATCTCAGATTATCCACAGAGGCTGTGGTAATATTACCATTGGAATGTCTCATACCAACCAATCCTGCAATCTCGTCAATCCACTCCATCAATTGACCGCCAAATAATCTGCCAGCAGCATTAAGGTGCTCTGGACGTACCTGATAAATATGTTCAATCATTGAATCTGAGATTCTCTTTACTTCCTGTTCCATTCAACTTCCTCCTTTATTCAAGTTTGATCCAGTGATCACAAAAGGATCATTTTCTACCTCCGCAAAAGAGTATCTACAATAAAATTTATATAAATCGTATTTTTTAAACAACATTAAATTTTTATTCATTTAATTTCTCGCAAAAGCAGGCATTTATGCAATACATAATCTATAGTCATTCTTAAAAATATCTATATATATTCCTTTTGTTTTTTAATATTTAAGAAGTTATATTATTCTTATATTTTAATTTCAAAGTTCATGTCCCCTTTCCTTTAATTACGAAAAATTCAGCAAACAAAAAAATATAAATAAGATTTAATTTTTAAATTCCCTTTGTATAATGGTCAATTTATAATACCCGACGCCATCCGCTAAATTTGCATTTTTCACCCTCAGTGTTAATTTGGATAGTCACAAAGAGGACAAATATCTGCAGCAAAAATTATATGAAAGGTGAAAATAAATAAAATGAAATTGAGACATCCGCAGAGTACCATTCATTGAAAGATCATATATCAATCTAATATCATAAAACAAAATAATTATATCATATTCATTTATTCATAAGTAGTATAAAATTTCAAATAGAAGTTGACATCTTGAAATTGTAGACTAATAATATAAACAACATATCAACTCACAAAAAATATATTTAACATAGTTACTCACATTAGGGTTTCCTTTAAAATATCAAATTAAAATACATAATATAAAAATTCTTTCCAATAAAAATGAGCTTTAGACATGTGTAAAGGAGTATTATGGTACATCATATTAAATATAAAGATCGAAATAATGTAATATCCTGTTATCTTCCAGAGGATTGTTTGCCGGAAAAAAATGCAGTCGCAGAGTTATATCAAATGACAGAATTAGAAGAAACATTGAACAAGTTAAGAGAAATCCCCTGTTATTCTCAGTCTGCTAATCTGCAGATCGAGAAAATTATTTTGACACCAGACTTTCACAAAGGTTCTGGCATTCCGATTGGAACTGTCATGATGACAAAAAATTTTGTCGTTCCCCAGGCAATGGGAAATGATATCAACTGTGGTATGCGGTTTTATACTACTGATTTATCGGAAGAACAAATTCAAGAAAAACTTCCTCAGTTGACAAAGATAATTCGGCATATCTTTTTTGAAGGCGGCAGGCAGATTCCAATGACTGGAAGACAACGACAAGCATTGTTTCTGCATGGTCTTGAGGGTTTACTGGAAACATATCATGATGGTAAAAAGAACGGTTTATGGCGATACTACCAGCCCGAAATTCAGGAAAAATGGTTAAACCGCACTGTATTTCGGGGCAGTTTAAAAGCCAATGATACCGAAGGTCTGGAAGATTTTATTGGCAAATATGAACAATTAACGTATGATGAC
Organism: Lachnospiraceae bacterium; assembly: GCA_910575005.1. Lineage (GTDB taxonomy): Bacteria > Bacillota > Clostridia > Lachnospirales > Lachnospiraceae > Petralouisia. Next base: position 80,068 of record CAJTCL010000013.1, on the reverse strand, counting down.
CAGATTGGGACAATCGGCGGCGGCAACCACTTTCTGGAAGTGCAGCGAGTAGCTGAAATCTATGACGGCCAGACTGCGAATGCTTGGCAGATCAAAAAAGGAGCCGTGGTGATCATGCTTCATGCCGGTTCTCTGACGATTGGCCATCATAGCGGATTACTGAACCGTCAAATTTGTCAAACTATTTATCCTGCCAGACTATCTCATCCAGAGAATAAGATCTATCCAATACCAAAGACAGACGCAGCAATAGATGCCTGGCATCGTTTCTGGTCAGCTTCTGGCAATGCCGCTAATTTTGGTTTTGCCAATCGTTTGTTTCTTGGCTTTATGATTGAAGATGCCTTGACCAGAACACTGGGAGAATATCATATGAACCTGCTCTATGATGCTCCGCATAATTATATCTGGGAAAAGCAGATAGACGGTGAAACTTATTATATTCATCGGAAAGGCGCCTGCTGTGCTGGCGGCTGTGAAGAAATGGAAGGCACAGATTTTGCCTACTATGGTGAGCCGGTAATGATACCTGGCTCTATGGGCAGTTCCAGCTACCTACTTCGTGGATTAGGAAATCAAGATTCCCTTTGGAGCGCCAGTCATGGCGCTGGGCGTGATAAATCTCGCGGTGAAGCAATCAAAGGCAACGATGAGGCGTTCCATCAATTTATGGAAAAATTTCATATCATTACGCCAATTGACCCAACCCGCGCTGATCTCAAAGGAAGAGCTGATATCTTAAAAAAATGGGAAGACAGCATTCGTGCGGAGGCGCCTTATGCCTATAAGGATATTGACAAAGTAATTGCCGTTCACAAAATGCATAATATGGCGGCTTTAGTGGCTCGAATGGAACCGATTTTTACTGTGAAAGCTTAGACTGATGACAAATTAAAGTAATGATAAGTCCATTTTTACAAAAGAAGAATCCCTAAACCATACAGTTGCGGGATTCTTCTTTTGTATAGCGACAAAACAACCACTATCCGCATTATAGTTTTTTATTTCTTCACCCTAATTCCGGCGCAAGGCCTCAATCGGGCTTAATTTTGCAGCCTTTCTTGCCGGATAAATACCAAAAAATACACCTATACCACAGGAAAACAGTGTTGCCCCAAGAATGGTACTAGCCTTAATTCCAGGACTGATGGCACTGCCCATAGAAGCGCTCATCAAATTACAGGCACCGAAGGCTCCCAAAAGTCCTAAGAGGATGCCAATAATCCCGCCCATAATGGTAAGTATGGCGGCCTCTGCCAAAAACTGCAGCAAAATAGATGAAGTTTTTGCTCCCAAAGATTTACGGATACCAATCTCCCTGGTGCGCTCGGTCACAGACACCAACATAATATTCATAACACCAATTCCCCCAACAATCAAGGAAATGGCTGCCACACAGGAAATAAATGTGGTAACAATGGCCAGTATATTATTCATCTCTGACAACATATCCTGAAAGCTTTGAATCTGAAAATAGTCTTCCCCAGCACATCTATGTCTTGTCTCCAACGTATGGATAATATCACGCACCACTTCCTCTCCGCTTGCCTGATCATTGGCAAATACTACTACAGAATAAAAGGAATCGCTCTCCCAGCCAAAGGTTTCAAAGGATGTATAAGGTACCTCCAACGATACCGGCATCCCCTCATAAGTATAACTGATAAAACTGGTATTTTCTTTCTGCTGCGTGACTCCGACAATGCGGTAACTTCCAGTAATTGGGCCAATGGTCACTTCTATGTCCATGCCCACAACATCATCGGAACCAAAGAGCCTTTTTGCATCACTGTCCGAAATCACACATACTCGATTCCCTTCCTCCACATCTGCGGCTGTAAAATAAGCGCCTCTCTTTATCATAAAATTCAATGATTTCTGCAAATCTTCCGTACCACCACTTAGCGTAATCGAAAATTCCCCTTTACCAGTGATTGTGGTTCCAGAAGAACCATCATTGGGTGTCGCCCCATCCACACCCTCAACATTTTCCTTAAGCGCCATAAGATCTTCTGGTGTAATCCACTCCTGTGCATTTGCTGCGTTATCACTGCAATAGACATTGATCTGTCCGCTTCCTAGATCCTGCACTTCAGCATTCATGGCATTGGCTGTCCCATCTCCAACAGCCATCACCATAATCACGGACGAGATTCCGATAATAATGCCCAACATTGTCAAAAAGGAACGGCCCTTATTTGCAGTGATATTTTTAAATGCCATTTTAATATATTCTATGATATTTCCCATCTGCACACCTCTTTATCTCTCAATGACAATGTTCTATTCTACCTGCGTCTTAATCTCTTCCTCTGACTGCTCCTCGCTAACAGTAATTGGATCGCCTTCCTCATGCATTCCAGGATCTGGTATCACTTGCTCTCCCTCATCAATTCCCTGTGTAATCTCTGCACACTCATCAGAAGTCACACCGGTGGTAATGCTTCTTTTCTTCATCACACCATCTTCGTTTACCCAACAGAATGTACCATCTTTACCAATATTGACTGCCTCTGTGGGCAAAATAATCACGTTCTTGGCTTCTGCAGCCTGAATCTTTACCTTGGCATCCACACCCAGGAAAATATTGTCGTCAGGATGATTGATCTGTACAGTGGCCATCACAGATGCTGAGGAGACTGCAGCCTGGTTGCTGCCTGCCGCGCCAGTGGAAGCAATACGGCTAATCTTTTTTACTGTCCCTTGATAAGTCTGTCCTGCTAGTGTAATTTCTGCAACCTGCCCTTCTTTTACTTTATCAAAAACATTTTTAGAAAGTGTTACCTCCACATTCACATCATCAATACTCTGTAACGTAAAGAGCTGCATTCCTTGGGAAACCAACGCGCCCTCCATCACCTGTTTATCAGAGATAACGCCATTAAAATCTGCGGTAATTCCTTTTCTACCCTCTTCAATCAGCTCTTCTAAGGATTTACTTTCCAACTCTGCAAGATTATTGTTAGTGCGCATCTGTTCTCGCGCTGCACTGCTCAAAGCGCCGCTCTCACTCTCTGCAATCGCTTTCTGGCTCTCGAGATTTCCTTTCAGCTCTGCAAGTTCCGCTTGTGCATTCTGTAATCTCTGCTGCAAATCACTATCCGTCACATCCTCAGTTCCAATTGCAGAAAGTGATGCTTGTAACGCCTCAATCTGTTCTTGCAGGCTATCCGCTGTTTCTTGTATCTTATCACAAGCATTTTTCGCATTTGTGAAATCTTTATTGGCCTGATTCAATTCTTTCTTTGCTTTCTCTAAGGCTTCTGGATCATTTTCTGCTGCCGCCGCTGCCGCTTCAAAATTTACCTGTGCTTTCTGTTGGGCATTTGCCGCTTGATCTGCTGCCTTCTGAGCCTCCTCAAGTTCTTTTACCGCTGCCTCAAGCTGCTGCTGAAGTTCCGTAATCTGTGCATTGATTGTCTCTGCCTCCTGCTGTTTCGCAGCAGCCTGCGCACTTGCCTCACCTGCAAGAGCATTCGTCAAATCCTGTACTTCCTGCGTCTTGGCGTCAACCTGTGCCTGCAGATTTGCCGCCTGATTTCTGGCATCTGCCTGGCGGCTCTGCGCTTCATTTGACTTTGCCACTGAATCTTGATAGCCCAATTCATTTGCCAAAACAGTCAGTTCTGCCTTCTGATTTTGTTCCTCCAAATCCTTGAGGTCAAACGTCACCAATTTATCTCCAGCTTTGACCAGATCCCCCACTTGAAAATCGGCCATTTCTACATTTGCATTGACTGGGGAGAAAATCACCTTCTGCTGGCCGCTGACAACGGTTCCATTGGTTTCCACAATCTCTGTCACATCTCCAGTCTCTACTCTCATAACTTCTACTGTCATGGCTTCTAAAAGCTGCTGACCAGTTTTTGCTGCATTATTTACAATCACAACGCCGCCGATTATTACAACGGCTACTGCAGGTATCACGATTTTCCATATCTTTTTCTTCTTCATGATCTACGCCTCCTGTGCTTTTTTCTCTGCATTATAATAATCTTCCACAATCTTTCCGTCTAAGATACGAACCACCCGTTTTGCCTGCTCTGCAATCTCGTTGTCATGAGTAATCAATATGACACTGCGTCCCGCTTCATGAAGCCCTTTTAAAATGCCCATAATTTCCTCCGTGGAGGCAGAATCCAGATTTCCAGTCGGTTCATCGGCAAGAATTACCGGCGGCTTTGCCGCGATTGCGCGGGCAATGGCAACTCTCTGCTGCTGTCCGCCAGACATTTCCGAAGGCTTATGTCCGATTCGTTTTTCCAGTCCCACACGAATCAAGGCTTCCTTCGCCAGCTTATGCCGCTGACTCCTGCCGATTCCTCGGTAAATCAAAGGCAATTCCACATTTTCAATGGCAGTAAGATTTGCAATCAAGTTAAAACCCTGAAAAATAAAGCCAATCTCCTGATTTCGGATCTCTGAGAGCTGATTATCTTTCATCGCAGACACATCCTTGCCGTTCAGATAATAGGAGCCAGATGTGGGCACGTCCAAGCATCCCAACATATTCATCAATGTAGACTTTCCTGATCCTGAATGCCCAATAATCGCCACAAACTCGCCGCGTTCAATTTCTAAATTTACATGATCCAGAGCACGGACTTCATTTTCACCAGGATTATATATCTTGCACATATCCTGCACCTTGATCAAATTATCCAATGCCTACCCATCCTTTCCGATTTGCTTAATTCTTTTTGATCTTATTACAATATTACAACGAATTTCTTAATGAAAACCTAACATTACCTTACAAAAATCTTACAATTTACAATATAATATAACGAGAGTGAAATAAATCTGGCTTCAAAAATTGGAAAATTTATTTTTAATTGCACTGCCAGGCTCATCTTCCAATCCACTTACTTGGAAAATAAATTTTCCATTATCAGTCTTATGCAATGAGAGCTTGCTGCTTTGCAACAGATCCTTTTTGCACTAGAATGATAAATGATCTCAAAATGTCCAAATTAAACAAATTCTGGAGGTTCTTTTATGAAAATTATTGATATGCACTGTGATACGATTTCCCGCATCTGCCAGGAGAGAAACAGAAACAATAACTGCAGCTTACATCAAAATTCTCTGCAGGTAGATCTTATGAAAATGAAATCCTCAGATTATCTGCTGCAAAACTTTGCATTATTTATTGATTTAAGTGAAACAGACTGTCCTTATCAAACTTTTCAGGAGCAGCTTGCCATTTTCAAGGAGGAAATAACAAAAAATTCTAATCTGATCACACCTGTGACCTGCTATTCAGAAATTATTGCAAATGAAAAGGCCGAAAAAATGTCCGCCCTGCTGACTTTAGAAGAAGGCGAAGTGTGCGGCGGTGATTTAGATAAATTAAAAGAAATTTATGATCTCGGAATACGTATGATGACATTTACCTGGAATTACCCGAATAGTCTTGGTTTTCCCGCAGAACCTGCACCTTTTTTGCCGTCAAATTTTAAACAGCAGCAAATAACGTCAACCAATTTAAATACTAAGCTCCATGCCAAAAAAGGGCTTACCAGACTTGGAAAAGAATTTCTAGAGGAAATGGAATCTTTAGGTATTATCCCTGATGTCTCTCATCTATCCGACCAGGGAATTAGTGAAGTATGCAAAATTGCCAAAAAGCCTTTCTGCGCCAGTCATTCAAATGCCCGTGCGCTCTGCCAACGGGGACGTAATCTGCCAGACGAATTAATACGAGCCATCGCCGAAAAAGGCGGCGTCATTGGCGCCAATTATTATGGACCTTTTCTCACAAATATGCCAGACAAAGAGGAACGTTATTTTAGCTATGTCAAAGATATTGCCCTACATATCCGGCATATTGCAGACATTGGCGGCATATCTTGTATAGGCCTTGGCTCCGATTTTGATGGTATTGATGAGAATCTGGAATTGAAAAATTGCAGCCATATGGAACTATTGGAACATGAATTAAAGAAATGCAACTTGAAAGAAAGCGAGATAGAACAGATTTTCTATCGAAATGTACTGAACTTCTACCAAGAATTATTATAAAAATACTCAGAAAGGACTATCTATGACACAGGCAATTGTTATTGTACCAAAAGCAACCCTCTATGAAAACATCACCATGAAAAATAACTGTATCTGCGCGCAAAATATTTCTGATGAACTTCTCTCTGGCTGGCTGGTGTCAATTCAGGAATGTCAAGGTAATTATTATAAAATTATTACAGATTATGGTTATAGCGGCTGGCTGATAAAATCTGATATCCGATTAATTTCTCAAAAAGAATCCCAGGACTGGGATGTAAACACACAGCCCTCCCTAACACTCACACAGCGCTTAACGGATGTTCTCTCAACTCCTAAAGTACAATCTCGTAGCATCTCTACACTATTTATGGGCAGTGTCGTAAATGCCTGCGGCGCAGCCTTAGATGGATGGCAAAACATTAGACTTGCCGACAACATTACTGGATATGTACCTGCAATTGCGTTATCCACACCCTGTAAACAGAGATGCTCCAATGCTGAACTTCGCACTGCCATTTTAGATTATGCCCTATCTTATCTGGGAACCCAGTACCGTTGGGGCGGCAAAACTCACAATGGCATTGACTGTTCTGGGCTTACCTTTATGAGCTACTTTATGTGCGGCATCCTTATTTATCGGGATGCCGCAATCAAGGCTGGTTATCCGATTCATGAAATCCCATTTGCCCATATGAAACCAGCAGATCTTCTGTATTTTCCTGGACATGTGGCGCTTTATCTGGGCGGGGGAAAATATATTCATTCCACTGGAAATTTAAAAAGCTTTGGCTGTGTGATCAACAGCTTAAACCCTGTGGATCCTGATTATCGGGCAGATCTGGCAGAAAACCTCTATGCCGTGGGAAGTATATCAGACGCGCGGGGTTGTTGTCAGCAAAACTGATTTTCCCTAGGCAAATAATGGCGTAGAAAAATAGCGCTCCGCAGTGTCCGGCAATATGGTGACTACTGTTTTTCCTTTGCCAAGTTTACGGGCCAGTTTTATCGCTGCGGCCACATTGGTACCACTGGAAATACCACACATAATCCCTTCCTGGGCAGCAAGCTGCCGGGAAGTGGCAAGCGCTTCTTCATCTGTAACGATACAAACATCATTATAAATCTGCTGATTCAAGATTTCTGGAATCAATCCATCCCCTATTCCCATCTGCAGATGTGTGCCAATAGAACCTCCTGAGAGAATTGCTGCATGCTCTGGTTCTACGGCCCAGATCTCCATCTGTGGATTTTTCTCTTTTAAAGTCTCCCCTACACCTGTGATCGTTCCTCCTGTTCCAATTCCAGAACAAAATCCATCTATGGGTCCGTTCACTTGCTCCAAAATCTCCAAACCAGTCTGAATCTTATGTACCGCAGGATTTGCAGGATTCTCAAATTGCTGAGGCACAAATACTCTGGAATCCTTTTTCGCCATATCCAGCGCCGTCTGCAGGCACTCCTCAATACAGGCACCAATATTCCCAGCATCATGAATTAAAATCACTTCAGCACCATAATGCTGTACCAATTTTCTGCGCTCCTCACTCACAGAATCTGGCATTACAATCTTCGTCTGATAGCCTCGCACAGCACCCACCAGAGCCAAACCGATACCTTGATTGCCGCTGGTAGGCTCGACAATAATTGTGTCCTCCTTGATCAATCCCTGACGCTCCGCCTCACGAATCATATTATATGCTGTCCTGGTCTTGATGGAACCACCGACATTCAAACCCTCAAATTTTACGAGAATCTGTGCACTATCTGGTTCCGTCATATGATTAAGACGAATCAACGGGGTATTTCCCATTGCCTCTAAGATATTTTGATAAATCATTTTTTCTGCCTTCTTTTTTATTAATTTAGATTCACATATCTATTCAAAAATAGCAGCAACCATGTGGTTACTGCTATCTAAGTTGCGGGGGCAGGATTTGAACCTGCGACCTTCGGGTTATGAGCCCGACGAGCTTCCAGACTGCTCCACCCCGCGCTGACAAAATACATTATATTCCATTTTCCTGTAATTGTCAATTTTTTTCTTACGACAAATTTCTCATAGATATCATTCTATAAAAAATCTATCCTGTTCTTGATCTCAATCCTACTCTTTTTCTGACTCTGCCACAACCTCAGCAATGTTTGTATCACCAGTTTTCGCATGATCTAACACTGCTGCTGACAGTTTCTCAAAATTACTGCCTGAGGAGGATGCCCCTGCCAGCATATCGATATCGTCTGCACTCTGTTTTTCCAAAAGCTGCGCCGCATATTTGCGCGTATAACGGTTAGGGTAATTTCCCACCTGAGAATTCATATTCCTCATATAAGCGCTGTCCCAAGATTTAATAAAACCAGCTGCATTGCGTGCATTATACTCTACACTGACGATCTTATTATCCATAACACAGATCGTGACAAATTCTTTCCATCCATGACTATAATCTTTCATCTGCGCTGTATAATATCCATCTTTAAGATCGCTCTTTCCCTGTTTGTCATCTCCACAACCAGAAAGCGCCGCACATAAAAATATACCTAAGATCATTACAAACATTCGATATTTTTTCATCTATATAAACCTCCTTAAGCGGAACCTATTTGATATGCTTTGTAGATCCTCTGCCTGTTTATGCAGCTTTTGACTTGCAGTCGTACTCTCATAGCTGGCATTTAGATTCTGTTGTGCAATGTCATTGATTTGAACAATCTGCTTTGACATATTAGACAAAGAATCCTTCTGAATTGTCACTGCCTCCTCTAGATGCTTTGTAATATCAGCCATCTGGTTCGAGATATCTTCAATATCTTCAAACGATTCCACTGCCTGTTTTACATATAACATCCCCTGCTCCACGGCATTTTGAGAATTACTGATTACCTCAGAAGCATGATGGGCAAATTCTGTACTCTGCGCTGCAAGATCCCGCACTTCCGCCGCAACGACTGCGAATCCCTTACCAGCTTCTCCAGCTCTTCCTGCCTCTACAGAAGCATTCAGCGCCAAGAGGTTCGTCTGCAATGCGATATCCTCCAACAGCTTATTGACTTTTATAATTTCATTTGAATTATCATTGATATCACCCATAGCTTTCAGAAGATTCTTCATATTCTGATCGCCGATACCCATACTATTCTTAGCCCTCTGCATCAATTCTCCAGCAAGTTGTGTCCGTTCATCTACCTCAATGATATTTTCATCAATTGCTTTGGCCTCCCCAGAGAGAACCACCAACGAATCAGACTGTTTCGCAGAGCCAGTATGTACCAAAGAAGAACTTTCTGATACAGTCTTTGCCATAACCAGTACCTCCTCGGAAGAATCCTGCACTGATTTCAGCATTATATTTAAAGAAACAATAATCTGATTCAAAGCCTTCTTAATTTGAACAAAATCTCCTTGAAATTCTCCTTCTATAGAAACATCAAAATTACCCTCCGACAGACTGGACAAAATATCGGATAACTGTGAAATATAATGATTGATTGCTGTGATCGTATCATTTAATTTCACAGACAATACCTGTGTCTCATCCTTCGTCTCCACAATTTCTGTGGGCGTCTTTAAATCTCCCTGTGCCAACCGCTCAATACGATTGGTGACAACCTTCAGCGAGCGGCGAATCTTAGAAGAAAATCCAATAATTACAAGTATAGCCACAATCAAAAGTAAAGATGTGATCAAGGCTGCCTTCATCGTACTTTCATGCGCTGCTCCCATAAAATCACTGCGAGGTAAAATAATGGTCAGATGCCAATTCGTACCATTGATGGGAGCATATCCAACTAACCAGGTTTCCTTTCCCCTTTCAATAACCATCACTCCAGTTTCTCCAGAAAGAACTTTATCCTCCAATATGTCAGAACCGGTGTATTCACCCATATCTTTTTGTTCTAAAACTAATTCTTTATTGCGGTTTCCCATAATTTTACCATCTGAGTTGACAATATATGCCTCTCCATTGGCACTGATATTGATACTGGTTAGAACATCATTTAAAACATCATACTTGTAGCTGCCAACAAGATAATATAAAAATTCTCCTTCTGTATTGCTAATGGGGATTCCTACGCTAAGCTCCAACTCTCCATCACGAACATTAACATCATCTACAACCAGATTCTGCGTTTCTTCTAACAGTGGGAACATACTACGTTCCTTCAGGTTCTTAGGACATGTATCATGCCCGACATAAAGTTCTCCCTTGATATCATATAAACCCAGCCAGACAAACTCAATACCAGATTGAGCTTTATCCAAAATCTTTAACTTTTGTTCTTTTGAACTTTCTACATTGGTAAGTATCTCATTATCACCAATCATAAAGATTCGATCTGCCAACACATGTATATTTCCCTCTATACTTTGAGACGCCGTTTTAATCATAGATGGCAATACATTTGATAAAACAGTATCGGTCAAAGATGTCATAGAACGTACCATCAGTGACGCCAATACTGCTGACAGCAATATCATAATGAGAATTGTCGTTGTCAATATTTTTCCACTAATGCTCCTTTTCGCTTTCATTTAGGTTCCCCCTTCCTTTTTTCATTACTTTTGCTCTGCAACGCAGATGAGAATATTGTACTACAGTATTTTTTTTAATTCAATCCTCTTTCATCTTAATTTTGACAAAATAGAGATATAAGCTTTTATAATCAGTTATCTAGTCCATAAACATTAAAACTTAGTTCAATCTTTCATAATTTTTCTTAATATCTTTAATAACATTAAGACTCAAGTCAGTTTTACTGAGACAATGATTATCAAATATAAAAAACAACATTCATAAACTTTTATTGATCGATTCAGAATCATAAATTACTAGATTCTCAAACACCAGACCCCATTGAAATATACTTGAGTTTCTTTCTTTTTTCCGGTATACTTAAAGCAGAAATATAACTGTTCCAAGGACCTATCTGATGCCTGTTGGAACTTTATCCTAATTATACTAAAAGGAGCCTATTATGTCCGAAATCAAATACAGTTGGCAGGAAGATACTGCCTTTCTTGACCAAAAACTGCTGCGCTATTCCCAAAGCAATTGCTACCCATTCCATATGCCAGGCCACAAACGCGCACCTTTAGAATTTCCCAATCCTTACTCTATTGATATTACAGAAATTGATGGTTTTGACAATCTCCATTATCCACAGGGAATTTTAAAAGACGCCCAAAATCGGGCGGCTGAGCTTTATGGTGCACAAGAAACTTTTTATCTGATAAATGGAAGTACTGCTGGTATTTTAAGTGCCATAAGCGCTGCCGTGCCTCGCCTTGGCACTATATTGATGTCTCGCAACAGTCACAGATCAGCCTATCATGCCGCTTTCTTAAGAGAGCTAGAAACGGTGTATCTTTTGCCTGCGGCAACTAAATTTGGCATATCTGGCTCTGTCTCTCCCGCACATGTGGCACAGGCGCTTGAAGATCTACCACAGATTTCTGCTGTATTTATCACCTCTCCCACCTATGATGGGGTAGTGTCTGATATCCGCACGATTGCTGAGATTGTACATGCTTATAATCTGCCATTGATCGTGGATGAAGCGCATGGAGCACATTTTTCATTTTCTGAGACATTTCCAGAGTCTGCATTGGACTGCGGGGCAGACTTGGTAATACACAGTCTCCATAAGACCTTACCTTGCCTAACACAAACGGCGCTGCTGCATGTAAATTCTGACCGCATTGACAAAACAGCTTTAAAACGTTTTTTGTCAATTTATCAGACAAGCTCACCCTCCTATCTTCTGATGGCTTCCATTGAGCAATGTATGCGCTTCCTGAACGAAGAGGGCAACACACAAATGTCAGAATTTACATTAAAACTGAATAACTTCTACCAACAGGCAAAATCGCTAAAACACCTGAAAGTATTTGACAAATCTTCCTGTTTGGCAGAAGAATGTTTTGATCATGATATCTCTAAAATCTTGATTTCCATTGGTGATTCAGGGATTAGCGCCAAAAAACTGTATCAAAAATTACTACACAATTATCAATTGCAGATGGAAATGTGTAGCGGGCACTATGTAACTGCTCTGACAAGCCTGATGGATTCCTCTGATGGATTCCGCCGACTGTTACAAGCCTTAAAAGAAATTGATGATTCTGTCTCAATTACTCAGCGTACTCCTAAAACGGAAGCACCTACAATACATGGTTCCAAACCAAACGCCAAAAAACGACTATTGACTAGCGATGTCATATATCAGAATCCAAAACCTCAGATGCCCATCTCACTCGCAATAGAACAACCCTCTGAAACGCTTACCTTAAAGGCATCCACAGGACATATCAGTCAGGAATATATTTTCCTCTATCCGCCAGGAATCCCCTTGCTTGCTCCTGGAGAAATCCTTACAGGCAAACTTTTGGGAATCATAGAGCATTGTCAAAGGTTAGGTCTGTCTGTGGAAGGCTTAAGTGATATGGACAATCAGTGCATTCAAGTTGTCAAACAATAAACTATATCTGTACGATATTTTCTAAGCTTTTAATAACTTAGCGCTAGAACGAACCCCCTGCGGCAGATATTAATTTTCTTTTGCCACAGGGGGTTATTTTTTATAATTTAGAACTATTCTGAATCCATAAAAATTCTATTTCCATAAGGCTCTGAATAATTATATTAAATCTTAAATTGATTCATCAAGTTGACCATAGATTCTACTTGTGCCTTCTGCTCCTCACTAACCGCAGCAGTCTCCTCCGATGCAGCCGAGTTATTATCCACAATATCGGCTACGCGAATAATATTTTCATTGATATGATTCATATTGTTGACGTCATTGGTAAGCAGTTCTGACATTTGCCCCATCTTATCTGTTGCTTCCTTCGCTCCCTGCATGACTTCATCCATGCTTGCAGCGGCTTCGTCTGCAATCTCAATTCCCTTTTCAACTGCCATAACCGTTCTCTCAATCAATTTATCGCTCTCTCCGGCAGCCTTCGCAGACTGATCGGCAAGATCTTTTACCTGATCTGCCACAATCGCAAATCCTCTTCCAGCTTCCCCAGCACGTGCCGCTTCAATAGACGCATTTAAAGAAAGCAGATTTGTCTGAGAAGCAATATCTTCAATGGTACGAATAATCTCTCCAATCTCTTCGGAACATTTACTGATTTGGCCAATTGTCTCTTTTAGTTCCTGCATCTTTTCATTCCCAGTGATCAAAACATGACTTGCACGGCTAGAAAGTTTTACAGTCTCAGTCGCTTCATTTGCACTGTGCTCCATACTGTGATACATATTATCTACAAGGCTTACCAAATCAGAAATCTTGCCTGCTTGTTCTGTACTTCCTTCCGCTAAGTCTGAGGCAGCATAAGCCAATTGCTCAGAACCACTGTCAATCTGCTGAGCAACCTCGCGGATCGTGCTCAAGGTATCTCGCATTTTCTCACAAATTTTCAGAAATGATTCCTTAATCTGTCCAAATTCTCCTACATATTCCTGCTCAATAGAAATATTATAATTGCCATCCCCCATACTCTCCAAAACATTTGAAATTTCTTCAATCATTAATGTCATATTTTGCTTCATAAGAGCAATGGAACCTGCCATGTTTCCAACTTCACTGTCATCCACTTGCAAAGACAATTCTGTATGAAAATCTCCTGCTGACAGCTCTGTCATTTGCTCTGATACCTTTACAATTGGCTCTAACAGCTCATTGCGGGAGAATTTTACTAATCTTGTGATCTCATATACTAAATACATAAAAGATAGTGCATACAAAATTTCTATACATATTTGAAAAATTCTCATTGTCATCTTTGAAGCGTTAAGCCGTGATTGAATCTGATGAATGGCTTCATCTGTCAGAGAATTGATCTGACGAACGGTATCACTGTACTCTTTCCCAAATACATGCTCTCTGGCTGTTTCTGTATCTCCTTTACCGGCAAGTGCAAACGCTTCTTCTTCTAGAGGAACCAGACCGTTGGAAAGTTCTGCAATCTGATTCATCTTCTGCCACTCATCCTTGGTAATATGATTTTTTTCTAAACCTGCCCAGGCGATATCTCGATTCTTATCCTCATTAAGCTCTTTCATATAGTCATCATAATAGTTTTGTTCTCCAGTAGCTGCATAAGCCTGCACAGCATAAGTCAATGTCTTAGATGCGATACGATACTGATTCAGATAAGTAGTTGTCTCCAACTCTTCATCTGTCACCATTGTCATCCAAATGTTAGTACCCAGAGATAACAGCAGCAGCACAGCTCCCACTACAACCGCGATCACAGATTGTCTGACAATTCGTTTCAAATGATATGATTGACTGTTCTTGTTCATAATCTTTCCCCCTGTATCTTTTGGTCAAAATGTCTATTTATATCTTACTTTATTATAACTAATTAGTCAAGTTTAACTATAACTTCTTCCCACTAAAGTTTTTAAATTCAATAGCCGATATATTAAAATAAAATATAATTGGTAAACGGACTTACCAGCAAGGTAATCACAAACAACAGGCTGTCATATGGCGCCTTATTTTGCAAAATTACCTGCATCAAGGAGGATGATTACATGGGTTTGATTATTGGCAGTAACAGTTCTGCCGAAAGAGTGATAACTGTAAAAAACAGAGATGGCAGCACTGCGGGGAGCATCCATATTTCCTCCCCAAAAAAGAAGAAAAAGAAACGCCTGCAGTACAGTTTTAAGGCAATTTCAACACAGATTATGATGACAAAGACATCTAACAGCGCCAGTCAGGTACTGACAAAAGCGCGCGGTAAAGTTGCCATGCTCCAGAGAAACTTGGATAATGATAATTATGACGATACAGAATTGAGACATGCTATTATCCACGCCAAAAAAATGGAACGAATCGCCAAAAAGCGTATGAAACATTTGGCAGAGGAGGAATTGGCCAAGCAGAAAAAGAACAATGTCATAAACCAAGACGGAAGCAGCATACCTGAACTTCCAGATCCAGAAGAAGAAAGCCTTGAGATGAGTGAAGAGGAATTAAAACAGATGATGGAAGAATTTCAGCAGATGATGGAGGAATATATGGGAGAATCCATGCAGAAGCTGATGGAGGAAACAGGGCTTGATGATCTGGCAGATGAAATGATGGTGGCTCAACAAGGTGAGTTGGCACCAGAAGATCTTGAGGAATTAAAGAAAAAACATCGCTCAGAAGAACTGCGTGAAATTATGGAAGCAGACATGAAATATCTCAAAGCTATGATCAATAAACTGGAGAGAGACCGCCAGGAAGCTGCCAACAATGTTTCTAATGGAGTAAGACTGGAAATCTCAGGGTTGGAAATTCCGGTAGAGACTTCCACACAGCCAACTATTACTCCTCAGGGAATCAATGTAGATCTTTTGTTATAACTTTGTGTAACTATTCAAAGTCTATGAAAATAAATATTCAGACCTTTTTAATCTGTTTAAAAGGTCTGAATATTTATTTTTATGAAGACGATAATCAAAAAAGCCACAGTTCAAATTTATTTATAAAGGGATAAATACTTATCTTTATGAGGATGATAATCCCAAAATCCAAAGATCAAATTATTTATAAATCAATGAGTAATCCTCTTTATGAGAGCGATAATCCCCAAACCACAGACAAACTCCTCGTCAGAAGTGTTTGACAGTTAAGCTGGCATATCTGTGGATTGGATCTCTAATAGTAACAACATCAAAATACTTTTATTTTGTTTATAAACTGACAGCAAAACATTGCCACAATAATATCATTCTTAACAATATTTTTTATCGTGTCCACTATGCTTTTGCATATTCCTTGACAGCCGTCTCATAGAGATTATTTCCCTCACTGTCAATCACCACAATCACTGGAAAATTTTCAACCTCCAGCTTTAAGACAGCTTCTGCGCCCAGATCTCCATAGCAGACTAGCTCCGATTTTTTAATGCATTTTGACAAGAGCGCCCCCGCTCCGCCCACCGCTGCAAAATAGACTGCCTGATTGCGCACAATCGCATCTATGACTTCCTGTGTCCTTTTTCCTTTTCCAATCATGGCCTTCTGCCCCAGATCTAATAAACATGGAGCATATTTGTCCATACGGCTTGCCGTTGTAGGACCAGCAGAACCAATCGGACGCCCCTCTCTGGCTGGGGAGGGTCCCATATAATAAATCACAGAATCTTCCAATGAAAACGGCAGTTCTTCCCCTTGATTCAATGCCTCCATAAATCGTTTGTGCGCGGCATCTCTCGCCACATAGATCATCCCTGAAATATATACATAATCTCCTGCATGAAGATCTCTTGTCACCTCTGCAGTAATTGGTGTTGTAATATGTTTTTCCATAATATCCTCCTGTCAACCCTTAAAGTACATTACTCTAAATCTCACG
Organism: Lachnospiraceae bacterium; assembly: GCA_910575005.1. Lineage (GTDB taxonomy): Bacteria > Bacillota > Clostridia > Lachnospirales > Lachnospiraceae > Petralouisia. The sequence continues at coordinate 63,703 of CAJTCL010000013.1, read as the reverse complement.
CACGATATGGCGGTTTACATGGCAGCAGATATTGACGGCAACTGGCAGTCCTGCAATATGAGTGGGATAAGTATTGATATTGACCGCAAGCGCTGTGACTGTTCCGCCCAGTCCTCCCGGTCCAATACCCAAACTATTGATCTTATCAAGCATTTCTTCTTCCAACTCTTTTACATAAGGAATCTGTGAACGCTCCTGTACAGAACGCGTCAGAGCCTGCTTTGCCAGCAATGCACATTTCTCAAACGTACCGCCAACGCCAACCCCTACCACCATTGGCGGACATGCATTGGGTCCGGCATCCTTTACTGCATTGAGAATCGCCTCTTTTACACCCTCAATGCCGTCCGCTGGCTTTAACATAAACACACGGCTCATATTTTCACTGCCGAATCCCTTTGGCGCTAAAGTAATCTTTACTTGATCGCCCTTCACGATCGAGTAGTGAATTACCGCTGGCGTGTTGTCTTTGGTATTCTCTCTGACAATCGGATCCCTTACGACTGATTTGCGCAAAAATCCATCCAGATATCCTTGACGCACCCCTTCATTGATGGCGTCTTCCAAAAGCATTCCCTCAAAATGAACATCCTGGCCAACCTCTATAAAGATCACTGCCATTCCAGTGTCCTGGCAGATTGGAATCATATCTTCTCTGGCAATGGTAAGATTTTCCTGAAGCTGACACAATATTTTTTTCCCAAGTTCTGCCTGCTCTATATCTACTGCATTTTTTAAGGCTTGCTCCATATCCTTGGACAGATAGTGATTGGCCTCAATACACATTTCCCGAATATTTTTTGTAATTTCTTCTGTCGCTATGGTACGAATCATGCTCTATCTCCTTTATCCAAACTAATTCTTCAAAAATTTATCCTATTCTATGATAATGGAAAAAAGCCAGCCTGTAAATATTTTTACTGAAATTACAGAAATTTAACTTTTAATCTTTTTGTCCGTTTTATATTTATACATTTTATTTTTTCACTCACAAGTAGATCGGCAGAAAACCGCTTCCACTCCTTTTTTTGGTGATATAAAAGCCAATACCAAATTTCAAATTTTCTCAATCTCTTGGGAAAATATAGTAAAATGCAGAAATGCATGATATAATGTTTCCGTTGTCCAACCGATACCCGGCGACGGGAGGAGGTGATCGAATGCAAATGTTCATATCTTTTTTAGCCACTGTCGCGGCTGGTGTAGCCTGCCACTACATCATCAAATGGTTAGACAGCTGGCATAATAAGGACAACGAATAGCCTAGTGGGTTCTTTGCCACTGTAAAAGAAAAGAAGAATCCCCCAACTGTACGCCATTACAGTTGGGGGATTCGTTCTTTGATCTCATACAATGCTCATATCTTTTTGCCTAATGGCATTATAGCATATGCGGTTTTGATTTTCAATATGTATCTCATTTTTTGAGTTTTTCCGTTTTTTATAACAGCCGATCTTATAGTGCCAAAAGGTCTTGCACAAAAAGCGTCTGGAAAGCTAGCTTTGCATAGCGCTTTTATGTGCAAAAGGTTTCCATCTCTTTGTGATGGAAACCTTTTGGTACTATGAATTACAAAACAGGGCAAACTCAAAGTATTTCATTTAGTTTCCTCATCTATATTTTTTCGCTCACAAGTGCATCAGCAGAAAACCGCTTCCACTCCTGCATGGATTATCGTGCAAAATATGCCTTAGCAGCCCTTTGTGCCAGATATTTGGAAAGATGAAATGTTCTGATATCCATTTGTTCTGTTCTTTCTAATACGCGATGAAACTTTTGATTCAAAAGGCAGCGTTTACAAGTATGTCTAATGATACTGCCAGAATGTAACCAATCTCCAATTTGAGCATAGTAATCATATTCTTCTACATAACTCCCTCTGTTTTTATTGCAATTGTAATGTGGAAAATCGTATCGGCTTAACACAGGAACAGCATCCATAGAAAGATTTGACAGATATTCCAAATCATTCAGACTGATATCCTGCCCAACTTGCGCTACATTGTACTTTGCGACAATTACATCTGGTTTTCCAAAAGAAAAAATTAAATAGAAGATGGTCACTACTGTCATGCAATAACGGAACAACCCAAAATCTGGTTTGTGTATGGTCACTTCCACTCCTGCCATCAATACCATTAACAAGGCCAGAAACCACAACACCAGTACCCGCAAAAAGCTTAAATGATACATATCAATATAGAGAAACATTCTCATGGCACTAGAAGCAATCATAATATAGGTACAACCACAGCAGAGAAACAGCAGCAGCTTTAACACTCTGTTCACCTCAAACATTGCCATACAGCAGAGTACCAAGACAAGATTAAACAGACATACAATCAACAATTGTATAAATCCTTGATGCGCATATTCCGCATAAGTATAGCCCTCTGGCAAAAGCAGCCCGCCCGTAAATAAAAATATCACTTGAATGGCACAGAAAATTATATAAATCACTGTCACCATTGCCAGAAATGTAATCGCAATCACCGGATTATGCTTTTTGCCTGACCGCTTCCATTCTGGCATATTATTGAGTGTCAGCGCCGACAAAAAACTATAGATACCAAAAAATCCCAATATTAAAAGAAGTATTACCAGAAATACATTAGGTGAAAATAGAACCTGCGTCCAAAGTTTATAACAGGCATCTCCGATCACCCTTGAAAAAATTTGGTCTGCGCTGCTTAAAAGTGCAATTACAGTGGCCAGCATTGGCAGTCCAATCAAAACACCAATTAAAACATAAGTGGAAGTCTTACTTTTCTTTTCTGTTCGTTTCCTTTTTCCTACAAGTTCTGCCAGATGAAGAAACGGACTAGCCACTTCTGGTATCATATTCAGATAAAGAAACATGATATTACTTAAATATTGCCCTAAATTCCAGTTTTTGTCATCATACATCTGCCGCAGCATAAACACAGTAACTAAGAGTAAAATACCTACAGTATTAAAAAATATAATAAAGGGACTTGTGGTTAAAAAGTTACTGATTCCCAAAAGCAGACAACCTCCAATATACCACCAATTCGATTTTTTCCAGATAATTTTTGCCTTTTTCAAAAATAATCCACAGACAACTAAAGTGGCTGCTGTAATCAGAGGAAACATAATCCCTATAAAACTTCGATAAAATGTAAGCGTAAAACAGATACTATAAATCACCGCTATACCCCAAAAAAACGCAGCATTCTCACGCATCACTGGATTAATCGGTTTACGATTCACTATATTAGTGTTTCCCTGACCAGTATTCCCTTGAATATTTTGAGGACTTTCCTGCAGCGTCCTTGGTGCTTCTGCTCTTTGTTCTGTATTTCCTTGAATATTTTGAGGACTTTCCTGCGCCATCCTTGGTGCTTCTTCTCCTTGTTCCCTGTTTCCTTGAATACTCTGAAAATTCTCATTTTGTATTACTGGAGTTTGTGCCCGCATCTCTTGACCTCTCTGCACAATTTCTCTTTCTCTATTCTCCATCTCTTGGCTCCTCCCTCCACTCCAGAATCTCCCCAGGCTGACACGCTAAGGCTTGGCAAATCTTATCCAACGTATCCACTTTAATGGCCTTTGCTTTTCCATTTTTTAATATCGAAATATTTGACATGGTAATACCCACCTTTCCAGAAAGCTCTGTAACACTCATTTTCCGCTTTGCCAACATCACATCTATATTTACAATTATCGCCATATGCTGCCTCCTGTCAATTATTTTCTCGCTTAAATTGTCAATTCGTTTTCCTGTTGAATCTCTGCCGCCTTCTGTACCAAATGAGATAATACAGCCGCTGCTACTGCCACAGTCACACCTGCAAACTCCACAAACAGGGAAACAATCAGAATCCCTGGATGATTCATATTCAAGAACAATAATACCAGATTTGCAACAAAAAAGTAACTGCTGTCAATCAGGGCAAGCAACGAAATTTGTTTAAGATAAACAGAATTTTCTCTGGAAAATGAATGATCTCTGGCAATCTCTGAGGTAATTTTCCATCCATTATAGAGAGCCAGATAACAGGGAATGGCAGAAATCCACAATACAATCAGCCACGGAACATAGCAATAAGCAAATTCTGGATATATCTCTGTTAGATCCTTGCCTAATATTGGCAGCATGCAAGCATAAATCACAATCCCACAGGCTGCAATTCCCAAAATAATTCCTCTCAACCATGTACTTAAGCTTTTCTGTGTCATAATGATACCTCCTTTTCCTCTATCATATCCTTTTACATTAAAAAAGTCAATATAAATTTATTGTAACTCAATAAATTTATATTGACTTAGCTATCATAATATTAAAAATCATTTAATGGAAAAAGAATACATACTATCAATCACAAGTATCTATGCTATATTGCTGTCAGCAAAAATGACTTCCGTGCAGCCGCAAAAGCGCCTTAATGTTCTTAATTCTGCATAACGCAGATCTTATTTACTCTATATGCTCCGCCACAAACCCTGCCGCAGACAAAAGTTCCTGTGCCTGTTTCATATTTTGCTGTCCTTGAATCTTTGCCAAACCTCCAGTTGTTTTTGCCGATCCATGAAAAATTTCCTGCATTTGCTCTTTGCCCATATAGATTTCCTGCGCAGGCTCTTTCAAAATTCCAGATATTTTCCCTTTTACTGTCTGTCCTTTGCCGTCTGTGATGGTTAATTCCAATTCCTGATATCTTTCCATCCACTCTGCAATCTGGCTTCTTCCAGGACCATTGCCATTGTTGTCCACAAAAGAAGCAAATACATCTTTTCCAAAAAATAAAATTGGCGTGTTTGCCAATATAATTTCCTGCTGCAATGACTTCCACTGCAAAGAATAATCTTCAAGATCAATCCCTGTGAGATTACTGTCCATTGTATATTCTTCCAACTGAAAACTCAAATTACAAGTATAAGCTGGCGTAAATTGATACAGTCCATTTATTTTTTTCATTTCTTTTACAATAGCTTCTGAAAGTTCTGATTCTGATTGCAGCTTAAGATCATAAGACTTCTGTTGCTTCATCCAGAAGTCTATGAAATTCACGATCTGAATAATGAAGACTAATCCCACTGCAAAGAACACAATATTCTTATAGACATTACGCTTTCTCATCCTATGTCCCCTCTTTTTGTTCACCTGAATTTCGTACCCTTAAATATGGCTCAATGATACTTTGATAATGCTTCATCCTCAGATAGAGACAGATTATTGCCAACAGTAACACCAGAAACACTCCTGCCACAATCGTAATCCACCATTGATTGGTCTGCGGTTTTTGTTGCTCCACCTTTAATTCCAATGTTTTGGGCTCTTGAATACAAGTATGGAACTCTATTTTCTGTTCGATTTGCTCTCCCTGTTCATCCTCATAGGAAAAGATTACATTCCCCACGGTATTACCGTATTTTTCTCCACCATTTTCCATGATATTTCCCTGTGCATCCATATCCAGTGTACCTGCAAATACCTGCATTTCTCCAGGTACAGAGGTACCGCCTTCCAGATTTCCCAAAAATAACTCTCCCTGTGCAAACAATCCCTGACCCTCTAATCTCACTTTAGCATTATAAATTACAGACAGACCAGTATTTTGAACCTGAAAGGTCATGATCTGTGTGTCTGAGGCATAGACCTTTTCTGGAAATGAAACACTGTCTAGTTCCGCCTGCTGTTTTTGGCAAATCGAGAGACTTACTGTCTCTGTGGCGGTATAAGCGTTGCCTTTACTGTCTTCATACTCAATCTGAAATTGCACCTGTACTGGTTCTGCGACAGCTTTCTTGGCAATGGTAAGCGTTTGAGAAAGATCCATCACATTCTTTGGCGCCACTTCTTCAAAATACCAGGCCATTTTCTCAAAGACGAGATTTCCATTATCAGTATTCAATGTTACCTTTACATTCTTTACTGAATTACGGCTGCTGCAATTGAGCAAAGAAAGAGCCCACTTTATACTTTCCCCTGCCGCCAACTTGTTTCCCTGTAAATTGTTTTGGCTGATCATCAGACGAGGCTGACTGGTTAATTCCGACTCTGTACCCTGTGTCTGTCCGATTCCATTGTCTTCTGTAATCGGACTGGAAAGTTCTCCGCTTTCTTGCGGAAATTTTTCTAATCCTTCCTCACTGTCCTTTAATATAGGATCTGTATCATCAATGGCATCTTTTCCACAGACAAGCGCTTTTCCGTCAGTGATTTCCACATAAATCGTAAATTTCTGGTGAATTACACTCTGATCTTGTGGAAAATCAACTTGGTTTCCATTACTTTTCTGATTTTGCTTCACTTTCCCTTGCGCCCACAAATGAAGCGGGTATTGGCCATTGACACGATCTTTTCTGAGACGGATCTGACATTGATAGAGATAGACGCCATCTTTGGACTTTTTTACTCGTTTCTGATAATTCTTATAGTAAAAAGGGCTGTTCTCTTCACGCTCAAAATCAATCCCCACAGTAATCCGATCTTCATCCATCTTCTGGTCAGACAGGAACGGCACTACTAAGGTCATGGTATCTTTTTCAATTGATGGCTCATATCCTTTGGAAAATGGCGCCGCCATCCCTTTGTATTTATGACTGGCATCAATAGAAATCTGGCCCTTGGCCTGGCTTATCATTGGACAGAAGAAACATAACAGTAACACTAGAAAAATCATTGCCTTTACTCCTGATCTCATAGCATTCGCATCCTCCCTCCATCCATCTCATATACTCTGTCACATAAGATTCTGATATCCTCACTGTTGTGACTGGCAAGAATAATTGTCTTTCCCTGTTTTTTTAAATCCAGTAAAAGTGCACGGATATCATTTACTCCATGTTTATCAAGCCCATTAAATGGTTCATCCAAGATTAAAAATTCTGGATCTTCCATGATAGCCTGAGCAATCCCTAAACGCTGACGCATCCCCAGAGAATACTTTGAAACTGATTTCTTTAAGTATGGATCTAATCCCGCCTTCCCAATCGCTATGCGAATCTGTTCTTTGGTAATACAATTTCTCAGTCCTGCCAATATTTCTAAATTGCGCATTCCTGTCAGATTTGTAAGAAATCCCGGCGTCTCAATGATAACCCCAATACTTTCGGGAAAATCAATCTCTTTACCAATCCATTTTCCGGCAACACGAATACTGCCTTCAGTAACGGGAAGAAAACCACAGATACATTTCATCAGTACCGTTTTGCCTGAACCATTATTGCCTGAAAAACCATAGACTTTTCCTCGCTCCATAGAGACATTGATATCATATAGCACAGTATCTTCTCCAAATTTTTTGCTCACATGCTGTAATTCAATATAAGGTTCCATCTTATCCCTCTCCTATAAAATCTCTTGCAGCCTTCCATATAACAATAACCCATGCAAAAGAATCATGAAAATAGAAAATACCGCCAAAAAAAGCCATATTCCATGTCCTTGAGGCCCCCAATCCTGCTGACATTTCAGCCACTCTGCCGGATAGAATACATACATTTGATCTAAATAGCGCTCTTTTAAGATAATCATCATATAATAACTGACAAATGGCAGTCCATAGGTCATATAATAGTTCTGAAATACTGCCGCAAAGATTCCCGCCAGCTCTGCCATAATTCCTCCAATCAGTGAGATGCGCAAAAGAAACACCAGCGCAGACGAGACCATCTGCCATGAAATATTTCCCTTAAGTTCAAGCGGATAGAGAAACAGAAAACACAAAAACAGCGCTGCTATGCCAGCCATAAAAAAAGGCAAAAATCCTCCCGCATAAATCTGTATCGTTTTCCGTTTGATATATTCCATACGGCTGATTCTTGTGATATACAACTTTAAAAATCCTGTGGAGGATTCTCTGACAAAATTAGCCCCCACTGGCAGCACTGCTGCAATTGGAATCAAAAATAAAATCATCTGATTATCTAACGCCTTTTGAAATAACACCAAAAAAGCTCCAGAACTCAAAGGGAACTTAATTTCATCAAAAGGAAATCCCACTGCCATCGTCACAAAGCAAATCAAGGATGCAGACCATAAACCTTTTTCTCTCCATAATTCTTTCATAGCTTTCCTATTCTAGTAGCAAATAATTTACACACAAATTTAACTACTGTAACTCATTACAAAATCTCTCCTATAAAGGAACTATAAATATATTTCTTTAAGGTATAAAAGAATAATATTGTTTCAATTACGAAATCTCTCCTGTTATAGAACTGAAATTATATTTCTTTAAGGTATCAAAAGACAATATGATACCAATTACAAAATCTCTCCTGTAAAGGAACTGAAATTATACTTCTTTAACGTATAAAAAGATAATGCTGACAGTGAGAACAAAATCAACATAAAAATACAACAAGACTGCCAGATAGACGGCAATACATCATAGCCGAAATCATGCATTCCATAAGTTGCATGATTTAGAGGGCTGATCCAGCCAGCGATCCGCCTTACAAGATACATTTCATATTCTTCTTTTTGAAGTATTTTAGCCAGTACCTTGGGATTGAGCAAAAATCCACACAGACTATAAAAAAGCCCTGCAGCAATGGCCGCTTTCTTACCAATTTTCATCTGAAAGTACAACATTAAAAAACTCAAAGTCAGTGCATAACAAATTAATAACAGTATAATCTGAAGACTACAGCCCAAAGGACTGGTACTTTCCATCACTTTTACCGTCGAAGGTACAGACAGTTTTTTTCCCATCTGGGAGTACGCCAGCAATGCCGCTGTCTTGCTCCATAGATTTCCAGGATAAGTTTTCTGCATACATAACAGGCTAGTCATCAAAAATACATATAGTATATACCACACGGTCACTAGACAAATATAGAAAAACTGTGCCAAAAGCCACCTGCCTTTTTTCATGCGCAGCAGCAGATAGGGGGTGAAGGGGCTTAATTTTGGCAAATCAATAAACAACAAAATCAATAACATTGAGCATAACAGAATAGATGTTGCATCACCAAAGGTCCAGATAAACGGTTCAAATGCCTGTATCGGAGAATCATAGTAATCTGCCACCATCAGACAGCGACTGCTCAAAAAAAAGCAGAGAATAAAAGAAAACAAAAATGTGATGATAATTCTGGGATTTTTGTAAAATCCCAGAAAATTTGATCTCACCACTGCAAACACCTGCTTTAGAGATTTGATTTTTCCTCTAACATGCTCCATCACACGCTGCCCTCCGGTTTCATAATCTGTTACATGCTCCATCGTAAATTATCCTCTGGCTTAATAGCCCAGTTCCCTGTCAATGATTGTGCCGTCAATGGCATTGATTGTCATATGGCTCTGCGTCGAATAAACCCCAGAACGCTTTTCTGTAACGCCATCCATTTCTGTATCAAATCCGCCAAAGAAATCCCAAACTGGAACCAGAAGACCAGTATCATTATCTGTATTAGGATCGTAGATTCGACTGTAACCTAATGTAATCTTCTTAATATGAAATGTACGGTTTTTTTCAAATTCTGCTATATCCGCATTGGAAACTTCCATCATCTGTTCATAAATCTTAATGATACTGTCAAAATCCATCAGCTTTACATTTTCGGTCTGCACTTTGCCAATCTCGTAAGGATTATAAATTTCTACCTTTTGAATACCATCTTCTCCGACAATCACATCACATCTCTCATAGCTCCAAGGCTCCAGCGTACTGTCCATGTCCTCCAATCCCCCGCCATAAGAAGCGGTGTAAGTGATTGGCACGTCATCCAGTATTTTCGTAAAATGAAACAGATAACCGCCATCCAGAATACTATCTTCTGTGACCTCTCCTTCACCTTCTTTATATACAGCATAATCCCAACCATAAACATCTAGATCCCAGCCCAACTTGTCAACCTTCTCTCTCGCCAGCTTCTCTGCCTCCTCATAAGATAATCCTGCTTTCTCTTTCAGAAAATCCTCTGACAATTTGTTATAGCTGTCTCCTTCACTGCCTCGCACATACTCTCCTTCCATCCATGTAGAAAATTCTTTTGGGTCTCTGAGATCCTCTCTATTTTTGGAGATTTTAATATCAATATCTGGAGCAAGCGTATAATTAATTTTATAATCATATATTCCCTGTTCTGTCTCAGCAACACCCGAAAAACTATCTTCGTCCACCTGCTTTATGGCTTCTTCCCCTTTGCTCTCCCAATGTTCCAGCCCGAACGATGGTTTTACTTCCTCTTTCGTTACTTCCTCTGGCGCTGTCTTCATATTCTCTTCATCCCTGGCAATCATCTCATCAATATTAAAAAACAATTCCCCAGTCTCCTCATTGACACCCATTTCATATGGATCCATATTTCCCTCTGCCTTATATTTTTTAAGCCTGGTGATATCCTCCTGATAATCCGCCTTTGTCATATCATAATAAGTAAAACCACTATAAAATTTCCCACCCTCAAAAAATGCCTCCGTGACAGAATCAATCAGATCCTGATTGACTTCTTTTGCAGACACTTCATAAGTATTTATAGAACTAACCTCTGGCAAAATCACCTCTGCATCCGTATCAATTACCAGTACCCCATTTTCATACGTTGCCTTGTTGGTATAGCGTTCTGGCGCCTTAAGTGTTTCACGCAAAGAAGTTTCTTTTGTTTCTGTACTCTGATATTTTTTTATGCTGGATGCTCCTTTCTCCTTTACAATGGCATCCTCTGGCGTCTTCTGGCATCCTGCCAAAATGCTGATACAAAGCCCTGCCAAAATCATAATCATTTGCTTTCTTTTCATAAGTTCCTCCTATCTATCTTCAAAAAATACTTTACATTCATCATAGCAGGAGACCATTTTTAAATATTCATTCAGTTGTAAAGGATTGGTAAACAATTTTTCTCATCAAATACCAAAGAAATTTTTGTTCCTTCCCCAACCTCGCTTTCAATCTGCATCACACCATGATGGACTGCGGCGATCTGTTCACACAAAGCAAGTCCCAGTCCCATATTTCCGTTTTTCCTAGAACGGGACTTATCCACACGATAAAAAGCTCTGCGAACTTTATCCACTTCCTGCGGCGGTATTCCACAACCTTGATCCCGCACCCACAGAGAATGATGATCTGCTCCAAGATAAATATGATTTCCAGGTTTTGAGGCCATCACACTGTTATTGATTAAGTTAATCAAAAAACTGGTCATTAAATCCTGATCTATCTCCATTTTTTTGTCTCTATACTCTCCCTCCCACAATAAAATAAGTTCTTTTTCCTCAAGCTTATGTTGTACACTCTCCGCCACTGTCTCAAACAATACTTCCACAGAAATACTCTGTAAGCTAATCTTACATTCTGGTTCATACAGTTTGGTCAATTCCATCATTTTTTCTGTTAGACGGGACAGACGCCCACTTTCTCTGTGAATATAGTCCAGAGCCTTTTCTTGTTGTTCTTGTGATAATTTTACCTGCAGCAGCGTTTCAGAATAACCTTTCATAGCCGTCAACGGTGTTTTAAGCTCATGGGACATACTGCCAATTAATTGTCTTTGTGATTCATTGACTGCCTGAAGCGGTCTTGTAATTTTCTTTATCAAATACACCAAAAGCAGCGCCATTACCAGAGAAGCCAAAGTCGAAATGATCATTTCTCGGATCACTAGTTCCCAGCTCTTCTTATAGATATAGGTAACATCAATTACATAGAAAAAAAGATATTCTGGTCTGTATTTTTCCGGTCTTCTCATTTGTTCCTCACGATAAAAGACAAGCAGATGCCTATCATTTATTGTCTCTTGTATGCAGGGAAAAATCCCTTTAGACAACTGCATGTCCACTTTAGCTGCATCAAATGTAAAAGAACTGTTGTTATAGAGCTCCTCCTCGCCTTTATAGAGAGCCGAACCCTCCGGCATATGATTGCGAAAACAGTACGTAATCACATAATCCTGCAAAGAATTTTTATAAGATATTTTATTGAGATCTCTTGAAACATTTTCAATGCTTCTCTCAAAAATTCTATTTTCCTTCTCCTTAATTAAGTTAATTTTTTCTTGTTGACTGACTAAAATCACATAAAATGAAAAAGCCTGCGCCAACACAAAAAGCATCGTTGACGCAGTCAATGCAATCTTCTTAATCATATCCATCGTTAAACCTCCATGCGGTAGCCCACTCTGGGCACTGTGATGATAATGTCAGAAAAATCTAGTTTCTTGCGGATATTTCCCACATGGACATCTACTGTTCTGCTCTCCCCCTCAAAATCGACACCCCAGAGAATATTTAAAATCTGATCTCTTGTCATTACTCTGTTTCTGTATTTCCAGAATACCATCAGACAGTCAAACTCCATCGGCTGCATGGGAATCTGCACACCTCCTTTGTGCACAGTCCGTTTGCGTTCATTGATCACCACATCCTTAATTTGTATCTCCTCTTGTTCGTCGTTCCCAAAACGTTTCAGTACATGGTCGATACGCACCAATAACTCCAGCATCTCAAACGGCTTGACAATATAATCTTCTGCTCCGCTTCTAAGTCCTTTGACCTTGCTGGGCAGATCTCCCTTTGCGGTCAGATAAATGACAGGAATCTCATATCTTTTCAATTCCTCTAATAATTCAAACCCATCTTTTTTGGGCAGCATAATATCCAAAAGCGCCAGATCATAATTATGATTCTCTTTTAAATGACTGCTAAATACCTCCCCATCAAAAAAAGGAATTGCAGCATAACCAGCAATTTCCAGATTCATGCAAATCAGATCATTGATTGCCGCTTCATCTTCTATTACTAAAATTTTTTTCATTTTATTCCCTCACCTATTGATGATATTCTATCCTACTTTCTCGACAAATAGTTTGCAAAACTCACAAGAAAACCCTATCGTCTCTGTGCTGCCATTAATTATAATGGTTTTGCATCAAAAAAACGATAGGGTTTTGTAAACAATTTGTAATTATTCAGAGGCGTTTGACAACCTGGCTGACATAACTGCGACTTGTGGTTTATGAATAGTTATAATTATTTTACTTTAATAGTCACAGTCTTTTTCTTATTATTATAAGTCTTAACTGTAATCTTGGCAGTTCCTTTCTTCTTGGCCGTCACGACTCCTTTACTGGTAACAGAGGCAACTTTGGGATTATTGGACTTAAAAGTCACTTTGCCTGCACTTCCCTTAGACAATATTACTTTCAGAGTAACTTTCTTGCCCTTCTTTAAGTTCTTCTTAGAAGGAACAATTTTGACAATCTTTGTGGGCGCTTTCTTAACCGAAATATTATATACTTTTACTTTACCAGCTTTATTGGTAGCCTTGATGGTTGCCTTTCCAACCTTCTTAGCTGTCACCAAACCTTTGCTGGTCACAGTGGCTACTTTTTTGCTTGAGGTTGTGTAAGTACAGTCTTTCGTTTTTACAGAATATTTCTCTCCCACTCCCAGAGATGCTTTTTTGGTAGAAACAACCTTTAATTTAACCAGATTCTTGATAGCCTTCTTTAATTTACCATTCGCATTATCTACCTGTTTTTGAGTGGCCTTTGTATTTTTGGCAACCTTCTTTGCATCAGACAAAGCACTCCTAAATACCTTAAAACTGTCCACTGTGTATTTATCTGCTTTATACTTCTTAGCAGATTCAATCGTTTTGTTTAATGCACTAAAATCTACCTTTTCTACACTGGCCTTCTTCACCAGTCCCTCTATTGCCTGTTGTAACTCCTTGACTGCCTGCGCAATCTGCTCTTTGGTAGCATTTTCATCATCATTTACTTGATTGGCAGCTTGTAATGCTGTTGTCAGCTTCTCCCAGCTCTCTTTGGTATAATCCTGTTCCGATTTAGTCCCTGCTTCTTCAATCACTTTTGCAAGTTCTGTCTTATCTACCGCTTCAGGACCTGGTTTTACCACTTGCTCCAATCCCTCTATTGCTGTCCTAAGATTTGCTGTTGCTTGATCTACCTGTTCCTTGGTAGCATTTTCATCATTATTTACTTGATTGGCAGCCTGTAATGCTGTTGTCAGCTTCTCCCAGCTTTCTTTGGTATAATCCTGTTCCAATTTTGCTGTTGCTTCTCCAATCACTTTTACAAGTTCTGTCTTATCTACCGCTCCAGGACCTGGATTTACAACTTTCTGCAGTCCCTCAATCGCTGCCTTAAGATCAGCGATTGCCTGATCTATCTGCTCCTTAGTGGAATTTGCATGAGCGGCAGTCTGTTCTGCTGCCTGCAATGCTACCTTGTACGCTGCAAAACTTGTCTGTGTATATTCTGCTTCCTTGCCATCGTATGCCGCCTTAGCTGCTGCAATATCTTCATTTAATTTCGTCAAATCTGGATTTGCATATGCTGTGCCGATTACATTCCATTCATGGATGGCTGCCGCTACTTTATTATTTTCCAAGGAACCATTGTTAATGATTAATTTAATCTTCTTAGTAATAACTTTTTCAAACTGATAAGTATTGTCCACGTCCTTTACATAGAGCCAATCTTCTCCTGTTTTTACAACTTCTTTCCACTCTTGGCTGTTCTCATCAAAATACTGGAAGGTGATACTTTCTGGCACAATTACCCCAGCCCCATCATCTTTCCAATTTATAATGCCACCTGTCAGCTCCAATTTATCTGCAAATTCATACTGAATCCAAGGATTTAAAAAATCCTCCTGATTTAGACTCCAGCCATTCCAGAAAGTACTCTTATCCTCATCATTGATCAATTTTAATGATTCCCCATAGGAATAGGAAGCCGTTACAGCAGCACTTTTCGCCAGATAAACCGCGGGAATCACTACAGAAAATTCTCTGTTCTCTGTGACAGCCGAATCACTGCCAGCGTTCACTGTGATAGTTGCGGTAAGTTTTACTGTTACTTCCTCTGGGCCTCTGGTAACAATTCCTTTGCCGTTTTCAATCTTGATTGCATCTTTGTCTGATTGCCAGTTCACAGTATACCCACTCTCACTCTGTGATGCTAAATCAATTTCATCAGCAAATACTTTTTCTGGTACAGATAATTTCTGCAATTCTGCCTGTAATTCCTCTGCACTTCCCTTTCTGATCAAGCCAGAGATGGCATCCTGCAATGTTTTAACTGCTGCATCTACTTGTTCCTGGGTAGCTTCTGCATTGTCATTCATCTGGATTGCAGCTGTCAAAGCTTTGCTCACCGATGACCAACTCTCTGTGGTATAGTCTGCCGCAGTCATTTTGCCAGCATCACCAATCAATTTTGCAAGTACAGTCTTATTAGCATTCCCTGGCCCTGGTTCAACTACATCTTTTACTAATCCATCAATGGCTTTCTGCAAATTTTGAATCAAGTGATCAATCTGCATTACAGTAAGGTTCTCATTGGTAACAGACTCCTGTGCTGCCATCAAAGCCTCCTCTAAGACACGGAAGGTTGCCTGTGTATATTGATCTTTTTCATAAGCCTGTGCATCATTGATTGCCTGCTGCAAGTCGGCAGCAGTTAATTCTAATTTTGACCCTGGCACTGACCATTCATGGATGGCCACTGGTACTTTATCACCATTATCATTTAAACTATTGGTAATTAACAGTTTTAATTTATTGGTGGCAATTCTCTCAAACTTATAAATATTATCTGTCCCCTTTGTATAAACCCAATTCTCTCCTGTCGGCGTTACATTTTTCCACTCTTGGCTAATTTCATCATAATACTGTAAGACAATTCCTTGGGGCACAACCACTCCGCCGCTATCATCATACCATCGGATGACAGATTCTGTAATCTCATATACTTCATCAAAATCATATTGAATCCACGGATCGTTAGACTTATCACCACCGCCCCAGCCATTCCAAAAATTATCGTCGTTTTCGTCATTGATCTGTGGCAATGTATCATTATATCCATTATAAGAAGCAGTCACTGTGGCATTCGTTGCCGCATTATGAGCAGCAGGCACGATCACCTGAAATGTTTTGTTTACGGATTTTAACTCCCCTGTGTTAGTATCTGTCTCTGTACCAGTAATGGTACCAGTCAAATTTACGACTGCAGTCGTTGCGCCTCTGGAGATAATTCCCTTGCCATCCTCAATTTTAATTGCTGAATTGTCAGACTCCCAGCTCACAACATACCCGTTTTTACTGACAGATACGAGATCAATCTGCTCTGCTGCAGCCTTTGCTGGTATAGTCAATAGATCCAGATCCATTTTTAACTTATCGTCCTCTGTCAATTTTGAATTATCTGAAAACACTTTCCAGCGATAGATACCGGTTCCGCCCGCGCCCTCCTGTAAAGTCATTAGTAATTTGATGGAGGTAGCCTCAATCTCATCAAACTCAATGATATTATATTGATTCAATACCTGGGCTGCCGCAAAATCTGTGGTCATATTGGCCGTCTGCCATTCTCCTTCACCATTCTTATACTGAATCTCAAAGGTCGCTGGAACTCTGGTTCCGCCTCCATCATCATACCAATAGATCTGCATTTGACTTGTAGTTATGGCAGCATCCCAATCATACTGTACATAATGAACTGGATTTTGTTCTTTGTCTACGCCCCAATTTCCCCAGCCTTTGGTTGCCTGACCACTGGATGCTTGTGGTTCCCAATCTGTCTTAATTCCGTCCAAATTCTCCCAGCTTGC
This sequence comes from Lachnospiraceae bacterium, assembly GCA_910575005.1. Classification (GTDB taxonomy): domain Bacteria; phylum Bacillota; class Clostridia; order Lachnospirales; family Lachnospiraceae; genus Petralouisia. The sequence goes on along the minus strand of CAJTCL010000013.1, from coordinate 47,148 downwards.
AGTAAAATTAGAGCTGACAGCTGCACTCAACGACATATCTGTGAGATCTTCTGTTCTGCCATCAGCAAGCTCCATTTCCGTTCCTTTCGTGCTGCTATTCAATGCCTGCGCATAAGCGGGCAGCACTGATGTACTTGCTGTGGTGACTGACAGAGACAACACCAGCAACAGCCCCACAATTTGTTTTTTCTTCATACTTTCACCCTTTCTTTATAAATTAATACGATTTCGGTAACTCCATTTTACAGGGGCTGTTTTTCATTTCCTATATCAATAATTTAACATTTATGTAATATTTTAAACTAATTTTCATCTTATGCACAAAAAAACAGACATCTGATATAGTTTTTTGTATATTATTTCCTATATCAAATGTCTGTTTTTCTATTTTTATCAAATAAAAATTTTTTTCATGCAAAAACCCTCCGCCGGGATCAGGCAGAGGGCTCTTGCATGTTTATAAAGAAGGGATATAACGAATATAACCTATTTGACTTTTATTTTGACCACTTTTGTGTAGTCGGTACAGATCTTCTTCTTACCAGAAGTCTTGTAAACTCTTACTTTAAAGTAGTAAGTGCCTTTCTTCATTTTCTTGAAGGTTTTCTTCACGGTTTTAGCCTTACCAGCTTTGATCGTTGCAACCTTCTTATATTTTCCTTTGCTCTTATTAGAGCGGTAAATCTCATAACCAGAAGCTTTCGTAACTTTAGCAAAACTAACTGTCACATTACGCTTTTTCGCTTTCACCTTTAATTTAGAAGCCACTTTCAGCTTAAACGCACTGGCTACTTTACTGAAGGAACCTTTGGTCTTTCCTTTGTAGGCAATCACCTTATAGTATACAGTCTTTCCTGCTGACGCCTTTGTATCAGTATAAGATGTTTTTGTCTTCTTTACAGTTGCAATCTTCTTATAACCAGAAGATTTCTTATAAGAACGGTATACCAAATATTTATCTGCCTTAGATGCTTTCTTCCAAGTGATCTTAATATTCTTCTTACCTGTCCATGTAGCCTTGACAGAAGATGGTTTTCCTGGCTTTACAGTTGACACAGGTGGTACTGTAACTTTTACTAAATTTCTAATTGCAGCATTCAAATCCTGTACTGCATTGTCGACTTCATCTTGTGTTGCAGTTTTATTATCGTATACTTTTGTTGCTTTGTCAAGTGCCTCTTTTAAACGCTTCCAGCTTGCAGCAGTATATTCCTTCTCAACCTTCTTTTTTGCTGAGTCAATTGCCGTCTTTAATAGTTTTTTATCTACCTCTACTGGCTTTTCAGAACCCTTATGACTCACTTTCCAGCGATAGATACCATTTGCTGCAGCATCCTCTCGTACTGTCAGTACCAATTTTACAGCTGTAGTGGTAATCTCGTCAAAGAGAATGATATTATATTTATCTAATTCTAAGATATCTTCAAACTTGGTTGTCATATTTGCTTCTTTCCAAGTTCCATCTGCTGCCAGATACATAATCTTTAAACTGGCTGGGATTCTTGTATCGCCTCCATCGTCATACCAGAAGATATCGAAGCGATTCATCTTTACTTCCCTGTCCCAGTCATACTGTACATAGTGCTCACTGCCTGCGTTCTGTGCCCAATTACCCCAGCCCTTATTGGTACCATCTTTTGATTTTGTTGGTTCCCAGTCAGTCTTGATTCCGTCCAAATTCTCCCAACTTGCTGTATAATCAGAAGATACCTCTGCGGAATACTCCAAATGCTCTGGATCTGGCGTCGGAGGATTGATCAAACGGAAGCTTCCCTCAATCACAAGATTTTCTTTTACATTCTCAACGGTATAACTGGTTGCATTGCCTACTTCCACCTTCACGCCATTGATAGTTAAATTCTTTACCATATATCCCTCATTGGGAGCTATGGTAATTACAAGGTTTCCGCCTTCCTTTACCATATCAGCGTCCGCACTGAAGGTTCCGTTCTTTGGTGTATTGTTGGTCAGTTTTACTTCATACCAATTGCCCCCGTCATCATCGGTAATCACCTTAAAGTATGCATGATATGCCTGTGTTGCATACTCTGGAGCAAACATTGGTGCAAAATTAAGACCATTCGCTGTTAAAGTTGGGAATCCATTTTTCTCATTTGTTCCAATCTTAATAGAATCTGACAAATTGCTGGATAATACTAAAGTTTTCCAATCAGTACTTTCATTCTGTGCAGCCATAACCAATGGACCATACATTACGCTTGCCACAGTTGACTTTCCAATCTTATCTGGTGTCTTGTCAAGATGCAGATCCCAAGGCATAGTAATCTCAATTACATCTCCTGCCTTAATTCCTTCCAAAGTAACATAACTGCTGGTCTCTGCCTTTACATTCTGGGCAGTTCCATTTACTTTTACATCAAAGCCTTTTGTTGCCCAATAAGGAACACGCAGCTTCATAGCAAATTCTTGTGCTGTCTTTCCTTCCAATGCGGAAACGGTCAGCTTTGTGCTGTCAGATGGGAAAGTGGTTTCCTGCACTACTTTCACACCCTTCTCCTCCCACGTAAGAGTGGTTGGCAAATATAATCCTACATATAAAGTGTCTTCTGTCTTAGCATATGCTGCTTCCTGATATTTTACGTGATTCTCCATTCCGGTACCGTGGCAGCAGGAGAAGGAATCATAATCGCCGCCATAACTTCTTGTAGAACCTGGACCAATTGGAAGCATATAAGTAGTTCCATTGTGCATGTCACTTGTGACATTTGGTGTTTGAGAAGCAAGAATCTGATTATAGAGTGTACGCTCATAATAATCCATATATTCTGCATTGTCTGGATCATAATTGTTCAGCATCTTTGTGAGCTTAAGAAGATTGTATGCTGCACAAGTCTCACAGTTTGTGGTTCCTGCAATGCTGTTTGCCTGCTGATAAGGATCCGTAAATTTCTCTCCAGTACCTACGCCTCCAATGGAATATGCATAACGGGAGACTACCATTTTCCAGAAATTCTGTGCAATATCAAAATAATATACCTCTGGTGTTCCCTTTTTCACGGTTGCCTCATACATTTCCATTGCCCCGATAATCTGAGGAATATGCTGATTTGCATGCCGTTTCTGAATGTCATCTACATTCTTTGCCAAGTTATTAAAGAATTTCGTATTATCAAATAATTTCGCACCCTTTAAGAAGTCTTCATCTCCAGTATATACATAGAGCTGTGCCATAGATTCATTAAATCCGCCGAACTCACCTGCAATATACATATCCCACATCTTAGAAAGCTGTTCTTGTGTACAGCCGCTAAGACGGTTATAAGCCCATTTTCCAAGTGCCTTAGCTGTATCTAATGCTTCCTGATTGCCAGTGTATGTATAAGCATCAATAAATCCAGCCATCAATTTATGCAGTGTATAATATGGTGCCCAAATTTGTGCATATGGTGTATATTTCTCTAATAATGCAAACTGATCTGCAGAATAAGCGCTTACAAAACCCTCACCCCATTCTTCTGGATTCGTACTCCACAGAGATTGATCTACACCCTTGGAGACAAACGCCTTAGGATCTCCCTTTGACAACTTCTGCAGTTCACGAAGCTCATGTACCATCTCATCCAGTTTTGCCTTAATTTCGGCATCACCAGTCGATGCATAAGCCAGAGCCAATGCTGACATATAATGTCCAGTGGAATGTCCGCGCAGAAGTCCTGTCGGTGCATCCCAACCGCCCATAGGCTCTACATCTTTGATCTTCTCTGTCTGTCCGAAGGTCTTGTAGAAATTGTAAAGCATACGCTTATTGTCCAGTAACTTCAAATACTCAATGTCTCTGTCACGATTCTGTGTTAAAATAGAACCATTTTCCCCAATCTTATCCAGAGAGAGATCATTTAAATCAAAACTCTGGGAAACTGCTGTTTTTGCTTCCTCTGCCTGATCTAAAACAGTGACATTAGCTGTAATCTTCTTGGTCTCGCCGACAATCGTACCTTCCACTGTGAAAGTTCCTGCTGCTGCATATTTTGATTCTTCAATCAATTCCGGCCAAATTGTCTTTAATTTGTTGGTAGTATTATCGGAATATGTCACCTTTACATAGTTTGGAAGCACAGGACTCTTTCCCTTCAATGTGGTAACATTGATCTCCTCTACATCCTTAATGGTAGCAGCTTCACGCTTTGCAATTACAGTAGTATCCAGTTCCAGAGTTTTCTTCTCTGTGCCAGAAGTGAGAACTGCTTTTAATTTTCCAACTGCATTCTGAGTGCCAACCTCTGGCCTGGTAACTTTGGCCACGCCATTTTCAATCTTAATTGCAGGGTTAGTGCTCTCCCAGGTCACAGTAGAACCCCACTCCCCGTCAGCTGGTAGTTCAAAATCCTTCATGATCGCTGTCAGATCACCTAATGATTTCCTAATTGCATCTGCATCATGATCTAAAATCTGCTGTTCTGTATATTCTGCAAGTACTGTGACATCAAATTTTTTCACAGCCTTAGCCTGATTGTATGTAATCTCGGCGGTAATAGTTCCGCTGACATTTTCCTGACCCTTAGCAGGTCTTGTCACCTTAGCCAATTTGTTTCCTTCAATTACTACAGCAGTATTCTCACTGCTCCAAGTAATATCAGATCCATTGACGCCCTTCTCAGGAAGATCAATATCTTCTGTGACAGAAGAGGTATCTCCCAAATCAAGATCTCCTTCATCCGCTGATACAATACCTGCATCATCCACATAATACATCTCTTTGATCTGCGCTGCTGTCAGTGCCTTATTGTAGATCTTTACTTCTGCAAACTGACCTTTTGTGGGAGCATCTCCAAACTGGCCATAAGCAATATAATTATTGGTAGTATTCTCCAATGCATTTACAGTAAGTCCAGTATCCTTTGTCTCTCCGATCTGTTCACCATTTTCATACAGAGACATCTTGGCGCCGTCCATAACTACTGTTGTGAGCACCCAGCGATTTTTGTCAATATTCTTATCTGGTCCTTTTGAGATACCTTTCTCATTGCTCCATCCATTAACGGTGATCGCTGAGGCATAACCTTCAAACCCCTCATTTCCGCCATCTGATAACAGATACATATACTTATCGGTACCTGTTCCAAAATCCCAGATTCTCTGATAACCCGTGTCTGTGGTCAGCTTCACCCACATACTGATTGTAACAGCATTTTTTCCATTTAAGATGCCCTCTGGCAATTGCAGATAAGAACCATCTGCTCCACCTGGTAATGACAAAGCCTTAACCCTTTTTCCATAGATATTAACATTGTCAATGGAGTAGCTTCCTTCCACTGAACCGCTAACTCTTCTCAGATGACCGGAATTTAAATTTCCAGAAACATCATTGATCTCTGTGGCAAAACTATTCTGCAGATCGAAATCATAATACAGAATAAGCCCATCCTCTGTCTGCCCTGCTGCCTGAACAAAAGACATTCCTTGCGGAATTACACCAGTCAGCACAAGCGCCAGTGAGAGAATAGATGCCAACAACTTTTGAATCAGCTGTTTTCCTCTTCTCATAAAATATAACCTCCTTTTTATTTGTGAGCCTCTATCCAAATTTTTTGAATGAACAGCTTCACCCTTAATAACTTTAAGTATATTTTTTTAGAAGTCATTTTCATATAGTAATTTTTTATGCTTACTCTCATATTTTAAACCGAATATATAAATTTATCTTATCTGTTCAGAACATTAAGCCATAGAGATTCCATCGAAAAAAATCATACACCCCCAACAAGGCTTACAATCTTTGGCTTGGAAAATTATCCCCTCAAGGAAACAAATATTTATTCCTTTTGAAAAGTCTAAATCTCTATTTTTATGAGGTTCTAAATAATAAAGTTATACTATCTTAAAATTTCATCCTTATATTGCTGCCATATCTGCCGCATATTATATTCACTGCCAAACATTTTATTAAGACTATCCGAAATTGCTTGACATACATTTTTCCAATCATTGACAGAAGTAATGCTGATTCCCTTCTCCATCTGGTCTACAAATACCTGATAATCAGGATTTTTCTCTCCAAAATCCTTTGCTAACTCTCGTTTAGGTGGGATATTTCGAGTAACCTGACAGATCTCTTCCATCACTTCTTCCTGATTGTAATAATCCATAAATGCCACAGCCCCTTCCAGATTCTTTCCTTCCACTGCCGCTAAATTTTCACCACCCAGAACAATTCCCTGACAGACATACGCAGGAAGTTCAAAAACGCCATAGTCAATTCCTAAGTTTTCAAGCTCCTGCAGCGCCCAAGGGCCATTTTGTATCATTGCCACTCTCCCTGCCAAAAAACTTCTGGTAACGTCATTTTGACTCCAATTCATACAATCATTGGGCATACTCTTATCCTTCAAAAGCTGATCGATCAGGCGAAAAGCATCCAACACTTTTTCATCAGCCAATTCTTGTCCGCTAACACCAGTAGAAAGAATCCAGGGCATAAACTGAAAGGCCACCTGCTCTCCACTGGCTGCTGGCATCGCAAATCCATAACGAGCCCTGCTTCCCCCCTTGGTAACTTCAAGCGCCACACGTTTAAAATCACTCCATGTCGCAGGAACATTGATTTTTTTTTCCCGAAACATCTGTTTATTGTAAATAATTGCGGTGTTATGACAACTAAAGGGAATCCCATAATATTGTCCCTGATATTCTACGGACTTCCATACTTCAGAATAATATTCCTCTTTAGAAATTTTTCCTGCCAAAGATTCTGTGAGATCTGCGAGCAGCCCAATCTTTATCAAGCTCTCCATATCAGAATTATCTACTAACATTAAATCTGGAAAATCATCACGTGACGCAGAAAATGTTAATTTCTTATTAAAATCTATCATAGGCACATATTCCCAAGAAATCTGGTATTTATCCTGAGATTCATTGAATCCTTGAACTAATTTATCCAATCCTTCCTGTTGTGTTTCTGTCTCACAATAAGACCAGAGCATCAATTTTTGTACTTCTTCTGGCTCCTCCTGTTGTGCTTCTTCCATGTTTTTATCCCCACATCCTACGAATCCCATCAGGAATAATAACACGAAAAATTTAAAAAAATCCCTTTTCATAAATATTTACCTCATTCTACCGATATTCAGCCGGTGAAATTCCAGTCACTTCTTTAAAGACCTTTGTAAAATAATTTGAATTGCTGTAACCACATTCCTGCGCAATCTCATATATTTTCAAATCTGTTGATTTTAGCAGTCGTTTCGCCTGTCTGATTCGAAACTCTTTTAGGAATACTGAAAAATTCATTCCCATTTCCCGTTTAAAGAGCATACTAAGATATTCTGGCGTAATATTCAACACCTCCGCTGTTTTTTCAAGCGTGATACCCTCTTTAAAATGTGTCTCAACATATTCAAGTGTACGATTTATGGTATAGTTGCTGATTCCCTGTTTTTTATTCTTTTCGCAGATCAGTTTTCCCACTTGATATAAAATTCTCTGTAACTCCTCTTTGGTATATGCTGAAAGTACTTCTTTTAGATTATCCTGCTCCTTCATTTTTTCATATGCTTTGCGATTAATTTCTTTTGCGATATCCATCATCCTGGTAACAAGCTTTAAAGCCACACGCCTTATTTCCTTTGCCCGATATTTTTCACATACAATCTGCTGTAAGAATCGATCAATCTCATCTTTGACCTGCGGATAATTTCCTCTCTCAAGAGCCGACAAAACTTTACGGTCTGCCTGCATTGGATAAGAAAGTTCCTGGTATTCTTGCTCGGAAAAATCTTCAGAAGAAAATAATTTAAAACATCCTTTTCCAAGACACCCAGCGAGCATTTTTTTCACATTTTCAAAACTCTCTTTCCAATCTGAAATATTAGTGCAGCATTCCATTGCCCACGGCATTTCCTGCCTCTGCATCTGATAATCAAATTTCACCAAACTGTCAAATGCTTCTGTAAATTGTTTGATTTGATATTCACTTCCTTTTAGAATCATGATTCGCAAATAAGTAGATTCCTCACAGGAATCCAAGCAGGTGAGGGCTGAAAATTGATGTTTGATACTACGCAAAGGATGTTCTATTTCTTTGAAATGTTCTTTATTTACATTTCTAAAATAGCCCGCCAAAATTCCATAAATTTTATTCTTTTCTTCTGGAATTATGTTTCTTAAACCTTGCTCGGCCTCAACTTGCTCTCTTTTAGTACCAAAAAAATATTCACGCACATAATTTTCCGGTTTTTTTTCAATTAAAAGACTATTCTTTGCAATTTTTTCTTCTATCTTTTCTAATAATTGCTGTAGAGCGTCAATAGAAACAGGTTTTAGCAGATACTCTTCCACTCCCAAACGCAGGGCATCCCTGGCGTATTCAAATTCTGAATAACCACTGATCACTATACTTAAAGTTTCTATCCCCAATTCCTTGAGTTTCGCAAGCATCTCCAACCCCCCCATCTGATTCATACGAATATCAGTAATTACCAGATCTGGTTGATTTTCCTTTATAAAAGAGATTCCTTCCATACCATTTTTACAAGTTCCAATCACTGTATGGGAAGTATTTCCACTGATCATCTCCTTCAAGCCTTCACGGATTGCACTCTCGTCTTCCACAATCACAATTGTCATTCTATCACCTTCTCCTGAGTTTCTTCCATATCCTCCAGTGGCAGCAGTAGCTCTATAATCGTACCCATTTCTTCTACGCTGCTAATATGCCATTCCCCCTGTCTCCCATAATAAAGTTGAATTCGCTCGAAAATATTTGCCAATCCGATACGCTCATTCCCTGCCCATTCCCTCTCTCTCTGATTATAAATGTCGATTTTTTTCTTTTCCATTCCTACTCCATTATCTTCGACAATAATATGAACCCTATTTGACGGCTCATCCAGCGCAATATCTACCCGCAGTAAACCATCCTCCATATCCTTGATTCCATGAAGAATCGCATTTTCCACGATAGGTTGTAATAAAAGCTTATAAATTTTTTTCTTTTGCACATCTTTTTCTACATAAATCTGAAATTCAAAAGAATAGCCATAACGGAGCTGATACAAGGATACATAAGATTTAATCCACTCCTCAACCTCAGAAATTGTTGCCTGTTCATTGCTTTGATTCATACTGTATCGCAAAATAAATCCCAGATTATTGATCATTCTGCTGACTTCATACTGCTCCCTGCGGACTGCCATCCAATTGATGGCATCCAATGTATTATAGAGAAAATGTGGATTGATCTGAGATTCCAGAGCTTTAATTTCCGCTTGTTTTTTCTTCTCAGAAATCTCTGTCATCTCTGCAATTAAGGATTTTACTTTTCCAGTCATATGATTAAAATTTTCTCCAATCCGCCCAAATTCATCTTGACGGTCTACCACAAGCTGTACATCCAAATTCCCCTTTTCTACTTGCTGAATGCCTTGCATAATTTTATTTAAGTAATTATTAAAATAGTGGTTAATGGAATTAACAAACACTATTACTACAATTGCATCTATGATTAATAGAAACCAATATACCATTTGAACTGGCTTGACATCCCTCATTATATAATCTTGGTCATAGACATTATAAAAAATCCACCCTGTCTGTTCTTCCTGATAAGAACTGCTCAGTAAATTTTCACTATGAAAAATATCAGTGGATAAGACAAAATCAACAGCATCCTTTTGCTCAGATAACACAAATCCCACTTCATTTTGCTTTGGAAAAGATAATACTCTTCCATTCGTATCTGTAATAAAAGTAATGCTGCTCCCTGGATGCTCCTGCGCACCATTGCAAACTTGATTTAATTCTTGTTCCTCTATGCCAATAATCAATGTAGCAATTACACCCTGTTCCAAATTATTTGCATTATATAATTCTTTTCCCATAAAAAACAAAATATCTGTCTTTTCCTGATTGGGAATAATCATAGTAGAAATCAAAACAATTTCATTTTTACCTGCTGTCTCTTGATATGGTTCTATGGTGCGTAAATCCTCGTAATCCCGCCAGATATTATCCAAGGAAGAACCACTTTCACTGTCATAAGTAACACTTTCCCCAGATTTACAGATCAAACTAATAGTCCGTATTCCTTTTTTGCTCTCTGCAAGCTGCTTCATTCTCTCATTCAAAGAATAAAACAGATATGCACGCTCCATTTTTCCCGCTTGGGGATATTTTTCTAAACTTTGAATCAATGCTTTATCTGAGTAGATTTGATAGACAATATCTTGATAAGATTCTATCTTTAAGGTAAATTTTTCAGAAATCTGTACCAAATTATTGTGAATCTGTTCATTGATCTGTTTATTCATATTTGCAATACTGATGATCGTAAAAATAATCTGCAATATAAAAACAGGAAACACACAGACACCCAGAATAATACTTAAAAGTTTCTTCTTAAAGCTCAGATCTTTATACCATTGTCTGATGTGCTTCCTGTCCTTTCTCATAGTAAATTCCACCTCAATTCATTATCTTTTTACAGTCACCTTCTTTACTTTGCTCGCTTTTCCCATCACTTTACTACCTGTAGAATCAATTCTATAGGCTTGTACTTTAAAATAATATGTACCCTTCTTTAAATTCTTTATGGTCAGCGTTGCAGCTTTGATATACTTTGATCTCATACCCTTAGAAAATTTTGCATTTTTTGCATATATAATTTTATAACCATCTGCATCTTTCAATTTTTTAATCTTTACAAGAACTTTTCGCCCCTTTTGCACCTTTAAGGATGAAAAAGAGGCTTTTTTTACTGTCACCTTCTGCCATTTTGCCTCTAAGGTAATATCTTTTTTAATACTGGAACCGAAAGAATATTTCTTTTTTCCTAGATACCAACCCTTAAAAATGTATTTTTTTCTCTTAGGAGTCTGTGGACATTCCACTTTTTTTCCGTCCTCAACTTTTTCTATCCTGTCCTTTTTCCCATTATTGTAAACAAATTTTACATGATAAAATTTAGGCTGTGGCTCTGGTGTTGGTTCCGGTTCCGGCGTTGGCTCTGGTTCTGGTGTTGGTTCCGGTTCCGGCGTTGGCTCTGGTTCTGGTTGAGTTCCTGGATAGGTAGTATGGTCAGGAACACTGCCATTCTCCCAAGGTGAGGGCAGATATTGGTCTGATACATAAACGGTAGATAGAAAATCATACGCTGCCCTGTCATAGACTTTCAATTCTGCCCTAGTGTTGATTGGTCCACGCACACCATCCCAGTTTCCATCAAAGGTATCATCCATCGCATTGAACCAGATTGCACTTAAAGTTGCAAAATATTCATATTCATTGGATCCTGCATAAGAATTGGGCCACTTCCCATCTGCAATTGCCTGTTGATAAATCGTGGAGAGCTTTTGCTGTTGTGTCTGACTGAGGCCAAAGGAATGTACGGTATGTGCAAATTCATGTGTTAAAATCGATTCATCTGGATATCCGGTTGTATAATCTCCAGTCTTTAGACGCAAAACATTGGCATCCTTAATTGAGGCTAGTTGTGTACCGCCAAAACCTTCCACATATAGATAAGCCTCATCGTACTCAAAACGATGTTCTGGAATATCATAGGCGATTTCACCTTCCCCATAAATACCCAGCATACAACCTGCTTCTCCCATACGTTTTGCAACATCTTGATTGGCAAGAAGAATATTTAACATTGATTCTGCAGTGGTCATAGCTTCCTCTTTAACATTGGCAGTCCCTAAAATCTTCACGCCACAATCTAAAGTAATTTCTTTTTGATAGAAGGGCTGATAAGCATTTACGGTAATCGTCTGCTCTGGCACAGACACGCCTGATTTACTTTTGATTCTATCTTTCTTAATCTGCACTTTAATCTCTGGCAGATCATTCAAATTTGTAATCGGATTTGTAAGCCGTATTGTCGTCTTGGGGCTGTCGGGATTCTGAGGATAGTGACTATTCCTTGTATTGTAATATACAACACCTTTGTACTCATAATTGTTCTGATCTGCAAAACAATAATAATAGATAGGATTCTCTATGCCAGCCACAGTGACAGCATAATTCTGCTCCTGCACAAGAAGACTGCCATTTACATTTTTGCTTTCCACCCATCCCGCTCCTGTCACTTCCTCACTCCAGTAAAGTTCAATATCTTGATTGTTAATTAGCTGAGCTTTGACAATTGAGGGAACACGATCTGCAGCCTGTACATTTAATGAAAACAAAATACTAACTATAAAGATAAACAGAGAGATCCAGATTCCCTGCCCTAACATTTTACTGACAACGTTGTTGTACTCTTTTCGTTTCTGCATCTTCCATTCCTCATTTCTTATTTTGTAACAATTTCTGTCATTTCTCTTTCCATTGATCAGGCTTTAGATATACATTGCATCTCTTTGTTTTGTCATCCCTGTATCTGCAATAATTTTGTCTTTAACTCCCCTTCTAGACGCTGAATCTCCTGTTCTGCCTCTCTGCGCTTCTCCTTACCTTCTTTTTGGATGCGCATCACCTCATCCAACGTGGTAATTAAGGATTCATTGGTGATACGAAGCGTTTCCATATCTACAATGCCCCTCTCAGATTCCCGTGCGGTCTCAATGGTAGCCATTTTTAATTTTTCGGCATTTTTCTTGAGTAATTCATTGGTAAGATCCGTCACCTCGCGCTGTGCTGCGGCTGCCTGGGCAGAATGTTCCACACCCATTGCCAAAACCATCTGACTTTTCCACAGAGGTATTGTATTTACGATGGTAGATTGGATTTTCTCTACCATAATCGTGTCATTATTCTGTACCAAACGAATCTGTGGCGCTGTCTGAATGGAAATCATGCGTGTTAATTCTAAGTCATGAATTTTTTTGTCAAATCTGTTACAGAGTGCCTCAAGATCGTTTGCTTCCTGTGCATCTTCTGGCAGACCGGAAATTCTCGCCTTTTCCACTAAAGCTGCAAGTTCTGTACTTCTCACTTGTTCAAGTTTTCTTTTTCCAGCAAGAATATACATGGATAACTCTTTAAAATACACCTTATTCTGTTCATACATTTTATCCAAAATTGCAGAATCTTTCATAAGCTGTACTTGATGACCTTCTAATACCTTGACAATCTTATTGACATTAGTCTCCGCTTTATCATATTTGGTCTTTAAGACGCTTAATTTTTGTGTGGACTTTTTAAAGAATCCAAGAAATCCCTTTTCCTCCTCTGCGTCAAAACCCTTTAGTTCTGTGACTACACCTGTAATGAGATCACCAATCTCCCCCAAATCCTTGGTCTGTACATTGGCCAGCGCTTTCTCGGAGAAATCTGCCATTTTCTTCTGTGTACCTGCCCCATACTGAAGAATAATATTAGAATTGTGCAAGTCAATCTGATTTGTAAACTGATCTACCAAGCGTTTTTCTTCCTCAGAGAGCATACTATCATCCCATGCTGGTTCCGCTTTTTGCTGTTTTATCTCTGATACGGGAGCCTTCTGTTCAAATGGCTCTAAGGTTAAAGTAGGTGTTTCTGTAAATTCTGTAAATTCTTCGCTCATGTATTGCTCCTTTCAAATTCATTTCCAACAAGCCCTTCCTGGGCAAGCATTGTATGAAGCACAGAAATATCTGATGATACATCCCATGCAATCTCTTCAAACAGACTGTCCAATAACCGCTCAAACGCGTCATTCAAGGTATCTAATGTCTGTTCAATCTCCATTTTAGAAGATCGAATATTTTCTCCCTGTACTGGCTGACTATCAAGCTGCTGATAAGCCTCTAGCAATTTAACTGTAGTAGGCAGATAATACTCAAACATTCTGCCAATATCATCCAGAGAATTGGGATCCTGTCTTACTCTGTCAAAAATTTTTTGTACTAACATCTCCATATGAGAGATCTTTTTAGAGATTTCCTGGCCAGAAATTTTTTCACTGCAAGCTCTGATTCTGTGGATATATTGTTGTCCCTCTTCTATTACTTTCTGAAGTCTTTGATCTCCTCTGTACTCTTGCGCTCGAATGATATTTTCCTGGTTCTGTATTTGTTCCTGCCTTTGTTGTTCTAACCTTTGCCTTTGCAATGCCTCATATTCGTTATAAGTCTCATGGCTTACAATCAGGCATGTTTTCTCATGATTGAAATGACCTTGACGAAACCATCCTTTTTCAATCATCTTTTTGACATCCTTTACTACAAATGCAATGGATTTTCCATTCTGCTCGGCAAGATCCTTGATATTGCAGTAAGTCCTTCCGCGCAATCCAGCAATATAATTATGATATCGCTTTACCGCAGACAACATACTGCTGCCCTTCCAGGTCATAAATGCACTTCCTATCAGTAAAGGAAATAGTATCGACAATGCAATTTTAATGCCTATAGGAGATGCGCCCAAAAAGATACATACCATACACAGCACTACCACAGCAATTCCCAAACCTACATTTAAAATGCAGCCGCAGATTATCAACGCCAAGCCTCCTGCTTTTACAGATGTCTTTCTCTGAAATAAATCCCACCTTTTTTTGTCCAATGGAATCATCTGATTCTCTTTTTGTAGATTTACCTTTTCCTGTTCTCTTTGTGAAACATTTCTAAATGCTGACTGTTGATGATTTCTCTGTTTTTCCGCTGCCGCATTGACTGCCTGTCCCGCTGTGTACAATCCTTTTTGCACACTGTTTACTGCTTCATTGACGGTATTGGTGATTGTTTTATTCAACTGAGTGAAATTCTGGGAATTTATTGCATCTTCCACTATATTTCTGATGTCATGTCCGAGTTTTTCCCATTCCTGATTCATTTGTACCTCCATGATCTATATCTATCATTCTATAACTAAGAGTAAATACGTGAAAAAAATAATATAGTACAGTATCATTATGTATCAAAGTCATATCAAAATCAATATTTTTTACTTGATTTTGGTACTTTGTCACAATAACATATCATGTTATTGTTTCATAATTCATGGTATAATATTGAAAGATTTCAAAAAAATGAGGAGGAAACCTATGAAAACATCTGTACAATTGCGTGAATTATTAAATCGAATTGACCATAAAGGTTATCCAGCTTACAAAGATACCAAAGGAAGCTGGCAATTTGAGGGTTATATATTGTCTATCGACCATGTGCAGGGAGATCCTTTTGCTGCACCGTCCAAGGTAAGTGTTCAAGTTCCTGGTAAATTGGCGGCCTTTCCTACAGAACTATATGACCAAAAACACAAACGGATTGCCTTACAGGATTACTTAATCCGTCAGTTTGCCAAACAAGTTCAAGCTTTTACTTTCAAGGCAAAAGGTTCAGGAAAAAGCGGTCTTCTCTCGGTCAGTCATTGTGGACAAGAGATTCTAGAACGCACAGCATGTGAGCTTGACAAAAATGGTTCTGTGTCTGTGCGCTTGGAAATTGGCTTTCCGGCCAATGGACGTACCATCAATGCCAGAGAATTGTGTAAAATTCTATTTGATTTTCTGCCTGGCTGTGTAAAAAAATCATTATATTACCGCTCTCTGGATGCAAAAGCAGTCCAGAAAAATCGGGAACTAGCGGAAGATCAAGCATTTATTCGCCAAGAACTCTCCCGCCTAAAGCTTGCTGCTTTTGTGGCCAATGATTCTATTCTTCCCAGAGAAACTGGTGTTTCTGACCGTCCTATGAAAAATGCAGTTCGTTTCCATTCTCCAAAATCTATGGAAGTGACACTAAAACTGCCTTATTACGGAAAACTTACTGGTATGGGTATTGCACAGGGTATCACTCTGGTGGTAGGTGGAGGTTATCATGGAAAATCCACCCTCTTAAAAGCTCTGGAACTTGGGGTCTACAATCATATTGCTGGAGATGGCAGAGAATATGTGATCACAGATAACAGTGCTATGAAAATACGGGCAGAAGATGGCAGAAGTATTAAACAAGTGGATATCTCTATGTTTATCAATAATCTTCCCAATCAGAAAGATACCATTCATTTCTGCACGGAAGATGCCAGCGGCAGCACTTCCCAGGCAGCGAATGTGATCGAGGCAATGGAAACAGGAAGCAAACTACTTTTGATTGACGAAGATACCAGCGCCACTAATTTTATGATTCGCGATGAACTGATGCAGCGCGTGGTACATCGCGATTCAGAGCCGATCACTCCTTTCATTGATCGTGTGACAGAACTTTTTGAAAATTATGGAGTTTCCACGATTCTTGTGGCAGGCAGCTCTGGCTCTTATTTCCACAAAGCAGATTGTATTATTCAGATGGATCATTATCTTCCAAAAGACATCACTGATTTTGCCAAACAGGAGGCTGCTTCCTTCCCACTTGCAGAAGAACCTGCTTCTGTCAGTGAGAAACCAAACTATATAAGACCTGTAAAAAAAGATCTCCCCTTCTGCAAAAATGACCGTATTAAAATTAAGACACAAGGCAAAGATTCGATTTTGATCAATCGGGAAACAATAGATCTTAGGTATGTAGAACAACTCACAGACAGCGAACAACTCAATACCTTAGGACAACTTATGAAATATGCACAACTTCATTTCTTTGATGGAACTCACACTTTAGGCGATGCTGCAGAATATTTATGTCAGATTTTAAATCAAAAGGGAATTTCTGGTATTTGCAGCGGCAGTTATATCCCCGGAGGATTTGCCCTTCCCAGAAAACAAGAAATCTATGCCTGTCTCAACCGCTATCGCGGTTTAAAATTATAACATAGATTATTATGGAGACTTTGATATCTTTAAAATTGACAGATATTAAAAAAGGCAGATGTTGTGATTAACAATATGATTCCCCTTAAGTAGACAAGGCATATAACCAAAATCTACATAAGGGGATTTTTTTATAACTATTTTCTTATTTCACAATAATATTACACTTTGCTTTTACCTTTGGATTAGATTTACTGGTGACAGTGATTGTCGCTTTTCCCTTCTTCTTTGCGGTTATTTTACCAGAAGAATTCACTGCTGCCACTTTTTTATTGCTGGATTTATAGGTTACTTTCTTGTTGGTTGCATTTTTAGGTCCAATCACTGCTTTGAGTTTAAATGTCTTTTTCACACTCAGCGTTTTTTTCTTGGCATTTAATTTTATACTCTTCACAGGATTTACTACCTGGATGGTCTTGCTCTTTTTCACATTGCCAACTTTAACCGTTACTTTTACTTTTCCAACTTTCTTCTTAGCTTTGATTGTTGCTGTCTTGCCTTTGCTCTTTAAAGTGGCATATTTTTTAGATTTAGAATTTATGGACCATTTTACTTTGCCCTTTACATTTTTATAATTTACTTTAAGTTTGATAGATTTTCCCTTTGCCACCTCAGATTTTCCGGTAATTGTAATAGAAGGCTTCTTCACTGTGATCTCACAAACTGCCTTAATTTTGTTATTCTCCTTGCTCATCACTGTAATTTTCGCTTTTCCTGCTTTCTTGGCAGTTACTTTTCCTGTGGAAGCATTTACTGCTGCCACACTGGATTTGTCGGTCTTATAAGTAACTCCTTTATTTGAAGCATTGGCCGGCGCTACTGTGTGTTTTAACTGCAAGGTCTCTCCTACAGACAGAGATTTCTTTTTGGGGCTTATGGTTACACTTTTTACATGTATCATTGTTGGATTCGTATTGCTATTTTTCTTGACAATTGTAAGCTTATAATCTGCCTTTGTCTGATGATCTTCTGCAAACACTCGGATATTAATTACTGTCTCTGTGTCTTTCAATACAATCTTTTTCATCTTGCTGTCATCAGTGAGAACATCATCCATATATAACAAGCCATATTTATTTGCCAAATCTGTCTTAATCTGCACTTGTTCTGTATCTACAGGTACTTCCAAGCGGTAATCTGCAGCTCCTGTCTTTTTCACAGTTCCTATGTTAGAGATAAATTTATCAATCCCTGCATTGTTGTCATAATTGGTACTTGTATAAGCTGATTCATACAGCTTAGGCGATTCTTCCCCTGCTGCCCCGCTAAAGGAAATACGAATGACATCTTGAATCTGTGTTTTACCTGTCGTGTTATCTTTTTTCTCGTATTTCACTGCCTGATCTATCGCCGCCGCTGGAATCTCATATTTCACTTTATAGAGCGTTCCCACATCATCATAATTTAATTTATCTTCTGCAATGACTGTATCTCCAACTTTAATTACCATTGTCTTGCCATTGTCTTCCTTGGAATATTGGCAATTGAGATAATTTGTCTTATTTTTATCTACTTTAAACAAGTAAGAGAAGCTTCCACCTGCCTTTGCATAACGGGTCAGTTTGCCCATATCTCCGACAGATCCTGTTCCTTCATTCTTAATATGAGGATAATTGTTGTCATCTCCCTCAGTCTGTGCGCCGTAACCAATACCAACACCCTCCAGATATACATTGGCATCACGGCCTTTCTCTTTGGTTTCTAGAATTCGTTTTTGAATCTCTGCTGGATCTTCACCTGCAAACAGCCAATAAATACCATATCTTTGATCTGTAATCTTATAGTATGGTGTAAACTTCAAAGGTTCACTTCCGCCCCAATCTGTACCCTTGAGTGTAAAGTTTAAAGAATTACCATCCCTTACCAGATAATCCTCGATGTTCTCCATAAATTCTGACACTGACACATCATTTTGAATATTTAAAGTCTCAGAGTTTAAGGTTCCCTGATTGGAAGTAGAGCCATAACCATTGTGAGATGTCCTCTCCTCTCCATTTACAATCTTAGTCTCGCAGACATCACACTGAACTCCCACCTGATAAGTTCCCATCTTATTATCTCTGCCAAGCTCTGCCGCCAAAACGATCGGACCATACTTAAATCCATAGACGGTTCCAGCATTATCCGGCAGTGTATAGGCTTGTATTCCCAGTGGCAGTGAGATTTCCACAACATCTCCATTTTTCCAAGTTCTTTTCAACACTGCATAGCCGTTACTGATGATAACATTCTGCTTTGTTCCATTTATTTTTATAACGGCATCACCCTTTACCCAATCTGGTATTCTAAGGCGAAGATCAAACACTTCACTAGTCTTTCCACCCAGAAATCCGACTGTAAATTTTGCCTGATTGCTGATTGGAATATTTGTCTCCTGTTTCAGTGTTACATTTTTCTCTTTCCAGATAACATTGGAACTAGTATATTGATTGACAATCAGTTTATCACCTGCATAATAATAAAAACTATCTCCCAACTTGGTAAAGTTCTCAAGTCCTGTTCCAGTACAGCACCAGAAATAATTTTTTTCGAGATCAGGGTTACAATATACTTTAAAGAAACCAGTTGCCATTGGCTGGAAGTAGGTAGTCATACCAGTCTTTTCATCCACAGAAGCCATAATAGCATTGATAAAGGTGGTCTCATAGTAATCTGCATATTTCTTATCGCCTGTAATGCGGTATAATTCTCTGGTTAATTTTAACATATTATGGGTATTACATGTCTCACAGTTACAGTGAGATCTCTCTGCGTCTAACACATTATCGGCGCCGAAAAATTCACATTCACTGTTTCCGCCTGTGATGTAAGTATGCTTTTCTGTGATCAAAGTCCAGAACGCTTCTGCATACTGCAGATATTTTTCTTCGTTTCCCTCATCCTTCAACGCTCGATAGCGGTTCAAGGCGCCCATAAATTTGGGAATTGTACAGTTGGCATGACGTCCATTTAAATAATTTTTGGTTCCTGCGAGAATCTTTTCAAATAAATCTACTTCATCAAACCAATGTGCTGCTGTCTTAAAATGATCGGCATTTGCATAGCCATCTTTTTTTGCATACTTATATACTTCATAGAGACAGTCATTCATCCCACCATACTCTACACCTAAAACTTTGTTTTGGATATTAGTGTCCCATTTAGAAGTCCTGTTGTAAACCCATTCGCCCAAAGATTCCACTACTGTGAGCGCTTTTTTGTTGCCTGTCAATTTATAGGTTTCAATCAAACCATTGACAATCTTATGCATGGTGTACCAAGGTACCCAAGTATCTCTTGTGTCACCTTTTTCCAAAAGATTAAACTGGCGTTCTGGATCACTCTGGCTTGCCAGGGTTGCTCCAAAAATATATCCTGTGCCCAGCTTATCCTGGCACACTTTTAATTCGTCAATTATATAATTTAAACGTTGCTCTAAGGTAAGGCCATCTGCACCTTTTTCCTTGCCATAGCCATTTGCAATTGCCTGTGCTGCTGCTGCAAGATAATGTCCCAGAGTGTGTCCGCCAATTCTGCTGTTTTCCCATCCGCCCGGATAAGGGGAAGATGCGCCTGTACCATTGTTATGTACATCAAATTGTTGGATCTCAGAAGCGCTATAGCCTGCAGTGAGACGGAAATTATATAACAGTCTGTCTGGGTCAAATTTATTCAAAAATTCAACATCTTTCTCTGTCACATTATTATAATAATCTTCAGTAATTTCCACATCTGAGAGCGCAAATTCCTGGAGATCTTGCATATCACTCTCTGCAAGCACCTTAACATCAAACTTCTTATCCATAGAATACTTATAATCGCCATATTCATATGAGATCGTTGCAGTTAGAGTGAGAGAAATATCTGCACTGCCTGCTGCCGGCCTTGTCACTTTACCAGTACTAGTCAATGCTGACTCATTAGAACTCTTCCAGGTAATCGTTGTTTCATTTTCACCTTCTTTTTTCAAATTAATATCAGCGGCAAGTTCTGTATGTTCCAAAGTTAAGGCAGCATGATCATTAGTCACTCTTTTCTTAGCGTCAGCTTCCAGTTCTTCTGGTGTCATCTCCTTATATTTGCGAATCAGGATGTAGGCAAGATTGATGGCTTTATTTTTGTCTCCAGCAGCTCTTACATTTACCGTCAATTCCCCATCCTTTACATCCACTGTCTTTTTAACAACTTCATTTGAAGTGGCGTCCAATCCTTCTTTCATTGTCACCTGATTTTCTTTGCCATAGTTCAGATAGACATTTGGAGATTGTGATACTTTCCAAGGATCGACACAACAGACTGTGACGTCATATTTATCATTTTCCAGTTCAAATTTATAATCTAGATAACGCTCTTTGATACCGCCCTCAAACTGATTTTTTGTATAACGATTGGAACTAGTCTTGGGAACATCTTTGTTTGCTTCATTTTCTTCAAATGGCCAGGTATTATCTGTAAAGGCGCCGCCTTTGTTGTGACTGTCATTTTTCAATGGATCGCTGACAGTATCTACAATTCCCCATTGATAGCCCGTCTTTGGATCTTCGCCATAAACCTGATCAGTGACACTGTTGTGGGTTCCAAACTGATCTCCTTTACTGACTGTATCTACCACATAATCACCGCAATCCACAAAATATACCACATAATTATCTTCTCGATCTATAGGCTGATATTTTTTGGGGGCAACTTTGATGGTAAACTTTTTCTTTTGAGGCTGGGCGGAGCCAAAGCTTACAGTTGCTTCTAAGGTTACATTTACTTCCTGCCCTGTTTGTGGTCTTGTCACCTTACCATCATCTGTAATAATTGTGGTATTAGAACTTTTCCAAGTAATTTTACTGCCATTCTCACCTTTACTTGGCAGATTTAAATTTTCTGTCGCTCTTTCTGGTAATTCTAAGGCTTCCAGATCTTTTCTGATCTTTCTCTCATCTTCTGTCTCACCTGCCTTGATAGATCGAATCAGAATATAAGCCAGATTGACACAAAGATTTTCCTGACCTGTACCTCTGACATCCACAGTGAGCTTATCTCCACCTGCAGGCACATTTACAGTGCCTTCTGCCTCGGCAGTCCCTTTATTTGGTACGCTGAAATTATTTTCTGATAAGATGGTCTCTGATTTTTCCTTTTCCAAAACTGTCTTAACTACAGGAGTATTCGCACAGCCCCAGGGATTGACACATCCTACTGTCACCTCATAAGTGCCCGCTTCCAACTCAAATTCATAATCTACAAAACGTTCCGCTATGCTTTTTTCATAGAAATTTTTAGAATAACGATTTGTGGTTGTTTTGGGATAATCTTTTTTTCCTGGTTCAAGCTGTTCATATGCCCAGGTATTTGGTGTATAAACTCCGCCATTATCAGGAGTAACTGGATTTACAACAGTCTCACCTGTTTGTGGATGCTTTCCGGTATATTCATAATTGACATCCACAATTCCCCATTTGTAACCAGTCTGGGGATCTTCCTTATAGACTTGATCAGTAACACTATTGTGTGTTCCGAACTGTTCTCCCTCACCAACCGTATTTACTACATAATCACCACAATCCACATAATAGACAATGGAAGGATCCTGCCGATTTGCTGGTGCCGCCGCCATAACAGTGTCAAAACTGCCGGATGGAAGACTTGTTACACACATCACTGCCGCTAAAATTGCGGCTGTTGTCTTTTTTAGGGAACAAAATCGTTCTTTTTTCCTTTTGTCAGTTCGGTATCGTGTACCAAAAAACTCTTTTTCTCTTTTTTCCATTCTGTTTCTCCCTTCTTGAAATAAACTTGATTTTCCGTGCTGATTCAAATGTCAAATGTAACTCATTGACCACATTACACTTTTGACAATCTCATCTGATATTCTTAATTATAATGTAATGAAATTACGAATTCAATTTGATTTTTTATGATTTTTGTATAATTTTTTATTTTTTTAAAATATTATAACCTTTAAATTGGTTAATTTTTTAGATATAAATTTAAAATATTTTTCATCTTAATCATTTTGTATAAAGAAAAAATTATAATTTAAGAATACTAGGATATTTTATCTCAATCAGATATTAGACTACAATGAGATAAATTTGTTTTAATCACTTCTTGTAAACGTAGATGGATTCTCCAATCCGCGGAAGTGCGATAATTTTAATCTTATAGGAAATCTAAAGGACTTTCCTATAAAAAAAGTATTGCCCAACCATTCTCATCAATAATTGGGCAATACCCTATTTTATTATTTTACTGTAATCTTAATTGTTGCTTTTTTCTTATTGAATGTGGTAGCTGTAATCGTTGCCCGCCCTTTCTTCAATGCCTTGATCTTGCCTGCTGAAGACACCTTTGCTACCTTCTTATTACTGCTCTTGTAAGTAATCTTATTACTTGCTGTATTCTTCGTCAATTTTGCTTTGAGCTGGAAGGTTTTACCTTTCTTCAAGATCTTCTTCTTGGCATTTAATGTGATCTTCTTAGGTGCAGCTTTTACAGTCACCGTACATTTTACCGTCTTGCCATCTGCAGTTGCTTTAATTATTGCTTTTCCTTTTTTCTTTGCGGTAAGCTTACCATTCTTTACAGATACAACACTAGATTTACTGCTCTTCCATGTAACTTTCTTGTTCGTTGCTTTGGAAGGAGACACTGTGGCCTTCAAAGTAAATTTTTCTTTTAATCCCAAGGTTAATTTCTTTTTATTAAGTTTCACCTTGGTAACTGCAATTTTTACTGTCACTTTACAAGTTGCCTTTACACCAGTATCTTCTGATTTCACGGTAATAATTGCACTTCCAACTTTCTTGGCAGTTACTTTTCCTGTTTGTGATACTGATACAATCTTCTCATCACTGCTACTCCATTTTACTTTTTTGTTATTAGCGTTAGAAGGTAAAGGAGTTGCTGTCAACGTATAAGACTTCTGTGGCGCAAGTACAAGTTTGGTCTTACTCAATTGCACTTTATCTACTGGAACTTTCACCGTTACTTTACAGGTATCCTTAATTGTTTCATTGTCTGCACTGCTTACTGTGATTGTTGCTGTTCCTTTTGCTCTAGCAATTACCTTTCCTTCCTCTGTTACAGTTGCAATTCTATCATCACTGGATTCCCATTTGACATCTTTATTTTTTGCATTTTCTGGAAGTACTGTTGCTGTTAGGGTTTCACTCTTTCCAACATTTAAGGAAAGGCTGGTCTTATTTAATTTTACGCTCTCCACTGCATCAGAAACCTTTTTCCTTAAGACATATTTTCCACCCTTAGCAATGGCAATTGTTACTTTTCCATTTTCATCTATGGTGCAGGTGAGATCCTGATCTTCTATTTTTCCACTTTCTGCATTATAGTAACTTACTGTTACCACATCTCCTGCCTTAAATCCCATTGAAGATACATCAACTGTCACTTTTGCTCCTGGAAGTTTCCCTTGCTGTGCAAATGCAAGTATCACAGCTTCTTCCTCTGGATTGAGCAATGGTTTTATTTCTTCATCTTTATCTGCTGTAGTTTGCTGCATCGACAGATTGATATCTGTAAGTTCTGCAGAAGACAATTCTGATCCGCTAAATTCCCATTGATAGGATGTGCTGCCGTTTACAGCTACACTGAGATCTTTTCCTTTCTCTTTTGCTGCCTCAAGAATTTCTTTTGGCATATTAATTGCCTCAACTTTCTCATTTGGCAAATTTTCTGGGAGTTTCACATTGAGTGAAACTTGATCAGATTGACTATTTTTAATACTGTCTGCCAGTGAACCTGGGAGTGGTATTGCAATAGCTGTATCTTCTCCTGGTGTGATTTCTGGAATTGTTACTTCATAATTTCCCTTTCCATCATCCTTGATTTCAGGTTCAATTACTTCTGCGCCTGCTTTTGCTTTTACGGTAATAGTACACTCTTTCTTAATTTCCTCATTCTCTGCACTGGTTACAGTAATGATCGCTGTGCCCTTTGCAATCGCTGTTACCAATCCATTCTCTGACACTGTTGCAATTTTATCATCACTGGATTTCCAACTTACTTCTTTATTAGAAGCATTAGAAGGTTCTACGGTACAGTCAAGCTGGAAAGTTTCTTCTACTGTGAGAGTTTTTTGTGTAGCATTGAGTGTCAAATCTGTAACTTTAATATCTCCCTCTGAACCAGAATCTTTCTTTGCTATCGTAAGCTGATAATCTGCCTTTGTCTGATGATCTTCCGCAAATACACAAATACTTATCACTGTTTCTTTCTCTTTTAGTGTAATCTTCTTGTTCTTGCTGTCATCAGTGAGAATATTATCCATATATAACAGTCCATACTTATTGGCCAGATCAATCTTAAGTTGTACCTGCTTGGTATCTGCCGGCACCTCCAGACGATAATTGTTATCTTCGCCTTTCTCCACTGTACCTATATCAGAAGTAAATTTTTCAATTCCTGTATTGTTGTCATAATTGGTACATGTATAAGCTGATTCCCAAAGTTTTGGCGACTCTTCCCCTGATGCACCGCTAAAGGAAATACGAATTACATCTCTAACATCTGTCTCACCTGTAGTATTGTCTGTTTTTTCATACTCTTCGGCCTGAGCGACTGCTGCAGCTGGAATTTCATATTTTACTTTATATTTTTCTTCTGTTCCTTCATATTTCAGCTTATCTTCTGCAATGACTGTATCTCCAACTTTAATTACCATTGTCTTGCCATTGTCTTCTTTGGAATACTGGCAAACAAGATAATTTGTCTTGCTCTTATTCACTTTAAACAGATAGGAGAAGCTTCCGCCAACATGTGCATAACGGGTCAGATTTCCCATATCTCCAGTAGAACCTGTTCCCTCATTTTTAATATGAGGATAATTGTTGTCATCTCCTTCCGTCTGTGCGCCATAACCAATTCCGACACCATCTAAATATACATTAGCATCACGGCCATTTTTCTTGGACTCTAAGAGCCTTTTTTGAATTTCAACTGGATCTTCACCGGCAAACAACCAATAAATTCCATATCTCTGATCTGTAATTTTATAGTATGGTGTGAATTTCAAAGGCTCGCTTCCGCCCCAGTCTGTACCTTGCAGCGTAAAGCTTAAAGATTCCCCATCTCTTACCAGATAATCCTCAATATTCTCAATAAATTCAGATACCGATACGCCGTTCTGAACGTTTAAGGTCTCAGAGTTTAAAGTTCCCTGATTGGAAGTAGAACCATATCCATTCGTAGAAGTTCTCTCTTCACCGTTTACAATCTTTGTCTTGCAGACATCACACTGTACACCTACCTGATAAGTATCCATCTTATCATCTCTGCCAAGTTCTGCTGCCAAAACTACTGGACCATACTTGAATCCATAGACAGTTCCCGCATTATCTGGCAGTGTGTAGGCACGTATTCCCATTGGCAGTGTCAATTCTACGATGTCTCCATTATTCCAAGTTCTATCCAATGTGATATAACCATTACTGATTGTACCATTCTGTGCTGTTCCATTTACTTTAACTGCCGCATCGCCCTTAACCCAATCTGGGATTCTTAAGCAAAGTTCAAATGCCTCACTGGTCTTGCCACCCAGAAGTTCTACAGTAAATTTAGCTTGATCGGAAGTCGGAATATCTGTTTCTTGTTTTAATACGACATTCTTATCTTTCCAAGTAACATTGGAGCTGGTATACTGATTGACAATCAATTTATTATCAACATAGTAGTAAAAACTATCCCCTAGTTTGGTAAAGTTCTCAAGACCTGTTCCAGTACAGCACCAGAAATAATTTTTCTCAAGATCAGGATTACAATATACTTTAAAGAATCCAGTTGCCATTGGCTGGAAGTAGGTTGTCATACCAGTCTCTTCATTTACTGATGCCATAATTGCATTGATAAAGGTGGTCTCATAGTAATCTGCATATTTCTTGTCGCCTGTGATACGGTATAACTCTCTGGTTAATTTTAACATGTTATGAGTATTACATGTCTCACAGTTACAGTGAGATCTCTCTGCATCTAATACATTGTCAGCGCCGAAAAATTCACATTCACTGTTTCCGCCTGTGATATAAGTATGCTTCTCTGTAATCAATGTCCAGAAAGCTTCTGCATATTGAAGATATTTTGATTCATCGCCCTCATCCTTCAAGGCCCGATAGCGATTTAACGCACCCATAAACTTAGGAATTGTACAGTTGGCATGACGTCCATTTAAATAATTTTTGGTTCCTGCAAGAATCTTTTCAAACAAATCAACTTCATCAAACCAGTGCGCCGCTGTCTTAAAATGCTCTGCATTTGCATAGCCGTCTTTCTTTGCATACTTGTATACTTCATAGAGACAATCATTCATCCCACCATACTCTACACCCAGTACTTTTCTCTGAATATCAGCATTCCATTTGGAAGTTCTGTTGTAAGTCCATTCTCCCAAATTTTCCACTACGGTAAGCGCCGTTTTGTTGCCTGTCAATTTATAAGTTTCAATCAAACCATTGACAATCTTGTGCATGGTATACCAGGGCACCCAAGTATCATTTGTAGAACCTGTTTCTAATATATTAAACTGACGCTCTGGATCGCTCTGACTTGCCAGCGTTGCTCCAAAAATATATCCTGTACCCAGTTTATCCTGACACACTTTTAATTCATCGATCAGATAATTCAATCTCTGTTCTAAGGTAAGACCATCTGTTCCTTTTTCCTGGCCATAGCCATTGGCAATTGCCTGTGCTGCTGCAGCAAGGTAATGTCCTAATGTGTGCCCGCCGATTCTGCTGTTTTCCCATCCGCCCGGATAAGGGGAAGATGCGCCTGTACCATTATTATGTACATCAAATTGTTGGATCTCACTAGCATTATAACCTGCAGTAAGCCGGAAATTATATAACAGTCTGTCTGGATCGAATTTATTTAAAAATTCTACATCCTTATCAGCCACATTATTGTAATATGCTTCGGTAATTTCCACATCTGCCAGGGCAAACTCTTGGAGATCCTGCATATCACTCTCTGCAAGTACTTTGACGTCAAAGTTCTTATCCATAGAAAATTGATACTCACCATTTTCATATGAGATCGTTGCTGTCAAAGTAACCAATGCGTCTGCATTGCCTGCAGCTGGTCTTGTAACCTTACCAGTGTTAGATAATACCGCTTCATTAGAACTTTTCCAGGTAATTGTTGTCTCGTTATCACCTTCTGTCTTTAATGTAAGATCAGAAGTAATTGTTGTTGATTCCAGAGTCAAAGATGCATGATCGCTGCTTACTCTGTTCTTTACATCTGCTTCAATTTCCTCTGGGGTCATTTCTTTGTGTTTACGAATCAAGATATAGGCAAGATTGATGGCTAAATTATCTTGGCCGGTCGCTCTTACATTAACTGTTAATTCTCCATCCTGTACTTCTACTGTCTTTTTCACTACTTCATTGGAAGTTGCATCCAGTCCTTCTTTCATTGTCATCTGATTTTCTTTGCCATAATTCAGATAAACATTGGGAGATTTTGATACATTCCAAGGATCAATACAACAAACGGCAACATCATACTTGCCATTCTCAAGCTCAAACTTATAATCAATAAAACGCTCTGCAATACCATTTTCAGACTGATTCTTTGTATAACGGTTAGAGCTGGTCTTGGGAACATCTTTATTTGCCTCATTTTGTTCATATGGCCAAGTATTGTCTGTAAAGGCACCGCCTTTGCTGTGACTACCATTTTTCAATGGATCACTGACAGTATCTACAATTCCCCATTTATAAGCCGTCTCAGGATCTTCCCCATAAGCCTGATCTGTAACACTGTTATGGGTTCCAAACTGGTCGCCTTTGCTCACTGTATCTACTACATAATCACCACAGTCCACAAAATACACTACAAAATTATCCTCGCGGTCTATCGGTGTGGGTGCTTTCATTGCAAATACTGTTACATTGAATTCTTTTTTCTGCGGCTCAGCGCTTCCACAACTGACCGTTGCCTCCAATGTAACTGTAACATCTTCCTTTCCTATTTCTGGTCTTGTCACCTTACCATCATTGGAAATCACTGCATCATTCAAACTTTTCCAGGTAATGGTACTGCCATTTTCTCCCTCAGTTGGCAATGTCAGATTCTCTTTTGTGCTCTCCGGCAGCTTTAGAACTTCCAAATCTTTTCTAATATTTTTCTCATCCTCTGTCTCACCTGTCTTAACAGATTTAATCAAAATATAACCAACGTTGGCACAGAGATTTTTATCTCCTGTTCCTCTGACATCCACAGTAAGTTTATCCCCACCTGCTGGAACGACTACAGTACCTTCTGCCTCTTTACTTGCGCCATTGGGAACAGTAAAATCTTCTGGTGATAATACAGTATCTGAATTGGCCTTTTCCAGAGTTGCTTTTACCACTGGTGAATTGGAACAATTCCAAGGATTGACACATCCAACTGTTACCTCATACGTACCCTCTTCAAGTTCAAAAGCATAATCTACAAATCGTTCCGCCAAACCTTTTTCATAAAAATTCTTAGAATAACGGTTTGTCTTAGTCTTGTCATGATCGGTATTTGCTGCAAGGCTTTGTTCAAAGGCCCAGGTATTTGCTGTATAGACACCACCATTATTTGGAGGTTCTGGATTTTTTACATCCTTCCCTGTATATTCCTCCTCCTGATCTACAATCCCCCATTGGTAGCCTGTTTCTGGATCCTCCCCATAGGCTTGATCTGTAACGCTGTTGTGTGTTCCGAACTGTTCACCATCACCAGCCGTATTTACCACATAATCTCCACAATCCACATAATACACAATGGATGGATCTGGTCTCTCTGCTGGCGCAGCTGCTTCAACAGTTGCAAGACCTGTAGCTGGCAGAGAGGTCACGCACATTGCCGCTGCAAGACAACTGGCTGCAGCTTTTTTGATAAAGGCTGCACAGTTCCACTTTTTACCATTTAGCATTTCCTTTTGTTTCATCCTCTTTCTCCTTCCTTATAAATATTTTTGGTAATTAGTTCGTTAAAAGTAAATTTCCGGTCAATTTTTTTACCTTTAACGTATTAATTCTGTTTTTTAATTATATAATAATAAAAAATTCTAATCAATTCGATTTTTTATAAATTTTGTTGGATTTTTTATTTTTTTAGAAGTGATTTCTATGTAAAATAGTTGGATTTTTTAGAATTAAGTTATGATTTTTTATTAATTTTTACAATGGACATGAAAAAGATTCTAAAACAACTTTGATTTAAAATTTTTTGAAAAAGGCATTAACAAAAATCTTTCTGTTAATGCCTTCTAATTGTTTATGAATATTACTTGAGCTTCTTTAAACTTGGATGAGGAACACTTTTCTTTTTCGACTTCTTTTGCTCTTTTTATTATTATTTTGCTATCTTTCTTCTCTGTTTTATTCTTTTGTTTTCTACAAGTATGTAATAAATATAAATTCTTTTTATCAGCAATTATATAGAAAATTCTATTATGAGTGAAACCAGATAAGGATAAAAATAAAAAATTTTTTTCATATCGTACGAATTTTAATAATACTTTCTCATATTTCGCATGATTTTATTGATTTTATATTTAAAATCGCATATAATAAAAATAACTCAAAGAAAAGGAGGATTTAGTCATGGTTGTTACCGCAACAGAATTTAAAGCTAATTTCGGAAAGTATCTTGAATTAATTACTAAGGAAGATATCTTTATTACTCGTAATGGAAAAACGGTTGCTAAAGTTGTAAATCCACAAGTTTCTGCTGTGGATTCTCTGCGTGGAATGCTTGGTGGTATTTCCTCTGATATTGATATGGATTCTTTACGAGAGGAGCGTCTGTTAAAATATGAAAATAATGTGTGATACGAACGTAATCCTTGACGTATTATTGGAAAGAGAACCTTTTGTAGAGGATTCTTACAAGATCCTAAAGCTTTGTGAAGAACATAAAATAGACGGTTTTGTATCAGCATCTTCTGTTACCGATATCTTTTATCTTGTGAGAAAATACACTCATAGCACAGAACTGGCATATAAGGCAGTTGGAAAACTTTTGGAAATTGTCAAGGTGTGCAGCGTTACGAATAATGATGTTCTTATTGCATTTCAGAAAAAGACAAAGGATTTTGAGGATTGTCTTGTTGCTACTTGTGCCAAATCTATACATTGCGATTATATTGCTACCCGAAACAAAAGAGACTTTGAAGGCTTTGGAATTTCTGTACTTACCCCGACTGAAATTCTTTTGAAATTTATATAACACACGTTTTTTGAAAAATTTTCTTATCTCCTGATTACAGAATGGGATTATGGCCGATATAATCCGATGCTTGCTATTTCTATGGACAAAATCACAAATCTTAAACATAATTTTTGGTTTTATCTCTATCTAGTTTTACACATGTTTAAAAAATAAACCTCATAAATTTTCTTTCTCCAACATTTACATTTAATTATTTCCTTTTATCCCTCTCTACATTCCAATACTGAAAAACCGTCTACCATTTCATCTTTAGATAAAGATTTTATATATTCTAATATCAAATCTTTACCTGACCTAGACTCATAATTATGTAATATCATCTAAATCTCTCCTTTTTCTTACTATTTAGTTCTATTTTAAATGACAACAAATCAGTTGTAAAATAAGTCTTTTAATTCTAAGATCAAAAACCCCGCAAAATGCAGGGTTTTTGATTTTAAGATATTATTTTTTTATTTCTCTATTTCACCTTAATTGTAAGTTTTGCTTTCTTGCCATTAAAAGTTTTAACTGTAATCACAGCAGTTCCTTTCTTCTTGGCCTTTACCACTCCCTGAGAGGAGACAGTAGCGATTTTCTTCTTATTGGAAGAATAAGTGAGTTTATAACTATAAGTATTCTTTGGGAATTTTACCTTAATACGGAATGTTTTTCCTTTTTTCAACGACTTTTTCTTTGCATTTAAGCTAATCTTTTTGGGTGCTTTCTTTACGGTAATGGTACATTGCGCTTTTTTATTATTCTTAGTCTTTACTGTAATCGTAGCTTTCCCAGGCTTTTTCGCTGTTATCTTACCATTCTTCACTTCCACAACAGATTTTTTGCTAGATTTCCATGTGACTTTCTGAGAAGCTTTTGAAGGTTTGACTGTTGCCTTTAAGGTAAGTTTTTCTTTCTGTCCAAGTGTTAGTTTCTTCCCAACATTTAGTTTTACACTATTTGGATTGAGTGTTGTCGGTTTTAACTTCAAGGCATCCTTTGCCTTTTTCAGCTTATTATATGGAGCTGACATATCCTGGTATAAATCTGCACTGGCAAGTTGTTTTTCCGCCTCAGCCAATGCACTCTGCAATGCAGCCCATGATTCTGTTGTATATTTAGACTTATCTAATTTTTTCACTTGACTGACTAATTCTTGCAGCATTGCCTTTGTAATAGCAGGCCCTTTTGTCAGAGGTACACGAATCACATTTACAGAATAAGCAGGGAGCGTATATACAAGCTGTCGGTTTTGAATATTCTGCAGGACAGAGGATGTAGGCACTACTACCTCATTTCCAATTGCATTAGCA
Source organism: Lachnospiraceae bacterium (assembly GCA_910575005.1). Classification (GTDB taxonomy): domain Bacteria; phylum Bacillota; class Clostridia; order Lachnospirales; family Lachnospiraceae; genus Petralouisia. Next base: position 15,036 of record CAJTCL010000013.1, on the reverse strand, counting down.
TCATTTAGATTTCCTGTCAAGGTTGTAACCTCGGATTCTGTACCTACTGGTAAGTTTTTAAAATTAAGTGCAATAGATTTGTTCTTTCGATCTGGATTGACCAATTTAATATAGATATTCTCGTTATCCTTATTTACTACCTGGTAAATATCTGTCTGATACTGATTGAAAGCACTTGAGAAATCATACTTCGCAGTATTAGCCACACTGTTGCTGGTATAATTTGCCTCCAGTTTACCATCAACACCAAAATTAAAGTTTACATGCATAGGATCATTTGTCTTAACTTTTACTAATGATTCTGTTTTGTAATGTTTGTTAGAATAATTATTTCCCAAAATCTTTGTTGTCAATTCTGTTTTACCGCGCTCTGGTCTGGTCACTTCCATACATGTTCCTGCTCCATCTTTGCCAAGATGATACCAATAATATTGTTTTTCATGACCGGCACCAACCACCAGGCCGCCAGTTCCAGATGTCTTTACAGAACCTTCAATCTCAATCCTGAAATTTTTCCATTTGTTTTCTACAGCCTTTGGAAGATATACAGCATTTACACCACTCTTCTCATTAAATACAAGACGTCCACCACTAATGGAAAAATCACTGCTTCCTGCCTGTGTGGAAAACTGTGTCCATCCATTGGAATTATCATTAAAGTCATCCTCTAAAAGGACTTTTCCACTTTGATCATACACTGTAATCTTATCAATATATCCGCCTGCAGACACAGTTCCTAAAATTGGACTACCGTAATTACTGTAATCGCGATCTGCTGACTTCAGTTCTGTACCAATCAATTCTGTGCCATAATTGTTAGAAAACATCTTCTGTACATAATAGTTTGTAGATTTCGCAGTGTTAAATTCATCAAAATAAATTAAGTCGTGATCCCAGCTTAAACTACCTATTTTGTACAATAATGGTGCATAAGAAATATTTTTAACTACATCTGCATTGCGCTCAAGCCCTGTAATATAACATGCCTCTGCAAGTGCTGTATTGTATTTATTATTATTTCGGATTGCATACTCACCGACAAATACATCACTTCCACCTTGATCGGTACGCTGATAATAATCATAACGGTCAGACTGATTATACATAAAAGATTCTGACTCATAGTAATGTTCATCTACCAATGTCTGTCCAGGCATTGTCTGAGCCAAACGGTCATAAGCATATTCCAAGTCATTTCCAGTGGAAGTAGGCCCTGCACTAGATATAATCTGCAATTCGTGATCTGGGTAGTTTGTCTTTACATAACTTTCCACAGCGGCTTTAATCTCATCAAAATTATCAAAATACTTTGCCTGAAGATTTTCATTTCCAATACCAAGATATTTTAAGTTAAATGGTTCTGGATGGCCATTGGCTGCTCTCTTTTTCGCCCATTCATTCGTATTGGCATCTCCCCAGCAGTAGTCTAAAAGCTGTGTGGCCATATCTTTAAAACGTTGTAACTCTTGCCCTGTCTTGGCATCTACATTTTTAGTCTCATACTGGCACAGTAAACCTGCACTCAAAATTGGAAATGGTTCCATTCCAAAATCTTCACATAGACACAATAATTCATGGTAGCCAAATCCATAAGACTGCATATATCCCCAGGTACGATTCTTGTTGTTCCAATTTTCCCAACGGTTGGTTGCACTTTTACGTTCCTCCAAAGGCCCAATAGAATCTCTCCAATCATACAGACCTTCCCAGTTAAATCCTTCTACAATACAGCCGCCAGGGAAACGCATAAATTTAGGATTTAAATCCATCATCAAATCCAAGAGATCTTGACGAATTCCCACACCACAGGCATAATTTGGATTTCCATAACCGTAACTATCATGTGGTATAACTGAGACCATATCTAATAGGAGCTGTTCTTCACTGCCAGCACCTTTGATTGCAAGCATCAATTTTCCTTTTGTATTAAATGTTACTGTGGAGGTTAATTCCGCTGTAACCTTTTTCCAAGTTCCATCTCCATCTACAGAGATCTCCTGTTCATTGGTCAATGGACGATTTGTGTTATCAACCAATTTTACATTTAATTTTCCACCATAACCTTGTGGTGCTTTGGTGTAGGCTGAAAATGTATATGTACCAGTTTTTTTCTCTGCATTTACTGGTTTCACAGGCATTGCCGCACTATTTGGGTCATTTTGCGGAGCAAAGCCACCATTTCTCAAAGTGACATTTCCAGTTAGAATGGCGTAATGGGGATTATTCTGATTTAAGCTGTTTGTTGTATCTTGATCGCTGTTTACTTCAAAATTTTCCGCTGGGGAAGCCATCCAATGAAGCTTATAATGTCCAACAGTCTCATATCCATTCTTTTTAAAATATTCGCTGTTCTCATCACCTTTTTGCATATAAGCATTTTCAAAAGAATAATTTTTTACCATCTCTGGATACAATCCGCCATCTGCCGCACTATTGATATCTTCATAAAATAATCCATAAAGGCTGTCACTGAGTTGTTTTGTGATATTACTTCCATCAATATCCATAGAATATTGTGCAACATTATCTTTAATTCCTGCTACTTGCCTTACTTGTTCTTCACTGAGGGCATTTTTATAGACACGGAAATCTTTAAAATCTCCCTGATAGATTGGATCTGCATAATTAGATTTTCCAATATAAGATTGCAGCCCTGTTCCAAAATCACTGACTTTTCTAGAAACTGTTTGCGTTCCAATAGAATATCCGTCAATATAGCAGCTCATAGAATCTGGACGAATTACAATCGCATAATGTGTCCACACACCTTTGTAGGCATCTGTCTGCTCACTTTGACGAAATCCTTTTTCTGTGTCCATTGGCCGGCTTTCGTTGACAGAATCTGTCATGACCAACTTTAAGGTATTATGTTCTTTTTCACATGGCACGAAATAATAATAATTTGTTGGATAACCGTTACTGTTCTTGGCGCTGCCAATAAAAAATGCAGCCAGCCATGAGGTTCTAGGGTCATTATCTCTTAGCCACATGGTGACAGTTAAATTGTCTTGTTTATCAAACATACCTTCTGGCAAGGTAATAAATGCAGAGCTATCTGCCTCACCACCTGGCAGTGAAGCAACTCCATTTTCCACCTGAACGCCATTACCTATCACTGCATGGTTATTGTTACCGGAAGAATCTTTTCCCCCATCCTTAAACTCATAATGAGCTAACAGCTCTGTACCTGTCAGCAAATCCTCCTCGGCTTTGACATCCGCCATAGGCTGCCAAAGTCCAATCATCATTACTGCTGTTAAAAGCAGACTGGTGATTTTTTTCCATTTGCTAGTCTTCATAACTTTACAATCTCCTTTCCCTTCTTCTTTGATACTAAAATACTTTTATATTTAATAAAAATAAGTATTTTCTCAGGACTTAAATATTCAAGCAATTTGATGCTATTGTTTTTGCAACAAGTCCAAAAATTCTTCTTTTGGCATTGGTTTTGCATAGTAATATCCCTGTACTTGATCACAACCGATACTCTGTAAAAGATCAATCTGATCTTTTGTCTCCACTCCTTCTGCTAGAAGTCCTAACTCTAATTTGTTTGCCATCAAAACTACATGTTCTAATATCAACCTCCCTTTATTGGATACCATCATATTTTCAATAAATTTTTTATCAAGTTTGATCACATCAAAAGGTGTCTCCAATAGTATATTTAAAGAAGAATATCCACTGCCAAAGTCATCCATCAATAGCGTAAATCCTTCTTCTTTAAGCTGATAGGCTTTCCTACAGATCTGTTGATCATCTGTAGATTCTGTAATCTCAAGTTCTAACAATTCCTTGCGAATGCCACTGCTTTTGATCAAATCTGAAAGAACTTGAATACATTCATTATCTCGAAGGTGAATCCTTGACACATTCACAGAGATTGGACATGTATTTAATCCTTTCTCTTGACATTTCTTAATAAAACTACATGCCTCAGCCCATATGTAATAATCAACTTTTTTGATAAAGCCATTTTCTTCAATAATGGGAATAAATTGATTTGGAAATATCATTCCACGCTCTGGATGGTGCCACCTTACCAGCGCTTCCGCCCCAATAATCTCATTTTTTGCAATACTGTATTTCGGCTGCAGATACATCATAAATTGCTTTTCTGTAATAGCTGTCTGCATATTTTCTTCGATAAACTTCCGGTTATACAGGGAATCCTTAAATTGCTCTTTATAAAACAAAATATTTGTCAATATATTGTTTTTGGCAGCTTTTCTGGCCATAGCAGCTCTATCTTCCATCTGCCGAAACTCCATTTCCTTATCTTCCACAGTATAGACACCATAGCACATCTGCAGCTTTACATCTTTATAACAGCTTATCTTAGAATCCAAATTTTCTATAAAATCAACCAGATCTTGCTCTAAGTCATATTCCATAACCACCATAAACACATCGCTGCGCAGATTGACAAAAAACTGTCCTTCTTGACAATTTTCCTCTAATTGCCTGATGATAAACTCTAAAATCTGATCTCCAAATCTCTCACCATATAAATCATTGATAATCTTAAATTTTCGTACATCAAATTGAATAAATCCGATTTCCCTTTGTGAGGAAAACAAAAGATTATTGACATTTTTTCTAAAATGACGGAGCTTATTAACTGTTTTTAAAACAGTCTCCATTTCATCATTTTCTGGAATATCATCCAGTTCAAGATTACTATCCATAATTCCCTTAAAATGTTCTAATAACATATCTTCCAAGATCTCAATACTGATATTGATTGCTCTGGGACATTTTTGTAAAATCAATCCTTGTCTGCGAATCTCTGCCATTTCATTTGGCTTAGATATATCTTTGCCTAAAATGTCACGACAATTAACCGCCCCATTCATATGTTCACTAAATAGTCTAATAAACTCTTCTGTCTTCTTATTTCCATAAACTTCCTGTTCTCTATCCTGAGAATCATAAAATCCAATTGTCATTCCCAGAATCAGCAAAGATGCTGTGATACAGCCACAAGTTCCGCCCTGTCGCATCCCTCCTCCAAAACACGTGCTGATCTTAAATGCCATCTTTAAATCTAAGCCAAAATCTTCAGCAAATGCTCCAAATAATGCCTGAGAACAATGATATTGCTGATGCAGTAACTTCTCTGCCTTCTCTTTATGTGTCATATGGTACCCCCATCTTTATTTGTAAAAAACAAATATATAGGTACATTTTAACAAAATGTTTTAAAATTGTGAAGTATAAAAAATCATTTTGTACAAAAAATAGGGGACATGCTACTTTTAGCAAATCCCCTATTATTATTATTTTACTTTAATTGTAATTGTTTTGGTAATTGAGTATGCATTATAATTTTTATTTCCTGATACAGTCATTTTTACTTTAAATTTATATGTACCTTTTTTAGTTCCTTTTTTTACAGTAACTTTACCAGAAGATGCTGTAAACTTAATATTTTTATTTTTCTTAACAAGTTTGTACTTAACCTTATTTCCTGAGGTTGATTTTGCAGAAAGTTTAAATGATTGTGCCTTTTTCTTTATCTTTTTTACACTAATTTTTTTACTAGTAGTAACCTTTATTTTTTGTGATTTTTTTATTTTTGGTAATTTTGGAATTTTTTTATATATAGCAGTTTTACATTTTTAAATTTGTTTTAGTAATTTATATCCCCTATTCCTCTTGGTCAGCCTCAGCCCTCTCAACCAACTCTTTTAACAGCTCTTGATTAGTCTCCTCTGCTGGACTAGTCATTTTACGCGCTGCCTCCTGTGCCTTTTTTGCACTAAGTTTTTCTTCTTCATCTGTAAGAAGTTCGCTTTCCTCTGTATTTTCCATTAAAGACTTATCCTCGCGTACTTTGGCAATACTTGCTACCGTAATGTCCTCAGAGAGATTCATCAGCTTAACACCAGAAGTCACTCGCCCAAGCACAGAAATTCCCTCTACCTTCATACGAATAATAATTCCTTCTGTGGTGATCATCATAATTTCATTTTCCTGATTGACGGCCTTGACTCCAATAATATTCCCAGTCTTTTCAGTGATCTTATAACATTTCACTCCTTTACCGCCGCGATTTTGCGGTGTAAATTCCTCCATTCTGGTCAGCTTTCCAAGCCCTTTCTCAGAGGCAATCAACAGATATTCTCCCTGAGTATCCATCTGCATACCAATCACTTCATCACGGTCAGACAGATTCATGCCAATCACACCCATTGAAATTCTTCCAGTACTTCGGACATCTGTCTCATGAAATCGAATACACTGGCCAAATTTTGTTACTAAAAGAATATCCTTGGTATTATCAGTAAATTTAACCTCAATCAACTCATCCTCTTCTCGCAGGCTGATTGCAGCAAGACCCTTTTTGCGGACATTTGCATAATCAGTCACCGGCGTTTTTTTGACAATTCCATTCTTGGTAGCCATAAATAGATAATGGTCATCCTTATACTCTTTCATCGGGATCACTGCTGTAATCTTTTCTCCGGGCTGAAGTTGAAGTAAGTTGATAATCGCGGTTCCCCTTGCTGTTCTTCCAGCCTCTGGGATCTCATAAGCTTTCATTCGGTACACCTTACCTGTGTTTGTAAAAAACATCAAGTAATGATGAGTGGTGGTCATTAAAAGTTCCTCAATATAATCATCATCAATGGTCTCCATACCTTTAATTCCCTTACCGCCGCGATTTTGACTGCGGAAATTATCAACACTCATGCGCTTAATATACCCCAGTTTTGTCATAGTGATCACAGTATTAGAAACCGGAATTAGATCTTCCATAGAGATGTCATATTCATCAAATCCAATAGAACTTCTTCGATCATCCCCATATTTATCAGAAATGAGCATAATCTCTTCCCGAATCACGCCAAGCAGCTTTTTTTCATCCGCAAGAATAGACTTTAATTCGGCAATCAATTCCATTAACTGATTATATTCTGTCTCCAATTTGCCGCGTTCCAAACCTGTCAATGCACGCAGTCTCATATCCACAATTGCCTGCGCTTGTGCATCGGAAAATGCAAACCGCTCAATCAGACGAGCCTTAGCAAGCTGAACATTTTCACTGCCACGGATAATACTGATCACTTCATCAATGTGATCTAAGGCAATCAACAACCCCTGCAAAATATGGGCTCGTTCTTCGGCTTTATTCAATTCATATCTTGTTCTTCTGGTGACAACCTCTTCTTGATGTTTGAGATAATAGGTCAACATATCTTTGAGATTTAAGACCCTTGGCTCATTGTTGACCAATGAAAGCATAATCACACCAAAAGTATCTTGCAACTGTGTATGCTTATAGAGCTGATTTAAGATCACATTTGGATTGACATCTCTGCGCAGTTCAATACAGATTCGCATTCCTTCTCGGTTGGATTCATCGCGTAAATCTGTAATTCCATCAACCTTCTTATCTCTCACCAGCTCGGCAATCTTTTCTATCAGTCTCGCTTTATTGACCATATAGGGAAGTTCTGTGACCACAATACGATTCTTGCCGTTTGCCATTGGTTCAATATCTGTCACTGCGCGCACGCGCACCTTCCCCCGTCCAGTACGATATGCTTTATCAATGCCAGAAGTACCTAGAATCATGCCGCCAGTAGGAAAATCTGGCCCTTTGACAATATTTAAAAGCTCTTCGATCTCTGTATCACGATCCTCCAAAATACGATTGTCAATAATTTTCACTACCGCAGCAATCACTTCCCGAAGATTATGGGGAGGAATATTTGTCGCCATACCGACAGCAATTCCAGTCGTTCCATTTACTAAAAGATTTGGAAAACGGGATGGCAGAACGAGAGGTTCTTTCTCAGTCTCATCAAAATTTGGGCCAAAATCAACGGTGTCCTTGTTAATGTCAGCAAGCATTTCCATTGAAATTTTGCTGAGTCTGGCTTCTGTGTATCGCATTGCCGCCGCACCATCGCCATCAACAGAACCAAAATTTCCATGACCATCCACCAACATATAACGAGTGGACCATTCCTGTGCCATATTTACCAGCGCACCATAAATGGAACTATCACCATGCGGATGATATTTACCCATAGTATCACCGACAATACGGGCACATTTACGATGAGGCTTATCTGGACCATTGTTCAGCTCAATCATGGCATAGAGAATTCTCCTCTGGACAGGCTTCAAGCCGTCTCTTACATCAGGAAGCGCCCTAGATGCGATAACACTCATCGCATAATCAATATAGGAACGCTCCATTGTTTTTTTCAAATCAACGTCATCAACCCTGTCAAATATTCTGTCATCCATCTAATTTCCTCCTATATTCCATGTGTCAGAAATTTAAAATATCCCCAATATCCCCTAATTTATCTTATTATCAGATTTGTATTATACATCTAAATTCTGCACATAGCGTGCATTTGCTTCTATGAATTCCCGCCTTGGCTCCACCTTATCTCCCATTAAAGTCGTAAAGGTCACGTCAATCTCAGCCGCTGAATCATCATCAATGGTAACTCTTTCCAAGATTCTAGTCTCAGGATCCATAGTTGTCTCCCAGAGCTGTTCTGGATCCATCTCTCCCAATCCTTTATAACGCTGAATTTTATTATTGCCATCTCTTCCTATCTCTTTTAAAATCTGATCTAATTCGATTTCATCATAGGCATACCATACTTTCTTATTCTTCTCAATTTTAAACAGAGGAGGCTTTGCCAAATAGACATATCCCTGACGAATTAATTCTGGCATAAAACGATACATAAACGTCAGCATTAAGGTACTGATATGTGCGCCATCTACATCTGCATCTGTCATAATAATTATTTTATGATATCTAAGCTTTGTAATGTCAAAATCATCATGAATACCTGTACCAAATGCTGTGATCATTGCCTTAATCTCTGCATTGCCATAAATCTTGTCGAGTCTGGCTTTCTCCACATTCAAGATCTTTCCCCTCAGAGGAAGAATTGCTTGTGTAGCACGGCTCCTGGCTGTCTTTGCAGATCCCCCCGCAGAATCTCCCTCCACAATAAATATCTCGCAATTTTTGGGATCTTTATCCGAACAGTCAGCCAATTTGCCTGGCAGGGAGGTTCCCTCCAAAGCTGTCTTTCTTCTGGTGAGATCTCTTGCTTTTCTTGCCGCTTCCCTAGCACGCTGTGCAAGCAGTGACTTCTCACAAATTGCCTTAGCCACCATAGGATTTTGTTCCAAGAAATAAGTGAGCTGTTCACTTACCACACCATCAACAGCTCCTCTGGCTTCACTGTTACCCAATTTCTGTTTTGTCTGACCCTCAAACTGTGGTTCTGATATTTTTACACTGATTACGGCTGTCATTCCCTCACGGATATCTTCACCAGAAAGCGCTGTTTCATTTTCTTTTAAAATTTTATTATTTTTTGCATAAGCATTAAATGTTTTTGTCAATGCATTGCGGAATCCTGCCAGATGAGTACCACCCTCAGGCGTAGTGATATTATTTACAAAACTGTACGTGGCATCATTATAAGAATCATTGTGCTGTAAGGCAACCTCAACATATACACCATCTCGCTCTCCCTCACAATAAATGACACTATCATAAAGAGCTTCCTTACTGCGGTTTAGATAGATAACAAATTCTTTAATTCCACCTTCATAGTGAAATACCTTTTCTTGTTCTAAGCCTTCTCGCTGATCAACAAGGCGGATTTTAATGCCCTTTGTAAGAAATGCCATTTCTCTAAGACGCTGTTTTAAGGTATCATAATCATAAACAATATCTTCAAAAATACTGCCATCAGGAGAAAATGTCACTTGTGTGCCTGTCTTTTTGGCATCACACTCCCCCACTACCTTTAAAGGATAGATACTTTTTCCCCTTTCATAGCGCTGTTTATAAATCTTGCCCTCGTGAAAAATCTCAACCTCCAGCCAATTGGAAAGCGCATTCACAACAGAAGCACCTACACCATGCAGCCCACCTGATACTTTGTAACCGCCACCGCCGAATTTACCTCCCGCATGAAGAACAGTAAACACAACTTCTACCGCCGGCAGACCTGCTTTATGGTTAATTCCCACAGGGATTCCACGCCCATTATCTGTCACCCGAATACAATTATCCTCAAGGATAAACACATCTATGGTATCACAAAAGCCTGCCAAAGCCTCATCCACTGAATTGTCAACAATCTCATATACAAGATGATGAAGTCCCCGCAGGGAGGTACTTCCAATATACATGCCTGGCCTTTTTCGTACTGCCTCCAGACCTTCTAAAATCTGAATCTGGTCTGCTCCATATTCTACATTCGTATTTGTACTTGTACCCATGTAATTCCTCCATTTTCTAAACACCGTTTTTAGCATTTACCGTTCCGTTTATCACTTGAAAAACTTTATTTACTTCAAATCGGTTTTTCACAAATTCATCCAGTCCTGTACAGGTAATTACTGTCTGAATATCATGAATACTATTTAGCAGATAATTCTGTCTGCCACTATCTAATTCCGATAATACATCATCTAAAACCAAAACAGGTTTCTCTTGTATCAGTTTTTTCACTAATTCAATTTCTGAAAGTTTTAAGGACAGCGCACAACTCCTCTGCTGCCCCTGAGATCCAAACTTTCTAATATCAACATCATGAATTAGAAAACAAAGATCATCTCGATGTGGCCCAATGGTAGTCATGCCAAATTTTAAATCACGTGTTTGGTTACGCTGTAATTCATGCTCCAATAACCCCTGATCTACATTGGGCTCGTAGCGAACGAAAAGTTCCTCTTTATTGCCAGAAATATTTTTATGAATTTCAAAAATAATTTCATTTAGCTCATGCACAAACTTTTTACGGGCAGAGATCAGTTTCTCTCCACATTCCGCTAACTGCATATCCCAGACAGAAAGAGTGTCTTTTAAATCTGGCTGAATATGGAGATCTTTTAATAATTTATTTCTTTGATTTAATATTTTATGATATCTGGTTAAATGGTAAAGATAAATTCGATCCAACTGACAAAGCTCTACATCCAAAAAATGCCGACGCTCAGAGGGTCCATGTTTAATAATGTTCAAATCCTCTGGAGAAAAGAATACAATATTCAGGATACCAAATAATTCTGCTGCTTTTTTTATGGGAATTTTATTGATAGCAATTCCCTTGGAACGGTTTTTCTTAATATGCATATCAATTTGGTAATCTAAACCACCTTTTTCCACAATTGTTTGGATATGTGCTTCTTCCTGCCCAAATTGAATTAGCTCTTTATCCTTACTGCCCTTATGAGATCTCGTCGTCCCGCTAACATAGACAGCTTCCAACACATTTGTCTTTCCCTGTGCATTATCTCCGTACAAAATATTAGTTCCCTGATCAAATTCTAGGTACAAATCAGTGTAATTACGGAAATTTTTAAGAGCAATGGATTTTAAAATCATTTTATAATTTTAATTGTCTCCCCTTCAAAGGACACAACATCTCCATCTACTAATTTTTTTCCTCTTTGAATCTCTGTCCTTCCATTCACTGTCACCATACCATCCTGAATCACCATTTTTGCCATAACCCCTGATTCTACCAGATTAGCTGCCTTCAGTGCCTGCCCTAACTTAATATAATCTTCTCTCAATTTAATTTCCTGCATATTACACCTCTAATTTGTTGCTGCATTAAAATTTACCGGTAGAATAAGATAAATAAATTTTTCCTCATCATCTTTAATAAAACAAGGTGCCTTTGGATTTACCATGTATAAGATCACTTCCTCCTCATCAATTACTCTAAGAGCATCAATAAAGAATTTTGGATTAAATCCAATTAAAATATCTTTTCCTTCCTTCTGAATATCAATATCCTCATTCATAGAACCAATAAAAGAATTGATTTTTAATTCCATCGTTTCTTCTGTGACATGGATAATAATCGGCTTTTTATCGCCTTCCTTCACTAAAAGTGTGGCTCTGTCAATACAATCCAAAAGTTCACGTTTATTAATTTTTATCTTTGTCTCATAATCGGAGGAGAGCATCTGTTCAATTTTAAAATACTCTCCTTCAATCAGACGAGAGACAACTGTCGTACTATCAAATTCAAATACAATATGATTATCTGTAAAAAATATATTTACAAATTTATTGGCATCTCCAGGTAAGATTTTACTAACTTCTTGCAACGTTTTACCAGGAACAACAACTTTGATATCCTGATAATTTTCTTTTAATTCTATCTTACGAATAGAAATACGATGTCCATCCAAAGAGGCTACTTTTAATTGATTCTCTTTTATTTCAAATAATTCTCCGGTCATCAACTTATTGTTATCACTATCTGCAATAGAAAAGATTGTCTGACGGATGATTTCTTTTAAAGCAAATTGGGATAGAAGTACAGGCTGATTTCTCTCAATATAAGGTAAATAAGAAAAATCTTCGCCTGACTTTCCAATAATATTAAATTTTGCTTTCTCGCAAATAATCAATGTCTTAAATGAAGTGTCTGTCTCAATCGTTACTTCATTGTCAGGAAGTTTTCTCACAATCTCAGAGAAAATTTTTGCATCTAAGGCTATTACACCACGTTCAAGAATTTCTCCTTCGATTTTAGTCTCGATTCCTAATTCCATATCATTTGCGGTAAGTTTTATTTCATTTGTAGATGCATCAATTAAAATACATTCTAGAATTGCCATTGTAGTTCTGGATGGTACTGCTTTTGATACAATATTTACTCCTTGCAGGAGATTTGATCTGGAACATACGATTTTCATAATGTGAATAACTCCTTCCTGATATAGAGATATATTTATAGTAAAAGATTCATCTTCTTCATAATAGGGCTTGTTTATATGTGAATAAGTTTCAAAGGCCTTGTCTGGAAAGGCTTTGCGAACTTTAAGTTCTTGTATAACCCTGTGAATTTCATCTTGAAATACCTTGGACAAACTGTGTACAAAAAATATAGCTTAAAATGAAGCTTATGTATCATATATTGTAGTTGTGGATGAATACCCTGGTTATCCAAGGGTTTCAACAGCTTTTGTGCATAACTTGTCCACAATTGTTAGATTGCCTCCCAAATCAAATGGAAGGTTGTTCACAATACGAGAAGTTATCTTTAATTTGGATTAATCTTTTTTTTGATTGTCTCAATCAAATGATAGAAATTCTCGTTCTGGTCGTATTCCTTGGTAATTTTATTGATTCCATGAAGTACTGTAGAATGATCTCGTCCTCCAAGTAGAGCGCCAATGGTCTCCAAAGGTGCTGGTGTCATATTTTTGCATAGGTACATGGCGATCTGTCTTGGTCTGGAGATATTATTGCTACGGTTTTTGGAAATCATCTGGTCAGTAGAAATGTTAAAGTGTTCTGCTACAATCTCAATTACTAGCTGAGGGGTAATTTCCTTTGGTTTATCAGGAGATATAATGTTTTGAAGTTCCCGCACTGCCACTTCCATTGTGATTTCAGTATCTTCAAGATTAGAAAACGCAACCAATTTGTTAAGAGCGCCTTCCAATTCTCTAATATTTGACTTAATGTTGGTTGCAATATAATCAAGAATTTCATCACTTAAATGAAATTTATCCATCTCTTCTTTTCGGCGCAAAATAGCCATTCGTGTCTCATAATCTGGATATCCAACATCTGCGAGAAGTCCCCACTCAAAGCGGGAACGGATACGTTCTTCTAATGTCTCCATCTCTTTTGGAGGCTTATCAGAAGACAAAATAATTTGTTTTCTGGCAGCATGAAGTACATTAAAAGTATGAAAAAATTCTTCCTGCGTGCTTTCTTTTCCGATAATGAATTGCACATCATCAATCAGCAATACATCAACGGTTCGATATTTATCTCTCAGTTTTGTCATGGCAGAAGCGTTGCCGTTACGAATGGAATCAATAACCTCATTTGTAAAAGCCTCTGAAGTGACATATAAAACTTTTTTTTCTGGTTTCTGTTGCAGGATAAAATGTCCAATTGACTGCATCAAATGTGTTTTACCAAGCCCAGGGCCGCCATAAATATAGAGAGGGTTATAAACTTCTCCGGGAGATTCTGATACAGCTAAGCTGGCAGCATGGGCAAATTTATTATTATTTCCAACTACAAAGGAATCAAAAGTATAGTTGGGATTTAAATTAGAAATTTCTGAATCAGGACGAGATACAGAGGACTTACTTCTAAATGGTTTCACATTAGCAGTCTGTTCTTGTAAAATAAATTCAACCTCATAATCAATGCCAGTAATTTCTGCAATTGCCACCCTGATTGGGAGTGTATATTTTTTTGTAATATAATTTAATCCCATCTGTTCAGATGGAACCAAGATGTAAAGCTTTGATCCTTCAATACTATATACACGTAAAGGCTTTAGCCAGGTGTTAAAGGAAATATCTGTCAGTTCATGTTCTTCCTTTACAGTTCTGAGGATTTCTTCCCATTTTTCTAAAATAAGTTCCATACGCTTCTCCAAGTTTAAAAAAATATAGTCCGTGTGGTTATTCAAAGTCTCCCCTATTCTATAATAACGTAAATTGTCCAAATAATCAATAAATTTTTAGTAAGGTATAGGGGATAATATGGTGGATAAATACTATAATACGGCCAAAATATGGATAATTGAACCATTTTTCAACAAAATAGTTTATAAACATATCTACAATAGCATTTTTTCAAGGATTATCAAGGGTTTGAAGATAAATTTATTTGATTTTACACAAGATCTTAGATTTTTATCCACAAGTTTTCCACAAATTATGGATAACTTTATTTGAATGTGGATAATGTGGATAATTTGTTGATAAAATGAGTTTCTTCCTTATTATAGTGTGTACTGTGAATAATGTTGAAAGTGCTATTTTTGAAATATTTTTATCCAGCAGTATTCCACAATGTGGAAATTGTTGTGGAAGAACTGTAGAAGTGATGTGGATGAAGATGTTTTTAATTTCAAAAAATATATAATTATGAAAAAACTTCCACGACAAACGCATGAATGAATAAATTATGAACATTTCATCCATTTTTTGGTATAATCAAAGAAAAAAGGATGGATTTGTTCATGAAAGCACTTTTAGATTATGTAA
>CAJTCL010000012.1:104576-143058 GCA_910575005.1 Lachnospiraceae bacterium | reverse complement strand
GGTATGCAATCGGTACGAATCCAGAAAAACATCTGGAGCAGATTATAAATTTATAAAAATTTATTAGTTGTATGGATTTGGTCGTGAAACACATTCGTGCGTTTGTCGTGAACTCAAATCAAACAAGACTTGTAAATTGTCGCTCTATGTGATAAATTATGAAAGAACGGTATTCTGGGAAGAAACTGTATCATTTGATAAGGATTGTACGACCAATGCCTTTCCATTTTGCGAATGGAGGCAAATATGAGAATTGGAATAATAGGTGCCGGCAAGGTGGGAACTACAATGGGAAAATATATTGTAGACCACGGCGGAACTGTAAGCGGATTCTATACAAGAACTGCAAGCAATGGGCTGGAATCAGCACAATTTACACACACAAAGTATTTTACTACATTAGATTCACTGATTGAAGGAAGCGATACCCTATTTATTGCCACGACAGACAGAGCAATTAGAGATGTATGGGATTATATTACCACAAAAAATGTGAAAGGAAAAGTCATATGCCATTTTAGCGGCTCATTATCAAGTGATGTTTTTTCTAATTGGGAAGAAACGGGCGCCTGGGTCTGTTCTCTCCATCCAATCTACACGTTCAGTAACAAATTCACTGCATATCAAAATTTAACAGAAGCAAAATTTACTATAGAGGGAGACAGCAAAGCCTTAGAGCAATTACAAGAGCTGTTTTGTCTGCTGCCCAATGAGATCATCCATATTTCCACTAAGGAAAAGGTGAAATATCATGCTGCCACAAGCATTGCCAGCAATCATGTCACAGGATTAATTTATCTTGCTGTGGAGCTATTGCGGGAAGCTGGAATTAAGGAGCAGCAAGCTTATCATCTTCTAAAACCTTTGGTGGAGAAAAATGTGCAGGCAGTATTTTCTCAGGTTCCAGAAGGTGCCAAGGAAAGCAGCAGTATTTCTTCGGAGGGCAAGGTATATGCGGGTTGTGCGCAGACACTTACTGGCCCGATTGAACGTAACGATATTGCGACAGTGAATAAACATTTGCAGAAATTGGACAGACCAGAATGGGAAGCGGTATACCGCGCCGTGGGTCTTCAAGTATCAAAGGTTGCTCAGAGGAAACATCCAGAACGCAGCTACCAGGAAATAAAACATGTATTGGCGCAGAACATGCGCCCAGGGAGGTAATATGATGAAACATACAGTGGTGACAATTCAAAAGGCGAAGGAACAGGGAGAAAAACTGGCAATGCTGACAGCTTATGACTATTCAATGGCAAAGTTGATTGACGAAGCAGGCATTGACATGGTGTTAGTGGGGGATTCCCTGGGAATGGTGATGTTGGGCTATGAAGACACCCTGTCTGTGACGATGGAGGATATGATTCACCATACAGCGGCGGTGTCAAGAGGTATTAAGAATGCATTTTTAGTGGCAGATATGCCTTTTCTGTCTTACCAGACTTCGGTTTATGATGCAGTCTGCAATGCAGGGCGTCTTATAAAGGAAGGCCGGGCAGAGGCTGTGAAGCTTGAGGGGGGCAGTGCATTTGCGGAACATATTCGCGCGATCACAAATGCTTCGATTCCGGTGGTGGCACATCTTGGGCTGACCCCACAGTCATTTCATAGCCTGGGAGGATTTAAAGTTCAGGGTAAATCAGAACAGGCAGCAAAGAAGTTGATTGAGGATGCTAAAGCTGTTGAGGAAGCAGGGGCAGTGGCGCTCGTACTGGAATGTGTGCCAGCAAAACTTGCAGAATTAGTGACGAAAAAGCTTCATATTCCAACCATTGGGATTGGGGCAGGAGCCGGTTGTGATGGACAGGTGTTGGTATATCAGGATATGCTGGCAATGTTTGGAGATTTTAAGCCTAAATTTGTCAAACGTTTTGGAGAAGTTGGAGCAGTGATGAAAGAGGCTTTTCAGACATACAGCCAGGAAGTGAAGGCTGGTGTATTTCCGGCAGCAGAACATACTTTCCAGATTGACGATGATGTGATAGAAAAATTATATTAGATGGGAGATGTCTCCTACACCATTCAGACGCCAGTGGTGTTTGTAATAGAAAAGAGGGAAATAAAATGCAGATTATTAAGACGATTGAAGAACTTCGTCCTATTTTGAAAGAATTTCGCAGGCAGGGGTTACGTGTGGGGCTGGTGCCTACGATGGGTTATCTTCATGAAGGGCATAAGAGTTTGATTGTAAAAGCAGTCAGTGAAAATGATCGAGTGATTGTCAGTGATTTTGTCAATCCTACGCAGTTTGGGGTCAATGAGGATCTCTCAAGTTACCCCAGAGATATTGAGCGGGATGCGGCGCTCTGTGAGGAAGCAGGGGCAGCCTTGATTTTCCATCCAGAACCAGAGGAAATGTATTTTCCAGACAATTGTACTTTTGTGGATATGGATCAGTTGACGAAGGGGCTTTGTGGAAAGACCAGGCCGACGCATTTTCGCGGTGTTTGTACTGTGGTTTCCAAGCTTTTTCATATTGTGATGCCAGACAGAGCCTATTTTGGACAGAAAGATGCACAGCAGCTTGCAGTGATTCGACGGATGGTGCGTGATTTGAATTTTGATATTACGATTGTGGGATGTCCGATTGTGAGAGAGGCTGACGGGTTGGCGATGAGTTCCAGAAATACTTATTTAAGCCCAGAGGAGCGAAAAGCTGCTCTGATTCTGCACAAATCTTTGCAGATCGGGGAAGAGATGATGCGGGCAGGGGAGCGCGATGCTCTTAAAATCAAAACAGCGATTCAAGCAAATATGGAGACAGAAGTCTTGGCGCGTGTTGATTATGTGGAGATTGTAGATGCAGATTCCTTAGAGCAGGTGACAATAATTGAGAAGCCTGTACTCACTGCCACGGCAGTTTATATTGGGAATACCAGACTGATAGATAACTTTACTTATGAACCATAGTCCGAAAGGAGTATTTCAATGTATTTAAAGATGTTAAAGGGGAAAATTCACCGTGCAGTTGTCAAGCAGGCAGAGCTGAATTATGTGGGAAGTATTACCGTGGATCCAGAGTTGATGCAGGCTGCAGGGATTTTAGAATATGAAAATGTTCAGATTGTGGATATTGAAAATGGCAATCGTTTTGAGACCTATACAATTGCCGGAGAGCCAGGCAGCGGTATGATCTGTTTAAATGGAGCGGCAGCCAGGCAGGCATTGGCTGGAGATCATATCATTATTATGGCTTATGCGCAGATGACACCAGAGGAAGCAAAAAACTTCCAGCCCCAGGTTGTATTTGTTGACCAGGAAAATAAAATTTCCAGAATCACTACCTATGAGAAGCATGGGGAACTTTCAGAAAGGGAATAAAGATATGTTACAGGGAAAAACGGTACTCTTGGGCGTCACAGGCGGAATTGCTGCATATAAAATGCCTAATGTGGCAAGAATGCTGAAAAAAATGCACTGTAATGTACATGTGTTGATGACAGAAAATGCCACCAATTTTATTACAGCGACCACCTTTGAAACTCTGACGGGAAATAAATGCCTGATTGATACATTTGATCGAAATTTTGAATTTTCTGTGGAGCATGTAGCTTTGGCAAAGCAGGCGGATCTGGTGTTGATTGCACCTGCAACGGCAAATGTGATCGGAAAAATTGCCAATGGCATTGCAGATGACATGTTGACTACAACAGTGATGGCATGTACCTGTCAGACATTGATCGCACCTGCCATGAATCACAATATGTATCGCAATCCAATGGTACAAGAGAATTTGCAAAAACTAGAGCGGTATGGCTATGAGATTATTTTGCCCGATACCGGAATGTTGGCAAATGGAGATATTGGGGAAGGGAAACTGCCAGCAGAAGAGGTTTTAATAGAATATGTGGTGCGTCATCTTGCCCATGAAAAGGACTTGCAAGGCAAAAAGGTATTGGTAACGGCTGGAGCTACGCAGGAAGCAATTGATCCCGTGCGCTATATCACGAACCATTCCACTGGTAAAATGGGATATGCTCTGGCAAAAAAAGCTATGCTGCGAGGCGCACAGGTGACATTGGTGACGGGAGTTACAGCGCTGTCAGCACCAATGTTTACAGAAGTGGTCAATGTGGTGACAGCAGAAGACATGTATCATGCCGTAATGGAACATGCATCTTCGGCAGATCTCATTATCAAGGCAGCAGCTGTGGCGGATTATCGGCCTAGAGAAGCAGCGGAGGACAAGATTAAGAAAACAGAGGGAGAGGCCAGTATCTTGCTTCGGCGTACCAGAGATATTTTAGGTGAGCTTGGAAGAAGGAAATCAGAGGGGCAAATTCATGGATTTTTGTGCGGATTTTCTATGGAGACCCGCGATTTGGAAGAAAATTCCCGAGCAAAGCTTGAAAAAAAGCATCTGGATATGGTGGCGGCCAACAATCTTAAAGTGGAAGGTGCTGGATTTGGAACAGATACCAATGTGATTACTTTGATTACTCGTTCTCAAATAAAGCATTTAGAGAAAATGAGTAAAGAGGAAGCGGCAGATCAAATTTTAGATGCTATCATCGAAGAAATGGGAAATATCAATAATTAAAATGTGCTGAAAAATATATTTTTTTGTCTGGAATATTTTGGAAAAATAGATAAATAAAATTCACAATTTATACATTTTTTGTTAATGCTGTCTATAAAAAGATTGGTTATACTATAAATAACAATAATTATATTGTTAAAATGTTACAAAGGCGGCATGTTTATGAGAAAAATGTGTAATAAAAATGTAATATTAAAATATAGTATCTGTTTGGGAATAGTAGTGTCTGTTTGGGTTCTTTTGGCAATAGGTATCAAATGTTGTGAAACCATTTCATTTTTTTGCAATATAGAGCAGGAGTCGAATCAGAAGGTATTTACCAGTACAAAATACCGTTATGAGAAAAGATTCCGCAATACCTTAGAGCGTTATTCCTATTTTTCTTCTCTCTATAACCCAAAAGCTTCCACGGCAGTTCCAGGGCTTGAAATCACAGATGTTTTGGGAATTGGATGTGAACAGATGGTTCCACAGGGCATCTGTGTTACAGACGATTATATGTTGATTACAGCATATGATAGTGCTAAAAATAACCGTAAAAAGGATAGAAAGAACTGGCATAAACCAAATAATTCTGTACTCTATGTGCTTTCCAATCAGAAGCCATCAGAGCGTAAGCTTTTGACTACGATTGTATTGCCAGATGTCAATCATGTGGGTGGTGTAGCGTTTGATGGCAAGAATATTTGGATTGCCAAAAGTACAACCAGACAATGTAGCAGAATCTCGTATGATGTAATTAAGCAAGCTGTAAATTCTGGATTGGCAAGTTATCAGCTTTCCTCCTATTGTGAAAATGTTCCCTGTGGTGCGGTGGCGTCTTTTTTGGCGTATTATGATGGGATGCTCTGGGTGGGGACTTATCGAAATGGAATGAATAATATGGGAAGTCTCAGAGGTTATAATATTAACCAAAAGAATACTCCAGAAGGAATGAAATATGAATTGCAGAAACGAGAGGAGATTGTGATTCCAGGATATGCCAATGGCGTGGAGTTTGCAGAGATTGGCGGCAAATCATATATGGCAGTTGTCACCTCACGCGGAAGATTTTTTAATTCAGAAATTTATTTTTATAATATACTGCCCGACCCGAATACGGGAAAGCGTTTGTATTATTGTTATAACTCCTCTAAATTTCCTCCTATGGCTGAGGAATTAGTAAGTGATGGGAAACATATGTATTTTTTATTTGAATCTTCTGCAACGTGTTATAGTACCCCGACTTATCTGAAATGCGGCTATCCGGTAGACCGTGTCTGTGCACTTTCTATGTTGGATTTATTCTTTGAAAATCAGGGAGCGGGATATCAAAAGGCTTCTGCCACTGAGAAAATGATCTTTCAAATTGTGCGGGATGAGATGTATTTCGAGAGGAAGTATTGGCAGCAATATGGAATGGATTTTCCCGAAAAGGTATGACTCTCTTGAGCAAAAAAGTTGTACTAGAACACAAAGATGAAACATTGTTATAATAAAACTGAAAGGTATGGATATGGAAAAAATATGTAAGTATTTAGGCTGCATTATTGAAATTTTAGGGGTGATTGGAAGTTTTAATTTGGCGAAAGTCTTAGGTATGTCTACAAAGGAAGTCTTGTTTTCTACCCATGTAGAAAGGGATTGGGGAATTACGATTTCGGTATTTTTAGGAGGAGTAATTGTTACTTCTGCACTGGCATTTTTATTGTTTGGGATTTCTGTGGTATTGGATAGAATAGATTATATGGAATATAATATGAGTGAATTAAAGAGACAATTAGAAAAAAAGGATGAGAAAGAAGAGGACAATAAGAATACTTGGAAGTGTCCGATTTGTGGCAAACGAAATCAGCTTTATACGGGCACATGTTCCTGTGGGCAAGAAAGAGTATAAAAATGTGTAATGGTGTAGCAGTTATTATATAATCTGTTACACCATTATTTTTGTATGGAAAATAGATTCGATCAAATAAGGGAATGAAAGGAAGTATAGATGTCAAAAGAATTTGAATATATAAAATGGCAGTAACTATGCAGAAACCCTTAAAAATAGATATTCAGACCTTTTGAACGAAACTAAGCTTATTATTTCTGTTAGTGCGGCGGTTCCCTTTTGGTACTATGAATTGCAAAATGGGGAAACTCAAATTAGTTGTAAAATTAAGAAAATATGCTATAATTTTTATAGTAAGAAAATAATCATTATCGGAGTAATATGTATGGAAAAAGGTAAGATTCAGTGGCATCCAGGATTTGTAGCAGCCATGAACTTAGAGTTTATGGAAAACAGGGATGACTTGGAATTTGAGAGCGAACATAATTTAAACAGGAAACCACTGGAGATTGATCTGCTGGTAATCAAGAAGGAATCAGATGTTCAGATTGCCAATGAGATAGGAGCTTTTTTCAGAGGGCACAATATCATAGAATATAAATCACCAGAAGATCATTTAGATATCGATGTATTTTATAAGATAGGGGCATATGCGAGTCTATATAAATCCTATGGTAGAATCTTGGATGAGAGAAAAGCAGATGATATCACAGTGACGATCATTCGATATGGGAAACCAGAGGAGCTTTTCAAGTATTTGAAAGAACATAATTATAATATAACTAGTCCATATAAGGGAATCTATTACATAGAAGAAAAGGTTTTGTTTCCAACACAAATAGTGGTAGCCAAGGAATTGGAGAAAAAGAGCCATACTTGGTTGAGATCCTTATCTCGAAACTTGGAGATAGAAGAGATCCGAAAATTGTTAGAACAGAGAAAACAAATGACAGAGGTATACGAAAAGGAGCTGGCAGAATCGGTACTAGAAGTGGCATTGGAAGCGAATAAATGGATATTGGAAGAATGGAAGGGGGATGAAGGTATGTTTGAATCATTGCTGGAAATGATGGAGCCACAACTGCAATTAAGAGAAGAAAGAATCCGCAGAGAGAGTATGGAAAAAGGAATGGAAAAGGGGATGGAAAAAGGAATGGAAAAGGGGATGGAAAAAGGAATTCGTGGAATGGTAGGGGCATTGCGGGAATTTGGGATAGGAGATGCACAGATAAAGACAGCAATTATTAAGAATTATGGGCTTTCTGAGGCGGATGCAAGAAAATATTTGTAATAATGATTTCGCAAAGAAGATATTGAGAAAATATGCTATAATTTTTATAGTAAGAAAATAATCATTATCGGAGTAATATGTATGGAAAAAGGTAAGATTCAGTGGCATCCAGGATTTGTAGCAGCCATGAACTTAGAGTTTATGGAAAACAGGGATGACTTGGAATTTGAGAGCGAACATAATTTAAACAGGAAACCACTGGAGATTGATCTGCTGGTAATCAAGAAGGAATCAGATGTTCAGATTACCAATGAGATAGGAGCTTTTTTCAGAGGGCACAATATCATAGAATATAAATCACCAGAAGATCATTTAGATATCGATGTATTTTATAAGATAGGGGCATATGCGAGTCTATATAAATCCTATGGTAGAATCTTGGATGAGAGAAAAGCAGATGATATCACAGTGACGATCATTCGATATGGGAAACCAGAGGAGCTTTTCAAGTATTTGAAAGAACATAATTATAACATAACTAGTCCATATAAGGGAATCTATTACATAGAAGAAAAGGTTTTGTTTCCAACCCAAATAGTGGTAGCCAAGGAATTGGAGAAAAAGAGCCATACCTGGTTGAGATCCTTATCTCGAAATTTGGAGACAGAAGAGATCCGAAAATTGTTAGAACAGAGAAAACAAATGACAGAGGTATACGAAAAGGAACTGGCAGAATCAGTACTAGAAGTGGCATTGGAAGCGAATAAATGGATATTGGAAGAATGGAAAGGGGATGAAGGTATGTTTGAATCATTGTTGGAAATGATGGAGCCACAACTGCAATTAAGAGAAGAAAGAATCCGCAGAGAGAGTATGGAAGAAGGAATGGAAAAGGGAATTCGTGGAATGGTAGAGGCATTGCGGGAATTTGGGATTGGGGATGCAGAAATAAAAGCAGCAATTATTAAAAATTATGGGCTTTCTGAGGCGGAGACAGGGAAATACTTATAAAAGAATCTGGCATGTGAGACATTTGAGTTGCTTTTCATACTTCTCATGTTATAATTAAAACAAGAAAATAGAATGCTAAGCACAGTTTTAAATCATTGTAAAAAGCTTTCAAGCAGGGAGAGAAGCGGGACTGAGAGGAGGGGCTGTTATGGGTAAAGATACACGACTAGTAAATATCTACATTAAAATTCACAACAAACGTACTCTGACGATGGAGGATTTAAAATATCTCTCAAAGTATGATCCAGAGTGCTTTGAAAAAACCTGTAAGAATATTGTCTATAAAATCCCAGAGGCAAAGGAGCTTTTACAACCTAAGGAGAGAGAGACAGATATAAAACCGTTGTCTCCGGTACCGTTGATGGAAAAGCCTGTGCCAGATCAACATCAAATAGAAGAAGTACTCTCTAATCTAGGAAAAATGGAGATACAAGAACTTCCAATTGCAGATGTCAGTACAGATACGGTAAAGGAATTATTGGGAAATCTCTATATGGAGTTGTTATTCCCACATAATGATCGGGAAAGATTCTTTAGTATGGAAGAGAGCGAAGATTTATCTATATTTAATAAAAAGGTATAAAATTTATATGACAGAAGTGGATATTGAAAGTTATATTACTCTAAAACAATTATGCGAAGAAATTTCTGTGTCATTTGCTACTGGAAGAAACTGGTTGAAGCTCGGGAAAATTATTTCACAGACAGACGATGACAGAGGAAGGCCATTGTTTTCAAGATCATATGTTGAACAATTAAAGAATGATATAAAATCTGGAAAAAGTGCCATGCTCAAAAAGAGACGCAATAAAAAGTATATTTCTGGTAGTAAAGTTTATGAATCTTATCTTCTGCCAGGGTCGTGTAATATAAAAAAAGTAAAAAAGCTCATTGAGTTAGTACTTGTAAAAGGATTTCCATTAAATGAAATGGAAATTCGATTAATATTAGCAGAATGTGCCCTGCAAATGTTTATTCAGAGAGAAGATATTAGCGGTTTTTCTGAAACAAATGTGTTGGCGGAGTATTTAAAAAAAGATTGTTCTCTGCATGGTTATGAGTTTTTGATAAATGATTTATTGATTGAGAAAACACAGATATTTTCTTATCTTGCAGAGCATCCAGAATTCTTTTCTATTGCATATCAGTATCATGAATCAGAGGATCTATTGGGCTTGATATATATTTCCTGTAAAGACAGTAGAGATCGAAAATCAGCAGGAACATATTTTACACCCACTAACATAGTGAAAAAAATAATTCAAGAATTAATAAATATAAATAATATTAAAAAAAAGAAGATTTTAGACCCTTGTTGCGGAACAGGTAATTTTTTACTGCAGATACCGGAAGCGACTGGTATGGAATATCTTTATGGCAATGACATAGACCAGATTAGTGTACTTCTCACAAGAATTAATCTTGCATTAAAATATCATATGAAAGATCGCAATATTTTGTATCAACATATTACTGTCAATGATTATTTGACATTTGAAAAGAAAGAATATTTTGATTATATTATTGGAAATCCTCCGTGGGGATATGAATTTTCGGAAGAACAGAGTATACAGCTTAAAAAGAAATATATCTGTGCATCAGCTGGAACGCTTGAGGCATATGATTTGTTTTTGGAACAAGCACTTTCTAATTTAAAATTAAATGGAGTTTTATCCTTTGTATTGCCGGAAGCCGTTCTGAATGTGAAATCACATCTTCCCATTCGTACTCTCTTGATGAAGAATCACTCGATTCAATATCTTGAGTATTTAGGAAATGTATTTGATCAGGTACAGTGTCCTTGTATTATATTACAGATGTTGTGTAATCATATGCCCCTTTCCTGTATTGGTATGACTGTCAATGACGGCAGACGTATTTATACAATGAAAGAAGAACGAGAAATTGACAAAGAAAGTTTTAACTTTACAATGACAGATAAAGAATATAAGGTATGGCAGAAGATTGAGAATGTGCCAGGAAAGATAACGTTAGAGGGTAGGGCAAAGTTCGCGCTGGGAATTGTCACTGGAAATAATAAGGCATATGTTACCAATCAAAAGACAATGGAAAATGAGATGGTTTTAAGAGGGCAAGATTTGCGCAAATTTCATTTTTTGGAGTCTGGCAGATATATGATATATCGGCCAGAGGGTTTCCAGCAGGTGGCGCCGACGGGGTATTACAGAGCTTCTGCAAAGCTGTTATATCGATTTATCTGCAGTCAATTAGTATTTGCATATGACGATCAGCAAACATTGTCATTAAACAGTTGTAATTTATTAATTCCAGAGTTAAATGATATAGATATAAAATATATTTTGGCAGTGCTTAATTCAAGGATGGCACAATTCTATTTTAAGAAGAAATTTAATTCTATCAAGATTTTACGCTCTCATATTGAACAAATTCCGATTCCTGTATGTGAAAAAGAAGAACAAAGATATATAATACAATTAATAGAAAAGCTAATAGAACCGTCTTCTGAAGAGGATGTGTTAAGAGATTATGAACGATTGGATTTGGAAATGGCAAATATTTTTAGACTGTCATCAAAAGAATATGCAGTGATCAGAGAAGCATTAATAAATGAAAATTTATTTTTGTATTGAGGGGCAGAGATGAGGTATAAGAGAATAAAAAATAAGGCAAGATCTTTTTCTTTTATGTACGTGAAATAAATATCTATTGAGAGTTTAATTTTTTATAAACATAGGAGAAGTTGATCAAAGCTTGTTTTTAATCGTTTGTTGTACGATAAATTTTGTTGTGCTGTGTATAATTTTTTTAGATAGAAAGATAGATCAAAGGTTGAAAAAAAGCTTGAAATATGGTAGAATTTTTGCAATTTAGGCAAATTAGAGAAAGGGCGGTAAATAGATGAAAGCATTTCTAATACTGGAAGATGGAACCGTGTTTGAAGGAACGAGCATCGGCTCTGCCAGAGAAGTGGTCAGTGAAATAGTTTTTAATACCTCCATGACAGGTTATCTAGAGGTTTTGACAGACCCCTCTTATGCTGGACAGGCAGTAGTCATGACATACCCATTAATTGGAAATTATGGAATTACACCAGATATGGAGTCCAAGAAACCTTGGCCAGATGGCTATATTGTGAGAGAGTTGTCAAGGATGCCCAGCAATTTTCGTTGTCAGGGAAGCATACAAGACTTTTTGACAAAATATGATATCCCAGGTATCGCTGGTGTTGATACCCGAGCATTGACAAAAATTCTCAGAGAAAAGGGAACCATGAATGGCATGATTACTACGAACGAAGCGTTTTGTCTGGAAGAAGTACTTCCTAAACTGAAGGAATACAACACTGGTAATGTAGTGGATCAAGTAACTTGTGACAAGCCTTTCCGATTGGAGGGCAAAGGGAAAAAGGTTGCTCTGATGGATTTTGGTGCAAAGCAAAATATTGCGAAATCTCTCAATGACAGAGGATGTCAAGTGACTGTTTATCCGGCGCATACTTCTGCGGAAGAAATCTTAAACGACAAGCCAGATGGAATTATGCTCAGCAACGGGCCTGGAGATCCTAAAGAATGCGGGGAAATTATTCAGGAGATTAAGAAATTATATCAGTCAGATACACCAATTTTTGCGATTTGCCTAGGGCACCAGTTAATGGCGCTTGCCAATGGTGCGGATTCTCATAAGATGAAATATGGGCATCGGGGCGGCAACCATCCAGTAAAGGATTTGGAAACCGGAAGGGTGTACATTTCTTCTCAGAATCATGGTTATGTGGTAGATACAGACAATTTGGCTCCTTCTGTTGCAGTTCCGGCGTTTATCAATGTCAATGATGGCACAAATGAAGGATTAAAATATACAGGAAAGAATATTTTTACCGTACAGTTTCACCCGGAAGCATGTCCGGGGCCTCAGGACAGTGCATATTTATTTGACCGATTTATCAATATGATGGGAGGGAACCAATAATGCCAAAAAATCCAGATATCAAAAAAGTGTTAGTGATCGGTTCCGGTCCTATTGTGATCGGTCAGGCGGCGGAATTTGACTATGCAGGGACACAGGCATGTCGTTCTCTGAAAGAGGAGGGCGTGGAGGTTGTGCTGGTCAATTCTAATCCGGCAACGATTATGACCGATAAGGAAATTGCAGATGAGGTTTATATTGAACCCTTGACAGTAAAAGTGTTGGAGCAGATTATCTTAAAAGAAAAGCCAGACAGCGTTCTTCCCACACTGGGCGGCCAGGCAGGGCTTAATTTAGGAATGGAGCTTGCCGAATCTGGATTTTTGGACCAACATCAAGTAAAGCTGATTGGAACCACAGCGGAGACAATCTTTAAGGCAGAGGACCGGCAGGCGTTTAAAGATACGATGGAGAAAATTGGAGAGCCCTGTGCGCCCTCATTGGTTGTCCACAATGTGGAGGATGGTATTGCCTTTACGAATACGATTGGCTATCCAGTTGTACTGCGGCCAGCATATACACTGGGAGGTAGCGGCGGCGGTATTGCCCACAATGAGACAGAACTTGTGGATATCCTCACTAATGGACTGCGCTTGAGCCGTGTAGGAGAAGTGCTGGTGGAGCGCTGTATTGCAGGCTGGAAGGAAATTGAATATGAGGTGATGCGCGACGCTGCCGGAAACTGTATCACAGTTTGTAACATGGAAAATATTGATCCAGTAGGTGTCCATACGGGAGACAGTATTGTGGTGGCTCCTTCCCAGACTTTGGGAGATAAAGAATATCAGATGCTGCGTACTTCTGCGCTGAATATTATCTCTGAATTGAATATTACCGGAGGATGCAATGTCCAGTATGCACTCCATCCAGAAAGTTTTGAATACTGTGTAATAGAGGTCAATCCCCGTGTCAGCCGTTCTTCTGCGCTGGCAAGTAAAGCTACTGGATATCCGATTGCAAAAGTGGCTGCAAAGATTGCTCTTGGATATACGCTGGATGAGATCAAAAATGCCATCACTGGCAAGACCTATGCCAGCTTTGAGCCGATGCTTGACTATTGTGTGGTCAAGATCCCTCGTTTGCCATTTGATAAGTTTATTACAGCAAAACGGAGCTTAACCACTCAGATGAAGGCTACTGGAGAAGTCATGAGCATCTGTACTAATTTTGAAGGCGCCTTGATGAAGGCCATTCGTTCCCTGGAGCAGCATGTGGATTGTATGCGTTCCTATGATTTTACCTCACTCTCCAAGAAAGAATTGCTGAGACAGCTTGAAAAAGTGGATGACCGTCGAATCTGGGTAATTGCAGAGGCACTGCGCAGAGGGATTTCTTATGATGAAATCCACGATATGACCATGATTGACCATTGGTTTATTGATAAAATTGCCATTTTGGTGGAGATGGAGGAGCGCTTAGAAAAAGAGGAGCTGACTATTGATCTGCTAAAGGAAGCAAAACGGATTGAGTTCCCAGACAATGTCATTGCACGATTGACAGGCAAGGAAGAACGGGAAATCCGCGATCTGCGCTATGCAAATGGAATTACTGCAGCATTTAAGATGGTAGATACTTGTGCGGCGGAATTTGCGGCGGAGACCCCCTATTATTATTCTTGTTTTGGCAGTGAAAATGAAGCTGCAAAGACAAGCGGCAGGAAAAAAGTGCTGGTGCTTGGCTCTGGTCCAATCCGTATTGGTCAGGGAATTGAGTTTGACTATTGTTCGGTACACTGTACTTGGGCATTTTCCAGAGAAGGTTATGAGACAATTATTGTCAATAATAATCCAGAAACGGTATCTACAGATTTTGATATTGCAGATAAATTGTATTTTGAGCCGCTGACACCAGAGGATGTGGAGAGTATTGTGCGTTTAGAGCAGCCAGACGGCGCTGTGGTGCAGTTCGGAGGACAGACTGCCATTAAGCTTACAGAGAGCCTGATGAAGATGGGAGTGCCAATTTTGGGAACCAAAGCAGAAGATGTGGATGCGGCGGAGGACCGTGAATTGTTTGATAAGATTCTGGAACAGACCGAGATTCCCCGTGCTGCTGGAGGAACCGTATTCACTGCCAAGGAAGCAAAGGAGGTTGCAAACCGCTTAGGTTATCCCGTGCTGGTGCGTCCTTCCTATGTGCTTGGCGGCCAGGGAATGCAGATTGCATACTCCGATCAGGAAATAGAAGAATTTATGGAGATTATCAACCGCATTGCCCAAGATCATCCAATTTTGGTAGATAAGTATCTGCAAGGCAAGGAGATTGAGGTTGATGCCGTTTGTGATGGCACAGATATCTTGATTCCAGGAATTATGGAGCATATTGAACGGACTGGGGTTCATTCCGGTGACAGTATTTCTGTCTATCCGGCTCCGACAATCAGCACAAAGGTTAAGGAAAAGATTGTCGAGTACACGAGACGGCTGGCACGGGCGCTGCATGTAGTGGGGCTGATCAATATTCAGTTTATTGCGATGGATGAAGATGTCTATGTGATTGAGGTAAATCCGCGTTCTTCGCGTACCGTTCCTTATATCAGTAAAGTGACTGGGATTCCGATCGTAGATCTTGCCACGCAGGTGATTATCGGCAATACACTCAAAGGTCTGGGTTATCCAGTAGGACTTGCGCCAGAGGCAGAATATGTGGCAATCAAGATGCCAGTATTTTCTTTCGAGAAGCTGCGTGGGGCAGAGATCAGCCTTGGACCGGAAATGAAGTCAACCGGAGAGTGCTTAGGAATTGGAAAAACATTTGACGAGGCTTTATACAAAGCATTCTTAGGGGCAGGTGTAGTGCTTCCCAAATATAAGCAGATGATTATGACGGTTAAAGATGCAGATAAGCCGGAATCGGTAGACAT
Organism: Lachnospiraceae bacterium; assembly: GCA_910575005.1. Taxonomy (GTDB): domain Bacteria; phylum Bacillota; class Clostridia; order Lachnospirales; family Lachnospiraceae; genus Petralouisia. The sequence goes on along the minus strand of CAJTCL010000012.1, from coordinate 127,649 downwards.
TGCCAAACGCTTTGAGGCCTTGGGTTATAAGATCTATGCTACCAGAAGTACAGCAAAATATTTGCAAGGGCATGGCGTGGAGGCACGCAGAATCAATAAGATTTCACAAGAATCACCGAATGTCATGGATTTGATTTTAGGTCATAAGATTGACTTGGTGATTGATACGCCCACACAGGGCAGGGATAAAAGCCGTGATGGGTTCTTAATCCGCCGAAATGCCATTGAGACGGGAGTATACTGTATCACAGCAATGGATACAGCAAATGCGCTGGCACGCAGCTTAGAACATGCTGACAGCACAGAAAAGCTCAATTTAATTGATATTGCAAAAGTGAAGAATATTTAGGTAGGGTATAGATTGCGCTGCTTTACGATTTGAGTGTCTTCGGTGACACGAAAATTGTAAAGCAGTGTTTACTATTACTCCGACAATTATGGAAGGGAGGCAGAGGCGTATGGGAGAACGCATATTAGCAGTAGTGTTGGCAGGATTAATGTTGTTGCAGACAGGTCTTGGAGCGGTAACTTCAGACAATGGCAGAGAACAGCCGCAGACAAGGGTTCAGGAAGAGGCAACACAGGTACAACGGCAGGATATGGTGAATGCAGCTCCTGAGATCAGTGAGAAATATGTGGATTATTGGTTTGATGAGGATACGGTATTTCCATATCGGATCGGTGGGCGAAAAGAAAGATATTTGCTGGAGGATAGTGTAGGCGAAGACGGTGATGCCTATCAATTTTCGACTACAATTGATAAACGTATCAATTTTCAGTTTCAATTTACATTGCCCCGCTATCTGTCACCAGATGATGGAGAGACACAACAGTCTCTCAGAAATATAAGGATAGAAATTTACCAGGCGAAAAAGGATTATGGAGATTATAAGGCCACGAAAATGGTGTGGTACCATAATTTTCAGTTTGGGACAGGACCAGTTTCTTTTGAGAAAGAGCTTGTTTTTACACCTGGTACATATTTGATTGTTTTTTCAAGATTGGATGAAAATGATTATAATTTTGATTATGATGATGATGAGTGGGTTGAGGTTAGTAATCATGTAAATTATTCTTTTTTCAGTAAAGATGTGAGCAATTATGCGACTAGCCTTTCCATTCAGAAAAAATTGTCTATGCACAAAAAGGATAAGATCTCCATTAAGGTATCAGACATCAAGCCAGCAGGAGCCGTAAAAGGTATTACCTGGAAAACGTCAGATGAGTATGTTGCAAAGGTGGACCGAAATGGAAAGGTGACAGCGTTACATTTTGGAGAATGTAAAATTTCTGCGACGCTGCGCAATGGGAAGAAATATACCTGTAAAGTGTATGTGGAGGATCCTGAGTTTGACAAAAATAAATATATATTAAACAAAGGAGAAACTAAGATACTGGAGCTTAATAATACTTATCAGCCAGTAGTATGGGAGAGCAGTGATAAATCTGTTGCCAAGGTAAACAGTTTTGGAGAAGTTACTGCCAGGAAAAAAGGCAATGCCACGATTACCGCATATGTTGGGGAACAGGTGCTGGAATGTAAGGTTCATGTAAATGAACCCAAAATGAGCAGCAAGAAAATGTATATTCTCAAAGGCGAAAAAGGTTATTTAGCTCTGAAAGGTACCAATGAAGAGGTGGAATGGTTCAGCAGCAATAAAAAGGTCGCAACTGTATCAAAATGGGGGGTAGTGAGGACAATAAAAACAGGTAAAACAACCATTACCGCAAAAGTTGGAGATTCAAAGTATACCTGCAAAGTATTTGTAGAAGAAAATAAGTTGAAAAAGACTTCTATGAAAATTGTTGTAAAGGGAAAAATGGCCATTGGCGTCAAAAAGAAAACTAAGATTATCAAATGGTCCAGCAGCAATAAAAAGATCGCAACCGTGAAGAATGGAGTGGTGACAGGAAAAAAAGAAGGAACGGTTGTCATCAAGGCAAAGTCAAAACATTTGACCTATACCTGTAAGGTAAAGGTGGAAAATCCATATTGGTATACAAGTTCTATCAGTGTGTATAAAGGTAGTAGATATGATTTACGTTTGACCAATACAACAATGAAACCGAAATGGAGTTCTTCCAATAAAAAAGTGGCCACAGTAAATTCCAAGGGAGAGGTTATGGGAAAACAAGAAGGAAAAGCTGTGATCACAGCTAGTGTAGGCGGGCGGAAGTTTACCTGCAAGGTGAATGTGACAGTGTGGAAGCCAAATTATACAATCCGGTTGGTCAAAGGTGAATATAGTTCCACACCGTTTATTTCGTGTATCATTAGAAATAATGGCCCAAGAGTTATGCGAGTCTATGCAAGAAATGCATGTTTGATTGATGGGGAATCGGCGGAGTATAATCGAGAACTCAAATTATTTAGTTACAATGATTTCATGCAGTATAATGTAATTACGCCACTTTCTTATATTGACATTGCACCAGGAAAAGAAGCACATCTGCCCTATGAGATGGATCCGCCGACCAGGTATAATTGGAACAGTACCATTTATTTTGATTTTAACTATGATGGTGTAGAGTATCGGGCCTCTAACAGTTACAATTATGGCTGTCATTATGAACGAAAATAGAGAAGGAGAACAATTATGAAATTTGGAATTTTAGCGCCAGGCAATATCGCCCGCAGTATGGCGAAAGCGGTATCAGAACTGGAAGGAATGGAATGTTATGCAGTGGCTTCTAGAGATTATGGACGCGCAGAGAAGTTTGCCAAGCAGTGGGGCTTTGCCAAGGCCTATGGCTCTTATCAGGAATTGGCAGAAGATCCAGAGGTGGAGCTTATCTATGTGGCTTCCCCCCACTCACACCATTATCAACACACAAAGCTATGTCTGGAGCATGGCAAGCATGTGCTGGTAGAAAAGGCATTTACGGTAAATGCAGCACAGGCGGAAGAGTTAATCCGCCTCTCACAAGAAAAAGGACTGCTTCTGGCAGAAGCCATCTGGACACGTTATATGCCCAGCCGTAAAATGATTGATGATATCTTGGCAAGTGGTGTTTTGGGAAAGGTCACATCTCTGACCGCAAATTTAGGCTATATCCTGCCCCATGTGGAGCGGATGCAAAATCCCGAGCTGGCTGGTGGTGCGTTATTGGATTTGGGCGTTTATCCGATTAATTTTGCATTGATGGCATTTCAGGGGGAAGTGGAGAAAATTGATGCTACGGCGATCATGTCTCCCAAAGGCGTGGACTGGATGAACAGTATTACCTTGTCATTTGCCGATGGCAAGATGGCAGTGCTTCACAGCGATATGCTGGCACAGACGGACCGACAGGGCGTGATCAGCGGTGATCAGGGTTATCTGGAAGTGCAGAATATCAATAATTGTGAGGAAATTCGAGTATATGATCTAAATCGCAAGATGACAGCCTGTTATCAGGTGCCGGAACAAATCAATGGCTATGAATATGAGGTATTGTCCTGTAAGAAGGCCATTGAGGAGGGAAAGTATGAATGTCCAGAGATGCCTCACAGCGAGACATTGCGAGTAATGAAAATCTTAGATCATATTCGCAGGCAGTGGGGAATGGTATATCCTTGTGAGTAAAGAGAGACATTACACTCATATAATTTATAAAAAAGAAAAATGACAGCCGTCTGGTCATAATTGTATTTTGACCAGACGGCTGTCTGTTACTGTTGTGTGAACCGTGACAAAAACTGTCGGGTTCGTTCTTCTTTTGGGTGCTCAAATACTTGATGAGGATCTCCCTGTTCTAAGATATGTCCATCATCCATAAAAATGACATGATTGGCCACATCTCTGGCAAATGCCATTTCATGGGTGACAATGACCATTGTGGTATTCTGTTCAGCAAGCTCTTTCATTACCTTGAGCACTTCTCCCGTCAATTCTGGATCCAGTGCAGAGGTTGGCTCATCAAAACAGAGGATATCAGGCTGTAAGGCAAGTGCACGCGCAATCGCCACACGCTGGCATTGTCCGCCAGATAATTGATGAGGGTAGTTTGCCATGCGGTCACTAAGTCCCATTTGTTTTAAGAGAGTTTCTGCCAATTCCTGAATGTCTGTATGGATTTTCTTGCGGTTGGCCTTATAGTCAGGTTGTTCCTTGGCCAGCAGTTCTTTGGCCAGCATCACATTTTCCAGGGCTGTATATTGTGGAAACAAGTTGAAGGACTGAAACACCAGACCAAAATGCAGCCTTTTTTTGCGAATCTCAGATTCTTGCTGAGTCGTGAGATTATCTGCGTCAAATAAGGTTTCTCCATTGACACGGATTACCCCTTTGTCAGGACGTTCCAGAAAATTTAGACAGCGCAGCAGCGTAGTCTTGCCACTTCCTGAGGAACCAATAATAGAGACTACCTGTCCCTGTTCCAAGGAGAAACTGATATCTTTAAGAACCTCAGTATGACCAAAATATTTTCGGATATGTTCTACTTCTAAAATAGGCATTTCTTTTCCTCCTCTATTTGTAAAACTATTCAGAACTCCATACAAATGGGAAGTCAGGATCTTCAAATTTATTTGAAAGAGCCTGAATTTCCATTTGTATGAGGGTGATCATCCCCCTCAGCCACAGACGGAAGCCTCTTTAGAGGCGTATGACAGCATTGCTGGCATGTCTGTGGCATGGGGTTCTGAATAGTTACCTCTATTACTTAAAATAATCCAGTTTTCGCTCGAAACGTCCAAGGAGGACTGTCAAAATACCGTTGCAGATCAGATAATATACCGCAGTAAAGAACAGTGGCCAGATAGCGCCAGAAATTCCCTGTGAGCCTTTCATAAATGCCTGCCCTGCCCAAATAATTTCCTGTAAGGCAATGATGCGGGCCAGGGAAGTGTCTTTTACCAAGGTAATAATTTCGTTGGACATCGGCGGGACAATGCGTTTGATCATCTGAAGCAATGTGATTTTAAAGAAAATTTGTCCCTTAGTCATGCCAAGCACTAAGCCGGCTTCCTCTTGTCCAACAGGAACACCTTGGATTCCGCCGCGGTAAATCTCAGAAAAATAACAGGCATAATTCAAAATAAAAGATACAGAAGCAGCGAAAAAACGGCCGGTCTCTCCGCCGCCCCAAATTGGATTATGTAATACCAACCCTGGGAAATAGTAAATGATCAATAGCTGAATCATCAGGGGAGTGCCCCTGATAATCCAGACAATAATTTTTGTAAAATAACTGAGCGGCTTAAAATGTGACATGGAGCCGAAGGCAATCACAAGTCCCAGAGGAAAAGCGCCAATCAGTGTTACAAAGAAAAGTTTTAACGTTTGTAGAAAGCCAATATTTAAAGCTTTCAGGACAATGGGAAGTTGTTCCAGAATCTGTTCCATAAATTTTCTTGCTCCCTAAATATTACCTAATGTATTGTACCGCTTATATCTAGGCAAGTGATTTCATCTAATATGAATGGTATAATACACTAATACGATATAGGAAAGCTCTCTGAATTGTTCCACTCACAGAGCTTTCATTGTAAATACGATTACTGTTTAATCAGTGCAGCCTGCACACCGTAAGTCTCTGCAATTTTAGCCATGCTTCCATCTTTATCGCTTGCAGCAAAGAAATCATTTAATGCAGCGGTTAAGTCAGAGCCTTTACGGAAGCCAACACCGTATTCTTCATTGTTGAGGCCGACGGTATAGGTCAGATCGGCATAGCTTGTGCCTTCCCCTACCATAGCGGCAGCCATCAAAGAGTCAATCACTGCGGCATCCGAGGTGCCAGCGGCAACTTCCATCAGAGCGTCCGCCTGTGCTTTGACAGCGGTATATGTTAGATCCAGAGATTTTACCTGTTCTTCTCCGGCGCTCCCTGCTTCCACAGCAAAGGATAAATCTTTGAGACTGTCTGTATCTTGATATTTATCAGCTTTATCTTTGGGAACAATAACAATCTGTGCATTGTTACAATAAGCGTTGGAACATGACATTGAACTTTTTACCTCGTCAGTGAGTGTCATTCCATTCCATACACAGTCGATGGTTTTGCCGTCTAATTCCATAATTTTGTTGTCCCAGTCGATTTCCACAAATTCTGCCTTTACACCAAGACTTTTGGCAAATGCTTTGGCCATATCAGCATCAAAACCAATCCATTGACCATTCTCATTCTTGTAATCCATTGGGGCAAAATCTGTGATGCCAATTACTAAAGTTCCTTTATCTTTGACATAGGCAACATCGCTGTCCTCAGAAGAACTGCTGTCTGAAGAGGCATTGCTGGAAGTTTCTTTTTCTTCCTTGGGACTGCCGCAGGCAGCCATAGACAATACCATAATTAATGTCATCATAAGTACAATTATCTTTTTCATAATAAATAAATCTCCCTTTCGTTGGTAGTATAGTGAAAGCGCAGAAGGCGCAAATGCTACGTCATTATACTAACAAGTTAGTATGGTAAAGTCAAGGGTTTCTAGGATTTGTTTTCATTGTTTCGTCAATAAAAGGTTACTCCGACATTTGAGTGTCGGAGTAATCGTTTTACAATAATTCTGAAATACAGATTTGTAAGTCCTTATAAATTCCTACAGATAATTTCTGATAGAAAGGAATTATTGTGGGAGCAGCATCTTCCTCATAATAATATACTGTGGTACGTTCTTTCTGAGGATCTATAATCCAGTATTCCCGCACGCCAGCATTTGAGTATAAGGTGTTTTTAGTAGCGTAATCCATCTTGCGGCTGGAGGGAGATACAATCTCAATGATAAAATCTGGTGCGCCTTTACAGCCCTGATCATTTAGTTTATTCTTGTCACAGATAATGCTAAGGTCTGGTTCAACATAATTTGATGAATTCTTGCAGAGGGAGCCATCAGATAAATCTGTCCAGCAATCAACTCAGCTCTTTGACCGTTTGGCAGAGCATAGATATCTTCGATCGTATAAGTTTTTTCTTGTGGCTTGGTGCAAACACAGAGGGGGAAAGATGTGTGTTTGCATTTTTGTCCTTTCTTCTCTTTTCTTTCACCATTTTTTATATAGACAAATAAATCATTTATTATAATAACAAAATTCCATGTTTTTGCGCCTCTGCCACAATTTCATCTTTCCAGAGGGAAGACTGGACTTCTCCAATATGTGCTTTGCGCAGGAAAAACATACAGATTCGGGATTGCCCAATACCACCGCCGATTGTCAGGGGAAGTTCTTTATCCAAAATAGATTTCTGGAAGGGAAGTGCAGCGCGCTCTGGGCAGCCTGCCTTCTCAAGCTGAGACAGCAGTGAACTCTCATCCACGCGAATGCCCATCGAGGAAAGTTCTAAGGAAATGTCCAGTACTGGATAATAAACCACAATATCAGCATTTAAGGCCCAGTCGTCATAGTCTGGGGCCCGACCGTCGTGAGGCTCGCCAGAGGCAAGTTTATCCCCAATCTGCATGATGCACACAGCGCCTTTTTCTTTGGCAATCAGATATTCCCGTTCCTTAGGCGTGGATGTCGGGTACATTTGCTCTAATTCCCCAGTGGTGATAAAGAAGATGTCGTGCGGCAGAATTTCTTCTATGTAATCATAACGGATAGCCATGTATTTTTCCGTTTTGCGCAAGACCTTGTAGACGATTTTTACTGTTTCTTTGAGGAACTCCAGATTGCGGTCGTCCCTGGCAATAATTTTTTCCCAATCCCATTGGTCTACAAAAATAGAGTGGATATTGTCAGTGTCTTCATCGCGGCGGATGGCGTTCATATCTGTATAAAGTCCTTCCCCCAGAGAAAATCCATATTTTTTGAGGGCATAGCGTTTCCATTTGGCAAGAGAATGTACAATCTCCGCCTGTTTTTCATTTTGTTCTTTAATGCCAAAGGTTACAGGGCGTTCCACACCGTTTAGATTGTCGTTGAGTCCAGAATCAGGGTCAACAAACAAAGGCGCAGATACACGCCGCAAATGCAGGCGTTCTGACAGCAAATTTTGAAAGAAATCTTTGACTGTCTTGATGGCGATCTGTGTATCATGCAGATCTAGTTCTGAGTGATAATTTTCTGGTATCAATAAATGTTCCATAATATGCTCCTTATTTTTAGTTTACCGTAATTATATGCTCACAACCATATTTTTTCAATAAGTAAGTTGAGGTTTTTATGGAAATATGAGAGAATAGAATCAGTTTACAAAGGAGAAAGGGAACATATGATTTTAGATGTAAAGAATTTAACACATGGTTTTGGGGACAGAGCCATTTTTAATGATGTGTCATTTCGCCTCTTAAAAGGAGAGCATATCGGGCTGATTGGCGCCAATGGTGAAGGAAAGTCAACGTTTTTAAATATTGTCACAGGACATTTACAGCCAGATGAGGGTAAAGTGGAGTGGGCCAAAAATGTCCGTGCTGGTTATTTAGATCAGCACACGGCGTTGGAGGCTGGAATGACAATCCGCGAGGTGATGCGCAGCGCCTTTTCTTTCCTCTATGAACTGGAAACAGAGATGAATCAGATGTTTGAGCGCATGGGAGAGGCAGATGAGCAGGAGATGGAACGCCTGATGGAAGAGACAGGAACCATACAAGATCTGTTAGAGCAGCATGATTTTTATATGATAGATGCCAAGGTGGAGGAAGTAGCCAAGGCGCTGGGTGTGCAGGAATTGGGATTGGAGACGGATGTCACAGCATTGAGCGGCGGTCAGCGCACTAAGGTTTTGCTGGCAAAGCTGTTGTTGGAGAAACCTGATATTCTGCTGTTGGACGAGCCGACCAACTATCTGGATGAAAATCACATTGAATGGCTCAAACGCTATCTTTTGGACTATGAGAATGCGTTTATCTTGATTTCTCATGATATTCCATTTTTAAACAGTGTGGTAAATATTATTTACCATATGGAAAATCAGGAATTAAATCGTTATGTGGGAGACTATGATAAATTTATGGAAGTCTATGAGATGAAAAAGTCACAGCAGGAAGCAGCTTATCGCAGGCAGCAGAAAGAGATTGAGGATCTGAAAGATTTTGTAGCCCGCAATAAAGCACGGGTGGCTACCCGAAATATGGCGATGTCCAGGCAGAAGAAGCTGGATAAGATGGAACTGATTCAGCGAACTGCAGAACGTCCCAAGCCAGAATTTTTCTTTCAAAATGCCAGAGCTTCTGGAAAGGTGGTTTTTGAGACCGAGGATTTGGTGCTGGGTTATGAGAAGAATAGACCATTGTCTAAGCCCATGAATCTTAGGATGGAACGCGGGGAGAAGATTGCCATTGTAGGAACAAATGGCATCGGAAAGTCTACCTTTTTAAAGAGTGTATTGGGATTGATCGCACCGCTGTCTGGCAAGGCACAGCTCGGGGATTATCTATATCCAGGCTATTTTGAACAGGAAATGCCGGCCAGTGAGCGAAGCTGTATTGAAGAGATTTGGGAGACATTTCCGGCTTTTTCACAGTACGAGGTGCGTGCAGCCCTGGCAAAATGTGGATTGACGACCAAGCATATTGAGAGCAAGGTCAAGGTATTGAGCGGAGGAGAACAGGCTAAGGTACGGTTGTGTAAACTCTTAAATGTAGAGACAAATATTTTGTTGCTGGACGAGCCAACCAATCATTTGGATGTGGATGCGAAGCAGGAGTTAAAGCGTGCCTTACAGGAGTATAAGGGAGCTATTTTGCTTGTGTGCCATGAACCAGAATTTTATCAAGATATCGTCAAGCAGATTTGGAATATGGAGGAGTATTCTGTAACAGTTCAGCCATCACCAGTATGATAGACGAATCATGCTAGGCGCCCTGTGGGTATGCATGAATGAGGATATCACATTCAAATTGATGGTAATCAACAGTAAGATCGATGGTAATCAATGTTGACAAGAATCAAGATGTGAACATAAGGAGGAGAACAGAATGAAGCGATTACATTTTGGGGCAGACTATTATCCAGAACACTGGGAGCGCGGGCGCTGGGAGGTGGATGCCAGACTGATGCAGCAGATGGGCATCCAGATGGTGCGTATGGCAGAGTTTTCCTGGCATAAATTGCAGCCGCAGGAAGATGTATTTGATTTTCAGTGGTTGGATGAAGCAATTGCACTGTTGGCGGATTATGGCATCTATACCATATTGGGGACGCCGACAGCGGCGCCTCCGGCCTGGCTGATTCAAAAGCATCCAGAGATTCTGCCCATCGACAGAGAGGGCAGAGTACGTGGATTTGGAGGCCGGCATCATGACTGCCAGTCCAATCCTATTTACCGCGAGGCCATTCGCAGACTTGTAACAGAGATGGCCAAGCATTATGGGGAAAATCCCTGGGTGATTGGCTGGCAGCCGGACAATGAGCTGGGCAACAGCCATCAGGAGCTTTGTACTTGTGATAGCTGCAGACAGCATTTTCAGAAATGGTTAGAAAAGAAATATCAGTCAACGGAAGCCTTGAATGCAGCCTGGGGCACAGCATTTTGGAGCCAGGAGTATAATGATTTTGCCCAAGTGCCTGCCCCGCGGATTACGGTGACAGGGGAAAATCCTTCTGCTATGCTGGACTGGAAACGCTTTTGTTCGGATTTGATTGTAGATTTTACCAGAGAACAGACAGAGATTATTCGCAGATATGCAAAAAATCAGTTTATCACCCACAATTATATGGGTTTTGCCAACAAAGTAGATTATTATAAGTTAGGAGAATTGTTGGATATTGTCTCTCATGATCAATATCCAGGAGGATTTTACTTGTCCCAAACGCCTCATGAGTATAATCATGTGCTGGCGGCGACGTTGGATATTGTGCGCAGTTATAAAAATCAGCCTTTCTGGATTATGGAACAGCAGTCAGGGATTACAGGCTGGGAGATAATGGGCAGGGCGCCGGCGCCGGGACAGCTCTCGGCATGGGCGCTGCAGGGGATTGCCCACGGCGCGGATGCGATTGTATTTTTCCGGTGGCGTACTTGTACAATGGGCACAGAGCAGTATTGGCATGGAATTTTGCCGCACAGCGGCAATCCAGGGCGCAGATATCAGGAATTGAAGGAACTGATTGGAACAATGGAACCATTGATGGGACGCTTACAGGGCAGTATGCCGAAGCCCCAAGTGGGGATTGTCTTTGATTTTGAACAGGAATATGCGTTTCAGATACAGCCCCACCACCAGGATTTGAATTATACAGGGCAGCTTTTAAAATATTACCAGGCCTTTTACAAACAGAATATCTCCGTGGATTTTGTGCCGCAGCAAGGCGATTTTAATCAGTATCAGCTCTTAGCAGCGCCGCTGCAATATTTAATGTCGCCAGAACTTGAGGATAAATATTTTAATTATGTGAGACAGGGTGGACATCTAATATTGACCATGCGTACTGGGGTGAAAGATCTGCATAATCTCTGTATGGCTGATCGTGAGCTTCCAGGCAAGCTTAGCGAGCTGGCAGGCGTGGAGGTGCTTGACTATGATTGTCTGCGGGAAACTCATGTGGAAGTACTTTTTGAGGGACAGAAACTGCAGGCCAATATTTGGAGTGATTTGATGCGTTTGAGGCCAGAAACCAAAATTTTAGCCAGCTATGCCAGTGAATTTTATGCTGGAGAACCTTGTATCACAGAGCATTCATTTGGAAGCGGCAATTGTTATTATGTGGGGACGGAGCCAGGAGAAGAGTTGATGGAGGCTTTGATTTCGCAGATTTGCAGGAAGGCTGGCGTTGAGCCAATTTGTGTGCCTGTGCCAGAGGTGGAATGTATGACCAGAGAGAATGACAAGACTCGTTTTCTGTTTGTCATCAATCATTCCAGTGAAGCTAAAAGTTATACTGTGCCGCAGGGCTATCATTTGCTGTGGGGAGAGCAGGCAGGGAAACTTGGAGCTTATGAGGTGCAGATTTTAGAGATAGAAAAGTGAAGAGAGGAAAAGAATATGAAACTGAAACCAATTGTAAAAACAGTAGGAACTATTATGGATCAGTTGACAATGCTCACTGGCTGGAAGTTTATCGGAGCGATGAAGGGAGATACCTGTACATTGGTAGCAAATCTTGTCAGTGAGCAAGAGAAAAAAGTTGAGGTGGCAATCGAAATTGATCAGGCAGATGTATTAATTCGGGTCACAGGATGGGATGATAACTTTAATCAAGATACAGTGGACAGGGTAATGGAAAAGTTGGATTTTCCAGTAGAACTAGAGATCAATCAAGGGGAATCCCTGATGCTAAGTCATCATGAGCCATTTGGCGTGTTGGAACACAGTGTCAAAGGTGTGACAAGGCAATGTATAGTGCCAATGGTAGACGCAGTGGGTGAGATTATTGCAGAGTAGGAAATAGTGTCAAGAAAATTTGTGATGATAGTGTTGGTAGTTGGTGCACAAAGCAAAGTCATTACAGAGGAATAAATTGTACTAAATGGATAGCATTGGTAGGGCTGTCGTGTTGAGAAAGAGATATACAGGATTTGGTATCTTTTGAGGGAAAAGTTGATCTTTTTTCAGAGCGGCAGCCCCAAGATGAGGAGAGTATCATATGATTGAATATATAGATTATCAGAAACGTTTGACCTGCGAAGAACATATTGTTCTATGGTTTTATGATTATAAATTTGTGTCTGGAGAAAGCGTGAGAGACTATAAAGATTTTTAGATTACAGAATCATTGATTGATGAATATAATACACCTCAAAATTTGCAACGAAGAATCCAGATTCAAAAAGTGGTGGAGACCCGAAAAGCAAGATTAGATCTGTTTAGAGATAAATATGCTCAGCAAATATGGAATTATGAGAAACCTGTAATTTGGAGTGACCGCAGGAAGACAGATTATTACATAGAGCAATTATATGTTTCACACAGATTTGAGGTTTATATTGATGATTTGTTTCGCCGGCATGGATATGATATCGGCTTATTTTATGGAAAAGACCAGCAGTATCATCAAGGGGAGACAAAGGCAGGAATTGAGATAAAATGTGATATGCAGCTCCAAAAAACAGGCAATGTCTATATTGAATATCAGGAGAGAATGACAAATGCTGGAGAATGGGTGGACAGCGGTATTTTAAAACAAGATCAAACCAAGTATTTCCTGATTGGAACGGTGGAGGAGTTTTTTATTCTGCCGAGAGAGAGACTGCAAAATTATTATCATAGATTGGTAAAATGTGGAGAGACAATAAAGGGAATGCGGCTTGTGGAGGAGAGAGCACACCAGACGTCCAAAGGATTTATCATTCAGAGGCAAAGAGCAAGGCAGGATCATATTTCTGTACAGGAAGTGATTGATAATCTAAAAAGCCAGTAACGGAGAGAGCAACATGAATAAGAAATTGAGAATGCAGTCCCAAAATATAGCGGATAAAAATTATACAATCTTGTCAAAATTATTTCCCAATGCGGTGACGGAATATCTCGCTGGATATGATGCGTGTGGAAATCCTCTGATTGAGAGAGCTATTGATGCAGATGTGCTGAGAACGGAAATTTCCTGCGGCGTGGTAGAGAAAGATCAGGAGAGATATCAATTTACCTGGCCGGATAAAAAGAACTCCATGATTATGGCAAATGCTCCCATTACAGCAGCGCTTCGGCCCTGCAGAGAAGAGAGTGTAGATTTTGACCATACAGGAAATTTATATCTTGAGGGCGATAATTTAGATATCTTAAAATTATTGCAGGAAACGTATTTGGGCAAGGTGAAGATCATATATATTGATCCGCCATATAATACAGGCAATGATTTTATCTATGAAGATGATTTTTCAGAGACCATAGAACAATATGCACAGCGCAGCAGTCAGTATCATACAGGAGAGGACAGGCTGGTGAAAAATATGGACACGAACGGCAGATTTCATACCGATTGGTTAAATATGATGTATAGCAGATTGAAATTAGCGCGGAATCTTCTGGCGGATGATGGGGTTATTTTTATCAGCATTGACGACAATGAGATGGAGAATTTACGAAAGATATGCAGTGAGATTTTCGGACCTTCAAACTATGTCAATCATTTTGCCTGGATTACCAATCTCACCGGCAGGCAGATCTCTGGAAAGGGCGCGGCCAAAACATGGGAGAGTATTTTAGTATATGCGAAAGATATCCAGATGATTTCAGAATTTCATATCAATATAGAGTTTGCAAAGCGTAAGATGCCAGACGCTTATAAAGGTTTTAAGAAAGAGATCCGCAAAGATCAAATTGGCGCCTTTGCAGTGGGAGATACCTTATACAATCACAATCGCAAATTTAATGAGCAGACACGTCCCAACCTGGTATTTTCTATTTTTTACAATCCGGTTACAGGGGAGATTGTGCCTGGTGATATTGGAGAGAAAAAAGAGGGTTTTGTGGAATTACTGCCTCACGCGAATGGCGATGGAACGCATAAATACCATGCTTGGAGATGGTCAAGGCAGAAAATTTTAAAGGAAAGCTATAATCTGATTGTGCTGCCTGCGGCTAAGGGTGGATATGAGATTTATACCAAGAAAAGAGATTTTAATCAGACCTTATTAAAGGATTTCATTCCCAATGTTTCCAATGGTGATGCAGAAGTGCAAAAATTATTTGGCGGCCGCAAATATTTTGATTATCCGAAATCTGTGGATCTGTTAAAGATTTTGCTTGGAGCGGTGGAAGATAGAGAGGCGCTGGTGTTGGACTTTTTCTCAGGCTCGGCCACCACTGCCCATGCAGTCATGCAGCTCAACCAGGAGGATGGCGGCAGCAGGCAATATATTATGGTGCAGATAGCAGATCAGATCGACCAGAAAAGTCAGGCATATCAAGCAGGGTTTTCTAATATCTGTGAGATTGGAAAACAGAGAATCCGCTTGGCGGGAGAACAAATAAAAGCGGGGGATATTGGTTTTCGGGTCTTGAAATTGGACAGTTCTAATATGAAAGATATCTACTATCAGCCAGCACAGGTACAGCAACGGTCTTTGTCTGAAGCGATAGATCATATCAAAGAAGACCGCACAGCAGAAGACTTATTGTTTCAGGTCATGTTGGATTTGGGGATTATGCTCTCCAGCAAAATAGAAGAGAAGATTGTAAATAACAAGAGTGTATTTTATGTTGCAGAAGGCTTTCTGATTGCTTGTTTTGACCTTGATATCAGCGAGGAGACCATAAAGACAATGGCACAGGAGAGGCCATATTACGCTGTAGTTCAAGACAGCAGCAGGACAGATGATCAAGCGGCTGCACGTTTTGAAAAGATTTTTGCAGTTTATAGTCCAGACACGATAAGGAAGGTGCTGTAAGATGGAGTTTCATTTTAAAATACAGCAATACCAGTCAGAGGCAGTGGCCAGTGTGGTCAATGTTTTTCGAGGGCAGACATATGCGGCCTTTGATGCTGTGAGGTTTGGAAATGAGCCAGTGACAGTATCAGATGCTGCTTTGTTGGCAAATATCAGACAGATTCAACAACACAATCATATGGAACAGTCAGATCAAGTGATTTCTCACCTGGGCAGATGTTCTCTGGATGTGGAGATGGAGACTGGTACAGGTAAAACTTATGTCTATATCAAAACAATTTATGAGTTGAATAGGCAGTATGGCTGGTCTAAATTTATTGTGGTGGTGCCGTCTGTGGCCATTCGAGAGGGTGTTAAGAAATTTTTTGAGATTACAAGAACTCATTTTATGGAACAATATGGCAAGAAGATTCGCTATTTTGTCTATAACAGCAGCAACTTGAATCAATTGGATGCCTTTGCCGACTATGCGGATATCCATGTGATGATTATCAATATGCAAGCCTTTAATACTTCCTGGAAAGAAGGGGGAAGGAGTAGGGAAGCTCGCATGATCTATAGTCAGAGAGATGAATTTAACAGCAGAAGACCCATTGATATCATTAAGGCAAGCGCGCCAATTTTGATTTTGGATGAGCCGCAGCGCATGGGCGGCAAGGCCACACAGAAGGCATTGGAGAATTTTCAGCCGCTGTTTTGTCTCAATTATTCCGCGACACATAAGGAACGTCACAATTTAGTCTATGTGCTGGACGCTGTGGATGCCTATCAGCAGAGATTGGTCAAAAAGATTGAGGTTAAAGGAATCACCGCCCCAGAACAAGAACTTCGAAGAGTGCAGATACGTGAGGCCATTATTTCTCATATGCAGAAGGAGGAAGCATTATTTTACCGCGGCATTAAGAATTTGTCGCTGTTTTTTATTGATGAGGTTGCCAAGTATCGTCTCTATGATGAGGATGGCCGGGCGCTGCTTGGCGAATATGGCAAGATATTTGAAGAAGAGTATCAGACTATTGTAAATCAATATCTTACAGGAGAAGATACCCCTTATCAGCGTTATCTAAGGGACATTGAGACAGAGAGTACCCACAAAGGTTATTTTAGCATTGATCGCAAGGGACAAGCGGTCAACAGTGCCATTAAGAGAGGCGCAGATGGTTCAGATGACAGTTCGGCCTATGATTTAATTTTAAAAAATAAGGAGAGGTTGCTCAGTTTTAAAGAGCCAGTGAGATTTATATTTTCTCATTCGGCGTTAAGAGAGGGCTGGGATAATCCAAATGTATTTCAAATCTGTACCTTAAAACAGAGTGACAGCACCACAGTGAAGAGACAGGAGATCGGCCGCGGACTGCGGCTTTGCGTCAATCAGCAGGGAATCCGTATGGATGAGAAAAGCCTTGGCAGGGAACTAGTACATAAGATAAATAAACTTACCGTTGTAGCCAGTGAGAGTTATCAAGAGTATGTGGCAGATTTACAGAGGCAGATCAAAGAAGAGGTTTCAGGCCGGTCAGACAGTGACATGATTCTCAAAGAGATGATTGAGAATGGAACGCAGACAGTAATGGAAAATGATCAGTTAGAAAAGAATTTTGCCAGTCAGGAACTTGAAAAATCAGGCGCTGGAAGTATAGATAACTATACTGTGCTGGTTATGTTTGACAGTGAGGAACTGATTCGAAATGTGATTGCACAGATTGACCGAGAATTGTCTGTATCAAAGTTAGAATATCAAGTATCTATGAAATATGATTTGATTGGCAGAGTCTCCAGAGGCGCCGTATTGACCAGAAAAAGCGCCGCGGCTATTTTGCAGGGAATAAATGCAGAGAAGTTTGCCATGTTTGCGGATAATCCAGAGGAATTTATTGAAAAAGTGGTCGCGCTGATTAAACAACAAAAAGCTGCTTTGATGGCAGCACATAAGTAGAAGTAAGATGGTGGAGGGTGCCAATGAGGTTAAAAAATATTTTGATTGTTACCGAGGATATTGAACGCGCAAAGAAATTTTATAAGGATTTATTTGGCCTGGATGTTATCACAGACCAGGAGGGAAATGCTATTTTGACAGAGGGATTGGTACTTCAGGATAAAAATATATGGAAATCTTTCCTGGAGCGAGATATTATTTTTAAAAATAATTCCGCTGAATTGTATTTTGAGGAGCCAGAGATTGAGAAATTTGCAGAAAAATTAGAGCATTATGAGATGCCTGTCACTTATGTAAACAGGCTGATGCAGCATTCGTGGGGGCAGAAGGTGATCCGATTTTATGATCCAGACGGCAATCTGATTGAAGTGGGGACACCATTTTAGAGAGGTAGAGTGATCATGGATAGTTTGGAGGAACAACTATGTATATTAAAAAATATTGGGGCAATTACATTGGAGATACTGATGACAGTTTGACGTTGATGGATTATCTGCAAGCCAAACAAAAAGCAGAAATTTCTTTGGAAGAAATCTTTTCTGATCTGGGGTTGGACAAACTGCATGGCAATTTTCAAGAGCATGAGGAACCACTGATATTTAGTAATTCAGAGGGCTGGGAGATGGAGTTTTACTTTGCCATTGATCTGATTGCAGACCTGGCTGCCTTGTTATTGGAATGTAAAATGAATGAATGTATTGATTTGAGTGAGTTTTGTGACGAGTTAGAAAATGATGTTTCTCATATTTGTATTACAGCCACGCCGAAAGAGTATGAGCTGATCAACGAGGCCTTGAGGGATTTTATAGCTGCGTCACTCACGTATGATATCAGCGAAATGGAATCGGAGGAGGAGACGATGGAGCTGGCTGCAGTTTGTGAAACATTGAGAGAAGAATTATATCGGTGAGATGATATTGTTCTGACACTTAAATATTCCAACATTTTTCTAGCCAGAGTAATATTTTGTGGCAGTTTTTTATGAGCTTGTCAGGAACAAGGAAAAAGTATCATATTATTTGTCATGGTTCTAAGGCTATCACAAAAAGCATTTGCTTTTATTATTGATAACCTTAGAACTATGATTTCCAATTTATCATAATCTTTGGGTTGATGTCTGCTTCATATGATATTTGGAATCATCAACATTAGCAGAAATAGAAAGCCAATATAAGAAAAGCCAAAGTGTAGCTGCATTTTTACCTCACAAATTATTTGTCATTTGAATGATTGATAGCTGCCAGTGATTTCCAATGTGTTGCCGTCTGGATCTAGGATATTAAAGTACCAATAGGGCATATGTACATTGACATACATTAACTCTGAGACTTTGCCGATATTTAGGTTTTTTAATCGCTGGTATTCGCTTTTTAAGTCATCAACTTCAAAATTAAAGACCACAAGATTATTTTTTGGGGTTCCAGTGTCTTTATTGAAATCTTCAAGGTAGGCTTGATTAAATCTGTCACTTGCATTGGTGTCAATTATTTTGGCATCATACGCTCTGTTGTATAGTGCAATTTTATTACTGAATTGTACCCAGCGGTCATCATTTGCTTTTCGTGGCTGTTCTTGCAGTAATTTACTGTAAAAATCGATAGATTTTTTAATATCACTTACATAAATATAGGTGGTTCCAAGTACCATTTTTCTTTTATCCTTTCCTCGATAAGTTTGGGCTGTAACATGTTTTAGAGGGCGTCACATCATACCCTTACTTTAGTTATTGGCATTATACCATGAATTGTTGCGCAATGACAGAGAAAAAGAAAGAAATAATCATACAAGCATGTGATGATCTCCATATGGGCTGACAAGTGAACTGTAATGTATAATATTTTATGAAATAGAAGGAGAAATAATTATGTCTGTTTATCAAATCGTATTTAGTCCCACAGGCGGCACTCAAAAAGTATCAAGTATATTTACAAAATCATTCTCTCCAGACAATAAAATTATTGATCTGTGCAGTTATGAGATTGATTTTTCCAGTTGTTCCTTTGAGGAGCAAGATATCTGCATTGTGTCTGTTCCCTCCTATGGCGGGCGGGTTCCAGAGATTGCAGTGTCACGGCTGCACCAGATCAAAGGCAACAAGGCCAGAGCAATTTTACTGGTAGTCTATGGAAATCGAGCCTATGAAGATACTTTTACAGAATTGCAGGATGTATTGGAAGAATCTGGTTTTTCGTGCATTGCGGCGGTGGCTGCGGTCGCAGAGCATTCTATTATGCGTCAGTTTGCCGCCGGACGCCCAGATGACCGTGATAAACAGGAGCTTGCCGCTTTTGCAACGGAAATTCGTTCTAAAATAGAATCTGAGACATTGACGGCATCCTTAAAGCTCCCTGGAAACCGACCCTATCGGGAATATGGCGGTGTACCTATGAAGCCACGGACTGATAAAACTTGTCAGCAGTGCGGTCTTTGTGCAAGACAGTGTCCTGTTGGAGCGATTCCGCTTGACAATCCATCTAAAACAGATGCGAAAAAATGCATTTCCTGTATGCGCTGTATTGCGGTCTGTCCACAAAAAGCTCGTAGTGTCAGTAAAACACTGCTCGTCGCGGGCAGTCTGAAGATGAAGAAAGTCTGCAGTGTCCGTAAAGGGAATGAATTGTTTGTGTAATAAGGTTAAGGTGTCAAAGGCGCCGTTGTTGCTATACTTAGAGCATATATTGCTAGTGTAAACAAATTTGTATACCTAAATATGGTATACAAATTTATAGGAAGATCATAAAGTAAGCTTTAGCAAATAAGGCAGTATGTAGTCTATGGAAGAACAAAGATTTGTTATAATAGAATGTTGTGAATCGGAAAATTTGGTGCATCTATTTTATCGTACATAATTTTCTCAATTTCATCCTCTCAGATCGCATACCATCCAGCTTCCATTTCCAATTCAAATATTTTCTCTATTTCTAATTCTGGATAGGATAGACATTAGATTA
Organism: Lachnospiraceae bacterium; assembly: GCA_910575005.1. Lineage (GTDB taxonomy): Bacteria > Bacillota > Clostridia > Lachnospirales > Lachnospiraceae > Petralouisia. The sequence goes on along the minus strand of CAJTCL010000012.1, from coordinate 107,570 downwards.
ATTCACTTACTGTAACTGCTAATAACTGACCTGTGATATCCATTGCATAAAGCATACAGTCATCCAATTCTGATAAATAATATTTATCTATAAGAACAAATCCATCCATTCGATCACATTTTAATATAAATTTCATTTTGTAGTTTCCTTTCATGTATTGATGATAGTTGTTATATATTTATCTGGTTCTAACAATAGAATAGTTAGATATTTATGTATTCCATTGATTATTTTCTGTTTTAAATTTTATCTGCTAATCTTGAGTGAACATTTACATTATATCATATATTTCTTTGTTTCCACTTTTCATGGAGAAATTAGTAAGTTTCATTGAAATGAATTACACGGTTTTTAACCACTTATATATACTAATCAACCAACTATTGAAAATCAATTGAAAGATAGAATTGTTTTTTCTATACTTATAGAAAGTTCCAATGACTTTCCTAAATCCAAAAATGTTATCAGCATTCTTGCTGAGGCCGATGGGATAAAAATATTTTAGGAGGTGATTCTATTGCAGGTCGAAATAAAAATCGACAGTTCCTATACCGAACCCAAAATTATAATACTGACAAATGCCATGACAGAAGAGATTCATGATATTGTAAAAAAATTATCAGAAAATGTACCGTTGATTATTTCTGGTAGTAAAGATCAGAAAGTGGAAGTGCTGGAGGAGACAGATTTAATTAGAATCTATGCAAATTCTGGCAAGGTTTATGCAGTGACAAGTAAGGGAGAGTATACGTTACGTCTTAGATTATATGAGATAGAGGAAAGATTAAATCCGTTTCAGTTTGTGCGAATTTCCAATTCAGAAATTATCAATTTGAAAAAAGTCAATCATTTTGACTTGAGTTTTACTGGTACTATCTGTGTGAAATTATCGAATGGGACGACAACTTATGTATCAAGGCGCTATGTATCTAGAATTAAAAAAATATTGGGAATATGAGGTGAAGATTATGAAAAAAAAGATTATGTTACGCAGTATATTGGGTTTCCCGCTGGGAATGGCATTGGGATATTTGATTACGATCATTATTTCACTTAGATGGGCAGACGGCTATTATGTTCCTTGTGTGCCAGAATTGATTACTTTCATGGGAAATGAAATCAATGCTGTGATTTTACAGGCATTTCTCTGCGGATTATTAGGTGTGGGATTTGCTGCAAGTTCTGTGATCTGGGAGATTGACCATTGGGGACTTGTAAAACAGACAGGGATATATTTTTTTATTGTTTCTGTAATTATGATGCCGATTGCCTATGTAACTTATTGGATGGAGCACAGTTTGACAGGATTTTTACGTTATTTTGGAATTTTTGGTTTGATTTTTGTGATCGTTTGGGCGGTTCAATTTATCATTGGCAAGCATAATGTTAAAAAGATGAATGTTGGATTGCATAAAACAAAGCGGGAATAAAAAATATGTTTGGGGTTCCATTTTGACGCGACAAGGAAGAGCAAAAACAATTTAAAATAAAGAATTTGTGGTATTAAGTCGAATTTTAGCACAAAATAAAACAAATTATGTATAATATGCATAATGTAATGCAAATAGAAATTATAAAATATTTTTTGAGAATGTTCGACAAATAATATTTTATAATCCCGTCTTTGACAGTTGTAAAAGTCAAAATAGTGCTGAAACCCTCTTAGCCAAGGCGTTTCAGCACTTGTTTTAGATTTCACGGAATGTGGTATTTTTTACCGTCCTTTGCTTTCTTTTTGAATTGTTTTCATATTCCTTTTTGTGATGAATTGATAATCAGTTCTAAAGCCACATACTTTGTGTAATGCATCAGTCAAATGTATACGAGAGTATAACGGCATATATCCTTGTTCCTCAATATCTGCAAAATTTATTTCTTTTAATGTATTTAATATCTCTAAACATGTATATTTTTTATCCAGTTTCTTCTCCAATAATCGAAAGATTAATAATGCTAGAAAGCATACTAGAAAATGAGCTTTGATTCGTTCGTCGTTGCGAATATAAACCGGTCTTGCAGAGAACTCTGTTTTTAAAATCCGGAAACAGTTTTCTATTTGCCATCTTCCTTCGCTTACACGGATTAAATCACTTGTTTTTGAAATAAATCTAGCAGGATCATTTGGATTTTTCGTTGTTTTTTTGTATATGTTATGATAAGTCGCTGGTGAATGTTTTTTGGTGTATAAGGTTCTTCTTTATAAAACAAACTGTCAGCATCCTCCTCAGACAGTGTTGTAATATCCATTGTATTATTATCAGAAAGTCTTTTGAAATTTTTAGGATTTAGAGCCCATTCCTTTTCTTCTTTACAAAGCTTTTTTAGTGATTGTGTAACTATACACCAATTTACAACTTTTATAAATGATAGCTATTTTGCTGGACAAGGCATTTCAAGACTTTCATAAGAACCGATGATTTTATCATACTTTTGCTCTTTTTCACCAAAGTGGCAAAAAATAGTTCCTTCCTTATCCGCTCGCTGAGCACAAACCGGAAATCCTGCATCCTGATATGGCAGCAGTTTCATTGCACAGTAAGCTATATTGATCAAATTAACCAGCAGTTCAATCCCTTTTCGGCTGCGCACCATGTAACTGCATAATGACCAGAAAGTTTTCTGCTCATAATAGCTGACTTCAATGTTCCATCTGAATGCGTATAGAAACAAAGGGATGTAATCCATCCAGGAACTTCCCGTCTGGTTCAAGGGGGCTTTTTCCTGCCATGCACAAAAAATCTGCAGTTGTGTTGGGAATATGGTGCTGAAGAACAGGCGTCTGCAACCGCCTCTCTTCTCTGTGGCTGTCACATAGGCAAGCACTTCCCTTGTGCCGAAAATGTTCGTCAGCACACGGCGGGCGCCAATGTAATAACCGCCTATTTTTTCTTCTGAAAGTGTAAAAGCTTCCTCAATGGAAAGGCGGTCTCCATGTTTTGCAGGCCTGCCCCTCCTGCCGGTTGGCTGCGGGGCAAGGTCATAAAGGACAGAATC
>CAJTCL010000012.1:0-104493 GCA_910575005.1 Lachnospiraceae bacterium | reverse complement strand
AGGTCGAGGTTTTTGTATTCAGCCACAATAGAAACCAAAGTGCTTTTTGTGTACCAGCTGTCACATAGAAGAATGACATTTTTCTTTTCCATCAACTCAGGCATAACCTGCCGTATCATGGAAACGGCAAGTTCCAGTTTGGACTCTTTTTTCTGCCACATCCGGTAAATTTGACTTAGAAATTTGGCAGTCGAAAGAAGAGTTGATGGAACAAGTTAAGAAAACGCGCAACGATTTTATTTATGTGGATGAGAATAATTTCATTCTAGATGGATATAAAAGCATATGTGCAGGTCTCGCAGTATCTGATATCGAGAATGTAATCAGAGTAAAAAGGATTAATGTCTTAGATGGAATAGAAGTCAAGTGTATGCTGCTTAGGGAGAAAAGGAAATGGTAGATGCTAATATAATTAAAGATTTTTTTGAAGTGCTAAACAAAAATAATTTGAAATATGTGCTGATAAAAAATGATGATAACGTAATTCCTAATCAATTAGAAAGCGGTGAGGATATAGATTTTTTAATCCATCCTAGTGATTATGATCGCTTGATAGATGTTGTTATCTCAAATGGTTATGAAAAAAGAATGGGGAATCTTGTAAGCGGTATTTCTTGTATCAATTAAGGGAAGATATTTTTTTGAGAAAAAGTGATTGCTATTTTCATTTTTATGAGGCACTTTCGTGTAATCCACTGACAAATATGGGAAAGTGCAAGATGCCTTTAGAGAATATGGTACAAGAATATATATGGAATCATCGTATTTGCGATAGTGTAAATCGTTGGTGGACTATGGACGATATATCAATACTTCTGTACTTAATTGTAAGATCAATTTTTGATAAAATGTGCTTTAGAAGCAAATATATCAGAGAAATTGAGAAAAGAATTGCTTATATAGATGAAGAAGATTTTTTTCTATTAGCTAGAACGGTTTTTTATGGATTTACATCAAGAATGATACAAATGGTGAAAAATAAGAATTATGAGAGAGTTTTAAATGAATATCTTCCTTATACGAATTATTAGGAGATATGAAAATGGACATGCAAGAGGATAGATGGAAAGTATTAAGAGTGCTAACTACTAATAAATGTAATTATGAATGTGTTTATTGTCATAATGAAGGTCAGGAGCATAAAGGTCAAGATGATATGCTTACTTTAGAGCAATTTATCAAATATTATGCTATTGCGCTTAGAGCAGGTGTGGAAGAAGTGAGATTTTCGGGTGGAGAGCCATTGCGCAATAATGAAACGATAAATGTGTAGAATTATTTGATCAATACAATGTTGATTATTCATTTAATTATACATTGTATCCAGGGACCATTGATGCAGTAGATGAGGTTGTGAAGTATTCAGTTGATAAAGGGAAAAGAGTAAAACTATTACCATTTTTAGATGGAGGATTTCATAATTATTCCATTAACTATATCAAAGAGATTATTCAGAGACTAAATGTTATGGATGCCATACTTACATATTATGAAAAAGAGGGGGTTTATCTATAGAAATTTAAGACAGGTGGGGCTGTTAAAATAATAGAATCACCATGTTACAGTAAGAATATTAAATTGATAAAAAAATTGAAATTGTTGTGAATGTAACTTGGGTTTGATTTTTGTGATAGTCTGGGCAGTATAATTTATGATTAGCAAATACTATATTAAAAAGATGAGTAGTGGGCTGCATATAACAAAGCGGGATTTGAAAATAAGTTTTAAATTGATCTCTGGTGGTTAAAATACATAGACATTTAATCACCAGAGCAATATCTAATAATTACATATTATTTTTATGTCGATCGTGTAAATGCAAAATAATAAGGCAGAGCAAAAGCCCTAAAAGCCCTCCCAGGCTGTCAATGCATACATCAGACAGCCTGCCTGCTCGTCCAGGAACAAATAATTGGTGAATTTCATCGGATGCTGCATATCCGGCGGTGATTCCCAGCGCCAGTAATTGGATCTGTCGTTTTTTTAACGGATAACAGCTAAAGTGCAGATACAATAATATTGCAAGAATGGCGTATTCTCCCATATGAGCGCTTTTTCGGATGATCAACTGCATAGATTCCGCCTGGTCAGACAGTGCTTGTTCTGTTTTTCCTTGTCGGAAGAGGCGATTCTGCCATTCTGCAAATTTGTAAGAGACGGAATGACTGGTCTTAGAAGACTGCTGTGCTGGTTGGGCAGAAAATGCAAAGATAACGATCATCCAGAAGATTACCATCAAGCCTGTAATTCTTTTTTTCCATCTATACATTTTGATTCACTTTTCTTTCTATTTTGTTTTCGATTATTCCATTTAGATTTTTGTCAGAAATTTGTACCTATTCTATCATTCTGTATCTGCTATGTCAAATTTAGCTGTCAATTCTTTTGTCCATGTAAGAAATATATTTATGATTCTGTATCTGTTATGTCAAATTTAGCTGTCAATTCTTTTGCCCATGTAAGAAACGTTTTTATTTTTTCCTTGTTTGATTTTAAAAAGGATATGTGATAAGTGACATTTAATTCAGGATCGCTCATTGGAATTAACGTCCTATGTGTGCCATCATTTCTTAAATCCATTGACAGAGTTGATATTGTGGCTAAAAAATTTGTGGTGCGGATTAAATGCTGTGTAATATTGTATTCGTTTTTTACTAATGTGATCGGATATTTATTTTTGTCAATGACCATTTCAATTTGTGCCAGAAAATGTCCGCCAATCTGTGGATATAACAGAGGCTGTGCAGGAATATCCTTTAGGGAAATGCTTTTAAATTTTGCTAGTGTACTGTCGGTTGGAACTGAAAGAAAAACTCTGTCAGACAGAAATGGCAGGCTTTGAATCTTCTGTGACTGAAGTTTCTCTGGTGTCACAATAAGATCATATACACGTTCTCGCAAGAGCTTGGTATTTTCTGTTCCTTCATATAACTCATCTTCAATGGTGATTTCAGGATATGCAACAGAAAATCTTGGAACACAATACCAACGGGCGCCAGGATCGCAGAAAGCGATTCGCAATGTCAGGTTTTGCTGTGCTGCACTTAAAAGATCAGCTTTCATCTGTTCGATATTGTGCAGAATATTGTTTACATGAATGAGAGCAATTTCTCCAGTCTGATTTAGATGAATGCGGTTTGGCTCTCTGTCAAACAGTTCTACATGCAATGATTGTTCAAATTTTTTTAGTATAGCACTCATGGCAGGCTGAGAGACATGCAGAAGTTCGGCTGCTTTTGTCAAAGAGCCAGTTTCAGCAATTACCTTGAAATATTGAAGTTGTAAAAGATCCATAAAAAGCTCCTCTCCATTCTAGCATAAATAATTAGTTATACAGTATAAAAACAAAATAGTGTACATAAGAGAAAAAATCAGTATAATTTAAAATTATCAAGCAATTATACCCTATGCTTCAATAATAGCATAAATAAAAGATGATTGTAAATCTTGTTTGTAATTGTTGCACAGGTGAGAATTAGGAAAAATGTTACAGTTTATTCTTTTAAAAAATCATCATGCATGTGAGAAACTTTCAATTGGCTAGCAAGTGCATTGTAGCAGAAAAATTAGGAGGTATCAAAATGGAATATGTAACTTTAAACAATGGAGTAAAAATGCCGCTGGAAGGTTTTGGTGTGTTTCAGGTGCCAGAAGCGGCAGTTTGTGAGCAGGCTGTCAGTGATGCATTGGCAGTAGGTTATCGTCTGATTGATACTGCTGCCGCATATTTCAATGAGGAAGCTGTGGGTGCTGCCATTGCCAAAAGTGCTGTTCCTCGTGAGGAACTTTTTATTACTACAAAATTGTGGATTCAGGATGCCAGTTATGAAGGCGCCAAAAAAGCCTTTCAGATTTCAATGGATAAACTTGGTCTTACCTATCTTGATCTTTATTTGATTCATCAGCCTATGAGTGACTATTATGGGGCTTGGCGTGCAATGGAAGAATTATATAAGGAGGGAAAGATTCGTGCGATTGGGGTCTGTAATTTTTATCCTGACCGTTTAGTCGATTTGTGTGTCAATGCAAATATAACACCAGCGGTCAATCAGGTGGAGCTGCATCCGTTTTTTGCACAGGAGGGAGCAATTGCCACAATGAAAGAGTTTACGGTACAGCCTGAAGCCTGGGGGCCGTTGGCGGAGGGAAAACATGAAATATTTACACATCCAGTCTTGACAGAAATCGCACAAAAATATGGAAAAACAGCGGCACAGGTTACTCTGCGCTGGAATGTACAGAGAGGTGTTGTGATTATTCCGAAATCCATTCATAAAAAACGCATGGAAGAAAACTTTGCGATCTGGGATTTTACATTGAGTGATAAGGATATGGCCACTATTAATGCATTAGATTTAGGACATAGTGAAATTATTGATCATAGTGCTGCTGAAACAGCAAAATGGCTGAATGGCTGGAAAATTCATGAATAATTACAATTTTTAAGATCAGGAGGAAATAATAGTGAAAATTTATGAGGAAGAAAAATTTACAAATGAGAATGTATTTGGCAAAGGACAGCCAAATGATATGTATGCAAAGTATTTTACGGGAAACTCTTTTTTAAATCCATTGACAGAGCCCGCAAAATGTCCGGTTTTCCTGGCAAATGTAACTTTTGAGCCTGGCTGCCGCAATCATTGGCATATCCATCATGCAAAAGAAGGCGGCGGACAAATTTTGATCTGTACAGCGGGGGAAGGCTGGTATCAGGAGGTAGGCAAGGAGGCAGTCAGCCTTGTACCTGGGACAGTCATTACAATTCCACCTGAGGTAAAACACTGGCATGGAGCCAAAGCAGATTCTTGGTTTTCTCATATTTCTGTGGAAGTACCTGGAGAAGAGACTTCCAATCAATGGTGTGAACCAGTAACAGAGGAAGAATATAGAAAATTAAAATAAAAACTATGGTATAATATCGCAGATATTATACGCGCCGAAGTGCGCATAGATGTACCATGTCATTGCGAAACAATTCATGGTATAATATCGCAGATATTATACGCGCCGAAGTGCGCATAGATGTACCATGTCATTGCGAAGCAATTCATGGTATAATGTTTGCAAAATCAGTCTTCGTGATAAAAATATCGGTTTTTGTAAGGGATGTCTGGCATGTTTAAAAACAGGCCAATGCGTAATGAAAGATGACGCGTTGGAAATTGCTCAGAAAATGCATGATGCAGAGGTGATAGCATTTGCCTCACCCATTTATTATTATGAGATGTCTGGACAGATGAAGACCATGCTGGATCGTGTGAATTGTCTATATGGTTCAGATTATGCCTTTCGTGATATCTATTTTATGTCTGCCGCGGCTGAAGATGGAACTGAGGTTGACAGGAGGGCAGTAAATGGTTTGGAAGGTTGGATTGCCTGTTTTGAACGGGCAAAGCTGGCAGGTACTGTATTTGCAGGGGGTGTGGATGCAGCAGGTCAGATAGCTGGACATTCAGCGTTAGGTCATGCTTATGAGACGGGAAAGACAATTTAATTAGTATTAAGTATAAAGAATACATATTTAGAAATAAAAACAGAGCTGATGGATTTGAGAGATATTTCTCATTTTATCAGCTTTGTTTTATTTAAGAAGTTCAAAGAATTGATATAGGTTTACGGACATTATGTTTTTTACTTTATAAAGTTTAAAAAGCTGCTTGACTTTTCAAGATAGAGGCGGTAATACATCTATGACCAGAATGTTAATTTGAGTCATAGAAGGGAGGAGTATTTATGGCGAGAAGTTTTACAGATCAAGAAAAGGAACACATCAGAAAACATTTACAGGAAGCATGTAAGCAGAGTTGGACACAATATGGTTACAAGAAAACGAATGTAGACAAACTCTGCAAACAGGTAGGCATCTCAAAAGGAGCTTTTTATCTTTTCTATGAATCGAAGGAAGCTCTTTTCTGTGAAGTATTATGTTCTGTCCAAGAACAAATTTGCATTACAGCTTCCGAAATGATCGAAAAACAAAAAGATAAGTATGGTGTTGCAGAAGCATTGAAGTTTATTTATCGCGCGTATGATAAAAATAATTTTTTAAACAAATCAGACAGCATGGATTTTACAATTTTGTTAAACAAATTACCAGAGGAGAAGGCTAAAGAGCTTGAGGAGTCAAATCGTATGAGCCAACAGCTTTTTCTTTGTAAGCCGTATTTGAAATTTAAGATTAATGCGGATATGGCAATGCCAGTCCTTTACTCTTTGATTATCAATATCAAAAATAAGGATATTCTTCCACACAATCATATGGAAACCTTTGATTTTATGGTTGACCATTTGATTGATAGTTTATATGAATAATAGGAGGCAGAACAATGAAACCGGAAATTATTAAAAAGCATAATACAGAGGTTGCAGTTGTGAATAGTGATGAGCTATTAATTACAGATGTTCAGTCGGCTTTAGATTTTATTATGACAGTAAAGTATGAGACAGATTGTACCAATATTGCCATAAATAAGGAGGCCATTGTTGAGGACTTCTTGATCTTAAGTACGCGTCTGGCAGGAGAAATATTACAGAAATTTGTCAATTATGGCGTAAGGTTTGCAATATATGGCGATTTCTCAAAATATACAAGTAAGTCTTTTAAGGACTTTGTGTTTGAGAGCAACAAGGGAAAAGATATTTATTTTCAGTCTGACGTTTCTTTGACAGTGGAGAAGCTTTCTGCTTGAGTGCAAGATCGAGAATGCAGGTTAAGTATTACTCTGGCGGTTGAATATCGCCAGAGATACTATATAAAAAGCTTATATTAATGGTTTTCTAATGATACTGTTTCTGTCAACACTTGGAGAAATTTTTCAGAAGGCTTAGAAAATACTTGATATTTTTCCAGATTATACTCATTTCTATTTCCATCTTTAGGGGCAGCGGATGAAAAACCAGGTGACTGTTGTCAGAGGTGTGGATGATTTTATCAAAGGAAATCCAGCAGTTTTGGCCAAGAGGCGCGTACCGTCGGTTTCACCAGCGCCGATGTAGACATCACCAAGAATGATACTGTCAGATAGAGTAATTTCATTTTCTGTTTTTCTGACTAAATCCCAAATTTCTTCTGCTCGTTTTCTGAGAATCATTCCTTGTTCTGTGAGAGTAACTTTTCTGGAACCTTTTGTTCCTCGGATTAACAATTGTTTTCAAAGCTCCTGCTCCAGGTTCTTAATGTGTAACAGTTACGATTGAGATGAGATCATAAAAAGAACCCGGCAAAATATGTCAGGTTCTTTCTAAATGTTTCTATGGGCAATAATGATTTTGCTCTGGTAGATGCATGGGAAATTAGCGTGGTTGTGGGAAATATTGGCAATGGGTAATCAGTCTAATATTACTGCCATATCTCTTATCACATAAAAAATAATGTAAATCGTTTAGTGACATTTGCTGCAAGGCCCGAACCCTTGAGAAACAGCTTGATCTTTTGTAACCTGTCTGGCATTATTTGGATTCATTCTGCCGCAATTCGGAATGGAATGATATTTTTCACCGGTTGCAGAAAGCCAGACCATTTCAGTAGTTTCAGGGGGAACTTCAGGTTCAGCTTCTGTTTCATTCTCCGGTTCAGCGGCGGTGTCAACATTGTCAGAAGCAGGTTCAGCGGCGGTGTCAACATTGTCAGAAGCAGGTTCAGCGGCAGTATCGGTTTGGGCAGCATCGGTTTCTAACGGTATTTCCGTAATATCTGCAGAGGAAATGTTTATTTCATAATGTGCAATAGGTGTGCCAGTAAATAAAGTATTAGCATCAAGTTCTTCTTTGTCAACATAATCATAAACAAAAACGTCAAGTGTGTCAGGAGTAATTTTTGTGAGTTTGTTTGTAGTATTTCGTGTAGAGTTGACAATAGTATGTATCTCATGATCTGATTGGAAATATGAGTTATGATATTCCAGTGCGTATTCCTGAATTTTCTTTGTAGTAGCTACACGCGCAAGACGATAATTACTGGTCGTGTCATTTTGGACGCTTTCAGAAAACGTAATATTTATGTCATCATTAATAACTTCTGGATATATTTCTTCAGAAGATTCTTCTGGTTCTTGCGGTTTTTCTGTCTCATCATTTTCTGTAGAAGATTCTGCTGGCTTTTCTGCTGCTTCTTGTGATTCTTCTGTCTCATCATTCCTTGTTTTTTCGTCATTTATATTTTCTTTGTCAATTTCTACTGTGTCTTTTGTGTTATCGACAATGGTAAATGCCAAAGAATTACTGTTGATCGTGCTGCTGGAAACAGAAATAGTAACAGTTCCTTCTGATTTCGTATGGAGGATAGCTTTTTCATGATCATCATCTGACTCTTTGAAAGTAGCACAAGAATTATCTATGTTATATGTAAAATTTGGGCTGCTCGCATCTTCAGGTTTATATGTTACATCTATAATATAGTCTTGGTTAGTTTCAAGTTCCTGCCCACTCACATTAGATGAAATCTCTATGGTTTCCAAAGATGTATGTGTGGTGGGCAAAAATATCATAACCATTAGGGATAGTGCAGATAAAATGGAAACGATAAATGTTGTGTTCTTTTGCTTTTCAGGATTATAATTTAATTTTTTGCGGAAGAACACGAGCCAGATTGCCCCGATTATCCATCCGCAAGAGATTACAATAGGTAACAGAAAGAAAATCCCTAGAATTTTGAGTGCCGTTATAAGATAATTTTGGTTTTTCATTGTTGTTTTCTCCTTAGTAATAAAATATTGATTTTTACATATTCGTTGGATATTTACTTTTCTTCGTCCACCTTCCAATATGCAACAATCAGGCTATTCACAAAGAGATCGTTGTATCATATTGTAGTAGCTTTTTTTATGGTACCTCCTTCCTCTGATTTTAAAACTATTATATATTTTTGTGTTGAACAAACAAAAGTTGAAATAGTTGTACAATTGTTATGAAATAATTATAGTAGTTGAGGCAATTATTCGATAAATTTCCAAATATCATCTATGAGTAAAGTATCAAGAGATCGGATTTGCGATGATAAAATATCATCTATCAGCATATTAGGTCTTAAATCGCAATAATAAACTCCATCTAAAGGATTTAATTTGATTGTATATCCTTTGAAGTGTCCAGCCAAAAATGTGGTATTGATACCATAACGAGGCTCTTTTCCTTTTCGCTGAACATCATTTAGGAATACTGCTAAATGAAAATCCTCAATAGAAATCATGAGATTACTGTTTATTGGGCGCGTAACATTAAAATTCCCATCTTCACGATATTGAAAGAAGCGATAATGATTTTCATTCTGAGAGACGATAACAGCTTGTAGGCCGTCAAAAATGAACGATAAATATTCTTCACAAAACGAAGAATAATCGTCAATAGTTTGAAAGCGGTTTTTGGTTTTTGCCCATTCTACTAATTGTAAAAGAGTCATCGTATTGATTCTCTCCTTTTTGCATTTTCCTTATCATATTCAATCCATTTTTCTATTGGTTGTGAAAAGACATGATCTATTCTTTTTATCGCCCAAGAATTATATTCTTCATTCATTTCACATCCAATCCATAATCGCTGTAGTTGTTCAGCGACCACCAGTGTTGTTCCTGATCCGCAAAAAGGATCAAGTACAACATCACCTACTTGGCTGGAAGCTAATATAAGTTTGCGAAGCAATTCTTCGGGTTTTTGGGTGGGATGCTTTGTTTTTTCTTCCATTCCATTACAAGTGGTCGGAATTTCAAATACATCTTTTGGTTTAGCCCCTAACGGATTTGGGGTCCATACTGGAGCAGTCTTCTTTCCGTTTGAATACTGGCTGCTTTTTGCCTGTGGGTGTGAAGGATATTTTAATGTATGATTTCCATAAGGAATTCTAATTTCGTCTAAATTTAAATTAAATTTTTTGGTTTTTCTAAAATGCAAAATACTTTCATGGGCTCTTCCCCAATCATTTCCAAGATTGGCTTTATTTCTATAATGCCAAATAAGCCATTTGCACCCTGAAAAATAGCGCATTGCGGGGTGTTTTAAGTCAGCTAAAATTTCACTAAATCCACAAATGTATAAGCTACCTGTAGGTTTAAGAATTCGTGCAGCTTCACCTATCCATTGCAAAGACCATTTAATATATTCTTCTTGTGAGTCAAATTTATCCCAATCTGCTTTTTTTATGTTATAAGGTGGATCAGCAAAAATTAAATCAATTGATTCATCTTGCAATGTTTTCAGCCATAGTAAACTGTTATCTGTAAAAATCAACCCGTTTTTTCTGATATGGGTGGGTTGCCCCATTGAATCTGTTTGAAAAATATGCAAATTAGAAAGTTTTGATTCCATAAAAGAGCAACTTTTTTTAGGTTCTATTTCTAAAAAAAGTTGCTCCATTTTTTGTAAGGCTTTTTTTGGCATACTTTTTTCCTCCACGAATATCTTTTGGTATATTATAAGTCTTGTACTAATGGCCTATTTCCTGCATGCTCTAGCATTTTCTTTGTCAACATATCGAATGAAATCGGCTATACTTTATCTACTGTTCTTGGCGAATACATAGATTTCTCTTCCTATTTTTGCTCATTATACCAGAGAGGCTACAATTTGACAATTCTCAAAGTGTTTTGTTTTCCTCCATTTTGCGATTACTATGTGCCAAAAACTGCTACAAAAGCAGTAAGTCCCTTTGGCACAAGATTGCATCAAGAATATTTATTTTGCGAATGCAATCTGTATACAATGTTTCCCAGTCACCAAAGTTAGCAGGGGATTTTGGCACTATCATAATAATCATATAAAAAAATGAGGAAATTTATTTTAAGTATAAACTATTATCCAATATTCCCCAAGGAAGTACCACATTTAGAATATCTAACAGGAGTAGGGCAGGAAACTTTTTTGGAAGAATGAAGGTGCGCGTCACGTGGAGGATATATCTTTTTCATCCAAATGAATGGTTTTCATTTTTTTATGGATATCTTGGTACTGTTTGGGAATTTCATCGAGAGACAGGGAACGGACTTTTTCTTCTGTGCCATCCTCAATCGCTTGTTCATAGTACCAGCACTTGAACTCTAGAAGTTCAAGTGTTTCCTGCATATCTTCTATCTGTTTTTTGACAGCATCCCTTCGGGATTGAAACAGAGTAAGCCGATTTTGAAGAGATGCAGCATCACCCTGCATGGCCATGTCGATAAAATTTCGGATATCCTTAATGGACAGGCCAGACTGTTTTAGACATTCAATGACTTTCAGCCATTCGTAATCCTTGTCGGTAAACATACGGATCCCGCCGCTAGAGCGTTCCATAAAAGGGAGCAGCCCTTCCTTATCATAATAACGGAGAGTAGAAGCAGGAATGCTCAATATCTTTGCCATTTCGCCAACGGTATATAACATAAGTAATCTCCTCTAAAAATTTTAAAATATGTCTTGACTTAAAGTACACTTTAAGTTATATGATTAACACGAACATTAGAAAGCTAAACCTATTATAAGAAGTTTCTATTTAAAAGTCAATGAAAACAGATCAAAGGAGGAATTTGACAATGAGTAACGTATTAGTAGCATATTTCAGTGCCAGCGGAGTGACAGCGAAAGTGGCAGAGAGACTGGCAAAGGAAATTGGGGCAGAATTATTTGAAATCCAGCCGGAGGTTTCATACACAGATGCGGATCTCGATTGGCGGAATAACAAAAGCAGAAGTTCCGTGGAGATGAACGATAGAAATTGTCGTCCTGCAATTCAATCGCAAGTAGAGGATTTCAATCAGTATCAAGTTGTATTTATCGGCTTTCCAGTATGGTGGTATAGAGAGCCATCTATCATTGATACCTTTATGGAAACCTATGATTTCAGTGGAAAGACAGTGGTTCCTTTTGCCACATCTGGCGGAAGTCTGATTGGTGATTCTGGGAAAAATATGCAAGCCTTAGCGCCAAATGCGAAGGTAGTGCAAGGAAAGCGATTTGCTGTAAACACATCTGGTCAGGAGCTTGCTGATTGGGCAGCAGAGTGGTTGTAAAAAATTAATTGTCAAAAGCTTACAGATAGCTGAATTGTTCTTAGGTAATTGCAAAGCCATTAAGTTGTCAAATTTTTTGAAATTGATGATTATTGAGTTTTACAATTACCTAAATATTGATCTGGAAGTGAATGACAGGAAACAGAGGGAAAGTATTCCTCTAAAAACAGAAAACAAAGGGAAAGGACTTATCTGAACTAGGACAGGAAACAGAAGAAACTAAGCTATCTGAGGAAAACTTTCAGACTACTGAAAAAGATGTTCTAGTTGTTTATTATTCAGCAACCAGAACAACAAAAAGTGTGGCGGAGAAACTTGCTGATCTTACAGATGCAGGTATCTATGAGATTGTATCAACTGAAACGTATTTCCCAAAAGATCAGTATATTGAACAGTATGAAATAAAGCACAACACATTTACTATCTTTCAAGTTTATTCAACAATACAATAATGGTGACAAATCTATGTTATCCAGCTATGCAACCAGAAATTTGTATGGAGAAGATGGTTATGGAAATGATTTGGTTATTTTAGTAGAGGATGACCTAGCAAAACTGATTATTGAAAAGATTTTGATATCAAAAAATATTGCACAAATATATAGATAAAAATATTGCCTCTGAAAGTTGGACAAACACTATTATTTTTACTTATGTAGGAGAAAAGTGGATGGAAAAAGAAATTGCAAGATATAAAATATTAGAGTGGAATATTAATCAAGCTACAAATCGAGATGGAAACAATGTATTGCCTGAAATGTTAATAAAAGAATTAAGAGTGCAAAATCCAGACATAATTATTTTAACAGAATTTTTCTTTTGTGATAATGCAGCCGAGTTTTTGGAAGAAGCATTTTTACAGCGAAATTATGAGTTCTATCCAACAGAAGCGACAGGAAATGGGCAAAACGAAGTCTTGATTGCATGGCGTAAGGATATTTTTAAATGTGATACCGAAAATTTGCATAGTGAAATTACCACAAAGCAGAATAATAAGCCTAATTATGTACGGGTATTACTAACTGATAGAGTAACCAACAAAAACATATTGGTAGCTGGTGTAAGAATCACTATAGCAAAATGGATTTCTGAAAAATTAGACAAAAAAGAGAAACGCAAAGCGTATCAAGAGCAAGCTCGATTACGGAGAAAACAAATGGAATATGTGTATTCTACATTAGACGACTATCCTAATGTTATTATTGCAGGAGATTTCAATAATTATAGACGTGGCACTGACTTGAGTAATTGGAATATCAATGAGATTACTTGTGGGCGAACGGAATATAATAGATATACTCCCATAGGACAAAGTATATATGAATGTGAAAAGAAAGATGTTGATTCCGAATTTGCAGAGGATCACTTTATTACCAAAGGATGCGTAATGAAAGATTTTGTTTATGATAGAACATTTATATATTGGGAAAAACATGTTTATTGTGAGAAAATGGATTTTAGAGATTGGGAAAAATTAAAAGGGTTTCCAGACCATGCAATCATATATGGCGATATTTATTTTGATGTAGATTAATAAAAATACCACCAGTTTACAACTTTTTTCATAACAAATGGCGCACATAAAGCCTGAATTTTATCATTCTTCAAGAGAGAGGAACAGTTATTATGACTTAAATAATTCTGTAAGCTGACAAAGAGATGTGTCAAATATTTATCATTTGATATACGAAAGATTTGTGGTAGAATAGAAAGAACAATGTGTTAAATTATAAGTTTGGAGGAGAATAAGGAGAATATTTGCTATGTATGAATTAAATGATCCTGTGTTGCTTGAACAATGTGCAAGAATCAAGACCATGATTGAGAAAGCTGCCCAGAATCCTGAATATCAAAAAAACTATTATGCAAAACTTTACCATCATTGGGAGCTCAGTCCTCCAGTACAGCTGTGGGAGATTGAAGAGTTTGAGAACAAATCTGGCGTTCAATTACCAATAGAATATGTCTATTATTTGACACAGGTGGGGCGTGGCGGGGCAGCTCCCGGGACATTTTTTAGAGATTTTGACGCCAATGAAAATATTGACTCAGAATTTATTATGGTATCAGAGGAGTTGAGTTCTGAATGGACAGAGGAGGAATTCAAAGAGTTGTATGAAGAGCATGATGTTCCAGAGGATGGAACAATCTGTCTTTGTGCAATGGATCTTACTTTTATAGCGTATTTGATTGTCACTGGTCCAATGCGCGGGCGGGTAGTCTATCTGGACTATGATGGTGATTATCCCCCTATGTGGCCCAAAGGCAGTCCAGATTTTTTGACTTGGTGTGAAAATTTCTATTCAGAATTGCTTGCTGGTTATGACATAAGACCAATATGGAAGTTTATGTGGCAGGAGCCAGGAGATGACAGTGCATTGATTTGTGCGTTCCAGAACGCGGAGGATATAGAATATCAGAAAGAAGTTTTATATAGTTTCTGTAAATTTAAGGAGTTATCAAAAAAGGCACAACAATTTTTGAAGAGTATTCAGGAGCCAGAACTGCACGAGGAAGCGGCAGAAGTTTTGGAACATTTTAATCTTTAAATTTGATTTTTTGTATGGAGAAAGGACAAACCTAATTACTTAGAGAGAGTTACAGGAATGAAAAACCAGGATGATGGAGGGCTTAAAGGAGCATGGAGAAAGAGTACAGCGCTGGTGCGGTAAAATTTTCTTTTTGGTTTATGGAATTTAAAAAGGTGGTAAGACTTTTGACGGAAGGAAAATCTTATCAGGAGATCAAGGAAGTTGTAGAAAATGAAAACTTATTTGCTGCCGCCACACCTGCCAGAGCCAGGCAGATTTATAGTACTGTAACAGCAAGAATAAAATCTTTGGATGATTCCTTTTATCCGATTTTTCTAAAAGGAGATTTGTCGACGCAAAAATTATTCGCTTTGACTGCGGCTCTGACGCATGATCGCTTATTTTTTGATTTTGTATATGAAGTGATTCGAGAAAAAATAATTATTGGCAGTAATGAGTATGCTGACAGAGACATACGGATTTTTTTTCAGAATAAACAGTTACAGGATGAAAAGGTTGCAAAATGGACCGATGAAACCTTAAACAGACTGGGCAGATCTTATAAGACTATGCTTTATGAAGCGGGTGTTACAGATAAAGCAAATGGAACCAGGAAAATTTTGCGGCCAATTTTAGACAGAGAAATGGAACAGTGGCTAATGGCGCATCATATGGAATTAATTTTGAAAGCATTGACGGGGGTACGCTGATGGCTGGAATTGAACAGAGATTGGACGAATTGGAGGAGCGAATTACAAAGTCTTCTTTTCGCCAGACAAAGGGAAAAGCAAATGAGGTAAATTATTGGGTGTTTGATTATGCGCCAGAGCAGGAATTAATCGTCAGAGAGCGAATTTCCTATCTAAAGAGCAAAGATTTCAAGACAGCTGAGGGATTTGATTTGGTGGTATATGATTTGTATGATTTGATCATTGCACATCTTAGGGAAAAGAATTTTATGGAGAAATGTGGTCAGATGGAGGAGAAACGAGGAATCACAAAAGTGGCCACTGCGATTCAGCGTTCTTTGAAGATAACAGATAAAGACAATTTACTTGTACAGTATATTGCGGAACATACACCAGAGCAGTCTGTGGTATTTTTGACTGGAATGGGAAAATGTTATCCATTGCTGCAATCGACAGAGGTATTTAACAAGATTCTCTACAATATGCCGCCGACATTTGCAAAGGTTCCAATGGTGCTCTTTTATCCAGGGACTTATACAGAACAGGAATTGATACTTTTTAATGAATACCATGAAGATAATTATTATCGGGCATTTCGACTGGTTCGATAAGGGAGGAAAATAATGCAGATTAGAGATATGTTTGCAAAACCAATTGATCGCGACTTACAGGGTGTTATTATTGTAGGACAGAGTGAGGCGGAAAATGTAGCGCAGGAATTAGAAGAATATGTGGTAACAAGGGAATTACAGAAACATTTTGCAGATTTTTTTGCTGCTTATAAGACAGGAATTGAGGGTGACACCTCTAAGACGGGAGTATGGATTTCTGGCTTTTTTGGCAGTGGTAAATCTCATTTTTTAAAAATTCTTTCTTATCTTCTGGCCAATCAGGAGGTTGGCAGCAAGAAAGCGATAGACTATTTTAGAGATGACAAAAAGATTTCAGATCCTTTGGTGCTTGCAGATATGCAGCTTGCAGCAGATATACCGGCCGATGTGGTACTTTTTAATATAGATTCTAAGAGTGATGTGGGCAGTAAACAGAATAAAGATGCGATTGTCAAAGTATTTTTAAAAGTTTTTCATGAAATGCAGGGATTTTGTGGGGCAATGCCGTTTTTGGCTGACTTAGAGCGCAGATTGAGTGATGAGGGCAGATTTGAGGAATTCAAGGAGAAATTTGAGGAAAACTATGGAGAATCTTGGGTGGAATCGAGACAGGATTTTGATTTTATTCAAGATGATATCGTCGATACACTTGTGGAATTGAATATTATGAGTGAAGCTGCGGCAAGAAACTGGTGTGAAAAGGCTTCGGAACCATATAAGATAAGTATTGAGGAGTTTGCCAAGAGAGTTAGGACATATATTGAGCGCAAGGACAATAACCATCATGTGGTATTTTTAGTGGATGAGGTTGGCCAATATATTGGAGATAATTCTAATTTGATGCTGAATTTACAGACGATGTGTGAGGAATTGGGCAAGGAGTGTCGTGGCAGAGCGTGGGTGATTGTCACCAGCCAGCAGGATATTGATTCTATCACAAAAGTCAAAGGAAATGATTTTTCTAAAATTCAGGGCCGGTTTGATACCAGGCTTTCTTTATCATCAGCAAATGTGGACGAGGTAATCAAAAAAAGAATTTTGCAGAAGAAAGAGACACCAGCGCAGACCTTGCGTTTGTTGTATGGGCAGAAAGCGACCACTATTAAGAACAAAATTGAGTTTAATGATGGCGTGGAGAAAAAATTATATGCAGATGAAAATGATTTTGCTGCAGTTTATCCATTTGTACCATATCAGTTTCATCTGTTGGCAAGCGTGTTGACCTCGATCCGCACGCATGGAGCTTCTGGGAAACATTTGTCAGAGGGTGAGCGTTCCATGCTTGCCATGTTCAAAGAATCAGCAATGGAATATATGGAATATGACGAGGGAACCATCATTCCTTTCCATGCCTTCTATGATGCCTTAGAAAATTTTCTTGACCACAGCCATAGAGGGGTGATTCTCAAAGCTTATGACAATAGTTTTATCAATCCACAGAATAAAGAGCATGATGTATTTGCAATCAATGTATTGAAAACGTTATTTATGATTAAATATGTGCAAGATATCACGGCAAATATTGATAACATTACTAGTTTGATGATTTCCAATATTGAGGATGACCGTATTGAATTAAAGAATAGAGTTCAAGAGGCCTTGAAAATTCTAATGAGGCAAATGCTTGTGCAAAAAAATGGGGATATCTATGTATTTCTGACAGATGAAGAACAGGAAATTAATCGCGAGATTGAGAGTCAGAGTGTGGATCTGGCAAATGTGATTGGCAAAGCTGCGGAAATGATTTTTGAAGATATTTTTAAGGACAAGAAATATCGTTATCCAGCATTTCATGGACGGTATGCATTTGGATTTAATGCTATCATAGATGACAGACCATATAAATCAAATCAAAACTATGATATTGGCATCCGTATTTTAACGCCAGCCTCAGAATACGGCACAGAGGAAACCACCTTAAGAATGATTTCTGGACAGGGGAGAGAGGTGCTGGTGGTTCTTCCAGATGACAGAGCATTTATGGATGAGATTCAAAGATATTTGAAAATAGAGAAATTCTTGCGTTTAAATACTTCATCCGCACTGCCACAGTACGAAACGATCAAGGACGCCAAGCGTCAAGAAATGAGAGAACGGGACACCAATGCGAAGTTGTTTCTCACAGAGGCCATGAAAGAGGCAAATATTTATGTCAATGGTGATCAGGTACAGGTTGGTGCAAAGGAAGTTTCCACTAGAATCAACGAGGCCTTAGGGCGTTTGGTGGGGACAGTATATCATAAGTTATCCTACATTGATACTGCCTGTGGGGATGAGCAGATTCGGGCAATGTTCAAAACTACAAATCAGATGTCTCTAAATCTGCAGGGAGGAACAGAACCAAATATCCATGCCCTGGATGATGTATTACAGTATATTGCGGGCAATAGCCGCATGCATATGAAGACTTCTATGAAAACAGTGAGAGATCGTTTTATGAAAGCGCCATATGGATTTGTGGAGGATGACGTGCATTGGCTGGTTGCCAAATTATTCAGGCGCGGCGATCTGACATTTTCTATCAATGGCGCAAATGTCAATTTACATAATAAGCAGTCTGAGGAAATCATTGGCTATATTACCAAAAAGGCCTTTGTGGAAAAGCTGATGCTGGAAGAGAAAGTTCGGGTATCTGAGAAAGAAAAGAAGGTTGCCAAACAGATTATAAAAGAGCTTTTTGGAGTTACAAGTACAACGGATGATGAAGATGTAATGATGAAAAATTTTGTCAGTTATGCTACTAAGATGACAACCACACTGAGAGAGTTGGAAGTGCGTTATGAGAGTGCTCGTTACCCTGGTAAATCTGTGGTTATGCATGGTAAGAATCTGTTGTTTGATCTGGCACAAATTGAGACACCAGCAGAGCTTTTTCAGACGATTTCTAAGAAACAAGACGATTTGTTGGATTTTGCAGAAGATTACGAGCCAATACAGGCATTTTTTGAGGGAGAGCAGAAGAGTATTTTTGACAAGGCACTCCTGTATTTAAGCAAGTATAATGACAGCAAGACCTATATTGTGGACGAGAACTTAGAGCAGGTAGTGGCACAAATCAATGCTATTGTTAAAAAACAATCTCCCTATCGGGATATTCCGAAATTACCGGAATTACTGCAAAAGTTTGAGGAAGTGTATTCTAATGTATTGGATGTGCAGCTTGCTCCCGTGTTAGATGCTATCTATGAATCACAAGACAGAGTATTTGAAGTGCTGAAAACGAAAGCGTATGCGGCTACAAAACAGGATGCCTATATTGTAATGTTTGCTGAGATTATTGAGGGAGCAAAGGGATGTACGAATGTCTCTGTCCTTCGTGGATATGCCGACAGAGCGGAAGCTTTAAAAATGCGTCTTCTCAATGAAATGGATCAAAAGGACAGAGAGCTTGCCATGAAAAAAGCGGCAGAGGTCAGAAAACGCTTAGAAGCGCAAGCCAAAGAGATTGGACAAATCGACCAAGAGCAGATTGAAGCAGAGGTCAAGCGGGAAGTAAAGGTTAAGAAAACAAAAAATGTGGCAATTAAGAAACTGACCAAAGCGGCATCTTGGAGATTGGAGACAGCGGAAGATGTGGACAAGTATCTGCGTCAGCTTCGTGCAAGTCTTCTCTCAGAATTGGAAGAAGATACTATTGTAAACATTGAATTTTAGGAGAGTGCGCTATGAATAAGACAGCGATAAAGAATTTTTCGGTGTGGGCCAGGAAGCGGTTGATTGGGGATATTACATACAAAGCGGGTCTGCTTGGAATTACAGTAGATGGGATAAAGGAAGCACTTCCACAATCCACAAAAGATATTGAATTTTATGATATTGGTACCAAGGAACCGTATCAAATTAGTGGAAATGCGCTCAAACAAAGAAAGCAATTGGTAGAAGTGATTCGGCAGAAATCGAAGGATTTGCCATTTTCGGAAGCATATAGAAATGTAATAGAAGAAGTTGCATATACATGGTTTAATCGCTTGATTGCCATCCGTTTTATGGAAGTAAATGATTATTTGCCAGCGCATATTAGAGTATTGTCCAGTGACAGTGAGGGCAAAATGGAGCCAGATATTGTCACCAGGCCTTTTGATGCGGAATTGGATTTTACAGAGGAAGAAGAACAATATATTTTAAAATTAAAGAATGATAATGCGGTAAATGAACTTTTTCAAGTTCTTTTTATACGCCAATGCAATGTCTTAAATGATCTTTTACCGCGATTATTTGAAAAGACAGCAGATTATACAGAATTGTTGCTTCATTTATCTGTGACAGATCAAGATGGCGTAGTCTATCGTCTAACACATGATATAGAAGAAAAAGATTTTAATATTGCAGAGGGCGGGCAGGTAGAGATCATTGGCTGGATGTATCAGTACTATAATATACAACCAAAGGACGAAGCGTTTGCACTGTTAAAGAAGAATGTAAAGATTACAAAAGAGAGAATACCTGCAGCTACACAGCTTTTTACCCCAGACTGGATTGTCCGCTATATGGTGGAAAACAGTTTAGGGCGTTTATGGCTTGAGGGGCACACAAATAACAATCTCAAGAAAGAATGGAAATACTATCTGGATGAAGCAGAGCAAGAGGCGGATGTGGCGGCACAACTGGAAGAAATCAGAAAAGAGTATCAACATATCATACCAGAGGATATTAAAATCATAGATCCATGTATGGGTAGCGGTCATATTTTGGTATATGCATTTGAGGTACTGATGCAGATTTATGAAAGTGCTGGTTATTCCCAGAGAGATGCGGCGAAAAGTATTGTAGAAAATAATATTTATGGACTGGACATAGATGATAGGGCGTTTCAATTGGCTTATTTTGCTGTTATGATGAAAGCCAGACAGTATAACAGGCGTATTCTGACACAGGAGATCGAACCGAATCTTTGTTCCATTCAGGAAAGCAATGGCTTGCAGTATGAAGCAGATATTGCAGAACAGTTGCTTCGTGCGGAACATAGAGAGACGCTGCAATATTTGTTAAATACTTTTGTGGATGCAAAGGAGTATGGCTCTATCTTGGAGATTGAGAATAGGGACTATTTAGGCTTCCTGGCTTCCTGGAAACTTGCGCAAGAACAGGCAGCAGAGAATATTGTTACTATCTTGTGGTATTCAGAATTAAATAAAATTGTACCGACGCTTGCAAAACAGGCTATGTTGTTAGCACAGAAGTATGATGTTGTGGTGACAAATCCGCCGTATATGGGAATTTCTAATGGAGATAACAAATTAAATCAATTTGTAAAGAAAAATTTTCCTGATAGTAAGAGTGATTTGTTTGCAGTTTTTATTGAAAGATGTGGACGAATGGCAAAGGAAAATGGCTATCAGGCTATGATTACACAACATAGTTGGATGTTTTTGCATAGTTATGAAAAGCTAAGAAAGTTATTGCAGAGGAATATGCTTATTAATATGTTGCATTTAGGTGCCAGGGCATTTGATGAAATTGGAGGCGAGGTAGTTCAGACGACATGTTTTGTGATGTTAAATGTGTCTATCAAAGATTATATAGGGAATTATTGCCGTTTAGTTGATGTGTATGGTGAAGAAGCCAAAGAAAAAATGTTTTTTTCAAAATCGACGTTTTATTATTGTAAACAAAGAGAATTTGAAAATATTCCTGGTATGCCTTACGCATATTGGGCAAATAGAAAACAGTTAGATATATTTAAAAAAAATAAGACAATAGGAGAATTGTACAAGACAATTACAGGATCAAGTACAGGTGAAAATGCTATATTTCTGCGTTTGTGGTGTGAAGTAAATTCTAAAGAAATCGGTTTTGGACTTACGAAAGATTATGACGGAATTGGCCACAGATGGATACCATGTATAAAAGGAGGTTCATTTAGAAAATGGTATGGTAATATGGGATACTTGATCAATTGGGATAATGATGGCGAACAGTTAAAAGAATTTGCAACATATAAGAATCATGGTAAACATTGGTCAAGGTTTTTAGTGAACCTTAATTGTTTTTATCATGCAGGAATTACTTGGTCAAAAGTTTCAACAGGATTATTTTCTGTAAGATATATGCCAGAAGGCTTTATTATGGAATCCGCTGCATGTGCTATTATGCCAGAAGAAAAAGATATGATGTATATACTAGCATTATTAAATTCATCAATTGTGCAATCCGTATTGAAAATTTTAAATCCTACAGTTAATATGCAAGCTGGAGACATATCGGCAATTCCAATAGTTGCCGTAGGTGAAAAGAAAATACAATTGTCGGAGCTTGCAAAAGATTGTATAGAATTATCGAAGGCAGATTGGAATTTTTTTGAGACATCATGGGATTTTCAAACTCATCCATTTCTAACTATGAATCATAAAAATTATATTTTAGAAGATAATTTTGTGACAAAAATAGCTGATAGTTTTGGATTATGGAAAGCATATACAGAAATAGCATTTCAAAAACTAAAGCAAAATGAGGAGCAACTAAACAAAATATTTATTGATATCTATGGATTACAGGATGAACTTTCCCCAGAAGTGGAAGATAAGGATGTAACTGTAAGGAAAGCAGATTTAAAGAGAGAGATCAAGAGCTTGCTTTCTTACGCCGTTGGCTGCATGTTTGGCAGATATTCTTTAAAAAAAGAGGGATTAATGTTCGCTGGCGGAAAGATGGAAGATATTTATCAATTTCATTCTGGTAAACTTGACAGCAGTTCTTCACTTGATGGGTTATTTCCAATGGATGGAAAATCATATTATTATCTGGAAGAGGATGATTACTTAATCAATGGCAGCAATATTATTCCCATTACAGACGAAGAATATTTAGAGGATGATATTGTTAGTCTGCTTTGTACTTGGTTAAAAAAAGCATATGGACAAGATACATTGGAAGAAAATCTTGATTTTATCGCCTCGGTATTGGATAATAAGGGGAATACAAGCCGTGAGGTAATCCGTAATTATTTTCTAAAAGATTTTTTTAAAGATCATTGTACAACATATTCTGTTACAGGTTCTGGAAAGCGCCCAATTTATTGGTTATTCGATTCTGGAAAGCAGAATGGCTTTAAAGCCCTGATCTATATGCACAGATACAATACAGATACCATCGGAACGATTCGTGTTGATTATTTGCATCGTATGGAACAGATCTATGAGAGTGAGATCAATCGTATGCAAGACACGATAGATCATAGCAATGCTGCCAGGGAAATTACCACTGCCACAAAGCGTAAAGAGAAACTTCAGAAGCAATTAAAAGAGTGTCGTGAATTTGATGAAAAGATTGGTCATTTGGCGTTATCCAGAATTGAGATTGATTTAGATGACGGTGTAAAAGTAAATTATGAAAAAATACAGACTGCTGATGATGGTAAGAAATATCAGGTATTAGCGAAAATATAATTTCTTGAGAGGGGAGTAATAATTATGAGAACTATCTATAAAAATTAGATTAGTGTGCTGCCTCAATTACATTTCTCCAGACTAATTTGTTTGAGAATAATTGAGATCGTACACTGCGGGAGCAAGAATAAAATTGGAGGGTTAGAATGGAACAATTATTTGTCACAAACTTGACAATTAAAAAAGTCAGGCATCTAAAAGATATTTCTATTCCGCTATCAGAAAATCAGATCAAACACTTAATTTTTACAGGGAAAAATGGCAGCGGAAAGACAAGTGTTGTGGAAGCTATGGCAAGTTATTTAAATAGTGCATTTACAGACGAATATTTTAAATCAAAAGAGGAGTGGTTGGTTAGTGCTGAAAAGCAAAGAGATAAAGCAGTTGAAAGTAGGGAAAATGAGGCAGAGATTTTAAAATTAGAAAAGAACATATATGAATACGAGAATAAATTAGAGCAGAGCAGAAAAGGCTTAGAGATAAAGTTCAATATAGAAGCTGGCCATATTTTTACATTAAAAGACAAATATCATTATATACTGGCATATTACAGGGCAGACAGAATCTTTCATGCCGAGCAGCCCAAGCATGTTGAGAAAGTGCAGTTCAAAGACAATTATAAGATAGAAGAGTTTCCCCGAAATGAATTTGTAAAGTATTTATTGGACTTGAAAATGACAGAAGCACTTGCCAGAAACAGTAAAAAAACAGAAAAGGCGGACGAAATACAAGCATGGTTTGAAAAATTGGAACAGCTTTTAAAGAAAATCTTTGATGATCAAAGTGTGCAGTTAATCTTTGACGAGGAAACCTTTGAGTTTCATATTGTGCAGCAGGACAAAGAACCTTTTGATTTTAATACATTATCGAGCGGCTATCAGGCGGTATTGGATATTGTATTGGATCTTATAATGCGCATGCAAAATCAAATCCAGCGTTCCTTTGCTTTTCAGCTTCCAGGAATCGTTTTGATTGATGAGATAGAAACACATCTGCATTTAGAGCTGCAAAAAAATATCATGCCCTTATTGACAACAGTTTTTCCTAATATTCAATTTATTGTCACCGCGCATTCTCCATTTATATTAAACAGTTTAGAGAATGTAGTGATATATGATTTAGAAAAGCGTCTGTTGGTAGAAAATGGATTAGAGGATGAAAATATGAACTAAGGAGGTTTATGGTGGCAGAACTTAATCTAAAGCAAATCATAGATAAGCTCAATACTGAGTTTACTGGAGAGCAAAGGAAACTTGTCTTTTGGTATGATGATAAGGGGGATTTTGCGGAGGATATTGACAATATAGAGCTGAATCAGGCAAAGGTTTATAAGTTGACGAAAAACAATCAGTTTCAGACTAAGTTTTTTCTGGAAAAGGAAGACACCACGACCAATTATTTAATCTATGCTCCATTTCCTAAGCCGCCTGTGACAGAAAATCATTTGGAAGATACCTTGCTCTATTCTAAGCGATTTTATGCGGACAGGGCCTCACTTCTGGCCGCAGATTTGGGGATTGCTGAACAATATAAGCCTATCATTGACAAACGTATCAAGTTTTTTGGTAATAAGGAGAGATTACAGCGATTCTATGATTTAGAGATTGAACATTTTAGAGAAGAAACTATTTTGATTGGTATAATGAGTGTTATCTGCAAAATCAAAGTTTGTTCGTTTGAAGAGGTAATTCGTGTGCTGATTACAGAAGATGATCTATTGAAAAATAAGTATCTTGCAGAGTTTGGCAAATACGATCTGGAAGAGGCATTTTGGAAATACCTTGAGCAGCAATTTGGTTTTTCTATGGACAATCCTAATCTGGAAAAGCTTGTGATTTCTATGTTTGTGACATATACAGAAAAATGTATCAATCTGGATCTTCCCCGAAATTGGAAGAAATTTATTTCTTATAAATCAGGAAATATGATCTTTTTTTTAGATCATTTGAGAAATCATATTTTATATCATGAAAAGTATGATCAACTGTCTGTCAGTGTTGCAGAGCTTTTGAATGCTTCGGAGGAGTTTGCAAATTATCAGCCAGAATTACTTGTGGATTGTGATTCTTTTGCCTGCATAGAGGAACAGATCATTCGCTGGATTGTGAAGCGTTTAAATGCAGAGGATTGTCTGGCCAAGCTTGGTGAATATGAGATACCAGAGATTTGTGAAAAGCGCACAAAAATGCATTTTGGAAAAAAATATAAATTTGTTTATCATATGTTAGAAAGTGCATTTTGGATTGTAAATCATGCAAATGATAAAACACCGACTGGATTTCAGGAGATTATTGACAATTATACGACAGATGGTTACTTGATGGATTATCGTTACAGAAGATTTTATTTTAATTATGATCAACTAGAAGATAGGGCGGAGTTTGAAAATTTGTGTGATTTGGTGGAAAATATCTATAGCAATGAATATCTTGGAAAACTGCTTCCCAAATGGAATCAGGGATTGGCCAAACAAGATTCTCTTTCTTGTATTCCTTTGCAGCGTGATTTTTTCCATAGATTTGTAAGGACTAGTAATGTTAAGACTGTTGTGATTATTTCTGATGCGATGAGATATGAGGTTGGCAGGCAGCTTTACCAGAAAATGATGGACAATCCAAAGTGTGCAGTAAAATTGCACGTGATGCTCAGTGTGCTTCCCTCCTATACCAGATTGGGAATGGAGGCTTTACTTCCACATAAAACATTAGAGATTACAGAAGATTTTAAGGAGCTGGCAGATGGAAAATATGCCATTGACTTAGTGACAAGAGAGGCAGTATTGCACAATTATGTACCAGATAGCCGTTGTGTTTCATTTGATGAAATTAAGAATAGCAGGAGTGTAGAGCTTCGGGATCTATTTACAGGCCAATCTGTGGTATATGTATATCATGATCAAATTGATAATATTGGAGAACATGAGGAAAATGCGGTGTTTGAAGCCTGTGAGAAAGCAGTGCAGGAAATAGTTGCTTTGATTCAAAAGGTTGCCGCTAGCGGCAACACCTATCATTTTATTGTCACTGCAGATCATGGATTTATTTATAAGCGTGATAAAGTAACAGCCAGTAACAAAATTGGCGGCCTCAGTGATGCAGAGCGTCTGGTAAAGAGGAGATATATTATCTCTAAACAGCCGATTACAGAGGATGGAGTATGTAACATTAGTTTAGGATATATGTTGGGAAATGATGATCAGAGAATGATTTCTTATCCGTGCAGCAACAGTGTATTTTCTATACCAGGCAATGCAGGACTTCATTATGTGCATGGCGGCTCCTCCCCGCAGGAAATGCTTGTACCAGTGTTGGATATCAAGATGGAAAAGGGCGCTGCCCAGACTAAGACAGTTAAAATTATGCTTGTGAGCTTAGTGCAGAAAATCACAAATCTGATTACTACCTTGGATTTTATACAATGCGATCCAGTGAGTGATGTAATCAAGAGTACAACATATAAACTATACTTTATCTCAGATCATAATGAGAAAGTTTCCAATGAAAATATTTATATTGCTGATAAACGTGAACAGGAGGTACAAAAGCGTCTATTTCGCATACGGTTTACATTTAAAAATAAGAACTATGATAAGAGCGAGAAATATTATTTAGTGGCATATGATGAACATAATCACGCAGAACTATTTCGTCATCAGGTTATTATGGATATAGCATTTATGGATGATTGATTAGGATGTCAAATAGTGATCAATCGCAAAGCCTTCCCTATTATGGCAGTTGTTTTTGCAGCAGGGAAGGCTTAGATAAATCTTGAATATGTCTTTTCTGATCTTACTGTTTTAGAAAATCACTAAATTCTTTTGAGTCTTTAAAAATAGCTGCATATGCTGATATGGACAGAATCAAAATGTTATTATTTTTGTATACCATGAAGGATGGATTGAAATACTATTGATTGGAGTATAGCCATGTGGCTTGCTATTTTAGAAGCATGGATAAGGCAATTCTGTGTAGCGTAGGGCTAGGGCTGATGGGAAGACGAACAATCTTTGAAAAAAATTAAGCTATATGTAGAGGCAGCTAGATTAAATAGATTGGATAGGTAGCGGTTATTCTAAGTCATACCATTAAAATATGAGCTTGTGGAGGTGTTTCTGTCAGAAATAGATCAGAGTTGGTTGGACAAGCCTATGAGGAATGGTTAGACGAGATTAAGGACAGGTTGGATTATTCAGAAGTGTTATGTGGACAATATCATACGAAAAAAGATTGACAGATTGTAGATAATGTTTGAAAACTTTGATAAGTTTTCGCTGAAGATTTATTAATACATGGAGGGAGGATAATCATGGCAATATTAGATGCAATACCAGATTGGCAGGAATATGCGGCTTTAGGTACTCGTGCGAGGGAGAAACTGACACAGGAGATTGGCAAAGAGACCGGCATGGAATGGAGAGGAATGAAAAGTTTTTCTCGTTGGGGGCAGAAACTGAAGACGGCGGTTTATCAGTCAGCCGGTGCATCCTTTGTATTTATACCAGGTAGAGAAGTTACACTAGGATGGCGGGGACTGCCGGAGGGAAAGAATGATGAGGAAAAAGAATTCTTGAAGGCTCTTTCTGAGGATGTTCAGGAATATTGGAATGGGCAATTTGAGCCAGAGAAGATTATTGGTCTTTTAACCACTCCTATGCGCACGGTATCCATTCCTCCCATGCTTGTGGAGCAAAGACCCAGGCCTTTTGAAGATGGACAGCCAGTTTCCCTAAATGAATTAGAGCTGAGTGATTCCTGTCGGCAGGCCATAGAGCAGTTTCAGTCAGGTTCCCAAAGCTGTTTGGTGCTGGATACGTTCCAGCCTGGGAATTCAAAACTGCGCCTGTCCAAGAAAAAGAACGGCGATATTTTGGCAGAGATTGTGATACCTGCTACGGCGGAAAATCTGCAAAAACAATTGGAGAGCGAGGGATTTTCACTTCCAGATGGTGATATATGGGAATATCTAAGCGGCGGAGAGAACGGTGCTCTGTTTGCGTGGGGAAGTCGCCTGCCACGGGAAGATGAACTTGGTTGGGGCGGGAAACCCAATGGTTTTGGTCTTCACATTGGTTATGATTTGGAGGGCTATCATATGGAGATTATTAAAGATAGCCCGTGGCCGTTTCGTGGCGGCGATGGCGGAGAGATTGCTTGTTATGGCGATATGCAAGTTCTCAATGAACTGGTAGGGTCTCCTCATTTTGTTAGCTGGTATGGGCACGAATGGACCGAGGATGTGATGGAAGAGATAGGAATGTTGTTAGAGGAAGGACTGGACGGCTTTTACGATTATTATCGAAGGATCCGTTTGCTGCAATCATGAGAATATGGAGGAATTATAATGAAAGAACAGAAAAAACAGGAAGAAGAAACAGCTATTCACGATGGAATATCCCCCATCATTATTACAGAAACCGAAGAAAATGCTCAATTCAATGAGCTTTGGAAATATTTGGTTCCACCTCATGGACGGGCAAAAACTGCACAGGGAGAAATCATTCGTATTGCAGGCAGAGTTCAGTATGAGTTTCTTACCAATGGTGGTATGAATTGGGATGAAAATTACCGAAAAATGCTACATACATTTCCCAAATATCTTTGTCTTGGAAACGCTTTTAGTGAGAAAGATATTGTGGCTGCAGAAGCATTGACAAGTCTTTTAATTACTGCCGGCGATGAAGGGCGAATTGATGATTTTTTATGTGCGGCATTATGTGCTTGTGCCGTAACTTGGGTACAAAAAAATCCAGAAGTTATAGCACCACTAGAGGCGGATTACAGCCGATAATTTCAGTTTATCGGCTATAATTCTATCTCAAAATGAAATACTTGCTGTTCAATAGGAGCACAAAAAGCAGAAAATCTGAAGAGATCTCCTGCTTTTTCTATGCTCAGAGTCTGGGGGAGAGAGGATATGCGCTTGACATATTTGTATTGTAGAATAATCATCTGAAATAATATTTTTATGACAGTATTTATTCAAAATAACCACAGACTTCTCCTTGTTGGATAATATGGTCACTTGCCGTCTTTAGAACTTTTCTTTTGGTAGAAGATGGATTCAAATTGATTTTGCAGTCCAATGCATAAATCGTAAAACAGTATCTATGAGATTTTCTTTTAGGTGGCTTTGGTCCTGCGTAACGGTGAAAGCCATATCCAATCCCTTGCATGGTACCATCTAGAGATGATACTATTTTCCCTGGAGGAATGTTTTTGGCAATTTTGTCCGATGCAGGAATATTCCAAATAACCCAATGTGTAAATTTTTTTATTGGATGGCTTAAATCTTCAAGGGTAATAATAAAAGATTTGGCATGTGGGGATAAATTTTTTATAATAAATTCTGGGGAAATATCTTTGCCCCGCCCAGTATTCTCTATGGGAAATTTTCCACCGTCTTTTATTCCTATGCATTCAAACACAAGAGTATTTTTCTCCATCTCGCTTTTCTCCTAATCTCTTTTAATTTCTATCAATTTTATCCATAACATATACTATCACAACCATAGAAGCTAATACAATAGTTGTAGAATTATATTCAATGGTTTGGTATACTTTTAATGTTATTGCAAGAGACAAATCGAGTTTTTGGAGGAACAAAATGATAATTGAAACGGAGAGATTAGTTTTAAGAGAATACACATTTGATGATTTTAATGCGCTATTTGAGATAGTTTCTGATTCAGAAACTATGCAACATTATCCCGCTCCTTTTGATGAGAACAAAACAAAGGATTGGATTGCATGGAATTTAGAAAATTATCAAAAGTATGGATTTGGACTTTGGGCAATTGTGTTAAAAGAAAGCGGAGAGTTTATTGGGGACTGCGGAATCACCATACAGGACATAGATAGCGAAATGCTTCCAGAGATTGGATATCACATCCATAAAAAGTATTGGCGAAACGGATTTGCAAAAGAAGCTGCCCGAGCAGTAATAGATTGGGTGTTTCAGAATACCCAATATGATAAAATCTATTCCTACATGAAATACACAAACGTGGGGTCTTATTCGACCGCTATTGCAAACGGTATGAAGAAGGTGAAAGAATATCCTGATCAAAAGAATGGTATATCATATGTGTATGCGATAAAGCGTGAAGAATGGAAAAGATTAAATTGATGACTTTCAAATGTGTACGATTGTCTGATATTTTGAAGGAGAAAAACCAATAAAGAAAGATGCTTAGAATCATATTGAAAGATTCAAGCATTTTTCTTTTTATCTCATTACTGCTTGATTGGAAGTGTAACAAAAAATGTGGCTCCTCCGCCATTTGTATCTTTACAGCCTACTTTACCATTCATCATTTTTGCAAGTTCATCCGCTATGCTAAGTCCTAATCCAAAATTTGATTTATTTGTCCTTGATTTGTCAGCGCAATAGAAACGGTTAAAAATATATGGCTTGTCATCTTCGTGAATGCCGTTTCCGTGGTCTGTCACAAAAAATGTGATATGTTTGGCAGTTGTCTCTGTTTTAATTTCGATTTGTTTATTGTTTACAGCGTGGTGAATGGCATTGTCCATATAAATTGATAATATCTGAAAAAGCCGTTCTCCATCTGTGCAGAGTTTAGGGTAACTGGTTTCCACGATTTCCAAACATAAACAAATTTTTTTACGGATGCAGATTGGTTCATAAGCTTCATATAATGAGATTAGCAATGTGTCTATATCAATGGTATTTTTGCATAATGTCCATGATTTCGCATCAGAAGAAGCCAGAAGCAGCATATCTCTGACTAGTTTTGACATTCTCATGCATTCTTTATCTAATATTTTAACAGATTTTCTAAATTCAGTATTATCTATTTGTAATTGTTCCAGTTTCTCTGCATTTGCCACAATAACAGCGAGCGGCGATTTTAATTCATGCGAGGCGGAAGCGATAAAATCTTTCTGGCTTTTTAACATCATTTCCGTTGGCTTTAATGCTTTTTTTATTAACAGATGACTCATAATAGAAACGGCAATTAAGGAAAGAAACCATAAAGAAAGATATAGAAAAGCCTGTTGTGCTAAAATATCAAATAAGGATTGCTGTCTGTAAATCAGTGACAGATGATAAGTCGTGTCGTTTGGCAAGACAATCGTTGCAAGTATTCCTAAATAGTCGTCCTGTTCTGTTCCTCTAAATTCAAATATCCCACTTTGGTTAGTGATTGGCTTACTATCGTTTTCTGTTATGAAAGTCTTCTCTTTGCCCACCTGTATGCGGAAATGTTCTAAAAGAATGTCTGTGTCAGTGGGAAAGTCGGAATCTGTTTGGTATATCAGCTTTCCAGAAGTATTCTGAATGTTGCAAAATATTGGTTTTTTGTATTCATGGTAAGAATTTACGATGGATTCAAACGTATAGCTGCTATCTTCAAGCTCATACATCATCTGTGTAACCATTCTCTGAAAAAAAAGAAGTTCATTTGATTGCTTCATGAGAATGTAATTTTTACAGAGTATTATCATAATAAATGTAATGATTAGCATAATTGTCGTTATAAAAATAGTGTTTAATTTTTTTGACAGTGGTTTCAGCATTTTCAATCTCCAATCTATTACAGCTCCTTTGCCATAAAATTTTATTCCCGCGAGCAACGAATCAAGCGCCATGTTTGCACAAGTATTTGGTGAATGCCGCGAGTCAGCATCTTGCTGTTTCGGCGAGGTTATTTACTTTTGTTTATGGGTTAGGGAATATCCAGCGCCATATACCGTTTTTATTTCACAGATACTCTTTAATTCTCTTAATCGTTTCCGCAGGAAAGAAATATAATTGTCAACATTCCCTGGTTCAATATCCGATGACGAACCCCATATTTTTAATATGAGTTGTTCCCTTGAAAAAAGTGTTTCTGGGCTTTTCATAAGGATATACAACAATTCAGATTCTTTTGCTGTTAAAAAAATAGTCTTTGGACTGCAAGTCAGTTCACGGTTTGGTTTATCAAAACATAAGTCGGCATATTGGAGTTTATCTTCTATTTCTATTTTGTTGGGACGCCTTGTTAAAGCCCTGACACGGGCAAGGAGTTCCTGGATATGGAAAGGTTTGGCTAAATAATCATCAGCCCCGCCGTCCAATCCCTCTATCTTTTCATTTAGGGTAGTCATCCCTGTAATGATGATAACAGGAATTTGAATTCCTTTTTTGCGCATAGCTTTTAAAATTGTCAGACCATCAATAATAGGGAGCATCCTGTCCACAATAGCTAAATCATAGGAATAATCTGTATGTAAAGCATATAACAAAGCAGTTTCCCCATCATTACAAGCATCGACCAGATAACCATTTTTCGTTAATTCCGATTGTATTGAGCTGCAAAGTTCTAAGTCATCTTCTAAAAGAAGTATTTTCATTTTTTGATATCCTTTCCTTAGTTTTGTTTCCTTTCCCAGAGCATGGAAGCATAATAACATTATTTTCGCAAATCTGCAATTTTACCGCAATTTTTTGATGGAAATATATAATCCGCTTAGTATCAGTATAATATGAAATTCTATAAAAATCCTCTAAAAAGTCATTTATATTTTTTAAGATTTTACAGGATTTTTAGCAGGATTTTTCTATACAATGTTTTTGCAACTGGATCACTTGAACGCCTTACATCTTTGCAGGGCATATAAAAATCATGGTACTAAAAACAAACATATCAAAAAGAAAGGCAGAAAAGAATTATGAAGAACAAAAAAATAATGCGGACACTAATAGTTGGGGCAAGTATTTTGGTTTTGGCAGGCTGTGGTACATCAAATGACACGGACACAGACGGAGAAAAAGAAACTCAAAATACCTATATTGAAAATAACATAGCAAACCCTGACCAAAAGGATGCTTCCGATGAAAACGATTCAAGCAATATTCCCGATGGGAACGATTCAAATGCTGTCGGCAGTACGGATGGCGACAAACTAATTGCTGCATCTGATTTGCAGGGAAGCGTGACAGAATTTTCGGACAATGGATGCACAATCACCCCCGTAACATCAAGTAATGATGGAAAAAGTGCTGAAGAAGCGGCGGATGGATACGAAGATGAAGCGGAAAAAATCAATATTAAATATGGAGATAACTGCACATTTCAAAGGGCAGTGATAAGCATAACGACGGGAAAAACTGATGTCAGTGAAGCCGCTATAGCTGATATAAAGAAAAAAACATCCTTGCTGCTTTATGGCAATTTTGATGATACAGAAAATTTTACAGCTACAAAAGTAGTGATTGTCCAATATGAGTAGGGGGAATAGATATGGAATATTATCAGCTTGCGTTTCGGTATTTGAAGCGGAAAAAATCAAAGACAATCCTGCTGTTTTTTGTGCTGCTCATTGTGAGCAGCATGATATTAAGCACAAACATGATTCTCCGTGCGACGGCTGATTCAAAAGCGGCAATCGGTGAAAAAACAAAGGCAAAAGTTGTCATGGGTATTTTGAAAGAAGAAAACAAGATTACGCTAGACGACGTGGAATGGATAAAGGGTTTGGCAGAAGTTTCCGCCATAAATTGTCTGGCAAAAAACGAGGCATTCCCAGTAAATTTCCAATTAATTACAGGCAGTGATTCCACAGAAGAATCTAACCAGAAAGCATCGCTCCTGTCCTATGACAATCTGGAAAACGACAGCGGATTTTCGGAAGGAGTGTACCGTCTTATTTCTGGCAGATATATTTCAGAAGACATAAAAGGAATTGTTATCAACTCTTATCTGGCGGATGCCAACCAATTAAAATTAGGCGACTTGATAGAATTGGGAAGTGCCAATGGAAAGCGGGCTTCCCTAGAGATTGTCGGTATCTTTTTATCTGGAAGTGAAAGCAAACAGCCAGACGGAATGGAGTCTGTAAATCGTATTGAAAACCAGATCTTCATAGATAATGTTTCCTACTCGGATTTATTTGAAATGGACGGTTTTACCAAAGTTGCTGTTTATTGCAAAAATCCAGAACAATTAAGTGTATTAGAGCAAGAATTGAACAAATATTTATCCGACAAAGCAGATTCTACGACGTCTGATACCTTGTATCAACAAATGGCTTTGCCATTGGAACAGATTACCAGAGTTGCAAAGCTTATGCTTGCCCTGACGCTTCTGGCAGGAACAACAGTCGTATCGTTGCTGCTTTGTATGTGGATGCGGACACGGCAGAGAGAAACTGCTATTTTTATCAGTATCGGGAAATCAAAAGCCAGTATTTTTTTACAAGTATTTCTGGAATCATTTCTAGTCTTTGCGCTAGCTGTCTTAGGTTCCTGTTGTCTGGGAAATTTTATGGCTGGCACTTTACAAGGTTTCCTTACAGATTCTGAAACAACGGAAATTTCTTTAGACGTCTTATTGCGGTTTAAAGATATAGTCGTTCTGGCAGGTTTGGGAATCCTGCTTGTATTGGCGGCAGTCATAGTTTCCCTGCTTCCAATATTAAGGACAAATCCCAAAGAAACTTTATCAAAAATGGAGGGATAGACAATGAACAGTTTTCAAATGGCGTGGCGTTCGGTCATACGCAAACCAGTCAAAAGCATACTGCTGTTTTTTGTAGTATTGATTATCAGTCTGTTTTTTCTTTCAGGCATGGCTAGCCGAAATGCAAGCATTGCCACCCAGAATAAAACAAAGCAGGCGGTAGGCGCAGGATTTCTGATGGAAGCAAACGAAGAGAACAAGAGGGACAGGGCAGATGAAATTCTTGCAAAAAAAACCGCTGGGGAAGAAGGAAATTTTGATGGCGTAAATGTTAAAAAAATAAAAACAGAGTATGGGACGTCTTGGAGTGTATCTTATGATAATTCGTTCCAGACGCTTTTAATAGGCGATATGGAAAAGATTGCCGCTGTTTCTGGCATTTCTGAATATAATCTGACAACTGCCGTCACAGCAGTAAATCCTGTAAATTTTTTGAGAATTGAAGATGATGACGTAGACCAAAGTTCTGATTTGCTCTGTGTCAGTTTAATAGGTAATAAGGATATGGCATTGGATGCAAATGTCCTGTCAGGGAATGTAACAATTAAGGAAGGTCGGATGATCACAGAGGAAGATTCTAATGTATGCGTAATTTCAGAAGAACTTGCCGAAAAAAACAATCTATTGATTGGAGATAGAATGCAATTTAATGACCGCCGTAATGTGGAGAATGCAACAATCTTTGAGGCTGAGATTGTTGGGATTTATAAGGTTCAGCAAAAAATGACGCCCATTATGTCTGGAGATACTTACCGTTCGGAAAACATAATCTTTACAGATTTGGGATTCCCAGAAAAAGCAGAAGGAAGCACATCTGGGGCATTGTATGAAAAAGCATATTTCAAAGTAGCAGATGTGAACCAATACGATGAACTAAAAAAAGAGATACAGAACGTAGAGATTGGGTGGGAACGTTATGACTTGATTGACAATAATGGCAACATTGATACAATGTCGCAAAATTTTAATGATTTGGAAAATGTCAGTCAAATATTAGTGATTGTAGTTGCCGGAGCCAGTCTAATCATTTTGTTTTTGGTGTTTGTTTTTTGGATGAAAGGAAGGGCGCAGGAAATTGGGATTTTATTAGCCCTTGGTACACCGAAGATAAAAATACTTGGACAGATATTATTGGAAGCATTCATGATAGCTGTTGCCGCCGTGTTCCTTTCTTTTACGGCTGCGCCCGCAACTTCTAAAATTACAGCGGATTATCTTGTAAAACAGCAGGTACAAAAGGCGAAGGAGCAGTCTGTCTTAGAAGAAGGCAAGGTTGCAAAATCAGTGGAGGATTCAGAAGCAACCGTCACAGGTGTTTCTGTTGTGGTTACATCAGAGCTCATGCTGTACGATTGGTTCGGCGTTGCGTTGCTGGTTCTGATATCGGTTGGGGCTGCCGGCGTTTTGATTGCACGCAAAAATCCAAAAGATATTTTTAGTGAAATTAATTAGGAGGTTGCAAAGATGGTATTAGAGGTCAAAAATGTAAATTATGCTTATAAATCACAGAAACAAAAAGAGATTTTAAAAAATGTTTCCATGCAGTTTGAAGAAAAGAAATTTTACACGATTGTCGGCGCAAGCGGAGCAGGCAAGACTACGTTCCTATCCTTGCTTGCAGGGCTTGATCTGCCTGTGGAGGGAACAATTTTATATGATGGTGAGGATATACAGGTAAAAGGACTTAACTACCACAGGAAGCATCATGTGTCATTAGTTTTTCAAAATTATAACTTGATTGATTATCTGACGACAGAGGAAAATGTAAGGCTTGGCGGAACGAAAAGGTCACAGGATTTGTTGGAGAAAGTGGGTATTCCTTGTGAAGATTGGCAAAGAAATGTTCTGCAGTTGTCAGGCGGTCAGCAGCAAAGGGTTGCAATTGCAAGGGCTCTGGCAAGTAATGCAAAAGTGCTGCTCGCGGACGAGCCGACCGGAAATCTTGATGAGAATACGGCAGAAGAAATTATAGAATTACTGAAAAGAACAGCACATGAGCTTGGAAAGTGCGTCATTGTAGTAACGCACAGCAAGTATCTTGCTGCACAGGCAGATGAGATTATCATGATTAAGGATGGTTATATAGAATCCGTGACAGAATTTAATTAAAATATGTAAGAGAGAAGAGAGGTGTGGGACTACGGTTTTACGACAAGTGAGGAAACTTAAAGTGTAGATAACAAGGTTCGAAATGCAGTTATTGTATTTTGGGCCTTTTATTCCGAAAACTATAAAATATTATTCCTTCCAGTTGATAATATTCCGAAAATAAGATATACTATTGAGAGAAAAGAGGTGCGATCTTTATGTATATTACGGTAAAGCAGGCAGCAGAAAAGTGGGGGGTTTCTGACAGGCGGGTACGTATACTTTGTTCGGAGGGAAAGATTTCAGGAGCCATGCGAGAAGGGCGCAGCTGGATGATACCATCAGATGCGAAAAAACCAGCGGATGGACGGTTTAAAACAGCAGAAAATTTACTGACAGCCATAGACAGGAAGAAAAGAGAACTGGATACAAGACGCCCGCTGACTGAGGGTGAGTTGGAACGTTTGACTGAAGAATTCATTATTGAGTATACTTATAATTCCAATGCGATTGAAGGAAACACTCTGACCCTGCGTGAAACGGATATGGTTTTGCGTGGCCTGACGATTGACAGGAAGCCGTTAAAAGATCATATGGAAGCAGTCGGACATAAAGAGGCATTTGATTTTGTGCGGGATTTGGTAAAAGAACAGGCTCCTTTATCAGAGAGTATCATCAAGCAGATACACTATCTTGTATTGGCGGATAAACGGGAAGATCGGGGTGTTTACAGAAGGGTTCCTGTCAGGATTATGGGTGCGATGCATGAACCAGTTCAGCCATATTTAATCCAGCCTGAGATGGAACGGCTGCTGGAGACCTATAGGAACAGTACAGATCATATCATTCCCCGGCTTGCATGGTTTCATATTGAATTCGAGGGGATTCATCCTTTTATAGACGGAAATGGCAGAACCGGAAGGCTGCTTGTAAATTTGGAATTGATGAAAGCAGGATATCCGCCAATTGACATTAAATTTGCAGACCGGATTTCGTATTACAATGCATTTGATGAATACCATGTAAAACATAATCTTGGTGCAATGGAAAAGCTGTTTGCGGGTTATGTGAATGCAAGGCTGGACAGTTACTTGAATATGTTGGAGATATTGTAAATTCGAGAAATATTATTGACTTTGTTTCAGAAAAAATATTTCAAAGAAAAGATACAGAATTATATTGGATGAACATTGAAGTGTTTTTTCGGAATAAATGTTAAGATTTTTTGAACCAGTTAGGGGTGAACATGTTTATCGTGTAACGCAGATTATTTCTGATTATTTAAGGAAAACGGGTGTGGATGGAATTAAGTATGGAAGTACAGAGATGCGAAATGGCTTGCTTATGAGCAGGATATTGCTGAAAAACACAAAAAGCATTATGTCAAAGATTCAGAACGATAAAAGAATCTATAAACAATTAATTTGTCAAAATTGCTTATAATATCATTATATGCATGATTATGCGCGTTTATAGAGAGGAGTAGTTACCCCTCCCAATTCCTACTATATTTTTACTACTTTTGACGATTTCAACTTGCCACATTTTGCCCCGTTTTGCTCATTCTGTGATTTTTTGAACAATTTTCTTTGAAAAAATAAATCTCGCAAATCGTGCCAAACATAAGCAAATCAACGCAATTCAGGAGGAATTTATATTATGATTAAGATACTTTTCGTGTGCCACGGCAACATTTGTCGTTCCCCAATGGCCGAATTTGTTATGAAAGATTTAGTAAACAAAAAGGGCATTGCAAGTGAGTTTTATATTGCCAGCGCAGCCACCAGTACCGAAGAATTGGGTAATCCGGTTCATTATGGTACCAGAAATAAGCTGGCACAAGTGGGAATTTCTACCAAAGGGAAATATGCAGTGCAGATGAAGCGCAGCGACTATCAGGAATACGATTATATTATTGGTATGGATAATTGGAATTATCGCAATATGCTTCGTATTGTGGGCAAAGATAAAGAGCAAAAAATCAGTCTGTTATTGGATTATACAGATCATCCCAGAGATGTTGCTGACCCTTGGTATACGGGAGATTTTGAGACAACCTATCAGGATGTACTGGCAGGCTGCCAGGGATTTCTGGCATATTTGCAGCAGCAGGGGAAACTTGATTCGTGATATTACTCTGGCGGTTTCTATCAATGATGTTATTCCCACGAGCCAAGCAGTCGCGCGGCGCGGATAAATACCCCGCAGTTCTGCAGTGCTGCAAATTTGATGTCCCGTCAGCTTGCTGGCGCTGATATTTGACTTCTTTAATTTTTTGATATTTAACTGCCAGAGTATAGAGTGAAAACGTTTTTCTGGGATTTGGTTCACAAACAGAATCAATCTTTGCTGTGATCTGTTTGTCCAAATCCCAGCGTATTTTTGCAAGGCCGTGTTTTTGCAAGAGAATATACTATTCTGTCTGGGCATAGACTGCAGCTTCTGCGATATAATGG
The DNA here is from genome assembly GCA_910575005.1 of Lachnospiraceae bacterium. GTDB lineage: Bacteria > Bacillota > Clostridia > Lachnospirales > Lachnospiraceae > Petralouisia. The sequence continues at coordinate 65,285 of CAJTCL010000012.1, read as the reverse complement.
GCTGCATTTTGTTGGTTGTGGGAAATTTCTTCTGCGGTGACAGTGCGTTTTATTTTGGCAGGATTTCCCATAACTAAAGAATTATCTGGGACTACAGTGTTCTGAGGAACCAAAGCCCCGGCAGCGACAATACAATTGTCGCCGATTACTGCATGATTCATGATAATTGCGCCCATGCCGATCAGCGTATTGTTTCCTATGGTACAGCCATGAATGGTGGCATTGTGTCCAATGGTAGTTTGACTGCCAATGGCGACGTCTGCGCCTTGGTCAACATGAATGACACAGCCGTCTTGAATGTTTGTGCTGCTGCCGATGACTACGGAACCAGCTTCAGCGCGAATCACAGCGTGAAACCAGACGTTTACATCTTCCATCAGCGTGACATCCCCGCGGACAATGGAGCCAGGGGCAAGAAAGACATTTTCAGCAAGAACAGGTTTTTTTAAAGTTTGCATCATATAATTCCTTTCTAGATTTCTTTTCATGATTTTTGATCGAGAAAAAGCTTCCAATAACATATATTTATTGGGTACATCTCAATCTTTCTAATCTTAATATACCCTATAAAATAATTTAGAGCAAAATATTTTGAACCAAAAAAGAAATTATTACAATGTATGAGTGAAGGGCAGGAAAACACATTGCATGTAATGTTGGAGGAAGTCATGAACAAAGTACAGCTTGAACAGTGCATTTATGAATATGGAAAAGATATCTATACATTTTGCACGCAGATTACTGGAAGCAGGCAGGAGGCAGAGGATCTATACCAAGATACTTTTTTGAAAGCAGTGGAACTGGGAGAACGAATTGACTATAACCAAAATCCCAGAAGTTATCTGATTTCAGTGGCGCTTCGTATCTGGAAAAACCGAAAGCGAAAATTTGCCTGGCGACAGCGGATTGCTGGAACTTGTGCACTAGCAGAGGAAATAGAAACTGGTGGGATGTCGGGTGAAGAAAATTCTGTGGAAAACACGATATTGAAACAGGAATTGGAGATACAGGTCAAGAATGCTGTCAAAAATTTGAATCCGAAATATCGTATTCCGGTCTATCTTTATTATACGCTTCAGCTTTCTGTGGAGGAAATTGCAAAGATAATGAAAATTCCACAGGGCACCGTAAAAAGCCGGCTGTACAAAGCAAGAACCTTATTAAAAAAAGAATTGGAGGTTGTTTTGGATGAAACATGAGATTGATCACTTATTAAAAGATGCCCTTTCTTATAAAGAAGAGCCGGATGACCGGTTAAATCAGAGGATCATTAAGACAGTACAGCAAAAGGAGAGAGCACATATGGATAAAAATAGCAACAGAATAAGAGTTCCGGCGGCAGCATTGTTGGCAGCATTGGTAATTTTTGCAGGCTCTGCAACGGTGTATGCGGCATGGAAATATCTGACTCCAGATCAGGTGGCCGAGGTAGCAGAAGATTTAAAACTGGCAGAAGCCTTTCGTGGAGAAGACGCGGTGGCAGTCAATGAAGTTCAGGAATGTGGAAAATATCGAATTACATTATTAGGCATAGTATCAGGCAAAAATCTCAGTCAATATATCAGTACAGATTATGCTGGAAATCTGCAGGACAACAGAACTTATGTGGTGACAGCCATTGAAAATGCTGATGGTACAAAAAGACCTGATACCAGTGATGATGATTATGGTAAGGATCCCTTTTTGGTATCGCCGCTGATTCAGGGATTGAATCCCAAAGATTACAATATTATAACCATGAATGGGTCATATTTCGAGATGGTCGAGGATGGTATTCAATACCGGATTGCAGAGTGTGATAATGTGGAAATGTTTGCAGATCGCGAGGTATATCTCTGTGTTAGTGATGGAAACTTCTATAATATAGAGGCATATCAGTATGACGAGAATAGTGGAGTGATCAGCAGAAATGAATCTTATCAAGGCGTCAATGCATTATTTACGCTGCCTTTCGATCAGGAAAAGGCAGACAAACAAGCAGCAGAGGAGTATTTAAAAACCTTGCAGTCAGAATTGTCTGGGCAAGAAGCCAAGGAAGAGGAAAGTATCTCAGAGGAGAGTTTATGTAACAAGGTCTCAAAGGAAGTCAGCGAGTGGAAATTGGCAGATTTTAATGAGAAAACGAAGTTGATAACAGAGATAGAGATTGCACCGAATGCCAAAGGAGCGTTTGAGTATGATTATACCATAGGAGAAAACGGGATGGGTTCTTCAGGAACCATCATGCCAGAATTTATCTCTGAAAGAGATGAAGAAGGATTAGCTAAAGTACGCAGCGTTCGCAGTGGAGATGATGAAGATACCGCGTATATTGAGACTTATACGTTACAGGATAATGGTAGGTTGATTCTTCGAACCTATCAATATACAGAGAGATAGTTATAATATTAAAATTGCTCTTGCTATTTCTTTGCTGGATTCGTATAATGGGCAGTGAATATCGCTGACATTTGAACTATTGACAGAGGAGAAATAGCATGGAGCATAAGGTAGAAGAATCAGAAATTAATTCTTTGCGGTCACAAAGATTAGAAGAAAAGACAGCAGAGGAAATAGAAAAAAGTATTCGCAAAAAATTTCATAAACAGCTATTTTCCCGCTTTGCCAAGGCAGTGCGGGATTATCAGCTTATACAGGAGAGAGACCGGATTGCAGTCTGTATTTCCGGCGGCAAGGATTCTATGTTGATGGCAAAATTATTTCAGGAATTGCAGAAGCACCGCAAAGTATCCTTTGAACTGGAATTTCTGGTGATGGATCCTGGCTATCTGCCCAGGAACCGAAGTCTGATTGAGGAGAATGCAGCAAAAATGGGGATTCCGATCAAGGTTTTTGAGACAGAGATTTTTGATGCAGTGTATGAGATTGAGAAATCTCCCTGTTATCTTTGTGCCAGAATGCGCAGAGGACATCTCTACCATCAGGCCAGAGAATTGGGCTGTAATAAGATTGCATTGGGACATCATTATGATGATGTGATTGAGACGATTTTGATGGGAATGCTCTATGGGGGACAGGTACAGACGATGATGCCCAAATTGCATAGTACGAATTTTCAGGGTATGGAATTGATTCGTCCGATGTACTATATCAGGGAGGATGATATCAAACATTGGCGTGATTACAATCGTCTGCATTTTCTTCAGTGTGCCTGTCGATTTACAGAAGCCTGTGCAGTCCGTGAGCCTGAGGATGAGAACAAATCAAAACGTATGGAAATCAAGCAGTTAATTGCAGAAATGAAACAGAAGAATCCATTTGTGGAGGCAAATATTTTTAGAAGTGTGGAAAATGTGAATTTAAGTACAGTAATAGCCTATAAGGAACAGGGAGAACGCCGCCATTTTCTGGATTCTTATCAGAGGAGCGAATGATGGAAGTGTTGACAAAAGAACAAATAGAGCGTTATGCAAGACATCTTGTACTTGCAGAAGCAGGCATGGAAGGACAACAAAAGTTGCTGCAGGGCAGAGTGTTGATTGTTGGCGCCGGAGGATTAGGTTCACCAGTGGCGCTATATCTTGCTGCTGCTGGAGTGGGAACAATCGGTATTGTAGATGCAGATGATGTAGATCTATCCAACCTACAGAGACAGATTGGTCATACAACTGCAGATATTGGAAAGGCTAAGATCAAATCTATCCAGGAAAAAATTCACAAAATGAATCCAGATGTGACTGTCCATACATATTCTGTATTTGTGAATTCAGAAAATATTTGGCAATTGGTGACAGATTATGACTTTATTGTGGATTGCACCGATCATTTTTCAGCAAAATTTTTGATCAACGATGCCTGTGTTTTAGCAAAAAAGCCGTTCTGTCATGCGGGGATTAGCCGTTTCCAGGGACAGCTTATGACATATGTTCCAGGGGAGGGGCCTTGTTATCGCTGTGTCTTTCAAAGTCCTCCGCCAGAAGACGCCGTGCCAAACTGTAAACAGGTGGGAATTATTGGGGCGATGGCAGGGGTGATTGGCAGCCTGCAGGCGATGGAAGTCATGAAATATTTGCTGGGAACAGGAGAACTTCTGACGGGAAGGCTTATGACGTATGACGCCTTGAAGATGGAATTTCGTAACATAAAATTACCTGGACAGGTGCCAGGCTGTGCTGTCTGTGGGGAACATCCCAGTATTGTGGTGGAAGACAATGTTATATGTAACAAAACAGGATTATAAAACGATTGTGGCATATTGTCAGCAGCAACTGCCCTTTGAAGCCTGTGGTTTATTAGGGGGCAGAGTAGATGGTGTGGATGGCTATGTGAAGAGCGTACTTTTTCTTACTAATATAGATTACAGCGAGACACATTTTTCGATGAATCCGAAAGAGCAGTTTGCCGCTATCAAAGATCTGCGTTCCTGTGGCTTTGTGCTGTTGGGTAATTTTCATTCTCATCCCAAGACGAGTGCAGAGCCTTCGAAGGAAGACAGGCGATTGGCAAATGACAGAGGTTTTCGCTATCTTATTTTATCGCTCATGGATGCCAAACCAGTGTTAAGGGCGTTTTATTTGAATGAAAAAGGAAGGCTAGAAGAGGAAAAACTGGTGGTTGTGTAAGATTACTGTAGTGGTTAAATATATCATGATACAGTTATTTTTAATATAGTAATACAAGATTTTTTCTTAAATTGGTTATTCTTATATGAAGGGAGAGGATAACTGAAAAATAAGTGGTTGACACTGTTGAGAAAATGAGGTATAGTGTTTTTATACTTAATAACCAAGTAAACCTGTAGGGAAAATAGGAAAAGGAAGTGCAAAGATGAGATTAAGTTGGAGAAAAGGTTACAATTTGAGAGATGTTCGAATGTGGAGCTGCAAAAATGACAAGCAAGATGGTTGTAGGAGAGATTGTTAAGGAACAAAGGAACAGATAAAGCGAAAGTATCACTGAATTAAGATAAAGGAGAAATAATTATGGCAAAAAAAGCATATACCGATAGAAAACTGAAATTTGAAACCTTACAATTACACGTGGGACAGGAACAGCCAGATCCGGTTACGGACGCCAGAGCGGTACCTATCTATGCAACTTCTTCCTATGTGTTCCATAACTCTGATCATGCGGCGGCAAGATTTGGGCTTCAGGATGCAGGTAATATTTATGGAAGGCTGACCAATCCCACGCAGGATATCTTTGAACAGAGAATTGCAGCGCTAGAGGGCGGAGCGGCAGCCCTGGCGGTTGCTTCTGGGGCAGCGGCTGTGACCTATACAATTCAAAATCTGGCCAAGAGTGGCGAGCACATTGTAGCAGCCAATAATATTTATGGCGGCAGTTACAATCTGCTGGAACATACGCTTCCTGACTATGGAATTACGACGACATTTGTGGATCCTTCCGACGTCAGTCATTTTGAGAATGCCATCCAAGAAAATACCAAGGCGGTTTATATTGAGACTTTGGGCAATCCTCATTCCGATGTCAGCGACATAGAAGCGATTGCTAAGATTGCACATGCTCATAAGATTCCTTTGGTGGTTGACAGTACTTTTGCAACTCCATTTCTGGTAAGGCCGATTGAATATGGCGCTGATATTGTGGTACATTCGGCAACAAAGTTTATCGGCGGACATGGAACTGCGATTGGAGGCGTGATTGTGGACAGCGGAAAATTTGATTGGGAGGCTTCCGGTAAGTTTCCTGCGCTCACTGAGCCAAATCCAAGTTATCATGGCGTGAGTTTTACCAAGGCGGCAGGGGCGGCAGCTTTTGTGACTAAAATCCGCGCGATTCTCTTAAGAGATACAGGAGCGACACTCTCGCCGTTTCATGCATTTATCTTTTTACAGGGATTGGAGACCCTGTCCTTGAGAGTGGAGCGGCATGTAGAAAATGCTTTAAAGGTGGTTGAATACTTAAATCGTCATCCGCAGGTGGAAGCGGTACACCATCCTTCTGTGAGTACGGATCCAAAGCAGCAGGCCTTGTATCAGAAATATTTCCCCAAGGGAGGCGGTTCTATCTTTACGTTTGAGATCAAAGGCGACGACCGCACAGCCAAGGATTTTATAGATAATTTGGAAGTATTTTCCCTGTTGGCAAATGTGGCGGATGTAAAATCTCTTGCCATTCATCCAGCTTCCACGACACATTCACAGTTGAATGAACAGGAGATGCAGGAACAGGGAATCGCCAAAAATACCATTCGTCTTTCGATTGGAACAGAGCATATTGATGATATTATTGAAGATCTGGAAGAGGCGTTTCAGGCGGTAAATTTAGAATAATTTTTGAAATAGGAGGATGTCAAGAATGTCTGGGATATATCAAGGTACATTAGATTTAATTGGTAATACGCCTTTGGTAGAGGTGAAAAATATAGAGCAAAAATATGGCCTTAAGGCAAGAGTGTTGGTAAAATTGGAGTATTTGAATCCTGCTGGAAGTGTCAAAGACCGTATCGCCAAAGCTATGATTGAGGATGCGGAGGAAAAAGGAATTTTAAAGGAAGGTTCTGTGATTATAGAGCCAACATCAGGAAATACTGGAATTGGTCTTGCTGCCATTGCCGCGGCAAAGGGCTACCAGGTACTACTTACTATGCCAGAAACTATGAGTGTAGAGCGCAGAAATATCTTAAAAGCCTATGGCGCACAGTTAGTACTTACAGAGGGCAGTCAGGGGATGAAAGGGGCTATTGCTGCTGCCAAAGAGCTGGCAAAACAACTGCCCAACAGCTTCCTTCCAGGGCAGTTTGAAAATCCAGCCAATCCAGAGGTTCATAGAAAAACCACTGGACCTGAAATCTGGAGAGATACCGAGGGCAAGGTGGATGCTTTTGTGGCTGGCGTCGGCACAGGGGGAACCATCACTGGAGTTGGGGAATATTTAAAATCTCAAAATCCAGAGATCAAAGTTGTGGCTGTGGAGCCTTTAGATTCGCCGGTGTTGTCTGAGGGTAAGGCCGGCCCTCATAAAATTCAGGGAATTGGCGCGGGATTTGTGCCAGACACTTTAAATACCAAGATATACGATGAGATTGTTGCCGTGTCGAGTGAGGATGCTTTTGAGATGGGTAAGGAAATTGCCCAGACAGAGGGCGTATTAGTGGGAATTTCTTCTGGTGCAGCGTTATATACTGCATTGGAGCTTGCAAAACGTCCAGAGTACCAGGGCAAGACCATTGTGGCATTGCTGCCGGACAGCGGTGACAGATATTATTCTACACCACTGTTTGTGGAGTAGGAGCATGAGGAAAAAGGAATTGTCATACTATTTTTAGTGTGGCAGTTCTTTTTTTTCTATGATGCAAACTTGCACATAGAAGGGTGGCTAATATGAGTTTGTTCTGGGAGCTAAAAGTGGTAATAAATTTATAGAATCTGGTAATTTTATTCTATATTTGGCTGAAAACCTCCATGCTACAATAGAAAGATAAAAACGGCAAGGAGGAAGGTAACATGAAGCGGGAGAAATGCAAAAAAGCAGTATCTATCAAAAAAATCTGCCTGTCTGTATTGCTTACAGCCAGTTTAGCTGTTTCTGGTATCGGTATTCGTCCGGCATCAGTCAGCCATGCGGCGAATGAGACGGACACGGTGTCTTGGGTGATGTCTGAGGATGGAAATTATATGCAAAAACAGGCAGATTTGACTACCACAGAGTGGGACCCAAACAACCACAGCGAGCTCTATATTGATGTGGATCAAAACATTACTTATCAGGAAATGGCTCAGAATGTATGGGGCGGTTGTTTTAACGAACGGGGCTGGGATAAGTTGATGCAGTTGACAGAAGAAGAACGAAATCATATCCTTGATCTTTTGTTCCAACCAGATGAACCTGACGGACTACATCTGACAATGGCGAGAATGCCAATTGGTTCTAGTGATTATGCTATGGATATGTATTCACTGGATGAGACGGAAGATGATTATGAGTTGCATGATTTTTCTATCGCTCGTGATCAGGAAAAGTTGATTCCATATATAAAAGCGGCTTTGGAACGCCAGCCGAATTTAAAGATTTGGGCGTCGCCTTGGTCCCCGCCTTGGTGGATGAAGCAGACAGACAAAGGTGTTCCGCACACAGTCGATCAGAAAAATGGTGGTTTTATTGAATATACGCCACAAAATATGGAGACATATGCACAGTATTTTTGTAAATTTATTGAGGCCTATGATGCGGAAGGTATTGAAATTTATATGGTTTCTCCACAGAACGAGCCGACTATGAATACACCATATTCTTCCTGTGTTTGGTCTGGAGAACAGCTTCGGGATTTTATTCGCGATTATTTAGGGCCCAGGATGCAGGAACTTGGCGTACAGATTTATCTGGGAACTTTTACAGATTCCAATGATAAATTGATGGATCCGACGTTAAATGATACAGAGGCAAGAAAATATATCTCTGGGATCAATTTTCAATGGTGGTCTTATAACAGTGCCCGTGCTTTGTACCGAACTGGTTTTCCTCAGGGAATGATGCAGTCAGAGACGATGTGCGGAGATGGAAATAATAACTGGCAGTATGCAGAAAATCAATTTGATTTGATGTGGATGTATCTGTCTAATGGTATCTCAGCCTATAATCTGTGGAATATGGTTTTGGAATGGGATGGGGTAAGCCCAGGCGGAAACAATACCGCCCCAAATCCCTGGCACCAGAATGCACCGATTACGGTAAATGAGACAACAAAACAGTATAGTATTAACCCTCAGTATTATGAGACCAAACATTTTACAGATGCGGTAAAACCTGGGGCACGCAGAATTGAGAGCGGCGGAACTTACGATATGCCCTATACGCTTTCTGAAAATTCAGATAAGCAGGAGGATTCGGTATATTGTGCCCCTCTGCGTGAGATTGCTTTCCGAAATTCAGATGGAACGATATCTTTGTTAGTAAAAAATGGCAGTGATGAAGCCAAACATGTGGATATCAATTTCAATGGACGAAAAGTCAGTGCAAAGCTTCCAGCCCATTCCATACATACTTTTACAGCACAGGGAACTCCTTTGACTGGGACTGAGACAGATATGACAGAGAAGATTTCTCAGGAAAATATTGTCAAACTTATAAATAAAGTACCAGGAGCAAATAGTGCAGAATTAGGGTTGTGTATCAATGATGGAGGTGCGAAAACGGGAGCGCAGGTACTGCGCTATAATTACAGCGGCGAGATGAACCAGAAATGGTATATCAAAACTGTGGACGAGACAAATCATGTAGTAAAGTTGGTAAATTTGAAAAGTTTTAATGTGGCCTCAGCCGGTGGGAATCAATTAGATCAAGTGACGATTCAGCCAGAAAGTGATGATGTCAGCCAAAACTGGGTGATGGAAGATACAGGGGATGGGTATGTAAGGTTTAAAAAAGCAGGCACGGAACTTTATATGGCGATCAATGCCAGTGTCAATCCGAATCCAGCGATTTTATGGAGTTGGGAAGAGGGCAAAGATGATAAGTCTTGGAAGGTAGAAAAGGCTTCTGTTGATGTTCCGATGATAGAGTCTGTCAGTATTACTCCTGGGAATCTTACCATGCAGACTGGAAACAGCCAGCAGTTTACCGCCGCAGTGACAGGCGGAAGCGGGGCGCCGGAAACCGTAAACTGGGAATTGGAAGGCAGTCAGAGCGCCGGTACAGGAATCAGCAGAACGGGTCTTTTGACGGTAGCAGCGGACGAGACAGCTTCCACGTTGACTGTCAGGGCTGCCTCTACCTTTGACACAGGTAAAATAGCAAAAGCAACTGTGACGATAGAGAAAACAGCGCCTGAAGTAGTGTCTGTAGATGTGACGCCTAAGACAGCAAATGTACAATATGGAACTACCAGGCAGTTTACTGCGAAGGTGGAAGTAAAGGGCGGAGCAAAAGAGACTGTAGCCTGGAACGTCAGCGGAAATCATAATAGTGGCACTACAATCAGTGAGAAAGGATTGCTGACTGTGGCAGAAGAGGAAACGGCAGAGAAGATTACAGTAAAGGCGGTTTCCACGGAGGATGTGACCAAATATGGCGAGGCAGAGGTGACATTGACAGCAACAGAGAGTACAGATCCGATGGTAGAATCCGTAAGTGTGACACCAAAGACGGCAACGGTAGAAGCTGGAAAAACACAGCAGTTTACCGCAGAAGTAAGTGTAAAAAATGGCGCCGCCCAGACTGTAACCTGGAGCGTCAGCGGCAATAAAAGCAAAACTACAACAGTCAGTACAGCAGGGTTGTTGACAGTTGCAGATAGTGAAACGGCTAAAACTCTGACCATAAAGGCTGTTTCCACGGAGGATGAGAGTAAATTTGATCAAGTAGCCGTGACAGTTATGATACCAGAAAAACCAGTGGATCCGCCACAGGAAGGCGATGTGAGCTGGGTTTTGTCCGAGGATGGAAAATATTTGCAAGATAAGGGCACTTTGAAGAGTACAGATTGGGATGAGAATAACCACAGTGAACTCTATATTGATGTGGATGAAACTATTACTTATCAGCAGATGGCAGAGAATGTCTGGGGCGGCTGCTTTAATGAGCGTGGCTGGGATAAGTTGATGCAGCTCACAGAAGCAGAGCGGAATCATATTTTAGATCTGTTGTTTAAACCAGATGAGCCAGAGGGCCTTCATCTGACAATGGGAAGAATACCAATAGGCTCTAGTGACTATGCGATGGATTTATATTCACTCAATGATACCGAAGATGATTATGAGATGGAACACTTCTCCATTGCCAGAGATCAGGAAAAATTGATTCCCTATATCAAGGCAGCGCTTGAGCGTCAACCTAATTTGAAATTATGGGCTTCTCCCTGGTCTCCACCTGCTTGGATGAAAAAGGCAGAGGATGGTTCTGCGTGGAATAGTCTGATTGCTGGTTATTTTGACAGTACGCCAGAAAATATGGCTGCATATGCCAAGTATTTCCGAAAATTTATTGAGGCATACGAAGCAGAAGGGATTGATATCTATATGGTATCGCCGCAGAATGAGCCGACGATGTGGACTGCATATGCTTCTTGTGTTTGGACAGGTGAACAGCTGCGAGATTTTATCAAGGGCTATCTGGGGCCGGAAATGAAGGAATTAGGCGTACAGATTTATCTGGGGACTTTCACCAATTCAGATGACAGCCTGATCGATCCTACACTGAATGACCAGGATGCCAGAAAATATATCTCTGGAATCAATTTCCAGTGGTGGTCTTACAACAAGGCACGTTCTTTATATCGTACAGGGTTTGATTTGGGAATGATGCAGTCAGAGACCATGTGCGGAGACGGCAATAATAACTGGCAGTATGCACAATATCAGTTTGATGAAATGTGGATGTATCTGTCAAATGGTATTTCAGCCTATAACCTCTGGAATATGGTTTTGGAATGGGATGGTGTAAATCCAGGCGGAAATAACACCGCAGAAAATCCCTGGCATCAAAATGCACCGATTACAGTAAATGAGACAACAAAAAAATATACTGTCAACCCTCAATTTTATGAGACAAAACATTACACGGATGCGGTAAAAGCAGGGGCACGCAGAATTGAGAGCGGCGGCACTTATGATATGCCCTATGAGCTGACACAAGATTCTGATCAGGAAGCAGATTCCGTATATTCCAAAGAGCTGCGTGAGATTGCTTTCCGTAATCTGGATGGAACCATCGCCCTTTTAGTAAAGAATGGCAGCAATCAGACAAAGAATGTGGATATTAATTTCAATGGACGTAAAGTGAGTGCAGAGCTTCCAGCATATTCTATTAGTACCTTTACCACACAGGGGACGCCACTGACTGGAAATGAGAAGGATATGTCTGAGACGATTGCAGAGGATAAGATTGTATCCATCCAGAATGCCGAGACAGGGCAGGCGCTCTGTGTGGAGGGCGGAGGTGTGAAATCTCTTGCCAATGTTATTTCCTGGGATTACAGCGGCCAGGCCAATCAGAAATGGTATTTAGAATCCAGCAAAGTGGGAGACACAGATACCGTAAAGCTGGTAAATATTAAGAGTTTTAGTGTGATCGCTGTAAATGGCGGAAACTCCAATGAGGGGGAACGCCTGATTATCTGGCCGTACACTGGTGGGGAAGATCAAAATTGGATTCAGGAACCAAGCGGCGAGTATGTGAAATTTAAAAATGCTAAGACAGGATTGTATTTGACCTTGGAATCAGAAAATCCGGCAGCAAAAGCAGTACAGAAAGCAGCCAGTGACTCTAAACTTCAGTTATGGAACGTGAAGGCAGTGTCCAGCCCCTCAGAGGGTACGCCAGAAGTGGAAAGTGTCAGTGTAACGCCCAAGACAGCAACGGTACAGACTGGAAAGAGTCAGCGGTTCAAAGCAGATGTAAGCGTAAAAAATGGCGCAGCAGAGACCGTGGACTGGAGTGTGTCTGGAAATAGCAGTGACAAAACAAAAATCAGTACAGATGGACTCTTGCACGTGGCGGAGGATGAAGCAGGGAGCAAGCTTTTTGTGAGAGCCGCCTCCACAGAAGACCCAACCAAATATGATGAGGCAGAAGTTACTGTCACCAAGGATGATACACAGGAACCGGAATTGGGGATTATCTGCATTACGCTGCAGCTTGAGGCAGGAGCGAGCCAGCAATTTACGGCAGAGGGAGAAGAAACTGAGAAAGTAGTCTGGAGTGTCGAGGGCAATAAGAGCAGCAAGACCACGATCAGTCAGACGGGATTCTTAAAGATTGGCGAAGATGAGACAGCGCAGAAACTGAAGATAAAAGCTGTTTCTAAAAGAGATGATTCCGTGTATGCCCAGGTATTTGTGACGGTGATTGCGAAAACGCAGAATCCAGAAGTGGAAAGTGTCAGTGTAACGCCCAAGACAGCAACCGTGCAGGTTGGAAAAACCAAGCAGTTCCAGGCCAAAGTAACAGGCAAGAATAATGCTCCAAGTACTGTGACTTGGAGTGTAGAAGGCAATAAGAGCAGCAAGACCACGATCAGCAGCAAGGGTCTTCTTACGGTAGCCGCAAATGAGACGGCGGCAAAGGTCACTGTAAAAGCAGCTTCCACATTGGATAAATCCAAATATGATAAGGCTGTTGTGACTGTGAAAAAGGCAAGCGTGCCAAAGAAAGGTACTGTCCGCAAGATTGGAAAGTTCTATTATAAAGTGACCAAATCGGCGGCAAAGAATGGCACAGTTGCCTTGACAAAACCGGCAAAGAAAACGTATACTTCTGTAAAGATTCCAGAGACGATAACGATCAATGGCTATAAGTTTAAAGTTACAAGTATTGGCGCAAAAGCTTTTTACAATCATAAAAAGCTGAAAAAAGTTGTGATTGGCAACAGTGTTTTAAAGATTGGCGCTTCTGCATTTGCCTCTGACAAACAATTGATCTCTGTGACTATGGGGACAGGAATTACAGAGATTGGCAGTAAAGCATTCTATCAAGATTCAAAGCTTAAGACAGTAACCTTAAAGTCCAATAAATTAAAATCGGTCGGGAAGCTTGCATGTAAGGGGATTGCAAAAAAGGCCAAGATTGATGTACCGAATAAGAAAGTCAAGAAATATAAGGCATTATTTAAAAAGGCAGGTCTTCCTGCGGCAGCTTCTGTAAAATAGTTTTGATAAATAGGAAGAATCCTCGAACTGTGTTGTCTCACGGTTCAAGGATTCTTTTTAATTATAGGAAAATGCTTTATATTTCTTATGTTGTAAAAAATTATTGCACCCAGTAGGCTATTTATTGTCCTTGTGGTTGTTCTCAAGCGAAAGTAAACCTTTTGATATTTAATAGAGTTTATAAAAAATCGGTTTTCGCGCTTGAAATACGGTATAGTATTTAAAGCCAGCCTCCTGTAAGATGTCAGGCACTTTCTGGAAATCATATGCCACATGCTCTGGTTTATGGGCATCAGCGCCAATCGTAATAATTTCTCCGCCCAGTTCGCGATAGCGTCTTAAGACTGCTTCTGTGGGATTGGGATGTCCAAGCCCATATTTAAAACCGCCAGTATTGATCTCAATCCCTTTGCCCTTTTGGATTATAGTGCGCAGTATTTCATCCAGCAGATCAGCGAATTTCTCATAAGTATAATATTGATTTCTGTTTGGTCCATAGCGTACCACATAGTCAATATGTCCATATACATCAAAACAGTCAAAGACAGCCAGATTTTCAAGAATGGATTCAAAATATTCTCGGTATGCCTGATCTTCACTTCTTCCCTGGTAATATTCTGGGTAATAGGGATCTATGCCATGTACCATGTGAGAAGAGCCAATGATAAAATCAAAAGGGTAATTATCTGCAATTTCTGATAATTCTTGTCCAAGATGGGGCTGTAATCCCAGTTCTACACCGATGCATATGGGGAATTTATCTTTCAATTGCCTCTGTATGCTCTGCATCTCCTTAAAATAAGCAGGAAAATCAATCAGGTACTTTTCTGGTGCTTCATCCAGGTAATCTAAATCCATATGGTCTGTAAAACAAATTCCCTCAAGGCCCGCATTTATGGACGCCTGTGCCATCTCAAAAGTGTCTGCCTCGCTGTCACCAGAGAAATGTGTGTGCATATGTGTGTCCCAAAGCATAGCGAACCTCCTTATTCAACGTTTTCGTTAATTGGCAGATATGCATATCCAAAATGAAATTGGGATTTGGTGATCGCTCTTTTTACGCTGCCATCGCCATTTCGGAATTTCAGCATATCCGCTTTTATGTTGTTTTCTTCTTTTAAATCGGTGAGTTTAAACCAGATTTTCCCAGTTTCATCGGGTCCAAATTCTTCTGGAATAGTCTCAGGATCCCCAGGACAAGTAAATTCCTCTCGTTGAGATTCGATTTCGGCGATCGTGGCTGAGTAGCGGATTTCATTGATACCCATACCAATGACAAATAAAATTTTAACCGTTTCACCCTTTTGGATGGCGTTTTTGTAAAACTTGATTTTCTGTTCAGCCATCCCAGAGTGAAGGCTGATCGTGCTAAACCACGAATAACCATATTTCTCGATCATTCTGGCATAAGCTTGCACAATTTCTTCTCCGTTCAGTTCTTGCTCGTCGATGGTAAAAGATGTCCCAAGTTTCATAATGATAAAATCGTTAAAGGGAGAAATATCTTCCCGCTGTAATAAGAGATCTCTGGCATAATCACTGTGTAAAGATTTCTTTTTTAATGTCAGATAGAGATTTTCATCTTGTGCCAACATATAGATTTCCATCATCTCTGTGAGGGCTGTTGATTTGCTGATGCCTTTCAGTTTTACAAATTCATCAAAAATATTTTGTGTGCGCTGATCTGCATAGACAGATAAATAACCAGGTCTGGCCATAGTCATTCTCCTTTCATGTACCGCATTACTCTATTGATTGTTTCTGAGACAAGCATAGCATAGAAAGTTTCGTTTGTCAACAGTTTGTACCGCAAAACTTTATTGACTGTTTGGGACATAGATTATATCATTTTCCATTTATGTAAACAGCAATCGTCCATAATGTCGACTATGGCCGAACTGTTGTTAAAAAATCGAAAAAGCCCCTTGAATTTTTTCCTGAGATTAGTTAAAATGTAACTAGATTGGGTAATATATCCAAAGAAATATAAATTCATTCAAAATTAGGAGGAATTATCATGTCAGTAAGAGTAGCAATCAATGGTTTCGGACGTATCGGACGCTTGGCTTTCAGACAGATGTTTGGGGCAGAGGGATACGAAGTAGTAGCAATCAATGACTTAACAAGCCCTAAAATGTTAGCACATCTGTTAAAGTATGACTCTTCTCAGGGAAAATATGAATTAGCAGATAAAGTAACAGCAGGCGAAGATTCCATTACAGTTGATGGAAAAGAGATTAAGATCTATGCGTTCCCAGATGCAAATAACTGTCCTTGGGGAGAGTTAAAAGTTGACGTTGTTCTGGAGTGCTCTGGATTCTATACCTCCAAGGATAAGGCTCAGGCTCACATCAATGCTGGCGCTCGTAAGGTTGTAATCTCTGCTCCAGCAGGCAACGACCTTCCAACCATCGTGTTCAATACAAACCATGAGACATTGAAGGCAGACGATACTATTATCTCTGCAGCTTCCTGTACTACAAACTGCTTGGCACCGATGGCTGATGCTCTGAACAAATATGCAGCTATCCAGTCAGGTATTATGTGCACCATCCATGCATATACAGGTGATCAGATGACTTTGGACGGACCACAGAGAAAAGGTGATCTGAGAAGATCCCGTGCAGCAGCAGTTAATATCGTTCCGAACAGCACAGGCGCTGCTAAAGCAATCGGTCTTGTTATCCCAGAGTTGAACGGTAAGCTGATCGGTTCTGCACAGCGTGTACCGACCCCGACAGGTTCTACTACCATCTTAACCGCAGTTGTTAAGGGAGCAGATGTAACAGTTGATGGAATCAATGCAGCTATGAAGGCAGCAGCAAATGAATCTTTCGGCTACAATGAGGATGAAATTGTTTCTTCTGATATCGTAGGAATGAGATTTGGTTCTCTGTTCGATTCTACCCAGACTATGGTTTCCAAGGTATCTGATGATTTATATGAAGTACAGGTTGTTTCTTGGTATGACAATGAGAACAGCTATACCAGCCAGATGGTTCGTACAATCAAATATTTCAGTGAATTAGCATAAGCGCCCAGTGGGGACAAGCCCTAAGGTGCAGATAAGACTCAACAAGGGTCCGGTCTTTCGAGGACCGGACCTTTGTTCATTTATAACATTCAGGAGGGAATAAATATGTCTTTAAATAAAGTTTCGGTAGATGATATCAATGTAAGTGGAAAACGTGTATTGTGCAGATGTGATTTTAATGTTCCGCTGAAGGATGGCAAAATCACAGATGAAAACCGTCTGGTTGCAGCTCTTCCAACCATCAAGAAGCTGGTAGCAGATGGAGGCAAGGTAATTCTTTGTTCCCATCTTGGCAAACCTAAGGGAGAGCCAAAACCGGAGTTATCTCTGGCTCCAGTAGCTACAAGACTTTCTGAACTGTTAGGACAGGAAGTAAAATTTGCCGCAGATCCTGAAGTGGTTGGACCGAATGCAAAGGCAGCAGTGGAAGCCATGAAGGATGGCGAGATCGTATTATTGGAAAATACTCGCTATAGAGCAGAAGAAACCAAGAATGGCGAGGCATTCTCCAAAGATTTGGCTTCTCTGTGTGATATTTTTGTAAATGATGCATTTGGAACAGCACATAGAGCACATTGTTCAAATGTTGGCGTCTCTGAATTGGTAGAGACAGCAGCAGTTGGTTACTTAATGCAGAAAGAGATTGATTTCTTAGGAAACGCAGTTGAAAATCCAGTCAGGCCATTTGTGGCAATTTTGGGCGGCGCAAAGGTTGCTGATAAACTGAATGTAATTTCCAACTTGTTAGAGAAATGTGATACCTTGATTATTGGCGGCGGTATGGCATACACCTTCTTAAAAGCACAGGGATTTGAGATTGGAAAATCTTTGGTGGATGACACTAAGTTAGACTACTGCAAAGAGATGCTTGCAAAAGCAGATAAACTGGGCAAAAAATTATTGTTGCCAGTAGATTCTGCCACCATTACAGATTTCCCAAATCCAATTGATGCCCCAGTAGAAGTAATTGTATGTGATTCTGAGAATATGCCGGCAGATCGTGAAGGCTGCGATATTGGACCAAAGACAGCAGCAATGTTTGCAGAAGCTGTAAAATCTGCAAAGACAGTAGTATGGAATGGACCTATGGGTGTATTTGAGAATCCGACTCTTGCAGAGGGAACGATTGCAGTAGCCAAAGCATTGGCAGAGACAGATGCAACTACGATTATTGGCGGCGGAGATTCCGCAGCAGCAGTTAATCAGTTAGGATTTGGCGAAAAGATGAGCCATATCTCCACTGGCGGCGGGGCTTCTCTGGAGTTCTTGGAAGGGAAAGAGCTTCCTGGCGTTGCAGCAGCAACAAATAAGTAAGATCATAATGATTCCGCTAAGTTGGTATGTGTATGGCTTAGGGAGCTAAATAACTATGTAATATTATAAAAACAAGGGTGAGAGAAAAATAAAAGAAAGGAAAATGTGCGAACATATCTTTCACCCTTTCAGTTTGCGTTTCGATTGAAATTCAAGAACGCCATCGGCGTTCTTGTTGCGGGGTGCGGGTCAGCTTTGCTGACAAAAACAATTCCGCACCCCTGCAATCCGCCGGAGGCTCTATCTCAGCCGGAGACCTAACTCCCACTGAGACAAAGTTGTTTACTCACCATTTTTAGAAGTGGGAGTTTTCGCCGGTGAGATACATCGGAACTTGGTGAAATTATGGCTAGAAAGAAAATTATTGCAGGGAACTGGAAAATGAATAAAACCCCCAGTGAGGCAGTGGCTCTGGTAAATGAATTAAAGCCGTTGGTGGCAAATGATGAGGTTGATGTAGTATTTTGCGTGCCCGCAATTGATATTATTCCAGCGATGGAGGCTGCAAAAGGCTCCAATATTCAGATTGGTGCTGAGAATATGTATTTCGAGGAGAGCGGCGCTTATACTGGAGAGATTGCTCCTAATATGCTGGCAGACGCTGGTGTAAAATATGTCGTATTGGGACATTCTGAGAGAAGAGAATATTTTGCAGAGACGGACGAGACTGTAAACAAGAAAGTGTTAAAGGCATTTGAGCATGGTATTACTCCGATTATCTGCTGCGGAGAATCCTTGACACAGAGGAAACAGGGAATCTATATTGATTGGATTCGTATGCAGATTAAGATTGCTTTCCAGAATGTGACTGCAGATCAGGCAAAGGGCGCAGTGATTGCTTACGAGCCGATCTGGGCGATCGGTACAGGTGAGACGGCTACTTCTGATCAGGCAGAGGAAGTATGTGCTGCAATTCGTGCATGTATCAAGGAGGTGTATGACGAAGCGACTGCTGAGGCTATTCGCATTCAATATGGCGGTTCTGTCAATGCTGGAAATGCAGCAGAACTGTTTGCAAAACCAGATATTGACGGCGGATTAGTTGGCGGGGCGTCCCTCAAACCGGATTTTGGGAAGATTGTATGTTATAAATAATAAGAAACGTGCAAAAATCTGATCGTTAGAAAATACAGTAAAATAAGGGTATCAAGGGAAATGTAATCCTTTGATATCCTTTTTTTATCTTATAGGAAGAAAGACCTTGTTACGCTGATGCGTGAAAGTGTCTTTCCTATAAGATAAAAAACAATTATGCGCATTCGTGCATGGGGTATTAGTCGCTAAAGCGACTGCACTCGGCGCAGCAAACCGTCCAAGTCCCTCATGAATGAGGGATTTAGGGAGTTGATGCGGACTTGTCCGCTTTATTCTGCACAGAGGCGCATAAGGAAATTTACTGCTTACGCAGTATGCGCCCCGCACACAGCGAGTAGGGGAAGAAAATCTTCTCTACTGGATTATATTGTCAAATGTCAGAGTAAAGTTACTTGAAACTATTCTTTTACTCTAATATAATAGAAAGAAGGAAGAATGTTGGATGATGCCATCAGATGTAAAGAAACTAGAAAATCCTTGAATAAGATCAGAATAAAAGAATTAAATAATAGAAAATAGTGCTTATAGGCGGAGGAGTAAATATGTTACCAGAGAGTGCAAAAAATAAAATAGAACAAATATGGCTGGATGTGATAGCAGGCGGCGTATCACAACCAACAGAAGTAATAGAGCAGCTAACATATCTTATGTTTGCAAAACAGTTGGATGAAATGGAAGCAGATATTGAAACTTCAGAATTATTATCTGGAAAAAGCCAAGAGCATTTGTTTGGTGAATCCGATGATGAACAGTCATTACGTTGGAGAAATTTTAGAAAACTAGAAGCAAGACAGCTCCATGCTGTTTTTTCTCAGAAGGTATTTCCTTTTATTAAATCGGTGAATAGAGATAAGAACTCTTCTTTTTCGCGTTTTCTAGCAGATGCAATATTTAAAATTAATGAACCGCTGGCATTACAGAAAGTAGTCTCGGGATTGGATGATCTATTTGAACACGATATCAAAGGCTTAGATATGCAAGGGGATCTGTATGAACATATGCTTGCGAAATTAAATTCGGCTGGCAGACTTGGGGCGTTTCGAACACCAAAGCAGATCAGAGACTTGATGGTAAATCTTATGCAGCCGACGGTAGACATGCTGATATGCGATCCTGCTTGTGGAACCGCTGGATTTTTGATTTCATGTGCTGAATACATACGTGAGCATTACGAAAGAAAAATGTCAGAGGAACAGTGGAAATATTATCAAACGGATTTATTCACAGGATATGATACAGATGCGACAATGTGCAGATTATCATGTATGAATTTGATGCTGCATTCTGTCAGCAATCCTAAGATAGAGAAGCGGGATAGCGTGTCAAAGGATTACCATGAAGAGGAGAAATTTAACTTAATTCTGGCAAATCCTCCATTTAAAGGGACGTTGAACAAAGAAAATATTAGCGATAAACTAAAAGGAATTACGAACACAACGAAATCGGAATTACTCTTTGTGGGGTTGTTTATAGAAATGCTCAAGATTGGTGGAAGATGCGCTTGTATTGTGCCGGATGGTGTTTTGTTTGGAGCTTCAAATGCACATAAAAGTCTTAGAAAGGAATTAGTTGAAAACCAGTATCTTGAAGCTGTTATTTCTCTTCCTTCTGGTGTCTTTAAACCATATGCGGGTGTGTCGACAGCTATTTTGGTCTTTACGAAGACAAATTCTGGAGGTACAGATCATGTATGGTTCTATGACATGAAAGCAGATGGATATAGCCTTGATGATAAAAGACAACCGATTGCCGAAAATGATATTCCTGATATTATACAGAGATTCCATAATCTTGAGGGAGAGAAGGAGCGAAGCAGGACAGAGAAAAGTTTCTTTGTAAAGAAGGACGAGATTGTAAAAAACAGTTATGATTTATCTGTCAATAAATATAAAGAGATTGAGTATGTGGCAAAAAATTATCCGCCTACCAGTGAAATTATTGCGGATATTGAAGAACGACATAATAGAATTGGCGAACAAATAAATGCCATCAAAGAGCTGCTTAGTAAAGAGAACGATGAATAAATTTGGAGTTGTGGGGATGAATAGATGAAAGTACTATTAAAGAACATTGCTATTATCGCGGCTGGACAAGGTGCACCTCAAGGAGATGAAAATTATTGCGATAATGGTGTACCATTTGTGAAAGCTGGGAATTTGGCAGAACTCGTAGAGGGTAAACCGATTACTGAAATACAAAAGGTATCTGGAGAAGTGGCAAAGAAATATAGGCTGAGATTGTATAAAAAGGGAAGTGTTTTATTTGCTAAAAGTGGGATGTCTTGTTTGAAAGGATATATATATGTTTTGCCGCAGGATGCATATGTGGTTAGTCATTTAGCATGTGTTATTCCAAATCAAGATATGTCGGAGTACTTGAAATATTATTTTGAGTATAATCGCCCCAATAAACTTATTAAGGATGAGGCATATCCATCTATTAGTCTTACGGATATAGGGGAATTGAAGATAGATATTAAGACGCAGGGGGAAAGAGAAAACATTGTTCGGAATTTAGTCTGTATTGCGTATTTAATTGAGCTACAAAAGAAGCAGTTACAGATGTTTGATATTTTAATCAAATCCCGATTTATAGAAATGTTTGGAGATCCTGTTATAGATAACCTACAGTGGGGACAAAAATCTTTAGGAGAGTCTTTAAAAAGTATAAGATATGGAACAAGTATACCACCGAAATTTTCTGAGGACGGATATGCTTTTATAAGAGCAACGAATATAAAGAATGGTCATATTGTTTTAAACGATATGAAATATATTGATCAGTATGAAGCTGATAAAATTAAAAAGTGTCGTTTACAAGGTGGAGAACTTCTTATTGTGAGGAGTGGGGTTAATTCAGGAGATACGTGTGTTGTTACACAAGAGTATATAGGTCAATATGCAGGATATGATATGATTTTGGAGTTTAAAGATGAAGTGAATCCGATATTTGTTAATGAAATGATAAATACTCAATATATGGATAAAGTAGTAAAGCCCTTAACAAGACGTGCAGCACAACCACACTTAAATTCAAAACAGGTGCAAAGTATTCCTTTAATTCAAGTTCCTAAAGTAAAACAAGATGAATTTGTTGTATTCGTCCACCAAGTAGAAAAATTAAAATCAGAAGAACAAAAAAGACTAGAAAAAACTCAAACTTTATTTGACAGCCTAATGCAAAAATATTTTGGGTAAGTAATAACAATGTTTTATTCTACTAATTTGTAACAATATAATTTTAAAGAGGGAATGTAAATGATGAATACGAATTTTTCATATTTAAAAGGAAAAACAGAATACGCTCTTTTTGGACCGGCGTGCATTGACGCCGAGAATGTTTTGGCTACTTCTCCTGTGATGAGTGCTGTGGCATCCCGCAAGGCGTTAGAACTTTGCGTGAAGTGGATATACTCTACAGATGAGACACTTTTAAAACCTAGGGAAGATGGTTTACAGGCTTTATTACATAATAATGGTTTTCCGTCCTTGATGGATTATAATTTGTGGAGAAGATTTCAGTATGTTGTAAAGAATGGTAATATGTCTGTACATACCGCAAAAGTTCTTTCAAAAGAAGATGCTATCCTTTCTCTGAATATTTTATTCGATTTTGTACAATGGATCGAGTATTGTTATGGCCAGGAGTATACAGAGAGAACATTTCATGCCAACATGATTCCGAATGAGAATGCTGAAAGCAAAAGAATAGAGGCAGAGTATACACGTGTGATTCAGGATATACAAAAAAATGCTGATAAAATTGTTGATGAAAAGGATAAGCAGATTCAGGAACTACTGCGCATTAATGCACAGTTGAGCCAGGAGAGGACAGAAGCCAAGAAAATTCATGAGCAGCAGCGGACGTATTCTTATGATGACAATATGGCGGAATGGGAAACCCGTAAACGGTATATTGATGCTGATTTGAAATATAATGGCTATATATTTAGCCAGACTGAAAAGAGGAATTGTATTGAGACGGAGTACCCTGTTGTGGGGATGCCGAATGCTTCTGGTACAGGGTTTGCAGATTATGTCATATGGGGCGACACTGGAAAAATTATTGCTGTGATTGAGGCAAAGAAAACTTCTGTGTCTGCCCAAAAAGGAAAAAACCAGAGTGAACTCTATGCAAATTGTATTCAGAATATGCAGGGATTTCGGCCTATTATATTCTGTACAAATGGTTTTGAAACATATTTATGGGATGACATGATGGGAGCGCCCAGGATGGTCAGCGGTATATTTCAGCGCTGCGATCTGGATAAGATGATAGAGAGGCGTTATAACCGTAAGCCGCTTAACGCTATTAGAATTGATGAAAATATAACAAACAGGCATTATCAGCTTCGTGCAGTATCAAAATGCTGTGAGAATTACGAAAAAGGGAATAGAAATTGTCTTTTGGTTATGGCGACAGGTACCGGAAAGACAAGAACGGCTGCTTCCATTGTAGATGTTCTGACAAGGGGAGAGCATATTACGACAATGCTCTTTTTGGCAGATCGGAAAGCCCTTGTGGAGCAGGCGAATGAGGCATTTCAAAGATACCTACCACATACAACTACTTGTAATCTGGTAAAGAATCGAAAAGGGCGTAATGCTAGATTTATATTTTCGACATATCCAACGATTCTCAATGCAATTGATACGGAATTAAATGAGGATGGGAGCAAATTTTTTTCACCAGGTCATTTTGACCTGATTGTGGTGGATGAGGCACATAGAAGTATCTTTCATAAATATAGGGCTATTTTTGCATACTTTGATGCTTGTAAATTGGGTTTAACAGCTACGCCAAAGAATACAGTACATCAATCTACCTATGATTTTTTTGAAATGAAGAATCATATGCCCACAGATGTATATGAGTATGAGGAAGCAGTTCAGTCAGATCATGTACTTGTACCATTCTATTTAATAGAAACAAGCACAAAGATACCAGAGGAAGGGCTAAAGCCACAGGAAATGGATGATAAAGAGCGGGAATACTATGAGGATGAATTTACAGAGGAAGGAGAGACGCCTGAGAGGATTCCGCCTGAGAGAATCAATAAATATATATTCAATAAAGATACTGCTGATCAGATGATTAGCGACTTGATGAACAATGGAATCAGACACAAAAATGGGAATCATGTAGGAAAATCAATCATCTTTGCACAGACCAAAAAACATGCACAATTTCTGGTTGAAAGATTTGATCAGTTATATCCAGAGTATAGAGGGCAGTTTTGTAAATTGGTTATCTGTGATGAACCATATGCAGATAAAAATTTAAAAGATTTTAAAAAGGCAGATGGTATGCCGTTTATCACAATCACTGTTGATATGCTTGAGACGGGTATTGATGTGCCAGAGCTTGTAAATCTTGTATTTGCCAAGAAAGTATACAGCCGAATTAAGTTCGATCAGATGATAGGCAGAGGTACACGCTTGTGTGAAAATTTATTTGGGAGTGGAAACCATAAGAAGGAATTTTATATTTTTGATTATGTGAGAAATTTTCAATATTTTGATGAACACCCCAAGGGCAAAGAAGTGAGAGTTATCCTGTCTCCTGTAACGGAGATCTTTATAAAAAAAGTACGCATTGTCAAATTATTGCAGAATGCAGAATATGCGGCTGATGAGTATCAAGAATTCAGAAGTGAATTAGTAAAGGATGTCCAAGAGGAAATCTGTAGTTTAAATCCAGAGAGAATAGAAGTGAAACTGAAACTTCGGTATGTGGAAAAATACAAAGATGAAAAGTGTTTTGAATGTATGACGGATGCAGACAAGGAGGACATTATAGAACATTTAGCCGCTCTGATAAGTTCTTTTGAAACAGATGAAAATGCGGTTAATTTTGATAATTCTATGTATGGTTTGATTTTGTCGGCACTTGAAAAAAACAGGAACTTGAACAGAATCAAGAACCACATACAGAAAAATATTAAAACATTGTTGACAGAATGTGCAGCAATTCCAGAAGTAAAAGAAAAAATCCCAAAGCTGCGAGAAATCCAGTCGGAACATTACTGGAACGAAAAAGACATTTTAAAATTTGAAAAGACAAGGAAAGAGCTGCGGGATATTATGAAATTTCTGTCATCTGAGAGTACAAAAATTCATTATGTTGATTTTAAAGATGAAATACTCTATCGGACAGAAGGCAGAGAAATTAGTATGTCTATGGATAATTTTGAGGATTATAGAAAAAAGGTTCATGAATATATTGAAACGCATAAGCAACATCCAGCGATTAAAAAATTGATATATAACGAACCTATTGCACAGGACGATTATAAAGAACTGGAACGTATTTTTACAAAGGAATTGGGGACAAAAGAAGAGTATGAGAATAATTATAATGATTCACCTTTTGGAATCCTAATCCGCAAAATTGCAAAGATGGACAGAGAATCTGCATATGCAGCTTTTTCTTCCTTTATTGCTGAGGAAAGACCGAATGCTGAGCAGATATACTTTATTAATCAAGTGGTGGATTATGTTGTTGAAAATGGATATGTGAAAGATGTGTTAGATTTGATGAAAGCGCCATTTGACAGGCCATTTAAGTTTAGTATGATTTTTACACGTGCTGAGCAGATTAAATTGGTGCATGTTATAAATGCATTCAAAGAGAATGCGATGATTACATAGATAATACTATGAAAGGCAGGGTCTACGTGAGATGCACCCCAAAAGTTAGACTTTTAAGCGTAGTAGTTTTATTGGCTGTTACGCTGTTATTATATAGAACGAAGAATTGAAATAGCGATACTGACATTTTTTTCACAGCAGGCTCTGCAGTTAAAACGATATTTTAAAGAATCGGCATGGTCTTTCAGATACGGATATAGACCAAAAATAAAGCGTTCTTGTTCTGTGTAAGCTTTCATATTTCGATAATTTACGTTTGTAGAATCAAATCTGTTAGCAGTGGCAGAATCTGGGTACATAAAAAGGGGCTTTGCATTTGGATTTTTTATTTTAACGGCTGGGGTATTGGTATAGTAAATGCTAGTTTTCGTAGAAATGTATTTTTCTTTCTCCTCAATATGGGTATAAAAATGGGCGGCAAATTCTTGTGTGCGGATAATTGATAATTTTGATTTTCCTGTGGAGGAAGAGACAGACATTTGTTATAGTAAGGCTACCATGATTTGAGGCATCTTGATATGGGGATAATCTTTACAACCAAACGCTGTCCTACAGAGGCGGAAGCATGTGTGAAGCTTGGTGAGATGAGTGAGGATGAGCTTTTAAAAATCATGTATGCGTATCACAAGAGGATAAGCGGCCGTGGCAATGGATAAATTGTTTCAGATTTATAAGGTCTCTGGAAAGCCGATATCATATTTTGAACAGTGGCTGTCTGACCAATTTGAGATATTTGAGAGGAGAAGAGATGAAAAAAATTCTTGTAGTGGATGATGAACCTGATATTCGTGGACTATTAAAGGATTCCCTGGAGATGGAGGGGTATCTGGTCTATACGGCTCAAAATGGTATGGAGGCGATGGAGAAATTAAAGCATCAGCCAGATTTGATTCTTTTGGATGTCAATATGCCAGATATAGATGGTTATACAGTCTGTGAAAAGATTCGTGATTATGTGGATTGTCCGATTTTATTTCTGACCGCACGGACGCAGGAGCAGGACAGGGTCAATGGATTTAAGTCAGGCGGAGACGACTATATTATTAAGCCTTTTGGCATGGAGGAAATGTTAGCACGCATACAGGCACATCTGCGACGCGAGGAGCGCCGGCAGTCAAACAGTAATATTTATATAAGCAAAGACCTTACCATAGATTTTTCTGGCCGTCAGGTGTTGTTGGAGGGCAAAGATATCGGACTAACTAAGACAGAGTTTTCTATTGTGGAATTGTTAATTACCCACAGCGGACAGGTGTTTGAGAAAGAACAGATTTATGAGAGTGTGCGTGGGTTTGATGGGGAGGCGGATGCTTCAATTATCGCGGAACATGTGCGCAGGATTCGTCAGAAAATAGATAAAAATACGAAGCATATTGAGACAGTTTGGGGCGTGGGTTATAAATGGATTGGTTAGAGGAAAAAATAGAACAATTTCGGAGGTATCTAAAGAAGAAATCTCTGGCAATGTCATTGGTGTGTTATCTGTGCATTGGAATGCTTGGAGTGGGAACTTTGTACTGGATTACCCGAAATGTATGTCAAGCATGGTTGGAAGTATTCTCAACGCGCCATCAGACTATTCCAATGATTTATCACACATGGGGCGGATGGAGTGGGTGGAGTCGACAGAATGTGAGCGGTAAAGAAAAATGGATTTTGGAATTAGTCAATTTTTTATATGTTTATTGCCTTTATATTTATACATTGATCTGTTTTTGTCTGGTGGGAAAAATTTTTCTTGATAAAAAGGTCAAACCTGCATTGACAGCAATTGCGCAGGGGCTGAATTATATCAATATGGGAGATTACAGTCATGAGATTTCCTGGCATAGTGAAGATGAGGTGGGAAAACTCTGTGAAGAGATGGAACAGATGCGAAAAAACATGCTCAATCAAAGAAAAGACCAGTGGAGGCAGCAGGAACAACAGCGAAAAATCAATGCGGCATTTGCCCATGACATTCGTACACCGCTCACTGTGATACGTGGCTATACAGAATTTTTACAGAAATATGTTCCCACGGGCAGAGTGACAGAAGAAATATTGTTGGAGAAATTAAACACGATGCATCAGCAGGAGGAACGGTTGTTTCGCTTTTCTACCACAATGACTACCATTCAGAATATTGAAAAGTGGGAGCTTTGCAGCAAGTGGTATCAAGTCTCAGAGGTTATGGGAGAGTTAGGTGCGGTGATACAAGGGCTAAGACAAAGTACAGAAAAAGAAATCTGCCTTCATACACAGATACCAGAACAAAAATTGCTGTTGGATAAGAATCTTATCACAGAGGTATTTGAAAATCTGTTGAGCAATGCACTGCGCTTTGCCAGAAATTGCGTGCAGATAGAAATTACATTGCAAGGAAGGTCGTTTATGCTCTATATCAAAGATGATGGGCCTGGTTTTTCTAAAAAGGCACTGCGCAGCGGTATGGATGCCTATTTCAGTGAGGAGGAAAACAGCATGGAACATTTTGGAATTGGATTGTCAATCTGTAGAATGCTCTGTGAAAATCACGGCGGGAATCTTACGCTGCAAAACAGTGTGCAGCAAGGAGCCATTAGCGCAGCCACACTTATAGTGGGTATACAAAACGATAAATAGTATAGTCTGCAGACAGATTTTATGGAAAATCTTCTGCTGCTACGCAAGAAATATTAAGAGAATCTTTTTTATTAAGTTAATTTTATAGGAAATTCATAGATAAATTTACTTTATATTGTAACTATTCAGAACCGCTTTGCTGACATGATGGTCGTTAGGGGTCTGAATAGTTATTTTATTCTAAAAATTTAGCAATACCTTAATTCATGGAAATAGTAGTAAGGTATTCTGAATAGAAAAGAGAGGATGATTTTATGGGCATTACAATTGAAATCAAGGATTTATCTAAGAATTATGGAAAAAAGCAGGCCTTAAAGCATGTGGATTTACAGATAGAACAAGGAATGTTTGGGCTTTTGGGACCGAATGGAGCGGGAAAGACTACTTTGATGAAGGTTCTTACCACATTGACCAAAAAGAGCGGCGGCCAAGTGCGCCTTTGTGGTGTTCCAGTGGAGCAGTGTGGCCAGATCAGGCAGATGATTGGTTATCTGCCGCAGGATTTCTCTATGTATGGAAATATGGGAGCGTATGAAGCATTGGATTATCTCGCGGTATTGTCAGGGATAGAAAAGAAAAAAAGAGCAATTCTGGTGCCGCAGATGTTGGAAAAAGTAAATTTAAATGATCAGCACAAGACAAAGGTAAAAGCAATGTCTGGTGGTATGAAGCGCAGACTGGGCATTGCACAGGCGATTATTCATAATCCGAAGATTATTGTTGTGGATGAACCAACTGCTGGATTGGATCCCGAGGAGCGTGTGCGTTTTCGTAATCTTCTTTGTGAGATTGCCAAAGACCGGATTGTAATTTTATCAACGCATATTGTGGGGGATATTGAAGCAACCTGTGAAAATATTGCCGTTTTAAATTTGGGTGAAATTTTATTTCGAGGAACTGTTTCAGAACTTTTGCAGGCAGTGAGGGGGAAAGTGTATACATTGGAGGTCTCAACGCTGGAGCTGCCGATGATACAGGAAAAATTTTTGGTGACAGGTATTCTTACCAATGGCAGCACTGCAAATATTAAATTGATTGCCGACAGTGTGCCGATGCAGGAGGCCAAACTTGCAGAGCCAGATGTGGAGGATGCCTATATGTACCTGATGAATTGTACTTCTGCCTCTAAGGGCAGACAATAGGGGGTGTAAGTATGTTTGGGACATTGTTGATCAAAGAGTGTAAGCAGATTTTAAAAAGCATGGTCTACTATATCTATGTGGTAGTATTTGTACTGTTTCTCTCCAGTCAGCTTGGCGGAGATATCACAGAAAATTTGCAGCGGCCACAGCCAGGGCAGGAGAGTTATGGGATGACAAACAGCCAGAAGGAATCTGATATTATGGGAAAAATGCTGGCAGAATTGGTACTAGAAACAGAACGTAATTCTTATGCAACTTATCCTATGGGATTTTATAAGGGTGTTATTTTGAATGAAACAGAATTAGAGAAGGTCAAAGCGATTGTGGAGGAGTGTACAGGGAAGAACTGGCAGCAGGTGACAGGGGAGATGACAGAGCATTTTAACAGCTATGACCAGAGCAGTATGGAGGGTGCAATGCAGGCACAAGTTACCTTTTCTGTTTTTCCAAGAGATGATTTAAGCTATGCAGAATTTTGTGAATATATGGAAGAAATCTGTCGTTTGGTGGGGGCAGGAAGTTCTTATCAAAAGGAAAAATGGTCACAAGGTGTCTCCGTGCCTGGGACTTATGAACAGGCAGTGGAAGAGTTTGAGGCCATCTGTACCAAAGACAGGATCACTGGAGCGATAGCGAGGCTTTTTTGTGATTATGCAGGGATTGTCTTAGCGATACTGCCGATATTTCTGGGAGTAACACGTTGTCTTAGAGATAAGCGGGCACAAGTGGTGCAGGTAGTGTATGCACACAAGCTTTCTACTGCAAAGATCATTGGCAGTCGATATCTAGCCAATGTATGTATGGCATTTTTGCCCGTGATCATTACATTATTGATTATGCAGATGCCTTATCAATATCATGCCAGGACAATAGGCGTTGCTCCAGATTTGCTGGCATTTTTAAAATACAGTTGTATTTGGCTGCTGCCAGAAATTATGGTTGTGCTTGCAGTAGCATTTTTTCTTACAGAGCTTACCGAAAATGTGATTTCTATTTTTGTGCAAGTATTTTGGGCGATTGCCAGTTTGTTCAGTTCTATGGCATTAAAAGGCAATTTTGGCTGGAATTTGATAGCCAGATGGAATGCCTTGGGAGATACCACAGCGTTCTGGCAGCAGAGACAGGAGTTATTGTTGAATAGAGGGTTTTATTTTGTTCTATCGTTGGTGATGTTTGTGCTCACTATTGTGATCTATGAGAAAAAGCGCAGGGAAGGAGAAACCATTTATGGAAAGATATTTAAACGCAGGAGGTAGTTTTATCCGCAGACAATACGCGCCTCATATTCTGCTCACAGTATTGTTTTGTGTTATGTCTGGTTTTTTTGTGAGTTTTCGCAATCTGGATGCTTCCCAGGCCGCCAAGGTAATGGAAATGTATATTGCTTTTACGGGTATTTTGCTGTTGACCCCATTGTTTATGCCAGAACAGAATCGAGAGATTTGGCTGCTGGAGCGCTCCAAAGCAACTCCTCTGTGGCAGTTATATTTGATTCGGGTTTTGGAGGCTGTCGTGCTGCTTATGGCGATTGTCACAGTGTTTTTATTTTTGATGAGGCAGGGCGGCAGTGTGTTTTCTGTGGGCAGCCTATGGCTTGGTTCGTTTGCTGAAATTTTCTTTTTGGGAAGTATTGGCTTTTTTGTGAGCGGCATTACCAATCAGGTGATTTTGGGATATATGGTTTCTGTGCTCTATTTTATGGTAAATATAGGAGGCTCCAAATATTTGGGGAAATTTGCCCTGTTCCAGATGATGAAAGGATCTTATGATTTTGTGGCGCTGATGCTGCCAGCAGCGTTTGTATTGTTGGCAGGAGGGATTATTCTGCGAGAGAAGTGGTAAGTATTGGAGATCAAAAAAATCTCTAAGAAAACTTGACAGAAATGATAGATGTTGCTATAATAAATCAACGCTGGATAGCAGTAGTTTGAACCAGGGGTTGTACTGGTTTCGACGGGGGTTGTGCAGCTATGGAAGCCATTGGCGGCTCCTGACCGCCTTAAAACGGGAACAATAAATATAAACGCTGAAGACAATTTAGCAATCGCTGCCTAGTTGCAGCAGTCGGCCTTAGACCACCCACAGTTTAAGATTCCGGCTTCGACGATGTGGGAAACGACATATACAAAGCTTTGCGTGTATGGGCGTATGATGAAGCTACTGAAATCGGAAGCCTGTCATTAGGCGTTCGACAGAGGGAATGACAAACTAATGACTGTAATGGGAGATGCCATAGTGAATTGACTTTCGGACAGGGGTTCGATTCCCCTCAGCTCCATTTAGCTGAGATTGAATTTGAGCAATTGTGCGGGGACGTTTGGTTTTAAGTACAATTGAATTAGCAATTGCAGAAAGAGGGTAGAAGAGCGAGAGTCTCGTCTGCCCTTTATGTTTTTAAAAATAATAATGTACTATTCATATCTTTAATCCACAGAGCTGTCATGCGTCTCTAAAGAGGCTTTTGTCTGTGGCTGAGGGCGCAATCATCCTTACAGAAATGGCAAATCAGGCGCTTTCAAAAAATTTATAAATCCTAATTTTTTATTTTTACAGCATTCTGAATAGTTACAAAATAATATTGACATATGCCGAAAAACAATAAATAATAAGCATATAATATAGAAAGGCGATATACTTAGAAAAAGCGAGGTTTATAAAATGGGGATTGGAATGACAAAGAATAAACTAGTGAAATCAGTGTCAGAGCTGAAACATGCTGATTATTCTGGAAATCCAGAATTGAATGGTATTTATCAAAGATTAGTAGAAGGAAGGGAACAGTTTGCGCAGGTTTTTGAAAAAAATATCAAGGCTGTGATGCAGATCAGTTCTCTTGATTTAATGTTGCAGCATGAGAAGGATAAAATTTTTGAGATATCCCGTAATGTTGCCAGAGCTACGGAGGTTATTTTTGGCTCAAGTGAGGGTGCGGCAGGCAATAATTCTCTTGAGGAATTGACAAATACGATTATTAAGGTTTCCGAGGATACAGAAGAAGTGTATCGTAAGATCGAGACTGGACAGGGAGAGCTGACAGCAATCCGAGATCTTTCCGGCCGTGCTATTGAGGTTTCCAAAGAGATGAGAAATGATATGGATCATCTTTTGGAAGTGATTAATCATATGAATGATGTAATTGCAGGGATTGAATCGATCTCCCGCCAGACGAATCTTCTGGCATTAAACGCGTCCATTGAGGCTGCAAGAGCAGGCAGAGCAGGCCGGGGGTTTGCAGTGGTAGCAGATGAGATACGTTCTTTGGCAGAGGAGACACAGAAATTGACTGGAAGTATGGGAGAATTTGTGGAGGGGATTGAGAACGCCTCACAAAAAAGTGCTTCCAGCACGACCAATACCATTGAGGCGCTTGGAAGTATGACAGAGAAGATTGGCAATGTATGGAAGATAAATGATGAAAATCAGAATCGTGTATCGGCAGTCAGCCAGTCAGTCACATCTCTAGCGGCAGTCAGTGAAGAAATTAGCAGTACAATGGCAGAGATGGAAAATCAATTGACGAGCAGCACTGATTTCATGCGCCAGATTGGAGATGAGCTTACCAAGGCGGCTCAACCAGTAGTTGAGATTGAGGGAACGTTGGATGAAGTGTTAAAGCAGATGGGAAATATGTCAAATGATGCATTTTTCCATTTGGAGAATCGAGAATTTGCCGCTTATATGCAAAATGCAATTACGGCACATCAGAATTGGATCCGTAACCTGGAAAAGATGGTTCAGGAACGAGTGATTGTGCCTTTGCAGTTAGATTCTTCAAAATGTGGATTTGGGCATTTTTATTATTCTATCACGCCAAAGAATCCAGAAATTCGTGTTATTTGGGACGCGCTTGGCGAGAAGCACAAGAAATTTCACGGATATGGAGCGCAAGCAATCCAAGCATTGTTTGATGAAGATTATACGAAAGCGCAGCAGATTTGCAGGGAAGCAGGAGATTATTCCAGAGAGCTGATATCAGATATGGAGCAGATGTTACATATTGCACAGAGTTAGTGAAGTTTTAAAGAATTAAAGCGTGTCTGAAAGATTGTTTTCTGACACGCTTTATAAATATAGGGATTAAATACTCCTGTTTTAGTTCTGAGAGGAGAAGAAGATGAACAATTTTAATATGGTTGTGGAGGGATTTCTATTCACAAATGAGAGTATGGCGCAGGCTGCCTGCCAGGAAGTGGAGGGCATTAAATACGTCAGGGAGAGATTAGATATGGAAAATCCCCGCATGGTACTTGAGATGTATCACAAGCTTTTGGCGGAGCAGGTGTTTGAGACACCAGTAGGCATGATGTATTTAAAAGAATTGCAAGATTATCTTTTGGTGGAGCCAGAACTGGCAGAGGAGGAGATTGAGCCAATCGAAGTATTTGAGAGAATGCAGCCCTTTTTTGAGCAGACACAGGTGGCAGAGAGTGGAGATAATCAAGGACATCAGAGCGAGCAAGCAAGTGAAGAATTAATTCAGAGTCAGCAAAATTGGGAGCAGCAAAAAGAGTCATCCATAGTGCAGCAAAGTGAAGGTCAGAAAAAAGAATCCGTTCAAGCACAGCAGAGTGCAAACCAGATAAAAGAATCTGTTCAAGCACAGCAGAGTGCAGATGCCGCAAATAAGTTATTTCAGGAAAAACAGTTACAAGAGCCAAAAACGCTGGCGATGGAGGAAGGGACGCTTGATTGGTATGTAGAGAAATTGGAAGATTCAAAACGCAAGGAGCGGGATTTGGATTTCAGGCGTAGACGCGCAGAGGAACGTACCAAACAGAGCCTCAGACATTTGCATTTTAGTTTGCTTGGAAGTTTGTTTCTGTTTCTTGTAGCAGCAGGCATGGTGGCGGTCACTTTCATGGATCAGAATCCTAATATTCTCAATTATGAGAATCGCATTATTGAGAAATATGAGGCATGGGAGACAGATCTTGAAAACAGGGAGCAGCTTCTCAAGGACAAAGAGCATTGATGGTTTTTTTGAATCGGAAATCGTTTCACAGATTTAACATAATTATATGCTATTGTTATGAAAAGAAAAAATTGTCTTTGCCGGAGAATCTGCGGCAGGACGGAAGGTGTGAAAAAAATGGAGAAGCTGAAAGTACTTGTAGTAGATGATGAGAGCCGGATGCGCAAACTAGTGCGGGATTTTCTGGTTAAGCAAGATTATGAGGTTGTGGAAGCTGAGGATGGGGAGGATGCGTTAAATAAATTCTATGAGCAAAAAGATATTGCGCTGATCATTCTAGATGTGATGATGCCCAAAATTAATGGTTGGGATGTATGTAGAGAAATCAGGGATAATTCTAAGGTTCCTATTATTATGCTGACGGCTAAGGGAGAAGAGAGCGATGAATTACAGGGCTTTAGCATTGGCGCAGATGAATATATCTCCAAGCCTTTTAGTCCTAAAATTTTAGTGGCCAGAGTGGAGGCAATCTTGCGGCGTACTGGAAAATCTGAGGAAGAGGTGATAAAGATCGGCGGAATATCTATAGACAAGCTTGGGCACCAGGTACTTGTAGATGGCAAAGAGCTGGAGTTGAGTTACAAGGAATTTGAATTGCTGACCTATTTTATCGAGAATAAGGGAATTGCCCTTTCTAGGGAAAAAATTTTAAATCATGTCTGGAATTATGATTATTTTGGAGATGCCAGAACGATTGATACCCATGTTAAAAAATTGCGCAGCAAGTTGGGGGGCAAGGGAGATTATATCAAGACCATCTGGGGCATGGGCTACAAATTCGAGGTGGAAGTATGAAGTATTCCATTACACAAAAAATTACATTGATTATGATCAGCATAGTGGCCGGTACCGTGCTACTGTGCTGGTTTATTAATACGACACTTTTGGAATCTTATTATGTGGAACACAAACAGAAAATATTGCTGGATCTTTTTGAGATGGTAGATCAGGAGAGTGCAAAAGGGAGGACAGATGATGAAGATTTTCTCATCCGTCTGGAAAAACAGAGCACCAATAGCAATATTAGTATGATGATTATCAGTTCTGACCGAACGATTATGTATACCAATGTTGGTGATGACGAACGGATGTTAGTGCAGTTTTTGGAGTTGATTTTTCATACAAAAAATCAGCATACCAAGATTTTGGAAAGTACACAGCAATACACTGTGGAGAAGACGATAGATAACAGGCTGCAATCGGATTATCTGGTGCTTTGGGGCAGTTTACAGAATGGAAATATGATATTGATGCGTTCGGCGGTAGAGAGTATTAAGGAGAGTGTGGCGATTGCCAATCGTTTTCTCAGCTATGTAGGAGTGATTGCTGTGATTATGTGTGCAGTAATTATTTACATGGTGACAAAAAAAATTACTAATCCAATTCTGCAGCTTGCAGAGATTTCTAGGCGGATGACAGATTTGGAGTTTGATGTCAAGTTTCAGAGTAAAGGAAAGAATGAGATTGACCTGCTTGGCGAACATATGAATCAAATGTCGGAAACCTTAGAAAAAACGATTTCTGAGCTCAAAAGTGCCAATAATGAATTAAAGATTGATATTGAGAAGAAGACAGAAATTGACAAGATGCGCAAAGAATTTATATCCAATGTATCTCATGAGCTGAAAACGCCGATTGCCCTCATTCAAGGATATGCAGAAGGGCTGCAGGAATGTATCAATGATGATCAGGCGAGCCGTGACTTCTATTGTGAAGTTATTATAGATGAAGCGGATAAGATGAATCAGCTTGTAAAAAATCTTTTGACTTTGAATCAATTGGAATCTGGCAGTGACCAGGTAGTGTTTGAACATTTTGATTTGATGGAAGTAATCCAGGGAGTGGTCAATGCCACAGCTATTCTCAGAGAGCAGAATCAAATCTCACTTATCGTACATGGACAGAAGCCAGAATATGTATGGGCAGATGAGTTTAAGACAGAGCAAGTGCTCACCAATTATATCAGCAATGCGATTCACTATGCAGCAGGTGAAAAGCACATTTCTGTCACAGTGCTTCCAGGAGAAGAGACAGTAAGAGTTGAGGTGTTTAATACTGGAAATTTAATTCCTGAACAAGAGATTCCCCATATCTGGGATAAATTTTATAAAGTTGATAAGGCCAGAACGCGGGAATACGGCGGAAATGGGATTGGATTGTCAATTGTAAAGGCAATTATGGACTCATTTCATCGGCAGTGTGGTGTCAGAAATGAAGAAAATGGTGTCACATTTTGGTTTGAACTGGACAACAGCAGCAGGTAATTTTTGGAGCATAAGGAAAATATAGTTGCCCTGTGGAATAAATAATGGTAAAATAGCAGTAGTTATAGGAAAAGGAGACGGACTTATGAGAAGAGCCATTAAAAAGGGAACAGTACTGATTGCGTCGGCAGTGCTTCTTACCGGATGTGGGGAAGAGATGGCGCCTTTGACAGAGAGTGAGGAGGCCATTGTGATCCAATATTCTGCCGGAACCCTTGCAAAGCATAATAGTTATCAACAAGAGGGTATGACAGCGCTATATCCACAAGAAGAGGAAGAGCAGGAAGAAGAGCAGGAACCGGAGGAGAAGAAAGAGGAGAAAAAAACAGAGTCCGAGGAGAAGAAAAAGAAGGAGGAGACAGATTCCAAGGATAAAAAGGAAGAAGATAAGGAAAAAGATACCACACAGACAGAGGAGGCGGGGCAGCTTACTTTG
Source organism: Lachnospiraceae bacterium (assembly GCA_910575005.1). Classification (GTDB taxonomy): domain Bacteria; phylum Bacillota; class Clostridia; order Lachnospirales; family Lachnospiraceae; genus Petralouisia. The sequence goes on along the minus strand of CAJTCL010000012.1, from coordinate 28,227 downwards.
TCGGAGGCGTTAGCAGTATCAGGCGTGGAATTTTCGTATAAGGATTATTCCGTCAGCAGCAGTTATAAGCAGGGAGAGTATTTTTCTTTGGATGCAGCAGCAGGCAATACTTTTTTAATTATGAATGTGAATATCACAAACACTGGAAGCCAGGCGGTCGACTGTGATTTGTTGACAAAACAGCCAATTTTTACTTTAAAGTTGAATCAGGGGGCAGGGGTTAAAAATGAAGTGACAATTCTGTCAAATGATCTCTCTACTTATGTGGGAAAGCTAGAGCCAGGTCAGACAGATGCAGCTGTTTTGCTGTTTGAAGTGCCGGAAAAGACAGCAGAAAGTATTTCTTCTGTACAGCTTAGTGTCCAGATGAATCAGAAAACTAGTCAGATTAAATTATAGGAAACAGCAGAAATCTTTTCCTTATGACGTTTCCAGCACTGATTTTTACTGCGTGTAAACGCAGAAATTACCTTGCAAGAAATGTGTGCATCCCCCAGAGGGGTTAAGGTAAATAAAGGATTTGCTTGTAGTTTAGTCAAAAAAAATGAGATAAATAAAAAAATATTATGTATTTTTCAGAAAGTATATGCTATAATAGAGTAGCTGAATAGAAACGGAAATATACCGGAGAGGAGAGAGTGACAAATTATGGATACAAATATTCTTTTAGAGAATGGCACAAACGAGCTGGAGGTATTGGAATTTACCTTGGCTGGGCATCATTACGGAATTAATGTTGCAAAAATTAGGGAGATACTAACTTATCAGCCAGTTACTCCGATTCCGAATGCGCATCCCAGCGTGGAAGGTATATTTATGCCGCGTGATACGATGATTACAGTGATTAATTTGCGTAATTGTCTGGGTCTTCCAGAGGTAAACATAGATGGATTGTTTATTATTACTAATTTCAATAAATTGAATATTGCGTTCCATGTGGATGAAGTTTGTGGGATCCACAGACTTTCCTGGGCTGATATTATTAAGCCGGATTCTACCATCAATGTACAAGAGAGCGGCGTGTCTACCGGAGTGATTAAGCTAGAGGATCGATTAATTGTTATTTTGGATTTTGAGAAGATTGTTACTGACATCAGTCCAGAAACTGGGCTTCAAGTCTCTGATATTGAGGGACTGGAGGAGCGCAACAGAAGCGATGCTCCAATTATGATTGCAGAGGATTCTCCTTTGTTGTGTAAGTTGATTACAGACTGTCTGAAGAAAGCTGGCTATGTGAAGTTAAATATCAACAGCAATGGTCAGGAAGCTTGGGACAAACTTTGTGAATACCGCAAAGAGGGAGATTTGGATGAGAAAGTACATATGGTGATCACAGATATTGAGATGCCTTTGATGGATGGACACCGTTTGACAAAGCTGATCAAAGAAGATGATGATTTAAAACATATTCCTGTGATTATTTTCTCCTCTCTGGTAAATGAAGAAATGAGACGTAAAGGAGAGATGCTGGGCGCAGATGCACAGCTCACAAAACCGGAGATTGGTAAATTAGTAAGTGCAATTGACAATCTTATGGATAAGAGAAAAGAGGCTCTAGAACAGAAATAAATAGTTCAAGGTCTGTTCATGAACGCCACCGCCGTCAAAACGCCGGTGGCGTTTTGGATAATAAAATTCCATCAATTTTTTTACAGAGTGTTAGGTACAGCCTTGCATAGACAAAAGTCTTATCAGAGTCGTATGACAGCTTAATTGGCATGTCTGCGTCTTGGGGGTCTGAATCGTTATCTTTAAATTATAACAAAGGAGGAAATGGTGTGAATAGTGTATCATTGGAAACAGAATTAAAAGGAAATTCTTATCCTGGAAGAGGAATTGTAATTGGAAAATCTGAGGATGGGAAATATGCGGTGACTGCTTATTTTATTATGGGAAGAAGTGAAAACAGCAGGAACCGTATTTTTGTGGAAGAAGGGGAAGGAATTCGTACGCAGGCATTTGATCCTTCCAAGTTAAGTGATCCTAGTTTGATTATTTATGCCCCAGTACGTGTGCTGGGAAATAAGACGATTGTTACAAATGGAGATCAGACAGATACGATTTATGAATTGATGGACAAGCAGCAGACGTTTGAGCAGGCGCTGCGTACCCGTGAATTTGAGCCAGATGCTCCCAACTATACGCCAAGAATTTCTGGAATTATGCATTTGGAAAATGGTTCCTATAATTATGCTTTGTCCATTCTAAAGAGCAATCATGGAAATCCAGAATCCTGTAACCGTTATACATTTGCCTATGAAAATCCACGGAATGGTGAAGGTCATTTTATTCATACTTATATGGGGGATGGCAATCCATTGCCTAGTTTTGAAGGTGAACCAAAGTTGGTGGAGATGGATGGAGACATTGATACTTTTACAGAGAAGATCTGGGACAGTTTGAATCAGGAGAATAAAGTATCACTGTTTGTGAGATATATTGAAATTGAGACTGGAAAATATCAGACAAGGATTGTCAACAAGAATCAGTGAGATGGAGGTAAAGGGTGAAAGAAAAAAAGAAGAAAGGATAAAATGCAAACACGCATCTTTCACCCTTTGTGTTTGCGTCTCAAATGAAAATGCAAGCATTTTCGCTTGAGGCTTGGTGCAAATTATGCAGGAATTAGAATTGAAATATGGATGTAACCCAAATCAGAAACCTTCCAGAATCTATATGGAAAGTGGGGAGCTTCCCATTAAAGTGTTGAATGGAAAACCAGGTTATATCAATTTTTTAGATGCATTCAATGGCTGGCAGCTTGTAAAGGAATTAAAGGGTGCTACTGGGCTTGCAGCGGCCACTTCTTTTAAACATGTTTCTCCAGCTGGAGCGGCAGTGGGGCTGCCAATGACCGAAGTGGAGAAGAAGATTTACTGGGTAGATGATATGGATTTGGAGTTTACGCCGCTTGCCAACGCATATGCAAGAGCCAGAGGAGCGGACAGAATGTCTTCGTTTGGAGATTTTATCGCTCTGTCTGATATCTGCGATGTGGCAACGGCAAAGATTATCAAACGTGAAGTATCGGATGGCGTGATTGCTCCAGGCTATGAACCTGAGGCTTTAGAGATCTTAAAGGCCAAGAAGAAAGGTAATTATAATGTGATTGAGATTGATCCCAACTTTGTGCCAAGTCCAGTGGAACGCAAGGAAGTGTTTGGCATTACCTTTGAGCAGGGCAGAAATGAGTTAAAGATTGATAACGATTTCTTTGGCAATGTAGTCACAGAAAATCAGCAAATTCCAGAATCTGCTAAAATTGATTTGGCAATTGCCATGATCACTCTCAAATATACGCAGTCTAATTCAGTTTGTTATGCAAAGGGCGGTCAGGCAATCGGTATTGGTGCTGGACAGCAGTCAAGGATCCATTGTACCCGTCTTGCAGGTCAGAAAGCGGACAACTGGTTTTTGCGTCAGGCGCCCAAGGTATTGAACCTGCAGTTTGTGGATGGCATTGGACGGGCAGACCGTGATAACTCGATAGATCTATATATTGGAGAAGATTATATGGATGTATTGGCGGATGGTGCCTGGGAGAAGATATTTAAAGTAAAGCCAGAAGTATTTACCAGGGAGGAGAAGCGTGCTTGGCTCGATCAGATGACAGATGTGGCTCTTGGTTCTGATGCGTTCTTCCCCTTTGGGGACAATATTGAGCGTGCTCATAAAAGCGGTGTGGTCTATGTCGCAGAACCAGGTGGTTCTATTCGGGATGACCATGTAATTGCCACTTGCAATAAATATCATATGGCAATGTGCTTTACAGGGATTCGTTTGTTCCATCACTAAAAAGTAACGCTGTGTTCCGTTATTAGGAGGTTTATCTATGGCACAGATAGCAGATATTATTAAATATGAGGGAGATAACAGTACTTTTATATGGAAGCATCCCAGGGAAGATTTTAATATGTTTTCTCAATTGATTGTACATGAATCTCAGGAGGCGATCTTTTTTCGGGATGGGCAGGCGTTAGATTTATTTCCAGCAGGCAGATATACGCTGGACAGTCAGAATATTCCATTGTTGGGCAGGCTCTTAAACCGCCTGACAGGGGATCAATCGCCATTTCATTGTGAGGTTTATTTTATCAATAAAACTGAGCAACTGGCTCTGAAATGGGGGACAGACAGCAAGGTTCAGTACATAGAGCCAACTTACGGCTTTCCCATTTCAATTGGCGCGTGCGGGGAAATGAGTTTGCGTGTGGAGGATTCCCAAAAGCTTTTGTTGAGGTTGGTGGGAACAGAGCATACATTAGGACAGCAACAGTTAATAAATCATTTTCGAGCCTTTTTGATGACACGGGTGAAGACTTATATTGCAAGGTTTATGAAAGAGAATGCTGTCAGTATTTTTGAGATTGATGAAAATTTGACAGAATTTTCTGAGCAGTTAAAGGGAATGCTCGCTGGGGATTTTGCAGACTATGGAGTTTCACTGGAACGCTTTTTTGTGACAGCAATTTTGAAGCCAGATGGAGAACCGCAGTATGAAAGGTTCAAGGAATTACATTTTCGCCAGTATTCTGAGGTGGCGGAGGCCAAGCTGCGTCAGCAGGTGGGGATTATTGACCAGCAGACGCAGGCACAGCAGATGGTGATTGAATCTCAGGCAATGGCCACAAAGCGGGCTCAGGAAGGTTATACATACCAGCAGGAGCGAGGATTTGATGTGGCTTCAGAGGTAGCACAGAATCAGGCGGCAGGCCAGTTTACCAATTTGGGGCTGGGGCTTGGAACAATGGCAGGCGTTGGCGGTGCAGTGGGCGGCATGGTTGGAAATATGATGGGCAATGCTATTAATCCTACAGCACAGGTGTCTGCACAACCTGTCCAATCAGCAGTTTTCTGTGCTAATTGCGGGAAACCAGTTCCAGAAAATGCAAAATTCTGTGTCGAATGTGGTTCGTCGATCATTCCGCAATGTCCAGAATGTGGGGCACAACTTCCTAGCAGTGCAAAGTTTTGTTCCCAGTGTGGTCATAAAGTTGACTAGTATAATATTTTTTAATATGGAGTAGTGTGAATTGGGGCGTGTTTGAAAGCGGTTTTCAGACACGCCCTAGAAGATAAAAGAAAGGTAAAAGGAAAAGGGGAAAGAAGTATGCTGATGTTTAAGTGCAAAATGTGCGGAGGTACATTGTCGATTCAGCCTGGAATGACAGTGGCAGAATGTGAGTATTGCGGCACCAAACAGACGCTGCCCAGACTGGACGATGATAAGAAAAAGAATCTCTATGATCGGGCAAATCATTTTCGGAGAAATAATGAATTTGACAAGGCAATGGCGATCTATGAACAGATTCTCAATGAAGATACGACGGATGCAGAGGCTTATTGGTCATTGGTGCTGGGGCGTTACGGAATTGAATATGTAGAGGATCCTGCCACTCACAGACGCGTGCCTACGGTAAACCGTGCCCAATATACTTCTGTATTTGCAGATGAAAACTATAAGGCGGCGCTGCAGTATGCAGACAGCTATCAGCGCAGTGTGTATGAAGCAGAGGCCAGGACGATTGATGAGATTCAAAGAGGAATTTTAAATATTTCGCAACAGGAAGAGCCTTTTGATGTATTTATCTGTTATAAAGAGAATGACCAGCTTGGACATAGAACACCGGATTCTGTTCTTGCTAATGATCTCTATCACGAGTTGACCGAAGAGGGGCTTAAAGTTTTTTTTGCCAGAATTACTTTAGAAAATAAGTTGGGCTCTGCCTATGAGCCATATATTTTTGCGGCGCTTAACTCGGCAAAGGTTATGGTGGTACTGGGCACAAAGCGGGAATATTTTAATGCAGTATGGGTAAAAAATGAATGGTCAAGATTCCTGTCTTTGATTCAGGGCGGGGCAGATAAGATCCTGATTCCTGCTTATAAGGATATGGATCCCTATGATCTGCCAGAAGAGTTTTCACATTTGCAGGCACAGGATATGTCACAGCTTGGATTTTTGCAAGATTTAATACGGGGAATCAAGAAGATCTTGGAGGTTGACAAAAGAGAGCAGCAACCGCAGGCGGTTTTACCAGCCACAGGTACGACAGCGATTACACCGCTGTTAAAGCGTGTGTTTTTATTTTTGGAGGATAGAGACTGGGCGAGCGCCGATGAATATTGTGAAAAAGTGCTGGATATGGATCCAGAGAATGGTCAGGCTTATCTGGGAAAGCTGATGGCAGAGCTGCATGTTTCCCATCAGGAGGATTTGGCAAATTGTGATAAGTCCTTTAAAAACTGTAATCACTATCAGAAAATTTTGAGATTTGCAGATCCGCAGCTAAAGGAGACCGTAGAGGGGTATCTGTCTCAGATTCTAGAACGAAAGGAGAATGCCCGAAGGAAAAAGATTTATCAGAAGGCAAATGATAGGGAAAAGCAGGCTTCAAAGGAAAGTGAATACAGGGAAATAGCACAGATATTTCAGGATATCTCCGGTTATGCTGATGCAGACACAAGAGCGCAGCAGTGCCTGGCAAAAGCAGAACAGGCTTACAAGGAGGAGCGATATCAGGAAGGCTGTGAAATAATGGAAGAATACCATGCGTATATAACAAAAAATGGGTATAGTTGTTATGATCAGCAGCCGCTTATGATGATAGAAGATGCCATAAAGATTTTTATTGAAATTCCAGATTGGAAAGATGTTAGTGAGAAGAAATTATACTGTGAGAATGAAATTGAGGAGATCAAACGCAAACAGGAAGAAGATCGAGCAGAGCGGGAACGTTGGAAAAGGATGAGGGAGCTTGCAGCTCAGAAGCAGAAGAGGAATCGCAAAATTTGCAGGATTATCATAGCAGCGTTTGTTGCAGTTGCGCTTGCAGGCACAATTTTTTATTATAAGGTAGCTGTGCCAGAACAGAAATATCAGCAGGCGATGAAAGCTATGGAAGAAGAAGACTACTGGGAGGCCTGTTGGCTGTTGGAAGAGATCAAGGACTATAAGGATAGTGCGGAGAAATTCAAGATTGCAGACCAAAAAGAGGAAGCACGGATGAATGTGGAACGCTATAAGATGATTCTTTCGGCGAAAATAGGGGATTCTGTGTCATTTGGAAGGTATGAACAGGATAATAATTTGGATAATGGGAAAGAAGGAATTGAATGGCGGGTACTTGATAAGAAAAAAGATAAAGTTCTTCTGATTAGTCAATACTGTCTGGACAAGCAGCCATATCATACAAAAGATAAGGCTGTTGAGTGGAAGAAGTCTTCGATCCGAAAATGGCTCAATGAAACTTTTTTTAAGGAGGCATTTAGCGAGGATCAACAAAATAAGATACTTTCCGTGAAAGTGAAAAACCCTCGTGACCGCAAATTTGGAACGAAAAAAGGAGAGACTACGAAAGATCATATATTTTTACTCAGTGTAAAAGAAGCTGAAAAATATTTTGATAAATCCAAAGACAGAAAGACAGATGGAACGATTTATCTCGATATAAATTATGTAGGCGATGATACCATAGATCAATGGTTACTGAGAACGGTCAGAAAAAATAAGAAACAGGCGGCGCGTGTTTTTAAGAACGGCAATATAGATTACAGTGGTGTTTCGACTACGAAAAGTTATGGGATTCGGCCGGCGCTTTGGGTGGATTTAGAAAAGTTAAAGTGAATATAAAATTATGTAAGCATGTTATGGGTATTCTTGCTAAAAACGCAGATTATCTGCTGGCAAGATCAGATCCGCCTTCTAGAATCCATAGAAAGTATATCAGAAAGAGAAGATATTATTCTGATATGGGATAAGACAGAAAACGCTCCTCAGAGAGAAATACTCTGAGGAGTGCTTTTTATGGTGGGCTGATAATCATCTGTTGGCGGTATTCTCTTTTCATACTATAGTCACCTTTGCCAGTCAGTCCCAGACGATACAAGTCAGCAGCACGCAGATCCATGTCCCAAAGTTTCTGTTCTTGTTTTGAGAGCAGTGTCTGTGCCTTTTTCGGGTGCGTGATAATTGGAAGCCGACTGTGTGATTTTAGTGCAGAGAGCAGCGGGCTAGCCGTTTGACGAAATCCTAAAATACGCAGATAAGAGGGCACAGGGAATGTATGATAGTCCGACTGCTTGATATCTAACAACATATGCAGAAAAAGACGGCTTATTCTGGTGTAAGTGATATTTTTTGTTTTTATGCGTTGGCAAAATTTGCTCCAATTCGTAAAATATTCTCGTTCATGGAGCAGGCGGTCAGCCAAGGCGGGAGAGCTGTCTGCCCAGGCTGCAAGATGATCTGCGTCATTGAAGAGCAGTTTATAGTGGAGCAATGTGGAAAAGTCATCTTCAAATAGAAATGGATGAGTATAATCTCTTAAAATTTTATAAGAATCCAAAGGCATGGCAGTTTTCAGTGAGTCAGCACAATCACAGGAAGAAGATATATGATTATTGCTGCCCAGGTCGTATTGAGCATTTCTCCAACAAGGTTCCCTTTTTAAATAGGTGCGGATGGCAGTGGCCGAACAGAAATCTTCTGCAATTGTGGTATCATGGTAGCTTCGGCCTTGCCGCAAAATAGGAACTGGAATTAAAATGGATTTGGTGGTGTTCAGAGCTTTTAAGTATTCCAGAGCCAGGATATTGTTAGGGCTGGCTAAGATTTCTTGTAAATTGTTGTCAGAGCAGTTGAAATGTGAATCTGTATTTGCAGAAAGTGCCAAGGAATGGGACAACAGATAACTTTCCAGAGCATTGGCGCGGGCAGCAGGAAAGGAATGGCCCATCTTCAATTCTTTGTGCAGTGCTTCTCGATAAGGATCTGGTTGTAAACAGAGGAGGTTTGCAAGTTCTGACAGCAGATGGATATTGTCAGTTTCAGCGCCAAAACCAAGATGAGTGACAATTCCGGTGTTGTTTAACAGAGAGACGCCGCCGCGGGCAAAGGTTTCTGCGCTGGCAGATGCAAAGAGAGTGGGAAGTTCCAGAATCAGATCAGCACCACAGTGCAAGGCCATCTTTGTGCGGCTGTATTTATCCATCAGGGCGGGGGCTCCCCGTTGTACAAAATTTCCACTCATGGCAATGATCACATAATCTGCATGGCAGATTTTTTTTAATTGTTCAATTTGATAGGCATGTCCCCGATGGAAGGGGTTGTATTCAGCGATAATTCCAATAATATTCATAGGCGCTCCTTCTGTTTTTGTTGATTAAAAATAATGAACAAATTTTTTCGGTTTATGACCACTGCCGAAAAAAATTTACGGTGTGTATTATTTAATCTATGATAGATTTATTTTTTCCTTTTCTGCTTGAAACAGAAGGGCTAAGTTTGTTTCATTGTGCTTTTTACACAGTACAATTTCAGATTCAATAACTTCAAGCATTTCAGTTTTGCTAATAAAGTCGGTAAATCTTTCTCCCGCTTGAAATCCCTCAATAAAATGAATTTCGCGGCAGTATTGCCCATTTGTTAGTTTATACCATATTCGCGTTTCAAGAGGTCCAAAGCATAAATGCTTGACGATGGATTGTTTTCCATTGGCATTATATTTTGTATCTGGTGCATTATGCAACCAGTCCCCGACCCAAAAGCCCATGATATCCGCCTCCATTAAAGTTTTTCAAGAAGTATTATATTACTCCGGCGGTTAAATATCAACGTTTTTACTTGCTTTATTTCCATCTGCTGCGTTGAAATCAATCGTTTAACCGCCAGAGTAATAGCAAATAGGAATTATATTTTCCATAAATTTATTTTGTAAGTGATATTCTTGCAGGTACTCTCAATAAAAGTTATAATATAGGTGTAGTGTGATAAGTAAGCTAAATGTAATTAGTAGATAGATTTTGTGTTAAAACTTTATATAAGAGGAGAAACTTATGGTAAGAGAAGTCGAGAAAGAAGATTTAGAACAAATATTAAATTTATATTTGTGTTTACATGAAGAATCTATTCCAGAACAATCGGAGTATCTGTCCAACACATGGAAGCAGATGTTAGAAGATCAAAACCATCATCTGATTGTGAATGAAATTGCTGGGGAAATTGTTATAAGATAATGCTGCTGACAGGAAGCAGGAAAAAGGAAACCTTGGATTTTTATAGAAACGCAGGATACAACTGTACAGATAAGACAGCATTTATTCAGTGGCTGAATATATGAGAATAATTAAATTTAATTCTGTTTTAATAATATTTATTGGTGCTTGCAGTAAAGATGTAATTATTTTATAATGCAATAAAAATATATATTTATCTCTATTTAAATAAATTTGAAAGGTCTGAATTGCTATTCTATAAGATTCGGATTTAAAACATTAAGATTTTGTAACCAATATCTTGAAACAAAATTGAGAGGAAAGGAAGCTTAGATATGGTAATCATAAGAGAATACATAATAAAAGATATTCCTGCTATGATTGATATTTGGAATCAAGTAGTGGAGGAAGGGATTGCATTTCCGCAGGAGGAAATGCTGACAGAGGCAGAGGGGGTAGAGTTTTTTTCGGCTCAGAGTTATTGTGGTGTGGCCCAGGACAAGGACACAGGGGAAATTTTGGGATTGTATATTCTGCATCCAAATAATGTGGGCAGATGCGGGCATATTTGCAATGCCAGCTATGCAGTATCGGTAAAGAAGCGAGGGCAGCATATTGGAGAGAAGCTGGTGTTAGACTGCATTCAGCAGGCACATGCAATTGGTTTTCGGATTTTGCAATTTAATGCTGTGGTGGCCTCAAATGCATCTGCAAGGCATTTGTATGAAAAAATAGGCTTTCGGCAGTTGGGGATAATTCCAGGGGGTTTTCGCTTAAAGAGTGGAGAATATGAGGATATCTGTCCTTATTATATGGAAGTGTGAGGCCAGCAATACAGAGCTATGAAGTAGGAAACATAAATTTGGCATTCTATTGACAGGTAATTACAAAATGAAGAAACTCAAATATAAAAATCCTCTTGTATACAAAAAAAGATTGGTTTATAATGGATAAAAAGATTGCGAAATCCAGTAAGGAAGAGCACGGGAAAGGAGAAAGAAAAAGAAATGAATATATTAGTAATCAACTGTGGAAGTTCATCCCTGAAATATCAGGTGATCAATTCCGATACAGAGGCGGTACTGGCAAAAGGATTGTGTGAGAGGATTGGTCTTGATGGCAGGCTGGTATACCAGAAGGCAGGCGGCGAGAAGGAAATTACAGACGCGGACATGCCTACGCATAAACAGGCCATTCAGATGGTGTTGGATGCTCTGGTAAATCCTAAGACGGGGGCATTAAAGAGCCTGGAGGAGATTGGAGCTGTTGGCCATAGAGTAGTCCACGGCGGAGAAAAATTTGCTTCTTCCACGATTTTAAACGAAGAAGTGCTGAAAGTAATTGAGGAATGTAACGAACTGGCTCCGCTGCATAATCCGGCAAATCTGATTGGAATTCGTGCATGTCAGGAATTGATGCCAAATGTGCCTATGGTGGGCGTGTTTGACACAGCATTCCATCAGACTATGCCTGAGGAGGCGTATCTGTATGGTATTGACTATGATTACTATGAGAAGTATAAAGTGCGCAGATATGGTTTCCACGGTACTTCCCACAGTTATGTTTCCAAGCGTGCGGCTGAGATTGTCGGCAAGCCCTATGAGGAGCTTAAGACGATTGTCTGCCATCTGGGAAATGGAGCTTCCATCTGTGCAGTTAAAAATGGAAAATCCATTGATACTTCTATGGGTCTCACTCCTCTGGAGGGGTTGATTATGGGAACACGTTCCGGTGATATTGATCCAGGAGCGATGGAATATATTGCCAATAAGGAGAATTTGGATCTGGAAGGTGTGATGGAAATCTTAAATAAGAAGTCAGGTGTGCAGGGACTTTCTCATATTTCCAGTGACTTCCGTGATTTGGAGGCAGCAGCAGAGAAAAATGATCATGCAGGCATCCGTGCGCTGAATACATTTATCTATCGTGCGGCAAAATATGTAGGAGCATATACTGCTGCCATGAACGGCGTGGATGTGATCTGTTTTACCGCAGGCGTAGGAGAGAATGGGCCTGATACCAGAAAGGGTATCTGTGATTATCTGGGATATTTAGGTGTAGAGTTGGATGACAAAGCTAATGAAGTACATGGAGAAGAGACTATTATCTCCACACCCAATTCTAAAGTAACAGTGATTTGTCTGCCCACCAATGAGGAGCTGGCGATCGCCCGTGAGACAGAAAGCCTGGTTTTAAAATAGTGTTATAGTTCGCTCGTCAGCCGATACGAAGAATTATTTGTTCTTGACAAATTGTATGTGGCTATGTATAATATATCGAGTGTGGATAGGAGACTGCCATGAGAGTAGAGTTAGCTGACATAATTACCTGTGAGGGCAAGGAAATGTCCAGACAGGCAGAAGTGGAACTTGCGTCCTTTGATTCTAAATTAGGGCGGTTTCCCATTGTCAAAAAAGCACCTTTTGTACTGAAGTTTACCAATGAGAGCAATAAGCGTCTGCTTATTCAAGGTCAGACGGAGGTGACAATTGCAATTCCATGTGACCGCTGCCTAGAGATGGTAGAGAAGGTTTTTCCCATTGTTATAGATAAGGAATTAGATCTTAACGGAAATGATGAGGAAAAGAGCATGGAAGGATCAAACTATATAATAGGAACAAGTCTGGATGTGGATCAACTTATTTTTGGAGAAATTTTGGTGAGTTGGCCAATGAAGGTTCTTTGCAGAGAGGATTGCAAAGGCATCTGCAAGCGCTGCGGCGCGAATTTAAATCTGTCAGAGTGCCAGTGTCCAAAGACAGAACCTGATCCAAGAATGGCGGCAATCCAGGATATTTTTAACAAATTTAAGGAGGTGTGACCATGTCTATATGTCCAAAGAATAAATCTTCCAAAGGGAGAAGAGATCAGAGAAGGGCAAACTGGAAAATGACTGCTCCGACTTTGGTAAAATGCAGCAAATGTGGAGAGCTGATGATGCCCCATAGAGTCTGCAAGAACTGCGGAAGCTATAACAAGAAAGAGATTATTCCTCAGGATTAATTATGAGAGCCTCTCCATTATGGAGGGGCTTTTCTTCATATGTAACTATTTAGAACCCCATGAAAATAAATAGTTAGATCTTTCAAATTTATTTGAGAAGGGATGAATATTTATTTTCATGAGGGTGATAATCTCCTCAGCCACAGACAAAAGCCTCGTTAGAGGAGAATGACAGCTTTTCTGGCACGTCTGTGGCAAGGATTCTAAAATAATACCTTCAAATTATATAAAGAAAAATCATAGGCGCACTTGCGAAAATGGTAATTCAGGAAAAGACAGAAAAAGAGGAATCAAAGATGAATATTTTTAATTTAGAAGGCGGGTTGATGAAAGCTCTATCCAAATTTACAGATTGTATTTATTTGAGTGTGTTATTTTTGATAAGCTGTGTCCCTGTCTTTACGATTGGGACAGCAGCTACTGCGCTATATTATACAGCCCATAAGGTTCTGCGTCTTGATCGAGGCTATATTTTTCGAGAGTATATCACAGCATTTAAAGATAATTTCAAGCAGACAGTTCCAGTATGGCTGTTGACCATGCTATTAGGAACCATATTGGGGATAGACTGGTATGTGTTAGGCGCCTATGTGCAGAATGAAGATGTACTAGGAGCGTTGATGGCTGCAATTTTAGTGGGAATGATTGTGCTTTTCGCATGGGTTTCTTATCTGTTTCCCTTTATGGCGCGCTTTGAAAATACCAGGCGCCAGTCTATGAAAAATGCAATTTTGTTAGTAGCAGCGCATCTTCCGATGACTATCGTGATGTTGGTTCTGGTGGCAATGATAGCAGTGCTTATTTATATGATACCATTGTTATTGGGACTTTTGCCTGCAGTCTATGCCTGGATTCAGAGTTATATTCTGGAGCGGATTTTCCGCAAATATATGACAGAGGAAGATCGAGCCAGGGAGGAAGAGAATAATTATAATTAACTCAAACTATTTTTATATTGATTTATCCTACTAGTTATAGTATATTCTTAGAGAGGCATTAGCAAAATAAGGAAAGTATTCTTGTTTGCAGGCCATAAGGAGGAAAATATGCAGGATATGATAAAAGTAGCAGTAGACGCCATGGGTGGGGATTATGCACCTACAGAAATGGTAAAAGGGGCAATTGATGCTGTTACGATGCGCCAAGATATCAAAGTATTTTTGATTGGTCAAGAGAATGTAGTGAGGCAGGAGCTGGCAAAATATTCTTACCAGGGGGCACAGATTGAGGTAATACATGCAGAAGAGGTGATTGAGACAGCAGAGCCGCCAGTGATGGCGATTCGTAAGAAGAAGAAATCATCTATTGTAATAGGCATGAATCTGGTCAAGGAAAAGAAGGCAGATGCATTTGTGTCTGCGGGAAGTTCTGGCGCCATTCTGGTAGGAGGACAAGTTATTGTTGGCAGAATCAAAGGAGTGGAGCGTCCGCCGCTGGCACCATTGATTCCCACAGAGCAGGGGGTTTCACTGCTGATTGACTGTGGCGCCAATGTAGACGCCAGAGCATCCCATCTTGTGCAGTTTGCAAAAATGGGTTCTATTTATATGGAAAATGTACTGCAAGTCAAGAATCCGAAAGTTGCCATTGTCAATATTGGCGCGGAGGAGGAAAAGGGAAATGCACTGGTGAAAGAGACTTTCCCCCTTTTAAAGAATTGTCCCGACATTAATTTTGTGGGAAGTATTGAGGCAAGAGAGATTCCCCACGGAGGAGCAGATGTTATCGTTTGCGAGGCTTTTGTGGGAAATGTCATTCTAAAGCTGTATGAGGGCGTAGGGGCAACCTTTTTGAGTATGATTAAGCAGGGTATCATGGAGACGCCGCGCAGTAAATTGGGAGCCTTGCTGGTGAAGCCAGCTTTGAAGAAGACTCTAAAGTCTTTTGATGCCAGTGAATACGGCGGAGCGCCGCTTTTGGGTCTCAATGGCTTGGTAGTCAAGACCCACGGAAGTTCTAAGGCTAAGGAAGTAACCAATTCGATTGTGCAGTGTGTAACTTTCAAAGAACAGGAAATTAATGAGAAGATTAGGAAACAGATTGGAACATCTCCCATAGATGGGGAGCAGTAAAAATGAATATGGAAGGATTGGATAATTCTTCCAGCATACCTATATGTGCCTAAGGCACACAGAATGGAGAAAAGGGTGTCAGAAAAAAAGAAGGAAGGATAAAATGCAAACACATATCTTTCACCCTTTGTGTTTGCGCCTCAAATGAAAATACAAGCATTTTCGCTTGAGGCTTGGTGCAAATCATGGAATTTGAAAAACTGAAAAAAATCATTGCAGAGGTATTAAACGTGGATGTGGAAGAAATCACAATGGATACTACATTTGTAGATGATCTGGGTGCAGATTCCCTGGATATTTTTCAGATCATCATGGGACTGGAAGAAGAATTTGATGTTGAGATTGCCAATGAGGAAGCAGAGAAGATTGTCACAGTTGGAGATGCGGTAGAACAGATTAAAAATGCATTGAATTAAAAACCTATGGCAGACAAAATGAGATAAGGGTATCTGAAAGGAATGGATAAGATTTTCTTTTGGCTGCCCTTATTGTTTTATGAAAGGCAGATAATATGAAATTGCAGAGAGAATTTGAGAAAAAAATAGGGTATCAGTTTCAAGATCAGAAACTTCTAACCCAGGCATTGACACACAGTTCCTATGCCAATGAGCGGCATATTGGAAAACATGCCGACAATGAACGGCTGGAGTTTCTGGGAGATGCGGTTCTTGAGATTGTGTCCAGTGAATTTCTATTTCACAAATACCCAAATCATCCAGAAGGCGAACTCACTAGACTTCGGGCCAGTATGGTATGTGAACCGACGCTGGCATTTTGTACTAGGGAACTAGAATTGGGGAAATACCTGCTGCTGGGCAAAGGAGAGGAACAGACGGGAGGACGGGAGAGAAAATCTATTTTGTCAGATGCGCTGGAGGCAGTGATCGGAGCAATCTATTTGGATGGTGGTTTTGCTAATGCAAAAGAGTTTATTTTCCGTTTTGTGCTCAATGATATTGAACATAAGCAGCTCTTTTATGATAGCAAGACTATCTTGCAGGAATTGGTACAGGGAAATTTCAGTCAAGAACTGCACTACCATCTTCTCAGTGAGGAAGGTCCTGATCATGATAAAAAATTTGTGGTGGAAGCCAGAATAGGTAAAGATGTATATGGGCAAGGGGTTGGAAGGACAAAAAAGGGAGCAGAGCAGGAAGCGGCATACCATACACTGCTGCTGTTAAAGGAGCAGGAATCCAAAGGATAATGGAGGAAGGGTATGTATTTAAAGAGTATAGAGGTCCACGGATTCAAGTCCTTTGCCAATAAAATTTTGTTTGAATTTCACAATGGAATTACTGGGATTGTGGGGCCGAACGGAAGTGGTAAGAGTAATGTGGCGGATGCGGTGCGCTGGGTGCTGGGGGAACAGCGGGCAAAGCAGCTTCGAGGCGCCAGTATGCAGGATGTTATTTTTTCTGGCACTGAGAATCGCAGACCTTTAAGTTATGCTTATGTGGCAATCACTTTGGACAATGGCGACCGTCAGCTCAATGTAGATTACAATGAGGTCACAGTAGCCCGCCGTGTGTACCGTTCTGGTGAGAGTGAATATTTGATCAATGGCACTTCATGTCGGCTAAAGGATGTGAATGAGCTGTTTTATGATACCGGAATCGGCAAAGAGGGTTATTCTATTATTGGACAGGGGCAGATAGAGCGTATTTTAAGCGGCAAACCGGAGGAGCGCCGAGAATTGTTTGACGAGGCGGCGGGAATTGTAAAATATAAACGCAGAAAAGCCACTGCCCAGAAAAAATTGGAGGACGAGCGTCAAAATCTAGTACGTGTCAATGATATTTTGGCGGAGCTGGAAAAGCAGGTCGCTCCGATGGAACGACAGGCAGAGAAGGCCAAAATTTATTTAAAAAAACGAGAGCAGTTAAAGGTATATGATGTGAATATGTTCCTGATGGAGATGGAGCGTATGGAGCGGCAGTCTAAAGAGCTGCAGGGCAAGATTGTGATTGTCGATCACGATCTCAAAGAGGCCAATACTTCCTATGCCAGCATTAAAGCAGAATATGAGCAGATGGAACAGGATATACAACAGGCGGATGAGTGCTTGCAGGCATTTCAGAAGGAACTCAATGATACCACAGTTCTTAAGGAGAAGCTGGAGGGGCAGATCAATGTCTTAAGGGAACAAATTCATGCTGCGAAACAGAGTGAGGAACATTTTCAGATACGTCAAAAGGAGATCAGCCAGGAACAGGCACAGCGCCAAGAGCAGCGGATTCATTTTGTAAAAGAAAAGGCAGAAGTGGATGGACAGCTCAAATCTATGGAAGAGCAGAAAAGCCAGGTTATGGCCAGATATCAGGAACTTCAGGAAGAAATTGCCCATTGCAGCCGCAGAATGGAGGATGGCAAGAATGAGATGATTGAGCTTCTCAACAGCAAAGCCTCCACGAAAGCAAGACAACAGCGCTATGACACCATGCAAGAACAGGTGAATATTCGTAAGGCACAGATTAGCAAACGTTTGTTGGAGCATAAAAGTGAGGAGGAAGAGCTGCAGTTTATACTAAATGAGTGTGAACATAAGTATCAGGAAGCAAAAGATAACTATCAGGCGTTACTGGCACAGGAAGAGAAATTAAAGCAAAAAAGTCAGGAATGTCAGACAAAGCAGGCTGAGATTACCCAGTCTTTAGAACAGAATCAGGCGCAATACCACAGAGAGCAGTCACGTTTGGAGTCTCTGGTCAATATTGCAGAGCGTTATGACGGGTATGGAAATTCTATTCGCCGCGTGATGGAGAAAAAGGAGACAGAGCCAGGACTTTTGGGAGTGGTGGCGGATCTGATTCAGGTGGATAAGCAATATGAAGTCGCCATTGAGACAGCACTCGGCGGCAGCGTGCAAAATATTGTCACCAGTGACGAGGAAACAGCCAAGAAAATGATTGGCTATCTGAAAAAGAATCGCTTTGGCCGTGCTACATTTCTGCCTTTGACCAGTGTGGGTAAGAAGTCATATCAGGTCAATCAGGCGGCGTTAAAGGAATCAGGAGTGATTGGCCTTGGCAGCGATCTGGTGCACGCAGAAAGTCGTTTTTCAGGTTTGAAAACATATCTTCTAGGAAGAACTTATGTGGTTGATACCGTTGACCATGCCATCGCCCTTGCCCGAAAATATCAGTATAGTCTAAGAATTGTCACACTGGAAGGCGAATCCTTAAATCCTGGCGGTTCTATGACAGGAGGGGCATTTAAAAACAGCAGTAATTTGTTGGGAAGAAAACGTGAAATTGAGGATCTGCAAAAGCAGACAGAGCGTTTAAAGGCTGCGATTGACAAAGCGCAGAATCGGCTGCAGGAGAGCCGCACCAAGCGGGAGACAGTAAAAGAAAATATGGCAAAGCTTCAGGAGAAGCTGAAAGAGGCAATGCTCTTGCAGAATACAGAGAAGATGAATCTGGACCGTGCCAGGGAGCAGAAGGAACAGAATGACAGCCAGTTTACAGATATTCAGATGGAGAGCAGCCAAATTGAATTTCAGCTTAGAGAATTAAATGAAAACCGCAGTGAGATTCAGCAAAAAATTCAGGAGGCAGAACAACGGGAAAAGGAGCTTGAGGAGGAAAATCAAACACTTCGGCAGACTTTGGAGCGCCGCAGTAAGCTGGCGGAGGAGAATCAGAGCGCAGTCTCTAAGGTACAGCTTGAGGAGGCCAGTCTAGTACAGAAGCGGCAGTTTTTGGAGGAAAATATCGCCCGTGTGGAGGGAGAACTACAAAAGCTGGAACAGGATTTAAAAGGAGCCAAGCAGGAAAAGGACGATTCTCAGGCAGATATTGATAAGAAGCAGCAGGAGACCAGGGACATACAGAGTAAGATAGAGGAATCAGAACAGAAAAATCTTAAGTTGGCGGAAAAGCTAAAACAGGAGCAGCAGCAGCGGGAAGAATTGTCCCAGAAATATCGGGGATTTTTCCAAAAGCAGGAGGAATTGTCGAAGCAGATCAATGATTTGGATAAGGAATTGTATCGTTTAAACAGCCAAAAAGAGAAACTCCAGGAATCTGAGGAAAATCAAGTCAATTATATGTGGGAGGAGTATGAATTGACGCGTCACAATGCTTTGGAATTGCGCAGTTTAGAGTATGATAATGCAGCGGAGCTAAAGAAATTGATTGTTCAGATTAAGGATGAGATACGCAAATTAGGGGACATCAATGTCAATGCCATTGAGGATTATAAGAGCTTATCAGAGCGCTATGTATTTATGAAAACCCAACATGATGATTTGGTGGAAGCAGAAAAGACGCTGCTTGACATCATTGAAGAGCTAGATGTAGGGATGCGCAGACAGTTTATGGAGAAGTTTGTGCAGATACAGACAGAATTTAACAAGGTGTTTAAAGAATTGTTTGGCGGCGGCAAGGGCAGCCTGGAGCTGGTGGAAGAGGAAGATATTCTTGAGTGCGGTATTCGTATTATTGCACAACCCCCAGGGAAGAAACTGCAGAATATGATGCAGATGTCTGGTGGGGAGAAGTCATTGACAGCCATTTCCCTGTTGTTTGCCATTCAGAATCTAAAGCCGTCCCCATTTTGTCTGCTGGATGAGATAGAGGCGGCTCTGGATGATTCCAATGTCGGGCGTTTTGCCAATTATCTACATAAACTGACAAGAAATACACAGTTTATTGTGATCACACACAGGCGCGGAACAATGGCAGCGGCAGATCGTCTCTATGGTATTACCATGCAGGAGAAGGGCGTGTCCACCCTGGTGTCCGTAAACTTAATCGAAGAAGATTTGGATAAATAACAGATAAATGTCAAACAATGCACTGTAAATGACAGAGAGGAGCTAAAGTATGGCAGAAGAAAAGAAAGGTTTTTTTAGACGTCTAGTCAAGGGATTGACAAAAACCAGAGATAATATTGTCTCTGGAATTGATTCCATATTTAGTGGATTTTCCAAGATCGATGATGATTTTTATGAGGAAATTGAAGAAATTTTGATTATGGGAGATTTGGGCGTACACGCCACAACAGAGATCATTGAAAGTTTGAAGCAAAAGGTAAAGCAGGAGCACATCAAGGAGCCAGGACAGTGTAAGGAGCTATTAATTGCCAGTATCAAAGAACAGATGGATGTTGGCGAGACGGCTTATCAGTTTGAAGACCAGAAATCAGTGGTGCTGGTGATTGGTGTCAATGGTGTGGGCAAGACGACATCTGTGGGAAAGCTGGCGGGAAAACTCAAAGATCAGGGCAAAAGAGTAGTGATTGCCGCGGCCGATACCTTTCGCGCAGCGGCGGGAGAGCAGCTCAGTGAGTGGGCAAACCGCGCCGGCGTGGAGATGATCGGTGGTCAGGAAGGGGCAGATCCGGCCTCTGTGGTCTTTGATGCGGTGGCAGCGGCAAAAGCCAGAAATGCCGATGTTCTGCTCTGTGATACTGCCGGACGGCTGCACAATAAGAAGAATCTGATGGAAGAATTAAAAAAGATCCACCGTATTCTGGAAAAAGAATATCCTGATGCTTTTCGGGAAACGCTGGTTGTGTTAGATGGAACCACAGGGCAGAATGCTTTGGCGCAGGCAAAGCAGTTTTCAGAGGTGGCAGACATTTCCGGTATTATTTTGACGAAAATGGATGGAACGGCCAAAGGCGGCATTGCAGTGGCAATTCAGTCAGAGCTTGGCATTCCAGTTAAGTATATTGGTGTTGGGGAGACCATTGACGATTTACAGAAATTTGATTCCCAGCAGTTTGTAAATGCGTTGTTCTCAAAGGGAGACGAGACAGCGGAATAAATAGAGAACAGGAGAAAAGAAATGTTGACATTAGATAAATTTGAAGAAGCAAGCAGAGTAGTAAAAGAAGTGACATTGGAAACTAAGTTAGTTTACAGTGATTTCTTAAGTGAGCAGACTGAAAATAAAGTATATTTAAAGCCGGAAAATATGCAGTTTACTGGAGCATACAAAGTGCGGGGCGCTTACTATAAGATAAGTACCTTGACAGAGGAAGAGCGTGAAAAAGGGTTGATTACTGCCTCAGCAGGAAATCATGCCCAGGGAGTGGCCTATGCTGCAAAATGTTATGGAGTAAAAGCAACAATTGTTATGCCTACCACAACGCCATTAATTAAGGTCAATCGCACTAAGAGTTATGGGGCAGAGGTGATTCTGTATGGTGATGTATATGATGAAGCTTGCAATAAAGCTTATGAGCTGGCCAGCGAGCATGGTTATACGTTTATTCATCCCTTTGATGATCTTGCCGTTGCCACCGGCCAGGGAACAATTGTGATGGAAATTTTTAAAGAGCTGCCCTTGGTGGAATATATTTTGGTTCCCATTGGCGGAGGCGGCTTAGCCACCGGAGTGTCCACTTTGGCAAAACTCTTAAACCCAAAGATTAAAGTAATTGGTGTGGAGCCGGCTGGTGCAAACTGTATGCAGGCTTCCTTTGAGGCCGGCGAGATTGTTACACTTCCTGGGGTGAGTACGATTGCCGATGGTACAGCAGTCAAGACGCCGGGGGAACAGATATTTCCCTATATTAAAGAAAATTTGGATGATATCATTACAGTAGAAGATGACGAATTGATCGTCGCTTTTCTGGATATGGTGGAAAATCATAAGATGATCGTAGAAAATTCGGGACTCTTGACAGTGGCGGCATTGCGTCATTTGAATGTCAAGAAGAAACGTGTGGTCTCGATTTTAAGCGGTGGAAATATGGATGTGATCACTATGTCCTCTGTCGTACAGCAGGGATTGATTTTCCGTGACCGTATCTTTACGGTGTCAGTGCTTTTGCCAGATAAGCCAGGAGAATTGAGCAAGGTTGCAGATACCATTGCCACTGAGCAGGGCAATGTCATTAAACTGGAGCATAACCAGTTTGTGACCACCAACCGCAATGCAGCGGTGGAGCTGCGGATTACTATGGAAGCCTTTGGCACAGAACATAAGAAGCAGATTATGGAGTCGCTGGAGACTAAGGGGTATAAGCCTAAGCTGGTGAGGACAAATTTATAGTGTAAGTGAATGTTCATTATAGTCATATCCAAAAAAGTGTAAAGCCATTGAAAAATTATCATTGGTTTTACACTTTTTTCGGGTTATGCAGTTATTTCATTTCTACATTTCAAATTCTTCCGATGGAATACCAAGAGAGGCTAATTTGTTTTTAACAACTCTCAATTGATATTCTAATTCTGGGTTGTTTCCTGTGTCAGCTTTTTTGATACGCTGCAAATTTACATAATAATCAATAGTTATTTGTTTTAGTTCATCAAGTGTCATTTCCATTACCTCCATATTTTCCACCGCCTTTTTATTTCGTAGTTTGTCTATGAGTTATTGTTATTATTTCATTATCTCTAATAATCATTATAGCGTATTGAATGTACAGTGTAAAGTTTATGTTAATTTGGGTTTCCTATTTTTTATTCATCTGGTAAGTCGCTGATATATTTTTCTATCAAATCATGATACATCTCTTTATCAATTCCATTTTCTTTATACAAGCTATTAGCCTTTAACATTTTTTGAATAAAATTATTGATATGGTAATTTTTACGATCAAGATTTCCAATTTGTTCAAATTCCAATAAATCATCTTCTGTTTTAGATGTTTTGTAGTCGGGAAAAAAGACTGCAGTATATTTATTTGATTTAAAGCGTTGGGCAAAGCTATATTCACAATACCCGTTGTTATCAGTTTCATATTGTTCCCAACATTCTTCTTTGTAAGTGATGTTTTGAAACTTACATTTATCACTTTCTAATAGGGTTGAAATTAGTGAACACAATTCTTTTATATTTATAGTTTCTGATGTTTCCATTTTTTTGTCTATTCCCATAAGCCAGTCAATCGAAACTTTAAAGTGAGTGCAAATACGATATATACCATCAAAAGGCGGTAAAAGGTCAGGATATTGTTCTGCATTTAAGTATTTTGAAATGGTTCCTTTGGAACATTGTATAATGTCTGCTAATTTATAATCTGGGGTGTTTCCTCTAATTTTAGAAAGATTTTTTAAAAAAGTTTCTTTTATTGTCATTTGGCCTCCTAGTAAGTTTCTATAACTAAAATAATTTTTAAAACAACATTTCTATATTGATTATCGAAACTTATTTCTTATAATGATATAATATTATCATAAAGAAACATAATACGCAATAAAAACATAGAAAGGGAAACAATTTATGGAAGCATTAAAAGTAAAAAAAATGATGAAAAGAGAAGATCCTCTTGTAAAAACCATTAAGATTGAGCCAGCGTGTCTGCGGTATGGAGTTGGCAAGAATACCATGCGGAAAATTGCTGAGGATGCCGGAGCCGTGGTTCGCATTGGTAAAAGTTATCTGATCAACGTTTCAAAGGTTGATAAATACATGGATACTTTGTCAGGAAATAAGTGATTGACAAATTGTAAAAAACTTCTGAAAAGCAATTAATTTAGAGCTATGTAGAGTAACGAAAGTGTTATATTGACTTTGTTTTAAAGGAGGATTGTAAATGGAAAATGTGAGAAAACCTATTGCTAGAATGGGGGAAAAACAGTGACTTATGAAGAAATGCTGACTTATTTTCAAGTAAAAAAACGCAATCAGAATAAGGCACAATGCCAGTGTCCGTCGCATGAGGATAAGCAGGCTTCTCTAACTATTACAAAAGGACGTGATTCGATTCTTGTGCATTGTCATACAGGATGCAGCATTGAAAATGTTTTGTCAGCAGTTGGATTGAAAAAATCTGATTTATTTTATCAAGAAAATCAGCCTTATAGCAGTTGGCGGTTCTATATTGAGAACCGAGAAAAAAAGAAGATTGAAGCGGTGTATCATTATGTTTTTATGAATGGCAGTTATGCTTTTACAAAGGTACGTTTACAAGGAAAAATAATACGATATGGGAAGCTGAAAAATGAGCGTTTTACCTATGGATTGCAGGGACAGAGCAGAAAAGAATGGAAAGCCATTTATGGAAATGTACAAGCCATAAAGAAGGCAATTACAGAAGAAAAGCCTATTTTTATCCCGGAAGGTGAAAAGGATGTTGATACGCTGGAAAAACAGGGTTATACAGCATTTTCCTATGGTGGTGTAAATGATTGGGTTCCAGATATGGCACAATTGTGCAAAGGGGCAGAAGTGTATGTGTTGGCTGACAATGATGAACCTGGCCAACGTGTGGCAAATACGATTCGAGGCGATCTGCAAGGGATAGCAAAAAAGGTAAAAGTCATTATTCCAGTACCAGATATTCCGAAGGCTGACATTTCGGATTATTTTGCAGCAGGGCACAGCAAGGAAGATTTTGAAAATCTTTTGCAGCAAGAGGAAGTTATTACGGAAAAAAGTATGGAGAATGTACCTGATTTGTCACAGTTTCATCTTGCAAACAGCAAGGGCAGCACAACAGGTGTATTTGATGAAGCAATCTTTCAATACATAAAGCAGAAAGAGAACTTATTTGTATGTGGTGGTACAGTTTATATTTATGATAATGGTTATTTTAAGGCGGACACAAGAGGCGCCAAATTGAAAACAATGATTAGTAAGCTGATATATCCACAATTTATTAAAAGTACTACTTTAAAAAGAATATATGATAGATTTCTTTGTGATATATCTCTGGAGGTATCTTTTGATGAATTAAATTGTTATCCAGCACATTGGATATGTTTTAAAAATGGCATGTATGATTGTAAAGAGAAACGTCTGTTGCCGCATAGTCCAAAATATAGAGCGGTCAATCAGATACCGCATGAGTACAATCCAGAGATGCTGCATAAGGGGGAGAGGACAGAGGAATTTTTAAACTTTATCTGTCCAGAGCCAGATTGCAGGGAGATGTTGCTGCAGTTTTCGGGATATGCGCACACCAGGGATGTGGGACAGCAGAAATTTCTGGTTATGCTTGGAGAGGGCGGCAGCGGCAAAAGCACATTTATAAGACTGATGGAAGCATCTGTTGGAAGCCACAATCTATCAAGTATAAGTTTGACTGATTTACAACAGCGGTTTGCAAGTTTTGGTCTTATGGGAAAGCTATTGAATAGCTGCGCAGATTTGGAAATATCTGCATTGGAAGATACAGCAATCATTAAAAAAGTTTTAGGAGAAGATACTCTGAGAGCAGAACAAAAAGGTCGTGACGCAATTTCTTTTCGTTCTTATGCAAAGATGATTTTCTCAACAAATGAATTGCCGTTAGTGAAAAATGAGAAGACGAATGGTTTTTATCGGCGGCTTTTGGTGCTTCATATGAACAGAGTGCCAAAGAAAAAGAATCCAAATTTATTAAATGAACTGCTGCAGGAGATTGATTATTTTTTATGGTTATCTGTGCAGGCACTTGAAAGAATGTATGAGAAAAACATTATTATGATTTCAGATGATTCTGAGAAAGCAGTTACACAATTACGATGTGACAGTGATACTGTACAGGCGTTTCTTATGGAAGCATGTGTTTTAGAGGAAGACGGAAGGATTGAGCGGCGGGAACTCTACAACAAGTATATAAGATATTGTGAAGATGTGGAGCGCCAGAGCTTAAAACGAAATAATTTTTATAAGAGTTTGCGGCTGAAAGGATATAAGGAAAAGAAGTCAGGGGGAAACATATTTTTCAAAGGTATTTTAGGCGAGAAATATGGAATGTAATTGAATGGAGAAAGAGGTGATATTTGACAGGATGTCTATAAAAATAAGAGTAAGCTATGAAAAACAGCAGGAGCTCCATATGGTACTTAGGCTGCTCCATCCAATCATTCAGTCATATAAGGCAGAAAAAGGAGAAAATGGGCGATATAAGAAGGCTTATTTGGAAGTAAGAATACCAAAAAATTAGTTGCCCATAACTTTGATAATGAAAGAATGAGGTGTAAAAAATGGCTAATCAAACATAGAATTATATAAACATGGGTTTGATGAGTATACATAAGTAAAAGCTATATTTCTGGTATAATGGATGGATTTTTAGGCAAAAAAGAGTATGCTGCATCAGGTTCATTGTCTTTCTAAACGATAGCTATTTTGCACCTCACTTTTGTTTGATGATACTATTATAATGTAAAAAAAGGTTATTCATCAATCTAAAAAGGATAAAAATAATAAAAAAGTATTATAAAAATCATTAAAAAATAATCCGAAATAGGATATAATTATATTATCGAATCTGGGAGGAGGAAATGCAGATGGAAAAATAAAAGAGCTGAAAACAGTGATAACGGCACTTATCCAGCTCATTTTAGAAATTGGAACGCTCATTGCAGTAATCAAAATGGTTATTCAGAGCGTCCAATAAAAAATATACCAAAGTCCATCTGTAAAATCAATATGGTAAAAGAAATTTTAAAATTGGTATTGTTAATTGTTCGGTTAATTATTATTGTAACAGGGTTGATCTTAATTTTTACGTGAAAATGTATTGAGTAACTGGTGAAATGTCAAAGGGAGTGTTGAATGTGAAACCAACCACAAAAGCAAGGAATGGAAGAGCGGCACAGTGACAAAGAATAAACAGATTCGTCATGCACTGATTGACAGTATTACAAGAGAGGATGTAGCAGAATATATCAAAATATTTGTTCGCCTGTTTTTTTTAAGTGGGGGGCAGGATGAGAAGAGAAAAAGAAGCATCAGGCCATATTGCTTGTATGATGACTGAATGTGCTTCATATGGTGGTCGCCAAGTTCTACCTGTAAAGTGCATGATTGTTTCCTCCTTTCCTTATTCCAGCGTAGTTTTCTACACCTAATGGCATACCTGTAGGGTGTTTTCTGTAATTTATACTAATTATACTTTTATACAATGATTTTACAAGTACTATATTTTTTGTAGTACATATATAAAATAGGTACTTTGATTTATAAGGAAATGTATGTTATACTGTTCCAGAAAGGAATGACAGGAATGAAAAAAAGTACATTGGCTATTGAACGCTGCAAAACAGTTTCTACCATACAAAAAATTTTAGGCGGTAAATGGAAAATTGAAATCATTTATTACATCGCCTTTCGGGATATACACCGCTTCGGAGAGCTTCGCAGGCATATTGGCGATATTACGGAATCGAGTCTGACAAAACAGCTTAGGGAATTGGAAGCAGACGGATTTATTACCCGTCATGATTACAAAGAAGTCCCTCCCCATGTGGAATATAACCTTACTGACTTGGGGAAAAGCTTCATTCCTGTCTTTGAGCATATGAAACAGTGGGGAGATGAAAATCTTAGTGCGACACCCCCTTTTACCTTTTTTGGAATGGATTTAGGTCAATAAGGACGACAAAGAACAGATCAGGCAATTTGCTGAAATTGTATATTTGACAGCATGACAGGATTGAAGAATTTCTTTTTACCTCTTTTCTTGTGTCATGACATAAGTTATAATTTAATTACAATTAAGGAATGGCAAGACCTTAACGGAAAGGAGAATAGACCATATGGAGGTATGGAACATGACAGATAAACAATGGAAAGGTTGGCTTAGAAGATTCAAGAGAGATTTGGAGGAATTAAAAAGCGAAAAGGACGCAAAAGAAAGAGACAAGAAACTTGATATAATGCTTGAAGAAATTCAGCAGGATTTAGAAGACTAAGGAATAGCAGAAAGGGCGGGCTTGCCACCGCCCAATCTCCTAAAAACATCTTACCATTGACAGGAAGTGATGTAAAGTAGAAAAGAAAAAAATGGGTAGACCGACAAAAACCCCAAAAAACAACAGAGAAAGTTTTCGCTTATCTGATGGTGATATGGAAAAATTGAAATATTGCATGGAACGAATGAATATGTCAAAAACCGACATTGTAAGGAAAGGAATTGATTTGATCTATCAAGAAACTGTAAACAAATAGGAGTAATGGCTACCCTACCAAGACAGACGATTACCCCATGTCACAGAGAAGTTTCCCTGTATGGAATAAAGGACAGTTTTAATTTTCAAAATTGCCCCAAGCAAAGCCTTGAATTTCCTGGGTTTAGGGTAAAGGGTAGTTTTTTTAATATATTTTAGAAATTTTATAAAAAGGTATGTATATATATAAAACACCAATTTACAACTTTTATAAATGATAGGCATTTTGCTGGACAAGGCATTTCAAGACTTTCATAAGAACCGATGATTTTATCATACTTTTGCTCTTTTTCACCAAAGTGGCAAAAAATAGTTCCT
>CAJTCL010000011.1 GCA_910575005.1 Lachnospiraceae bacterium | reverse complement strand
CCGAAGAAATTCCTTTTATATGCTTCGTTCGACTTGCATGTGTTAAGCACGCCGCCAGCGTTCATCCTGAGCCAGGATCAAACTCTCATAATAAGTGTTTTCCCGACTTCTGGTCCTTTTCTTTTGAAAAGTCCCTTACGTCTGGCTTACTGTTTTTAGGTCGCATCTCTCAATGCTGTTCTTGAATATTCTGCCAACTCTCATTGGCTTTGCCGTTATTTCTAACGGAAACTCTTTTGAATCTTTCAAGGTTATTTCACTGTTCAGTTATCAAGGTTGTTTTTGTTGTCTTGTGCGACAGCTTTTATAGTATATCATAACTGTCTTTATTTGTCAACAACTTTTTTATTTTTTTGTTGCTTCAAGTCGTATCATGTCTTGTCGCAACCAGCTTAAGCATTTTATCATGTTATTTTTTATTTGTCAATACCTTTTTTAACTTTTTTCAAATAACATTTTTATTACTTAAGAAACGGAGAAGGAGGGATTTGAACCCTCGCGCCGCTATTAACGACCTGCACCCTTTCCAGGGGTGTCCCTTCGGCCAGCTTGGGTACTTCTCCATGTGGCAGAATAGTTCACACTATTAAGCTAATGCTATTGAACTTATTGTCACTTTGCAGTATAACCACTCAAGGAATACTAATAACAAAGTTAAATATCTAATGGAGTGATGTTTTATTTAACGGAGAAGGTGGGATTCGAACCCACGGTCCCTTTCGGAATCACTGGTTTTCAAGACCAGCTCCTTAAACCACTCGGACACCTCTCCTTATCACTATATCCACTGTATAGACCAGCTCTAATTGCTTGTCTTAACTTCAACAGCGCAAATATGATTTTAGCAAAACACTTTTCATTTGTCAATAGCTTTTTTTAAATTAATTACATTTTTTTACAGTTCAGCCATCAATCAGATTATGTGTGCTTTCATACAAGTATGATGAATACATAATCTGATTGATGAGTGGAGCGCCCATTAAGCCTCAGACAGAAGCTGCTTGAGCAGCGGATAGTCTGCTTTTAGGCGGTCTGTGACTTGTTTAAAGAACACGAACTGAACTGTTACTATATGTAACTGTTCAACTATCATCAGAATCCTATCATACATTATTTTTTAAAAATATCTGTGCCATTTCTAAATCCTCTGGCGTGGTAATCTTTATATTTTTATAAGAGCCCTCCACCAAACGCACCTTAGTCTTTAAAATCTGCTCCACCACCATTGCATCATCCGTCACAGAAATAATATGTCCTTGTTCTTCACGTTGTAAAAGTTCTTGATATGCTTGGTAAATTAATGAAAATGCAAACACTTGTGGTGTCTGTATCTGCCAGACTTGGCTTCTCTGAGGAGTCTCTATTGAAAACTGCTCCCTATCTACAATTTTAATCGTGTCTTTTACTGGCATTCCAGCCACACAAGCCTGATCTTTTACTGCTGTCTGTGCGCAGCACTCAATCGTTGCCTGATCTACAAACGGACGGGCACCATCATGTATCATCACATAGTCTGGCTGCCGCCCCATCTTCTTAAGCTGCAAAAGGCCGCAAAACACAGAGTGATAACGCTCTTTTCCACCTGGCACTACCGCTCTGACCTTAGTAAAACCATATTTGTTTACGATCTCATTCTGACAGTAGTCCACTTCTTCTTTTCCAGATACCAAAATAATTTCCTCTGCCCTGCTCTTTTCAAAGGCATCTAAGGCATAGTAAAGCACAGGCTTTCCTGCCAGCGACAAATACTGTTTTGGCACATTGGCCTGCATACGTGTTCCTCTGCCTGCAGAAAGCACAATGACAGCAAACTTTTTCTTTCCCATTAACGTTCTCCTAATTTGAGATTGGGGACGGCATTCAAGTCCCAGCCATCATGCCTGCCTGCTAGATACTCATAGTAAGCTGCTGTGCCAATCATTGCCGCATTATCTGTACATAAAATAGGGGAAGGATAGTAGAACTTCACTCCCTTTTTCTCACAGGCATCCCGCATCCCATTGCGCAGTGTGCTATTGGAAGCCACACCGCCAGCAATAGCAAATTTATCCATATGAAACTCTTCCACTGCCATCATAGCATGTTCAATTAGCACATCTGTCACCGCCTTCTGAAAAGAAGCAGCGACATCTGCCTGTACAATGGGAATCTGTTTCATCTGACATCCATTGATATAATTTAATACAGCCGATTTTACTCCGCTAAAACTAAAATCATAAGGATGATCTTCTATCTTCGCTCGCGGAAAAGCAATTGCTTCTGGATTACCTTCCTTAGAGATTTTCTCAATCTTAGGGCCTCCTGGATAACCCAAGCCAATAGCTCTTGCCACCTTATCAAAAGCTTCTCCGGCAGCGTCATCTCTAGTTCTTCCGACAATTTTATAACTCCCATAGTCCTCAACCACTACCAGATGTGTATGTCCTCCAGAAACCACAAGACATAAAAATGGCGGTTCTAGTTCTCTATTTTCAATATAATTTGCACTGATGTGTCCCTCAATATGATGTACACCAATCAAAGGCTTCCCTGCTGCATAAGCAATCGCTTTTGCCTCCGCCACACCTACCAAAAGAGCTCCCACCAATCCTGGTCCATAGGTCACTGCAATTGCATCCATCTCTGTTAAATCCATATGAGCCTGTGTCAAAGCTTCCTCTATCACCTGATTAATTTTTTCAATATGCTTCCTGGATGCAATTTCCGGCACAACTCCACCATACAACGTGTGCAGCGCAATCTGAGATGAAATCACATTAGACAACACCTCTCTGCCATTTCGCACTACTGCCGCCGCTGTCTCATCACAAGAGCTCTCAATCGCCAGAATCACTACATCCTTTTGGCTGTTCTCCATGCTTTCCTCCATTATTTGTCAACAAACAAGACATATCTTCCCAAATGCCTTGTATTTTTCTATAAACATTTACTGATAAAATCCTAAAATTCGCCACTTGCCGTCATTATCTTTCCGCAAAACATAGGTCTGGCTTGCACGCTGTGTATTTTTCTTACTTTTCAGAAAATAATCCACATCTACATACGCACATTCATTTCCCTTAACTGTCTTGTATTCAATTTCATTGACAGATTCCAGGCTAATATTAGAAATTGTCATCTCCTCTTTTTCATGATTGGAAATATCCACTTTCACTGCTTCTAAATACTGCTCCTGAGGATTTTTATCCTTTAATTCCTCATCCATCAAAAGCCGTGCCTGCTTAGCCATTTGTTCCAACTGTTCCTGGGTATACTCCCTAGCATAGTAACTTTTTAAAATCCGGTTATAAAACTTTACTACTTCTCTGGCTGTCTTTGGATAAGAGGCTTCAAGATCTTTAGAAATAATCATTTCCACCTCAGTCAGTTTCTGCTCCTTACCACTGGTTTTCTGTGTCAAATAATAGAAATACCCTACACACAGGCAAGCACAAAAAACTACCACGATAATTGACTTCAGACCGTTTTTTTTCATAAAAATCCCTCCCTACTCAAAATCCAGCTCTACTGTTTTGCCATCCTTTCCAAGTTTGGCATTGGCATAGATTCTACGCACTTCTTCCATATAGTCCTCCGCATGCACCAGTGAAGGACTGAAATGGGTCAACCACATTTCGGAAACCTTAGCATCACTGGCAATCTTTGCTGCCTCATAGAATGTCATATGCTTATACTGTTTTGCCTTCACTGCCTTTTCCTTTTCCGCATACATTCCTTCTATAATCAATAAATCGGCATTTTGGGCGTTTTCCGTAATAGCTGGAACCGGTCTTGAATCCGTACAATACGTAAGTTTAATCCCTTTTCTAGGAGCCCCCAACACCATTTGCGGAGTATAAGTCTTTCCGTCCAGCTCAAGACTCTCCCCCTTTTGCAGTCTGCCCCAGAAATGTTTAGGAATGCCAAGCCCCTGTGCCCGCTCCACCTGAAACTGGCCAGCTCTTGGTATTTCCAGTGTATACCCATAACAGGTAATGTTATGGTTGACTTTAAATGCAGTGATATGATATCCCTGTTCCTCAAGATGCTCCACTGGCTGTGTCAGCTCTATATAACGAATCTCAAAAGGAAGCTCTGGTGCTATGGTCCGAAGCGCAGTTACTACCCGTTCCAATCCTTTTGGTCCAATCATAGTCAATGGTTCTGTCCGCTCTGCATTCCCCATTGTAAGAAGCAGCCCTGGAAGGCCGCTGATATGATCTGCATGGTAATGCGTAAAACATATAATATCAATGGGCTTAGCGCTCCATCCTTTTTCTTTCATAGCAATCTGAGTCCCCTCACCACAATCAATCAACAGACTGCTGCCGTTGTAACGTGTCATCAGTGAAGTCAGCCAACGATAAGGGAGCGGCATCATCCCTGCCGTTCCCAACAAACATACATCTAACATAAATCTTCCTCTCAGATTAACTCTGTGACCTCCTGTGTTTTTATGGGAATCTGAAAACTTCCAATCCACATATCATAACATTCCTCACAGAGATCAAATTCTTGTTTCTCCCCATCCTTTCCTGAGAAATACCCCCATTGTTTTTCTACATGGAGATATTCTGCCTTGGGGATTCCATTCCGTTCTAATATTACCTTTTTACAGCAATTGCAAATAATCTTCTCTTGCGTTTTCATTGGTTATCCTCCCTTGTGCAAAGCTTGTGCTAGCTCTATTATAAACCCGCAGACAGCCTTATTTTAAGTGGGAATTATAACCAGTAATTATTGTACTAACACCATAACCATACCATCCTCTCTGGGCATTTCATAGAAATTCTTGCGAATCCCGCAGTTCTCAAATCCTAAGCTTTTGTATAATTGAATGGCATTGCAATTGGAAATGCGCACCTCTAGAATAATTCTGGAAATTCCCCGGCTCTTTGCTTCTTCCAACAGATATCTCATCATACTTCTGCCAATTCCCTGATGATGCTTTTGAGGCGACACGGCAACATTGGTAATCTCCCCCTCCTCAAAAGAACAATACATCCCACAATATCCAACGACCATATTCTGTTCTAAAGCCACAATAAACAAGGTATCTTGCTGCATTGCCTGCAAAAATGCCTGTTTTGACCACGGACGTGAAAAAACAGCATCTTCAATCGCTTCCACAACGGAAAGATCTGCTCTTTGCATATGGCGAAAATACAGTTGATGTT
Organism: Lachnospiraceae bacterium; assembly: GCA_910575005.1. Taxonomy (GTDB): domain Bacteria; phylum Bacillota; class Clostridia; order Lachnospirales; family Lachnospiraceae; genus Petralouisia. The sequence continues at coordinate 151,038 of CAJTCL010000011.1, read as the reverse complement.
CTGACATAACCCTTCCTCCACCATAAATATTCCATTCTTAATCTAACATACAAGCTTCTATATGAAAAACCCATCAATTTCTATCATATAAACTTTTTCCTCTAAAACATTCTTTTTTCTGCCACTTAAGCTTCTTTCCTCTGATACATTCTTTTTTTATCTGTCACTTAAGCTTCTTTCCTTTGATACATTCTTTTTGGGTCTGACATACATTCCCTATACCAGAATCAATCATTTTGGATCTGACATAGATTCCTCCTGTGCTAAGCGCTCACGCTCTGCCTGAGACAGCCGTAAATAATCTGGTCTGTGCTGTGCGGCTGTCTGAATCTTTCCCTCCTGAAGATATAAGATTCCAAGCGAAGCCACAGCCGCTGCCCTCTGCTTATTTAAGTGTGCTGGGGCAAAGGAAAATGGTACCCTACAATTTTCTTCAATAAAAGAACGGAAAACAGGAACACCATCCCCCAAAAAAACCACAGCTTGATTTTCATGATTGATTCTTTCAACAATTTCATCAATTCCAACCGCACACTGCGGCTCAACAACTTGCATCACATCATCAACAAACATATACAATCCCGTATAGGTCTGATTTCTTCTAGCATCCATCAAAGGACATATGAGGTTATGACTCCCGCAGAGATTATATGCCAGCCCATCTACGGTTGGAATCTGAATCAAAGGTTTACCAAGCGCAAACCCCAAACCTTTTGCCGTCGCCGAACCAATACGCAGTCCCGTAAAAGAGCCTGGCCCTCCAGCTACCGCAATTGCATCTATAGTATTTAAGTCAAGTTCAATCATTGTTACAATCTGATCTAACATCGGAAGCAAAGTCTGAGAATGTGTCTTTTTATAATTCACGGTATACTCTGCAAGCAGATTGTCATCTTCTACCACGGCCACACTTGCTACCAGACCAGAACTATCAAGTCCTAATACTTTCATCTGCCTCCTCCAATCTCCTGAATGGTAATTTTGCGGTAATCAAAACCTTTCTCCAAATCCTTTTCAATTAAAATTTGATGATAATGTTCTGGCAAAATTTCTGCAATTAGATTGGCCCATTCAATCATCGTAAGCCCTTGTCCATAAAAATAATCCTCATATCCAATCTCATCCATCTCCGCGATATCACCAATTCGATAGACATCAAAATGATAGAACGGCATTCGCCCTTCCTCATATACCTGCACAATCGTAAAAGTCGGACTGTTGACTGGCTCTTCAATACAAAGCCCTTTGGCAATTCCCTGTGTGAGCACTGTCTTACCCACTCCAAGATCTCCGACCAATGTATATACTTCCCCAGGCTGCGCCTGTTGGCCAATTGTCTGACCTAACTCAAACGTTTCTTCTGGGGAAAACGTCTCTATCATCTGCATACTATCCTCCATACTATACACTGAATGGATTCAGTTTTAGCCGATAACCTTCCAAATGGTTGATGGCTAGTCCCACAATCGTCTGATATTGTTCCTGCACTGCTTCTTTGGGAATGACATAAGCATTTACTCGACTGCTGTAAATCAAAAGCTGGTTCTTGCTGGAAACCATTTTATATATCTGTTTCCATTCCAAATCAGCAGTCTGACCATTCTGGGAAACATGTACACCTGCGTCATCAATCCGATAGTGCAAGGCATTTTTCAAAACCTCGGAAGTAGAAATCTGTCGTTTGGAACGAAGATACAGATTTCCTGGCACATACACCAAAAAAACAACTCCCAAAATCAGATACAAGACTGTGTACATTATCCCTACCTTGCCAAACGTAAGTCCAGCCGTAATCAACACCCAAACCCCTACAAGCGTTGCTAATATCCCCTGCACACCGTGGTATGCATGATAAATATTAAACCGATACATATCCTTATCCGTAATTGTCACTTCAAATTCTGCTGACATTTTAGACATTCCTTTCTCAGTCTCAGAGATAATTTTCAAATATGTTACAGCGAACATTATACCCTTTTTCTGTGTTTATCTCAAGGTATTTTCATCTCCCACCACATTTTTTATACTTTTTTGCACTTCAGCAATTCATTACATGATTCAGCAATGTCAACTGATTTCAAAAATCATCCATTTGCTGTTTCGTAATTGTACTATGCATATACCATTGTTCTTTACAGATCCCTAATTAAATCTTAAAAATCAGGGCATATCTGGAAACAAACACCCAAATACACCCTGATTGTGAGGCTTTATAAAACAGCACGTCTTGCTCTGTCATAATCTTTTTTATATACGTAAAATACATATTGATATGTACAATCCACATTCTGTCCTAGAGTGCCTGTCCGAGCTCTTGAAGAAGAAAATGGTGAGGCACTGTTTCTATTTACCACTTTACATTTATATTTTATGCCTTTGTTTTGAAGCTTTCCCCTGATCTCAGACTGAGCCTTCATTGAAAATGTTGAAATAAGTTCTTTTCTGTTAAATATTGTAAACATAGAGCCTCCACTACTTTAAATTGTCTTATATACTATACAATATTTTTCCATTTGTCAATGAATATTTTTCCTTGAGTTCCCCATTTTTTACAATAATCTATATTTCAGTACCAAAAGGTCTTGCACAAAAAATGATGGAAACATTTTGCACATAAAAGCGCTATGGAAAGCTAGCTTGCCAGACACTTTTTGTGCAAGATGTCTATGCTGTCAAAGGCAGCAAGACCTTTTAGCACTATAAGATCGGCTATTATAAAAAATGAGTAAACCCAAAGTACATGTATATTGATTTCCTTCCTATGCTCTGATATACTGCAAAGGTAATACTATAAAGGAGACATACCAATATGAAAAATTCCACACTGTATTATAGTGTCGGCGCCCTATTATACTGTCCGGCAAATAATGAACGTATTGCAGCGTCGATCATTGCGGAGAGATTTGGCAAACTGTTTTCCCTGGCTCTCTGTCTGGAAGATACGATTCGGGATGAATGTGTCGCACAAGCAGAACAAAGCCTAATCTCCTCCCTTCAACAAATATATATGGAACACCTGAAGAGAGATTTTTATCTTCCCAAAATTTTTATACGGATCCGGTACCCCGAACAAATTTCCTCTCTGCTGGAGCGATTGGAAGAAGCAGCTGCACTTCTATATGGTTTTATCCTCCCCAAATTTTCCCTGGAGAATGCTGATCAGTACATACAAGCCATACAAATTGCCAACCAAAAATGCTCGCATCCACTCTATATGATGCCTATATTTGAAAGTCCTTCCATCATTAGCCTTAAGGACAGATATTCGATCTTATATACCTTAAAGGAAAAACTGGATGCGGTGGAAGAACTAGTCTTAAATATTCGGGTAGGCGGCAATGACTTATGCCATATGTTTGGATTCCGCCGCAGCAGCACCGAATCGATTCACAGTCTGCGGCCGATCGCCAATATTCTTGCTGATATCATGACAGTTTTTGGCATGGATTATGTGGTTTCAGGACCAGTGTGGGAATACTACAATGGCGCAAACTGGAAATCCGGCCTGGAAACGGAATTGGAACAAGACAAACTATGTGGTTTTGTGGGGAAAACGGTGATTCATCCTCATCAGATATCTGTGGTAAATAACGCTTACCAGGTATCTGAGAATGACCTTAAGGATGCACAGTCAATTTTAAATTGGGATCCTGACCGCCGTTCCCTGGTTTCTGGAAGCATCCAAAAAGAACGGATGAATGAATATAAAACCCATTATAATTGGGCACAGAAGATAATCATGTTGTCTGATGTTTTCGGAACAAAGCTCTGAACGCTTTAGTTCTACCTAAAAACCCCTGCTCTCAAACCTATTGGCAAGGGAACAGGGGTTTATATGTTTTTCTTTATTCTGTCAATTTATCAGCACAAGTAAATAATAAGCTGTATAATGACGGAACAATCGTTATATCGGCTTTCTTAGACTTCGCGACCATAAATTGACTGATAACCAGTCCTTAGTTACTGAAATTTATAAGATTTTTAGGTATCTGCCATCTTTTTAATCATTCCACAAGCCTTATAGTGAGATAATGGATGTCGTTCCACTGGTACATCTTTTTCCTCTGCCAAGCGAAAAATATGTGCCAGAGCGGGATCGTCGCAGGCATCCTCTGCCACCAAAATTTTCCAGGGCACGCGCCGCAGCAAAACTCTGGTAGCCTCTCCAATACCTGGCTTGATCAAATTGATATCAGCAATACCATATTCTTTTGCCAGATGTGTTACCTCATCAATACCTGTGGTTTTTAAAACCTGCTTACTCTCATTGGGAATGTTCTCTTTCGTAAATTTCTGTTCTATAGCATCAATAAACGAATAAGACAAATCTTCGTTCTTCAGCGCTCCATAATAGACAGCACCATGAAAATCCTCTTTGCCAATGATATCATCCCTGAGAAATGTTCTGCTCACCAGGCCGGAAACCGTACAATTCAAGCAGGAACTTGGAATCAACAGATCCTCGTGGGTGCCGCACAGCTCGGTCATATTTGCTGGATCTGCTGCCACAGCAATATCTGTCGAGACACCTGGATAAGCCGCAAGCTCCTTTTTTAGCTCTTTTAAAATCGCGCCCTTGCCAATCCAGCCGTCCACAAACAAAAGCTGCTGTGGCTGATAATGCTGCAGCAAAAATTTCATAGCGTTATGGTCAATCCCTCTGCCTCGAATAATGGAAATCGAATAATGATTTACCTCCACCTGATATTTCCAACGGATATAACGTTTGAGCAGAATGCCAATGGGAATGCCCGCCCTGGCCAGGGAAACGAGCACTACTTGACGTCCTTTGCCGGCTATGATCTTGTCTGCAAGCCTGCCAACTGCCTCTGCAGTAGGCCTGGCATAGTTTTTCAATGCCTCCTGATATACCTGCATATAAATTTCGCTGGGGACATACTCAATGGGAAGCATTTCACAATAATGTTTCCCAGACTGAATCAGCCGTTCCCGTTCCTCGGTGGGCTGCGGTTCCACCATGCCAGTAATATCCTTTAACAGCAAAATCACATCGTTTTCCTTATAAGAGCTTTTCATCTTCACACCACCTATAACATATGATATTTTTATTTCCTGCCAATCGCAGTGCTGATATCAAGGAATCGAGACCTTTTTTTATCTGTCCTGTGGCATCGCAAAGAATCAATACTTGGTCATAAACCGTCAAATCATAGACAAATGTACGGCGCTGTTCCTCATAAAAACTCCACAATTCATATCTCTCATGTAACGGATATCCTTCTTTTCTGCTTACCTCAATCGGACTTCGGGTTGTGGCATGACAGCACACATCAAAACCTGCTTTTTGAAGCTTTGCCCCCACATAAAGCGCTGGGTACATAAATTCTTCTGTGCCAAGAACCAGACAGCGCCTTCCCTGCACCAGCGGGAAGCGCCCTTGAATCTGCTGCCAAAGCATTTCACAGGCAGTATGATATTTCCGGCCCTCTGTGTATCTTCTGGTATTTTGATAACCTGACAGCCAGATTTCTTCAATCTCTCTCCCTGATTCTTGATCTTCTGAAAGCCAAATTCTCTTAATTTGCTGCTTCTCTAACCGCTCTGTCTCTTCTTCTATGGAACTAGCCTCAGTAATACTCTTTCCATCTTTTGCCACAGCAATGTATTTTCCATCTCCCTGACAATGTTCTGCCTGCTCTGTATAGGAACTGTGATCTATTTTCAACAATTCGTGTATGGCAATCCCCTGTTGCTGATATCTCTTTTGCGCCTCTTCCTCCATACCATTTAACAGGCAAGCCACAGAAAATTGTATGTTTCCAGGATAAACGTTTCTGATAATTTCTACAATTTTAAGAATCGTATTTCCAGTTGTCACTTCATCTTCCACAAACACAATCCTCTCAAACTGGCCAAGATTCGCGTCAAGATCATCCTTCACCAGTTTCTGCTCTGTGGCATGGCTGTGAGATTCCGTAAAATAGAGATATTTCACCCCTGGAATCTTTTCCCTGGTAGTCTGCATAAAACCTGTCTCAAGCTTCACCGCTAATCTGGCTCCAATTGCTGTGGCAGTCTCAGCAAAACCAACCAACAACAGACGCTCCTTAGGGTAAGCGAGGTGTATCTGCTGCGCTAAGGCATCCATCATCTGAAATGCTTTCTCTGGGCTTACTGGAATATGCTTCCCCTGAAGAGGATTTACGACCAGATACTTTCTTTTATTGTTATTTTCTCTCTTTGCAATTCTGACTAAATCAGTTTCCTGATATTTCATTTTCCTGATGCCTTCCTACTTCATGCTTTTATATAAATTTATCATCTCAATTGCTGTACATGCTGCATCATAACCTTTATTTCCTGCCTTGGTCCCAGCACGTTCAATCGCCTGTTCAATATTATCTGTAGTGACAACGCCAAAAATAACAGGAAGTTCTGTCTTAAGTCCCACAGCAGCCACTCCTTTACTGACTTCTGCGCACACATAATCATAATGGCTGGTAGCTCCTTTAATCACCGCACCCAGACAGATAATAGCATCATACTGCCCACTTTCCGCCATTTTCTGGGCAGTCAATGGAATCTCAAATGCTCCTGGCACCCAGGCAAGGGTAATATCATCATCCGCCACTCCATGACGAATCAAAGCGTCCTGGGCACCTCCCACCAACTTAGATACAATAAACTCATTAAACCTAGAAGCCACAATTCCAATTTTTACCTCACTTGCTACTACTTTTCCTTCTAATACTCTCATCTTTCTTCTCCTTTCGTTTTAACAATAACTTAGTATAACATCTCTAAATGAACATGACACATTATTAGTTAAAATTTCCTTCTGCCTCATTGGTATCTTACCATCGCCTGCCATCTAAATACCCATCAATAATTAGTCATATGCTGCATTTTATTCTGCTTTGTCTTTAAATAAAACACATCGGTCTTTTTTGCCGGCATCTGAATCGGCACACGCTCCTCAATGGAAATTCCATAACCACTCAATCCTGTAATTTTCCTGGGATTATTGGTCAACAGTCTCAGTTTTCTGGCTCCTAGATCATGCAGGATCTGGGCGCCAATGCCGTAATCTCGTAAATCTGGCGCAAAGCCCAGTTTTACATTGGCCTCAACCGTATCAAATCCCTGTTCCTGAAGTTCATAGGCTTTCAGTTTGTTGATTAACCCAATGCCTCTGCCCTCCTGACGCATATACAAAAGAATGCCTCTTCCTTCTTCGGCAATTGCTTTCATGGCAGCATCCAACTGCTCTCCACAATCGCAGCGGCCGGAACCGAACACATCTCCTGTCAGACATTCGGAATGCACACGACACAAGACTGGCTTGCCATCTGAGACATCTCCCATTACCAAGGCTACATGGTGCTCCCCATTTAGTTTATTGACATATCCATAAATTTCAAATTCCCCATATTTTGTGGGCATTTTGGCATGTGCCTCCTGTTGAACCAAACTATCCTGCTCCATGCGGTAGCGTACCAGATCGGCCACAGTGATTACTGTCATCTGAAACTTTTCGGCAAGTTCCAAAAGCTCTGTGGTGCGCATCATCGTTCCGTCTTCCCGCATAATCTCACAACATAACCCACAAGGCTTCAAGCCTGCAAGTACTGCCAAATCTACGGTTGCCTCTGTGTGGCCGGTGCGTTTAAGAACCCCGCCTTCTCTGGCCTCCAAAGGAAACATATGCCCTGGTCTGCGAAAATCCTCTGGTTTCGCCCCATCCTTGACCGCCAACAGTGCTGTCTCTGAACGCTCATAAGCAGAAATTCCTGTCTCTGTGTTAATCCCATCGATCGACACAGTAAACGCCGTCTGATGATTATCCGTGTTCTGTTCTACCATCTGTTTGAGCCCAAGCTGCTTACAGAGCGATTTGTCCATTGGCATACAGATCAATCCTTTGCCATGTGTCGCCATAAAATTAATATTTTCTGGAGTGGCAAATTCTGCCGCACAGATGAAATCTCCTTCATTTTCCCGATCAGGGTCATCAATTACCATCACAATCTTTCCCTGACGGATATCCTCTAATGCCTGTTCCACAGAATCCAATTTTTTACTCATCTCTCATACATCCTTTCTCAGAAAAATCCATGTTCTTTTAAAAAGTTTTCTGATATTCTACTCTGTTTCTCCTGTTTTTTTGTTCCCAGCAAAAATTTTTCCACATACTTGCCCACCACATCACATTCTAAATTTACGATACTGCCCGCCGCTTTTTCTGTCAGTGACGTCTCTTGGCGAGTATGTGGAATCACAGACACCTGAAAATCCTGTTCTGTCACTTTTGCCACTGTCAGGCTGATTCCATCAACAGCTACAGAACCTTTCTCCACAATATAGCGAAGCAGCGCCTCCTCTGCCTTTATCGTATACCAGACAGCATTTTCCTCCTGACAAACAGACGCAATTTGCCCTGTTCCATCAATATGGCCAGAAACAATATGGCCGCCAAACCTGCCATCGGCCGCCATTGCACGCTCTAAATTTACCACGCCTGGCACTGCAATCTCAGAAAGGCTGCTGCGGCGCATGGTTTCCGCCATCACATCCGCGCAAAATCCATCTTTTGCCAGAGAAGTGACCGTAAGGCAGATTCCATTTACAGCAATGCTGTCGCCAACTTTTGTGCCCTCAAGCACCTTTTGGCAGCGGATCTTCACTTGTGCTGATACTGCCCCCTGCTTTTTCTCAGACAAAATTCCAGTCTCCTCTATGATTCCGGTAAACATGTATTCTCCTCTCCAACCCTTCCGCTGACACAAATATCAACTCCAAAAAGGCTAACTTGTATATGTTCTAATTTTACAGCATCCTTCATATAAGAAATTCCTTCTCCCTCCACTGGCGTCTTGGCATTCGCCCCTGCCACCAGCTTGGGGGCAATAAAAGCATAGACACGCTGTACCAGATTTTGCCGCAGTGCAGAAGCGTTTAAAGTTCCCCCGCCTTCCAGCAAGATACTGTCTATCCCTCTCGCCGCCAATTGAGCAAAAAGCACCTTTAAATCCAACTGAGGCACTGTTGTTCCTGATTTCAAGGGATTTTCCAACAGGGTGATGCCCTTACTTTCAAGATAGACCATCGTTTCTGTCAATCGATCTGGTATTCTCTGATAAGCCTTGTGATCTCTTCTTTGTGTCTCTTTTGTATGTTCCTGCCGCTGTTTTTCTTCTTTTGGATGTTCCGCATCTTTGTCCATGCTATAGAATTGTTCTGCTGCCCGATAATTCCAGACTATGATTGTCTCAATCTCTTTGGCTGTGGCCACAATCTGACTGTCCCAAGGGATCCGCAGCCTGGCATCACAGATGATCCGTACTGGATTCCTGCCCCCCTTCAGACGACAGTTTAACATTGGATCATCTGCAAGCACAGTACCAATTCCCGCCATAATTCCCCGATAACGATTGCGCAGACGCTGCACATACCCTCTTGTTTCTGCTTCCGTCACCCATTTGGAATCTCCTGTCTCACAGGCAATTTTGCCATCCAAAGTCATGGCATATTTCATCGCCACAAAGGGCATCTTTTGTTCCATATAGTGAAAAAATACTTCGTTTAATGCACGGCATTCCTGCTCTAAAATCCCAGTCTCCACCGATACGCCATGCTCCCGCAAAATCTCAATCCCTTTTCCTGCCACCTTGGGATTGGAATCCAGACAGCCCACATAGACTTTTTTAATCTTTTTTTCCAGAATAATTTCTGTACAGGGCGGTGTCTTGCCATAATGACAACAGGGTTCCAAATTCACATAAAGCTCTGCGCCTGTGGGATCCTCTGTACAGTGCAGCAGGGCATTGCGCTCTGCATGATACCCGCCATATGCTTCGTGATATCCTGTGGCTATCACCCGGCCTTCCTTGACCACTACACAGCCGACCATTGGATTGGGTGATACTTTTCCTTCTCCCCGACGTGCCAACTCAAGAACCATTTGCATGTAGTCCTCAGGCGTTCGTTCTGTTTTCTCTTTACTTTCTAACTCTCCCATAAATTTCCTTCTTTCTGTCCCTTTAAATTTATTGCTTATCGATTCCGATAGCTCCCCTTTAAAAACGGAGAAATATGTTTATAAATAAATGTTGTGATTACGACACTGAGCAATCCTTTCACCAACGTAAATGGAGCATTAAACACAATCAGGCACTCTAAAACATTGGTCACATTGGGAAGAATTGCCTGATATGCCTCTAAAATAGCTTCCTTTGCCATAAAATTATAGTAAAATGGATATACAATGTAGTAATTTGAGATAATACTGACTACTGCCATTAGTACCGCCCCAACTGTTGCTCCAAAAATAGCGCTTTTCTTTCCTTTCCATTTTTGATAAATCAGACCTGCTGGAAGCACAAAACAGGCTCCGAGAATAAAATTAGATAATTCACCTACACCTCCGGTTGAGGTCATAAATAGATGCAGCAAATTTTTTACCAGACAGATCATTACCCCACTGACTGGCCCCATCGCAAATGCTCCCAACAGAGCTGGAAGCTCTGACAAATCTAATTTGATAAAAGGCGGCATAATGGGGACAGAAACCTCTAAAAACATTAAAATAAATGCTATCGCAGAAAGCATCGCTGTCATTGTAAGCTTCCAGATATCTACCTTTGGAGCCGCTGCTTTTGTTTTTGTTATTGTACTCATTTAGGTACACTCCTTTCATTGTCGGTAAATGTATAGAACAAAGTGGGCAATCCCTCGTCAGTTTCCTGCCTGCGGCGGGTCGCTTGTTAAGCAACGACCGAAACGAAGTGAAGAAAGACCCTGCGATCATTGTTTTTCATCTTATTAGGCTATAAGATAAAAAACCCTGAATCCATAAAGATTCAGGGCATATCACTCATCATATACACAAATACCATCTCTTCTCCCATCCAGACTATACTGTCGGTTTTGGATTCTCACCAAATCATGCAATTAAACTTATACGTCTTCTGCTCACGGACTTGCCTTCTAAAACTATAAAAGTATCACCGTCGGTCGGGAATTCCATTCCATCCACTTAAGGAATGGGCACCCTGCCCTGAAGATCTCTATTCAATTATGACTTCATATTACTCTTTTCAGATACATCTGTCAACAAAAAACTATTTTCTTTCATTTATGTATTAATGTGTTCTTTATGATATTGAATAAAATCTTTTTTATCAAAATCTGGCAGATATCCATATTCGCCTAAAATCAACTGAATCATTGCAACCGTTCTTGCTTGGGTATTGAGACTTTTTGCTGGATTAAATTCAATATCAGTAAAATAATTATAATTTGAAATTGCGTTGATTTCATCTGTTAGAAATGATTTTTTTATAGCAGTAATATAGATGAAATCATAGAATACTGTTTTGGGAATTAAAGGAAAATCCTCATTTTGATAACGAAAGGCTCTTAAACTTCCAGAATTACGTAACCGCTCATCACGCTTGACTTCTTTTGGTAACACATCAAGCAAATCGAGATAAGGACCACCTCTCTCAAAAACTTTAGCACTCTGAAAAACATTTTCAAGGGTATAGTTGTTTAACTTAAGATTGAACGCACTTAATTTTATTCCAATAGTTTCTTTGCTCTTAGTGCTAATCTCTAAAGGTTTCGCGCTTTTATCTGCTTTTATAATCGCATTATGTAGACTTGCTATAGATTTTTGCTTTTGAGATACCGCAAAACCAGAAAACCATTCAAACGAATATACTTCACTAACAACTTTTCCTTGACGAATAAAAAACGCTGGTCGTTCTGCCATCCTATCCTCCTACCTAAAACGTGATTTATACTTCTAATGCACTAATTATTTCCTGTATTTCAAATATGGCATCTTCTACTCGCAGTTTAACTTCTTCACTCCAAAATCTACTGCCGCCAGATAGTTCATCAATCAAATTAAAGATAGCAACTGCATCTGAAATAGATATAAATCCGCTTGATTTCCACTCGGAGAAATGATTATTGAGATAGCTCGTAATCTCTGAATATATTTGCTCATTAAAAGAATTATTACAGCGTAATTCTACCAACAATCCATTTTCCCCTACAACCATATCAGAAAAACTCATTGAAACGCTGCCTCCAAACTTTCTGATTTGTATATCCAATATAATACCATGAATTGCTTCGCAATGACATGGTACATCTATGCGCACTCCGGCGCGTATCATATCTGGCGATATTATACCATGAATTGCTTCGCAATGACATGGTTGTCTATGCGCACTTCGGCGCGTATCATATCTGGCGATATTATACCATAATCGCACATTTAATTCTATCAAACTTCAACGTTATAAAAAATATTAAAGATAATAAAATATATTATAAATTTTATTAAATAATGTTTTCCTTTATTGTTCAACACAGATTAGGCTATGTTTACTACAAATGGGTGTAACGCACACCCTCTATCCCATTTTATTGGGAATACCTTCTTTATTATCTGATAAGCGCCGTTTAAGTCCGCATTTATTTCTACTTTATTTTCAGCAACAAATAAGCCTCTATGCACTCGTCTTGCTTTATTATAATTTGATTTTACAGGTTCTTCATTGTCTATGAAACTTGTACCGCTCGTATAGCTTTCTTCGGTCAGGATCACTGCTATACCTTTTTCTATTGCTTTGTACTGTATCATTTGAATAAACCTTGCAAAAGGAATTAAATCTCACGATAATGACTAATCTTTTTATTATAATACTGATTGATAGATTTCAGAGGCTTTCCGTTAATAATTATCGCAGATTCTTTCATGTTGTTACAAACAGTCGCAAGATTAGTCACTCCAATATCAATGCCTATATAACGTCCGTTGTTTTCTTTTTGATTAGCAATGCAAATATTATAAACTATTTCTATGACATGTTTGTTTTTATGTGGAATAATTCTTACCTGCTGAAAAGATACAAAATCTTTTCGATTTATAAAATTAGGTTTTATGGTAAATCCTTCAAACACTTTCGGAAACACAATAACATCTTTTTTTAATTTGCAATTCTGATTTGTCAGAATTAGTTGATAAAAGCCGTCTTTTTTTAAGTATTTAGGCATTTTAGGTTTGCCTAAATACTTGCTTTTATTTTTAGACCAATCTTTAATACTCTTAAAAAATGACTTCCAGTTCTTATCAAGTAAGCGGAGAGTTTGTTGTGCTGTTTGAGCAGTCGGCATGAAAGAATAATCAGGATAATCTTTATCATTTTTCAATATTTTGTTGAGTTCGGCATATCTTATCCAATTTCCATTATCAATAAATTTTTGTCTGACAATATAATTCGCATGGTTATATAAATTTTTTGAAAGATTACAAAAATTCATAAGCATAGGGAAATACTGATTTGATGATTTCACTATGTGCTTTTCAATACGTTGATTTTTAATCATTATTATCATTTGTCAACACCTCTTTTACCTTTTGAATTTTTCTTTTGCTGTAAAATTTCATTGAATAACAATGTAACAGACTTTCTATTTCTTCAAAAATTTCTTGTCTATCAAGTTTTTCTGAACCTACTTCACTCATTATCACAATTTCGCAGTTGTATTTTTGAAATAGATGATAGAACAAGTCAAAACCTATTCTTGAAAGTCTGTCTTTATAAGTAATAACAACACGTTCCACTTTATTATCAATAATATCGTCAAGCATTTTGAAAAAGTCATTACGCTTTTCAAAACTTATCCCACTTGCAATATCCGAATAAATTCCTGAAATAGTATATCCGTTAGTAAAGCAAAATTGTTTCAAAAGTTCTATTTGATTATTGAGGTCGGGTTTTTGTTTTGATGTAGACACTCTTGCATAAATATATGTTTTACGTTTCATATCCTTATTTAAAAAAGAATATACGCTTTCAGAGTCATATTCGTATCTGCCATTTGGTAATTTTTCAACTTTAATCAAACCCTCTTTCACATACTTAGTCAATGTAGGACGGGTTATTCTTAAAAGTTTCAAAACTTCATTCGCTTTCATTGTATCACCACCTTATATAATTATTATATCATATTTTATATAAAATGTTAATATTTTTTAATGTTTTTAATATTATTTTATACTATACAAACAACAAAAAGTTGAAAACCGAAAGATAAAAAGTTATAATTGTTTAAACCAAAACAATACAAATTACTTGAGGAGAACATCGCATGGGAAAATTAGATAAATTAAGCAAATTTCTAAGCTTGATCTTGCGTCATAAGCCAGAAGCGGCAAACATTGAACTGGATGAACATGGATGGGCCAATGTAGAGGATTTAATAATTGGCATCAATCAGACTGGACGAAAGATCAATCTGGAAATTTTAGAAGAAATCGTAGCTGCTGACCAAAAGCAGCGATACAGCTTTAACGCGGATAAAACACTGCTGCGCGCCAATCAAGGGCATAGTATTCCAGTAGATGTGGAATTGACCGAGCAAAAACCACCAGAATTTTTATACCACGGCACAGCCGAACGGTTTCTTGGTTCCATTATGACTGAGGGTCTAAAACCGATGAGCCGGCTGTATATCCATCTGTCAAAAGATATCGAAACGGCCTGCAAAGTTGGCAAACGGCATGGTACCCCTGCTGTCTTGCAAATTAACAGTGAAAAAATGCATCAGGATGGATATAAGTTCTATTTATCGGCAAATGGCGTCTGGCTTACAAAACAGATCTCACCTATATATTTCACATTGATCGAACACATAGAAAAATAAATTTATCTATACAAGCACAAAAACCAGGAAAGGATGTGTTAGAATGGCAGCTTTACAGCCACAATTTGATGTAAAGTTATCCGACAAACCTCTCACCATTGTCCAACCTGATCTTTTGATTATCTGCGATAAAAATAAACTAGATAATAAGCGATGTAATGGTGCGCCCGATTTTATTATTGAAATTGTCTCTCCTGGCAACCCGTCAGATGATTATATCCGCAAATTGTATTATTATAAAAAGTATGGTGTTCGTGAATATTGGATTGTTGACCCCAGGCGGAAGATTATCACTGTAAATTATTTCGAAAGAGACATACTCAATGTACAATATGCTTTCTTTTCCACCATCAAAGTCAGTATATATAAGGATCTCTATATAAACTTTTCTGAACTTGCCAATTCACTGGATGTTTAAAAATTATGGCGCAGGATTTTTCACCTGCGCCGTATTGTAATTATGATTGTATACTTTACTCCATCTGATTCTAATACAATATTTCACATAATAGTTACTATATTCCTATATATCTACTTAAAAATGTTATTTCTCCCCATGTATTCTTTTCCAATATTTATATACTCGTTTCAGCTCTGTTACATCCTTCCCATTTCTTTCTTGCCATTCAAAATATTCTTCTAGTGATGTATAATCTTTTGATGCAGCTCTGTATTTGGGATAACCACCCCAATAATCTTCAAATGTTGACAATCCTAATTCAGAAAATGCTCCTTCTCCATCAATAAGATATTGCATATTTTTCGTCTTATAGGAACCAATATTTTCTGTATTTCCACTACCAGGTTTGTCACCAGCAATCTTATATTTTTCTTGAACAAATACCTGAACATCTTTGTATGGAACTGGCAATTTTCTACAATCATTTAATGGATACATTTTTCCTACACCAGCATTTTCATTTCTCGTATATATAAAACCAATTACATAATGCTTTTTATATTGATAATATGGAAACATTATATTTTTTGTTCCATTTCTCATAAAAGAAGCATAAGAACCAAGCGTAAAACTATATCTTTTTACCTTTTTATTTTTGTTAAATTTTCGATATGTAGTTTTTATGTCAATTGCTATTTTTTGACAATCCCCCTTACTTTTCATCAATGTAAAATCTGGATAGACTGTTTGCCGTTCAGAAGGTTGAAGAATGAAATCATTTTCATCTGCTATTTCTTGTAAAAGACTAAATGAAATCAATTCAAAAATCCTTCCCATCAGTTTTGAATCACTTCCTATATGAAAAAATTCTTCCATCTGATGCAACAAGTCCGCTTACCTCCCAATCAATTTGCTTATCTGCTATTTTATGGTAAAATGCATCTATAAAATCAAATTCCATCCCCTATTCCTCCATTTGTAAATTACACATGCTACCTACTTGTTTCATCCCTGGCAATACAAAAGACAATTGTTCATATTCAACCTTTTTCTGATCTTGTGCCGTGAGAGGCTCATAATTCATCAATAATGCTTCTAACATAGAACCTCGATTCTTTTCTCTTGCCCCAACATGGTAAAAATGCTCCTGATTTAGTTTATAGCAATCTTTCCACACAGAATCTATATACTCATTTTTTCTATATTTATTTTCATCCCAAGTTGATAATATAAATTTCGCACCTGAAGCATACAATTCATCTCGCAATAAAATTTCATGTTCCTCATCCCAGCTATCATAATAATCTACATGTCTGCCAATATATGGCGGATCGCAGTAAATAAAATCCCCCTCTGATGCCTCCTTAATTGTCTCTTCAAATGATTGACATTTAAATTGCCAGTCATTTTGGGGAAAAATTGTTTCCAATCGTTTTACTTGATTGACAATTTTCGTCACATATGCTTTTGCAAATCTCTCAGGCTTATGTCCATAAGGCACATTAAACTTATAATTTTTATTAAATCGAATCATTCCGTTAGACAACTTCTATTTAAAAACAAAAAATCTAAAGGGTTGTGCTGCTCATTAAACCTATCTCTTATATAATAATAATGTTTCTCATCTTTCTCCTTAAGTAATCCCCCTTCCTTTTCTAAAAATTCGCGAACTATATAAGAGTTTATCTGACCGCTCTTGATTTCATTATATAATGCAATCACATAAGGATTAGTATCTGCAAAAACTGCATATTTCGGTGCTAAATTAAGTCCAACAACACCAGAACCCATAAATGGCTCATACCATACAGCTTGATCTTTCAAACTCACAGCCTGCGAAATTAACTTAACTAATTTTGTTTTTATTCCCTGTATTTTTATTGGAGGAATATATACCTTCTCAATCATAGATTTCTTCTCCATCAACTTTCTTAAATCTTAGATATAAGGTTTCTTAAAAAATCTCTCTAAATCTTCATTGTAAGCTGAATCCGCTTTTTGGCCACATCTACACTCATAACTTTCACTTCCACAATATCTCCCACGCTGACTGCCTCCAGCGGATGCTTAATATAACGCTCTGTCATCTGGGAAATATGTACCAGACCATCCTGATGGACGCCGATATCCACAAACGCACCGAAATCAATCACATTGCGCACCGTACCTTTTAAGATCATCCCCGGAGTCAGATCTTTCATTTCCAATACATCAGTCCTCAAAATTGGCTTTGGCATCTCATCTCTGGGATCTCTGGCAGGCTTTTCCAATTCCTTCACAATATCCTGCAGCGTCATTTCTCCAATCTCTAACTCTTCTGCCAATTTCTTATAATCTGAAATCTTTTTGGAAATGCCGGATAATTTTCCATTAGGGATATCCTCTGGCACATATCCTAATCTATTCAGCAATTTCAAAGCGGCTTCATAACTTTCCGGGTGGACGCTTGTTCCGTCCAAAGGATTTTTACCACCACTGATTCGCATAAAACCGGCGCATTGTTCATAAGCCTTTGGGCCTAATTTTGCCACCTTTAAAAGCTGAGAACGAGTGATAAATCTGCCGTTTTCTTCCCTGTATGCGACAATATTTTTGGCAATCACTTTGCTGATACCAGAGATATATTCTAACAAAGACGCAGATGCGGTATTTAAATCCACACCTACTTTATTGACACAATCCTCCACCACGCCATTCAGCGCACCGCTTAATTTCTTTTGATTCATATCATGCTGATACTGGCCTACGCCAATGGATTTGGGATCAATCTTTACCAATTCCGCCAAAGGATCTTGCAGGCGCCTAGCGATGGAAGCGGCACTTCGCTGCCCTACATCAAAATTTGGAAATTCCTCTGTAGCAAGTTTACTCGCTGAATACACAGAAGCCCCTGCTTCATTGACAATAATATACTGTACTGGTTCTGGAATCTCCTTTAACAAATCTACAATTATCATCTCTGATTCTCTGGATGCGGTACCATTTCCCACCGAAATCAGGGAGATTCCATATTTTTGAATCAATTTTTTTAAGACTGCCTTGGACTGTTCCACTTTATTCTGTGGTGCAGTGGGATAAATAACAGTGGTATCTAATACCTTTCCAGTGGAATCCACTACCGCAAGCTTGCATCCCGTACGGAATGCCGGATCCCAGCCCAGCACTACTTTTCCAGCAATCGGCGGCTGCATCAAAAGCTGCTGCAAATTTTTTCCAAATACCTTGATCGCCCCGTCTTCGGCACGCTCGGTCAGCTCACTGCGAATTTCTCGCTCGATGGCAGGCGCAATCAAACGCTTATAACTATCTTCAACCACTGCCTGCAGCGTTTCTGTGGTATGAGGATTATCTCTTATAATCGTCTTTTTCTCCAAATACTGTAATATCTGTTCAGCGGGAGCCTCAATTTTTACAGATAAAACTTTCTCCGCTTCTCCGCGGTTTAATGCTAAAATGCGATGTCCAGCCAGTTTTGCCAGCCCTTCCTCAAATTCATAATACATTTCATAGACTGATTCTGCCTCTGGATCCTTTGCCACAGACACAATCTTACCTGTACGCATCGTCAGGTCACGAATATATTTGCGGTAAGCCGCCTCATCTGAAATTCCCTCTGCTAATATATCCATAGCCCCTGCAATGGCATCCTGCACAGAATGAACTTCTTTTTCTGGATTTAAAAATTTCTCTGCCTCCTGTTCCAAAGGCTTGTCTGTCATCTGCAGTAAAATAATGTTTGCCAGCGGCTCTAACCCCTTTTCTTTGGCAATTGTGGCGCGGGTACGCCGTTTGGGACGATAGGGCCGATACAAATCTTCCACTGCCACCAACGTTTCTGCCGCCAAAATCTGCTGCTTCAATTCTTCTGTCAGTTTTCCCTGTTCCTCTATTGTGGAGAGCACTTGTTCCTTTTTCTCCTCCAAATTGCGAAGATAATTCAGCCGTTCAAACAGATTTCTCAATACCTCATCATTCAAAGCTCCAGTTGCTTCCTTGCGGTATCTGGAAATAAAAGGAATCGTATTCCCCTCATCAATAAGCTTTACCGCTGCCTGTACCTGTGGTACTTTAATTTGCAGTTCTTCTGCTAATTTCGCAATAATATCCATAAAATATTCTCCTTATTCCTCACAGTTTCTGTGATTTATTATAGCGGATTGTTTTTATGGTTTCAAGAAAATATATTTGTGTTTTGCTTTTTCCCATGCTACAATAATATGAGATAGGTATTGCGAAACAACTAAGTGATCAAAATTATTGAGTTTCGCAATTACCAAAATAATATGAGAAATAAAAAGGAGGTTTTCAAATGGATTACAATGGCACAAATACTTCTTACATAGACAAACGTTCTGCAAGTATGGCAATTGCCTCGATGGTAATTGGAATTGCCGGCATGGTAATGAGCTGCTGTATCTATCCAGCCATTATTTTTGGTTCTCTGGCGCTGCTCCTTGCTATATTGTCCAGAGGTGGAGAAATGACGTTTAGCAACTACGCCAAAGCAGGAATAATCTTAGGAATTCTCGCTATTGTCTGCGGCATTCTATTTTTAACCATTTCCCTGATCACAATCTATGTTGAGTTTGGTGGATTTGAAGGTTATATGCAATATATTGAAGAAATGTTAGAAGAGATGGGTTATCCAGATTCCTATCAATCTTATGATTTTTACCGTTCACTCTAATTCAGAACCTTACAAAAATAGGAAGTCAGATTCTTTCAAATAAATTTGAAGATCCTGGCTTCCCATTTTTATGGAGTTATGAATAGTTACTATATTTTATTGTTGTTCTCGCTGCAAAGTCAGCTCTTTCTCAGAAAATTACAGTTCTTTCTTAGGCATATACTCCTGCCCGTTCCAGAATACTCCAGAACCCTGTTCCTGATCAAGCTCCCCGTTTAATTCTCTGTAAAAATTCACACTGGTCTGCATCATATAAGGTGTTACCCAGAGCATTCCAATCCCACAGGAGAGCATCCCCAGCAAACTCAGACCAATAAAACTCAAGTTGATGTAAAAATAGCGGCCCTTGTTGCCTTCCATCATTTCCACACTTCTGTGATACGCCTCCATCACACCCATATCACTGTGGTCTACCATCAACATAAACATCTGTGACATGCGCAGGGCAATCAATATCAAAGCCACCATACCTGCAAGATACAAAATTACTCCTATGATCGCCGCCAGCACAATTCCAGTTGTGATTCCCACGGATAAACAGATTGCTCCTGGCAGCATACAGATCACTTCTACACAAACCAAAAACAGAAACCCCAAAATATATCGTTCTGGTCTTCTAGTAAATTCTGAGAACATCATTCCTATTGATGATTCCTGCTTTCTGGCAAATCCAAAATACATCCTGATAATGCCACACTGCAAAATCATGGAAACTGCTGTCACAATCACCGTAGCAATTGAATATGTTACCATCTGCACCATACCCATCCCACTGAGCACAAGTAAAAAATAAAATGGCATCAATATCGCGGATGTGAGCAATCCAACCAACAAATTTGCACCAATGGCAAGCCCCCAGTGGCCATTTAAATGTTCTCTTGACAATCGTTTTAACTCTGCTGATGTATGTCTCATCTTAAAAACGCTCCATTTCAAATTCTTCTAACGGCCTCGCCGCATAATCAATACTGCGTCCCCTCACTGCATTTTCCTTGAGTTTGCGTTGATTTTCTGCATAAGGATCCGCGGGATATTTAATTTTGGTGGATGTAGTCCCCCCAGAGACATAATTTTTACCGCATTCTGGGCAGACAGCCGTCTGAATACGGACAGAGACAGAGAGTACCTCTCCGTCCTTCTGCGCTGCCTCGGAATAGGCATTCGCCACATGTTCCTGCTCGTGTGCACGCACACGGCTTCCCGCAGACTCTGGAGATATATGGGTGGCTGCCTTAAAAGATACATTCTCATCAGAACCATCTTGATACTTTCGTTTCTCACAAGTCTCACATTTCTCTCCTGGATCCTTCTTGCCAAAACGCCCCTTTTCTTCTTTTGCTTCCTCGCTGCCCTGTACGGAATCCCCAGCCTCTTTGCTGCCTTGCGGCTCTCCAGCTGCATATGTATTCTCATATACATTGTTTAAACCAGTATAACTGGGATTGATTCCCACCATAAAGCCTGCCATGCCAAACACTCCTTCCCAACTCTCAGATATGTAACCCCCATTGCCTCTGGACAATGGGGGCTGTGTTTAAATTAGTTCGAGTATAGCATAAATTTTCCCTTTTGACAACCGAGAAAATAACCATTATACTACATATCAGGAGGAAGCGGTTACTACTCACAAGTAAACTTGAAAACAATGACAGGAACTATATTACAAATCTTAAACAGAAACAGTAACCACGAATATCATTATGAGACAACGTGAAAAAGAAGAAACCGCATTATTTTATATTGGATGGTCGCTGCTCTTTATCGGCGGCATCTTGTGGCTAATATATCAGCTCTTTCCGATCCCTTTTTCCAAGCTGCTGCTTCCATGCCTGGTAAACAGTACTTTCGGATTATACTGTCCAGGATGCGGCGGTACACGCGCCGTGGCCGCACTTCTACATGGAGATTTGATCACTTCCTTTCTCTGCCACCCACTTGTGCCCTATGCGGCCATCGGCGGCGGCTGGTTTTTGCTCAGTCAGTCTGTGGAACGAC
The DNA here is from genome assembly GCA_910575005.1 of Lachnospiraceae bacterium. Lineage (GTDB taxonomy): Bacteria > Bacillota > Clostridia > Lachnospirales > Lachnospiraceae > Petralouisia. The sequence goes on along the minus strand of CAJTCL010000011.1, from coordinate 129,274 downwards.
TTTCCAGACACCGCATGAAAATCGGGTTAAAATACCGAGACAGTTATATCTGGGCAGCCCTCGGCATCTTGATTATAAACTTTGTGATTAAAAATCTATTATTGGTCATTTGGGGCATTGATTTACTGGAAGGTATTTCACTCAACTTATAGCTTTTACCATGCCAAATGGCATGATGTGGCGCATTTTGTTATTGCTTACTTCTTTACTGTCACCTTACAGGTTGCCTTCTTGCCGCTTGAGGTTCTCACTGTAATCACAGCTCTGCCTTTTTTGACTGCTGTCACCTTTCCAAATTGATCGACCTTGGCAATTTTTTTGTTCGATGTTTTCCAGGTCAACATATCCGTAGAATTTTTTGGCGACATAGTGGCTTTTAGATTCAGCGTCTTTTTCACCTTCAGGATCACAGACTTTCTGTTTAATTTCACTTTTTTAGATTTCTTAGGTTTGGAGACAACGTATACTTTTACATATCTGTTTCGTGTTTAAGGAAACCTTTGAAGATGGAACTTTCACTGTCACAGTGCAAGTATCTTTTTTATCCCCTGCCCTTGCGGTAATAATTGTTTGCCCTGCTTTCTTGGCAACGACTCTTCCATTGCTTACAGACGCCTTCTGTGGCTGGCTCCCAAATGGCTGCTTCCATATTGTTCTATTTTTGAATTAGATAATCAATCATCTCACAGCCCTTTGCAATACGGTTGCCAGACTGCTGCGCCTCTTTCTCATTGTATTTCCAGGTACGATCTTCGATTTTTGTACTGTCATAGAGAAGATAGGGCACATCATCACTGGTATGGGTGCGAATACTGATTGGTGTGGGATGATCTGGCATCACCAGCATACGGAAATCTTCTTCTGCTTGTTCCAATCCTGCTTTGATCGGCGCAATCACACGCTGATCAAGATACTGAATTGCCTCCACCTTACGCTCCACACTGCCCTGATGTCCCATCTCGTCCGGCGCTTCCACATGGACATAGACAAAATCATACCCTTCTTTTGTCAACACATCCACGGCCGCCTGAGCCTTGCCCTCATAATTGGTATGCAGCCCGCCATTGGCTCCCTCCACAATAATATTTTTCATAGAAGCGCCCACTGCAATTCCTTTTAATAAATCTACGGCTGACACCATAGCACCCCGTAAACCAGTTTTCTCCTGAAAAGAGGACAATGCTGGACGGGTGCCCGCTCCCCAAAACCAACAGGAATTGGCAGGATTTAAGCCTTTCTGTTTACGTTCCTTATTGATTGGATGCTCTGACAAGATTTGATAGCTCTTTTTCATCATCTCACGAAGCAAAACGTCCTGTGGAAGATACTGGCTAATGGTCTGCCCCAGCACATCATGAGGCGGCGTCAATTCCTGTACCTGCCCCTTCTCCCAGATCAACAGATGACGGTAACTGGTCCCCACATAAAATTTATATATTTCTGTCTCCAGTTCCTTTTTCACAGCTTCAATTAAAACTGCAGCGTCCTCTGTGGATATTTCGCCTGAGCTGTGGTCTAAAATCTTTTTATCTTCATATCTTTCCTCTTCCTCTGAGAGTGTCACCAGATTACAGCGCAGAGAAACATCCGTACCTTTCATATCTACGCCAATGCTAAGCGCTTCCAACGGCGACCGACCAGAATAATAAACCTTTGGGTCATAGCCCAACACAGACAAATTTGCCGTATCACTTCCCGGTGACATCCCATCTGGGATTGTGTGTACAGTACCAATTTCACCTGCCGCTGCCAGTTGGTCCATATTTGGCGTCTTGGCATATTCCAAGGGCGTCATACCCTGTAATTCTTCCAAAGGACGATCTGCCATCCCGTCTCCTAGTACAATAATATATTTCATTTTCTTTTCCACCTTTCTAATCAATCCAAAAGGGACGATCCCACGTTTTTCTATTGTAATCCTGCAAAACAGGATTTTCCGCCGCAAAGCGATCATTGTTTCTTATCCTAATAAGATAATAAAAATCCCGCAAAGCGGGATTTTTGCTTATACTACACGGATCCTCTGTTTGATATTCTTCAATGCAGCCGCTTTCTCCTCATAGGCTTCTTCTGTCATCACCTCAGTGAGAAACCCAAGTTCTCCAGTTATTTCTGGCACTTCCACAAACTGCACTTCACCAAATACTGCTTTTACCTGCTCTTGATTTTCTGAAGTCCGCACAAAAAATCGGCTCTGTGCCTTCTTATAATCTACCAAGTCTATCTTCCCTGAACTCCAAGAAATTAAAATATTCTTGTGCAGATGCTTGGCAATATCCACAATATCAGCAACTACTGCACTCGCTGTGGGAAGTTTGCCGGCACCACTTCCATAGAACATGGCATCTCCCAACACATTACCATGTACAAAAATGGCGTTAAACACATCGTTGACACTGTATAACGGATGCTGCTGTGACAGCATAAAGGGCGCAACCATCGCACAATAACCCTCCTCGGTCTTTCTGCTGGTGGCAAGAAGTTTAATCACGCTGCCCATTGCCTTGGCATATTTAATATCATCCGCCGTGATCTTCGTAATTCCTTCTGTATAAATATCCTCAAAATCTACCTGCTGCCCACAAACTAGTGATGTGAGGATTGCAATCTTTCTGCAGGCATCATATCCTTCAATATCCGCTGTCGGATCTGCCTCCGCATAGCCTCTTGACTGTGCGTCTTTTAGTACATCCTCAAACTCCAAGCCCTCAAAAGTCATCTTGCTGAGCATATAATTAGTTGTCCCATTTAAAATTCCTGTGATCTCCTCAATCTCGTCTGCAGTCAGAGAAGAATTTAAGGGACGGATAATTGGAATGCCGCCGCCAACACTCGCCTCAAACAAGAAATTAATACTCTGCTGCTTGGCAATGGCAATCAATTCTGCACCGTGCTTTGCCACCAGCGCTTTGTTGGAGGTGGTCACATTTTTGCCGGCGAGCAAGGCTCTTTTTACAAAGGTATATGCCGGCTCCACACCACCCATCGCTTCCACCACTACCTGAATCTCTGGATCTTCTGCAATCACATTGTAATCATGGATCACTTTATCTTCCATAGGATCTCCTGGAAAATCCCGCAAATCCAAGATATATTTTACTTCAATCTCATCACCTGCACGCTTGGCAATGCTCTCTCTGTTGGTGTGTAACACTTCCACCACACCAGAACCAATTGTTCCATAACCTAAAATCGCTATCTTAATCATGATGTCACTCCCTGGCTAATATTTTTAAATAATGAATCCCTTCCTGCTGCTCTATATTTTCTACCATCTGAGACACATTTTTCGTATCGGGCAGTACATCCACACTCAAAGTAAGAGATGCAATCCCATTGACTGGTATACTCTGATGAATCGTCAGAATATTGGCGTGAAAATCTGCCACAATCTGTAATACCAAAGACAAAAGCCCTGGCTCATCATCCATCTGAATGACCATTGTAATCGTCTTTCCCTTAGCATTATCGTGAAATGGAAAAATGTCGTCCTTGTACTTATAAAAAGAACTGCGGCTGATACCCACCAAATCAGTTGCCTCCTGTACGGATTCCGCGCGGCCAGATTCCAGAAGTTTCTTGGCTTCCACCACTTTTAACAATACTTCTGGGACAGCTTTTTTCTTTAAAACAAAATATTTTGTCTTCTCCTCCATACTGCCTCCGGTTTGTTTGCCTACAAAAAACAAATGTGCTCTCTGGAAAGATATTAGCACATTTGTTTTTTTAATGCAAGCTCTTTTTCATCTAAAATCCCACACTCAGTTGCTATTTCTCCGCCCCTGAGAGATTCTTCCATTTCAGATAAGCATTGATAAACAGATCCAATTTTCCATCCATCACACTGTCCACATTTCCGGTCTCTGCATTGGTACGATGATCTTTTACCATAGTATAAGGCTGCATCACATAGGAACGGATCTGATTTCCCCAGCCAATTTCTGAAACCTCACCGCGAATATCTGCCGCCTTCTTTTCGTTTTCCTCTTGTTTGAGAAGATACAGCTTGGCCTTTAGCATTTGCATAGCCTTGTCCTTGTTCATATGCTGAGAACGCTCATTTTGACACTGAACCACAATCCCTGTGGGAAGGTGAGTGATACGAATTGCCGATGAGGTTTTATTGATATGCTGTCCTCCAGCTCCGCTGGAGCGATAAGTATCAATCCGAAGCTCATCATCTTTGACTTCAATATCTAGATCTTTCTCAATATCTGGCATTACATCACAGGAGGCAAATGACGTCTGCCGCTTTCCTGCGGCATTAAATGGTGATATACGCACCAGACGATGAACCCCCTTTTCCGATTTTAAATAGCCATAAGCATTCTCTCCCTGTACCTCAAAAGTAATGGATTTAATGCCTGCTTCATCGCCATCCAGAGAATCCAATACCTCCACGGCAAAGCCTTTGTCCTCTGCCCAGCGCTTATACATCCGGTACAACATACTGTTCCAGTCGCAAGACTCCGTACCGCCAGCTCCTGCATGGAGAGAGACAATGGCATTTTCGCCATCATATTCTCCTGACAACAATGTTTTTATACGGATAGATTCATAAGTCTCCTCAAACTCCTCAAGCGCCTCTTGAATTTCGGGAATCAGAGAGGCATCACTCTCCTCATAGCCCATTTCCAATAGAGTTTCAATATCTTCAAACTGCTGCGATAGATGGGCATACGTCTCCACATCATCCTTAAGGCTCTTTAGCTGTTTCATTTTGATTTGAGACACTTCTGTGTCATCCCAAAAATCTGGCGCTTCCATTTCCCGTTCTAATTCCTGGATTCGTTGCTCTTTATTAGCCAGGTCAAAGTGAATCCCTCACTTCCACTAACGGTTCCTTGTATGTGTTCAACGTTGTCTTGAACTGGTCTAATTCAACCATTGTGTCACCTCTTTCTATTTCAAATTCTGGCTTCCATTATAAGGGTTTCCTTCGATTGCGTCAATAATCAGTTTGCTGTTAGATATTTAGATAAATTTCTAAATACCACTTGACAATAACTTTAAACTGTTTTACAATAGTATTTAGATAAATTTCTAAATACTATTGGGAGGTGTCAATTATGGGGTTTGCAGAAACTTTTAAAGCCCTGTCAGACACAGCACGGCGTGATATTCTGGTTTTGTTAAAACAGGAACGGTTGTCTGCAGGAGAAATTGGAAATCATTTTGATATGACAGGCGCAACCATTTCGTATCACCTGAGCATTTTGAAAAAGGCAGGGTTGGTGTACGAACAGCGGGAGAAAAATTTTATTTACTATGAACTGAATACTTCAGTGGTGGAAGAAGTTATGTTGTGGCTGTCAGATTTGAAAGGAGGGCAAAAGAATGGAAAAATGGAAGAAAAATAAGGGCTTTATCATACTTACAAGTTTAATCACTTTATTGCCTATGATGGCGGGAATCTTTTTGTGGCAAAAACTGCCAGACCAGATGGCCACGCACTTTGATTTTCAAAATGTGCCAAATGGATGGAGCAGCAAAACATTTGCTGTTTTTGGTCTTCCCCTGTTTATTCTTGCCGCACATCTATTTTGTACATTTTACACCTTAGAAGATCCGAAAAGACAACATATCAATGATAAATTATATAGATTGGTACTTTTGCTCTGTCCAGCTGTTTCTGTGATGTGTGGCATTGTAACCTATGGATATGCATTGAATTTTAAATTTGACATGGGACTTTTTTCAAAACTGTTTATGGGCTTACTCTTTCTTGTAATCGGAAATTACCTGCCCAAATGCAAACAAAATTATACCGTTGGCATAAAACTTCCCTGGACATTGGATAATGAAGATAATTGGAATTATACACATCGGTTTGCAGGCTGGCTGTGGGTATTCACGGGATTATTTTTTATCATAGCTTCCCTGATCAATCTAACATATACCTGGATCCTACCTGCTGTGACGATTGTGACTGCATTCGTCCCCTGTATTGTTTCTTTTCTATATTATCAAAAGCAGAAAAAATTATGAAAAATGATGAAAAAATAAACGCATGGATTAAGATGCAATTAAAAACGCAAAAAGAACCTAGTTTTCAGCAATTTATGGCGAAATTACTGCCCGGGATAGACAATATCCTGGGCATACGCCTGCCAACCTTAAGAAAAATCGCCAAACAGCTTGCAAAAGGGAAATGGCAGGATTACTTGCTCTTGGCCTTGGATGACAGTTATGAAGAGATTATGCTGCAAGGATTGGTTCTCGGCTATGCCCAAGGCAATCTTAAGGAAAAAGAACCGTTTCTGCGCTCATATATTCCCAAAATTGACAATTGGTCTGTCTGTGACAGCACCTGCGCCACCATAAAACTGGCAAAAGAAGAGCCGGAGGCATTCTGGGATTTTTTACAGGAATATTTGTACAGTAACAGAGAATATGAAGTACGTTTTGCATTAGTTCAAATGTTGGATTATTATATCAATGAAGCTTATCTAGCACACGTTTTAGAGGCAATAGATCATGTAAACTTAAAAGCATATTATGTACAAATGGCGCAGGCCTGGGCTGTTTCTATCTGCTATCGGGAATTTCCACAACAGACACTGCCCTATGTAAAAGAAAATCATTTAGACGATTTTACTCACAATAAAGCCATTCAAAAGATTATGGAATCTTTAAAAGTTCCAAAAGAAGAAAAATTATTGCTCAAAGCATTAAAAAGGATATAGACTACTATGAAATTTTTTGACTACTACAAATCTCCGCTGGGAAATATGGTGATCCTGGAAGAAGATAACGCCATTATCCGGCTTAGCCTCTGTACGCAAAAACCAGAGTTCTTGGAGATCTCACATTCCCCCGATCCTATGTCCCACACCACAACCACGCTTATTGAGAATGCAAAATCTCAGCTCACAGAATATTTTCAGGGTGCACGGCAAATTTTTGACTTGCCGCTCAATCCTTCCGGCACGTCATTCCAGAAAAAGGTTTGGCAGGCTCTCTGTCAAATTCCCTATGGTCAAACCAGAAGTTACAAAGAAATAGCCCTTGCGATTGATAATCCAAAGGGATGCCGGGCAGTTGGCATGGCCAATAACCGCAATCCTATTATGTTAATCATTCCCTGCCATCGAGTGATTGGAAGCAATGGCACATTAGTTGGTTATGCTGGAGGATTAGATATTAAGGAATGGCTGTTAGAGCATGAGAAAGGGCATGGGTGAAAGAATTTAGATAGAAAATTGACCATTTCCAGACTGGTCTAAGTAGATTTTTTTATGCGGAAGCACTATTTCCTTTCCATCAATGATTAGTTTACACTCTTCATTGTTCCACTGTTTGATTTTATTTATTGCTTCTGTATTAATCCTTGCTCTTAGATTAATCAGCTGTGAATTATCCTCAACTTTATCGTTACGAAATCCAGAATATAAACAAATATTCTCAATTTCTATCCCCAAAAATGCCGCCACAGCACGCGCATTGTAAATCCCCATTGTAAACTGCCATCTTGATTTTCCAACTGTATCTAAATTAACGGTTTTCTTAAATTCAATGATATGCAGTTCCCATTTTCCACTCTCGCAGATCAATTTAAATAAAAATATATCTGCGCATGCTGTGGCTCCTTTCTTTTGTCCGTCCAAATAAGATAATACATGATTCTCTGGCGAGAGAAAAATCAAGGTATTTCCCTGTGCTATATAGGTAAGATTTACTTCTCCTCCTTGTTTCTTCTCTATCAGTTCTGTCTGTTCTCTTTCTTTTAAAATCACATATGTCTCCTCCCGAAACATTTGTAATTTTTCCTCTATCTGTACAGGAAACACTTTATCCCTCCTGTTCTGGTTCATAATCCTGAACCTCAGAAGTTTGTTGTAATATTTCCAGCAAGGCATTTGAAAATGTATGGATCTGAAATTGGCCATTCTCTGGCATTACTCTCTCAATCACAGAATGCGCTCCTTGATCTGTAAACTGATATACTGCTACATCCTGCAAATCAATCACATCTTTGTTTGACAGCTCCAATCTATCCATCAATCCTTTGGGCGTTCCCATCTCTTTAAGCTGGCACATATTATTGATATGCTGAATAATAATATCACTGTGGGTCGTTGTAATCATAGTCACCCCACTCTGGACAAGACGTATCAATAATTTTCCCATTTCCTGCTGTAATCTGGGATGCAGACACATTTCTGGTTCTTCATAGCAAATTGTTTTCAGCTTGTACCCGTACTTTAAAAGCATCAACAATGGCGTCAACTCTGTCACCACAGCAGAGGAGGTACGAAGCGGCAGACTGTCTGGACTACCCTCTGGCACATATCGGATTTCCTTTGCACCAGCCTCGCCACCAAACTGAACCTTTCCATGTGTCATAGAATGTTCCATCCAGTTGACGATTTCAGCATATTGCGTCTTGTTTTCTACTGATAATTCTTCCAACATATCCAGAAAACGTATCACAGGCTTGGTAAAAGGCTGTATCTGCAGTCTTCTATCCTTATCATAATATTCTGAGACATCATAAGCAATCTGTCTTCCAACCCTGTTTATGACATTTTTTGCTAAGACAAACCCTGTTCTTGCAGCAGGAAGATAGACAGTATTAAAAGAATATGCTTCATTTTCGCCCTTCAAAAACCAAAGCAATAAATTTAAAATAAGCACATTTGTCACCAACTGATAATTATCTTTTCTCACTCCATCACTGAAAGTAATTGCAAAATCTTTCTGAACAAAATAAAATTTAATGCCACGTTCTTCTCTCTGGCTTACAATTTTTACTGAAAATTCCTGGTCAACCTCCACTGCAAGTTTTTTAATGATTACTTGATCTGAATTAAAAATGCTCGCCACAAACCTATCTTTGTTCTCTTCTAATATTTCATTCAAAATATCAACAAATATTTGCGATGATAATTCAATCTCTTGTTCTGGATTTTTATCCGCCTCTAATACAAATTTACACAATTGATCGTAAACTTCCTGTTTCTTTTTAATCTGCAATTGGGTAAAATTATGAAAAATAGCAGAAGTATCTTCTGCTGAATAAATTGCCCATAACAATGACAACAGATAGCTCTTTCCACTATTATTATCTCCTACAAATAACGTCAATGGTGAAACTTGTATTTCAGCTCTCTCAATCTTTCCAAACTTTTCTATTATGAAACGGCGCTGCATTTTCTCCTCCATTATTAATTTTCAGGATTATTCAAACCTTCCGCATACTAATCCCCAAAATAAGCATCCAGCCCATCAGCCATTCCCTGTGCCAGCTGCTGCTGATAACCGCCGTCTGCCATATTCTGATCCTCGGTAGGATTGGTCATAAATCCCATTTCCACAATTGTTACCGGAACGGTACACCAATTGATGCCACTCATACTGTCTGTCTCCCAGATATACTTCTTATTGGCTCCTGTGGCATTGACCGCACCATCCAGCACACACTCTGATAAGCTGCGGCACTCATTGTAAAGATTTCCCATATAGGGATTGGCCGAAGTAGGGCAAATGGTGAGGATGCCATGCTCACTGCTGTCATCCGCACCATTGGCATGGACACGGATAAAAGCATCTGCCCCCGCATTGTTGGCAACTGCTGCACGTTCACTGTTGCTGATATTCACATCATGACTGGTACGCACCATGATCACCTGATATCCTCTCGCTTCCAGCTCTGCCTGCAGCTTCAAAGAAACTTGAAGCGTCAGCTCATACTCATTCAATCCAGTGACACAGCCTGAAGTACCGCTGGCAACCTTGGCCTTTGTCTCAGAAGCGCCTGGCCCAATCGGTTCCTGCTCGCTGTTGCCCTGTGCCTGATGTCCGGCGTCAATCACCACCAGATGACCATTGTCTGTCACCTCTGACGCCAACTGCAGATACTCTGAGGCAATAAAATATTCCTGATCGCCCACTTTGACCGCACTCCAAGTCCCATCATCTGCCGTCCTTGTAAATGAACTTCTTCTGGGTACTGCCTGATATACTTCACTGTCTGTGGAAGGGGCTTTGCGCACATTAACCGTCGCGGTCGTCACCACTTCCTCCTCTGCATAAACCACAGTATCAGGATTTAAGGCTGGTTTGGCCGCTTTTTTCTGGGCAGAATCTTTCTTCTCTTTCTCAGATTTCTTTTTATTCTTCTTGGACTTTTCCTGCTCCTTTGATGTCTCATCCTCTTTTTGCAGATCTTCCTGTTCTTCCTTAGACACATCAACTGTCGGATCTTCTTTTGACTCCTGTACAGATTCTTGTTCCTCATTTCCTGAATTGTCAGCCGTTCTCTGTCCCTGCTGTGTGCCGCCAGATTCCTCGGCAGCACACCCCCCAAGCGTCAAAACGAAAAGTAACAGCAATATAGCGATAAGATATTTTTTCATCGGTCTTTTCTCCTGTCAAGTTTAACGATTGCAGCTAACGATACCCTCTCTGCCGTCCAAGGTTACATAGGCTCCTGTTTTCAGAATACTAGTGGCATTCTCAGCTTCGACAATAAGCGGAAGATCAAGACTTAATCCGGCAATCACTGCATGAGAATTGGGTCCGCCTTCTTCCACAATCAAACCAGAAGCTTTGCGGATCTGCTCCATCATATCATTGTTGGTCTCTTTGGCGACAATGATATCTCCCTCTTTAAAATTGCGTCTCAAATCATCCGCATTTTTGCAGACGCAGACATTGGCAGACACACTCTTATCACTGACACTCTTTCCTGTCACAAGGATATGCCCTGCCACATGAACCTTTAAAATATTGGTGGTTCCAGAAACCCCCAGCGGCACACCTGCTGTGATCACAGTGATATCGCCCATAGATACCAGACCTGCCTTCTCTGCCATATCTACCGCATGTTCAAACAGCTCGTCCGCATCATCTTTCTCATAGACTTCCAGAGGTGTTACTCCCCAGGAGAGATTTAACTGACGGCAAACTTTATGATGCATACTGCCTCCAATAATATTGCAGTCTGGACGATATTTAGAAATCATGCGCGCTGTCTTTCCTGACTGTGTTACTGTGATAATCGCTGCCGCATTCAAATCAATGGCTGTGGTACAGGTAGCATGAGAAATGGCATTGGTGATATCTGGATTGCTCATCGTCTCCCTCAGCTTAAATCTGGCAGTATAATTGATATCTTGCTCGGTACGAATGGCAATCTTTACCATTGTCTTTAATGCCTCCACTGGATACATGCCCGCGGCGGTCTCACCAGAAAGCATAATCGCGCTGGTTCCGTCATAGATGGCATTGGCCACATCTGTAGACTCTGCCCTGGTCGGCCTTGGATTTTTCATCATTGAATCCAACATCTGTGTGGCGGTAATTACCTGCTTGCCCGCTTCAATTACCTTTTTGATAATCATCTTTTGGATTACCGGCACATCTTCCAGAGGAATTTCCACTCCCATATCTCCTCTGGCCACCATAATTCCATCTGACACGCGAATAATCTCATCAATATGATCTACCCCTTGCATATTCTCTATCTTGGCAATAATATTGATATTGTGGCAGTTCTTCTCCTCAAAAATCTTGCGAATCTGCAAAATATCATCTGCCGTGCGCACAAAAGAAGCCGCCACAAAATCAAAATCATTTTCAATACCATAGACAATATCCTCATAATCTTTTTCACTGATATAAGGCATGGACAGTTCTACATTGGGCACATTGACCCCCTTCTTATTAGAAATCAAACCACCATTCACCACATGGCAGCAAATCTCGGTATCCGTAACTTCATCTACTGCCAACTCAATCAGTCCATCATCAATCAAAATTCTTGAACCCGCCTGGACATCATTGACTAAATCCTTGTAGGTAATGGAGACTTTATTCTCATCTCCTAAAATTTCCTCTGTGGTCAGAACAAATTTCTGTCCAGCGTTAAGCATTGCTTTGCCATCTTTTAACTCGCGCAGCCGAATCTCCGGTCCTTTGGTATCTAACAATGTGGCAATTGGCAAATGCAGCTCTTCACGCAGCTTTTGTACTCTTTTCAAGCGCTCCCCCTGTTCCTCATGGGTTCCGTGGGAGAAATTAAATCTGGCAACATTCATTCCCTCCAGCATCAGTTGCCTTAATACATCATCCTTGTCCGTGGATGGTCCTAACGTACAAATAATTTTTGTTTTTCTCATATTCTTCATCATACACTCTCCTATTTACTTGTGAATCACAGTGCCATCAGTGCCCATGCTGTCTTCTTTTGAGACATCCAACTTCGTAATCAGAACACTGCGTACCGCAGAATTTCCAATAAACTCAATCGCTGTCTCAATCTTGGGAAGCATTGTACCAGCCTCAAATTGTCCCTCCTGCATATACTTCTTGGCCTCAGATATTGTCATCTCATCTATCTTTTGTTCATTTTCCTTACCAAAATTCAAACATACCTTCTCTACGCCTGTTAAAATGACCAGACGATCTGCATCCACCAGATCTGCCAGCTTTCCGGCTGCTGAATCCTTCTCGATCACTGCACTGGCTCCTTTTAAATTATTACCCTGTGCCAGCACCGGAATCCCACCACCGCCGCAGGCAATCACAATCTGATCTGCATCTAGCAGAGCTCGAATCGCATCAATTTCCACAACATCCACTGGCTTAGGAGCAGCCACAATTCGGCGATAGCCCTCCTTGGTCTTAACCACATGATTGCCCTTCTTTTCCTCTGCCTCCGCTTCCTCCTCGGTCATAATACGTCCGATCACTTTGGTGGGATGATAAAATGCATCATCATAGGGGTCTACTGATACCTGGGTCAAAATTGTAGAAACTGGTTTGTAAATACCACGATTTAAAAGTTCTGTGCGAATGGCATTCTGAAGGTCATAACCGATATATCCCTGGCTCATTGCAGAACAGACAGACATCGGTGTCGCCGTATACTCTGGGTAAATACGGCAAAACTCAGCCATAGCAGTATGAATCATTCCAACCTGAGGACCATTACTGTGAGAAATCACAACCTGATAATCATCTTTTATAAAATCAGCCACTGCTTTTGCCGTTCTCTTTGTTGCGCTTTTCTGTTCTGGCAGTGTGGTTCCCAACGCATCATGTCCTAAAGCAATTACGATTTTCTTCTTCCTCATAAAAAATCCCTCCATATATATAGGACGCCAATCCAGACATAATCCGGATTGGCGTCTCGATTTATTTCTATCCTACCATATTTCAGGGAATTTTAAAAGAAAAAATTATTTGTTCTTCCTGCCAAGTGTAACTGTTACTTTCTGCTCCTTCCACTCTCCATTTTCATTGATTTGCAATGTCACTTCCACCTCAGAGCCTGCCGCATAATACTGCATAATCTCTTGCAGACTATCCATAGATTTTATCTTTCTTCCATCAAATTCTGTAATTACATCACCGTTCTTAATCCCTGCCTGTGCCGCAGCGCTATTCTCTGTCACCATAGTAATATATAAGCCTTCTGGCATTCCAAAACTCTGTGACACTTCTGCTGTGACATCCTGACCTGCCACACCTAAGAATGCGGAATTGGACTCATCTACTACCTCTCTGGTAATCAAATCATTGATAATCGGCTCTGCTGCAGAAATAGGAATGGAATAACCCATGCCTTCCACCTGAGTATCAGAATATTTGACAGAATTAATTCCCACAACCTCACCATTCATATTCAGCAAAGCTCCTCCACTGTTTCCAGGATTGATTGCCGCGTCTGTCTGCAGCAAATCATTGGTAATAGAAGCTCCAGTAGTCTCATCCTGTACTGTCACCTCACGATCAACGGCACTGATCACACCTGTGGTAACAGATTGTCCATAGCCCAAAGCATTTCCAATTGCCACTACTGACTGCCCCACCTTGATATCATCCGAATTACCAACAGTTGCAACTTTAATCTTCTTCATGGTATCGCTTGGAATATCTTTTACTTTTACAGCAAGTACAGCTAAGTCTGTGCTGGCATCTGTTCCTTTGATCTCTGCTGTCACCTGCTGATCATCAATAAAATTCACAGTAAGCTGATTGGAATTGGCAACCACATGGTTATTGGTGGCAATGTAAATCTCATCATCTGTCTGCCCCATAATAATTCCGCTCCCAGCACTGGAAGTCTCCTGCTGAAATGTCCGTCCAAAGAAATCTGCTTCCATCTGTCCCATATTGGTAATTGAGACAATAGAGGGCATAACATTTTCCACAATATCAGATACATCTGTCACTGTCGTTGCTGTACTGACATTAGTAGCTGACAGACTGCCGCCATTTGGTACTGCTTTCTGATTGCTTCCAGTACCTTCAGATGTCAATTCTGCGGATGACTTATTCACGCCCACTGTATGCTCAAAAGCCATTCCTGTTCCATAAAATACAGTGCCAGACACCAAACCGAATACCAAAGCAAGCGCCGCACATTTTATGACCATCATCCCAAATCCATGCTGTTTCTTCATGCCAGACATTTTCTGTTTTTTCTTTTTCCCAAAATTTCCTTTTGTATGGTCAGAAGATGCATTATCAGTCCCAGTAGGATTGCTCTGATTGGTAGATTGATAAAATCTTGCCCTTCTTACATCTTCCTGATTTTCTGTATTTCCCTCTGTATAAGCCTGCTGATTCATATCTGCCTGATTGAAATTTGGCATATGGGAATTATTCTGGCCTGCCGTTTCTGCACCTGTATAACTCTGATTTTGTGTTGTGCCATAGCTCCCTGTTGTATATGTTCTTTGTGTGCTGCTCTCTTCTTCCTTTCTCTCATAATAATTAGGATTGCGCTCCTGATTATTATGATTCATATAACTGTAGGAATAGATTGCGCCGGAAGCTCCAGTACTTGTAACGGATTCTGAATTAGCACTATTAGCTGCACCAACATCATTTGAATTGCTGCTCTCTACAGCGTTACTCATATGATTGTTTTCCACAACAGTTCCCATATTACTGTTATTTTCCACAACAGTTCCCATATTGTTGTTATTCTCCATATTGTTTGTGTTATCAAAATTGTTCTCATTATTATAATCATTAAATCTATTATCCATAATCAATAACTCCTTCCGTTTATGCTTTTGTTTTATTTTCTCTTTGTTTCTAATAAGCAGTTTACGGAATATTTGTGATAAATCTGTGACTAATATTTTAAAAAACCGTGTTTTTTCAATTACAATAAGTAATTGTTTTCCCGATTTGCAATCTGTAAACCGACTAATTTATAGGTTGCATATCCTCCCACAACCAAAGGCTCTGTATTGCAAATTTCTTCCGCCTCTTTTCGGCTTTCTGTTTTTAGGATATACATACCTGCCATGCCTGGATAGCCTTTAAAGACACCACAGATTTCCAGCTTTCCATCATCATCTAATTTTCTTATGTTCTCAACATGTTCTATCACTACTTGTTTTGTCATTTTATGATAGGTCTTGCTTTTCTCAATCATCATTATGTACATCAACTTTTCCATATGATATTTGCGTGATCTGCAAGAATTAGAACAAGCTGGCTTTCCTCTTTATTCTGAAGTTGGGGCGGCGGGTGGGTATCATATTTTGAAAGAATGTATTTTACCGCCGATTGCTTTTTCAGAAAATGAAGCAGAAGCCATATTCTTTGCCTGTCAAGCCTTGCAATATTATCGTGACTTACCTTTTGAACAGGAAACAATATCCGTCCTGAAAAAATTTTTGAATTGTCTGCCATTAGATGTGCAAAACAGTATCACACAGATTCAAAACAAAATCGTATTCTGGATTCCAGACAGGCATTGTGATTCACCCTTGCTTAAATCAATGTTTCTTGTAGTCATAAACCATCACGCTGTAACGATCCGATATTCCTCAACATATTCCGAAAATACGCGCACAATTATACCGATCGGCTTATATGCCATGAATGGCCTTTGGTATTGTCCCGCCTACTGCACAACAGCAAATCAAATCAGAGTGTTCCGCGTTGACCGTATCAAGGAAATCTTAACAGAAAAACCCTATCCAAAAGGAACATATCCTATCCCCGCATCTATTCAAGAATATCTTGAAAAAACAGAGATTAAAAACGACTACCACCTGAAAATCCAACTGACGGATATAGGTGTAAAACGCTGTGAAAGTGAATGTTTACTGGCAACCGGATTAAAAATATTTGCAGCAGGCGATGGGATAATCGACATGGAAATAAATCATGCGTCTTTAGCATGGGTTGCCGATTATATCTTGCCGTTTGGGAACAATGCCACTGTATTGGAGCCTTTGGAACTAATAGAACTTATAAAACAAAAAATATATGAATTACATCAACATTATTGCAAATCATAACTGTAAAAACAAATTTACCCACTGCAATTGATCGTAATCTTCTATCACAAAAAGGGTGCCGCAAAATAGCTAATATATACAAAATATGGCATTTAAAACGCAAGAATCCCATCCATATATTGTATATAAGCTGCATTTTACAACAACCCCTCTTAATGGTATACGATTTTATTATAGCAACAGGAAACATACTGTCTTTGTAATAGCTACCAATCTATCTGTTGTCTGATCTTACACATTTCCAAGATCAAGTTTACTCCACAGTCACAGATTTTGCAAGATTACGTGGTTTATCTACATCACAGCCCTTGCCAACCGAAACATAATAACTGAAAAGCTGCAGCGGAATAATGGCCAGGGAATTTGTAAACCATCGATTTGTCTGTGGAATATAAATCACATAATCCGCGGCTTTCTCAATCTCTGTATTTCCAGTATTCGTGACAGCAAGCACAAAAGCGCCTCTGCTGGTAAGCTCTACAATATTGCTGATTGTCTTCTTATAAAGTGCTTCCTGTGTCACAACTGCTGCAACTAATGTCCCTTCCTCAATCAGAGAAATCGTGCCATGTTTTAATTCGCCTGCCGCATATGCCTCAGAATGGATATAGGAAATCTCTTTTAACTTCAGAGAACCTTCCATAGAAATTGCATAGTCCAAGCCACGTCCCACAAAAAACACATCTTTTGCAGAGATATAACGATTTGCAAAATGCTGAATCTTTTCCTTATTGCTCAAAAGCATCTCTATCTGTTCTGGCAGTTTCTGCAAATCTTTGAGATATGAGGCAACCTCTGTGTCAGTAATCTCTCCTCGAATCTGCGCAAATTTAATAGCTAACAGATATTCTGCCACTAACTGAGCACTGTATGCTTTGGTGGTGGCTACCGCGATCTCCGGCCCTGCCCAGGTATACATCACTTTGTCAGCTTCCCTGGCAATCGAACTTCCCACCACATTGACAATACCCAAAGTCTTAATGCCTCTGTTTTTAGCTTCCCGCAGTGCAGCCAAAGAATCCGCTGTCTCGCCGGACTGACTGATGATAATCACCAGTTCATCCTGCTGCAAAATTGGATTCCGATAACGAAATTCTGAGGCCAGATCTACCTCCACTGGAATCCGCGCAATCCCTTCAAATACATATTTGGCAGTTACTCCTGTATGATACGCCGAACCACAGGCAACAATATGTATCTTGCGGATTCTGCAAATCTCATCCTCAGACATGCCAAGCTCTTCAATATCTATCGTACCATCCTTAATTCGAGGATTGAGCGTATCTCTGACTGTCTGTGGCTGCTCATACATTTCTTTTAACATGAAATGCTCATATCCGCCTTTTTCTGCGGCATTAATATCCCAATCAATCGTGGTAGATTCCTTTGTTATCTCCTCGCCATCAACATTGTAGAAAGAAATATCCTCTTCTGATAGAACAGCAATTTCCTCATTTTGAATAAAATATACATTGCGGGTATATTTAAGGACTGCCGGCACATCAGAAGCAATTAAATTGCCGTCCTTGCCATGACCTACAATCAGAGGACTATCCTTTCGCACCGCATACAAAATCCCTGGATGGGCCTTGAACATGATCCCCAGGGCATAAGAACCCTCCACACGATGCATCACTCTAGTAATCGCCTCGATTGGATCCCCCTTATAATAATAGTCCAAAAGATGAACCACTACCTCTGTATCTGTATCTGACACAAACTGATAACCTTTTCCCTCCAGATGTTTTTTGAGCTTCAGATAATTTTCAATAATACCATTATGTACAACAGCAATGGTCTCCTCCTGATTAAAATGAGGATGGGCATTTTGGTTGGATGGAGCACCATGTGTAGCCCAACGAGTATGGCCAATTCCGGCCATGCCTGTCATAGTAGCACCATCATGAGTCTGCTCACTAAGCACTTTCAGCCGCCCAATTGCCTTTTGTACCTTAATATTTTCCCCATCATAAACCGCAATTCCAGCTGAATCATATCCTCTGTATTCCAATTTTGACAATCCATCCAGCAAAATCGGCGCTGCCTGTGATACTCCAATATAACCTACGATTCCGCACATATTCTGTCCTCCTGCTATTCACTGCTCTCCCCAGCCACGCCAGTCCTGTATTCCATCTCATCACTGATGCTCTGCACGCTCTCTGTCACAGTATAACTTGTTGTCCCGTATAAAAAATCATGAAGCTGTTTGACATTGCTTGCCAGATCTGCCGGAATTACACAGTCAGCATCTTCCTTCTGATAAGCAATATCCACTACCACATTGCGAAAATCAAATGGAAATCCCGCATTCTCTCCCATTTTATAATTAAATGCATCCATAGCCATAGAAAGCAACTCTGCCTTACCCAGACTGGTCTGAATCTTGGGGAATACTGCGTCGATCAATTTATTGATCGTTACAGCATCAGAATTTAATGCCTTTTCTACCATTTTATTCAGCACAAGCCTTTGACGTTCCGTCCTCTTAAAATCATCCCCCAATGTATAACGGATTCGCCCATAGGAAACTGCCTGAACACCATTCAATGTGTAACTCTTTGTCTCAGCAATCTCTGGAAGCGGTTCATAACTCTTGCCTGTCACCTTGGAAGTCTCAATACAATAATTATTTAGGTGCCCTGCTTCCTCCGGCGTCACTTCTACTTCCACGCCGCCTAAAATATCCACAGCCTCTGCCACTGCACTAAAATCAAAAGAAACATAGTCCTGAATATCCAAATCCAAATTTGTATTTAACATACGAACTGCCTGCTTAGGCCCGCCCACTGCATAGGCTGCATTGGCCTTACTGTAAGCCTCTGTATTGTCCAAATCTGCCATCTTCAAAAATGTATCGCGATACACTGACACTAAACGCACTTCCTTGGTCTTATTATCAATCCTTGCCACCATAATAACATCTGAATTACCACTGTTGTAAGTGCTTTCATCCCGGTTGTCCAATCCAAACAAAGCAAATGTTGTATATCCACCCAAAACATCCTGTGTCTCTTTCGTGAGCTCAATATTTTTCACCTCTTTTGCATGAAAAGTGTCATCGGTGGTAATCTTGTCCATCTTAGAATCAGTCCATAGCCACGCCACAACACCGCCAAGCAACAATAGCTCCGCACATACTAAAAAAATTCTTCTCCTGATTTTTTTTGCTTTTTTGGCTTTCTTGTTTGCTGTATTCTCATTTCCATCCTGTTTTCTTGCCATACCTTCACCCTACCCGTTGATTATTTCTAGTTTATTACTGATATATTTTATAAATATTACACACTTATGACTAATATTATAATATTTCTTGTCATTTATCAACCATTATTTTCTTCATTTCTACAAAAATATCATAACTACTCATTCCTATTACGGTGATGAAATAATATCCTTCTTGAAAAACATCCCAAAAACACCAAACGGTTCCGTAACATTTTGCCAAATCCATAATGTGTCATTGCAGATTGGTTCTTTTCATGTCTGCGGTACAACAATAATGGCTCTGGCAAAAAACAGGATTTTCCCATGTAATAATCTCCTAGAATCCCAATCCACTGATCATGCATTTCAATCTGCTCTGGGATTGGCAGAACCACCTCCAACAACTCCCTCCGAAAAGCCATACAACAGCCAATATAACTGTTCTTGATTATATTTTTTAATACCCCAGGCTTAGCGCCTCGAAACTCAAAAAAAGATTCCATAAGAACATCTGAAATGTTCTCACCAACAAATACTCTGGCGTCATGAATCACAACGGCTGCCTTCTGCCTCTCAAACGCCTGCAATACCTGTTCCACTTTTCCCGACAGCCAGATATCATCCTGATCGGCAAGAAAAATATATTTTCCTCTGGTATTTTGCAGGGCATGTGATATGTTGCACTTAACCCCCCTACCAGGCCCTTGAAGCAGACGAATTCTGGAATCTTTCTTCTGATATTCTCTGAGAATTGAAACTGTATGATCTTTGGAACCATCATCAGAAACCACCAATTCATCCTGCTCTCCCAACTGTCCCAAAATGGAATCCATCTGCTGACGAAGATACGCAGCGCCATTGTATGTTACCATCGCCACAGAGACACGGACATTCTTCTCTAACACAGCCTCCACCCCCATTTTCTGAAATATTGAAACATAGAGGTTAAATGAAGCTTTAACAGCTTCCAATCTTTGTGTGAACCTCGTTCCCATTTATGGATCACAGAAGTTTTCGGGCAATACCAGAGACTGCTTTTTATATTTACCTGCCTGCAAAGATCTACATCTTCCATATACATAAAATAACGATTGTCAAATCCTCCCAACTCCCGAAACAATTCTGTACGAATTACCAGAAAACTGCCCTGTGCAAATGGCACCCGAAATGGTTTCCCATAATCCATATCCTGCATGGTATGGTACGATTGACGCTTCTTAAAAAGAGAAGGAAAAAACATACGAATTGCCATATCCAACAATGTCGGCTCACGCCGATATACAGACTGCAGTTCTCCCTGCTCATCGGTCAGTCTGGGAACCACCATACCTGCTCCAGTTTTTTCCAGAAATCCCATCAACGTCAAAAAACTGTCCTCTGTCAAGAGAATGTCAGGATTTACAATTGCGTGATACTTGGAATTGAGGTTATTGAGCACATAATTATGCCCTCCCCCAAACCCCAGATTTTTTTCTGGTTTTTGATAATCCACATCCTTATATTCTTTTGCAAGAAAAGACAGTGTATTTTCTTTTGTACTGTTGTCTACAATATAAATCTTCTTGGAAATTGTCACTGCGGTATGCTCCAAGATAGAACATACCGCATTTCTCACATCCACTTCGTCATTGTAGGCTACGATCGTAATTGAAATATCTATCATGATGATCCTTTTCCTGTCAGTACTACACCCACTGTGCGAAATAAAATCCGTATATCCATAGCAAGCGACCAGTTGGATATATATTGGGTGTCCAAGGCAACAATTTCTTCAAAATCCTTGATATCACTTCTGCCGCTGACCTGCCACATACCCGTCAGTCCTGGCCGAATACCAAGCCTGGCCTTGTGATGCAGCTCATACTGCTCAAATTCATCTTCTGTGGGAGGTCTTGTCCCTACCAGACTCATATCTCCCTTAAGCACATTCCAAAACTGTGGAAGTTCATCAATGGAAAATTTACGCATCACTTTTCCTACTGGAAAAATTCTCGGATCCTCCTCCATCTTAAACATCAGCCCCTGCATCTCGTTGTGTTCCATCAGATCTTTTTTCATATCATCTGCACCGACAATCATGGTACGAAATTTATAAAATTTAAACCGACGCCCATTTTTGCCAATTCTGGTCTGCGCATAAAAAATCGGCCCTGGTGATTGTAGCTTAATGAAAGGTGCAAAAACTAAAAATGCAATTACCATTAAAATCAATCCCACCAGACTGCCTGCAATATCCATACATCGTTTTAAAAATACCTGCCGATTGGTAGCTATTTTCATGCTGGTTGTCAATACCAAATATTTTCCGCACTGCTCTACCAATTTATTCGGCATCAATCGAGACTCCCGCACAAGATTAAAATGCACCGTCAAACCAAGTTCCAACAACTCATTTGCCAAAGCCTCACTGCTTTCTCTAGTATTCCCATTGATAAAGACTTCATCCACCACATTCAGACGGACATACTCAAGAAAACTATCCGCAGAGGCCACAACAGGCACATCACAAATCATCTCTCCTGTTCGGTCCTCATCTACAACCACCACACCAATCACTTGAAACTCTTTATATCTGTCCTTCTGAAAATCAGAAACACACTGCTTTGCAAAACGTTCCTCTGTCACAATCACCAACCGCGTAAATCGTTTGCCGCGAATCATGCGCTGACGGATATAAATTTTCCATAGACAACGGGCAAAATACTCCACCACAATGGACACACCCCAAAATACCAGGATCACCTGTCTGGAATAGATTTCAGACTGTTTTGTGCCCCAAAGATAGACTGTGATCGCTGCAAATATGGTACTGCAGTGCATAATCACCGCTTTCAATTCCTGAATCCGGTTTCTTCGCAAAATTCCAGTATATGCTTCTGCAAGAAATACAACACAGATATCAATCAGTAAAAGCAGTACTGCCAAACGGTTATAATATTGGCTGATTCCAGAATGGCTATGGAAATGTCCCAGCCTGGCCAGACAGGACAGATAAAACGTAATTTCCAGACAAAGCACATCCAAAATCAAAAAATCCAGATGCTTTACCCAGCTCTTTTTCTGCTTTTTGTACATAATTCAATCCTCAAAAGTCCATAGTCAAAATTTGTGTGCAGTCACGCTTATCACATCATACAACAGCTCTTTTATACAAAACAACGGCAATTGTATTAATAATTTCTTAAGATTGCACTGTATTTTTTAGTAAACCTGAACAGTGTTTTCCTAAACTTCACCGGAAGTATGATTCCGTATGTACAGCCAACTTTCTGAGTAATCTTTTCTCTGTTGTTCATCCATCTCACTATATTTTGCAAATGTAAGCTTAGCAGGAATCATCTGTGTTCCACCACATTTATGGCAAAATATCTCTTTTCTGCGAGATACTGTTGTAATACTTCCGCATTTTGGGCATATAAATACTTTCATCATGTGTCTCTTCTCACATCCATCCAATTCTGTATATTTTTGGTTCCCTCTATTGTAGCATTGAATTGGGAAAAGGGCAAGTTTTAAAAAACCGCCCCAATCATTGTTATTATATTAGTTATCATTCGCTCGTCAGCCAATCTAGAGATAATCACATACTCTGGCTTAAGGTTTTAAAGCATAATTACACTTTTTCAGCGAAAAATTAGGATTATAATATGGATCCCCTTTCTTTAACAAGTCAATCCAGCGTGTACGAATAAACTCTATCTCCTCCCCAAAACGATATACCTTTTCCTTTGTATCTTCCTCTCCACGGGATTTTGACTCGTAGTGATATGCCTCCACAAACGGATCATATACCACTAGATAGCCTTCCTTGCAGACGCGCAGACAGAAATCCAGGTCATTAAAAGCTACTGCAAGCTGTTCTTCCAATCCGTGAACCTTTTGATAAATCTCTTGTGATACCATCAAACAGGCCGCTGTCACTGCACTGTAATTTAGTTGAATTGCCGCTTTATGGTAATAACCTTCCTGCCCACGACGCAGCCCTGGAAACATATTTGCAGCAATACCATCAATTCCTAGTACAATACCTGCATGTTGAATCGTTTGATCTGGATAATAGAGCCTTGCCCCAACAATGCCAACCTCTGGTCTCTGGCAATTGCCCAGCATCTCTTCCAACCAGTTTATCGTAATCATTTCAATATCATTGTTAAGCAGCACGAAATATTCACCTTGTGCATAGGAAGCGCCAAAATTATTGATTGCCGAATAATTAAAACCACTCTCCCAAACTACCACCTTGACCAACTGTCCGCCTGGCAATGTACCCTGCCCATAAATCGCTTGTGTTTGATTTTCTGGCAACTGGGGATCATTTTCTCTAAACTGTGTACAGAGTTCCTGATAATATTGAAAAGTCTCTGATTCTTGACTATTATTCTCCACAATAATAATTTCAAAATTCTGCCATGAAGATTTCATCAGGGATTCTATACAACGGCGCAAAGTATCTGATTGATCTTTATTGGGAATTAAGATGGACACCAGTGGATTTCCCTTGACTGGATATTTTACCCGATAAAATCCAAAATGCATCAACTGGCTGACTTCTCCTGGCTGTCCCACTCGTTTTAAATGTTCTTGTAAAGCACGCTGACCAGCCTCATAAGCATATGTCTTACTCAAGGGATTATCTGCGGTGGAATTACTGTGAACCCGCCAGTGATAGAGAACTTTCGGCACATGCCCAACCATAGCCGCAATCTCGGTACAACGTAAAATAAAATCATAATCCTGAGCGCCTTCAAATTCAGCCCGCAGCCCACCTGTCTTCTGCACCACGCTGCACCTGACACAGAAGAAATGAGTGATATAGTTGTTGGAACGCAAAAGATCAGGACTAAAATCTGGCTTAAAATGTGGCTTTTTGTGTTCTAACCCATGTCTTGTCTCTTCCACCTGATCTTCATCAGAATAGAGTGCTTCCATCTGTGGTTCCTGATTCATCAAAGCAACCATCTCATACAAAGCATTTGGCGCCAAGAGATCATCATGATCTAACAATCCAATCCATTCTCCCTGTGCAAAATTTATACCCGCATTGGTATTTCCTGCAATTCCCTGATTCTCTTGTAAGTGACGATAGATAATTCTCGTCTCTGAATATTGCTGACAATAACTTTCCACTACTTTGGCCACTTGGTCAGAAGGCGTAGCGTCCGCCAGGCAAAGCTGCCAATTACTATATGACTGCAAACGCACAGAATCCAACATCTGCAGCAGATAATCCTCTGGTGTCTGATAACAGGGAACCACCACACTGATCAAGGGACGATACACAAATTTCTGTTCCTGTCTTACCTGACGAGCCAATTCTTCTTCTCCAGCCTTATATTTTTCAAACCACGGTGCATAAGGCACATCTTCCGGCTCCAATTTGTCGCGCAACCGATTCCAAA
The DNA here is from genome assembly GCA_910575005.1 of Lachnospiraceae bacterium. Taxonomy (GTDB): domain Bacteria; phylum Bacillota; class Clostridia; order Lachnospirales; family Lachnospiraceae; genus Petralouisia. Next base: position 104,397 of record CAJTCL010000011.1, on the reverse strand, counting down.
AGGCTTTGGGCCCATAATGCTTAAAATATCGAATCCCTTTTTTTATTTTATAAGGTGTAATCTTCATAGATAAAATTCCTTTTTATTGGGTCTGCACACACCATTCCTTGGAATATGCAGAATAACGAACCTTTCCATCTACTTTCTTCCAGGTTCGTATTTTATAATAATAAGTAGTGTTCTTTTTTAAGCTTTTGTCTGTATACTTTGTAGTTGCAGCACTGGAAATACTTTTCATTGCACTATATTTGCCGCTTTTGCCTGTCTTCCGATACAATTTATAGCCCTGTACACCAGAAACTTTACTCCACTTTAAGGTTGCCTTTGTGGAACTGATACCAGAAATTCCTGTAAAACGTGTTTCTTCAAGCTCTGGCCTGCCACATACAATGGCTGACCAACTGGAATATTTTGTACTTGTGCCAATCGTTTTATAGGCTCTGACTTTATAATAATATGTTTTGCCAAATGTGACACTTTTATCCGTAAAGGTCACGGAAGAATTTTTCGTGACCTTTTTTACAGAAGTATATTTTCCATTATATGAACTGGAACGATAAATCTGATAACCAGTGGCATTCTCGCTTTTTTTCCATTTCAGCTTAATTCCGGTGGCTGAGGAAGTAACAGAAGAAACCAACGGCTTATCAATACTTGTATTGACCATCAAAATCTTGGAATAACCAGAGTTTCCCTTTCCATACTCAGATTTCACATAGGAGCGTATCTTATAATAATATGAAGTTCCAGGGGAAATACTGCTGTCTGTCCAGTTCAATGTCTTATTATTGTTAATGGTCTTAATTTTCTTGTAGCCGCCTTTCTCTGTCGTAGAACGGTAAATACAATAACCTGTGGCTTTGGAATCCTGTTTCCATTTTAGTTTCGCCTTATTGATTCCAGAGACAGAAGCACTGCTAAACTGCGGCGCTTTTATTTTAATTGCCGCTGTCTTTATACTGGTATAAGGGGAAGAATAATTCTTTCCTGCAATTGTCTTATAACCACGTATCTTATAAGAGTAAGTATGTCCCGGAAGCACTGTCTGATCAGTATAGGTCAGACTAGTCTTCCCTTTTAAAGTTTTAATCCGCGTAAATTTGCCAGAATCTGTCTTACGATAAACCCAATAGCCACTCACTGATGCTTGCTTCCATGACAGCCTTACTGAGGTATAGGTTTTTATATAAAATTTTGTCCAATCAGTAGCAGGTATTGTAAACTTTGCTGTTTTTTCACTGGCAAAGGACGAAAATTTTGTTCCAGAGTTGAGCTTTACATAGGCTCGCACTTTATAATAATAAGTTTTTCCAGGGGAGACATTTTTATCCTGATAAGAGGTAGATGTTTCCCCCTTTACCGTCTTAATTCTGACATAGGACCCCTTAGAGCCTTCTTTGCGGTAAATCTGATAAGCATCCGCGCCTCCCACCTGAGACCAAGAGAGCTTTGCTGACGTATAACCATTCTTGGAAACTTTCAAGGTAGGCTTACTCAGTGGATTTCCTGGCAATGGACACAGAGAAGCTGGCATATTGTTATAAACTGGAATTTTAAATACAAAACTGTTCTCAAGAACACCCATTGCAGCATAACTGTTCTTTACATTTTTCCCCTCATTGTCCGCAGCCAAAAGATTTTGCATATACTGATGCATATATAAAGCACCATAGGCGCCAACCACATCAAATTTCTGCAGATAGAAGGTATCCTGTCCTTTGGAAATATAATTTTCTGCCGTCTTCTTGGCTCCACCATACAGAGCAGCATAACGAGTCGTCCACCCCTCCTTTTTGGCCTCTGTCAATCCATTGATAATGACCTGCTCTCCCAATCCATATGCAGAAATATTAAAATAATTATAATATCCCTCAAATCCTGGATATGTACCGGAAATCAATGCAGAATCACCGTTGACCCCCTGCTCCTGGCGAATACGGCTGGCCAGAAAATAAGGACTGACCTTTAATTGTTTTCCAATCTTCATAAATGCCTTGGCATAGGTAATCCCACCGCCAGAACCATCCTCCAGCTTCTTTTTGCTCATAAAAGTGCCGCTCAATATTCTTTCCACCCCAGCCTCATTATGATAGGCACTGTTATAGGTAAGCTGCTCAAACTGAAAGACAGATGTTTCATTGAGGAAATTTCTTGGATCAAGATAATATTTTACGATTGGCTCCGAGGCCTGCACCCAAGTTTCTCCATCACGAATTACATATCCTTCCTCAGGATCATAATCCCCAGGTGCTTTCGATTTCCAATCTTCTGGATGATTAATATCCACCAAATTCCTAGCTGTAACCATCTCATTTTCCACAACATCAGACCATTCTATTCCTGTATTCATTGGTACAAAACACCAACTTGGATGTGCCTGCATCATCTGTTTGATAAATGTACGATAACTGGAAGGAAATGCAGAAAGATCTGTTGCCTGTACATTGACACCATTACTCGCAGTTCCTCTCTCCCCAGTTCCATTGAGATATTGATTGCTCCAATCTGTGAGCCTGGTATCTTCAGAAACCACAAAATTACTCTGAATAAAACCTGTATATTCTACTCCCTTCACTGCAAAAGCCACTTGAAACCAAACGCCATCCGTTCCCAAAACTACATTTTGAAATCTAACTTGATAACCACTGGGAAGCTTCTGTATTACAGGTGAAGCTGTGAATGGTTCCTGATAAACAGGAATCTCTGCACTATTCGTAAGCACACCATACATATCATAGTCCTTAAGCAGCGCTGCAAAGGCTTCCTGTGCTGTTGGTTCTGCTGGATTTTCTGTATTCGGAGCTTGAGTTCTCAACATATCCTGCTCTAATGCGTCCTCTTGATCCTCTGAATCTGCTATCCTCTCATCCTGCTGTATTCTGCTGTCTTCCTCCTCAAATTGCCTCTCTTCTTTTATATTTTCACTATTTTCTGTATTATTCTGCTCCATATTTGAACCAGACTCCTCTTCTGGCTGTTTGGAGCTGTCATCTATCTCAGTTTCTGGATGTTCTGCCTGCTCTTGCTCTAGCTCATCCATAAATTCATCTTCTGTGGTCTTGCCGTCCTCTGACAATTGTTCTGTGTCCTGCTCTGGCTGCACGGCTGCTTCTGTCTCCTGGGGCTGCATGGCATAGGCCAAACCACCATTTCCAAAGACATCGGCTGCCAGGATAGCTGCTGTCAACAGCCACGCTGCCAGTCTTGTTTTGTTTCCTGGCTTCATATCTCTCTCCATTTCCTCCTCTAAATTGATCTATCGTTTACCTTGTTTCTGGTACAATTCCTGATACTGGAACTGTCTCATCACCTCTGCCGCTCTCTTGTCCCAAATTTGCGACAGCCGCTACTTTATAATAGTAAGTAACGCCAGTCTGTACTTTGCTGTCTGTATAGGCTAAATTCTCACCATCATTGACAACAGCTACCTCTTCATAATTCTCCTTCTCTTCAACACTTTTCAAAACTACATAAGAATTAGCACCATCGACTTTATTCCAACTTAACATGATCTGCGCTGGTGTATCTGGAGTAACAGACGAACTTACTGTTTTGACTTGCAAACCATCTGGTGCTCTGAGCATCCATTTCTCTGTGGTCTTACAATTACTTCCATAACCAGTATAAGTTCCGTCACAAAGGGCACGAACCCGATAAAAATATCTGGCACCCGCTGATACATCCCAGTCTGTAAAACTGGTTAGTTCTGCTTTGTTTATCTTTGCAATCTCCTCAAACCCACTGTCTTTGTTTGCACTGCGCATAACCTGATAGCCATTGGCACCAGAAATCTTCTCCCAGTTCAATATTATCCCGCCATTATCCACCCGTGTGGAAGTAATTTTAATCTTCTGCAAATTTACGGCACTTTTCGGTTTGGAATCTCCACTGTAACCTTTTACACCATTTTGTTTTACAATCGTCTCTACTGTATAATAATAACGTTTGCCAGCATCTGCTTCCTTATCTACATATGTAGTGACATTGCTGCCCAAAACCTCTGCAATTTTTTTATAACCACTGTCTTTTTTTAAACTGCGCTTAATTCTGTAGGCAAAAGCATCTGCAGCCTTTTTCCATTTTAGTTCCATACTGCCGCTGCTCTTAGAGCGCACATAGGTAATCGTTGTGCCAGTAATTGTCTTTCCTGCCGTTGGACTACAGTATCCACTGGCTCCATTTTTACCATTCACCCGATTTATAACCTGAACCTTATAATAATAATTCTTTTTTGCTTTCAGATTCTGATCTACATAAGAAGTTTTCCCATCTTTCACTTCTGCAACAGTCTTATAAGTGCCCTTCTTGGAAGTACTTCTCTGAATTCGGTATGCATAGGCATTGTCGACCTTTTTCCACTTAACCAGCAAAGATGTGCTAGATTTGGAACTAACACTGGTAATCGCTGTCTTTTTTACCGCCCAACCAAAAGACACTGCTGAATAACTGCTGTAACCGTTTTTCTCCCCGCCTCTGGCACGTACTTTATAATAATATTTTTTCTGAGTCTTAAGATTCAGGTCAATAAAAGTCTCCCCTGCCTTTTTTGATATGGTAGCAACCTTTTGGAAATTGCCATTTTTCTTTGTACTGCGCAAAAGTTCATATTGTTTTGCCTTAGCCACAGGTTTCCAGGTGATCTTTAACCTGCCGTTGCTTCTTGAAACAATACTAGTAATTTGTGGTGCTGCCAATGTCTTGGCAGAGTGTATGCTGGAAAAAGAAGATTTCTTTCCATCAGAATATATGGCACGTACTTTATAGTAATAGGTAGTGCCTGCTTTTAAGTTTTTATCATTATAAGTATTTTCACTTAACTCTGCCATTTTCTTATAAGATCCTGTCTTTTTTGTACTGCGGTAAACCTGATAAGAAACAGCGTTATTGACTGGTTCCCAGCGAACTCTAAGGCTCTTACTGCTTCGGGATTGAATCCATTCAATCTTCGGTTTATTTCCATTTCCACTGCCTCCGCCGACCGAAAGCCCATAATACGCCGCAATTCCCTTGGCATCTGCGACACCAAGATTCTTAAGCTTTTCCTCTGTGTTTAGGAAACCGTTGACATCGCCTGCATTACTCAAAAATGCATGTTCAATCAATACTGCCGGAAACCCAGCCAGTTTACTTCTGCGTATCACCGACAAATAATCTGCTAAGGATCCATCTGGATATAATGTATTATTCTCTGAGTTATGTATCAACACTCCATCCGCCCAAGTAGCCAGCCCCAATGCACTCAAATTCTGATAAATTTGCCATGCTAATTCTTTGCCCTCTTGACCAAGGTCAGGCCGATAACTTCCATTTGGATAGTAAACACCTACCCCATGCGGACTGGTACTGGGACTGGAATTGAGATGAAAACTCACATAAACACTGGCCTTTTTCGACGCTGCAAAATCCACTCTGCTGGCATTACAGTCAGCCGAAGTACCACCATAAGGACAAACATTGCTCTCTCTGGTCATATATACTGTTACGCCAGAATATTTCAACAGCTCAGTTCTACAATATTGTGCAATTTTTAACACCAACTCTTCCTCTTTGCAGCCATTTCCTCTTGCACCTGCATGGGTACTGTCATGTCCTGGGTCAAGTACAATTACCTTATTTGTCGCTTGTGGCGCTGCTGCCTTCCAGGAAGCACGCATCCCATTTTCCTGTTGTAAATCTCCCAAAACATCTGCAACAGAATTCTCAGACACCACATTACCCTCTCCGTCCATAGACACTACATTGGCCTCCACTTCTTCTAAGACCTCTTCATCAATCAGTATCTCATCTGGTTCTGTGTCTGTCTCCTGATCTACACCATAACTTACTTCCATACCAAGTTCGGCAAAAACCACCTGATATTTTTTGCCGTCACTTTGATAGAAAATACTTATTAGTTCATAAACTCCTGCTTGTGTTTTATCGGTATACTGCATGGTAAATCTTACCATATTGTCCACTGTATTTACTGCCTCTGCGGTAAATTCCTCTCCACTGGCTCTATGCTTATAATGGAGCTTTGCTTGCTCCACGATTGTGTCTGTTGTTCCCAAACTGGCAGCAATATTTTGCATACCTGGTGTCTGTACACAATCACTCTCTTGCATAATAAAATTCAGTTTACCTGGCAGAGTCTCCACACTTTCTATCTCTGGCTCATCTGGAGACACTTGCAAAATCGTCTCCTGATCTTGTACATCCAAAATGGTATCACGAACTGGTTCTTGCGCCTGCACATTGATCCCTACTGACGATATTAACGTACATACAGACAAAATTAACGCGATCCATCTCTTACACTTTTGCATACTTCTCACTCCATTTCAATTTTCTTCTTTATAAATCGTAGTCTATCGTACCATAATTTTTTCAAAATCACAACCATATAAATATAACTTGCAAAAACTTTCCACTTCCCCTATCCCGTATTTTTACTAAGGTTTGAAAAAGTGTACGAAATAACTTTCCGCACACTTCCATTATTTACTATGATATTTTTTTTATTGATCGCTGACAATAATACAATTTTTTCCACTCCTCTTACCAAGATAAAGACGTTGATCTGCTTGCCGAATCAATTCATCAATTGCTCCATCAAGCTTCTTGCCGCACTCAGAAATCCCAAAAGTCATTGTTACAAGTAATCTTTGATCTCCAACCTTAAGTTCTGTGGCCTTTAATTTTTGCTGAACTTTATTTGCCACCTCTAAGGCACTAGAAATATCACCAAATATAATCATAAGAAATTCTTCCCCGCCCCAACGGCTTACAAAATCAACATCATTTGCAGAATGTGATAAACTCTGGGCTACTGTCTTAAGAACTTCATCCCCCTGTTCATGTCCATAAGTGTCATTGACCTTTTTAAAATCATCAATATCCCCCATTACCACACAATAATCTGTGCGTTGTAACTTCTTCCACTCAGCCAAAATGCTTCTGCGGTTTCTTAGATTTGTCAATTCATCATAGTTTGCCAAGCGTATCAGTTTTTGATTCTGTTGTTCTAATTCCTGATGCTTTACGCTCAATTCCAGAATAAATAACGTAGAAAAACTTATCAGAAACAGAAAACACACTATATTATTAAAAAATGAAATCTTAAAATCCGTATGAATTGGAAAATAGTAAATTGGCGCTCCTGCATATACCAGCCTGCGAATCACCAAGGTGGCCACACAGTTGATCAGTGTATACAGTACGGCATAACATCTTGGATTGGAAATTGATTTGGTCAGATACATAAAATAGAACAAGATCGGTATCATGGTCAAATTATAAAGCGAAAAACCATATCTCCATCCCAACAGTACACAGGCATACAAAGACTGAAAACAGGATGCAAAATAAACCATACTAATCCATGTGAAATAATTTCTTCCATTTCTAGTTCCAAAAATACTCAACAAATCAAGCAGACATACAATTAGATTTGCAACTAGAAGTGGTTGGCACATTAGCGCTGCTGCAATTCCGGCCAAAATCAGATGCACGCCTGCCAGGGAACTTGCAAAAATACGAAAGCGGATCCCATCATCCAAAGGTTCTTTGCCTCCCAAAATTAAATTGGCCTTCTTTATTTTATCTCTCATTTGTATTCCCATCTGCTTTTACTTCCCATATATACGCCAGAAACAATAATTTCTAGTACTTTGAAAGTTCTTTTTTCCCACTTTCTTGTTGGCTGCAACAATAAAATAGTATGTCTTACCAGATTTCAAAGCAGATTTTCCACATTTATTGACAATAGTTGAAGTTTTTGTTGTACTCTGCACTTTTTTATATCCAGAACTTCTATTTTGGGAAATATAAACGGAATAATTACTGGCACCGTTTACTTTATCCCATGATACCTTCATTCCGTTTTTCGTACTTGCCAGCTTTACCTTCGGCTGTCTAGAAAAATAAAACCAATCTGACCAAGCGCCATATTTGGAACTTTCATTTACCTTAACACAGGCGCGCAATCTTATTTTCAAAAACCGCAGACCTTTTAGCTTATCACTGTTGATCTTAGTCTTACTTACATTTTTTGTTGTTTTCCCTGTCAGCAGCGCTTTCTTGCCGCCATCTAGATAAATTTGGTATTGATAGGAAACAGCCGTTGGACGTGTATTCCATTTTATATTGAGCACATTCGAGGATGGATCCTCAAAAGTAGAAGCAACGCCTGTGACCTTACTTGGCAAAACTGGACACCAATACAATTCACTGCCATTGCCATTGTATGCACGAAAACCACTACTGCTCTCCTTTACTGGCCACAGCCAAAATTCATATTCTGCATTTTTGCTGAGCTTTTCAACTGTATATGATTTCACATTCTTAAGCGGAATGGTTTTCTTTTTGCTGGATCCTTTTTTTACATAGGAAAGCTGATAGGCATTTGCTCCTGAATACTTTTTCCAGGACAGTGTGATCGAAGTTTCAGTCGCCTTTGTCTGCTTAAAGTTTGCAATATCACTGTTTGCTGGAGCTGTAACCACCTCAATCTCATCAGAAGGATAGCCCCAGGTACAGATATAATCAGGATAACCCGTATTGCGAAATGCTGTCACACGAACATAATATTTCTTTCCTGGAGACAAACCGCTAAAACTTTCATCTGGATTTGTGGCTGCACTTATAATCTGCTCCTTGTTGTTATATTCCAAATTATCCATCACATCACCAGTAAACGTTGAATCAGCACACAACTCAACCTTATACTGTATATTATTTCCAATCACTGCATCCCAGCTTATTTCCACACTATTGGGACCAGCATCAATCTGTTCAAGCACCTTGGTCACGCCAGGCACTGCTGCCTCTGTTTTCATTCCAATCCCCAAAACGAGTGCGCACACAAACAAAATTGTGCACACTCTCACACTTTTCCATATCTTTTTCAATCTTTTCCACCCTCTGACGCTCACAATTTATAGATATTATCACGATATGACCTGTCCTCCACCACTGTCAAGAGCTTTCGGGCCTTACTCTTAATACCCTGTATTTGCCCGAATAGTGGCGCTCAAATCTTTTACAGTCTGAGAAGGTGTATATGTCTCATTGGTATACAAAAACTGATGGAGTTGAATAACATTATTTTCCAGATCGACTGGAATTACCATATCTCCCTGGCTTCCAACACTTCCAGATTCCTTGTCAAATGGGAATCCTGTATTCTCACCCATATGATATTTTCCAGCACCGGTTGCCAATCCCAAAAGCTCTGTAGGACTTAAACTGGTGGATATTTGTGGTAACATCTCATCCAGAATCTTATTTAAGGTCAAAAGATCACACTGCTTGGCCTTCTCAAACATCTTCATAATTACCGTACGCTGACGCTCCGTACGCTTGTAATCCCAACCAGTGGTATAACGGATTCTGGCGTATGAAGTCGCCTGCACACCGTCCACATGTACGCCTTGTCCCGCAGATACCTGTCCGCTGGTGTGTCCGGTAATCTCATTGGTGGCAGTGATATAATCATTCATATATCCCACTTCGTCCTCTTCAATATCAATCTCAATTCCACCCAGCAGATCAATTGCATCGACTAAAGAACTGAAATCAACACTGACATAATCCGTAATATCCAAATCTAAATTCTTATTGAGCATCTCTATGGCCTGCTTCGGGCCTCCATTGGCATAGGCAGCATTGGCCTTGCGGAATTTATTCTCATCGATATCCAGATAAGTGTCACGATAGACAGAAGCCATCTTAATTTCTCCGGTCTCTTTACTAATACTTACTACGATAATCGTATCGCTGTTGCCGCTCTCAAAATTTCCGGTAGAACGGTTATCCAGACCAAACAATGCAATACTGTCGTAACCTTCAAGGGCCTTCTTGGTCTCTGGTTCCAGTTGATTGATCTTGACATCCTTATCTTTAATGGCAATCTTTCCCATCATCTCATACTTACTCCAGGTAAATGCCAGCGGAATCATAATCAGAACCAGCAAAACCAGCACAATCAGTAATATCAGCTTTCGCCTCTGTCGCTTTTTTCTCCTCCCGCGTCTCACCTCATCCCCATCATAATGTCTATCTCTCGCCATCTCGATTTCCTCCTGACTTATCTTAATGTGTTTCAAGCTAAATTTTCATAACACATACATGATACCACAAGATTTTTGTTTTTTAAAGAGGGTTTGTATATTTCTGGTGTTGTCCTGTATTGTTATATCTTCAATTCCCCCCAACTTATTTTCACTCATAAGAATAGCTAATTAGTTTTAGTGTGATGATAAAGGTAGTCTTTTTTTATTTTTATAGCTTTTTCTATCTCATCTTTTGGCGTTTTTTGCGTCTTTTTGATAAACCCATTCACAAAAACAATACTATTATTGTGGAAAAATAACAGACGAAATGCACGATTATCACTCACGTCTATACGAAATTCAAATATCTCATCCCGAAGGCTGTCCCAATATTTATTTTTCTTTCCATTCCCCATACCCTCTATCATTTTTGGAAGGGACATAAGTATTTTTTGCATATCTTCAAGCTTTAAATTATTATTAAGAAGTGCTTCCTCTGCATAACACTTTCCTTTTATCTCTGCCAAAATAACGGATTGTTCAAATGGATATCTCTCCAATATATATCGGATATTTTTTATATCATCCATTAAATATGTATCAAAAAATGTCTTTTTTCCTGTAATATTTTGTATAAATAACGCCTTATCATTTCGATAACACTGAAACCTTCCTGTTTCATATTCCTTCAATGGGAAGGAAAATAAGGCATCTTTACGCTCAATCGCCTCTGTAAAACAATTTGGTTCCTCTCCCTTTGACGGATAACTATAGTTTACATTTTTATCTGTTCGTGCCTCACTGCCCCAATAAGGTTTGTGATATGCTAACTTAATTATATAGTTCCTGATTTTTGTAATTGCCGGATCATTATGGATTTGAAAAATATCATTTAATGACAATTTTTCCGTAATCTTATTATCATAAAAATCCTGCTTCTTTAAAAATGGAATTTGCTTCTCTATGATCAAATCTAATATGGGACATAGCTCGTCCAACATATAATCTATGAATTCATCACAGGATTGAAACTGCCCTGTCAATGAGAAATCATTTACAATAACTTCCATCATTTCCCCTTACCCCAATCATTTTGTTAAGATCCAAATCAAACTGGTCAAACAAATCTTTTCTCTGGTTTTCTATTCTCCCCATTCTCCCAATTTCTACCCGCATGGTCTTTGTCAAATGTTCCTCATTTAAACTAACAAACTGTATATTAATCTTTTCTTTGTCCATCTCACCTGTGGCAATCCCTGCACGAAATCCATTAAATATATGATCACTATGGGATTCTATAAACAACTGCCTTCCTGACTGTGCTATAAAATATAAAAATTCACAAACCTTCGCCTGTGCAGAAGGATGTAGATGTATTTCTGGATTCTCGATCACTAGTACCGATTTTTCTGGGGATGAAAGGCACATAATAAGAACGCTGATCAAGTAACTGATCCCAGAACCAACACTCTCAGAACTTAAATTAGACAACTCTCCCACGGCATAAGATACCTTAATCAAGTTTGTTCCTGTAATTGCCTCTGTGCTGACTTGTGCGCCTGCAATATAGCTAAGCCACCAGTTTACCTGCCCCGACAGTGTATAATCCTGATTTTCCTTACACAATTCATCTGCCAGCGGATCTCCTCCATGTCCATCCAGATATGCCAAAGCAAATTCGCCCTCGATTCCTATCAGCTCATTGAGCGCCAGATTTTTCTTATAAGCATTCTGCGGTCCAATACGATGACAGGATAGATATTGAACATTTCTCTTTTCCACACTATACTCCTGTAAAATTGAATCGTCAACAGCACATGATCTATGAAGCTGAAGTTTTTCCTCTTCATAAAACAGCTTCACCTTCAATTCTCTTTCCTGATCATTTACAATTCCAACTGTAATCTCTTTATTTTTACTAAACACGCACTTATTTTCTTCCATTGTTCCAAGGACAGCCAATGCCCCATTTAATCCTACGGGTTCATCCATGTTCTGGGCAAAAAAGAGCAGCCCTTGAATCACAGAAGATTTTCCAGAAGAATTGATACCGATCAATAAATTAATATCGGAACATTCTATCTGCAGATGCTTTATACTCTTAAAATTATCAATTTCCAATTTTTTTATCATTATTTAAGGCCTTTCCGATTTTCTCCGCCTGTTTTATACGCCAATTAAGTTTTGCAGCGCTGTCACGATAATTTCCTATATTTTCCCTAAAATCCGTACTTTCCAAAAATTTTAAAATAGTTTCTTTCACCCTTTGCTTATTTCTTTTCTCTCCATCAGGTGCATACAACATTATAATCATTACCGTCTCAAACACATTCATATTGATAGGAGTTCGCCTCTTCCCTTCACCATAACTAAGACGAAATCCATCCGCACCCAAATAATAAAATGATTTGCTAAGCGTACGCTTCACCGAAGATTCTACGCCTCTAATTGCCTCCGGCTGCATATGATTTAGAATATCCAATCCATTTCCTAATAATTCATCTATGTCATCTTTGTAAACATATTCTTTTCTCTGGTCATCCTTTATCATTTTGTACTTATAAAAACAACATGCTAGGAAACGATTTAGCAGATATTTATCTTTCATACGTTTTTCTCTGATAAAAGCCTTCCCTGTAGCCTCTTGAAATTCCTCACATTTTACCAGACGATTTAACAGCTTGGTAGCTTCTCCCTGATATAATGCATTCCTTATTTCCTGCTTATTTAACTGCATTCCTCCCCGATTTACCCGATCAAAAATATCAAACTTAATTCTATCTGGTGTAGGAGGCAGTATGACATGCGCCTGCAATTGATAATCCTCCAATCTATTTGCCATCAAGGGAGACAACTCAGAAAATTTCAGGCCGTTCATATTAGAAAGGATTTTTAATTTCCCCAACGCAAACTGATCGTCCATATACTCAAAAAGAGCTGTCAGCCGCTGCCTTCCATCTACCACAATCAATCTCCCATATTTATCCTGGTTAAAATAAAAGATTGGCAGTGGAAGCCCCATCAGTATGCTCTCCACTAATTCTGCCTTTCTCTGAGGAGTCCAGATGCTCTCACGCTGAAAATCACTGTCCAATATAATCCGCTTTTCCTTTGAATCATATCTTCTTTTTAACTCAAATACAGTATAAAATCCTTTGTCCACTTTGATGTCATACATAGGATAAATTTTCCCATCTTCTTGTCCGCCAATCTCCAATTCTCCTTGGTTATCGACTACAACTTCTTTTTTTTCTCCTAAAATTATATCCATGAATGGCACCTCCTATACATGATCTGGCGCTTACACCAACACAACAAACCCTAATATATCGCGGTGTTGCTCCTTTACCAAATTAATCTCATTGTAAATCTCATCATAGATAGACTGACCTGTCTGTTCTACAAAAACAATATGTCCAATTTCTATCCCTGATTGTAGAGAATCAGCATCATATGAAATACTTCCGCCATCTTTAACTTTAATATGCTGCATTGATAATTCTTTCTTTAATTTATCTAATATGGTCTTATCCATTTCTTCATATTCACTTCCAGTTAGATAAATACAATCTATCCCCTGTTGTTTACAAGAGAGAGCAATATTGGCAGACAATACTTTGATTTGCTGATCTGCTGTCATTTTTTTCTTCTTTCTATTTTTTAATGCCATAATCTTATCATCAATAGTGGATAAGAAACGTTTTTTTCTGCCATGTACGGTGATTTCTCCAAATAATCGTGCTCCATAGAGGTTGCGTATCTCTTCTGGATTCTGCAGTTTTACTGAAAAAATCATCTTACATACAATCCATAAACAGACCAGAAATCCACCCATAATAGCACCCAAGATCAGATACTTGATACTAAAACTTGGTACTTCCTCTTCCTCACTTTCACCGCTCATTTTCTCTACTTCTAATTCTAATATTGTCTGTTGTTCCGATGACATTCCTGCCTTTAGTGTATCTAACTGTGAATTAAGCGATGTGATATTAGAATAAATCGAATTCTTCTTTTCTATCAATGACGAATCTACAATCACATTTTGAGATTCTTCTATCAAATTTAAGCTGTGAGAACCTATCTTTTGCAGTTCTGGTTCTTTTTGCTGCAAATAATTCTTCAGCACCTCACAAATTACTTCCAGTTTGTCCGTGTCTGCAAAACTAATTGTAATATAGATCGTATTAGAAGCTTGTGACACTGACAACAACTCCCGAAAATCTTCTTGTGTAATAGACAAACCTGACTCATCAATTATTTTCTGTGCCATTTCTCCGCTATTAATATAATTACAATAAATAGAGGTAAGTTCATTCGTATAATCACGTTCACTGTCCTTTGTATAATTAATGATATAATCTGACTTAATATAATATTGCAATTCCAGTACATGCTTTTCATATGGATCAATCTGCATCAAAGCAGATGTATTCTGATAATTCACATATTCATCTATTCGCTTTTGAATATCTATAGCATCTGCAAGTTTTTTTTGTTCCTCTTTTCCAAGTTCAATTTTTGCCTTCTCTATATCTATATTCTGTGATGCTTGATAAGCCTTAATATTCATAGAATATTTCATTCCACCAATTAACAAAGCAAATAAAATACCAAAACAAATAATTTGTCTCCATCCTAATAATATATGCCAAAATATCTCTATTAAGTTTATCTCACGTTCTGTTTGTATTTCCATTAAAATTTCCTCCATACCATTTTATTTACAATACCTGTATAGCTTTGGATTATTTTAACTACCTTTGCACTTACATTCTCTTCTATATAGTCTGGTACATTAGACCCCAAATCACCATTTTTATTCATATTTATCGCTAGATCAACTGCCTGTAATACCTGTGTAGCAGTGATACTTCCTATTACAAAATTTCCCTTATCAATAGCTTCTGGGCGCTCTGTACTTGTTCGTATACACACGGCCGGAAATGACATTCCCTTATTATTAAAATATGAACTTTCCTCTGGTAATGTTCCACTATCCGATACTACACAAAATGCATGTAACTGTAAGTGATTATAATCTGAAAATCCAAAAGGCTCGAGTTTTCTCACCAATGGGTGAAATTCAAATCCCCTTTCCTCAATAAATTTTCTACTTCTTGGATGAGTACTATAAATAATGGGCATTTGATAAGTTTCCGCCATTACATTTACTGCGTTCATTAATGCTATAAAATTCTTCTCATTGTCAATATTTTCTTCTCTATGTGCTGATAACACAATATAATTTCCAGCTTCAATATTCAATGTTTCCAATACATGGCTTTTTTTTATTTTCTCCAAATTAGCAGTAAGCACCTCGGCCATAGGGGAGCCTGTTACATAAGTCCTTTCCTTCGCTGTTCCCTCATAATTCAAGTACCTTCTTGCATGTTCGGAGTAACACATATTGACATCTGCGATATGATCTACAATTCTCCGATTGGTTTCCTCTGGCAGACATTCATCAAAACAACGATTTCCAGCTTCCATATGAAAAATCGGAATATGAAGCCGCTTTGCTGCAATTGCAGACAAGCACGAATTTGTATCTCCCAATATCAATAAGGCATCTGGTTTTTCTTGTACCATAATTTTATAGCTTTTGGCAATAATATTTCCAATAGTATCCCCAAGGTTAGTTCCCACTGTTTCCAAGTAATGATCTGGTTCTCGTAACCCCAAATCTTCAAAAAATATTTGATTTAAAGAATAATCCCAATTCTGCCCTGTATGTACAAGCACTTGATCAAAATACATATCACATTTTTTTATCACCTCAGACAACCGGATAATTTCCGGCCTTGTTCCTATGATTGTCATTAATTTTAATTGATTCATTCTTTAATCTATTCCTTTCCTCTTCTCATCCACCTTTAAGAAATATGTATCTGGCTTCTGAGAATTAAAACATTCACTACACCACATAAATGTAATAAGATCTGTATCACCTTCGTTGATAATATTATGGGTATAACCTGTAGGTATATCCACTACTTCTATCTTTTCTCCGCTTACATGGTATTCAATGATCTCATCACTGTCAATCCTACGCAATTGTATCACACCTTTACCACTGACCACCACAAATTTTTCATTCTTTGTGTGATGCCAGTGCTCTCCTTTGGTAATTCCTGGCTTTGAAATATTTACAGAAAACTGACCTCTATCAGATGTCCGCAAGATCTCTGTAAAACTTCCCCTTTCATCCACGTTCATCTTCAATGGATAACTAAATTGTTCTGTTGGGAGATAACTTAAATAAGTGGCATATAATTTTTTTACAAATCCGTCTTCTGTCATATCTGGTATACTAAGAGTATTCCGGCTATCACGGAATGAATATAACAACTTTACGATTTCACCCAATGTTATAGTATGGACAACCGGAACAACACAAAACCCTTCTTCATTTATATGGACATTATCATTTAACGCAGCAATTAATTCCATAACTACATCATCAATATACACTAAATTCATAATCACAGATGGATCATTCACCTGAATTGGCAAATCATGGGCAATGTTATAACAAAAAGTTGCTACAGCAGAATTATAATTTGGCCGGCACCATTTTCCAAACACATTAGGGTAACGATAAGCATAAATTTTTGCACCCGTTTCTTCTCCATATGAAAAAATCAAATCTTCCCCTGCTTTTTTGCTCCAACCATAAGGGTTGTCCAATTCTGCCTGAATGGAAGACGAAATCATAATAGGAGAGATATTTTTATATTTTTTTAATGTATTCAACAATTTTGAAGTAAATCCATAATTACCTGTCATAAATTCACTTTGTTCCTTAGGCCGATTTATTCCTGCTAAGTGAAATACAAAATTACAATCTTTACAATAAACATCTAATAAAGCTGGATTAGTATCTATGTCATACTCATATATAATAATCTCCTCAAATAACCCAAACGTTTTATCTTTTCCTGCATTAATGTTATTCAAGGTTACAATTAAATTTTTTCCAATAAACCCTTTGGCTCCGGTTACTAAAATTTTCATTCTTCACTTCATACTCCTATTCTAAAACCTTTATTAAGATATACAGTTCTCATAAACAACAATGAACTTTATAACTTTGTTTTTATTTCTTGAAAATATTCCAATTCCTCCTTAATATAAGACAATTCCAATAGTTTGTGCTTAACTTGCTCTACAGTCAATAATTGCGTATTATTAGAATTAAACTCTGATAGCTTCACTCGTTCTTTATTTCCTTGATTAAAATACTTATCATAATTCAAATCTCTCTTATCACATGGCACACGATAAAAATCACCCAAATCTATGGCATTGGAACATTCCTCATTCGTAAGTAGTGTCTCATACATTTTTTCACCATGCCGAATTCCAATTACTTTCATTTCATGATCTGGAGCAAACAACTCTGCCACTGCCTGTGCCAATACCTCAATCGTACATGCTGGAGCTTTTTGTACCATAATATCACCAGAAGTTGCATTCTGAAATGCAAAAACTACCAACTCAACCGCTTCTTCTAAACTCATAATAAAACGTGTCATCTTTGCTTCTGTGATCGTCATAGGTGTTCCCGCCTTTATCTGCTCAATAAATAATGGTATTACAGAACCTCTGGAACACATGACATTTCCATATCTGGTACAACATATACTTGTCTTTTCAGGAGATATTGTTCTGCTCTTCGCTACAATAACCTTTTCCATCATTGCCTTGGATGTTCCCATAGCGTTGACTGGATATGCAGCTTTATCTGTCGACAAGCAAATTACCTTTTTAACTCCGGCTTCTATGGCAGCTGTTAGTACATTTTCTGTTCCCAATACATTTGTCTTAACCGCTTCCACTGGAAAAAATTCGCAGGAAGGAACCTGTTTTAATGCTGCCGCATGAAAAATATAATCCACATCATACATGGCATTCTTCACAGAAGAAATGTCTCTTACATCTCCAATAAAAAACTTTATTTTATTGCTTACATGTGGGTATTTGATCTGATACTCATGGCGCATGTCATCCTGCTTTTTTTCATCTCTGGAAAAAATACGAATTTCCCGAATATCGGTGTCCAGAAATCGATTTAATACTGCATTGCCGAAAGAACCTGTGCCTCCAGTAATTAATAATATTTTGTCTTTGAACATAATTTTTTCCTTTCTCCTCAGTTACCAGTTTAATAATTTCATTTTACAACTAATAATTTCCATTATACACTACTTTTTAAAAAACTTCTTTAGATAAGAACTCATAAGTTGCCGTTCTTCTTGCCGCAATCCCCAAAAATACATTAAAAATACATACATAAATGTAAATGCCATTATCAAAAGAAAATACATATACAAGACACAATTATTTATGTACTTTTGAAGCAATATTGCAATAATTACTAACGGAATACATCCTCTCGACATAAAAAAAATTTCTTTCCAAAATCTAGATACATCTAAACACACGTATTTAGCATAAAACCAGTTCATTACTAGTCCACTACCCACTAACCACGCAATACATGTCCCCATAGCTGCTCCGCATTCTCCCCATCTTCGAATTAATAGAATACTAATAATAATATTCAAAATAGCAATTATAGAATACATGATACTTCTGTACGCCTGCATACCCTTCGCTCTTTGTATTTCTATACCAACATTTTGTATCAGGTTTATGGTATTGGGAAAAATTAATATTATCGCCACATAATAAGATATTGCATAGTCTTTGCCAGCCCACAAAATCATAAAACGCTGTCCAAATGTGGCAAAACCCAACAATACCATAAGCAAAACACTATATTGTATCTTTCCGACTCTTATAAACAACTCCGATAATTCTTTATCTTTATTTTTTTCTGTAACCATTAGGTTAATTCTTGGCGTAAAAACGGATGAAATCGATGTGGAAAGAGTTGCATAAAGTGTATTAATCTGCCCTCCCACAGCATAAATTGCAACGGCTGTACTTCCAACCATTTTTCCTAATAAAAAACGATCTAGACTAATGTTGACCATAGAAACTATTGATTCTAAAAAAATAAAAAAAGAAAATGAACCAATATTTCTAAACAATGAAAAATTCATGTGCCCAAAAATCATTTTGAAATCAATTTTTTTGAAACAATAAAATGCACTAACTGCTAATTTCATTATAGTTGTCAGAAGCAAAACAATTGCTAAAGAAATAGACTTATATCCCATCAGCAACATCGGAAATGTCAAGCATGGATTTAAAACAATGCCAAATAGATTTAACGTTTGCAGACAAATAAACTTCTCCTTTGCTATAATATAATTATTAAATACAATTGTCGGAAAATTAAGTGCACAATTAACAATCATTACTCCAAGTAATCCACGAGATATGGACAATTCTGAAACTGTCAAATTCCCCCCAAGTACAGTCTCGGTATTAACTATAAGAATAATTCCAAATAATAACACCACAAATCCTAATACCGAAAAAATAATAAAAAACATTCCATTCAGTCTTGCTACTAATCGGTCGGCATCATCCTCAACAATACAATTTGAATAAAATTTAACATAGGAACTACTAAATCCAAATGTAAACAACGATAAATAGCTTACAATACTAAATGCCAATTGATACAACCCATATTCACTTTGTCCAAGCAGCCTTAACATAATGGGCGTATAAAACACCGTAACCAGAACCTGTAATAACTGAGATAAATATGATAAAATCACACCTGCCCTTAACTGATTTGTTTTACCTTTCATTTATGTTCTCCTAAATGTCTTCTATTTTGTTCTTATCCATTTTCTTAAAAATTTTTGAGGCAACAAAAAAAACAAAATGATAATAATACGTTCCTTGAAATTCCGCTTCTTTGCATATTTATTTCTTAATATATCAATCTCTGTATTGTTTATTTCATCATAAATATTAACACGTTTTTCTGGTTGTTTAAAAGGATAGCTCAATTGATGGTTATTTTCTGATTCTCTTACTAGATCAAGATGGCAAAAATCTATACTCTTTTTACTGCCCTCCCACAAATATCTACCTTTTTGAGAATTTAAAATTACTGTAGATGTTGCTGCCTCTGGATGAAATTTGGGATAATAACTTGCAGAATCACAATCTCCAATGGTAATATCCCCCACTCTGTTCAAATTTGCAAACTGACACTGATAACATGCTTTTCGAAACGTGAGTCCATTCATAAACATAGAAAAATATGGATCTCTGCTGCTTGTAATCATAATTCTATTTTTCCTTTTGGGTATTTCTTTACTATCTATAGTAAAGAAAAACCCACTTTTTGATTCAAAAAGTGGGTTTTTCTTCCTGAATTGGATATCTTCCACTTTTTTATAGTCTGTATAAGATTCTATATCTTTTCTCAAAAATCCTGGACTTGGAACCCCATGACAGATCAAATCAATTGTAAAAAGGTTACTATACTTTCCTTTTAAAAACAATTTCAACGCATATACTTGACATGGTGTTCCACAAAACAATACTCTTTTATTTGATATTAAATATTGTTTAATTTCCTGAAAAACGGAATTAAGATTACTCTGCACATATTTGGAACCCTGCAATAAAGAAATCTCATCCACATTCCTGATAATAATATGACACACCTCTCCACTTGAAAATGCGGCACCACATACCACTGCCCCTTCATTTTCTGATAAAAAATCATAAGCAATAGTCGAAAATATTCCTCCTGATGCACTCCTTTTGTATAACCTCTTGTTCTTTGAAATGGCAATATAAGCTTTCTGTTGATTAGTTTCAACTTTCCTTTCATCTGCTTCTATACAACAAACTTTTATACATTTCCCACAATGCAGACATTTTTTTTCATCAATAACTGGTATTAAAAACCCTTCTGTATCTGTCTTGAATTTCACTGCCCCACAGTTGCAGATCAACTCACAATTTCTGCATCCAATACATTTGTCACTTGATACATTTATATGATTATTTATCATCCCAATGCCTCTCATCTTCCAATGATTTTTTTAAATATTCCAAAGAATACTGTCTCTTCTCTTCCAATATATCATCCAAAGAAGAATAATCCAAATATTTCATACTCTGAAAATCATGGAAGCTGTAATTTACATATCGTTCCTCTAACCCTAACATTTCCAATGTAGAAGTCATACGTTCTGAATATTTTCCCCAATGATTTTGATCATCTCTCTCTAAGACTAAAAAAGGTTTCCTAAATATAATTGAAAACATTAAACCATGAAACGTATCTGTAACAACAAATTCCGCATCCCGAAACAGCCGCAAATATTCTAATGGTCCAATATCTGGTAATGTTTCAGCATTATATTGTTCATAAGTCATCGGAACAAAAACATTTCTTATTGTCAACTCTTTTTGCATAGTCTCAAAAAATTTTTTTCGATTCCCATCTGTTCCACCAAACAAATACATCAATATATAAGGTTCTGAAACCATTCTGGAATTATTATCAATCACCGCATTCCAATCATTTCTTGTAAGCAGCATTGTAGGATCTAATACCTGCGGAATTCTTAGTTCCGAAAGTTCTTGTATCAGTCTAACGCCTGCATTCTCTCTACAAGACAAAAACTCTATATTTTTCAGTAATTTTTTGCAGAAGTTCTGATATTTTTCTGAAATTTCATTTTTTCCAAAACTGGGCGCATAAGCTATGGTCTTTTTATTTGAAACAAATTCAAGAAAATAAAATTTCCAATCCTTCACAAATTCTTCTGACCATAACATATCACTGCCGCATACAAATATATCATACAAATTTTCTAATGTTTCCAATTTGGAGTTTCGATAATATTGTTGCTCTGATAATTTTAATTTTATGGTACGAAATTGCTCAAAAGCTTGCTTTCTTCCTTGAATAAACTTGTAGGAAAGAATATAACGAAACAAATTTATTACGCCTATATTTTTTATTTTTACCATAATTTTAGCAAAAACAGATTCCTGAATTGGCATATCTTTTCTATTATACCTAATAATTTCTGGGACAATATTCATATGTGACAATACTACCTGCAAAGAATATGCCTGCAGGCATGTCCCAAAATTATCATCGTACATTGTGACCATTCCACATCTTTTCATATCATCCCTCATTGCTTTCTATTTCTAAATAACCAACGGCATTTCTTATAAAGGAGTTTCATAGGAAAACGAAAAAAATCTTTACTTCCATCTACAATTATAATTTCATCATAAACATTAAAAGTGTGCATAGTTTCATCAAACGGCGGATTTTTAAAACTATTCAATGTACAAAATTCTTTCGCCTCATATCCATCTTTCCCTATATGAAGCATTTCCATAATTTTTGTTTGTTGTCCATATCTCACCTTGCAATCTTGTACACCGCGATAAATTTTTCCATTACAGGCAAAAAAATCTCCAGCTCCTCTACTGCAGCTTCTATCGGATTGCAAAGGGTTTCTATTATTTAAGTAAAATTTCCCATTCCCTTTCTGTTCAAATTCATATAACTCCACATTAGGATGTTCCACTTTTCCTGCATAAAGCCATCTTCCACTATTATCCTCATATATCACATTATCAATCAATCCATAATCTGCAATTTCAATTTTTCTTTGTATCTTTACAGAATCTATATCAATTTCATAAGCATAAGCTTTGTCTGAAGCAGAAGCTTCTGGAAGAATCCAATTTCCATTCAATTTACAATAGGGAAATGATAAATGATATTCTTCCTCTATAATAATTCTGCGTTCTTTCAGCTCATAACTTTGCCTATCAACCATTAAAAGAGTTATTTTTCCCTTCTCTTCCCAAAAAATATACTCTTCACAAAGTATATAAAAATATTTACTATCCTGTCTAATTAAAAAAGGATCTGCAAAATATCTGTCTTTAAAATGATGTTTCATCCAAACAATATCTCCAGATTTAATCCCGTTTAATAATATTTTATCTATACTTTCATTAATGAATCCTATATTATACGTAAGAATCCTAAATTTATCTAAAATTTTCATATTTTCCTCTTAATTTTTACTGCCATAAATTTTTTCCATTTTTCTAGCTGATTTTTTGATATCATATCCTTGTTCCAACATTTTATCGATTGAACTACAAAATCTTCCTTTATTTTTATATTGCACAATTTTATTTGCCCATTTTCCAGCAGATGACTGCAAAGAAATATATTCCGCTCCCTCCAGAAAATCTAGCTCTCGGGTAATCGTATCAGACATTATAATTGGAAGACCGTTTGCCCCTGCTTCAATCCCTGCAACCGGAGAACCCTCATACAACGATGGCAATACAAAAACATCCATCGCACTCAAAATCTTATATACATCTGCTCTATTCCCAGTAAAGATAACTGATTTCGTTAAACCTTTTTCCTCAACTACTTTCTCTATTTCTGATTTTTTATCCCCGTTTCCAACCAACAACAAGTAACTTTCTGGCACCAATTTCTTCAACTGTTCAAAAATGTCTATCAAAAAAATTTGGTTTTTTTCTTCACTCATTCTTCCTACAGTTCCAACTACAAAAGATGATGCCTCTATTCCCAGTTCTTCTCGAATCTGCATTCTTGCATCCTTATTATATCTAAACTTTCTTGTCTCAATAGCATTTGGGATAATTAACATAGATTTCTGTTGAAGTGAATGTTTCCCAAATATATATACAGCTGCATCTCTGCTACACGCCAGCCTCTTAGTAGCAAATATTTTCATCAATATAATGCCTGTTCGTCTTGATATGGCCTCTTTTAAGCTCAATTTCTCTTTTACTGCCGTATGGGCATGCGCAAACCTAATTTTAATACCATTTTTCCAAGCCACCATCAAACCTATATACGAAGTATGGCAACTATGTACATGAATTACATCATAATGACCCCTTTTTATCAATTCATCTAACTGTTTTATATGATTCATCAAACCATCAGACTTTTTTCGTATATAAAAAAATTCTGCACCTAACTGTTTTAATTGTTCTCCATCATGCCCAAAAGCCCCTTCTGCTGAATATACAAAATCAAAATGTACTTTACTCCGATCCATATTAGCATAATAATTCAAAAGCATAGTTGATATTCCCCCAAAAGTTGCTCCATTAATCAGGTGTAATACTTTTATCATTATAATTCCTTCCTGTGGTAATCACTCTTATCATTATTCCAATATACATAAAAAATGTATACGAAATCAGGTAACTGTTTGAAAAAAACAATTGAATTACGCCTATTGACAACAACATATAAAATATCGCAATTATTTCCATAGACTGTATTCTCACAATCTTCATACTCTTCATTGTTCCATATAAAAGAAATAACAGAAATACTGTGGCTATCAATAATCCATATTGAAAAAATACTTCACAAATAAAACTATGAGGATAATTTGTAATACTGTATGCTACTCCTGTTTGTTTTTCAGTGAAAAAAATCCGGTCTGAGAAAATACCTCTAACCGCAAATATATTTTTTGAAATTTCATAATTAAAAATGTCTTGTATACTACTCCTTCCAGAATCAAACGTTAAATTGTCACTCAATAACATTAATGTTCTGGAATTAGGTAATATTATAGATGCCAGTTTTAAAATATAGTTAATATTAAAAACTGCTATCAAAACAGCTAAACTGGACAACAACAACGCAAAACTCCTTTGAATTGTCAATTTTTTAAGAATTTCTACCATAAGAGACAGGACAGCAAACACGCCAAAACATAAAATAATTCCTCTTGATCCACGCAATACAACTGCACCCAAAATTATTATTTCACAAACCAAATAATGTATCTTTTTTTCTTTATATAAATATACAAACAAAAAACCTAATGCAAAGAATAGATTATATCCAAATGTCATGGAATAACCATTCGGTGTATGTAAAGGCACATACCATATTCCAATTATTGCATATAAGAGCCATATGCAAATATATTTTTTCATCGCCTCAAATAATTTCTCAAAATTTCTTAATTCCAACATATAATATATACTTGGAATATATCGTAAAAAAAAAGAAAAAATAAAATAGGGATAAAATTGTATAATTTTAGGCTCGAGAATAAGACTTCCAAGACATACCATACCACTACTCATTATAAATAGCAGTAAATATCTGTTTATTGAACGCTTCCAATAAACGAGCAAAACCATATATCCAAAACCAATTCCATATAACAATGCCTGCATAAACAAAATTACTACATTGAGACTTTCTGGAATAAGCATTCTAACCAAATCAACCAACAGCATAACATTTAAAAACAATGCCACTGCTTCTTCAAAATACAGATATAATTTTACTGATTTAAACCACATTTAAAACTACTCCTCTATATATCCATTACATATCTCTTTTAAGTATTTCTGCGCCACCTTCTCGTCTGTAAAATTCTCAGCCGTTTCCAGCGCATTCTTAACCAAATCTACTATATCAATATAATCCAACTCTAATATCTTTTGAAATATTTTTGCTAATTCCTTATTATTTCCATCTTCACACAAATATCCATTTACACTATCTGTGATTACCCCATCAATTCCACCACCACGAGAACCAATTGTTATGCATCCTGCCGCCATTGCTTCTAAATATACCAACCCAAAAACTTCCCCTGAACTAATCATCGTAAAACAATGAGCCCTACGCATATATTGTTGTGTTTCTTCACGAGATAATTTTCCATGAAAATGAACGTTTTCTCGTATATTTAATTTTACAGACAATTTTTCCAATTCTTTCTGACATTCACCATCACCTATAATGTCCAATACATAATTTTTATTTTTTACGACCGCCAATGCCATTAAAATCTTATCAATATTTTTTAATTGTACTAATCTTCCCACATACAAAAATCTCCATTTTTTTATATCCTGAAATTTACTTTCCACCTGTTCCCACCGGCAAATATAATTACCTGGAACACCAGAATAACAAATAAAAGGACATTTCTTCAAATTTAAAATCTTTTTTACTTCCTCTGCCTCTGTAATTGATCGACATCCTAACTTATCAATATTTTTTCGATATTTATTAAAATCAAACTTTTTCGAGTTTAAATATGTTTTACCATGTAACACCAGTGCTGTCTCACAATGATATATAGGCTTTAATTCATTTATTAACTGCGCTTGTGGACTCATCCAATGTCCCACTATTACATCTGGAATAAATTTGTCTTTTTCTAAAATTTTTTGTATTTTTCTACCTTGAGCCTTTATTACAGACTTTGGATGTTCTCCATGTGGAATTAATTTAAGCATTGGTAAACGCCAAACTTCAATGCCATCATATGTGTATCGTAGTTCTTTTATAATATCGATTCCGGGAATTGGAAAACCAAACTTTGCCTTAAACTTTTCCTTCCATTTTTCTGGAATACGGTAAACAAAATGGGGATATTTGTGTGCATTGTGGATTACTTTTACATTATGTCCCTGCTTTTTCCACTCTTTTGCAAAATAATATACAACCTTTGTTATTCCTTCTTTTTGTTCATTTTTATTATTTCTTGGAAATATAGATGTCAAAATCAGTATATTCATTAAAATTTTACTCCTTTATCTTAATTGATAACATGTAAAATACCATATAATATCGTGTCTTATAGTATTGACTTAAAATCTCTCAGATATTTTATTAATTTTATAATCTCCAATAATTTATGCCCGATGCCTCCAAATCAACTATCCCATAAATTCCTTTTACATCTATCAGAACTTTTTCATTATTAGGACATTTTTTATATAATTTCTTAACATCTTCCAAATTTAAATCCCTAAATTTATCATGGGCAACAGCCATAATAATACAATCTGCGTCTTTAATATCCTTCATTTGCACCAGATTTATTCCATATTCACGTTCTACATCTTTTTCATTTGCCCACGGGTCAACAACAATTGGTACAATCCCATATTCGTTCAATCTTCTAATAACATCATCTACCTTACTGTTTCTAACATCAGGACAATTTTCCTTAAATGTCAATCCCAAAATTACGACTTTAGATTTTTTAGGAGCCTTCCCTGCCTCAATCATTTTCTTAACTGATACATCAGCTACATATTTACCCATACTATCATTCACAATACGACCATTTAAGATAATCTGACTATGATAACCAAGTTTTTCTGCTTTATAAGTAAAGTAATAAGGATCAACACCAATACAATGTCCACCCACAAGTCCTGGCCGAAAACCTAATGCATTCCACTTAGTGTTCATACCATCAACAACTTCATTTGTATCAATTCCCATACGATCAAATACCATAGCTAGTTCATTCATAAACGCAATATTAATATCACGCTGACTATTCTCTACAACCTTTATTGCTTCTGCTGTTTTAATATTGGAAACTGGATATGTTCCAACTTCAATTACAAGATCATAAACATTCTTTATTTCCTGTAAAGATTCCTCATCCATTCCAGATACAATCTTATGTATATTCTCCAATCTATGCATCCTATCTCCAGGATTAATACGTTCTGGTGAATAGCCAACCTTAAAATCTACACCACATTTCATTCCAGATTCATGTTCAAGAATTGGAACACATATATCCTCAGTAACACCTGGATATACTGTCGATTCAAAGACAACAATACTTCCTTTTTTCATATTTCTTCCCACAATTTCTGATGCCCCAATAACAGGGGACAAATCAGGGGTATGATCTGAATTGACAGGTGTCGGAACTGCTACAATATAAAATTTTCCCTCTTTAAGTCTTTTTTCATCTGAAGTAAATTCCATTGTTGTTGTCATAACAACATCATCTCCAACTTCATTAGTTGGGTCTATCCCAGATTTATACAATTCGATTTTATCTTTATTTAAGTCAAACCCAATTACATTAAGTTTTTTCTCTGCAAATGCTATTGCGATTGGCATACCAACATATCCAAGCCCAACTAACACTAGACTTTCTTCCTTTGCAATTAACTTTTCGTAAAGTGACATTCTATATTCCTCCTTCATTTACCTTTTTTAACATCATATAAAGTATTTGAATAAATTTCACAACTGTTTTATTCTTCAAAATGCCTCATAATACAATCATACCCCACTTGAACTACATAATATTGCTCCAAATATTCTTTTGCACTCTTTCCCATAGCTGTTAAATCATTTGTTATAGTTAAATTCTCCACGCTCTTTACAAATTGATTTTCATCTTTACTTTCCACCCATATTCCAAAATTTCCATTTTCAATTACTTGTCCAATATCAGTATTTTTATCCGTGACCGCTAAAACAGGAATCCCAGCCTGCATATAAGACAATATTCTGGAAGGGAAATTAGGGATTGTAAAACGATGATCTAAAAAAATCATACCTACATCAGCTACCAAAATCATATTTTCGTATTCTTCTTTAGGCAATGTCTGCATTAACTTAACATTTGAAGGCTTTTCATCCTTTATAAAGCTATCTAGTTGTTTATATTCTGTTCCATTACCCACAATCAACACATAAACATGCTGATTATTCTCTATTCCCCTTAAACATTCAATTAAAAAAGGGATCGCCTGGGGCTTCCCCAAATTCCCCCCATACACCAAAAGCAGTCTTTCGTTTGGAATCCCTAACCTATTTCTTATTTTCTTTTTTTCAGCTTCACTTATCACTTTATATACTGGTTCTATACAATTCGGACAAATTTCTATCCGGTTTGCATCTATCTGTGGATTATGATCTCTGACATACCTCACATTTGCTTCTGACATACAACCAATATAATCTGATTCTCTATATAATTTTATTTCTTTCCTTCTAAAATACTTGTATATTAACCCCCTAATTCCATGTTTTGATAGCACTCCCATGTCAACAGCATTCTGAGGAAAAATATCTTTTAACATCAAATAAGTAATTGCATGATCTCTTCTTTTTACATAATTTACTGCCTTTTGCAAAGTAATAGGTGGTGTAGAATACAATACCAATTTAAACTTAATATCTGAATAATATTTCTTAATTGCAGATATAAAGGCAGGTTCCAGCATAATTGTAGAAATCCCTTTTTCAAACATATTGGTTTTCTGAATATTTCCAATTTTTAATTTTATAATATAAAGTCTCTTATCTATCTTCAAACACTCTGTCTGTTTATGATTTTTTCTTTCCACTGGCGACACAATATATACACCATGTCCTTCCTGATAAAATTTTCTCAACAAATCTGTATATATATTTCTTTCGTCAAGACTATCAAAATCTAATAATGTTAAAAACAAAATATTCATAAACAAACCTCAATTCCTGTCAATCTATTTTTCTTGCTGGAATCCCAACATAAGTTCCACTTTGTGTAATATTCCTAACTACTACTGCGCCTGCTCCTACCACCACTTTTTCACAAATACAGATATTATTACTGATTACTGCGCCTGCTCCTATCCATGTATCATTCCCAATTTCCACATTTCCCGCAAGACGGGCACCCACTGCAATATGTACATAGTCACCAATCTTACATTCATGGTCTATAGATGCATTGGTATTTATAATAACACCTTTTCCTAATACTGTACCTGTTTGAATGACAGAATTTGCCATAATAACACTTCCTGCACCAATCATTATTGATTCCTCTGGAAGCTGAGCATGCGGATGAATTAATGACACCATAGATATTCCTTCTGTCTCATACTTTTCCTGCAGCCTTCTGCGGATTCCGACATTTCCAATACCAATGATCATGTCATATTCATCCTTATAATGTATTGCCTCATTGCTTCCTCCCAATACTGAAGGATTTTCTTGCTGAACCTTTTTATTATCATCCAGAAATTTTATTTCTTGATAAAAAACTAATTGACGAGCCAGATCTTTTATTACCCTTCCATGACCGCTATTTCCCACAATTAAAAGCTTTCTATATCCCCCCCCCCCCGAATTTTGAGGGTTTTGCTGGAACTCCCATTACAACGCATTCTGAGGGCATATGGCGCACTACCACGGCACCTGCTCCAACAATCGTATTTTTTGCCACCGTAATGCCTTGGATAATCTTGCTCCCTGTTCCCAATTCCACTCCCTGCTCCATCTTAGTACAACCAGAAATATTTACACCAGGATAGACTGTCACAAAGGATTCCAAAACTGCATCGTGTCCTATTGTACAAGAAAGATTTAAAATCACAAAATCTCCAAGCGTAATATTTACGGTCAGAATATTTCCTGCACAGATAATATTTCCTTCTCCCATAGATATAAATTGAGACATTTGTACATCTGGATCAATCAGATTCGGAAACTGAAATTTGCCAATCTGTTTGATTCTAGATATAATTTTTTCTCTTATTCTAGCAGAACCAACTGCACAAACCACAGAAACAGAAGCATCAAACTCTTGGAGTTTCTCCACTCCCCCTAATACTTTATAACCATTAATCTCAGTGCCTGACTCAATACCATCATCCAAATAA
Source organism: Lachnospiraceae bacterium (assembly GCA_910575005.1). GTDB lineage: Bacteria > Bacillota > Clostridia > Lachnospirales > Lachnospiraceae > Petralouisia. The sequence continues at coordinate 73,942 of CAJTCL010000011.1, read as the reverse complement.
CCCTCAATTTTCCAAATTGGTTTCATCTGGTTAATTCGTTCAATCAGCCATTGTACTTCTCTCCCAAATCCACCCGCGCCAAATATTAAAATTTTTTTCATCTCATCCAAATCATTTACCCTCAATATTACAAATTATGTATCTCTTTCATTTTACTTAATTATCATTTCCCCTAAAATATTCCATTGTCACTGCTGTATTACTGCTAATACCTTCTCGTTTCAGCACAATTTTTATCGTTTTTAAAATTATTTTTATATCTTCTGTAAATGTAACATGATTTACATATCTAATATCCCACTCAAATTTTTCTTCCCAGCTAATCGCATTTCTTCCATTCACCTGTGCCAATCCAGTAAATCCCGGTCTGACATCATGTCTATGGCGTTGCTTTTCATTATATAAGGACAAATATTGTATTAATAATGGCCTCGGACCAACAATACTCATATCTCCTCTCAATATATTCCATAATTCTGGAAGCTCATCTAAGCTGGTACTGCGCAAAAGCTTGCCAAATTTCGGCAAACGTTCCTCATCTGGCAACAACTCCCCATCTGCACCTCTTTCATCTGTCATTGTACGAAACTTATACATACAAAATATTTTTTCATTTTTCCCTGGTCGTTTTTGTTTAAACATCACTGGACTACCCAATTTTATTTTAACTAAAATGGACACAATAATAAAAACAGGGCTTAACACAACTAATGCTGTCAATGCCAATAAAAAATCTATACAACGTTTTATAATCTTCTCGTACATACTCATCCTTCTTTGACTTCAAATATTCATTCCGTACATTTTACTACTTTTCATTTATATTTGCAATCCATAAAATTGGGTTATTGACAAAGTAAATCTATTATATTTCATCTATTAGAGCAAACAGCACCATTGTACAGACTATAGGAATACAAACAATCATTGGAAATGCGTAGCGAAAATATCCATTGACCGGCGAACAACAACTCCCAATAAAAACAAACAAACTTGGACAAATACAAAGCAGCCATTTATATTTTTTTTGTAACAACACAAAAAGAACAGTAACTGCCATAATCCATGTATATATACCAATTTTCTGAAATACTCCTAATATTGGCGTATCTGTCACATAGCTGTCAATCATATTTACAATTTTTATTCCAGGATTTGTATTATCTTCTAACTCTGTCTTGTTAAAAATAGCAGGATCTACCTCATATCCTACAAAAGTATGTCCCTTCAAATCATTTCTATTTGCAGTCGGAAAATAATATCCATAATTTCCATAAAATGATGCTTTCAAATATGCATCTGGATGGGTAAGAAAATGTTTCCACCAAACCTTAATATAACTACAAATTGCATCTTTATCTGCCAAATTATCAAATTTATCTTTGATTGGATCAGAAATTCCCTGATTATATAAATCCAAAGCTTCATATGGAATCACCCTGTCAATCACAGCTTTCTCTGATTCTGTGATCTCATCTCTGTAACGATTAACATAATAGGCGGTCTGCTGCAACGGTATAGATAAATTTTCGGATAAATCTGATTGAGGAATATGCAGTAATTTTGGAATGGTCAAATTGCTGATTAAAACAATAAAACTCATCCCCCACAATAATTTTCGGAAACTCTTTTTATCTTTCACAAAAGAACAAACAAATAAACAAATCACAGCAATCAAATATGCCTGATTTCGAAGTAGACTTAATAAAATTGAAATAAAGAACAATAATATAATATTTCTTTTATCTGACAAAAATCTGACTTTATTTGTAACTAGCTCAAAAATAAGGATACTAAACATCAAAAGACATAGTGCAAAATTAGAATCCTTTCCCATACAAAATGCATATATTGGAAATACAGGAAATAATCCATACAATATAATGATACCTATCAAAAGTATAGAGGGAACATGATGCCCCTTTAATATCACAATTCCATAAGAAATGACTGCATTAAATAAAATTAGCTGCAAAAAATTATATAAAAATACGCTGATAGAAATATTACCAATTAGTGTCCCAAAATGATACACTAGACCATAAATATAATTTTGAAAAAATGGATTATTATTTACCTGCCTCAATCCCAGGCTATGCTCTATTGATAAACCTGTGTCCCACATCATATTTCCAGGAGCACACATAATAATATAAGGAAACCACAACAAAAATAAACATATAAAACTTGTTATAAACATTTTTTTACGGCTAAATGACAACACTTCCTGATTTATCTTTCCAGAGAATTCAAACAAATAGTCATACAGATAAGTTATAACGATATAGTAAAAAATAAAGTATCCTGACATATGCAATAAAAACAAAATAGAATTAGGATTTGCCACAGCATTAACATTCGGCATAGATGCATGCAAAGAAGTAAAAAAAGAAAATAAAATGGATATTCCTATAACTCCTCCATTCAATTTTCGTTCTATTCTTTTCAGCCACTGCAAATATGACCCGCTTATACCTAACCATGCAGTTATTAGCAGTACTTCCATAGACTTTACTTGCTCATTAAAAAGCGTTAAAATCTCTGATATACTCCCTGTACATTTTGATAAAAATTTTGTCATACAAAATGATAATAAAGACAAGCCTCCCAACAACAAAGGACAAACAATCGAACATTTGTACCCCCCCCCCACTTTTTCTGGCTAATCTCCATCTTCTCCATATCTTATCCTCTCTTCCATTTATCATTCTTGTCCATCCACTCCTAATCATAATTCAATACCATAATAATAGTTTTACACTCTTAATAATTACCATTTTTCCCGCACCACACATTCCTTCCGGTAAAAACAGATCCCATAGGCCAAAATATCCTCATACCCTTCCTGCCTTAATTCCTCCTGGTATTTCTTCTCATCTATCTGGCGCAGCGCCGTCTCACATCCTTTCTCCATCTCCTGAAATTTCTGTACTGCTTTCAACTCCAGGATCACTGCTCTTCCCTTACGAATTCGTGGTGTTTTTAAGATCAGATCTGCACGTCCCAGTCCTGTCTCCCGATTGGACAGCACTCGATATTTGCGATTCTGACGCAGCAGCCCTGCCAGAAATCCATGATAATAGCTCTCTCCATAATCAAAATAACTGATCGTCTCTTCCAAAAATCGGTTGATCTCTTCCTCCATCCCCTCTGTGTCTCCCTCTTCGATTGCCTTATATAGCGGCGACATCTCAAACCCTTTCTGTTTTTTCTCAAACCATACTGAAATAGTATTTTCATAGATATATGCAACCTCATCATTGGGAATAGACATAGTGACATAGTTTTTCTTCCCTTTTTTGTGTGTTGCCACCTTTTTCAAATATCCTGTAAAAAACAAAAAATTCCACAGATTATCCTGAGAATCGTATATGGCATCATAGGTGATATCTTCATGGATTGGCTTCTCTATCGTTCCCCCATTCATCAGATGCTCTAATTCCTCCTTCAATTCCCCTTCCTCATCGTCTATACGCTCCACCAAATCTCTCACCACACTATTCGAACTGGTATTTGCCCAGTATGGCACTGGAAATGCGTCTCGGTCTGTAACATGCACTTTTACAAAATTGATAATGCTCCACGGATTATAAACCTCTGTCTCTCCAAACAGATACCCATCATACCACTGTTTTACATCCTTTGCATGTTCCTCCATCTGATATGCTTTCAGCATTCGATCAACTTCTGACTGTGTAAAACCGTAATACTCTCCATAATCCTTTCTGGTTATTGATATCACTTCCAGGTTATTCAGTCCTGTAAAAATAGATTCTCTGGAGATCCTTAAGCATCCTGTTACCACTGCAAATTCCAGATATGGATTTGATTTTAAGCAAGACTCAAACAACGAACGCACAAAACTTACCATCTGCTCATAAAACCCACAAAAATAGGCATTCTCCAGTGGTACATCATATTCATCTATCAATATCACACATTTCTTTCCAAATGCCTGGTATAGACATTTCGATAGAAATGCTATGCTGGTCAAATAGTCTGATGCTTCTGCCGTTCTTCCACGAATACTCCTATACTTCTCTAGATCTTCTGAATGTTCTAATCTGTCAATCACTGCCTTTTCATGCCTTGCATACTCTTCTGCAACAGCCTCCTTGAGACAGTAAAATGCCTCCTCATATGTCCTCTGCTTTGCCGATTTTAAAGTCAGCATAATCACTGGGTACTGCCCCATCTTTCTCACATAGCTTTCCCCTGCATCTGCAATCCAAAGCCCGGAAAACAGCTCTGCATTTCTTTTGTTTTGTTCCTCATTTCCTGTATCTTCAAAATAATATTTCAGCATACTAAGATTCAAGGTCTTGCCAAACCGCCGCGGACGTGTAAAAAGACTCACCTCTCCCTTTTTATCAAGCAGTTCTTTTATAAATCCTGTCTTATCTACATAATAGTAACCTTTGGTGATAAGCTTCTCAAAATCATCTACCCCAATTGCCAACGGCTGATCGTGCATTGTTACACCCTCTTCCATAATTAATAAATATTGTTGTCACTCTACCACAACATTTTCACCACACTGCAAACCCGCTCCAAATCCTCATCTGTCATCTTTGTATCACTGGGCATACAGACACCATATTCAAACAACTGTCCAGCAATACTATGATCCGCCCCTGTTTCCTGATCTATAATATGCAAATCTTCTATCTGAGAAATAAAATCATATTCGTCAAACACTGGCTGCAGATGCATGGGCTTCCAGACTGGACGACTCTCCACATCATCTTCTTCCAAGGCCTTCATAAGATCTATCGGTTTCACAGGACATTCCTGAGACATTTCAAGAACCGAAAGCCAGCAATTACAATATCCTTCCTTTGGTTGTGGCATAAACTGAATCCCCTGCAAATCTCCGAGGCGCCTGCGATAATAATCAAAAATGTATCTTTTCTTCTCTATGCGTCTCTGCAAAACTCTCAATTGTCCTCTTCCAATACCTGCCACTACATTACTCATACGATAATTATAACCAATCTCTGTGTGCTGATACCATCGAGCAGGTTCTCTGGCTTGAGTTGCCCAATAAAGTACCTTGGCGGCTCTCTCTTCGGCGTCTTTTGTATTTACCAGCAGCATTCCTCCGCCAGAACTTGTGATTATTTTATTGCCATTAAAACTGATAATACCATAATCTCCAAAAGTCCCTGTGTATTTGCCATGATAAGTTGTCCCTAAACTCTCTGCCGCATCTTCAATCAAAGTTACCCTGTAACGATTACAAATCTCAGCAATTTCTTCTATTTTGGCACAAATTCCATAGAGATGCACCACAATGACTGCTTTGGGCTTCTTTCCAATCTTTTCATATTTCTCAAATGCCTGTTCCAAGGCTTTGGGATCCATATTCCAGGTATCTTGCTCACTGTCAATAAACACCGGAACTGCCTTTTCATAGACAATAGGGTTTGCTGTCGCAGAAAAAGTCAGAGATTGGCAAAATACCACATCACCCTGACTTATCCCAACTGCTTTCAACGCCATATGTACTGCTGCTGTCCCTGAAGAAAGCGCAACTGCTTTCCCTGCTCCCAGCTTTTTCTCTATCTCCTTCTCAAATTCTGTCACATTTTTACCAAGAGGCGCAATCCAATTCGTCTCAAATGCTTCTCTAATATAATCCTGTTCATATCCCTCTTCACTCATATGTGGTGAAGCAAGAAAAATATGTTGTTTCATTTTTCCTCCCATAAACACAATATCTGTGCTTTCCACGTTATATTTTCGTTTATTCTACTACATTTCTTCTGCCTTTGCAATTAAAAAAATATACCATTCTATTTTATACAAAAAAGAATCCCGCTCTGTGAGATTCTAAGCACGAACGTGCTGCAAAGCAGCAACTTCCACGCCGCAAACATGTATAATTATTTTATATAATTGGAAATACAAAGCAGTTTTCTCTGATAAAAATAAAATAGAAGCACCATTCAGAGCATTTTTATCTTTTGTAAAAAAATAATTATCATATGCTCCATGTCCGATGCTTCCTTTTTTATTCTAACACAACTGTCGAATAATGTAAAGTTATTTTGTATTTTAGGAATAATTTAATTTCCTTGTGGATGATAAGTCGGCACAATCTCCTGTACCCATCTGCGAATATCTTCTGGTTCCTGAATCACATAATTTGCAAGATTTTCTAACTGCATCAGAAAACGATCCTCATCCATCTTGATCGGTTTCCCAATATGTATCAGCTTATTGTCTGTCTCCTGCAGCCCTTCCTCATCCATAAGCATTTCCTCATACAGTTTCTCCCCTGGTCTTAAGCCTGTATATACAATTGGAATATCCTCCTCCGGCTTATGACCAGATAATAAAATAAGATTTCGCGCCAAATCTGCTATTTTCACCGGCTCGCCCATATCCAGTACAAAAATCTCTCCACCTTTGGCATAAGCACCTGCCTGCAGTACCAAAGACACAGCCTCTTTGATAGTCATAAAATAGCGGATAATATCAGGATGTGTCACTGTCACTGGTCCCCCTTGAGAAATCTGCTTTTTAAATAGTGGAATCACACTTCCATTACTTCCCAACACATTTCCAAAACGTACTGCCACAAATTCCGTCTTGGAATGATTATTATAAGTCTGAATAATCATTTCACAAATTCGCTTGGTGGCTCCCATAATATTGGTAGGGTTTACCGCTTTATCCGTGGAGATCATCACAAAACGCCTCACTTTCCAGCGGTCAGCTGCCTGAACCACTTTTAAGGTTCCCAAGACATTATTTTTTACTGCCTCATTAGGACTATCCTCCATCAAAGGCACATGTTTATGCGCTGCAGCATGATAAACAATATCTGGACGAAATTTTTGAAAAATAAAATCAATCCTCTTGGTATTTCGGACAGAGGCAATCAAAACAGTTAAATCTAAATTAGGATAAGCTGCCTTCAATTCATTTTGAATATCATATGTTGTATTTTCATAGATATCCACAATAACAAGCCTTTTCGGATTATGCTCTGCCACCTGTCGGCAAATCTCACTGCCGATGGAACCGCCCCCGCCAGTTACCAAAACTGTTTTACCTGCTACATAATCTAAAATCGCAGATAAATCCACTTCCACTGGCTCACGGCCTAACAAGTCATTGACCTCCACCTCTTTTAAGGTACTGATGCTTACCTCTCCATTAACTAATTGATACATTCCTGGAAGACGCTTCATCTCACATCCTGTCTCTTTGCAGATATCCAAAATCTCTTTGATTTCCCTTGCAGGTGCAGAGGGAAGCGCAATCATAATCTCATCTACTTGATATCTCTTAACCAACCTAGGAATGTCACCACGACCTCCCATAATCTTGACACCATGCAGATAACTTCCCTGTTTTGCCTTTGCATCATCTACAATACAGACTACCCTTTTATTAACATGACTGCTGTTACAAATTTCCCGCACCAGCATATTTCCTGCGCCTCCAGCTCCCACCATCAATACATTGGTGCATTCCTTAGCTAATTTTTGTCTCTTGACAATAGTACGAAATGTTCGATAGGAATAACGGCTGACTGCTACCATTGCAAACAGACAGACACCATAAAATAAATAATAGCTTCTGGGCATTTGCATCTCCATCAATATCATAACCGCCATCTGCACTCCTGCAGATAAAATACATGCAAATAAAATACTGCTGAGTTCTGTAGCACCTGCATAACTCCAAAGACTGTCATACAGACGAAATACATAAAATATTATAATTGTTATTACAATAACGATTATAATATACTGTAAACTTCTTTCCACATATTTTCTCGGAATCTCATGATACTTACCTTCAAAACGTAAAACCAATGCCAATATACTGGCCGCTATCACAGCGAATGCATCATATATTATTAAAAATATCTTTTTTATTAAAAGCTGGTTATTTTCTATCAGTACTCTCAAATGTATTCCTCTTTTCCTAGCATAATGTTTACTTTTTAGAGCTGTTTTTCTGTATTACTCTTTGCAGTGCTTCCTGAATAGTTTGTATGCATATAATTTAGATTACTCAGCAATGTAAATCATATGCACAAATCTAAAACTTACAATTTGTGTTAGTGCAACAATCACATTTTCCATATTTGTGTTAATACAACAATCACATTTTCCATATTACTTTGTGGCACTGCTCATTGTCTATCTTGTACATTATACAAGATCTTTTTTTAAATTACAATTAGCAAAAAAATACAGGGAATCGTTACCTACTAAACAGCAGCATTTTCCTTTGATTTTTTGATACGCCCTGCTCCTAGATACCCCACTGACAAATAATAACACAACCACAATGGATGGCCCCAGGGAATTTCTGCATTGCTTGTAACTGCAAAACACAGATAAGCAATTCCAACTGCCAAAAATAATATACTGGCAGTTCGCCTTTTATTTCCTGAAAACATACCTCTTATAGACGCGGTGAGCATGGTAAGCTGAAACACAATATAAGGCACTAATATAAAAATACCATAATGATACGCCATAGAAAGATAACTACTATATGCCGGAATCTCACGGCGAAATACTATAAGCTCTCCTTTATGTCCAAACAAATTCAGCCTTCGGGCATAATTCTGCCAGATCACGGATAATTTCTCTATTTCCTTAGTCTGTACATGGTTCATACTCCCAGGATATTGTAATGTAAACAATTCCTTGTCCTCTCCTGTAAGTTTTGTCAAGTATACTTCCTGCTGATATTCCAAATCTAAATTAAGAATTCCAGGCAAATATTTTGTTCCGACATATATCATACATACACCTAGATAGGCAAAAATTACTGCCACGGCAAAATTCAAAAACAATTCTCTACATTTCGTGAAATCTCCGTCAATTCTTCGCAAAGCTTTGACCATATAGAGAATACTGATCAGTAAAAATGCCAAAATCCCTGGCATATGATTACTTCTCAATATCAAAAACAGAGACGCCCCTGCTCCCAATATATTTTTCAGACAAAGATAAAATTCTTTCTTTCTATTTCTTTGCTCAGAGCTGTTCATGCTTTTATCAATCATCCAATTAATCTCTGTAAAAAATATCACTGCCATCAACACTGCATACATAGAAAGTTCTTCAGAACTTTGAAACATTCCATGATAATCAATTGCTGGTTTTTTCATACGAAAAAATATACAAAACACAATCTCTATAAAAAAAGTGATCTCCAAAGATACTGTCATATCATAAAAAATCAAATCTGGTTTCTCCATATTTTGCCAGAAAAAAATAAATATGACCCCCGAAAGAAGCATTGTATATCCTACCGCAGATTCTATCTTTTTAACTACAAAAAAATCACAAATTATCATTCCCAGCCAGAGCCACAACCAACTAACCATAAGCGGTTTTCGCCATAACTGTTTTACTAAAGGCTGTTCCCAGGAAACAAACGATATAACCAATAATAATATTGCACAGATTAACATATGAAAACGATAGCCTCGCAGATCATTCAACCAACCAGCTACATTACCAACCAGCATCCATACCCATAATAGACTAAATAAAAATCTTCTCATGGTTTTTCTTTGTCCTGTTGACAATTTTCCTCCGATTCGACTTCCAAAGAAATCTCCCATGATCTGAATGCTATTCTGTATGATATCAATAAACACATAAATATCGTCAATTTTCTTTTTGATTTTGAACCTACGTCCCAAACGCACCAAAACTATGATAACTGCCATTACAACTACAAATATTGGAACAAACAACTTTAAAAAGTGGGGAATTGTAAACCAGGAAGGAGTTGTTCGAACTTGTATAGCCGAAATAGAGATAAACTGCCCCTGAGCGTCAGAGATCATTATCCCTAATTTCTGCATTGGGATATCTCCATCCAGGACAATCATATTCTTTCCTTTGGTCAATCCAATAATTTGCTCGGCAGTCTTTTTTCCGTCCTTATTAAAAAATTTAATCATTCCTTCCAAAGACTCAGTGCTCATTTGTTCCACTGTAATATAGAGATAATTCCAGACTTGTTCCTCACCATCGAGAAGATAACGAATAAATGCCTTATCACTTAACAGCCAAAATCCATTTTTCTCTTTATCATAGCTCCAAGTGGAGGAATCCCTTTGCAATTCTATCGGGGAAACATCATGTACTCTGTCCGCAGACATAAATTCATTAAAATTAATACTTCCTCCCATGCGCATCATAACAAGCATTACACTGACCAGAATTCCTATTAAAAAAATCAGAAAAATATGAAGTTTTTTCTTTGCATTCAACTCTTTCACCTTCTTATGTTTCTGCCTTCTTTAACTGGCAAAATATCCCTCCAACCGCAATATAATAAACGAGCCAGCTTATATAAAAGTAAGGAGTGGCAACATCTTCCGTAAGCCCCTCAACAATATAATTTACCACTGTTAATAGAAAAAAGAGTTCCATTTTCATACGACTTTTACAAAAAATCTTCTGTATACTATATTTGAGGCTATAATACAACATCACAACAAAGGGTACTGCACTAAAAACACCATAATAATGCATCATTTGAAGTAAAGAATTATGGGCATGCATTTTTGTCTCTCCAAGACATTTCAAATAACCTTCATGTCCAAATAAGTTCAATTGACGCATATAGATTTTCCACACCTCATCCCTGCCTGTAAATAGAAAGTCCCATTCTCCGCTAGTAATCTTCTGTAACAGCCGCTCTGATATTCCTGTTGTTGCTGCTTTGGATGTTAGTGACAAAGACATTTTCCCAGTTACTGTCTGACTCACCTCTCCTGTAAATACAACTGATGTACCCAATAATTGCGGCACATTCGTTAGACACCATTTTGCTGGAACTGACACAAAAAATAGACACACAAGAAATATCAACACTGTTTTCTTTAAATTCTTTCGATATGCTATCTTCTTCTCATTTGGAAATTGTTTCCATATAAACACTGCCCACTGCAAAATATAGGCAACCAGAGAAGTAATGCTCTCTGTAAGATACAAAAATTCCCATATACTGGCCAATCCCAACATATTTCCAATTAGGGGGCGGTATTTTATTTTCTCTTGTTCCAAAATCTCATCCAGAAAGGTTAAAAACACAATATTTACAGTTACCAAATAACCTGCAAAAATATTAGGATTCTTGTATATTCCTGTATATCTTATACCTGGAACAAGTGCACGACAAAAAATACAAAAAATACATCCTATCCAGTAACTCCACTGTAGTGATACCAAAAGATCTTTAAGAAATTTCTCTGGTTCATTCATACTGTTCCAAGCCATATAGAGGGGCGCCACGGCGATCAGCATAAAAATTCCTACATTTTTAATTCTCTTTTCCACCACAAACTCTGATACAATGACCATTAACCATAAGATAAACCAGGAATATCCCAGAGGATTTTTCCAATTAATAATTTTATCGCTTCGCTCCCAAGATAAAAAAGCAACAAAAAGAAGACAGATCCCCAGCAATGCAACCTGCCTTCTCTGTGTCAGAAGTATCCAATTCCATCCTTTATTCATTGTAAAATAGACAATACCAATACTAGTCAGAAAGAAAAGTTTACGTAACAGGGCTTTTCTTTTCTCAGAAAAGCCCTGAAAGATCTCACTGCCTCTGTCCAATAAATAAGTATACACCTCTTGAACTGCTTCCATCCATTGTCCTTTTTGTATAGATTTATCGGCCAATCCCTGGAAGTAATTCACTAATCCACGCAAAAGCAGAACCACTAGAGAATAGAAAATCATCACAACCACAAATGTCTTTGGCGCGTCCTTCCACTCAAAGTTCTGTAGTTTCTCACGAAATTGTATTCTTTCTAAATCGAAAGAACAAGCTTCCCTGACAACAATGCGTACTGCATAAATGGCTCCTTCCTGCAGCTGCAAGATATTACGTCCGTTCTCCATCGGTAAACTGATCACATACTGTACCTGACTGTTTTGATCTAAAACTTCCACATCCCACCAGGTATTTTGGCTGAGATCAGACACTTCCAAATAAATATAATTCCAATTTTTGCGGCTATTTTCTACCAGAAAAATGTGACTGGCATTTTCAATTTCTGTCTCAATTCTGTCAGTTGCAAAATTATAGGTCCAATGATCTCCTGAAATTCTATAATCTTCATTTGAAATATCATACAACTCTCCTACATCATAGAAACATGTCAAATTAATATTGCCTGTCAAATGCATCACAGTAACAATTCCTGAAAATATAATCCCAATCATGAAAAATACATTGATTGTCAGAATCCTACTATTCGCCTTTTCCATCTCTCCTACCCCATGCCGCTATTGCCAATAACTTCTTATTTCCTGCAATAGATCCATATTCACCATAGACTATTTCACTTTGAGCCTAAGAACATTTCCAAAATCACCCTTGGCTGTCTCTCCGTTTGCTATGATATAGGAACGAATCTTTACATAATATGTCTGTTTACTCTTTAAGTTTGGTATTGTATATTTTATAACTGAACGAGAAGTAATTTTAGCCTCACGCTTATAACCACCATTTTTCTTGGTAGAAATATAAATCTCATATCCCATAACATTGCCATTCTTTTTCCATACCAATGAAATACTTCTCTTTCCAGCACTTCCCTTGAATCCCTTTATCTTGCTGGTATCAATCTGCTTTTTACATGCACCACCATTGTTAAAATAGTAAGTAACGCCGTCAATTTTCTGAAAACCAGTAACTCGGCAACCAGTCTTTGGGTCAAGATAATATTTTATTCCCTTATAAATTTTCCATCCGGTCTGCATCACACCTTGGGCGTTAAAATAGCGATGCCCATCTGGGAACTTACGGAAACCTCCTTTTCCACCTCCAGTGAAAAGAACGCCACCCTTGATTACTGCATAATATTTGCCTTCAATCTTTTTTAACTCCACACTCTTATTGGTATTGAGCTTATATCCATTTTTGTCAAAGTAGTAGAGACGATTCTTCATATTGACAAATCCCATTGCCAAATGTCCATCTTTATAGATATAACGAGTTTTTGTTCCAAAAGCGGACCACGGATTATAAACCCCTTTGGTATCATAATGGCCAAGTTTCAAACAACCGCCATCACCAAAATAATAATACTTTTTGCCAATCTTCTGCAATCCTGTCAGTGGACGGCTATTTTTGTCCAGATAGAACTTCTCTGCAAGATAATTTACGCCATCACCGCCTTTTAACTCTACCCAGCCGCTCATTTTTGTATCTATACCATCCTCATAGCGATAGAGAGAGACCTTATTGTTTACAACTTTAATATGAATACTCTTCTTTTCTTCCCCTGTCATATAACAAAGTCCATATTCACATGCATGTTCCTTGGAGGCATAAGTTTCTTGATGATTCTCACTTGTAATGGATGTATGATTTGTATTTAAGGCAAAACTATACATTGGTTTGATGTATTTCATAATCTCTTTGCTATTGGCCGTTGAAGTTCCATGATGTGATAACTTCATAATATCTGCCTTAAGATCTGAGCCATAAGCGGCTACCAGATTTTTCTCCTGCTCTTCGTGGATATCTCCAGCAGTAAAAAATTTCGTATTGCCGCAGGTCATCATAGTCACTAGGGAAAAGTTATTCCCATATCTTGACTCCAGCCCTTTCTTTAATTTTATACCCTTTGCAATCGGTCCAATTACCTCTGCATTGACATCTCCAAACTGGAACTTTGACCCCTTCTTTAATTGAACGACTTGAGGATTTCCGTTCTGACTTAAGACAGCCTCAGTCAGCTTGTCACATTTGTTTGTATTCTCCTCTTCTTGTTCTTTTGCAATTGAGGGATCTGGAAGATATAGCTTCTCAATATAAATTCCAGCATTCATCAAAGTATCTACACCATCTGCAACTCTGTCCTCACCGCCGCCATAATGATCTGCATGATAATGACTTACATACAAGGTAATCCTTTTGGCGCCTCGTTTCTTAAGAAATGAGGCAACCTTTCTACTATCCTCAGCCTTTCCCATATCCATCAAAAGAAATTGACCATCACTCTCAATCAATGTAGCATCCCCTTCATTTTTGGCACTAAGGCAGATACCATAGATATCCATGTTACCTCCAGGGGAAGCAGCATTTACTTGCTGCATTCCTCTCATCTGAGATAAATTTACATTGAACAGATATGCAAATACTAGCGCTACAATAATGACATTCCATTTCAAAAATAGCTTTTTACAATCTTTCATAATCGATTCTCCTTTTACTCCTCTGGAATCAGACGAATAATATCCTTAAAAGGCATACATACCTCATCTGCTTCCTTAGCCCGATGATTCTTAAGTATCATTTTTGCCACAGTTTCCATTGCTGGAAACGCACTTCTGGTCAACTGATTCGCATAAATTACCACATTGACATTTCTCTCTGCCCATTCTTCCTCTGTCACCATATTGAAAGAAGTCGGCACCACAACAATTGGAGTTCTCGAATCTTTCGCACGGAACTTCTCACAAAATTCAAATATCTCTGCTGGATCTTTCAATCTGGAATGAATCATAATTCCGTCTGCCCCTGCTTCTATATAAGCAAAGGCCCGATTTAATGCATCCTCCATACCCTGCTCAAGGATTAAGCTCTCTATTCTTGCAATCAGCATAAAATCACTGGTCTTCAATGCCTTTTTTCCAGCCTGGATCTTTTGACAGAAATGTTCAATACTATCCTGTGTCTGCACCACTTCATTTCCAAACAATGAATTTTTCTTAAGGCCTACTTTATCCTCGATAATACATGCAGATACGCCAATCCGTTCCAATGTCTTAACATTGTAGACAAAATGTTCAATCTTTCCGCCGGTATCTCCATCAAAAATAATTGGTTTGGTAGTGACCTCCATAATTTCTTCAATTGTATGCAGCCTTGAAGTCATATCAACCAATTCAATATCTGGCTTTCCTCTGGATGTAGAATCACAAAGGCTGGAAACCCACATAGCATCAAACTGATATGCCTTGCCCTCTTCTAATACCTGGGTTTTCTCTGCGAGAATTCCTGTCAGTCCATTATGTGCTTCAATTGCATTCACAGTTGTCTTCATGCCCAATAGTTTTTTCAACCGGCTCCTTCTCACATCTGGAATGGACAGACGATCTCTGGAAGCATCCTCCAATCTCTGATACTGTGCATCTGAAGAATAGGCAAATTCCTTTAAAATACCGCCATAGGAAGCTAACACTTCAATCGCTTCCTCGCGAATAGCTCTCTGAAATCCCTCCTTCCAGTTATCGCCGTGTACTAAATAATCCGGCTTCAATTCCTCCAAATTCTTTTTATAGCTTAAGGTATCTTGAGAGATTACCCGTGCTACCCCCTTAATACTTTGAATAATTTTTACTCTTTCCTCATATGAAAGCAACGGAAAACGCTTGTAACTAGCCACCACATCATCTGTCAAGACACCAACTGTCAATTCTCCTAATTCTGCTGCTTTCTCAATAATATTCATGTGACCTCCATGAATAATATCGGTACTCATACTTAAATATACAGTGCTCATTTCTTTCCTCCTTTTCCGAAATATTATTAAAGCAAATCTAAAAATTCTTGGTATGCCTTCTGGTTGTATTGTTGGGCATCGAACTGATAATCTCCAGGTACCTTGCCGTCCAAATAAGCCCGCATTCCTTCATACACTGCTTCTGTATCAGTTCCATTCATAATATATTGTTTATCTTCCAGCAAGACAGAAGTCACGGCTGGATAATTACTAACTACAATAGGAAGTCCCACCATCCTGGCTTCCAGAACTGCCAATCCTTGTGCCTCATAGATAGAAGGGAATACAAAACAATCACATTCCTTCATAATTACAAAAGGATTTGACATAAAACCAGTGATAATCACTCTATTTCCAATCCCCAATTTCTCAGCTAAATTTTCTAACTCACTTCGCATATGCCCATCTCCGACGATATACAGCATACAATCTTCCCCTTCCTCGATCAAACGCTTCAGGGCCCGAATCAAAGTATGGTGGTTCTTCTCTGGCATACATCTTCCCATAGTTACAAATTTTATACTGGGTTTTTCTCCATTGTCTAATGGAATCAAAGTAACATTTTGTACATCATTTTTACTAATTTCATTAATAATTCTTATATATAGCCTTCCCCCAATCCTACATTTAGGTACCGACTGTTCTAACGTTTTTATTCGATCTTGATCTAAAATATTACTAGCATAAGTAAATTTATCTCTTGTCTCCTTAGTCGCAAGATTTTCCCTGTTTACTATACAAATAGGTTCGCTTGCTGAGACAATTTTCTGATAATAAGGATACACTGACAATATACTATCAATCGTTGTTGAGCTCTTATTTAGTGCTTTCTTCTCAACATTTTTAAAATCCCTCATCATATCACTATGCTGCCAGATCAATTTTACTGCTTCCTTACATTGTTTTAAAACCAAACAAGAAAAATATGTTACATATCCAGCAAAATCAATCACATAATCAAATTTACTGTCCCCAAAACAACGCATAAATTCTCGTCTCATCAAATACTCTTGCATCGGTATTTCTTGTGGAGCAATCGCAAATCCATTGTGCAAAGTTTTCTGATAAATTTCATTTTGCTCCTCTGTAAACATAGGTGATCCACAACGCATGAGCACTCTGATTTGACTTGGCAGTTTATCAAAATTTTCATCCTGTACATTTGATTTTAAAGATAACACAAATAAGGAAACGTCATATTTTTGATAATCTATAACTTTTAATAAACTTAACATTGCACTGGTCACACCATTTGTCTGAAAATTTCCTCCAAACATCAAGATCTTCTTTCTTCCATCTCGCTGTGGTGACAATACCTGATCATGTTCTTTGTTGCAGAATACCACATCAATAATTTTCTCTGATACATGACCATCATCAAATTTACAAGCCCATTCCCTTGTCCGTTTTCGTATTGCCTGATAGTCTTTCTCATATTTTTCTATCTGATTAACACATTCTTCTAAACTCTCTAAGGATTTGGCACAAGGGCCTGGAAGCTCTTCCAATTTAAAATAAATTCCTCGTATCTGTTCATATTGCCTATAATCTGGAATGTAAAACAGTATTGGTCTGTCTGTCACAAGAAAATCAAAATAAATACTGGAATAATCAGTAATCAAAATATCTACAATGGAAAGCAGTTCATTGGTATCAATTGCATAGGAAACATAATAACCAGAATCTTTTTCTTCTTTACTCAGCCTCCGATAAACCACATGGTGTGGCTTAATGAGTATCTGATATTTCTGTGTATCAATATGAGAAGATAGATGCTCATACAAATCTGTGTACTTTGACATGTCAATAATTGGCTGATTTGCAGCATTCCCAGTCCAAGTAGGAGCATAAAGAATCACTTTTTTGTCAGGATCTATTCTCGTTCCATGCTGTTCTAATTTCTTTAAAATATGCTCTCTCTGCGCATGTATTGTCAAATCATTCCGCGGATAACCTTGCTGGATATATTTCCCCTCAAAAACATTCGCCAGACGAAAAGATTCTTCAAAAATTTTTGTCATAAAAGCATTGGGAGAAATAATATAATCTGACATCAGGAAATTACGAATCATATTTTTCACAATTCGATTCCCATCTGGAGTATCATACCCCAAAGTTTTTACTGTTATACTATGCCAAGTGTTCAGATATATCTGTCCCTCTCGTTTAGAAAAAACAAACGGAAAAGAGGTATTATTGATTAAAAATTTAGCCTTTGCCAAAAAATATGCATATGCTTTATTACAATAACGAATAAAAAATACATTTGTATAATTGCTGTATTCTTCTTGTAAAATCTGCCGCTCCTCATCATTATCAATGACCCAGATATGGATATACTTATCAAATTCTGGCATTTTTTGAAACGCCCGGAAAATAGCATAGGGATTGCATAACATCCCAATACCATCATGGGATTCATAAAGAACCCATGTTTCTTCTAACTCTTCTTTTTGATGATATTCTGAATAATAAATACTCCATTTTCTGGTCTTTTTCCCATAAAGAAATTTATTTTTCTTTTCTTCCTGAATACGCGCCTTCCGCTCCTGCTCTTTGCGTTTTCGTTCTTGCTCTTTGCGTTCTCGTTCCTGCTCTTTGCGTTCTCGTTCTTTTCTCTTTCGCTCTTGTTCCAGACGCTTACGCTCTTGTTCTAAACGCTTTTGTTCTTGTTTTCGCTCTTGTTCTAAACGTTTCTGTTCTCTCTTGCGTTCTTGTTCTAAACGCTTTTGTTCTTGTTCTATACGTTTCTGTTCCAGTTCTCGTTCTTTTTGAGCTTTGCGGCGCTTTGCAACTAATCCGTGTGGGGCTAAATATACCAATGTTTTCTTTATCTTTTTGTTCATAATGAACATCCTCCTAGAAATTTATAATCTCCCGTCACTTACATTTTTAGCAAATACTCCACTACATCCCGAACTGCACCTTCGCCACCTCTAGAGTCCACTGTTACATCCACATATTCTCGAACTTCCCTGACTGCATCGGCTGGTGCAAATGTTATTCCCGCAGCCTCCATAACTCCCAAATCATTACAATCATCCCCAATATAAGCTGTCTTATCCAATGTAATTCCATATTTATTTACAAGTTCTTTGAGAACTGCACCTTTGTCCTCCACTCCCTGATAAACTTCCTCAATCCCAAGTTCCTTTGCACGATTGGCAACAATCTGGGAAACCCTTCCTGTGATAATTACAGGTATAATCCCATGTTTCTTAAGTTTGACAATCCCCAGACCATCCTTAATATGAAAAGCTTTACAGAGTTCTCCCTCTGCACCCATATATATTTTCCCGTCTGTCAAAGTTCCATCTACATCCATTGCCAATATCTTAATCTTCTGTGTCATTAAATCAAACCTGCCTTTGCTATATCAGCTACACATAATGTGCCTATCACTTTTTCATTTTCTACAACTGCCAATGTAGATACTTTGCGATCCATATCCTGCATCTTTTCCACTGCCTCGACCACCAAAATATCTGGATCAATCTGCACTGGATTTTGCGTCATGACATCATCAATACATTCGCTCATTGCCTGTGCACCTTTACGACCTATCAACCGCCGCAAATCTCCATCTGTAAAAATTCCAATATAATGCCCCTCTTTATCAACGACATTGACACATCCGATTGGCTTTTTACACATTTCCATAATGGCCTGTTCCACTTTCATTCCTGACTCAATGACTGCATTCTCATCATCCTTCTTCATCAAATCCTTAACTTTCATGGTCAGTTTTCGTCCTAAAAGACCATTTGGATGAAAGACTGCAAAATCTTTTGATGTGAATCCCCGAAGTTTAGAAACAACAACTGCCAAAGCATCTCCTAGAACAAGAGAAACTGTTGTGGTAGTGGAAGGCACCAAATTTCCTAAAAATGCCTCCTCCATCTCTGGAAATACAATTGTCACTTCTGAATACCGTTCTAAAGTACTATTTTTTCTTCCAACAACGCTATATAACTTTGCTCCAATCATCTTCATAGAAGGCAGCAAACCCAATACTTCATCTGTTTCTCCGCTGTTACTAAGTGCAATTACAATGTCTTCTTTCTTTAAAAGCCCCAAATCACCGTGCAGCCCTTCTGCCGGATGCATGTAATAGGCTTTGATGCCAATACTAGCCATTGTTGCTGCTACCTTCTCACAAATATGTCCAGATTTACCCATTCCTGTCCAGACCACTCTTCCCTGGCAATTATGGATACTCTCTGCGAGTGTAACAAACTCCTGGCCTAAACTGTCCTGAAGCTTCTGGATTCCCGCCATCTCGATTGCAAACACATTTTTTCCTTCTTGTAATATATCCATATTTTCCTCCTAATGAACCGCCTGGTATACTTTGATCAAACGTTTTAACATCTCTTCCAAATCAGACAATTTCACCATATTAGGTCCATCCGAAAGTGCATGGTCAGGATCTGGATGAACCTCCATAAATAACCAATCGGCACCTACTGAAAGTGCTGCTTTTGCAAGCGGCTCCACAAATTCACGGTTGCCTCCTGTGGCATCTCCTTTTCCGCCTGGTTTTTGCACACTGTGAGTGGCGTCAAATACGACTGGACATCCAAATTTCTTCATCTCCACAATTCCAGTCATATCAACTACCAAGGTATTATAACCGAAACTAGTCCCTCTCTCACATAACATCAATTTCTCATTTCCAGATTCTTTTACTTTATTTACTACATTTCTCATATCCCACGGTGCAAGAAATTGTGCCTTTTTAATATTGATAATCTTTCCTGTCTGTGCTGCTGCCACCAGCAGATCCGTTTGTCTACATAAAAACGCCGGAATCTGAATGATATCTGCCACCTCTGCTGCCTGTTTCGCCTGCCACGGTTCATGGATATCTGTGGCAATCCGCAATCCAAATCTATCTTTCACCGCCTTTAGAATCCGCATTCCTTCTTCAATTCCTGGTCCGCGGAAGGAAGATATCGAAGTTCTGTTGGCCTTATCAAACGATGCTTTAAAATAATAATCAATGCCCAGACGCTCTGTAATCTCTTTCATCTTTTCAGCAATATCCATCACCATTTCTTCTGACTCAATTACACATGGTCCTGCAATCAAAGAAAAATACTTATTATTCACTTTTTTCCCTCTTTCCTAAATTAAATATCTGTTTCCAGTTGCTTGGACATCTCTACCGCAAAATCGTAATCTTGTTTTGTATCAATGTCTACGGCCTCAATTCCTGACACTTCCTGAATATATGGATGAAATCCAATCCGTCGATTATGTTCGGTAAATATTTCCTTTTTAAACATGTAAAAAGCGCTTGTCTCTACCCAGATTGGCTCCATATCCTGAGTTCTGGGCACATCATTTAAATCATAATTTATGGCCTTTCCCTGATACCATGCAAATGTCTGCACTCGCTCCGCTGAAAATGCGGAATCACACTCCCCGCTTAAAATATGGCTTAAAGCATTCTCAATGGTCTCTGTCTTGGTAAACGGAGAAGTAGTATGCGCCAAAACATACACATCTGCATCCACAGTTTCAATGAAGGAACGATAAATTTCAAAACCTTTTACCAAATCCTGATCCAACTTTTTGTCTCTTTGCAGAAATGTTGCACCCTCAGGAATATATTCTGTCACTTTCGGATCACTGCAATATACATAAACCTCATCAATGTTCTTCGTCTGTACTAAACTATCTACCATATGATAACACATAGGTTTCCCCAAAATAGGCAATATATTCTTATGCGGAAGCCTCTGACTATTTAATTTAATTGGCACCAACGCAACAACTTTCATTTGAATCCTCCATTCTTTCTAACTTAACACATCCTCAAGGTTCTTTCTGGGAAAGACCTCCAGTGCCCCTCCCCTTGTGGTATTGTAAATCTTAACATCTGCTTTTTTCGCATACAAAGCTATTTTTTGATATGCCCCAATGGAACGTTCCCGACGATACTCGCCTAACTCTGCGAGTGTCAAATTTGGATTGCCAATCGTTCTCCTTGCCCTGGCCAGATTTACCTTATCCAAATCAGAGGCTACATACTCCTCACCAAAATGGCCGCTGGTAAAAGAATTGGTACAATCTGTTCCTAAAAGATAGATCTCCTTAAATCCCATAAACATTGCCATCTCAATCATAAATGTCATTACGGTAGCCCGCGCTGGTATATAATAGGCAAGCATATTTCCTCGAATCTGATAATCCTCCTGTGAAAATGTATTGACATACGCAATATTGTCCGGTTTTTGCTTCATAGAACGATAAGCTATGTTATGAGTAATCATCGGAGAGGTAATATTATTCTTAATCTCCCGATATAAATTCTTGGTGTAGATGATGTCAACAATAAAATGGTAGGTCGGCCGCCATTTTGTCTTTTGAAACATTTTATATACCATATTGCAGCCGAACGTAACTTCATCGGCAATCATATCTAAGTCTTCTGCTGTTAAGCTTGGACCATTTCCCACTAAAAAGCATCTCTGGCCTGCATACTTATTCTTTAATTCCAACAGCTTACTGGTATTATCATCCTTAATAATCCCTTTTTCCCGCAGCAATCCATTGAAATTTAATTTCAGCTTCTTAAGCGGTTTTGTAAAAAATAACATTTTTTGTTTGATAAACTTTTTCACAGCCTGAGTTGTCAAGGTTTTATGCAGCACATTATCTGGCATACACTGATCAATCACCCTCTGGCCAGAATGTCCGTCATCATATTGATTATATTTCTGATTAAAACGCTCATACTTTTCATCATACTGAAATTCTGCAAATTGCTTTTTAATCGCAGGGGCAAGTTCTTCTTCCCGCTCCACAAAAATTCCCGGCAATTCATCCAAATCAATATTTACACCCTGCAGCTTAGTAGTGTACAGTTCCCTGTCAAACATATAAAATACCATTGGACGTTTTAATACTCCAAAATCAAAAATGGTGCCAGAATAATCGGAGATCATCAAATCGCTGATGATATACAAATCATTTACATTCTCATACTCAGTCACATCAATGATAAAATCTCCGTATCGGGAGATATCCATAGCCTTTGCATCTAAATGATGGGCTCTGAATAAAATCAAATACTCATCTCCCAACTCCTGGTGCAGATCAGCAAAATCAATCGAATCACTGACTCTCAATACCACATCCATTGCTTCCTTTTCAATATAATCTGAAAACAATTCACGCCAGGTTGGTGCATAGAGAATCACTTTCTTCTCTGGATCAATCCCAAGCTGTTGTTTAATGCGCATGATATCCCCTTCCTGATATCGGAATAATGCATCATTTCTGGGATAGCCTGCTGGCACAATATCTCTATTCTTTTTCAATTTTGTAAAATTAAATGCCTCTCCCATAACTGGGCCAAAAAAATCCGAAGGCGAAAGCAATTTCGTTATTCGCTTACCATTTCTGGTAAAATGCCTGTAAGTGTCCTTCAAGCGTCTTCTGGGATCTGTCTCAAAACGTTTCCCACAACCAATCGTTTTGATGGGCTTCCCATGCCAAGTCTGGATATAGGTCTGCTCTTTTTTTAAGGTAATCTGTGGACGAAGCAGCAAATTCAAAACAATATATTTTGCTGAAGCACAATATTTATAATACTTTTTAGAAGCAGATTTTACCACAATGGTACTAAAATTATCTTCCAGATAACGATACTTTTCCGGCTCCTTAAATGCCCAGACAAACGTATAATCCAGATATCGCTCATCCTTGAGCATTGCCTCATAAACTCCTCTGGGATTACAGTTGTAATTCTTCCCATGATAGGATTCAAACAGTACAATTTTATCATCAACCTGAAACTTATATTTATATCTCAAAGTGTAGACCACTTTGCGTTTAAACTCCAAAATTCTCCGAAAAATTTCTTTAGCCACGGGACGTTCTTTTGTCCCATGCATCACTGACTGTTTTATCTTCCGAAAGATCTTTCTGATTGTTCCTCCCTTTTTTTTCTTAGAAGAAACATGTGCAGCTCCAGAAGCTCTTGTCTCATTAAATACATATTTTTTACCGCCAATCTCCACGACTGAAGGGCGATCCGAATACTGTCCTGTGACAGCCCATTTCATTTCTTGTTTGAATAAATCTATTGCATAGTCACAATTATCAGGAATACGATACTTCTGTCCGGCAAATTCTACTTGATCAGTTCCATAATTCAGAGCTGGCATCTGCAGCAATTTAATATAAATGCCCAAACCACGTACATCATCTTCTGTACTCAGCCATTTGGTGTTATTATGATACACATATAACACATTTTCTTGCAACAGACACTTAAGCACTTGATTTTTTTTCTGTAAATCTGCCTCAATCACAGCGAGAGCATCAGAAACCGCTATTGTAATCCCTTGCCTGTTGGCGGAATATTCTTGAAAATTTAAGGCATTTTCCAGTGTTGGCCCGCACAAAGCATAGGCTCTCTCTCCCAATGCTTGCGTCACCTCTTTCAGAAGCAGTTTCTGTTCTGTGCGGACATCTTCCAGATAATGCTTCATCCGTATCTCATTACTCTTATTGACAATATACTGCCAGCACAAAATATCATAAGATTTCTGTTCTTGAGGTTTCTCCTGGAAAACTGCCTTCAAACACTGCCAAAACTCGTCTTGATTGCCCTCTAATATAGAGACTTCTGACAATATTTGTAAACATGCCTGCTCCTCTTGTTCTGTAAAATAATGGTACTCATTCAGCCCAAACTGATAGAGCAAGCCTTCAAATATGCTGCACAGCAAAACAGAATCTTGAATACCAAATAATGCACATAGCTTCTCAAGCTGTACTGCTTTTTTTATTTGATATGTGACATATGCCTGTCTGACATACAAATACATTTTCCTATTTTTCATAGGAATGACAGAACATATCTTTTCTGCAAGTTTTTCTGATTTGCTTGGTCCATACTTAGATTCTAAAATCTCTAATTGATCTTTGATCCGATTAACATAATACAATCCCGCCTCTGTCTGTTTGATATAGGAGGCCATCATTCCCCACAAATACTGACATTCCTTCGTGAGACATAAAACAGAAGTATCTTCAGGATATTCCAACATATATTCTAAAGATTTATAGAAAAACCACGCTGCCTCTATGGTACGATCTCGATCTAACGTTTGCAGATCGAATGCCAGTATTTTTTTCTGAATCTTATACTTTTTTTTATCTAAACTTCTAAAATTTGAGGCTATTTCAAGAATCATTTCATATTCTGGTTTGAATATATCCTCTTTTTCAAATGCTTTTTGATAAATCTCTCTCAAATTCTGTTCAGATAGATGAATTGGAAAATTACCAAGCCTTTGTATATTTACAGATTGTGCCAAAACATCCAAATTATCTGCCAACTGATAATTATTTAAATTTATCTCCATGCGAGCCAATATTGCGCGAAACATCATAATTGTATGTTCTAAAGAATCTGTCCCAAAAAGTTCCTGCAAATCACGCATTATACTTAAGAGATAACTTTCTCCACGCTGATCAATACATTGATCTATATTGGTAAGAAACATTTCCCATACAAACGGAAGGCATACCGCTACTGCAAAACCATGCGGAATACCATATAAACTAGTCAATTTATAGCTCATGGCATGGGCTGCTGTCGTCTGGGTAATATCAATCGCACGGCCAGCCAAATTTGCTGCTTTTATTATTCTCGCATAAACTACATCTTTTTCTGCAATATAGGAATCAATATTTCTAAGAATCAAATTGATGGCTTCCTTTGCATAACCTCTGCTCTCCTCCGTAGATTTTACAGACCAGTATGACTCAATTGCCTGACACAAGGCATCTAATACTGTACACTTTTTCTGAAACAAGGGCAGACTTTCTAAATATAATGGCTCCAACAGTGCATAATCTGGAAGCAGAGATTCATGGGCAATTGATTTTTTTTCACCATTTACATAGACAACTGCAAAATGTGTGGATTCACTGCCTGTTCCTGCAGTAGTAGGTACTGCCAGATGCGGAATTTTACTCTCAGTAATCTCCTGTTCCATATAATCCCTGGAAGGATCCATATTAGAAAACGCCAAAATAGCTTTGGCAACATCAATCGCGCTTCCTCCTCCAATCGAGACAACCGCATCATATGAGTCTTTGCGAAATAATTCTACCCCTGCCGCAACATCTTCATATATAGGATTTGAGGCAAAACTGCCAAACCATGTCACCGCTATCTGGGAATCAGAAAACAATTGTCTGCCATAGCGTTCTTTTGCACTCTCGGAACATACAGCGAATACGTTCTTGCAGCCAATCATGTCAAATACCTGTGTATAATCCTGTTCCGCCTTAGAATCTAAAAATATTGTTTCTTTTCTATAAAGTATTGTATCCATGCATTTTCTCCTCATCCATTAGTGTGTCAAAATCCACTCGTTCATATACATTCAGTTCCCCGCCACGGGATGCATTATAAATCTTCACCCCATGTTTGCGTGCATATTCCTGAATTTTCTGATATGCCATAATGGAACGTTCTCTGCGATATTCTCCCAATTCCTCCAACGTCATATTGGGACGATTCATAGTCCGCCTAGCCCGATTCAAATTATATTCGTCTAACTCTGTTGGAACATAATCTTTGGTAAAATGTCCCTTAGTAAAAGAATTTGTACAGTCTACACCCAGAAGATATATTTCCTTAAATCCCATATACATCGCCATCTCCAACATAAATGTCATCACTGTAGCCTGTGCTGGAACATAATATGCCAATATGTTGTTGCTGACAAAATATTTCTTTTGGTTGATACAATTTACATATACTAGATTCCGAGGCTTTTTTTTCATTTCCCGATAGGCATCACGATTGACAAATAGAGTAGTATCTATGCTGTCAGCAATATCCTCCGATAATCCTACTGTATAAATCACATCTGATATAAAATGATAAGTTGGCCTCCATTTTACTTTATCGTACAAATGATAAATAATATTACAGGCAAAACTGATCTCTTGATTCTGTGCAATGCTCTCTAAATCTGCTTCGGTGAGACTGGGACCATTTCCAATTAAAAAGCAGCGCTTTCCTTTATACTTGTCTCGAAACGAAACAAAAACCTTACCATTGGATGTCATAGTAATTCCTAAGCACCGAAACCATCCTACTGTATGATACCAAACCTTTATCCCCTGCTTTAAAATTGTCTTTATCCCCTGTTTCACATAAAACAACATCACGCTCTCCAACTATTGTCTCTTTGATTCCACGATTTCCTTCATCATAGTCTGAACTCTCTCAAGATCATCCAGATTATCTACCTCTGTACAAATTCGCTGATTGACATCAAATGGCTTGATACAAACACGATCACTAACTTCATTCAATGCATTTTCTGCATAGACATTGCGTTCCCCTCTGTCACAAAAATTCACAATTTGATCCAGCCAGAGATTCCAATCGTCTTTTAATAACTTATACAAGGGTTGTGCCGCATAAGCATCCGTAAAATACTCAATACCAACCTTCGTAATTTTCCCCTGCTGCACAACCGCTTTAAAATCTTTCTCAGGAAGAGGCAGAGACTTGTCTACCACCATAGCACTGCTTTCACTCTCTGCAATATCTCGCAGCACACTCTCCTCAAACACTAAATCTCCATGTAATAACAAGATATCTTGCTGCCGCAGTTCATCCGCTGCCAGAGCAATCGAATAAATATAATTTGTCTTATCATAGACAGGATTGTGCCGGAATGTAAAATGGATCTCTGGATAATGGCTAATCACATGCTCCTGCAGTGCATCTGCAAAAGGCCCTGTAGTAATTACAACTTCAGTGATACCTATTCTTTGCAGCAATTGCAACTGCCAATCAATAATTGCCACACCAGGCGCGATCTGTGCCATACATTTGTTGTGCGTTGTTGTAAATTCTCCCATTCGCTTTCCTATACCTGAATTAAGTATCAATGCTTTCATCTTGCTACCTTACCCTTTCCATTTCTGCGACATCTTTTTACTTTCTATCTAACAATCTTCCCTGTGCTGTCTATTCCAATCTTATCTACAATCTTTTCCGTAATCTGATCATACACAAAAATATTTAGTCCATCTGTGATCTTCCCGCTTTTTTCTTTGTCTAACATAAAATTCCAATTTCCATTTATTCCCTGCAAGGCAAACTTGTGATTCTCAAGTTCTTTGTAATACAAGAAATCGTCCTTTCCTTGGGAAGAAAATTGAGCTTCTCCATCCAAAAAAATCCAATGACCGCCAGTTCCTAATTCCGCTTGACCAATTCCAATCTTTTTTAAACTTGTCAACAATTCCTCGTCGTTAAAACCAGCTCCATCCACAGCAACCATCACCATATACCCTTTATGATTTTGCATTAATGTAATCATATACTCTAGATACTCATTGGTATTATTTAACCGAGATATCTCATAATTCTGCTCCATATGTTCCCAATACTGTGCAACAGCATCAAAATATTCCTGACCACCATTTTTCCAAAGATTGGGCAGCGTATAATTTTCTGTGATATATTCTCCAAAATAATTGGTCACTTTGGCACTTCCAAAATTATTCATATGTGAACCAGCATGTTTTTCTGCCCTCATATCATTATCAAAATCAAAGCCTATTTGATCATACATTTTATTAAAATTCAAAAATGGAATGTTATGTTCCTCTGCAAACTGTTCTGCTGCGTTAAAATATGGGGCATCCCCTTCTCGCAATACATATGGAGAAATAAAAAATATAAGTTCTATATCATTTTTATCTGTTAAATCTATCATTTTTTCCAAATACATTTTATCATCTTCGCGCAGCTCTCCAATTTCATCTGACATAAATTTCTTTACCTCAGATTCTTTATAATGATCTTTGGTCCAGCTTGGATTATAACCTCCTCTTAAATATCCATCCCGCTCAAAATCAGCTTCTGTCAAATCAGAATAGCGTGTATGTGTTACAGGATATTTTAGAGCAATGGCCTCTTTTATTTCTTCACTTCCTTCTGCAAGGTCTACTGCATAATTCAAATTTTCAAAAAACGTTTTGGACCAATGCATATTTATCGTATTTCTATAAATATTGCCTCCATCCTCCAGACCTGTACGTCTCCAGGAAGTAAACACCAATTCCACCGCCATCAGTGCTGGCTTCTGCGTTTTCAAGGTTTCTTCCATATAATAATAGGTAGAACCCAAATTCTGTCCGCCCCCCACCATATCATAGCTTGCAATTCCATAATCTTTCCATAAAATGGCATTATTTATGGTATAGTTACAGTGGCTGCTTCCATAAAACATGACATCTACACTATTTTTTTCTAATTTATACATATTTGGAAGCCCTGGCTGCATCTTTAATGACAAGACTGAATATGTGTATGACAATCCTGCTATAAGCAAACATATAAAAAGTGTTATTTTTAAGAATTTCTTTCCCATTTTGCACCTCTTCTAAAATTGAAAATAAATAAACTGACTGCTATCTACATTAGGTCCATATTTTCCGTATATCGCACATGCAAAGAAAAGAAATAACAGTACCAACCAACGGAACCAGATACATTGCTGATCTAAAAATAAATCTAAGCGTAACTGCCGTTTATATTTGACCAGATCAACCAATAACAACACC
This sequence comes from Lachnospiraceae bacterium, assembly GCA_910575005.1. Lineage (GTDB taxonomy): Bacteria > Bacillota > Clostridia > Lachnospirales > Lachnospiraceae > Petralouisia. The sequence continues at coordinate 44,805 of CAJTCL010000011.1, read as the reverse complement.
ACTAAACTTACCAGCAAAATATGGATCTCTGTCATATTTAATCCCAATTCATAGAGGCTGCCATCAAACAACACCCACGGATTAATACTACAAAAAATTCTACGTATGATTTCCAATGCCCCTTTGATCGAATCTGCACGAAAGAAAATCCAAGCAAAATCCACAAGACAAAATGTAATAAATATTCTTCCCGCCTTATAGCTAAATGATTCCTGCTTTGTATGCATTCTTTCATTGATATGATTGCGCAGAGGCTGCAGCTGCTCTCCAATGATTTGGTACAATCCATGAAGGCCGCCCCAGACCACATAAGTCCATGCTGCTCCATGCCATAACCCGCTTGCCAAAAATGTAATCATTAGATTACAGTACTTTTTATTTTTCGAACATTTATTCCCCCCCCCGTGGTATATAAACGTAATCTCTAAACCAAGTGCTTAAAGAAATGTGCCATCTGCGCCAAAATTCCTTGATACTTTGTGCAAAATATGGAGTATCAAAATTTTCCATCAATGTAAATCCCATGACTTGTGCCGCACCAATGGCAATTGTTGAATAACTGGAAAAATCACAATAAATCTGAAATGCAAATCCCACAGTGGCAATTAATAGCTCCACAGATCCATACATATAATAAGAATTGTAAACATGATCAACTAAAATTGCTATACGGTCTGCGAGTACCATTTTCATAAAATATCCCCAAAGCATAATCATCAGACCTTTGGTAATTCTCTCATAATTCCATAATTTTTTCGTGGGCAGTTCAACAATCTCACGCAAAAGATTCTTAGAACGCTCAATTGGCCCTGCCACTAACTGAGGAAAAAACGAAACAAACAAAGCATACCGGAAAAAATTTTTTTCTGCTTTGATCTCTCCTCGATATACATCAATGGTATAACTTAAGGCCTGAAAGGTATAGAAAGAAATACCTACTGGCAAAATGACATCAAATGGCTTCTCGATTATCTGAATATGCAGCAAATCCAATACTCGATTTACATTTCCCAATGCAAAATCAAAATACTTAAAGAAAAATAAAATTCCTAGATTAAAACACACACAAAACCAAACAACCATTTTCTTTTTTTCTGTATTTTCAAGTAATAATCCGCTCACATAAGTAGCGGCTGTGGAAAGTCCTATCAAAACAGCATATTTTGGATTCCAGCCCATATAAAAATAATAACTAGTAATTAACAGCCATAAATAACGCCACTTTGCTGGCATAAAAAAATATACAATCAATGTTATAGGAAAAAATACTAAAAAATCGAATGAATTAAATAACATCGTCCCATATATAGATTAAACTATATGCTCCTCCCTGATAATATTTCATTTGTACTATTTTAAAAAATTCATAAAAGCTTCTTTATTCTGAATGGGTGTCGTTGTTGGCCGTCCAAGATCCGCCCGTGAAACAAGATTGGTCTTTACCTCAACAAATACAGAGCCCTCTGCCGCATATATCTGCTCAAATAATTTAACTAACTCTTCCTTGTTTTGTGCCTTAAAAATATGATCATAGCCACATGCCTGTGCGATCTCTGGATAAGATATCGATTCACTTACCGTTGGCAGCCCTCCGACTGTCTCATGCGCTCCATTATTAAACAGCACATGCACAAAATTGTTCAATTTATCAGCACCAGCTACTGCAAGACTTCCCATGTGCATTAACACTGCTCCATCTCCATCCAGACAGAATACACGCCTGTCACGCTTCTTTCTGGCAATTCCCATTGCAATCATAGAAGAATGCCCCATAGAACCTACCGTAAGAAAATCTCTCTCATGCCCTTGTCCTCTAGCTTCCCTGGCCTCAAACAACTCCCTGGAAAGTTTTCCTGTAGTAGATACAATAACATCTTTTTCCTGCATATGATCCACAAAGCAATTCACCACTTCCTCTCTGGACATCGGATAGTGATTGGTATATTTAACTTTTGCTTCTGATTCAAGCGCTCCTTTGCGCACCACAAGCGCACACTGGTGCCCCAGTTTGAACTCTTCTTTAATTTCCTTAAAATAAGTTTCCAGCTCCTCAGGTGTAGTCTCCTTGCTGATCACAAAATGTTTCACTCCCAGACACTCAAGAATCTCTTTGGTGATCTCTCCCTGATAAATATGCTGTGGTTCATCATGAACTCCTGGCTCTCCCCGCCATCCAACCATAAACAGCACTGGAATCGCATAAACCTTGTCATTTACCAATGAACAAATTGGATTGACTGCATTACCAATACCACTGTTTTGCATATAGACCACTGCTGGATTTCCAGTTGCCAAATAATGACCTGCCGCAAGCCCCACAGCCGCGCCTTCGTTTGCAGCAATCACATGCTGCTCTCCCACACCATATTGCTCCATTAACAAATCACAAAACGCCTTTAACTGTGAATCTGGTACACCTGTATAAAAATTTACTCCAAGTTTTTCAATTTCTTTCATTAAATAATCAATTTTCATTTTCTTTCCCTTTATACCTGCATCTTATATGGTGCATGTCCCTTTCTTTCATTTTTTGGTGGTAATTGACGATAATCCCCAAAATTATCATGCAGATAATTTTCAATATTTCTGGGGCATTTTACCATAAGCCCCTCAAATTTAATCTCTGCTGGAGATACAACATCATTCTTTGGAACCTGTATTTTAGGCAGCCCTCCATATCCCACATATTCTGTATCGCTACTATTATATCTTTGCAAATTTTTATCTACTAAGCGAAACAGAAATGATTTTGGAATTGGTAGTAATAATATATGAAATATAGTGCGAATACTTTTATAGCACAGATTTTTCCACCCACTATATTCCACGCTTGTCCCTGTCAAACATTTAGCAATATAGAGATTTAGAAGAATTTTGGACTTTTTATAATAGTTGTTGCGCTCGACCTTAGCATCTGGTATATTATCATATGGAAAAATATCTACATAAATTCCATCATGGATATGAAGATTCCGGCAGTATTTCTCCACAAACTTTGTATGGCTTTTCCGTACCTTTGCAAAATAAAAAGGAGATTTTTTCTCAGTCTCATAGGTCTGCAAAAACAAATCTTGACGCAAACATCTTGGCGCTTCCCTCAAAAACCTCTCATAATCCTGACGCATCATTCCAATATCCAAATCATCATCCCAGGGAATAAATCCTCCATGCCGAACTGCTCCCAATGCCGTTCCTCCCATAATAAAATAAGTAATATGGCAATCATCACACACTCTTATTATTTCCTGAAATATATCTAATATATGGCTGTGCAATTTAAGTTTATCATCCTGATCCATCATAAACCTCCAGTTTGACGACATTTTACGCCATAAATTCCTCATATTTCGGCATTACTTCCTGTGTCGTACCCTGCATCTTCACCAATCCATCATGAATCCAGAGCACTGAATTACACAGCCGATTGATCGTATCACTATTATGTGACACGATCACCACAGTCCGTTCTTTATTTGAAATCAATTGTCTCATTTTTTTAAAACTTTTTTTCTTAAACTTAGCATCTCCCACACTTAACACTTCATCCACCAGCATAATCTCTGTTTCCAAAATTGCTGTAATCGAAAACGCCAGCTTAGAGTACATACCACTAGAATATGTTTTCACTGGCAGATCAATAAAATCTCCCAATTCAGAAAAAGCAATAATCTCATCCATCTTTTCCCGAACCTGTGTCTCAGTAAATCCCAACAGTATTCCAGATAACAAAATATTTTCTCGGCCACTGAGTTTCTTCTGAAAACCTACACCAATTGAAAGCAGAGAAACAGAATGTCCATGCAAATCAATTGTCCCCTCATCTGCCGAAAAAATTCCCGCCAAGGCACGTAAAAGCGTAGATTTCCCGCTTCCATTCTTGCCAATAATTCCCAAAATTTCTCCTTTTGGGACTTTAAAAGAAATCCCTTTTACAGCCTCAAAGGTTTCCACCTTACTTTTCTTTGGAGAAAAAAGACTTTTTCTTATGGAAACCTTTTTTAAGCACCGATATCTTATTTTTAGATTCTCAACTTCTATCGCATATTCTTTGCTTTCCATAATCAAATCACCTTTACATAACTGTTTTCATATTTATAGATTATCTTGACACCGATGACAGATAAAATGATTCCTGCCACAAACCAAACAGCCAGCCATACCAAATCTGGGGTAGTTGAATAAATCATACAATTTCTTAGTTCATTCATAACAAAAGCAATTGGATTTCCTTTTAATAGAATCCCTGCATACGGTTCTGGTATATTTCTGTTGGCAATATTATAAAAGATACCTGACAAATAAAATACCAGCTTTAACAAGACATTTACTACATTAAATAAGTCATCCACCCATACACCAAAATGCAGCATAATGGAACTTATACCAAATGTCAATAATCCCAATGTCAAAAAAAGCGGTATCACAAATAAAAGATTATAGTCAACCGGCACCCGATATATTATCATAATGCCAATCACCAGTACAAAAGAAATTAACATTTTAAATCCATTGATCATGATCTGCGTATAAACCAATACATATTTTGGCAAATACACTTTCGATACAATGGCGCTGTTCTGGCTTACAAGCCGAACACTCTGCCTTACTGTTTTAGAGAAAAAATTCCAACTCGACAATCCTATAAACACAAACGCAGCAAAATATTTCTCCCCGCGTCCAAACACAATCAAAGCAATAAAAGAATATACCAACATAAAGAGCAGAGGATCAAGGATCCACCACAACCAGCTCAAATGAGAACTGGCCACTTCTGATTTCAAAGACGATTTTGCAGAAAACTTGGCAGATTCCCAATATTTTTTTGAGTCATTTATAAATCTTTTCAAAACTATAGTTCCTCCAACACTATTTACTAATTTACATATTCTACCATACATGGCAGGTATTCGTCAAATAAATCTATGACATCAACTATACTTTCTAATACCATTTATCACATATTGAATAAAGTAATACCAGGAAGCTAGACGCCCAAATCCCATATAACGATATACTCCCAACTGCATTTTTGCTGACTTTAATTTATTCCTTGACTTTCCATTTTCACTGAGCCGGCATTTTAACATTGGCTGGTCTAATCCATAGGCTTTCTTATATTTTTTCAAAACCTGCAGCCACAGAATATAATCTTCATGTAATTCATCATGACACATATAAAATTCTCTCGCCACCTCAGTCCTAATCACAACCGAAGAACATGGTATGCTGTTTGTCCTAAGCAGCATAGGATAAGTAATCTCCTGCGGCACCCCAATGATTTTTCCTTTGGGGCTGCCATCTGGATTCATCAGTTCCCTTCCTGTACAGCACAATACCACCTTTGCCTGCTCTAATATGTGACATTGTGCCTCTAATTTTCCCTCACTCCACCAATCATCTGCATCTAAGAACGCAACATATTTTCCCTTTGCATTCCTTATGCCGATATTGCGGCTCTTTGCAACGCCCAAATTATTTTTATTGCAAAATAACTTCACACGAGTTCCATCTACATACTTCCGCACTCTATCCACAGTATGATCGACAGAACAATCATCTATAATCAAAAGCTCCAGTGGTATTTTTTGGCACAATACCGATTCCAGCGCCTGAACAATATATTCTTCCTTATTATATGCAGGCATAATTACCGATACCAATACCTCATCTTCCATAGTTTCCTCCAGTTCACTTCTTCACCGCAGTTTTCTGTTCTTTATCAATTCCTTCTGTATTCTCTTTCTGAAAAATAATTTTAAATGTCATCAACATCAATTTTAGATCCTGCCAAAAAGAATATGTTTCTATATAAGTTAAATCTAATTTTAATTTATCATACGGCGTGGTATTGTATTTTCCATATACCTGTGCATAACCTGTCAGACCTGCTTTCACCTTTAAGCGAAAGCTAAACTCTGGAATCACCGCCTCATACTGAGTGGCAATTACCTCACGTTCTGGCCTGGGACCCACAAAAGACATCTCTCCCTTTAAAATATTAAAAATCTGTGGTAATTCATCAAAATGAGTGCGCCGAATAATCCTTCCTACTGGTGTAATTCGGTCATCATCTTTTCTGGCAAGCTGTGCTCCCTCTATCTCGGAATCCATACGCATACTGCGAAACTTAATAATCCGAAAAATTTCACCATCCCTGGTCAATCGTTCCTGCGTATAGAATACTGGTCCTCTGTCATATAGTTTGATACTGGCTGCAATTAACAGCAATATGGGAGAAGAAATCACAATGGCAATCAATGACATCACGATATCCATCGTCCGTTTTACAAATCGCTGTTCTATGGTGAGTCCCCGATTACGTGAAAGCATCAGCGGGGAGTCGAATAAGTGGATGCACTCAGTACCATTTAAAATAATATCAGATATCTTAGGTGTAATATAAGTTCGTTTACCCTGATCAAAACAAAATTTTAAAATCTGATTGCGCATTTTGGTGGGCAGGTCACAGAGTACCACTGCCTCAAACTGCATAATTTTTTCGTACAATGCCTTATATCCCAAATATACACTGGCAGTGGCACAGACATTGTATTTATCTTTTCTGGAATTGATCTTATTGATCAAATCTTTGGGGGAATGTTCTCCATATATGACAATCATTTTTCTGGGCGGATATAGTCTGGTATAGATAAAACGAACCAGATAGACACCTGGAAGAACGATCAGTAATTCCAAACCTGTCAAAATCAACATTGGCATAATTGGCATATAATCATTGCCAATCAGACACACCTGTAAATATCCTACTATATTGGCACAGAAAATGGAGAGTATCTGTGAGAGACAGATATCCGTAATTCTCAAATATCCTATTCGATATCCGCCAAATGTCCTGGTAAAAAAATACAAAATCAGTGCATACATACCAATTACTGCCCAGTTTCCTCGATTCCAGAAACGATGAGCCTTTGACAAAACGGGGTCATACATAAAATACCAAACATATGCAAACAGAGCTGCCTCACACGCCAGCATAATATAATTTGCTGTCAGATTCAACAAATGCTTATATTGTTCTCTTCTACTCATATTTTTATCCTTTTATCAATCCCCAACTCTTTTTCTTCCTTCGCTCTGGGGGATTCAGCTTCCCCATCAAAAGCTTTGCTGTCTCCTGCTCCAAAATACTGATCTGGTAGGAAACTTGAATTTCACCGCCGCCCTGCGGTATCTCTTCTATTATAATCTTTGGGTCAGAATTGTCAAACAGAAAACAATTCTCCTCTAACGGAAAACCTGTGGTTCTATATTGTACTGGCAGTCCGCTTTCTGTCCAGGATAATTCTAATTCACTTAAAATACAAGTGCTCAGCACTGGATCAATCCTGATCCCTGCCGCCAGTTCTGGCACAGTTACCCTATATTGAAGCTTTTCCTTATAGTATGCTTCTATAAAGTAAGAATTCTGTTCAGAAAATCCCTCCCCATAGTCCAGATATATCTGCACCCTTCTGCGATCTGTCCCTTCCAGCAAATCCTCCAGGGGGAGCGCCCTCTTCCCCATTACAGGATATAAACCAGCCAAAGAGATACTGTCTCCAGAAATATAATTCTGAAATTGTCGTTCCATCTTAGCATAAATACTCTGACATTCTGATGTGATACCAAATTCTCTATAAAAATCACAATAATCTTCTAACTTCCTGCGCCCTGGTGACAACTGCAGATAATAATGAAGCGCACGATAGAGAATAAAGCGAATTGGTACCGGAAAGAAAAAGGTCCACTCATAATCTAATACATGCCATTCGCCATCCTCTGTACAAAGAAGATTTGAAAAAATCAGATCCACATCTGCCACTGAGACAGCAGGTTCTCCTGACAAAATCTCAGCCTGTCCAAATACTTGCTGAAATTCTGGAGTCATCTCAAAGATTTCTGTGGGAGCACTGTCTTTAATTCTTCGCAAGGCATTGCAAATACTTTCCACAGCCTCCTGATATCTGCCCTGTTCTAGCATCAGATCCAACTGTTCTTCTAGTGTGATGCCTTTTAAATACTCAAATTCAATTCTGTCTCTATGCAGTGTATTGTGATTTACCTTAAGCAGAGCCTTTTCCTGCCACAGATCCGACAGACGTTTGCCTGCTTCTGCCATATGATGGATATGCTTCTGCCCTGCCAAAAATTCAGACTGTTTATATAAGATAGGTTTCCCCGCTATGTTCTGGGCAATTCGTGTCTGTATTGAAAATTCCGGCACACGCCCACTGGAATATTTTGTATAAAATACTTGTTCTGCTTGCTGCTTTTTTTCAGCCCCAGGTTTGGTGATCTCCACGAAAAAAGAATTAGAATAGAGTGAAAATAGTCCATCCTTAATGATCTGATCATAAACCTTCTCTTCCTCCATTAGCAACAAACGGTCACGGTCAAAATTACAGAGATTATGTTTCAGCTCTCCGACCTTTGGCAAATGCTGATCTGAATAAATTGTCAGCGGGAATTTATAATCTGGATAAGGATAGTAAAACTGATAATCTGTATAACCACACGCTTCTATTATCTGAATCAATTCTGGCCTAGTAAACGTGCGCACTCCGTCAGTCTTAGGATAGCCTTCCAATCCCTCAAAATAAGTTCCCACATGGTCTTCCCGACAGCCAGCCCAGTATTTAAGCCCAAATTTATTTTCAATCGCCATAAGCAATTTGCCACCTGGACGAAGATGCTCCATCACTGTGCTGAGAAATCCATGATAAGGTTTGTCACCGCCGATATAACCTCTTCCATATTCAAAGACACCAATTAAGGTAGCATAATCAAAATCACAAGCTAATCCCTGCTCCACATCCTGGAAATTTCCCAGACAAATCTGGATATTATCACTGTCTTTGTGGCGTGTCGCATTGATCATACTGCGCTTTTTGGACAAATCAATACAGGTTACAGAGCCTGCCAAAGCTGCAAGTGCACCTGTCACTGCACCGCACCCAGCACCGACTTCCAACACCTTTGTGCCTGGCTCAAAAGGATACCAGCTTAGTATATTTTCTCGGCCGTGAGCCAGATGATACATCACTGCCCAATCCTTCTCTCTGGCAATCACTTGTGGATATTCACTTACTGGATAAGTCTGCACTAATTCCAGAATATGATCTTCCACAACCCCATCGCTGTACAAGTCCTCCCCTGGATAATGGGTATCGTCCAAAATGACATTTCCGATTTTTTCCATAGTCTCCTCCATTTCCTGTAACGAAAAAGATTTCTCACTCAATCTCCACTGTGGATTCCATATCAAAATACCCGACTGTATTTTTTGCAGAAATCACATTTAAACTACAGACATCATACAGCCTGTGATGTACCTGAAATGTCTCCTTCTCATACCCAGTACACCCCAGGGATAACAAATATTCTCCTCCCTGCAGCTTCATCTCCTGTGTAAAACTAATAATCTGGACATCCCCTTTTTTCTTTGGTTCAATGATCTGATCCTCCAACATAGTATTCGTTCCAGTAAGTTCAATGCCCATCAAATTCTTAAGCGTAAAAGCAAAGATAGGCTCTGCCACCGCTTCATGAAATAGAACTTTCATCTTAATGGTACATTTTGTACCCTTCTCAATCACATTGGAGATTTTGCCTGTCTTATCCACAATAGCAAAATCCAAAATTTCTGCTTTCTTATCTCCATACTCTAAAGTTTCTGGATTGATTGACAAGCTGTCACGCCATTTAACCCCTGTATTCTTAGGACTCCACAGGGATGTGTTTTCTTTGCGCTGTGCTTCCTCCTGTTCTACAAGTACCATTTTAAATCGGTCGACCGCTTCTTTGGGTGTTCCCTCCATGACCTTGACGCCCCGATTTAATAAAACCGCTCGGTCACAGTATTTGGTAATACTGCTCAGATCATGGCTGACAAACAAAATCGTCTTGCCCAAAGCCTTAAATTCCTCAAATTTGCGATAACATTTGGCCTGAAAAAAGACATCTCCCACCGACAAAGCTTCATCCACAATCAATATTTCTGGATCAATATTGATAGCCACTGCAAAGGCCAGACGCATAAACATTCCACTAGAATAAGTTTTGACTGGCTGATTTACAAAATCCCCTATATCAGCAAAACTAAGAATGGCCTGCATCTTTTGTTCAATCTCTTCTCTGGAAAATCCCATCATAGCTCCCTGCAGATGGACATTTTCAATCCCTGTGTATTCCATATTAAATCCTGCGCCAAGCTCTAGCAGTGCAGAGATTCTGCCCTTAACCTCCACTTCTCCACTGGTAGGGCCAATCACCCCGGTGATAATCTTTAACAATGTAGATTTACCAGAACCGTTTGTTCCGATAATTCCAATGGTCTCACCCTTTTTGATCTCCAAGTTGATTTCTTTCAATGCCTGATGTTCCCGATAATTTTTCTTTCTGGAAAATCCCAATGCGTCCTTCAGCCTGGCAGAAGGGGTATCATATAATTTATATATTTTACTGACCTGTGTCACTCTTATTGCTGTCTGTTCCATATGTTCCCTCTCCATCTTCTTACAAGACATCCGCAAAATGTATCTTTAACCGCTTATATACTGTCACACCCAGAAAACATACCGCTGCCGTAAAACACCAGAAATACACGGTCATGCCTGGATGTTCCCAGAACCAAACTTTATCAATCATTGCTTCCCGATAACCCATCACAATATAATAGAGAGGATTGAGCTGCATAATTACCATTGCTGCGTCTGGAATCTTTTCCTTCATATCATTGATATCCCACATAATAGGCGTAGCCCAGATCCCAATCTGCAGTGCAATATTTACGATCTGTCTTGTATCTGGAAAAAATACAGAGACCGCACTTGTAAAATAGCTCAGTCCTAAAGACAGAAGCAGCACTCCCAAACTGTAATATACTACCTGCAGCATATAAAGATCTGGCAGATAACCAAACACTACAAACAACAGAAGCATAAACACTACAAAAAAAGCATGTACAAATATAGAGGAAAATACCTTGACCACTGGCAATATATCAATATTAAACATTACTTTTTTCACCAGATAACTATATTCTACCAAAACATTTGTGCCAGCACTGATACAGTCTGAAAAGAAAAACCAAGAGATAATTCCCGCTACCAGCCACAATACATAGGGAAGAGGCAGTTCACCCCGAATATGCGCCCTGACTCCGATCGCTTTATCAAACACAAACCAATAGATAAACACCGTCACCACTGGTTGTACAAATGCCCAGATGGTTCCCAGATAAGAGCCTGCAAATTTTGTCTTAAAATCATTCTTTGCCAAACTCTTGATCAACTTTCGATTCTCTATCATTTCTACTACTATATTTCTTGATGTCACATTCATATATTATTTGATTCCTTTACTCTGCTCTAAATATATCTGTTTCAGAACACGTTGAACCTCCCACCAAATTGGGAGGTTCGTATGTTCTAACACTGTTCTCTATTTCTTAATCGTAATTGATTTGGTTTTACTCCAGTTACCATAAACTCTGTTTTTGGCAGAATCAAACTTATAAGCCCTTACCTGAACATAATATTTCTTACCTTTTTGCAGCCTGGAAGCCGTCACCTTCGGAGTTTTCGCCTGTGCCTTTTTTGCAGACTTCATCTTGGAATTGGTGGAATAACGGATCTGATAACCTTTCACATCTTTCAACTTTTTGATGGAAACAGACATCTTCTTCCCAGAAAGATTTTTTATCTTACTAATGGAAGGCTTCGCCACTTTCACTTTTATCCACTTGGCATAGATGGTAGTATTCTTTGTAATTTTATTATTAAAAATCCATTTTGTCTTGCCGCCCTTCCCTTTATACCATCCAGCAAACAGATAACCCTTGCGAGTGGGATTCTTAGCAGGCTTTGACACTGCTTCTCCAGGCCATACCTGCTTAGAAGAGATCTTGCTGCCGCCTGCGGTATTAAATTTCACTGTATACATCTTGCCCTTGACAGAAGCGGAAGAAACCTTACTGTCCCATTTTCCATCACTGACAGCCCTCACCTTTAATGTAACCTTTTTGGTCAATTTAAATGGTCCCGTATAGTGATAACTTCTAGTAAAGGAGGAGGATGGTTCCTTGCCATCCAGTGTATAATAAATATCCGCTCCAGAAGTATTGGTTTTCAAGGTCACTGCCATACCCGTGCTGGTTTTTTTCTGACTGATCGTTGGGGTCTGCGTGGTCTGGGAAGGAGTATAAACTTTCCCTACACGCTCCAGAGTGGAACCAAAATCTTTGCTGCACTTTGGTGTCAGCCCTTTATAAAAACTTTCCTTCTTATGGCCATCACTCTGTTCCAATTCCCCTCTTAACCTGGATTCACTGACGCCAAAATACGTATATTGTTTTTGATAACCATATTTTCCGTCCAAATCATTCCATGTTAAATCGACATTATACCATGAATCATTCAGGCAGATTACATTCCAAGCATGAACATCACTGGTAATACCTATGGTATCAATGCCCATACTGTTCATCAACAGCGCAAATGTTTTTGTATAACCTGCACAGACTGTGTAATCCTCAAATAATACACTGTAAATACCCTGATGAAATGTGCTCACAGGCTGAATGGGATTATAAGAAAATCCTGGATCATATTTGATATTCTCTACAATTAAATCATGGGCAATTCTTGCTTTCTCCACATCATTAGATCCCTTTTGAATCTTAGCTTTCATGGCGTCAATCTTAGCTTTCACCCTAGCAGTCTCAGATTTTCTGACAGAACCATATTGGAATTTATCATAAAAAAACAAAAGCCAATTTCCATTTGGATTTTGCGGAACTATTCCACTCTCCAAAAAATAGTACTGCGGATTCGAATAAGCAAACATAACAAAGACATCTCCTGCCTCCACATCGCTTAATCCCAAATTATCATAGTTGATCTGATTCGCTGCAATAGCATAACCATCGCCAACGTTCATTGCATTCAAATTTTGGGTCAAATATGCATTACATACTTTATTTAACCGATCCCAAAACTTTCTTTTTTTTGCATCTAAGCGGTTATAAAGATAATTGGATGAATAGACATCCCAATTGTTTTCATAGTTCTGAGAACCTTTGACAGGACTACTCAGTCCATCTATACCTGCAAAATCACTGTCATCAACAGGCACCGTTGCCTGCCATATCTCATCAGCGACTTCTACCTCTCTCAACTGTAATCCACCAGTAGGCGGCGTCCAATTTAGACTCTCCTCCTTATCCGCAACTGGAGCTGCTTGTTCCTCAGCACTTTGCTTGGCAGCCTCAATTTCCTGGTCTGTACTCGATATACTCTCCCTGCCCTTGGCATCCTGCTCTATATTGGGCAGTTCTATTTGCTCACTGTCTTTGCACTCAGTCTCATCCTGTGAAGTCTGCCCCTCTTCTTTGTCTGCTAGAGCCTCGTCTGTTGTCTCTTCTGTCTGCTCTGCCTCTTCGTCTGTTTTCTCTTCCTCTATGTCTTCTGTCTGATCATTAAAATCCTCTTGGTCATCCTCTGTATTTTCAATTCCCACTGACTCCTGTGGAGCGGATGCATATACTTGTGCTGGAACTGCCCCTAAAAACATTGCCCCCGTCAGCAAAAATGCCAAAATCTTTTTTTTCATATGATTTCCTCTCCTTTTAAATTCCTCACTTATCCCTTCTGACTGTTTACATACTCCTCCAAACCTCCCCAAACCTTATCTTTATCAGACAATATCAAATCTTCCTCTGTCATTCCTTCCGGCATCGGCCATTCAACACCAATCTTTTCATCCTTCCACAACAATCCCCCCTCATCGTTGGGATGATAGAAATCTGTCACTTTATAACAAAATTCTGCATACTCTGACAGAACTACGAATCCATGTGCAAAACCCTTGGGGATAAAAAACTGTTTTTTATTCTCCGCAGAAAGCGTGACCCCAAACCATTTTCCAAAAGTTTCAGAACCCTGGCGTAAATCCACAGCCACATCAAACACTTCTCCATTTACAACACGCACCAGCTTATCCTGCGGATAATTGATCTGAAAATGCAGCCCCCGAAGCACACCTTTCCTGGATGCAGATTGATTATCCTGCACAAATTCACAGTCAATCCCTGCCTCCTTGAAATCATTATAATTATAAGTTTCCATAAAATATCCACGTTCATCCCCAAATACTGCTGGTTCAATTACCTTTAACCCTTCAATGCCGTTACATTGATCTATTACATTAATCTTTCCCATTGATCTATTCCTCCTGTCTCCCATCTATTCACGACACATTTTCTTTTGCAACACGAAACTTTACATACCCTGTGCAATATCCATCAAGTACTGGCCATACTCTGTCTTCATCAAAGGCTCTGCCAGTTTCCTTAACTGTTCATTGTCGATAAAACCCCTGTGATAAGCGATCTCCTCAATACAGGAAATATAAAGTCCCTGACGTTTTTGAAATGCAGACACAAAATCTGCTGCTGCTAACAGCATATCATGATTGCCAGTATCTAACCATGCAAATCCACGCCCCAGAGTCTCCACTTTCAAACTGCCCCGTTTCAGATATTCATTATTGACACTAGTAATTTCTATCTCACCGCGCGCGGAAGGTTTAATATTTTTAGCAATCTCCACCACATCATTGTCATAAAAATATAGTCCTGGCACTGCATAATTGGATTTGGGATGCTCTGGCTTCTCCTCAATAGAGATTGCTGTCCCATCTTCTGCAAACTCCACAACACCATATTCTCTGGGATCTCTGACATAATATCCAAAAATTGTTGCCCCTGGCTGGCTCTCTGTCCGCTCTGCCACATTCCTAAGTACTTTGGAAAAACTTTGTCCATAAAAAATATTATCTCCAAGCACCAATGCCACTGCATCACTGCCGATAAATTCTGCCCCGATAATGAATGCGTCTGCAAGTCCTCTTGGCTCCTCCTGGACGGCATAGGCAAAACGCATTCCGAGCTGGCTGCCATCTCCCAACAATTCCTCAAACACTGGAAGATCTCTGGGTGTGGAGATAATCAGTATCTCGCGGATTCCTGCCAACATCAATGTGGACAGTGGATAATAGATCATTGGTTTATCATATACAGGCATAATCTGTTTTGATATCGCTTTTGTCAATGGGTACAATCGTGTTCCAGCTCCTCCGGCCAAAATAATTCCTTTCATTGGTCAACCTCCAATTTTGTATTATATTTTTCTTGATCTTAAGTCCCTTGTCCTTCTGCTCATATTATTCAATTATAGCATTTTCTCAGGTCAAATGCAAATTACCCTTCACGCCGATAGACAAAGTAGCCGCCACCATCACCAATGCGCTTATAACCCAAATCCTGCAATTCTTGTTCCACTGTCTCATCTCTGTAATATACCAAATAATTATAAGCTCCTTTTTCGGCAGATTTTGCAAGATTCTGCCAATCGACTTGTAGATTGCACATAAGCTTAAAAATCTTCTTGCTATTTTTATTTGTAAGCTTTTCTCCCTTTAAGGCATTTCTTCCATAAGGCATTTGAATGCTGCCATCATACTGACGAATATAAGACAGCAATTCATTTACCACAATTGCTCTTTTTTCTTCTATATCATTTTCACGAGCATCTTCATTGATAATTTGACAGACATCAATTGCTTCCTGTGGCAGTTTATAAATATTTTGCGCTTTAGTAAAATTCTCTGATGTGTAGACAGCACTGCCTGTAACCATAATTGCCAATGCCATTCCTGTCATTAGAACGGCCCTTTTCCACCTCACAGTCTCCCTTAGGCTGGCAGCAAATGCATACGCCACCACAACAGAAATTGGCAAAATCCAAAACATACGCCAATATACGTTTGCACCGATACAATATTCCATAATTATCTTCGCTGTCAACGGACAAAAGAAAATCATAAAAAACATCACTGCATATCCTGACAAAAAATATGCGTTTGCTCTCTCTGTCTTAGTCTTATGAAAAACATGCAAAAATAAAAGTGCAGCTAAAAACACCCCCATATGCATTGCCATACCATTGTACTGAGCATATGTTTCCCATGTCATATGCAAAATCTCTCTCATAACTATCCCTCCTTTCTCGCTAACTCCCATAGATCAAACAGCACCCATATCAACGCATGATTAAATACAGAGCTGCACAGACTATATTGGGAATACAACATAATGCTGTACACAAAAACTTTTTAAAATCTCTGTCCCTAATCACATGTAAAATGCCAAAAATGCCCAACATTATTGCCCCTAACATAATTCCCATAGAAGAAACCAGACAACAGGCGCACATCAAAAGAAATAGAAAGCACCAATCTGCAGTGACTGCTTTTTGGGATGCGAAATGCAGCATCATATAACAAATCATCGGCACCAAAACGGCACAAAATACCGCTTTCCCCTGCCAAATTCGCACCAAAGTAAACATGCCCTGTGTATATACTGTGTAACCGGAAGAGAGCACAATCAAAATCACAAAAAACAGAAAATACTCTGACAATCTGGAGTTATCAGGAAACAGCTTTTTGCCAAGCAGTGAATATATTGTATATGACAAGACAATCAAAATCCCTGCCAAAACAAGATGTGTAACAACTGCTGGATGTACACCACTGATTCTACTTAAAAATGCTACAAAAGAGAAAAAAGGGGACATTACATACCTGGAAGGCAACTCGGCAAATTCCATTCCTGTATAGGGATCCATTGAAAAAATTGTATTTGTTGAGACTGCTGTGACAGCTGCCCCAACATAAAAAGCGTCATCATCATCAATATGCATATATCTCACATACACATAAGCTTGTCCCAAAATCAGCAGCACATTCCCCCATCCAATCAGCACTTTGTCTTTTATGGAAGACATGCTCTGTTTCATCATTGGAGCAATCCGCTCTCTGCTTTTTATCAATCCTATAATCATGCACAATACAACAATTGTACCATACACAATACATAATAAATTCAAGCTTTTCCTTAGATAGATCAAAGGCAAGGCAATGATTTCAAAAAGTCCCCATAGTATAATATACCCTGCTCCCCAGTTTATGGCTATCCCATTTCGCTCTTCTGGAAGAAATCCCGTATATAGCATTCCAACTACTGCTGGAACAATCAAAAGTATTAAAAATAAAATCATGATATTGATTATCATATCTGTCTCCTATCAAGTTTGTATTACTTTCATTATCATTACAAACATGATACTTAATTATTCCTCTGCTGTCAATCTTTCCCTTTCATATCACAAAGTTAAGGGGCTGTTACATCAAAAAAACAATGCAACACCCCCGCACTTATCAATTTAATTATTCCGATACATTTTATAAATTCGAGTTTTTTTATAGCCTGGAATCAACTTTTTCCAGGATTTTATGCCTATAATCCTTAGATATGGTTTTGTAAAGCGATTAAACTGTACCGTATCCATATTCTGAAATACTGTAAAAGCTTCCTTGCCCACAATTCCCATACTGAGACCTTGTGCCACTTCCTCTGGATGATCTTGATAGCTTCGTATAATAAAGGCGTCTATCATTGGATTACATGCCGCAATATAATAACTGCCCGCAAGCGCTGCCGCTTGATTTTCCTCTCCCCAGTGGGAACTATACCCCTGTTCAGAAAGAATAATACGCACAGATGAACCAAATTTTTTCTTAATATAATTGGTCAATACCTGTAAATTTTTCATGGTCACATAGGGAGTATCACTTTTATTGGTAATTCCATATCCATCCCAAAACTTCGTGTAGGTCAAAGGGTAGGAATATGCGTGATAGGCTAAATTCCATTTTAGTCCTTTCTGTATCTTATCCAAATACTTTGTAAAGGTATTGATGGTATCTTTTGTACTGTAACCTCCTGCTATCGCTGCATTCCAATAATTGTCAGTACAGATAAAAATATGAGCGTTGGAATATTGACTGCGCACAGCATAGTATAAGGTACGAAATGCATATGCATAAGTTTTGAAATAGGAAGATTTTGACATATTTCCTCTATAATTCCATCCCACGGGATTGTTGATCTCATTTCCCAATACCCAATTGGATACATAACAGCTTTTCCTGCCAAATATCTGGCCCAGATAACAAAACATTGCTTCCATCTTCTCACGAGCACTATTGTTGTATATATTCCAAGTATAATAAGGCGCTGCCCCAGCATGTCTAGCACGGGAAGCAATTAAATCTGTCTGACCATCATACCAGTCCAGCATTACCTGAAAGGTCATATTAATTCCCTGTCTATTACACTGTGACACAATATTTCGATAAGTGTCCATCGAGTTAAAATTATAGACTTTACCATTGTATTCATATGGTACTGTAGGATTCCCAAAAACCATTGAAACTGTCACATTTAGAAATGTATTTTTTGCTCCGCAGGATTTGAGTTCTTCCATACTATTACTAAACTGAATGCCTTTCTTCGTCTTCCCTGGCTTATATTTTGACTTGTTCTTGGCAGCTTTCTCTGGATTCTTTACAAAAGATGGACTGCTAATCAACTTATATTTGCCGTTCTTTTTTACAGCAATTCCATACATTGAGGTAATATACCCTGTATTCTCCTTGATTTTCAGATTAAAGCCCATCTTTTTCTTTTTATAAAGTTTCTTTACCATCTTATAAGGAGTTCCATTGGCAGGATTCACCATTACCAGATAATAACATCCATCATCACTGACCACACGATTTTTGACTGTGGCAGTAACTCTGACCTTCTTTGTCCCATTTGCCTTACATGTGGTTAGTTTGGCAGAATTTTTCTTAGGTTTGTTGTTACATTTGACCCACTTTGCATAGACTTTCCGATTTCCTGTAGTTCCAGCCTTAATTTCAACCACACGCTTTTTAAACTTCTTATCTTGATACCAGCCATCAAAATCATACCCACTCCTGGATGGATAAGGCAATGAAAATGTCTTAGTATTGATATTAAATTTGTTCTTCGCAGATTTTGACAGCTTACCGCCTCGTAATTCATAAGAAATAGAATATTGCGTTGCTTTCCATTTGGCATACAGCGTTACCGTACCATTATATGTTGTGGTAAGCGTCTTGACTTTGCTTTGATTTGTATAACTCTTCCCCTTTCCATCCTTACGCGTATTCCACCCCGCAAATGTATATCCCTTGCGTTTGAAATGATTGGTATTCAGCTTACTCTCAGTTCCATATACATGCTTACTGGTCTTTACTGTGCCGCTCGTCGCCCCGTTGCCATCATATGCCACTCGATATGGATTTCCCTTCCACATAGCATACAGCTCAAAAACTTCACCATCTTCTTTACATAAAGATTCTACCTTCTGATTTTCTGTATAGCTTTTTCCTTTGCCATCTTTACGGGTATTCCAGCCAACAAATGTATAACCTTTTCTGGTATACTTATTTTTGGAGAGCTTTTTTCCCTCTCCGCAGGTAAAAATCTGCTCTTCCATTGTTCCAGTGCCGCCATTTGGCTTAAAAGAAATCTTGTAGTGTCCTTTACGCCAAACCGCTTTCAGCTTTACCACGGCACCTTCCTGATCTGCCAAATTCCTTACATAAGAACCTTCCTGGTATATCCCTACTCCCGTTTGTTTCCAGCCATAAAAAACATAACCCGACTTATGCGCCATATTAAAAGGCAAAACTTCTTCTTTGCCATAGGTAAAAATCTGTTCTGGCGGCTGCTGTCCTTTGCCGCCATTCAAATCAAACTTAACTCGATAAGTAATTGGATTCCATGCAGCAAGTAATGCAATATCCCCTGTCACTGGCTGATCAAATGTATAATATGCTCCTGTCCCATCCATCCAGCCTTTAAATATATGGCCTTTTTTTACTGGAACAATCACTTTCGATGTATCTGGCAATTGTCCTGCTGGAACCTGCATGGTAAAACTGGTTCCTCCTTCTGAAGTGGTTCCTCCTGCCAGATTAAAATAAATGGTATACTGTACTTGGGGTTCGTCCTGTATCGGCTCGTTCCCTGGCTCCTCCTGATTAGGATCTTCAGTCTCTGATAATTCTTCCTCTGGAAGCTCTTCCTCTGCTTCATCCTCAAAAGGATTCTCCGTTTCTTTCTCTAACGGCTCGTCTCCTGTTTCTTCTTGTGGCATCTGTTCTGTTAATTTCTGCACACCCTGTCCATATTGTTGAAATGCTCCTGCTTCCTCTATGCCATAAAGCCCAGCCCCTTCCATCGTAAATAACAGTACAATTGCCAACAATACAGATAAGATTCTTTTTCCCATAATAATTCCTTTTCTTCTTCTGACTTCCTAAACAACTAACATCCATTTTTATTATAGCTCCTCAAATTTGATAAAACAATGAGAATCGTGCTTTTGTTATGTAAAAAAAATGTTAAGTTTTTGCAAAGATGGATTATATTATCAATATATGGAAATATATTACAGAAAAAAGCAATATCTGGGATTACAATTATGATCTACGAAACCCCCTCTTTAAAAATTTTATGTTTCATTGTATAATGAGTCCTAAATAATTACTGATCATCAAAAACAAGGAGCAGCTTTATGAATGATTTCCCTCATGTAAATATATTATTAGCCACCTACAATGGCAGCAAATATTTAAAGGAACAGTTGGACAGCCTCTTAGCGCAGAGTTATCCAAATATCACCATCTATATTAGAGATGATGGTTCTACTGATGACACTATCGCCATCCTCAAGAAATATATTACCAATAACACTTCTTCCCGAAATATCATTCTGCTTGATAATCAAGGAAAGAATTTACGTTGCCCTGGCTCCTTCTATGAAATTTTAAAAAAATGCAGTCCTGCAGACTATTATGCATTTTGTGACCAAGATGATATCTGGTATCCCGATAAAATAACATGGGCGGTAGAAAAACTAGAAGCTCAGGCTGATCTTCATATCCCCACTGCTTATTTTTCTGCCTATGAGTATTACAATGATACTGGAGAATTTTTGCACCATTCTCCAACACAGAAATCTCATATACATCTTACAGATGTCTTGTATTATACACCAGCCTCCGGTTTCGTGATTGTTTTTAATGAAGCTGCCAGACAACAACTGATCTTACATGTTGATCCTGGAGAAGAACTTCATGATCGCTGGCTCCTACGGGGAGCTGCCTGCTTTGGAAAGATTATTTATGATCCCAGAAGCAGCGCCTCGCATATTCGCCATTCTAACGCAGTCACTGCGGAGGATTCCACTGATTCCAGCTTGATTCGCAGCTTTCTGAAAAATGAAATTGCTGGAACTGCAATGACTGACAGCAAGCGGTATCTTAAACATTTTCAAACCGTCTTCGCAGACAGACTGTCTGAATCTGACCAGAAAACATTGACGTTATTTACTGAGCCAAATAGTTTCTTGGGCCAGATACGCAAGTTATTCTATCCCAAACGTCTTCGGGCACGACTGGCTGGAGAACTTGCAATTCGGATTTTATTTTTGATTGGAAAGATATGATATTACTTACCAATCCGCAGAATCTTCTGCACATATGGCATCACAAACTCAACGGCAATCTGCTCTTTCAATAGAAGTAACACTCCTCCATAGAGTCCAAAAAAGGCAGTTGCTGTCACAGCAAGTGTGAGAAAATTGCCAGCAGCATCCAATATCAATTCTCTGAGCAGGGCAGATGCTACAAACGCTGGCAGCAAGGCAAGAATATAAGGCAGTACATGGTATTCCCTGCGTATTTTCTTTAAAAAATCCCGCAGCATCACTGCCTGTACCAAAACCACTGTAAATTCTGCCGCCAGTGTTCCAATGGCGGCGCCGGAGGCACCCAGCTTCGGAATCAATATTAGATTCAAAATCAGATCCACAATCCCTCCGGCAATCACAGAATACAGCACCTTCTTCTCTTGATCAGTAGGGATTAAAATCTGCATTCCTAAAATATTAGAGAGCCCAATGAACACTACTGTCGGCATAATGATACACATGGATGGCACCGCCAATTCATAGGCCAAGCCAGAAAGGAATCGAATGCTCTCCCTGGCAAACATCATAAAATAGACAGCCATTGGCAGCGCCATCATGGTGACAAAACTTAGGGCTTTGGAGGCCATACGCTGAAACTCTTCCTTCATCCCTTTTTCAATATAATAGGAAAGCCTGGGCAGCAGAACTGCTCCCAGGGAAGTGACTAGACTTGACACAATCAACTTGATCTTAACAGCCGCATTATAATATCCGGTCTGTTCATCTCCGCTGATAAATCTAAGCATGACAATATCCAAATTGGTATAAATACTAGTGGCAACTGTCATCGCACAGAACACTGCAATTGGTTTCCAATGTTTTTTAAAATCATAATTTCCAACAGGCTTTAAGGTGATATATCTCCCCAACCTCAAGAAATTTAACACACTAGAGCCTACATTGGAAATCACAGTAATTCCGCCATAGATCACATAATCCTGTTTGTCATGGACAAACAGAAACATCAAAATCACACCGACCATCTTAAACACCAGAGACACTGCGGTAATGTAGGCATATTGCTCTAGGGCAGAGTATAGCCAGCTTACTCCAATTACATTTAAAAGAATTGTGGCACTCATCACCCAGAGCAAGGCCTTCTCCTCAGCAAATTGGGGCACAAATTGAAGCGAAATCCCAAAAGCAATGTAAACCAGAACTGTCATAATCCCATTGATCATCAAGATTTCTTGTACAGTCCTGGACAATTTTTCCTTGTCATCCCGTACTTGAGCACAAGCACGGATCCCATAAGTAGGAATCCCCAGCATGGACACCATAGAAAAATAAGTAATCACCGCTGTGGCAAAGGCTACTTTTCCATTTCCCACTGGAAGCAGCACTCGAAAAACATAAGGTGATGTAATCAGCGGAAAAATAAAAGAAGAGGCAGTGAGAATAAAATTCATAATAAAATTAAAAGTTACCGAGCGCTCTTTTCTCATGTTGCCTCCAAACTGCAGTCAAAACGATCAATCGCAAAATTTCTGTTATAATAAGGATCTCCATTCGCTAAAATCTGTTTCCATCGCTGTTCAAAATACATGGTCTCGTTATTAAATCGTTCCATTTTCTCCTGTGTATTGTCCATGCCCCTTGACTTTGACTCATAGTGAAACAATTCCGCATATGGATTATAGACAATCAGTTTCCCAAGCTCACGTATTCTTAAACAGAGATCAATATCATTAAATGCAACCTCAAGCTGAGGATCGAATCCATCAATGCGTTCAAATTCCTCTCTGCCAACCATCACGCAGGCCGCTGTCACTGCACTGTAATCCTGCTGGGTAATGACTCTGGCAAAATATCCCACCTGGTCATGAGGTGTATTGGAGAAAATATGTCCCGCAATACCTCCCAATCCCACTACAACACCTGCATGTTGAATCGTACTATCCTCAAAATAAAGTCTTGCGCCAACTGCACCGACATCTTCACGCATACAAAATCCCAATAATTCCTCAATACAATCAGAATTGATGATCTCTGTGTCATTATTGAGAAATAGAAAATATGCTCCTTTTGCATGACTAACACCAAAATTATTGATTGCAGAATAATTAAATTTATCCTTCCAGTAAAGAACTCGAATCTTGCCATCTTTCCCATCAATAGATTGATAATAATCAAACGTTTCCTTTTGATCACTATTATTCTCCACCACCAAAACCTCATAATTCTGATAGCAGCAGCGCTCTATGGAATCCAAACATTTTTTTAAATCCTCAATATGATCCTTATTGGGAATAATAATTGATACCAACGGATGGTCTTTTAATGTATAATGTGTGCGATATACACCCAGACATTGTGTCTGGGTAACCTTTGTATTGTTCCAGCCAATTCTGTCGTAATGAGCCTGAATTGCCCGAGCTCCCGCTTCAAATGCATACATCTTACTCTCTGGATTCTCAGCCGTTGATTCCTCATGTGCGCGCCAATGGTACAAAATTTTGGGAATATGATAAATCTGATCTGTCACTTCTGAACAGCGCAGTACAAAATCATAATCCTGGGCACCATCAAATTCTGCATTTAACATTCCTACTTGATCTAAAACTGATTTTTTCACCACAAATAAATGACAGAAATAATTGGTGGAGTGCAGCAAATCCTTGTTAAAATCCGGTTTAAAATGCGGTTGAAAAAATTTCTTTCCAGTAGCGTCCACCTTATCCTCATCACTGTAAACTGCCTGCATATCAGGATGCTTATTGAAAAGTTTTACACACTCATAGAGCGCATTGGGCGTCAACAAATCATCATGATCTGCAAACCCGATAAAATCTCCCCCAGTAATTGCCAATGCACGGTTCGTATTCTCTGAGATCCGCAACTGCTCCTGATTGTATACCACTTTAATGCGCGGATCCGATTTCTCTAATTTTTTTAAAATCCCAGCAATCGGAGAATCTTTGCCGCTTCCATCTGACAAACATAACTCCCAGTTGGCATAAGTTTGTGCCTTTAGAGAATTTACAAGTCCATACAAATATTTTTTTGGTGTCTTGTATAAGGGAACTACCATGCTGATTTTGGGTTGTTTCGGAAACCTATGTTTTTTCTGCTCCTCCAAAGTCTCTTTATCTGGCAAATGCTTTTGCAGCCACTTATTATAGGTTTGATCACCTTCATGAAATAATTTAGCTTTAATTCTGCCAAGCGTATAAGTCAGTCCAAAGCGCTTGAAATGTGCATAAGTCTTATTGATATTTCTTTTCAGCACTGCAAAACAGTTTTTCAATTTAGACGGATGGAGTGGCAGCACCAGTATCATACGTTTCTTATTATATGCAAAACATAGTCTCGCCTTTCTGTTTTCCACCTTACCATAGGAAAGCACAAACCCTTTGACTTGTTCTGGTTTCATCTCTGGAAACGCTTCAATCACATCCCGTCGATAACCATAGGTGATCTCTGACTTGACATACGCGCCATCTCGATCTACAATGCTAAGTTTGACATTTCCGCGGTCAATATACCAGCCGCTAATCTTCACCTCTCCATCGGATTCATTGATATGTTCAATACTGTAGGCCAAATCTCGCTGAGAATTTAAAAGCTTACGGAAAGATATCCGATATAATCTGCGCTTTATAGTTGCTGTATATTCATAAATTTCCAGCCACTTTCTGCCCTCTGCTGTCTCTGGAAGTGTCCCAAAATAAGAATATTCCCGATTCACTGGATATGGATATTTGGCATACTTTCTGCGAATCTCAACTCCTTCTGTAACCTCCATCTCCAAGGGAATTTCCTCCCCATCAAGAGATAATACCACCTTATTATCTCCTATTTTATTTTTAGAATAGATACCCTTAAAGACAAAAACATTCTTTTTTTTCAGATGAAAGCGAGTCTCCATCAATTCAAACCTGTTGCCTTCGTTCTTCATCGTTTTGAATCTCCTTTATTTGCCATAACGCATGGTTTTTGTTCCGTGATTGCCAAAAAAATTTTTAACAATTGTAATCATTTCCCATTTTTTACTTGCCCATTTCACACTTTTATCAAGTTCGGTCTCCACTACTTCCACCTCTGATATTTTCAAATTATGGCAAAGCAGGTAAACCATCAGTAAACGCTCAGATAAAAAGCCAAAAATACGCTTCTGATAAGCATCATAATCCGTAAGATCGGTCCGTCTCTCACATTCCGCCAAGACATCAAACAGCCAGGTACAGTATTGGTCAAAAATCTCCTTTTTGCACACCAGCATATTAAAGGAAAATAAAAAGCACTTGGACATTGCGCAGTCAAAGCTCTGTTGATACTCTGGATATTTCTCCACAATAATTGTGCGCAGCAGAGCCAAATCTTCTTTATTGTGAAATTCTTCAAACTGAACCTTGACGTTTTTCTCAACCCACTGACGCTTTGCTACAATAATATCACAATCCTTTAGAATGGCTTTTGCCTCCTCCATAGAGAGCAGCTCATCTGGTTTTCCAAAAAATCTGCGGTAATGTGTCAGTCCCACAATATCATCCTGTTGATTTTTCCAAATCCAATACATACCTGTCAGCTCACAATAACTGCTGTTCTTTTGAGAAATATTTTCTCCGCAATCATCAAAAACATAACCTTTCAGTGCCTCTTTGCCCTCTGTGGTGAGCTTTTTTGCTCCCACAAAAAGTTTCTGGTAATGTTCCGGCAAGGATAGCTCTACCGGCTTGTGTGTCATCACGTATATTGCCACATCCAAATCCTCCCTTTGTTCCGCTGGCAGTCACTAATTTCTATCAATGTCTGTGAAAAGTAAACTTTGCATCTCCCTCCCAGAGATTCGGATTATATGCCAAATCACCACGCCGCCATATCTCTTCCCAACGTTTCAGCAGCTTGGAAAATTCATCTGGGTTCATCTGATAATCTGGTTTAGCATCCCTTTTACAAATTACTTTTAACTTGCTGTCAACCACCACTTCATAACCGCATTCCCGCATTCTCGCAAAAAAATCCACTTCCCTGGCTGGAAAAGAAAGTCCTTCGGCAAATTTTCCCGCTGCTCTCCATGCCTCTCTGGAAAACAAAACAAAATCTAGTGACAAGGTACTGACATTTTGTGGAATGTCCGCACGGTGACAATAACCGCGGTAGATTTCTGGCAATCCCTCAAACAATGGATATACCTTACCCTTTGCAGATACTACCATACCACTGTGTATTGTCTTATGCTTTTTATTAAAGATTCGTCCTGAGACAGCTCCCACACGTCGTTCCTGACAAAAACCCAACAGCTCTTCTAACCAGTTTTCCCCTTGTGGTTCCATTCCCTCTCCCACCATCACAATATAATCTGCATTTCTCTTTTCAATTTCCTTGTTATTTTGTTTCGGCGCATAGTGATAAGTGACTTCCGTTCTCTTAGATACCTTAGTCATACCCTTCAACTGCCAGAGCTGTTCCTGCTTGGCCACCAACACTGCCACATGCATCAAGCGGTTGTGGGTATAATTAATGCGGTAGATGCCAAGATCCTTTGTCAAGGAAACCTTGGCCTGCACTCCCTGATTATTGAGATAATTTAAAATCGCTTTTTTTCCATTCTCATAAGCATATAGTTTGGAACAGGGATCATATGCGGTGGAAGCTGGATGAACACGCCAATGGTAGAGTATTTTAGGAATATGATGAAATTTGGCCCCTTTTGCACGACAGCGCAATACAAACTCATGATCCTGTGCCCCGTCATAAGCGGGATCCAATCCCCCAGCCTTATCCAAAATCTTCCTGGAAAACATCAGAAAATGACAGATATAATTGTTCCTGCGCAGCAATTCCTCATTATAATCTGGCTTAAAGTTTGGATCACAATATTGCTGTGAATCTCCCACCATTTTATCCTCATCAGAATAGAGTACATCTGGCCTGGGTGCAGTCTCATTTAAAGCTTTTACCATCTCATAGAGTGCATTTGGCGTAAGTAGGTCATCATGGTCTAACAAGGCCAAATATTCTCCATGTGCCATCTCAAAACCACAATTGGTATTTTCTGAAATCCCACCATTTTTTTCCAAGCGCTTATAGAAAATACGAGAATCCTTGTATTCTCTAACCACTGCTTCCACTCTATCAGTATTGCTTCCATCTGCCAAGCACAATTCTAGATTTCCATAAGTCTGACACAATACCGAATCTAATAGCTGACGCAGAAATTTTCCATCTGTCTCATAAGTTGGCACAACAATGCTAATCAGAGGTTCATAGCCCCACGTTTCTTCTCTCTGTGCCTGCAATTTTGCCTGAGAAGGGAAATAACTACTGAGGCATTTTTGATATCTATGGTCCCTGGTCCGAAAATCACACCACTCACGAAATCTGTAATAAAAATCCTGCACCCCGTACTGCCGCAGTAAAGCCAGTGCCATACCTGCCTGTGTTATTAAATTCATCCGCTCCTCCTTCCCAGTGTGTTAAAACACGCCCAAGACACACTCTAATGCCGAAATCTCCCTGCCAAACGGAAAAATCTCGGAACGATACATTCCATACATTTTACAAGAGACAGCAATGCAGCCAGATTAAACAACGGATATGCCGCACTGAGATACATATAACTGATCGCTGGACAGCTCTCCAAATGTGTGACCGCCACACCTGCAAATAGAACTAGCAAACTTAGTCCAATCCCAGTGATCACCAGCCAAACATTTACTGTTTCAAATTCTCTGAGTCTCCATTGACTAACTGCAAATATAGTAAATACGACATAGGCAATCACACCTGACCATGCCAAGAGATAACCCATACCATGATAGATATAATATATAAAATTACATCTTTTTACTGCCCATTGTGCAGCCTTATGATTACTCTGCAGCCCTTGTTTTGAGAAATATCCATCCACACTGCCCACACATATGTCATCCTCCATATCCTCAAACCCCTCTCTGCCAATCTGATTCCTGGCAACCTGCTTTGTACCATCATAGGCCGCAACATAAAAATTGGGGTTTTCTTCCTGACTACGATAATTCCATTTCACTTTAAAGCGGCATTTCTCGGCTCCTTTCGTCTTGTTATGCTTGGCTCTTACGTCCCAACTCTTCTTAAACTCTATCTTTTCAAGCTGTTTTCCCTGTGCATCTTCCACATAAACCTTCAAATGATTCAAATCATACTGCGGATATAAAATCCAGCCTACACAATAATAATCTGTTTCCATATCGGCATAATAAGCCCGCTCACGAGTAAGAATCTCAAATCCCTGGCTGCCGATCATACTCTCCTCTGTCACCTCACAGGTATCTGAAAACATCTGCTGATGACTGGCCACATAATTCCAGATCTGGCCAATCGTGGCAAATAATTCTTTGCGTTCTTTTGCAGTTGCCAAATGATAAGAATCGAGAAATGATTTCTGTTTCAGCTTTATTTTGCCTTCATCCACCGCCGTTTTTAATTCTTCATAGACCTTCTGATAAAATGTATTCGCTGTCTGACAGTCTGTATAATATCCTGATCTTTGAAAAGCCCGAACCAATGCCCAGCCAATCCAGCCATCCTCCACATATCCATCTCCAGGATGGGTATCATAGTCATCATATTTTTCCATTACACGCTCCACCTTTTGTGCGGTGGTTGCCAGTGTCGGAGAATATTGACATAGTTCTTGAAACGTGTTCCAGGAAAGACTGATATTTTCTGCGGCATCCTCTGCATCAATCCCAGTAAGAACAGACATTGCTGGACCATAATATGCTATTCCTGATGCTCCATAATACTTTACATTTATCGAATTTACCATAAAGGAAAAAAGTTGAATACCCAAAACAGGTATTAGAAGCAAACATAATCTGGGAACTGATTTGAGAATTTTCTTTTTTTTAATCACAATGACAGCCGCAACCAGCAAAACTGTCAATGTAAATGGCATCAGCCAAATGGTATCACTCTTCGTCTCCCACAGATAACCCAAACTGCAGGCTGCCAGCGCTGACCAGGCACAATTTCTGAAAAAAGATTCCTCTGCTATCTCAAAATATAGATTCAACAGACATGCAAAAATTAACAGTGTTAATGCCGCCGCAAATGCATTGCGGTATACTCTTTGCCCGCTCTGAACCGCTGTCATAATTGGGTGAAATAACGTAACTGCATAGATGATACACAAGATCCATTTTTTCTGAACCACATGACTGACCGCATACAACATCACAAGCCCTGCCACAATATACAACAGATTTGTTGCAAAAAAATAAGGCAGATGCAGACGATTGATCACTGCAAGATAAACGGAAAAACCTATTTCTTTGGTAAAAATATAACAGGAAAATGGACCTGTCCAATTTCCACTCGCAATATCAATGGCCCAATTCTCCATCAATGCATCATCACATGCTGCTGTCACCAAAGGGCAGATCACAAGCCCCTGTATCAGCAAAAGCTTTCCCAACGACAAGGCAGCTAAAACTGCCCCAAACCAGTTTATCCTCTTTATCCTTTGCTTTTTGCTCATTTGCACAGACTCCTCTCTACTTATGTTTAATGTGCAGAATCCCGATGAAGAAGCTCGCAAAAATAATCTCAATTCCCACCACAATCAAGAGCATTGCAGGGATCGTAATTCGCATCATTACATCTGGTGATAAGCCGCCAAATCCTGTATTACCCCAAATACAGAAAGCTGCTATCGTCACAGCCACACCCGCCAGAAACAACAGAAGACCGACAATCACACCTTTTTCTGTGGTTGTCTCCTCCAGCCATCTGTCTAATTTACTCTCCGTGGGAATGAAACCTGTTACCTTGGCATAGGAACGTACAAACAAGGAAAACATAACCAGATTTACTCCGACCATCATTCCTGCTGCTGCATACATTAAAGTATGTACACCAAGGCCCACAGAACCAATTTGAATATTTCCAAAACTCAACACCACAGTCAACAGAAGTCCTACCATAAACAAAATCAATCCTGGATACATAAACAGCCAATTGGGACTGTGCATCAGCAGAAATTTCAAATGACGCCATCCATCGGACCAGCTTCGCAAATGCGGGGCACGGGAACGCCCATCTTTCTTCAGTGTCGTAGGCACTTCTGCAATCTTTAAATGATTTAAGGTCGCCTTCACCACCATCTCACTGGCATATTCCATCCCCGTAGTTACCAGGCCAAGTCCCAGAATTGCCTCACGATTATAACCTCGCAGGCCACAGTGATAATCCCCGATCTTACATGGAAAAAACAACCGTGCAATAAAAGAGAGCACTGGATTTCCCAGATAGCGATGAAGCGGCGGCATAGCTCCTGGTTCAATACCACCCTGAAAACGATTTCCCATCACCAGGTCATAGCCTTCCCGCAACTTCTCCACAAAAGGCATCAAATGCAAAAAATCGTAACTGTCATCTGCATCTCCCATAATGACATATTTTCCGAGCGCATCATTACAACCTCCAATTAACGCCGCACCATAGCCTTTTTCTGGTACATTTACCACCCGTGCCCCATTCTTTCTGGCAATCTGCTGGGAACCATCAGTACTGCCATTATCTGCAATCACAATTTCCCCACAGACACCGCTCTGTTCCAGAAAGGTTTTCGCCTTGCCTATACAGACCGCCAACGTCTCCGCCTCGTTGAGACAGGGCATCAGTATTGTAAGTTCATACTGTTCATTCATTCTGCTTCTCCTTTATTTATTCCATCGTGTTGGAGTCTTCTCCTTTGATGTAAAACTTCATTAGAAACCGTGCCATCCACTTTGGCCAAAATTTCAAAAACATTTCATAATCCTCTTTGGCTCGCAGGTTCCCATTATTGATACTGACCGAAGTCTCCGATTCTATATGAATTCTATGCCAAGTTAATGGCCGTTTCTGATAGACAAAATCCCCCTTAAGCTTGGACAATAACTCCCATGCCTGCCAGTCAATATTACTCTTAAATCCTGGTATAAATATCGTGGCCGGCAAATGTTCCTTTATGTAGGTCACAGAAGGACAGGAAATTGGATTTCCCAAAGACAAAATCCGCCGGCGCACGAAACGACTTCCATGCAGACCTTTCAGCCGCAATGGTAGCAGCATCAGGCGCTTGATCCTTAACAGTTGATTGGTAGATACATTCTCTCCATTTCTCAACTCATTATAATCTGTAAAATATATTAACGGATGCTTTGCTTGTTTAAGATCAGATAACATCTTTTCCACATATTGTGGATGATATCTATCATCCTGATGTGCCAAAGTTACCAAACGTGTCATACTGTGATGATAAGCAAAATTCCAATCATCAGCAATTCCACAAGGTCCATGATTGACATAGAGCGGAATCTGGTACTCCTGTGCCAGA
This sequence comes from Lachnospiraceae bacterium, assembly GCA_910575005.1. Classification (GTDB taxonomy): domain Bacteria; phylum Bacillota; class Clostridia; order Lachnospirales; family Lachnospiraceae; genus Petralouisia. Next base: position 13,029 of record CAJTCL010000011.1, on the reverse strand, counting down.
TTCCGAATATAATCATTTTCTGTAGCAGTTGCCATAATAATGGTAGTAGGCATAGTCTGATGCTTCAATGATTCAATACACTCCCGCAAAAACGGACTTTCCTTATAAGCACAAATTGCAAATGTGTGATCTTTCGGTCCAAATTCCATAATATCCTTCCTATTTATCCTGATACATCTCTTGGTAATACTTTTGATAATCACCACTGGTGACATTTTCCATCCAATCCTGATGCTCAAAATACCAGGCGATGGTCTTACGGATTCCTTCTTTAAACATAGTTTCCGGTTCCCAGCCAATCTCTGCTTTGATCTTATCTGGAGCAATGGCATATCTTCTGTCATGGCCCTTGCGATCTTCCACATAAGTGATTAAATCCTTGCTGACCAGCTTTCTTCTGGGATCTTCTTCTGGCAGCATCTCTAATAAGGTCTCTAGAATCGTATTGATAATCTCAATATTCTGCTTTTCATTATGGCCGCCGATATTATATGTCTCACCCAGTTTGCCCTTTTCCTGTACCATATCAATACCTTTGGCATGATCATCCACATACAGCCAGTCTCTCACATTTTTGCCATCACCATATACTGGAAGCTTCTTGCCTTGCAATGCATTATTGATAATCAATGGAATCAGTTTTTCTGGAAATTGATAAGGCCCATAATTATTAGAACAATTGGTAATATTTGCCGGAAAATGATAAGTGTCAATATATGCCTTTACCAGAAAATCAGAACTTGCCTTACTTGCAGAATATGGACTGTGTGGATCGTATGCTGTAGTCTCATAAAAATAGCCGCCATCCTCCTCCAAAGAACCATAGACTTCATCTGTGGACACATGCAAAAATTTCTTGCCCTCTTTAAAAGTTCCATCTTCTTGTTCCCAGGCTTCCTTGGCACAGTTTAACATCACTGCAGTACCCAAAACATTTGTCTGCACAAATACTTCTGGTGTCCGTATGCTGCGGTCTACATGGCTTTCTGCCGCAAAATGTACCACCCTGTCAATATCATTCTCAGCAAAGATCTTGCGAATACTCTCTTTATCGCAGATATCCGCCTTGACAAATGTATAATTATCCCGTTCTTCCACATCCTTTAAATTCTCAAGATTGCCAGCATATGTGAGCTTGTCCACATTGATAATACGAATCTGATCTTCATATTTGCGGAACATATACTGAATATAATTGGAACCAATAAAGCCTGCTCCACCTGTTACCAAATAAGTTCTCATGGTTTATTCTCCTTTTTCTCAAGTTTGTATCATATTTTTCTGTTACTCTGTTTTTCGTGTTAGTGCAGTGTATCCATATATTCTTTGAGGGCATCCTTCCAGTCTGCCATCCGAAAATCACTAGTCAAACGAAGCATATAATTTTCGAGAATGGAATAAGCTGGTCTGGGGGCCTGATTTGGATTGCGCCGACAATATTCTTCTGTCGAAACTCGCTCTACCACAGTATCTTTTCCTGCCAGCCGAAATGTTTCCTCAGCAAGATCTGCCCAACTGCAGCTTCCCTCACAAGTGGCATGAAACAGTCCATAATTTTCTGTAGGTTCCAAAAAATGTATCATCCTTGCCAGCTCTGTCGCACTGGTTGGATTGCCAACCTGGTCGTCTACCACCGTAACCTTATCATGGCTTTCAGATAATCGCAGCATAGTTTTCACAAAATTCTTTCCATCTCCATAGAGCCATGCCGTCCGCAAAATAAAATATTTCTGTGCAAATGCCTCAACAAAATGTTCTCCCTCTAACTTTGTCTTACCATAAGCACTGTTTGGTCCGGGAGCGTCAAATTCTGTATAAGGCCTTGTTCCATTTCCATCAAAAACATAATCTGTTGATACATGAATGAGTTTCGCATCTATATCAGAAGCGGCAATGCTTAAATTCCTCGGTCCAATTGCATTGATCTTATATGCACTATCCCATTGCTGTTCACACAAATCAACTGCTGTGTGAGCTGCACAATTGATAATTACATCTGGCTTGGTCTGCTGCACCAGTGCCAACACCTGATCTACATTGGTGATATCAAGCGCCCTCACACCATCGCTTGCCTGTACATCTGTATTGATAAATTCAACTTCATCTTTTGTATATTCCTGATTAATGGCCTTTCCAAGCTGTCCATTGCAGCCTGTCACCAAGATTTTTTTCATTTCATTCTCCTCCTGTTATAACATTCGATTGATTAAAAACAGTATGCGCATGACAATCTCATCCAATACACTCTGCCGAAATATCTCTCGCTCCCACAAAATTTTCACCCTGCCTGGAAAATACTGGGCTGCAAGAATCCGCTGTACCAATGCATCTTTTCTACTGTCACCCTGATATAATTCGGCAAAATCCATAAGCTGTCCTTTTAATCTGCCACGATTTTTTCTTAGATAAGCTGCTTTAGAACGTACTTCGCCCCAAAATCCTGGTCTGGCACCAACCACATTCTGTCCATGCTGACGGTACTTGATATATGCATGCTCGTCAAAAATAACTGTACCTACATAACAGGCAGCCAGATAAGACCACCAGTCATGCAAGATCGCACGATCTGGCAGTCTTGTTTTAATAATCTCGGCCAGTTGTCGATTCATCACTGCGGTACATCCTGTACAGATACATTCTACAACCGCATTTCCAAAACCTGGCCTACGTCTCCTGCTATCCTGTTGATGCATGGGATTCCCTGTGCTGTCTGCCAAAATTTTATTGCTACAATACAATACTGGTCCTTGTTCTTGTCTCAGCTTTGCAACTGCCTTTTCAATCTTTTGTTCCATCCAAATATCATCCTGGTCACAAAATGCGACAAAATCTGCATCACTCTTTTTGAGCAATTCAAAAAAACTCCTGGTAACACCACAATTTTCTTCCAGATAAATATGAATATTTGAATGCTTATCCCTATAATCTTTTAAGATTTCTCTGGTCTGGTCCTTAGAGCCATCATCCCGTATTAGGATATCAAGGTTTTTCCAAGTCTGATTTAAAACACTTTCTATCTGTTCTCGTAAAAACTGCTCTCCATTATACGTTGACATCAGAACCTGCACCTTTTGTGATTCCATCGGTGTCCTATTCTCCTAAACCGCTTTCCACTGCCGCAACCACAGCTTTGAGCGCCTCCTCTTCATCCTCACCTTCACATACAAACTCAATTGTATCTCCTGACTTGATTGCAGCGCCCAAAATACTCAATAAACTTTTGGCATTGGATGACCCGCCTTTAAAATTAAACGTGATCAATGATTTATACTTCGCTGCCTCATAACTTAAAATCCTGGCTGGACGTAAATGCAGCCCTGTAAGATTTTTGATCGTTACTTTCTGACTAACCATTTTTTGTTCCTCCAATACATTCCCGCCTTTAGAGCATATTTTTTCTGATTAAATCAGCCAGCTTGCGGGCGTCTTTTGTAATTTCATCTAAATTTTTGCCTTCAATCATCACTCGAACCAATGGCTCTGTTCCTGACGGACGGATTAAAACTCTGCCTTCTCCTGCAAACTTATTCTCCAACTCCTGGACTGCCTGCGCGATCTCTGGATATTCCATAAAATGTTCCTTCTTATGATTAGGTACTTTGGCATTTACCAATGCTTGGGGCAGTACTTCCATAACCTTGGCAAGATCAGAAAGAGATTTTCCTGTATTGACCATAACCTCAAGCAGATGCAGGGCACTTAACAATCCATCTCCTGTGGTATTTTCATCTAAGAAAATAATATGTCCAGACTGCTCCCCACCAATATTATACCCATTTTCTCTCATATTTTCCAACACATAGCGATCTCCTACTTTTGTCTGTTCAATATGGATCCCGCAGCGCTCTCCCATCAGTGTAAATCCTAAATTACTCATAACAGTTCCCACTATGGTATCTTTTTTCAATTTGCCATGCTGCTTCATATCATTTCCAATGATTGCCATCACCTGGTCACCATCTACAATGTCCCCATTCTCATCCACGGCAAGCATACGATCTGCATCTCCATCAAAGGCAAGCCCCACATCTGCCTTCTCATAGACTACCCGCGCCCGCAGTTCGTCCATATGGGTGGAACCACAGTTAGCATTGATATTTGTTCCATCTGGGTTGGTGTGAAGTGCAACCAGATTGGCACCCAATCCCTTCAAAGTCTCAACTGCAGTATAATGAGAAGCTCCTTCTGCACAATCAATCACAATTTTCAGCCCACTCAAATCCACTGGAATTGTCTTCTTCATAAAGAAAACATATTCTTCACGTGCCTCAAAACGGTAACTAATCGTTCCAATCCCAGAACCTAAAGGCATGGGAACATCTTTCATTCCTCCTTTGATTAAGGACTCAATCTCATCTTCCAATTCGTCTGATAGTTTATATCCCTCGCCATTGAAAAATTTGATTCCATTAAATTCCATCGGATTGTGAGAAGCGGAAATTACTACACCAGCATCTACCTTATGTTTTTTGGTTAAATATGCAATTGCTGGTGTTGGCATCACTCCCATATACACAGCATTCGCTCCCACAGAACAAATCCCTGCCATCAGCGCATTGGCCAGCATTCCTCCTGAAATTCTGGTATCACAACCCACAATAATTGTGGGTTGATGTGCCTTTTCTCTGGTGAGCACATAAGCACCTGCTTGACCAAGTTTCATCGCCAGCTCTATACTAAGTTCTGTACCTGCTACTCCTCTAACTCCATCTGTTCCAAACATTCTTGCCATATTTCCTTACCTCTTATTCCTCTTTCTCTTATTTAATTTACGCTTGGACTTCCATCCTGGTTACTATCCTCACTGTCTTCCTCTGTATCTGCATCATCATCAAAAATACTTTCACTGTCCTGCGGTTTGTTTGCCGGATTTCTATCATTATTTATCATCCCATTCTGGGTCGTGTCAGAATTATCACCATTATTTTCTGTATCTTCTGTAGCTGCATTTTTATCTGTAATTGTCACTTGAACGCTGACAGAATTGATCAATTCATACTTATCCCCAGGTAAATTAATGGTAAGCTGTCTAGTATGAGTGCCTGGCACAAGATCTGTGACATCCAAAATCACCTCAATATTTTTGGATTCTAAGGCATCCATGTCCTCCTCCAATGCCCTGACATTGATCGGCACTGTTGTTGCAGTTCCGCCAAAAGTCAATTTATAGGCATTACTCAATCCCGTGATCTTGATATCCTCTGTGGCAAAGTTAAAAATCCTGGTCTCCTTGCGTTCCACAATCGCCTTTACCGCAACTTGATTGGTATTGTCATCCACAAGTGAAACACCCATTTCCTTTAGATATGGCGTAAGATCAATGGAAGTCTCAACATCCTTAGATACACCATCAATATTGATTACATCTGCTGGAATATTTACTGCGGTAATCCCATTCAATACAGATGCCTCACCTTTAATTAACACTGTCTCTGGCGCATATTCAACTCCTCGGTATTGATAACCAGCTGCTGGTGTACCGCTGACCTGGCAGCGAATCGGCACGCTCTTTGTTGCAAGAATATCTGCACGTATTGTCACTACAGACTGATTCAACTCCAGTAATTCTGAGGAAATAGTCAATCCGTTTTCATCATATAATACCGGCATCACATTGTCAGATACATCCCCCGAAATACCATCCACATTGATGGTAGCTGTTACCCGATTAATACGTGATACAATAGAAGCAGGTCCTGAAATCTTTAAAAGATTCGGTGTCACTTCCACATTCCCAATCGCACAGCCATCTGCTGGATCCCCAACTGTCTCTGCTGAAATTACAAATTTCTGTTCCGAACGGTCTTCCAATGTAATCTGCATATTCACTGTCTTGCGAATAATGTCAATGCGCTTATCATTCTTCTTTGCCGTGATCTCAATAGGAACCAGCTTTGCCTCCCCATCCTGGCTTAAATCCACCTGGCTTAAATCTGCTGTCACATAAAAATCATCTGAAGTCATATCCTCGACATAGCTCCTGGGACCTGTAATATAAAATACTGCGATATCTGTATCCCCTACAATTCCTGGAACCTTTCCCATCTCGGTAATCACATCTTTATTTAGGATCTCAACCGGAACAGAAAAGGATTTGGTCGCATCTGGATCAGCCACATTTACCACAGCCAGCCAAAGTATCACCGAAAACAGGATGGACAAAAGTTTTAGCCCCGGATTATTTGCCAGATGCTTCATCATTTTTCGGAACATGCTTCATCCTCCTTTTCCAAATCCGGAATCGTGCTACATCCATAGCGCCCTTACGGATAAAATTCAGTTTTCCTTTTAAATATTCCGCGTCCACATTGCGGTATAATTCTCCACCAATTGCAATAGATACATTCCCGTTTTCCTCCGATACCACAATGGTCAGGGCATCACATACTTCACTGATTCCCACCGCTGCCCGATGGCGGGTTCCAAGTTCCTTACTGAGTTCCATATTATCGGAAAGCGGCAGATAGCATGTCGCAGATACGACCCGATTCCCTCGGATAATCACAGCTCCATCATGCAGTGGTGTATTATGCTCAAATATATTGATTAAAAGCTGACTGGAAACCAGCGAATCCAAAGCAATTCCAGTCCTTTCATATTCTCCCAGCACAACATCCTGCTCTATCACAATCAATGCCCCTGTCTTTACCTTCGCCATCTCATAAGTGGCCTTTACCAGTTCGTTCGTAACCCGTTCACTAAATCGTTCCTGATTTTTCTGAGAATCAAAGGAAAACAGCGAGGTAATAAAATTCTTCCGCCCAAGCTGCTCTAAGGCTCGCCTAAGCTCAGGCTGAAATACAATAATCACTGCAATCACCGCTACATTGATTGTCTTTCCGGCAATCCATAAAATGGTATTCATCTGGAACATTGCCGCCATCATGACAAAGACCAACACCACAATAATTCCCTTTAATAAATTCCAGGCTCTGGTCTTTTTAAACCATACAAGAATATTATAAATCAAAAATGAAAGAATAATAATCTCTACAATATCAATTTTTGTAATCTGAGGTCTGTCAATCCAGAACAGATACTTGGAGGCAAAAGAATTTACTATTGCGAACAATTCCTGTATCATACTTTCCTCCATTTCTTTGTCAACTAATCTATTCGTTCTTCATTAATCAAGCAGATCCTGGTCAATATCCAGCTCTTCTGCCAGTTCCCTGCGGTTTACTGTTGTCTTCTTCCTGGGGGTAATTCGCTTGACTCGTTTATCTTTCCTGGCAACATACACCTTGGGGACAGCCTTTACAAAATAATAATATTCATCATCTTCAAATTGTACCCGTTCAACCCTGGAATAATCCAAATTATAGAAAAAGAACTCCAAAATCAAGGAAATTACAACAGATACCAATGTCCCCAAAACTACCCATACAATTTTTTCTGGCATTCCCAACAAAACATAACCAACCAGCAAAATAATCATCTGAAACAGATTTCCCAAAAGTAGTGCAATCCGCCATGCATAATTGATGGACTGTCTGCGAATCGCATAGACCAGGAAGGAAGTCATTAGAAACGCCACCAGTACCAAATACATTTCTTTATTACTGGTCAGCATCTTAAGAGCTGCTGTAAATTTTGCTGTTCCTTCTGCTTCTTCTATGGAAGTAAAATTGACAATATTAAGCTTTACTCCCTGTACATAGAAGAACACCACTACACCACAAAGAACCGATAGATAAGAAGATGGCTCTCTCAACAGACCTGTCCCTACTGGCATCACCTGTGGTATCTTAAAAAAACATAATATGGATGTCATAATCGCTATGTTACCATTTTTAGGTGCAAATCTGACATATAAATAAAGCAATAGTAAAAACAAAAACAATCCCAGCACAAAAGCTTCCATCGCCAAAGCCGACAAATGCAGTAATATCATTCCACAGGCTGTCACCACTATGGCATTGACTGGCAGAAAGGCACAAATCAGCGCTGACAGCAGCACTACTGCCGGATGATTCAGCCGTTCCATATACCCCATCTGGCTATTAATCAGGAAAAATGTAATCAAACCAAGTACAAATTTCACACCTGTGACAACATATATCTCATATTTTCCATAAAAATTCCGCAGTCTCTCTCTTATTTCCAACAAACCTGTCATTTTCGTTCCTCCAAAGGCTGTGTCCTCTCTTCCTTCTCTTGAAGTTTTTGTACCTTTTTCAAGATAGAATAATATTCCTTCAGACTTGCTGTTGCCTTTGTATAACGTCGATAATAGACCGCAAAAGCAATTGCCTGATAGACCACAACAAAAATAATATATTTTATCAATATGGAGATTCCAAAAGCTGTCAGGTCCCTGCCACTTAAAATTTCTGTTATATTTTCAAGTTCATACAGCATCCAACAGATACAAAGTATGCCAAAGGCAATCGTTGAGGTAAAAAATGTTTTTAACATTCCAAAACTCACATAATCCCTTCGGTAATACTGTTTGATGGGCATAGATTCCTTTCCCTCACCCTTTTCATAGGATGCCATCTTCGTCATCAGACGAATTCTCTCTACATTCAGCATTGATCACACCATCCAGCCTTCCATATACTCAACCGGCTCACTCTTTTTGATGAAGTAGGGAAGATTTTCTTTTCCTACTCGCTGCGCCCCTGTGCATCAAAAACTGCCGGTAGGACAACCGCTTCGGTTCCGTTAAAACGGTTCCGCAAGCGGTACACTCTGCCCGGCAGTCTTTAATTATCCAGAAATCTCATTCGATCCTTTGTGCTTCCCTTAGGCTTCGGCGCAGCCAGTGTTACAGTCGGGCGATTCAATGCACTGTTTAAGTCATTTTGGAGGCTGGCCTTGCACTTAGCACAAAACCTCCCAGTCAAAACCTTAGCCCCGCAGCTCTCACATTCCAGCGTAATATTAGATTCTTCGGTAAATGTCAGACGCTCCTCTCTAACCCATTGTTTGATCTGCTTTACGGAGACATCATTTTCCTCTGACACTACATTCAAGGGTGCGTTCGGATTCTCCCTCAAAAACATTTTTACCTGTTGAAATTTGTCTTCCAAATCTGCAACACAGGCAGGACACAATTGCTGTCCTTGCACATAATTAAAAAGTCTTCCACAACCTCTGCAATTTCTTACTTCCATATCTTCATTCCTCCTGATACCCTCTGCCGATGCTAATGCTTAAGCAATAAACCTCATCGATACCTGACCGTTTTAGTTCACCTGCTGCCTCATTCATCGTACTTCCTGTCGTATAAATGTCGTCTATAAGTAAGATATGGTTCAATTGTACCTTATTTGCCTCCGTTTTAAAAGCCCTTTTCAAATTATTTTTGCGTTCTCGATCATTTAATTCCTTTTGTGCCCTGGTATCGCGCACACGAATCAATAAATTTTGATAGACAGGGATTCCTGTCTGCCGGCTCACCTCTCTGGCAACACGTTCCGCCTGGTTAAAACCACGCTGACGCAGCCTCCTTTTGGAGAGTGGAATCGGCACCAAAGCCTCTACTTTGCATCTTTCTATCCACTGACGATACTGCTTTGCCAGTTCTCTGCCATAATAATGCGCATATTCCTGCCTGCTATGGTATTTAAAACGATAGATGGACTGTTTTACCGCCCCTTCATAAATCCACAGCGCCTTACCCTGCACAAATGCACGCTCCTGTCTGCTGCAGTCATAACAATATTCCTGCCGTTCATCACGCAAGGGCTTTCCACATTTCTTGCAGACAGGCTCTTTCACATACTGTACTTTATCTTGACAGGAAGGACATACCAGTCTCTGCGGAGTAAATATGGTAGAACATAACACTCCATCACAGAAAGGACATCTCGGTGGAAATAAAAGGTGTATCAAATTCTTGCTATAAATCTTCATTAATTATCTTCAAAAATATCTCTCGGGCAGACTTAATAGTAACACAGACACTGCATTGATTCCATAAATTTTTTCTTAAGATTTTATAAAAGGACTCAAAAAGAATCCTGCACCGCAGGATTCTCCGTCTGAGAGAGTTACTTTAGCAGCACATCCCCTCTTTCTCAACTGTTCTTTTTTCATCTCCTTTTAGGACAGCATCATTCGATCATTTGAAAATTCTCCGCCGCTTGCCTCACCAAATTTTGATAGAAGATCAGATACCTTAAGGCTTTTCTTCTCCTCTCCTGCCACATCATAGATAATTCTGCCCTCATGCATCATAATAAGACGGTTTCCTAAACGAATGGCGTCTTTCATGTTATGGGTAATCATCATAGTAGTCAAATGATTTTTCTCTACAATTTCTTCTGTAAGATCCAGTACTTTCTTCGCCGTTCTGGGATCTAGCGCCGCTGTGTGCTCATCCAGTAAAAGTACCTTGGGCTTTTCCAAAGAGGCCATCAAAAGGGTCAGTGCCTGACGCTGCCCTCCAGAAAGCAATCCTACTTTGGCAGTCATACGTGTTTCCAATCCCAGATCCAACGCTTCCAGACGCTTCTGATATACTTGCTTCTCCTTCCCAGTAATCCCCCAGCCCAAAAAACGATTTTTACCACGTCTTGCAGCAATAGCAAGATTTTCCTCAATATTCATATCTGCTGCCGTTCCAGTCATTGGATCCTGAAATACTCTCCCCAGATATTTTGCACGCTTATGTTCGGGAAGTTTCGTCACATCTGCAGAATCAATCACAATTTTTCCGCTGTCCACAGGATATACTCCAGCAATCATATTCAATATGGTGGACTTTCCTGCGCCATTTCCACCAATCACTGTCACAAAATCTCCCTCTTTCAGTATTAAGTCAATACCATTCAACGCCTTTTTCTCATTGATCGTTCCTGGATTAAATGTCTTGTACACTTTTTCAATCCTTAGCATCTTTTTTCCCTCCTCTACCGCCTGCTTTTGCAAATAAACTGCCTTTCAAATGGGGCAATGCAAGGAACAAAGCTACAATTAGGGCAGAAAACAATTTTAGATCATTGGTAGACAATCCCAGCTGAAGCACAATCGCAATTACAATAAAATAAATGATTGCTCCCAGCACAGCGGCAAACATCCGAAGTGCAAAATTGTGAAATATCTTTCCAAATGCCACTTCTCCTATGATTACGGATGCAAGTCCTATCACAATCGCACCACGTCCCATATTAACATCAGCACTGCCTTGATACTGAGCATACAGCGCGCCTGAAATTCCTACCAATCCATTAGAAAGTACTAATCCCAATACTTTCTGTACATTGGTATTAATCCCTTGGGCACGCGCCATATTTTGGTTACAGCCGGTCGCGCGGATTGACGCTCCTAATTCTGTACCAAAAAACCAGTAAAGAATCAATATAATAATAATACAGCAAATTCCAGTGGTAATACATGCTTCTTTTATGTAACGAAGACTCACCGTCAATGCATACTGATCTACACTGACAGCCTGATTAGCTTTTCCTAGAATCCGCATATTTACAGAATACAATCCGAGTTGTGTCAAAATTCCTGACAAAATGGGTGGTATGCCAAACACTGTATGAAATAATCCTGTTACCAATCCCGCCAACATACCTGCAACAAATGCAGCGACAATTGCCACATAGGGATTTGCCCCATTAATGATACACATGACCGCCACTGCGCCACCAGTAGCAAGACTTCCATCAACTGTAAGATCTGCATAATCAAGAACTTTAAATGTAATATATACTCCTATCGCTAAAATCCCCCAAATCAGCCCCTGTGCCGCGGAACCAGGGAGTGCATTGATTAGTGCTTCCATAATTCTATTCCTCTTTCTCGATGGCTACCATATCTGAAGGCATATCGATTTTTAATGCCTCTGCCACCTCTGAATTGTATTTTACTGTCATTTCATCTGCATATTGAACAGGCATTTCTGCTGGCTTTTTATCGTTTACCAAAATTTCATATGCCATAATTCCTGCATTATAACCAATGTTATAATAAGAAATACTAAGAGTTGCCAGCCCGCCGGCAGCACACATATTTTCCTCGCCGCATATGACAGGAATATTTGCCGGAACTGTCACATTTTTTACTCCCTCCATATTATCCGCCAAAGTATTGTCTGTGGGAATATAAATCGCATCACATCCTGCTACAGCGTTAGAAGTCACCTGTTGTACATCATTTGAATCTGCCACAGTATATCTTTCATAGCTGATCCCTTTTTCTTTCAATGCTTTCTCTGCCTGTTCTGCCTGAAATACAGAATTTGCCTCAGCAGAACAGAATAAAATCCCCACTTTCTTTGCAGAAGGCACTAAAGTTGTCAAAAGATCAATCTGTTTATCAATTGGGGCTAAATCTGAAGTTCCTGTTACATTCCGCCCTGGTACATCATTGCTTTCCACAACGCCTGCCGCTGCAAAATCCGTTACAGAAGTACCAATAATTGGGATATCCGCCGTTGCAGCCGCACAAGCCTGCAGCGCTGTTGTCGCATTGGCCATAATCAAATCTGTTTTATCATTCACAAATTTTGTCGCTATTGTGGCACAATTTGCCTGTTCTCCTTGCGCGTTCTGATAGTCAAATTCGACCTTATCTTTACCCAGTTTTTCTTCCAAAGCAGCTCGAAATCCTTCTGTTGCTGCATCCAATGCCTGATGCTCTAATTGCTGACAAATTCCGATCTTATAAACCTTACTCTCATCACTATCACTCCCATTTGAGGCAGGCTGATTGTCAGACAGATTTTCTGTGTCGCTCTTGTTATTTGTGTTCTCTTCACTCTTTCCACCAACTGTTCCACATCCTGCCAACAGTGAAACAACCATTGTCATGGATAAAACCATTGCCATCCATTTTCTTTTCATGAACTTTCCCTCCAAATCATTTACTTTAACACACAAACGCGTTAATGCTTTACTATTATAATATAACATTGAAAAAGAAAAAAGGCAAGACCGTTATGTCTCTGCCTCACGACAAACGCACGAATGTGTTTCACGACCAAATCCATACAACTAATAAATTTTTATAAATTTATAATCTGCTCCAGATGTTTTTCTGGATTCGTACCGATTGCATACCGTTTCTTTTTTA
>CAJTCL010000010.1 GCA_910575005.1 Lachnospiraceae bacterium | reverse complement strand
CCATACATCACTAAATATTACTAGATAACAAAACAAAAAGGTTGACAAAAAAATAAGCCTATTACAAGACTTAGAGGTACTTTTTTGATTACTGATGTGTCAAACTCCCGCGGCCAGAAAGAAGCCCATTGATGCTCTGCGGTATTCTGGTTAAAATAGTTGACAGATCAAAGGCAAGTTCTTATAATATATTCGTAGTGAGCTATAACATACATCGAAAGGAGGACAATTATGAGTGTCAAAAATTTAAAAATATATGAATCATTTGGAAATAACAGAGAGGATTGTCCTTCTGGCAGTCGATATATTAAGAACAGTTATATCTAGTATAAACAATGATAGTTGTTGTATTTAGGACAATCCAGTCTCTCTGGTTTTAGCAGACTATTTCGCCAAGAGCGGTGTTATGCTTTTATGTTGTAAATAGGTAGAAAGAGAGAAAGGACTAGATATGAAAACAGTAAATGGAGTCTATACTTCTGCAAAGATATTCACAGATACTATAGAAGATTATGCGTTGGCACAGATTAAGCAGCTTTGTGATTATGAGGCGTTTAAAGGGTGTAAAATTCGTGTAATGCCAGATGTTCATCCTGGAAAGGTAGGAACAATCGGTTTCACGGCAGTAATTGATGAAAAGCTGCTTCCTAATGTTGTCGGCATTGATATTGGATGCGGAATTACAATTGCCAAATTGAAGCAGAAGCGCATGGAGTACCAAAAACTTGATACTGTAATCAGGGAAAATGTTCCTTCTGGTTATCAGGTGAGAAAAAATGCCCACAGATTTAGTGATGAGATCATGCTTTCCGATTTATGGTGCAGGCGTCATATCCATGAAGAGAAAGCAAAATTAAGCTTAGGAACTTTGGGAGGAGGTAATCATTTTATAGAGATTGACCGAGATCAGGAGGGCTTTCTCTATGTTACCATCCATTCTGGAAGCCGCCATCTAGGTAAAGAAGTGACAGAATATTACTTGAGAGAAGGTCAGAAATATTTAAAACAAAAAGGGAAGAATGTGCCTTATGAACTGACTTATCTGGAAGGTGGTCTTAAGGATGCATATATCCATGATACGCAGGTGCTGCAAAAATTTGCCGAGCTGAATCGTAAGGTAATATTAGATGAGATTGCAAAGGGTATGAAATGTAAGATACAAGAAATCTTTACATCTGTCCATAATTATCTTGATATTTGTGAGGAAGGTATCATTTTAAGAAAAGGTGCAGTATCTGCCAGAAAAGGAGAATTGGTGATTGTACCAATCAATATGCGCGATGGCGTTTTGCTGGGGACAGGGCTTGGGAATGCTGAATGGAATTATTCTGCTCCACATGGCGCAGGCCGTCTGATTAAACGCGAATATGTAAAGAATCAATTTACTGTCTCGGATTTTAAAGCTCAGATGAAAGGAATCCATTGTTCTTGTATTGGAAAAGATACACTCGACGAAGCACCTTTTGCCTATCGAGGGATGAATGAGATTATGGAACAGATTGTGGATACTATAAAAATTGATCAGAGATTGCTTCCTGTTTATAATTTTAAATCAGGTAATCAATAGCAAGAAAAAGTTTGCCAAGTGAATTATAACAATTCACTTGGCAAACTTTTTTGTCACAGTGACAGATTATGTCGTTGTTCTGTGGTATGATATAACATAATCGTAAACGCGATGAAGTAAATAAATATTTTCATCTGTTTTACTTAAAAAACATTTACAAAATACAAAAGTATTGTTATACTTTACAAATACAGTTTGGATTTGAATAAATAACTCTGTAATTGAGAGTTAATAGGATATGAGGAGGGAGCGAAAATGTCTGTAAGTTATGCAATGAATGCAGGAACTAGCTTTGATCCAGAACCCAGTGAACCAGTTATGGACAGTATTTTCCAGCAATATGAGCGGGTTTTAGTGGAGAGTCTGATCTCTTCCTTTGGGCTGGATTTTTTGATAAAGGATCAACATGGCGGGGATGTTGATACGATACATAATGTACGTCAAATTGGCAAAGATGAACAAATGACTTATAAAAATGCCAAAAATGAAAAAGATTATGAACAGCGAGGAGATTATAACTCTTCCATGTATCACAATGATCCACGGTTTAAAGCAAAAAAGAGGGAAAATCGCGCAAAAAGAGAGGCAGGAGAACTGTTCGACGCATATACCAACAAAAAGATTTCGCCCGATGGAAACAGTGATCTTGATCATGTGGTGTCTGCCAAAGAAATCCATGATGACAGAGGACGAGTTTTAGCTGGATTATCTGGTACAGATCTGGCAAACTGTGAAGAAAATCTGCAGGCTACAAATCCGCATACGAACCGTACCAAAAAAGCAGATTCTATGGAAAAGTTTCTCGATAAATATGGGGATGAGTATACGCAAGAACAGAAGTCCAATATGCGTCAAAAAGATGCCGCCGCAAGAAAAGCATATGAGGCAAAGTTGGCGAAAAATTATTATACCAGCCCCAAATTTGCAAAAGACCTTTCTCTTGCAGCAGGTAATGTCGGTGTGCGCATGGGAATACGTCAGGCTCTGGGAGTTGTGTTTGCAGAAATGTGGTTTGCAGTCAAGGAAGAATTTCAGGCTGTGCAAAAACAAAATAAGTTTGCTTTTGGAGATTTTCTGACAGCTTTGGGACATGGCATTAAGCGCGGATTTGAACGGGCAAAACAAAAATATAATGAGCTCTTTGCCAAATTTTTGAGCGGTGCAACAGCAGGGGCACTTTCTAGTCTGACAACGACTCTTTGTAATATTTTTTTTACAACCGCTAAAAATGCGGTTCGGATTATCCGAGAGTCTTATGCTTCTATAGTGGAAGCTGGAAAAGTATTATTTATCAACCCAGATAATTATACGTTCGGCAAGCGGATGCAGGCAGTGATAAAAATATTGGCAACTGGAGCAAGTACAGTTGTCGGTGTGCTTGTCAAAGAAGCTATTGAGAAAACGCCTATTGGGGCAATTCCCATTGCCAGAGATGTGATCCCAACTTTTTGCGGCGCATTTGTAACAGGCATTATGAGCTGCACACTTTTGTATTTCATTGATAGGAGTGAGTTGGCGCAGAAGCTTTTTAGTATACTTGACAGTTTGCCTTTTGTTGAAAAAGAAATTGCCTATTATCGCCAGCAGGCGGAATATTTTGAACGCTATGCAGCAGAAATGATGAATATTGATATAGCTCAGTTCAAAAAAGAAACTAAAATGTATGGGGATATTGCGCGTAAACTTGAAAGCGTTATGACCGATGAAGAGCTTAACTTGATTTTGTTAAAGACACAGCAGGAGGCAGGAATCAGAAGTCCTTGGGAAGGACATGACAAATTTCAAGATTTTATGGATGATGCAGATGCCTGCTTGGTATTTCAGTGATGTTTGTATGTGATAAATGCGGTGAATGCTGTAGGAATCTGAATCTATCCCCTTTATATCAGCAGCTTGACCGCGGCGATGGTGTATGCAGATATCTATCAGGAAATTTATGCAGCATTTATGAAACGCGTCCCCTTTTGTGCCGTATTGACGAAAGCTATCACATATTTTTTCAAGATACAATCAGCAAAGAAGAATATTACAGCTTGAATTATAAAGCTTGTGATAAAATAAAACAAAATCATTAAAAAGGAGGAATTTTTGTATGCCATTACCATTATTTTTAGCTGCTGGAGCCGCAATTGCAGGAGCAGCAGGCATTGGCAGTGGAATTCATGGCGCAGTAAAAATGAAAGAAGCAAATGACACCATGAAATCTACGGAAAGACGTCATCAACAGAATCAGCAAAGATTTGAAAAACAAAATAGCGAGACCACAAAGGATATGGATCAATTGGGTCGTCTAGAGATGGAGATTTTAAGTAGTTTTAAGGATTTTTGTGATGCATTTGAAAAGATTAAAAATCGTCCTCAGTTTCATACATATAGCAAAAATGGTGTTACCATCCCTTCCTATGACGGGGAACAACTAAAAGAAGTTTCTGTCGGCGCGGGCGTGTTGCTGGGAGGGATAGGAGGAGCCGCTGCCGGAACAGCAGGTGGTTTCGCTGCTGCGGGAGCCACCACAGCGGCTGTTATGGCTCTTGGAACAGCATCTACTGGGACAGCAATCGCTTCTTTGAGCGGTGCAGCAGCTACAAACGCTACCCTTGCAGCATTAGGCGGGGGAAGTTTAGCAGTAGGCGGAGGCGGTATGGCCTTAGGTTCAACACTTCTTGGCGCAGCTACTTTGGGAGTGGGTCTGCTTGTTGGAGGCGTCATTTTTAACATTACGGGTTCTTCTCTCTCAGATAAGGCTGATGAAGCGCTGGCACAGATGTTGCGGGCAGAAAAAGAGATTGACCGTATTTGTTCTTATTTACAGGATTTAAGCCAGACAGCAGTCAACTATATAAAATCTTTGATGTCTGTCCAAAGAACCTATAAAGCCCAACTGCAACGTTTGACAGACATAGTGAATAAAGCTCATAAAACAAACTGGAATGACTTTACGGCAGATGAGAAAACGGTAACAGAAAATACGATCTTACTTGTAAACCTGTTGTATCAAATGTGTAAGGTTGAATTAGTAAAGAAAGCGGCAGATGAGAATAAATTGAATACTATTAATAAAGATGAAGTGACCAAATCAATTGCAGATGCGCAACAGACTCTTAAAGATAAAGGGTTTGCAGCATAGATATTTTTACATGTGATATAATTCTGGAATAAATGAGATTAGGTTTGATTTTACTCCAGAATTATATTATACCTTATGATACGCCGAATGGCACGCGTGCCCTAGAGAGTATGATGGGTGTCCTTGGGTATAGTTTATGAGACGGAGACATTAGACGAAATCAGATAGTATTAGGAATGTCAATGATATCACGGATAATCTGCTGGACATGTTCTAATTGTGCATCGGTTAATCCAGTGATTTCCAAGTACCGTCTATTGTCAAGTTCCAATAAATAATCTGTGCTTACAGAAAAGAAATGTGAAATTTTAACTAGCATCTCAATAGATGGCAGAATATTATCATTCTCCCAATTAGAAACTGTCTGTTTAGAAACATTGAGTTCCTTTGCCAATTGTACTTGGCTTAAATTACGGGTAGTGCGAATTTTTTTGATAATTTCGCCAAACATGGAAAATCTCCTTTCTGATCGTTTATTGTTTAGGCTACTTAAAATAAGTAATAATTACAAAATACTAAAGTATTGTAATTATTATTATTATTATTATTATTAGTAAGAAGTTGGCCATTTATAATAATGTAAATTCGTGATGAGGACGAAAAATATACTGTTCTAATGAAAGATATTAGATTTAGATCAATATGGATAACAGATAGGAGATCGTTATGGATAATGGAAAAATACAGAGGATACTGGGCATTTATACAAGATTACTAAATGGTTATTTGGTAAATAAAGCGGAAGAAGCACAAAATTATGGTGTAAATGAGAGAACAATTCAAAGAGATATTGATGATATCAGGAATTTTTTGGAATTAGATGTAGAAAATACAGGAATCATCAACTCAATCGTATACAACCGCACTGATAAAGGATATCGTTTGGAACAGATTTATCAGATTAAGCTTACAAATAGTGAAGTTCTTGCGATCTGTAAAATATTGCTTGACAGCAGAGCATTGCGGAAAGAAGAAATGTCAGATATATTAGACAAACTGATTTCTTGCTGTGTTCCTGAAAACAATCAGAAACTGGTGAAAGAATTGATTCAAAATGAGCAATTTCACTATGTGGAACCAAGGCATAAAACGAAATTTCTGGACACCATGTGGGAAATCGGACAGGCAATCAGAAATTGCCAGTACATAGAAATAGAATATATGCGTACAAAAGATAAGGCTGTGGTGAAACGAACGTTAAAGCCAGTGGCAATTATGTTTTCCGAATATTATTTTTATTTGACAGCATTTATTGATGATAAAGAGTTGCAAATGAATTTTGATGTGATAAACGATTCTTTTCCTACTATTTATCGAATTGATCGAATTAAAGATTTACAAGTGTCTGAAAAGAAATTTCATATACCATACAGCAGTCGTTTTGAGGAGAGAGAATTTCGGAAAAGAGTACAATTTATGTATGGCGGAAAATTGCAGAAAATTAAATTTAAATATTTTGGCAATGATATAGATGCTGTACTGGACAGGCTTCCTATGGCAAGAATTTTGGATGAAGAGCACGGGGTTTACACGATAAGAGCAGAAGTATTTGGCAAAGGGATTGATATGTGGTTAAGAAGCCAGGGGGAACTGGTAGAGTTATTAGAGTAACCTTTAGGTGGGGCTATCGCTGATATGCGACAGCCCCTATGAAATCTCTTTATGACATACGTTTATGATATTGTCTTTCCAGACGGCTTAAAAGACTGTAAAGTCCCCATGCGACAAAGCACAAAATTACAATCGACATGATCACCCAATCCAATTTAAAAACTTGACTTCCATAAATGATAAGATAGCCTAGTCCTTGCCTGGAAGAAATAAATTCTCCAATGATCACTCCCACCAGACAAAGTCCGATATTTACCTTCATAATGGAGAACAGGGAAGGAATGCTTGCTGGAAGCACAACTTTAGTGAGAATGTGATATTTCTTTCCACCCAGTGTTCGGATTAATTTGATTTTTTCAGGATCCACCGCTTCAAAACTGGTATAGAGACTTAAAATAGAGCCAAAAATTGCCACTGATACACCAGTGATAACAATTGTTTTATAATTGGCGCCCAGCCAGACAATCAACAGTGGAGCTAATGCAGATTTAGGTAGACTGTTTAAAATTACAAGATAAGGTTCCAAAGTCTCCGAGAGCTGTCTGTTTAGCCATAAAAAAATAGTCACTGCCAATGTTGCCGCTATTACCAGTAAAAAACTGGCAATGGTTTCAAATAATGTGATGCCGATATGCGCATACAGAGATTGGTCAAGTGCCATCTGATAGGCACACAAAAACACTCTGGAGGGACTGCTGAAAAAGAAGGAATCAATCCATTCCAGCCTCGCAGCGCCTTCCCAAAGGCCTAAAAATAGGAAAAAAATGCATAGTCTACTGACCGTGACTGTGCGACGGTGTTTCTTCTGGGTAAGCAGATATTTCTGCTGGGCAAGAGATATTTCACTCATCATCGTTCAGCTCCTTCCATATTTTATTGAAATAATCTTTAAATTCTGGTGAATTTCGCCGTTCCAGCGCACTAATGTTTTCTGGAAATGAGATAGGGATAATCGTTTTAATGGTTGCTGGACGTTTACTGAGAACCAGCACTTGAGTGCCTAAACTCACTGCCTCAGATAAATCATGAGTGACCAAGATAGCGGTTTTTTGTTCTTTCTTTATAATGGAACCGATATCATCCCCTACGGTAAGCCGCGTCTGATAATCCAATGCGGAGAATGGTTCATCTAAAAGCAGAATTTCTGGTTCTAATGCCAGTGTTCGAATTAGCGCTGCGCGCTGACGCATACCTCCAGAAAGCTGAGAAGGCCTGGCATTTCTAAATTTGTAAAGACCATAGGTCTTTAGCATATCATATACTTTTTCGCGCGCCTCAGGTGTTAGATTTTTTTGAATTTCCAATCCAAGCAATACATTTTTTTCGATTGTGCGCCATTCAAACAAATGGTCATGCTGGAGCATATAGCCAATCGTTCCACTTGTCTTTTGAAATAATTTCTGTCCATAAAGCAAAATAGAACCGTGTTCCGGTTCTATCAAGCCTGCCAAAAGAGAAAGAAGGGTAGATTTGCCACAGCCGCTTGGTCCGACAATTGCCAGAAAATCACCCTTATGAACCGTAAAATTTATATTGGATAACGCTGGGGTTTCTCCCTGCATGGTATGGTAGGAATAGCCCACATGGTTGATTTCCATTAGTTTTTCCATAAAAAACTCCTTATGATCGCTTATGTTATTGTATGAGCCAAAAAGTGAATTGTGCGGAAGAAATAAAGCCATAGATACACAACTTAGTAAATGTTATATTGGCCATTTACTTGACGAAGATATATCGTTTAGTTATTATTATGATAAAGAGAACTAGGTATGAAAACCACGGTTTCAAAACAGCCCAGAAAACTTTGATGAGTTTAATAGCAAAGAGTAAGAGTTCAAAGTCCAATATTGGTTGGGAAGAATTATGGGTTACATAGTAATAAGTGTCAAAAATAAGGGAATTCATCGGAAGGATGGCTGTTCTATGAGTAAAATGAGAAGACAGGTGAGCAAGTATTATAATCATTTTTTTATTATAGCGATAGTATGCATCTTGTTTTTGACGGGAGGCTGTAAACCTGCTGCACCAAAGCAGCAGGAAGCAGAATTGGATACAGTGACATTGTTTTCTGATGTAGATTTTTGGGATTTGCCGGATTGGTCTTTGGAAGAAGGAAGCGTCAGTGCTGAGATTTCCAAACAGACTGGATTGGTAATTGAAAATATGATTCCCCCGCAGGATGCACTTAGAATACTCTCGTCTCTGTTTCTAAAAGAGGAATTGCCAGATGTAATTGTTTTGTCAGACGAGAATATGGTTCATCAATTGGCAGTTTCTGGAAAAGTATGGGATTTGCAGGAGCTTTTGGAACGTTATTGTCCAGAATCGCATCTTTTGAAACGTTTTCCAGAAGATATGAAACAAGAGTTAATACGAAGAGATGGTGCCTGGTATGCTTATCCCTCGCATATCAATTCTCTGGATGCCAAAGAGATTTGGCAGTGTTCTGGAAATTATTATGATAAGGTAGATCAATACAGCACAACATTGGCAGTAATCTGGAATCGCAGACTGCTTGAGGAATTTGGACTGACAGCACAAGATCTACAGACCAAGAAGCAGGTATTTGCAGCTTTTGATAAGGTAAAAGCCGCCAATCAAACTATAGAAAATGGACAAATAGTTCCGTTACTGTTGGATGGCAGTCTTTATCAAGACTATTCCCTTACAGTTCTCAATAACTGTTTTGGCGCCGAATGCGTGGACAGTGAAGGAAATTATAGAGAACGATGGCTGTCCCCTGAAGCCAAGGAAACACTGCTGTTTGTCAATACTGCGCTGAGAGAAGAGTATGCCTATGCAAAAGATCTTATGGCAAATAATACGAAAATAAAAGCGGACATGGCAAGCGGCAATGTCTTATGTTTTATTGGTAATGAGGCAAATACTGGAATTGACCCTTCTGAGTGGATTTCTTTTGGCCCCATCCTTTCTGAGTCAGGGAAACGGCCTGTTTTGGGAAAAGATATCCGCATGGCAAAGGGCTGGCTGAATACGTTGGTATCTAAAAGCTGCAAAAATCCACAAAAAGTTGCCAAATGGCTGGATTATATGACCAGCAATCAGGGAATGCTGGTAAATAATTACGGATTTGAAGGCGAAGATTATGTTTGGGAACAGGATGGAACAATTCGGCTAACCAAAGAGGGGATTGAAAAAAGAGCTGACTATGCTGTCACTGGTTATAGTGCTTGGTGGAATTTTGGCAATTATGCTTGGGAGAGAAGTATTCTTCCATTGCCAAAAGAGGACGAAGATAGTTATCAGACACATTTATTAGAAAGCGCACTGGGCAGCTATTCTGATACTTATATTTATGATACCACATTGCTGTCCCTTCCCAACAATTATATTGATCCTGAAAGTGAATTAGGTCAGATTCAACAACAAATTTCTGCATTTACAGAGAGCCAGATTGCTAAAATAATTGCCGCAGGGACAGAACAGGAATTTGAGGAATCATATGCATACTTTCTTTCACATCTAAAAGAGCTTGGAATTGAAAAGCTTGATTTAAAGATTAATGAGCAAGTGCAAAAGAACTATGTGTTTTATGGGGATTCCATAAAAAAGGTAAATTGACAGGAGGATTTTTTATGGAATGGAGCAAACGTTTTGCTGAAAAACTGGTGTGGCAATTTTTGTTTTTAGTTACAGTAATATTTTTGCTTTCGTTATGTGCATTTTTATTTACCAGCCGATATACTGCAAAATTGAGGCGCCAAAATATCCTTGAACTTAGCCAAGAACGCATAAGTTCTACACAAATCAGATTGGACGGCTTTTTTGATAATCTGGAGAACGTGGCTGCGTCTTTCTCATATTCTCCAACTACTGAGCGCTATCTAATGCAAGACAGCCTGCACAGAGTACAGGATGCAGCGTCTCTGTCATCCGTGTTTGCTAACACTTTGCTTCTGGAAAATGATATTAAAAGTATTTATCTCTATGGGGCGGATATGGAGCGGATTGCGAGCTTAGGAAAAGAGTTTATGGTACAAGAAATTGTGAGGCAGCCAAACGCAACAGCAGAAGTTGGTTGTGGATTTATACCAGATCATGCAAATCATCTCTATTATCCATTTTATTATCCTATTTATGATCTGGCTGCCCCAGCATATCACCATCTTCTGGGGATGTGTATCTTTATTCTTTCGCCAGATTCATTGGATGATCTATTGACTGATATTGTGCTTACGCAACACAGTGAAGTATATCTCATAGATCAAAAGTCTCGTATTCTCTCCTCAAATGTGTCAACACAGCGTGCAATTCTCAATAAAGATCTGCAGCAGGATTCGAGAGATTATCAGGTACAAACAGTTATGTCAGCGGCAAGCGGCTGGAAAATTGTCTGTCGTGTACCAGAGTCCGACCTGGTTCGCAGAAAACCAGAAATAGATCTAGTGCTTTTACTTTTATATGGTATTTCAATATTCCTTTTATTGTTGTTAGTCTGTTTTTTTTATTTTCATATTCTTCGCCCTATCCACACAATTGACCGTTTTGTTCGCAGGAATATAGAGACTCCAGAGGAACGGCTGCATTTGAAACGAAAAGATGAGATTGGAAAAGTGGCGGCAAGTTTGGATCAAATGTTAGATCAGCACAGAGAGATGTCTCTGCGGATGCAGCAGTCGCAGAAAAATATGTATGAAAAAGAGATTGCCATGAAACAAGCTCAAGTGATTGCTTACCGTAATCAGGTAAATCCACATTTTTTATATAACACATTGGAATGCATTCGTGATATGGCGCTGTATTATGAAGCAGATAGTATCGCCGAAATTACAATGGCATTATCCTGTTTATTTCGTTATGCTGTCAAGGGAAGCAATGTTGTCACCGTGGAAGAAGAGGTTGAAAATATTCAGGAATATGCAAAGATTATTGCTTACCGTTTTATGGGAAAAATCAGTGTTGATGTCAGTTTAGATCCTACAATAAGAAAAAAGCCTATGATGAAACTGTTGCTTCAGCCACTTGTGGAAAATGCTGTTTTTCATGGATTAGAGCAGAAAGTAGAGGAAGGATTTGTTGATATCACTATTATCCCCAAAGACGGAGATAAGATTTGTTTTATAATAGAGGACGACGGCTGCGGAATGTCTCAGGAAGAATTGCAGAAGCTTACGGATGAAATGCAAAGCCAAGAAAATAAGGATCGTATTGGAATTGCTAATATCTGCCGCCGATTAAAGCTTTTATATGAAAACAATTTTTCTTTCACGGTAGAAAGTGA
Organism: Lachnospiraceae bacterium; assembly: GCA_910575005.1. Taxonomy (GTDB): domain Bacteria; phylum Bacillota; class Clostridia; order Lachnospirales; family Lachnospiraceae; genus Petralouisia. The sequence goes on along the minus strand of CAJTCL010000010.1, from coordinate 149,996 downwards.
AATCGGTGTTGGAACATGTTTTACTATTATCATACCAGATTTTATCACAGAGGAGGAAAAGCATGATTGAACTATATTTAGCAGATGATGAGAGATGGGTGTTGATGGGGCTGCGAAAATTAATCCAAAAATCAGGTCTTCCCTATCGGGTGGTGGGAGAGGCAGACAATGGTCTTAGTGCGATCAAGGAATTGCGTATGCTGCGGCCACAAGTTCTGTTCACTGATATCCGCATGCCAGGACTTACAGGATTGGAATTGATTCAAACCATTGCCAAAGAAAAACTGAATATACAAACTGTTTTAATTAGCGGTTATGCAGACTTTGAATATGCCAGAACTGCACTGCGCAGCGGAGTGTTTGACTATATTTTAAAACCGATTAAGGAGGAAGAACTCTTTGATATCCTCTCACGTCTGGCAAAAAAATTTCAAACAGAACAACTCTCAGAAGAAGAAATTATTATTGGAGATTACGGAATTTCTGAAATCGTGCAAGAGATTCAAAACAATTATACGAAAGATATATCTTTACAGCAGCTTGCAGAGAAATATGGAATCAGCAGCGGCTATTTAAGCGCGTTATTAAAAAAAGAACTTGGCGTTTCTTTTTCAAAATATATCACCTCTAAGCGCATGCAGTTTGCCAGAGAACTATTAAAAGATAGTCGGCTTTCGATTGACAGTGTTGCACAGCAGACAGGCTATCACGACTATTTTTATTTTACCAAGGTTTTTAAGGAGACACATGGAATCTCTCCCAGCAAATATCGTAAAGAACTAATATAGATCGATTTTGCCGAAAATCTGTGATAAATAAGCAAAAAAATTACCAAAATAAAAAATATTTTATATATGTTTTTCCTTTTTTCTTTTCTATAATTATATTTAACTATACATGATAGACAAGGAGGAAGGGAAATGAAACAGATTTTTAGGAAAAAAGCAACAGCCTTAATGTTGTCAGCCTGTCTTGCTTTTAGTTCTATCCCAGTATCTGCACAAATATCCAGAAAAGCAGAAGAGCAGATACAAATTTATGGACTGACCACAGAATATCTGACAAATCCCATTGGGATTGAGGAGGATTCCGTTCATTTTGCGTGGAAGATGAAATCCAGTCGGATTGGCGCCAAACAGACGGCATATCAGATTTTGGTCGCAGAAGGAGAACAGACAGTCTGGGACAGCGGTAAGATGGAGAGCAAAAACTCTACTGGCATTGTATGTGAAGCACAACTAAAGGAAGGAACACAGTATCAGTGGTCTGTCACTGTTTGGGATGATAAGGGGGAAACATTTACAGAACATGCCAGTTTTGAGACGGGTGTGTCTCATCAACAAGAATGGAAAGATGCAGCGTTTATTCGTTTAAATGCCAGTCCTACCGCTCCCGTGTTTCGTACTGAGCAGCAGCTTACATCAAAGGAAATCAGTAAAGCAAGATTGTACATAACAGCTTTGGGGGTTTATGAGGCCTATGTCAATGGTAATCGTGTTGGAGAATATGATGAAAATGGAAATATCATTAATCATCATCTAAATCCAGGTTATGGAAATGTAGATATCAGCCTGGGATATCAGACTTATGACGTCACTTCGTTTCTGGAAGGGCAGCAGACTGCAGTTGTCGCTGTCAAGGCTGGAACCGGCTGGAAAAATGGCATGGCCAACACCACTTCAAGGCCGGCTGTGAAAGCATTGCTTAGGGTGATTTACAGTGACGGCACAGTACAAAATATTCAGACGAACAGCAGAGATTGGAAGGGAACTTTGGAGGGTGGCATCACTAAAAATGGTATTTATTATGGAGAAGATTATAATGCCATATTTGAAAAAGAGATTAGTGGTTTTGCACAGCCAGGATATGATGACAGTAAATGGGTCAATGCAGTGAATGTGGAGGAAGATCCAGATCGCGGCACCTGTATTCAAAATAGTTTTGACCCAAAACAGGCTGCTTATGCCAGAATCTTGGTAAAAGAGACAGGTCCTGCCGATAATAACAAGGAAAACCTGTTGCAGATTATGGAGCTTGAATTACTTGATGCAGAGGGGAAGAATGTTGCGGCAGGAATTGTACCACAGATTTCAAATAACTGGTCTCCCAATGGGCAATGGAAACCAGAGCATCTGACCGATGGAGATTTGGGAAATGATACAGATAACGGCTATACTTCAACCGTGTTGGGACGGGGACAGGAATCTTTTGTCCTTAGTGAGCCAATCAGCATGACTTTCCAATTGAAAGAAACAGCATCATTGACAGGCTTGCGGCTCTATCCCAGGACAAGCGTGGAATCCATTTCTGGCTATCAGTGTGCAAATTATCCGAAAAAATACTGTCTGCAGGTATCAGAGGATGGGACAGCATGGACAACTGTAAATCTAAGCGGCGGCGAAGGAGCGGCTGAGACTGTCACCACGGCTGATTGGACTGCACAGACAGAGGCGAATGCGTATTTTGTGGAAAATTTGCGAAACTATCGCCTTCATCCAGAGGTGACAGCATTTAGTATTGGCACAGAGTTTGACAAAGTATCGGCAAAGCATGTGAAAATTTCCGTCTCTGAGACTGGACCAGCAGTGGCAGAAGATCATGAGAATCGTATGCAGATTATGGAGATGGAGCTTTTGGACGGAGAAGTCAATATTTCTTCTGGCATTACTCCAACTGTCAGTGACAATACTTTGAGTGGTATTGCACAGTGGAACGCTGCAAATTTGACCGATGGGGATTATGGAATTTCAGAGGATCGCGGATATTCCACCGATATTTTTGGAAAGGATGAACAATTTGGCAAACCACAGAAGCCAGTGACGATTCAATTTGATTTTCCTCAGGCAGTCCAATTGTCAGGGATTAAATTTTACCCAAGAGTGGCCAAAGAATCTATTTCCTATGGCGTCTGTGCCAATTATCCTAAGGTATATACCATAGAGGTGTCAGAAGATGGTATCAATTGGAATACAATTCTGGCAGATTTTGACCAGGGAATTGTGCGCAATGCCACGCTTTACGAAAATACAGAGATGTCAGAAACTACCTTTGGGGGAGAAATTCGGGCGCAGAATGCGATTCCAGTCAAATTTGCAGAGAATTTTGACCAATATCCAGTAGCTGCCTATACATATTCGGGCTTAAAAGCAGATTCCGATTACGCGGGCGGTGAAATTCAAATAGATGCGTCTTATGATTCCGCTCCAGGACAGAATATTTTTGGAGAGGGAATTGAATTGAAAAAGGGGCAGAAATTGATTGTAAATATGGGGCAAAATCTGTCGGCAGTGCCAAAGATTGAATTTTCGGGTAAGCAGGGAGCAAAGGCCACCCTGAATTTTGCAGAAATGCTCAATGATGGCAGTTCTGTTGGAACTGGCGCTACTCAGGCAGATGGTCCCAAAGGTTCTATCTATCAGAAGAGCCTTAGAGGTGCGCGCTCTGCGGCTACTTATGTATTTTCAGGTGATGGCAGAGAGACTTATCAGCCCTGTATGTCTTATTTTGGTTATCAGTATGTGCAGGTAACAGCGAGTGACGATATCACAGTTTATTCCCTGTGTTCCAAAGCTTTGTCCTCTGTGACCAAACAGACTGGCTCGATTCAGACCAACAATCAAAATGTGAATCAATTATTTTCTAATGTTCTCTATGGACAATTGAGCAACTATTTTACCACGCCGACGGACTGCAATCAGCGAGATGAGCGTCTTTCCTGGAGTGGCGATACACAGGCATTTGCTCAGACAGCGGTGTATAATTTTGATTCAGCGGCATTTTTAAATGAGATGCAGAAGATTTATAATGAAAATACATGGATTAAAGGATATGTGCCAGGTGTGGCGGACAATATTAATGGATTTTTCCAGGGCTGGGCGGCTGGCTGGAGCGACGTTTTAATCATTGTGCCCTGGGTATTATATCAGCAGACTGGAGATGCCTCGTTTCTTAAGAATAATTGGGAAACTTTAGTACATTATATGGACTATATGAAGAGCAGGGAGCGTGGGACAAATCAGGCGCCTGCTGAGGGTTCTATGAACTATGGAGACTGGCTGTCTTTCCAGGGAACTAGTGTGGAAGTTGTCAATGATTACTATTATGGTTATATGCATCAGATTATGTCAAAAATAGCAAATATCATTGGCGACACCCAAAAGGCCGAAGAATACAGTCAGAAATTTGATGCTATTAAAGAAACATTTCTGAAAACACATGTTACTTTTGAAAATGGAAATCTGGTCATAAAATCCAAGGAGGGGAATCGCAACCTACAATTTCAGAATGGCTCTGGCAAAGAGGGGGTATGGGAAAATAATTCTCAGACTTCTCTGATTTGGATGTTAAAACTCGGTTTTTATGACAGTGAGCAGATGCGACAGGCGGCAGAAACCTTGTTAGTTGAAAATATCAAAAATGAAAACCCTGCCACAGACAGTGTGCGTGCTGGTTATGGAAAGAATACACTAGCAGTGGGATTCCTTGGTTCCAATGTGATTGCACCGGTATTGTCTGAGGTTGGCCATGCAGATGTCTCCTATGATCTTCTATTACAGGAAGAACAGCCATCCTGGTTATTTGAGGTTCTTGCAGGTGCCACCACGGTATGGGAGCGTTGGAATTCTTATACCCCTGGAACTGGATTTGGTCATAGTGAGATGAATTCCTTTAACCATTATGCATATGGTTCTGTGCTGGAATGGATGTATCGTTATATGGCGGGAATATGTGCGGATGTAGAACATCCAGGTTTTCAGCATATTATTCTGCAGCCAATTCCAGATACTGGTAAGAAATACAATAATCAGGAACGTATTCGGACAGCAGACTGCAGTTATGATTCTTACTATGGAACTATTCAATCTGCATGGCAGAGCGACGGGCAGAAGCTGACCACATACCATACTGAGATTCCAGCCAATACTTCAGCCACTTTATACCTTCCAGTGGAACAAGAGCTGGTCGTCAGCACAAAATTGCCGACAGGTGCCAAATACCAGGGAATGGAATTACACAATGGCGTCAACTGTGCAAAGTTTTCACTGCCCTCAGGCGGATATGATTTTAAAATAGGTCGCGAAAAGCTGGAAGTTTCTATTGGGGAAGGTTATCAAGGAGCGTATAGCGGCGGGGATGAGGATCCAGGAGATAAACCAGGGGATCCAGGAGATCAGCCGGAAGATCCAAACCCTATTCCTGTTACAAGTTTGACTGTAAATCCGGCTAAGAAAGTGATTTTCCTTGGCAAGACATATCGGCTGAAAACCAGAGTACTGCCTGTAAATGCCAAAAATAAAGATCTGATCTATACTTCTACAGACGAAAGCATCGCAGAGGTAAATGATTCTGGTAAGATCACAGCCAAAAAGGTGGGCAAGACAATAATTACAGTAGCCAGTAAAGAAAATCCAAAAATCAAAGATACTTGTCAGGTGACGGTCAAAAACACTGATACAGAAGATAATTCTGTTGTAGAAAGCATAATGTTAAGCCCTACAAAAAAAGTGTTGTCTGTAGGGGAAAATTTACAGTTGACAGCAACCGTATTGCCGGAAAATGCACAAAATAAAGAAATACAATATACTTCTGCAGATAACAGTATTGCACAAGTGGATGCTTCTGGCAAAGTAACCGCAAAGAAAGAGGGAATTGTTAAGATTACGGCTGCCAGCAAAGAGAATCCTCAGATTTCAGCCACATGCCAAATTACGGTTAAGAAGCCGGTTAATGTGATAATTCCCGTCAAGAGTCTGAAGCTGAAGAAGAAACCGAAGCCATTATCTGTTGGTGAGACATTCCGTTTGATGCCAACTACTGTGCCAGTAAATGCTACCAATAAACAGGTGACATTTCACTCAAGCAATCGCAAGGTGGTGAAAATAGATAATTCTGGAAAGGTAACTGCATTAAAACAGGGCAAAGCCTATATTACCATCACAAGCAAATCAAATAAAAAAGCAAAAGTGAAATGTAAAATTACAGTCAAAAAGCCTTCTATTCAAATTTCAGGTGCCTCCACAGTGAAAAGAGGAAAATCTGTTAAGCTGAGCGTATCAATAAAAAATATCAAGGGTAAAATAAAATGGTCAGTGAACAATAAAAAAATGGCAACAATCAAAGCGAAAGGACAGACTGCAACGCTGAAAGCAAAGAAAAAGACTGGTACTGTAATAGTGACCGTTCAGGCAGCCAATGTAAAGAAGACCAAGAAGATAAAAATTATAAAGTAAAAACAGATGTAATATTTATAGTATTTGTGAATATGCCTCATATAAAAATGGCTTTCCATGCAGAGTGGAAGGCCATTTTTCATATCAATACAATAGAATCATCCCCAAAGGCAGTTTCATCAATAAATCTTGAAGGGGTTCTATTTTCATGTTAAGATAATCTTAAAAGAATTATTGCGTAATTTATTATGTGGGTGACCAAAACTATTCCTAGGTTGAATAGTTATTCTTGTCTTATATGGTGACTTATAGATATAGAAAGAGAGTGATATATTATGGATTATGATTTGAAAAAATATCCACGCACACCGCACTTGGAAGGCTCGCGACTTCAGCCAGGTGACGAGGATTTATCTCAAATTCCTTTTTCTGATCTAAAGGATAAATATCTGGTGATTGAAGAAAAAATAGATGGAGCTAATTCGGCGATCTCTTTTAGTGAAGAGGGAGAATTACTGCTGCAGAGCCGCGGCCATTATCTGACTGGCGGTTATCGGGAACGCCATTTTAACTTGTTGAAGCAGTGGGCAAATGTGCATATGGACAACTTTTTTGACGTTCTTGGAACAAGATATATTATGTATGGAGAATGGATGTATGCCAAACACAGTGTCTATTATGATGCTTTACCTGCCTATTTTATGGAGTTTGATATTTTTGACCGAGAGAGAGAAGTATTTCTGGACACGCCTTCACGCAGAAAATTAACGGCACAGATGCCAATATGTTCTGTACCTGTACTGGCACAAGGGGTATTTGAGAACACAGAGCAGATACTATCTTATCTGGGAGAATCGAACTATATTCGCGAAGGACATATCGAACGTCTGCGAGCATATTGTCAAAAAAATGGTCAAGATGCCCAACAGCGCTGTGCGGAGACTGATCCATCCACTACAATGGAGGGGTTATACATTAAAATAGAAGAAAATGGCTGTACTGTCGGCCGCCTGAAATATGTGAGGGTTTCCTTTGCACAGACAATTGCACAATCTGGAACACATTGGATTGACCGTCCCATTATTCCAAATGGTCTGGCAGTACCAATGGAAAACTTATTTCTTCCACTGTAAAAGAATGAGGTGTAATAGATGAATGAAAATTGGAACAGGCTAAAACAGGCGATTCCTTGTGCGCCTGCCTGGGAAATCCATTGGAAAATCCTTGCGGATACGCCACTTAAGCCCTATATCCTTACTATGAAACAGACCAAACAGAATCCACTCTGGCATGGAGAAGGTGATGTCTGGACACATACGAAAATGGTATGTGAGGAGTTGGTTACAGAAGAAGAATATCGTAACTTGCCACAGAACCAGCAACAGATTGTATTTTTGGCTGCTTTATTTCATGATATCGGTAAAATTCCCTGCACTCGCTGGGGAGATGGGGCTTGGGTTTCACCAAATCATACGCTGGTTGGCTCTAAAATGGCGAGAGAATTATTGTGGAAATATTTTGCAGTCTGTGGTACGAAAAAACTGCAAAATATGAGGGAATGTATTTGCACCTTGATACGCAATCATTCGGTACCTATTCATATTTTAGATCAAAAAGATCCAGAAAGGCGTCTGATCTCAATAGCTGCCCAGGGAAAATTGATTCCTGATTTTTCTTTAACACTGTTAAAAATTTTGGTGAGGGCAGATCTAAAGGGGCGAATTTACGAAGATATCAATGATTCACTGGAAATGATGGAGCTATGTTTCTTATCAGCAGATGAACTTGGTGTCTTAAAATCTGCCTACAAGTTTCCATCATTAAATACGGAACATGCTTATTTATCTGGAAAAAATGTCTGGCGTGAGCAAGATTTATATGATGACACCTGGGGAGAGGTCATTCTGATATCTGGATTGCCGGGAACAGGCAAAGACACCTGGTTAGAGCAGCATCATTCCGGTTTACCGATGGTTTCACTCGATCAGATCCGAACAGAACTTGGTATATTACCAACACAACCGCAGGGAAAAGTGATCAATGAGGCGAGACAAAGAGCCAAAGAATTTTTGAGAAATCATCAGCCTTTTGTCTGGAATGCCACCAATACTACCTCCATGATACGCAGAAAACAGATTCAATTATTTGAGCAGTATCATGCCTCTGTGAAGATTGTATTTCTGGAAACAGATTGGGAAACAGAGCAGACGCGCAATATTAGTCGAAAAAATGAGGTTCCTCAGACGGCAATTGAGAAAATGCTCAAAGATCTGGAACTGCCAGAAATGCGGGAAGCGCAGAGGGTAGAATGGCTCTGTGTATGAAAAATCAATATAGATAATTTAGATGAATCATAAAGTTTTTAATGAGAATATCCTTTAAAATGGGGAAAGTTTGAGGGATTTATTTTTAAGTTACAGTTGGAGGAGGTAGCAATATGAATTTTGATATAAACAAATTAAAATGGACAAGACAACCTGCAGATTACAGTTTAGCCAATGATAAAATTGAAATCACAACAAATCCTCACACAGATTTGTGGCAGAGAACATACTATCATTTTAGAAATGACAATGCGCCTGTTTTGCAGATGGAAACAGATGAAAGATTTTTTTCTTTTACAGTGAAAACAGAATTTGAAAGTAAGCACAGATTTGACCAATGCGGAATTGTCATGTATCTCGACAGTGAAAATTGGCTGAAAGGTTCGATAGAATATGAAAATGAAAGAGTTCAGCATCTTGGAAGTGTTGTTACAAATAATGGTTATTCGGATTGGGCAACAACAGAAATAAATGTTTCCATAAAATCAATGTGGTATAGGTTTAGCCGCAGAGAAGATGACTATTGCATCGAGTGTTCTGAAGATGGTGTTATTTTCAAACAGATGCGTGTATGCCACATGTGGAATGGTAACAGGACAATTGCGTTTGGCATTTATGCCTGCAGTCCTGAACAATCATCTTTTAAGGCAATATTTACCAACATGGAAATAACGGAATGTAAGTGGCTTGCTCATAACGGACAGCAGCCAGACTAAGAGTGCCAAATTAAATTTTATTGGTGAATTACATATAAAAATCGGAGACTCCTCTCCCACTGAGACAAGTTTGTTTTACTCACCACTTAAAGAAGTGGGAGTCTTCTCCGATGAGATAAAAATTGCCCTAGATATAAGAATGGCTATTATATGTTAAGAATGATAATAATTGCGACATTAGCGATTATATCAGCGACAGAACGTATTTCGGCATTAAAAAAATTGGGTTTTAAATTCTCAAAAGAAAAACTAATTGGATATGATGGAACGGAATATGATTCATATTTTGTATTATATCAAAATATGTAACCTCAAATGAACAATATTTTTTCAAGAACTTAAAGACAAAAACTGGTTCTAAAGGAGAAAAAGAATGGGATTGACTTTATATAAGGGGCGTCCAGAACATATAGCAGAACGCCTGGAAAAAGAGATAAGAGTCTACGATTTGCTGGACAAGCTGGGGGTAGAATATGAGCGAATTGACCATGCTCCAGCCATGACAATGGAGGCCTGCGAAGAGATAGACCAGGCATTAGGAGCGACGATCTGTAAAAATCTGTTTTTGTGCAATCGCCAGAAAACACAATTTTATCTGCTGATGATTCCTGGCGATAAGGCTTTTCACACAAAAGATCTATCGTCTCAGATTGGCAGTGCAAGACTGTCCTTTGCTCCTCCTGAGTATATGGAAAAATTTCTGGATATTACGCCAGGTGCGGTCAGTGTTATGGGACTGATGAATGATGTGGAGAATCATGTCAGACTATTGGTGGATGAGGATATCCTCAAAGGAGAATTTTTGGGCTGTCATCCCTGTGTAAACACTTCCAGTCTAAAATTATATACCAAAGATGTTTTTCATGATTTTCTAACAGCCATTCACCATGATATGACAGTGGTACATTTATAAAAGGATTGTATTTATTTTCATGAGATTCTAGACAGTTATACTCTAGTTTGAATAAAATAGAAAAATTAGCAGATACTACCATAAAAAGGAGTTTGCGATGAAAAAAGAATGTAGTATCCGCTTTTTAGCACTTGGAATTATTTTATCGGCTGTCATCAGTCTCAGTGCAGGATTTTTTGCAGGAACCATAAAAAACCAGAAAAGCTATGAAAAAGATATTGATTTGCTTCAACAGCAGAACAAAACTCTATTGGCAAAAATTGAAGAAGTTGAAACAGAAAGAGAAAAAGAGCTTGCTGAGAGCCTGAATGTGGTAGAGCCATACGAATATGTCTTGCTGGCAGAGGAGGGGTATGTGGCAGTATATTGTGCAGACCGAAAAACGTTGTACGCCTCCACCGATATACAGATTCAGAACTTGCCAGACGAGTTACAACAGGAAATCCAGGAAGGGAAACTTATCAGCAGCGAGGAACAACTCTATAGTTTTCTGGAAAACTACTCCAGTTAGCAACTTGAATCTTGTGATCAAAAATGGTATACTGTACAAAATATGACACTGTAAGAATAATCTGCAAGAATGGAAAATAATTTATGAGCAGAAAAATGGATGTAATCGTTGTCGGGGCAGGGGCCTCTGGACTAACTGCCGCTATACAGGCAGCGCGGAAGGGTGCCCGTGTCCTGATTTTAGAACATATGGACAAGGCTGGTAAGAAGATTCTTGTCACTGGAAATGGAAAATGTAACTTTACCAACGAAAAGCAGGGCATTGCTTATTATAATGGCAAGAACCCTGCCTTTGTATTGCCTGCCCTGCGTCAATTCGGGTTCGCAGAAACCTTACAATTTTTTAAAGAATTGGGCATCCATCCCCAAAACAAACGGGATGGCTACTATTATCCTGCCAGCGGGCAGGCTGCATCTGTGATCAAGGTGTTATTGCTAGAATGCAAAAGATTAAACATTGAGATTGCATACAATGTTGGAATCCGAGAAATCCACAGAGAAACAGAAGGATTTTCCTTCCACACCAAACAAGGAATTTTTGAGAGTCTATGCTGTATAATTGCCACCGGCGGAAAAGCGGCCAAGAAAACCGGCAGCGACGGCAGCGGCATCCCATATATTGTTGGATTAGGACATAAAATCATAGATCTAGTTCCTGCATTGGTACAATTGCAGGGAAAACAGTCATTTTTAAAAAATATTGCAGGAATACGTGCAGAAGGAACGATTTGTCTTTATATAGAAAACCGTAAAAAAACAGAAGATTTTGGAGAATTACAGCTAACGGAATTTGGGGTTTCTGGTATTCCAGCCTTTCAAGTCAGCCGTTATGTCTCCTATGGTCTTCTCAATCATAAACATGTATTTGTATTGCTGGATTTTTTGTCAGATTTAGCACTAGAGGATGCAACCACTCTGATGGAACAGCGTTTTCATACGTATGGAGCTGGAAAAAGCGCTGCACAGGCCTTGATTGGCCTATTTCCAGAGAAGTTAAATCGTGTATTTTTAAAGGAAGCCCGTATTAATCTGGAAAAGCCAGCACAGAACTGTAGCGACAAAGAATTGGCCGCCTTAGCAGCTTTGACGAAAGCTCTTAGGATTGATATTATAGGAACCAAAGGCTTTGATCATGCTCAGGTATCTGCGGGAGGTGTGGACACAGACCAGATCAACCCCACAACTATGGAATCCCGTATCGTACCAGGATTATATTTTGCAGGGGAAGTTGTGGATATTGATGGAATGTGCGGAGGCTACAACCTGCAATGGGCCTGGTCCAGCGGTTTTGTGGCCGGCAGCGCGGCGGCGGATAATATCAGGAGGGAAAAATGATTCGCATTCAACAATTAAAACTTCCGATTACCCATACAGAACAACAATTATTACAGAAAGCGGCCAAGGTTCTGCGCATCAAATCGGATAACATTTTGGAATACAAAATTCGCAGGCAATCGGTGGATGCCCGTAGAAAAAGTGAAGTTTCTTTTGTCTATACCATAGACGTCAAAGTCAAAGATCAGGCTGGGATCTTGCGCCGCAGAAAAAGTGGTCAGATTTCTCAGGTGCAGGATATTCTCTATCAGTTTCCAATAACCAGTGAGGGACAAAAGCTAAAACATCCACCCGTTGTGATTGGAAGTGGTCCGGCAGGTTTATTCTGTGCGTATCTGCTTGCTGAGCATGGTTTTTGTCCGATCATTTTAGAGCGCGGAAAACCTGTGGAACAGCGCACCGAGGACGTGGAACGTTTTTGGAGAGAAAACGTATTGGACCCTTGTTCAAACGTCCAGTTTGGAGAGGGCGGAGCAGGTACTTTTTCGGACGGAAAATTAAATACTTTAGTTAAGGATGTCAAGGGCAGGAATCAAAAAGTCTTAGAAATATTTATCCGTCATGGTGCACCAAATTCCATCGCCTATGAAGCAAAACCCCACATCGGTACTGATATTTTAAAAGATGTGGTTCAGAGTATGCGCCAGCAAATTGAAGCCTGGGGCGGCAAATATTTTTTTCAGACTTGCGTGACGGATCTGAAATTTTCAGATGGACAGCTTAAGGCATTGATTTGTGAAAATTTAGATCGTGGGACTATTTCAAAGCTAGAGACAGAGCTCGCTGTACTTGCTGTTGGGCACAGTGCCAGAGATACCTTTGAGATGTTAAAAAATCAAGGGTTTAAGATGGAGGCAAAATCTTTTGCAGTGGGTCTGCGTGTGGAGCATCCGCAGACGATGATTAGTGAAACACAATATGGCCCAGAGGCTGCGGCAAAACTGCCTGCTGCTTCCTATAAGGTGACGGCAAATCTAGAGAATGGCAGAGGGGTATATTCCTTTTGTATGTGTCCTGGGGGTTATGTGGTAAATGCCTCCTCAGAAGAAGAGCGACTTGCTGTCAACGGCATGAGTTATCACAGAAGAGATGGCAAAAACGCCAATAGTGCTGTGATTGTCACAGTAACGCCAGAAGATTTTGAAGGTTCTGGACCATTAAGCGGCGTTGCATTTCAGCGCAAGCTCGAAGAAAAAGCTTATCTGCTTGGAAAGGGAAGGATCCCACAACAATTATTTGGAGATTTTGAGTCTCAAAAGATTTCCAGCAATTATGGCAGTTTTCAGTCAGAGATCAAGGGACAACATACATTTGGCGCTTTACATGAACTTTTTTCAGAGAATATTCGGGACTCTTTTTGTCAGGGAATGCATCAGTTTGCGCGATATATCCCAGATTTTGACCGTGCAGACACTATTTTATCCGGTGTGGAGAGCCGAACTTCTTCGCCCGTGCGCATTACGCGCAATGAGGCTTTTGAGAGCAATAAAAAGGGCATTTATCCTTGTGGAGAAGGCGCAGGATATGCGGGCGGCATTCTGTCGGCTGCTATGGATGGTATGAAGGTGGCAGAAGCCATTGCCCAAAAATACTCGCTAAGAGGTGTCGATTAAATTATGATCGCTTTCTTGAGACTCTGGCAGACATACACAGATTTGCAATGAAAAATACTATAATGTAAAAATAAATTTGATATAAGATTTATTGTAAGAAACAGGAGGAGAGGACATCGTGGCAGAAATGACTCCAATGATGCAAAAATACATGGAAACCAAAAAAGAATACCAGGACTGTATTCTTTTTTACCGACTGGGAGATTTTTATGAAATGTTTTTTGAGGATGCTTTGACAGCATCCAAGGAGCTGGAAATCGCGTTGACGGGGAAAAACTGTGGTTTGGAAGAACGGGCGCCCATGTGCGGCGTTCCTTATCATGCAATGGAAAGCTATCTCAATAAGCTAGTATCTAAGGGTTATAAGGTAGCAATCTGTGAGCAGGTAGAAGATGCAAAAATGGCAAAAGGCTTGGTAAAACGGGAGGTAGTGCGGGTGGCCACGCCAGGTACCAATCTTGATACCCAAGCTTTGGATGAGTCCAAAAATAACTATATTATGTGTATCGTATATATGGAGGATCGCTATGGGGTATCTATCGCAGATGTCACCACTGGAGATTATTATGTCACAGAGCTGGAGACTGAGCGCAAGCTTTTAGATGAGATACATAAATTTTATCCCTCAGAAATCATCTGCAATGAGGCATTTTATATGACCGGTTTGGATTTTGAAGATTTAAAACATCGTCTGAATATTGCCGTCTATTCTCTAGATGCCTGGTATTTTAGTGATGAAACTGCTAAAAATACATTACTCACTCACTTTAAAATGTCAGATATACAGGGGTTAGGACTTGAGGATTATGAATCTGGCACCATTGCTGCAGGCGCACTGTTAAAATATCTCTATGAGACACAGAAAAATAATCTTGCCAATATGACTGGCTTGCAAATATATAGTACGGGCAAATATATGATTATTGACAGTTCCACCGGACGAAATTTGGAATTGGTGGAGACACTGCGGGAAAAACAAAAGCGCGGTTCCCTTCTCTGGGTGCTTGATAAGACGAAAACAGCAATGGGGGCTCGAATGCTGCGAAATTTTGTAGAACAGCCTTTAATTGAAAAAGAAGAAATCAATCGCCGTTTAGATGCAATAGAGGCTTTAAAGGAACAAGCGATTACAAGGGAAGAGATTCGCGAATATTTAAACCCTGTCTATGACTTAGAGCGTTTGATTGGCCGTATCACTTATCAGACTGCAAATCCCAGAGATTTAATTTCTTTTAAGAGTTCTCTGAAAATGCTTCCCTTTATCAAAGGACTTTTGGATGAGTTTGATACATCATTACTAAAGGAGATCCAGTCAGATTTGGATCCTTTGGAGGACTTATTTCAACTGATAGATTCTGCGATTTTAGAAGAACCTCCCATTTCTATCCGTGAGGGCGGTATTTTAAAAGAAGGATACGATGAAGAGATTGATAAATTGCGCCAGGCAAAGACAGAGGGCAAGACCTGGCTCATGGAATTGGAGACCAAGGAGCGCGAAAAGACAGGAATTAAGAACTTGCGCATCAAATACAACAAAGTATTTGGCTATTATCTGGAGGTGACAAATTCTTATCAACATCTTGTCCCAGATTATTATACTAGAAAGCAGACCCTTGCCAATGCAGAACGCTACATTACCGCAGAACTCAAAGAGCTGGAGGACATTATTCTCGGTGCAGAGGATAAGTTGGTAGTGCTGGAATATGAGATGTTTCGAGAAATACGGGATAAAATTGCCAATGAAGTTTTAAGGATCCAGAAAACAGCAAAGGCAGTGGCTGGTATTGATGTTTTTTCCGCTCTGGCTTTGGTGGCAGAGCGCAATAATTACTGTCGCCCCTCCATCAATGAGAATGGCATGATTGATATTAAAAATGGACGCCATCCAGTTGTGGAACAGATGATCAACAATGATATGTTTATCGCTAATGACACTTATCTGGACAACCACAAACAGCGAATTTCTATTATCACAGGTCCCAATATGGCCGGAAAGTCTACCTATATGCGCCAGACAGCATTGATTGTTTTGCTGGCACAGATTGGCAGTTTTGTTCCTGCTGACAGTGCTAAAATTGGTATCGTAGACCGTATTTTTACAAGAGTAGGGGCTTCTGATGATCTGGCAAGCGGGCAGAGTACTTTTATGGTGGAGATGACAGAGGTGGCAAATATACTTCGGAATGCCACCAGCAACAGTCTGTTGGTATTGGATGAAATCGGGCGTGGAACCAGTACCTTTGATGGTTTAAGTATTGCCTGGGCAGTGGTGGAACATATCAGCAACCCAAAACTTCTGGGAGCCAAAACGTTGTTTGCCACCCATTATCATGAGTTGACGGAACTGGAAGGGAAATTGGATAATGTAAATAATTACTGTATCGCAGTCAAAGAAAAAGGCGAGGATATTGTATTTTTGAGAAAGATTGTTTCTGGAGGTGCGGACAAGAGCTATGGGATTCAAGTAGCAAAGCTTGCTGGAGTGCCAGAAAGTGTCATTGAGCGCGCAAAAGTGATTGCAGAAGAGTTGAGTGCCCATGATATTGCAGAACTCACCGGAAAAATCACAGTTGAAAACAACAGCGCTGTCACAAAAAAGCGCAAGAAGCTGGATGAAGTAGATCTAACACAGATCTCCCTTTTTGATACAGTAAAGGATGATGATATTATAAAAGAACTTGGGGAACTGGATTTGGGAAATTTAACGCCCATTGATGCTTTAAATAAATTGTATCAACTGCAAAATAAGGTGAAAAATCGCTGGTAGATTTACATAATAAAATTATGTAAACTAATATTGGAAAAGGAGGCATTGTTATGGCATTACCTCGGGAAAAAATTTATACTGTCAAAGATATCTACAATCTGCCAGAAGGACAACGTGCAGAATTGATTGATGGACAGATTTATTTCATGGCTCCACCAAGTACTATGCATCAAAGAATTATCGTAAAATTATGTCATCAAATCTTAAGCTATATTGATAAAGAGGGTGGGAATTGTGAAGTATTGTTGGCTCCATTTGCAGTATTTCTAAATGAAGATGATCGAAACTATGTGGAACCTGATCTTTCCATAATCTGTGAAAAAGAAAAATTGGATGAAAAAGGTTGCAATGGCGCTCCAGATTGGATTATTGAGATTGTCTCCCCCTCAAATCAACAGATAGATTATGGGATAAAGCTTTTTAAATACCGCAGAGCTGGAGTGCGGGAATACTGGATTATCAATCCAATGATGCACACGGTAAATGTCTATGATTTTGAACATGAAAAGCAAACTTGTCAATACAGCTTTGACCATGATATTCCGGTATGTATCTTCAGAGATTTATTCATTAAGATTGCAGATTTACTGTAAGAGCAGATTGAACTTATAGAGGATCTTTGCTATGATATAAATATTATGGAAAATGGTGGGATTGTGGATATGTCAAAAGCAGAGACATTACATGAATTGTATCTTCAATATAAAAATATAAACTTTGATGAATCGTTTGATTTATTGAAGGAAGCAGAAGATAAAGAAGAGGAAGAATTTTTTCGTATGGTTACTGATTTTGTTTTAGAACTTTATGATAATTCAGAACATTTTGTAAGAACAGCCCGTATTGAGAATAGTGTTTGCGTTGATAAAATTATAAAATGTCCTTTGTGGGTGGAAGAGTTATTATACAGTGCAAATATTATTTTTTGAGTCATTCATATCCCTCATAAATTTTTTTGGATAAAAGGAGTATTTATGCCAAATATAGAAATTTTAGATCAGCAAACGATTGATAAGATTGCGGCGGGAGAAGTGATTGAACGTCCTGCATCTGTTGTCAAGGAACTTGTGGAAAATGCCATTGATGCCCAGTCCAGTGCCATTACTGTGGAAATCAAAGAAGGCGGGATCTCTTTTATTCGTATCACAGACAATGGATGTGGCATTGAAAAAGAACAAGTTCCGCTTGCTTTTTTGCGCCATTCTACCAGTAAAATCCGTTCCGTTGAGGATCTTGTCTCTGTATCTTCATTGGGATTTCGCGGAGAAGCATTGTCAAGCATTGCGGCAGTATCACAGGTAGAATTGATTACAAAAACGGTGCAAGGTATTGGTGGTGTTCGATATGTGATCGAAGGAGGAAAAGAGAAATCTATCGAGGAGATTGGCGCTCCCGAGGGCACAACTTTTCTGGTGCGCAATCTTTTTTATAATACTCCTGCGAGAAGAAAATTTTTAAAGACCGCACAGACAGAAGCGGGATATATAGAAAATTTAATAGAAAAACTGGCTTTGTCCCATCCAGAAATTTCTTTTAAATTTATTTCCAATAACCAATTAAAACTGCACACCTCTGGCAATTCCAACTTAAAAGATGTGATTTATCATATCTATGGTCGGGAGACAACTGCCAATCTTCTAGAGATTCAAGGAGAAAATGAATTATTTTCTATAAAAGGATTTATTGGAAAGCCATTGATTTCCAGAGGAAACCGTAATTATGAAACTTATTTTATCAATGGAAGATATATTAAGAGCAGTTTGATTGCCAAAGGAATTGAGGAAGGCTATCAATCTTTTGTGATGCAGCACAAATATCCGTTCACAGTTCTCGATATTTCCATCAATGGCAGTCTGTTGGATGTCAATGTTCATCCTACCAAAATGGAATTGCGATTCAGCAATGGAAAAGAGTTCTATCAATTCTTATCAACTTTAATTCGAGATGTGATCAACCAGAGTGAACTAGTTTATCAGGTGAGCCTGGATAATGAAAAGGAATCCCCAAAGCGGTCAAAACAATATAGACAGGAACAATTGAGAGCCAAACGACAGGCTCCAGAACCGTTTGAAACCAAGCGTTTGGAAGCAATCAAGCGGGCAATTAAAGACGACAGCCCTTATGAACCAATGTATCAGAAAAAATCTGAGACAGAAAAGCGGTCTCAACAGACACCAATTTCCAAAATGTCAAAGGAAATACCAGAACTGGCAGCGGAAAATGCTGATTTTGTAGCACCACCGGAACGAACAGGGGAATCTGCTGATTTTGCAGCATCACCAGAACGGACAGGGGAATCTGCTGATTTTACAACATCAACAGAGCTTTCTGAAAAAAGGAGAGATGAGGCGACAAAAAATCAGATAGAAACAGTTGAGCTACGACCAGATGATTCAACAGACAAAACAAAAGTGGAGCACAGACCGGCAGAATTAGAAAAGAATCAGGGGAAAACAGAATGCACCAACAAAAAAACTGAGGAGAAATTGCAGTCATTTACCCAGCGAGAGCTTTTTCAGGAGACAAATAGAAAATTATTAGATAGCTCCTCCCAAAAAGAATACCGGATGATTGGACAGCTTTTTGATACTTATTGGCTGGTAGAATTTGATGGCCAGCTCTATATTATAGATCAGCATGCAGCTCATGAAAAAGTACTCTATGAGCGTACGATGAAGACACTTGACGCCAAAGAATTTACTTCCCAGGTAATTTATCCGCCAATTTTGCTCACTTTAAATATGCAGGAAGAGTCACTTTTAAAAAAATATCTAGATTATTTTCACAAACTTGGCTTTGAGGTGGAGCATTTTGGCGGAAAAGAATACTCCGTAACAGCTGTTCCAGCCAATTTGTTTGGACTCAATGGCGAAGAACTGATGATAGAGATTTTAGACAGTTTGTCCGAATTTCATGGTAGGGAGACTCCACAGGTAATAATGGAAAAAATTGCCTCTATGTCCTGCAAGGCGGCAGTTAAGGGCAATCAGAAATTATCCAGACAGGAGATTGAGGCATTGATTGCAGATCTTTTGACATTGGACAATCCCTATCACTGTCCACATGGACGGCCAACAATTATCTCCATGTCTAAATATGAATTGGAAAAGAAATTTAAGCGGGTGTTATAATGGAACAGAACACAACAAAACGGCCCTTGATTATATTGACCGGCCCCACAGCAGTCGGTAAGACTGAGCTCTCAATTCGTCTGGCAAGATTGATACAAGGGTCTGTAATTTCAGCAGATTCGATGCAGGTTTATCGCCATATGGATATTGGTTCAGCAAAGATTAAAAAATCAGAAATGCAGGAAATTCCTCATTATCTAATTGATATTTTGGAACCGACAGAAGAGTTTCATGTAGTGCAGTTTCAGCAATATGCTAAAAAGTACTTGCAAGAAATTTATGCACTGGGCAGGATTCCAATTATTGTGGGTGGTACAGGATTTTATATTCAGGCATTGTTATATGATATTGATTTTACCAAGGAACAGGCAGACAGCACATATCGCGATACGCTGATGCAGATTGCAAAAGAGCAGGGAGCACATGTGCTGCACCAAATGCTGGCCAAAGCAGATCCCAAAGCGGCAGAAGAGATCCATGAGAACAATGTTAAACGAGTAATACGGGCGTTGGAATTTTATCATCTCTCTGGCAGAAAAATTTCAGAGCACAATGAACAGGAACGGCAGAAGCAATCACCATATCAGTTTGCTTATTTTGTCTTAAATGATAAGAGAGAAAAACTCTATGAGCGCATTAATTACAGGGTAGAGCAAATGCTTACAGAAGGTCTTGTGGATGAGGTTTTAAAGCTTCAGAAATTGGGCTGCACAAAAGATATGGTTTCTATGCAGGGATTGGGTTATAAGGAAATCCTAAGCTATCTGGAAGGTACTTGTACGCTGGAAGATGCAGCCTATCAAATAAAACGAGATACTAGGCATTTTGCCAAACGGCAGCTCACTTGGTTTCGGCGGGAACAGGATGTCGTCTGGGTGAATAAGCCAGAATTTAATTATGACAATGATAAAATATTAAATTATATGCAAAAGATACTGAGACAGAAAGGAATTGTAACATGAAGGAGATCTATCAGGAGCTTGGAATAGAAGAAAAAGTATTCCAGTATGGACAGCAGTTTGAAGAGTCATTAAAAGAACGTTTTGCACAGATCGATGAGGTGGCAGAATATAATCAGCTTAAAGTGATCAAAGCGCTGCAAATGCACAAAGTCAGTGCAGAATGCTTTATGGGAAGCAGCGGATATGGGTATAATGATCTTGGGAGAGATACATTAGAAGAGGTGTATGCCTCCTGTTTTCACGGAGAAGCGGCGTTAGTACGTCCTCAGATCACTTGTGGCACCCATGCATTGGCGTTGGCATTGATGTCAAATCTGCGTCCAGGAGATGAATTGCTCTCTCCAGTAGGAAAACCATATGATACTTTGGAGGAGGTAATTGGCATTCGTCCCTCCAAAGGTTCACTTGCGGAATATGGTGTTACTTACCGTCAGGTGGATCTCTTAGAAAATGGAAAATTTGATTATGAGGCAATCAAAAATGCAATTCATGAAAAAACGCGTCTGGTAACAATCCAGCGCTCTAAGGGTTATCAGACCAGGCCAACATTTTCTGTAACACAGATTGGAGAATTGGTTACTTTTATCAAAGGAATAAAACCAGATGTTATCTGTATGGTTGATAACTGCTATGGCGAATTCGTGGAAAAGCAGGAGCCATTGGAGGTGGGAGCAGATATGATTGTCGGTTCCCTGATAAAAAATCCTGGCGGCGGGCTTGCTCCGGTTGGCGGATATATTGTTGGGAGACGAGAATGTGTGGATCATGCAGCATATCGCTTGACTTCTCCTGGCCTTGGAAAGGAAGTGGGAGCTTCCCTGGGTGTGATTCAATCTTTTTATCAGGGATTGTTTTTGGCGCCGACTATCGTTGCTGGAGCCTTAAAAGGAGCCATTTTTGCGGCAAATATCTATGAAAGTCTGGGATTTCCAGTTATTCCAAACAGTACGGAGAGCCGTCATGATATTATTCAGGCTGTCACCTTAAAAACTCCAGAAGCTCTGATTGCCTTTTGCAAAGGAATCCAGGCGGCAGCGCCTGTGGACAGCCATGTAACACCAGAACCCTGGGCTATGCCTGGTTATGATGATCCGGTAATCATGGCTGCAGGAGCCTTTGTGCAGGGGTCCTCCATTGAACTGAGTGCAGATGGTCCTCTGCGTCCTCCCTATGCTGTCTATTTTCAGGGAGGTTTGACTTGGTATCATGCGAAACTGGGAATTTTAAAGTCTTTGCAAAAGTTGTATGAGGAAGGTCTCATAACACTATAATTAAGAAAATATCATAGTAATTTGAAGATAACATTAAAAAAAATTTAATAAGATATTAGTTGTACACTAACACCCTTTTATGCTAGAATAAAATGTAAAACTTTTTCCTTGGCTTTGAGAGAGTGAAAGGAAGAATATGAATCTACACATAACTATGAAAGAAATGCCAGTATCAGAACAACCCTGTGAGAAATGTATTCATTATGGAGCACAGTCCTTATCGGATGCAGAACTTCTTGCTGTAATTTTAAGAAGCGGCACAAAAAGCATGACAGCTTTGCAGCTAGCGC
The DNA here is from genome assembly GCA_910575005.1 of Lachnospiraceae bacterium. GTDB lineage: Bacteria > Bacillota > Clostridia > Lachnospirales > Lachnospiraceae > Petralouisia. The sequence continues at coordinate 127,994 of CAJTCL010000010.1, read as the reverse complement.
AGACTTTTTTGGCGCAGAAAAACAAAAGTCTGTTAAATCTGATTGATATGAACCTAGAGGAAATGCGAAAGATCCCTGGAATCGGTCAGGTGAAAGCAGTACAGCTAAAATGCATTGCTGAGCTGGCCGGACGGATTGCCAAAACTAGCAGAAGCAAAGATGTGCGATTGAACGAGCCGGCAAGCATTGCCGCATATTATATGGAAACTCTTCGGCATGAGCCCAAAGAGAGACTGATGCTGGCAATGTTCGATGCAAAAAGCAATCTGTTAGGGGATGAGGTGATTTCCATAGGAACAGCAACTTATTCTCTGGTATCTCCCAGAGAGATTTTTCTAAAGGCCTTGGAATATCAGGCAGTGCATATCGTATTGCTGCACAATCATCCAAGTGGTGATCCAGCACCCAGTGAGGCAGATATCCATGTTACCCTGCGGGTGAAAGAATGCGGTGATATTCTTGGAATTGTCCTGGCAGACCATATCATCATCGGAGATAACAGATATATAAGCTTTAGAGAAAACGGCCTGTTTGGTCAGAGGAAAGGAACGTAGGTTATGTCAACAAATGTTTATGGAATTGATTTGGGAACCTGCAACTTGAAAATTTTTTGCAAGTCAACAGGAAAAGTAATCAATGAAAAGAACACCATTGCCATTGTCAATAAAAATCAGTTATATGCCTTCGGCAATGATGCATATGCAATGTATGAGAAGGCGCCAGACAGTATTCAGGTGTCTTTTCCAGTAGTCAACGGTGTAATTGCAGATTACAATAATATGCAGAATATGATTGGAGAAGTACTGGAAAAACATGTAAAAAATCATATAAAAAATGCGGAATTTATCGTCGCAGTACCTACTGATATCACAGAGGTAGAAAAGAAGGCTTTTTTTGATCTCTTTTATAAGAGCCGTTTTAAGCCAAAAAATGTCTTGCTCTGTGAAAAACCGATTGCAGATGCGGTTGGACTGCAGCTTGATGTAAATTCCCCCACTGGTTTTATGATTGTAAATATCGGTGCAGATACCACAGAAATTTCTGTGATCTCACTTGGGGGGCTGGTGCTAAGTGATTTACTTCATTTTGGCGGAAAGCGCATTGACGAATCTATTATCAGTCATTTAAAACGCAATTTTAGCTTGGTAATTGGCCAAAAAACAGCTATGTATCTCAAGGAAACCTTAGGCTGTGCGCTGCCTGAAAAAGAGGAAACCTTTGCCAGCATTGTGGGCAGAGACGTAGTAAGCGGACTGCCAATTGAGATGGATATCTCCTCCACTGTGATCTATGAAGCGATCAAGGATAACCTAGCTTCGATTTGTAATTCCATCAAGATGATTTTAGAGAAGACGCCGCCAGAGTTAGCTAGAGATATCATTCATTCAGGAATATATATTACCGGAGGATCCTCAAAAATACGCAGAATGGATGAGCTGTTTGCCAATATCACCAATATCAGGGTAAATACCTGTGAACTGCCGGAGGAAAGTGCAGTGCGCGGACTCAATAAAATTGTATCAGATGAGAAATTTCGCAAACTTGCTTTCAGCATGAAAACAAGAATTTATAAATAGAGGTTATAAATATCTATGAGACGAAAATCAAAACACTCTATGCCTACCAGATACACACTTATGATTTTGACAGGTCTGTGTCTGATGGTTATGTTCGTCAGTTTTACCTTAAATCTATCTGGCGGTCCTTTGAATAGCATTGCTGGATATATCTTTGTGCCAATGCAGAATGGTATTAATGAGGTTGGCACCTGGTTTGTAAACCGTGCAAAAGATTTGAAAACTATGCGCGATGTGATGCAGGAAAATAAAGAATTACAGACACAGGTAGATCAACTTACCCAAGACTTAAGCACAATCAAGCTGGAACAATATGAGCTCAATAATCTTCGTGAACTGATGGAGCTTGACCAGAAATATCCAAGTTATGACAAAGTGGCCGCGAGAGTGATTGGAAACGATGGCGGAAATTGGTTCAATACCTTTCTGATTGACAAAGGAGAAAAAGACGGCATTGAAAAAGATATGAATGTGATCGCTGGAAGCGGCCTGGTGGGAATTGTGATTGATACTGGTCCCAATTATGCAAAGGTCCGTTCAATCATTGACGATGCCAGTAATGTCAGCGGTATGGCATTATCAAGCGCAGACCGCTGTATTATCAATGGAAATCTGGCATCTATGAATAAAGAGCAAGTAATTCAATTTTCAGATTTAAAATGTGAGGATGATGCTGTGAAAGCAGGAGAGCAGCTTGTCACTTCACATATTAGTGATAAGTATCTGGAAGGAATCTTGATTGGCTATGTGAGCACCATTAACCGCGATCCCAATAATCTGACTTATTCAGGTACTGTGACACCGGCCGTTGATTTCCAACATTTACAGGAAGTATTGGTAATCTTGGACAAAAAAACCGTCCAAAAGGACTAAAGGAGCAGACAACATGAGACGTAAAATAACGGTATTTATCATTATTGCAGTATGTTTTTTGCTGCAGAGCACCTTGTTTCAAGCTCTGACTTTTGCGTCCATTTCGCCTAATCTGCTAATCGCTGTAACCTCAGCATTTGGTTTTATGCGCGGCAGGAAAGAAGGTATGTGGATTGGTTTTTTCAGCGGCCTTCTGATGGATATATTTTACGGAAACGTGATTGGTTTTTATGCTCTGGTGTATGCATACATTGGTTATGTCAACGGATTTTTTCGGAAAATGTTTTTTCCAGATGATATCAAACTGCCATTGATCTTAATCGCCGCAAGTGATTTTTCTTATAATATATTAGTTTATGTATTTCTGTTTTTCCTGCGAGGCAGATTTCAGTTTGATTATTATCTGGTGCATATCATGCTGCCAGAGCTTGTTTACACTGTATTGGTGACAATTGTGCTCTATTTTGTGATACTGAAAATCAACCAGAGATTAGAAGTAATTGAAAAGAGGAGGGCAAGTAAGTTTGGCTGAGTTTTTTAAAGAATATGTAAAAAAAATACTGACCTCCAGATTGTTTGTGCTCAGTGTGGTTATGATTTTGTTATTCAGCTCATTGATACACCGCATTTTTGTGTTACAGATTATCAATGGTAAGGAATATCTAGATAATTATACTTTATGGATTCAAAAGGAGCGCATTACTTCTGGAACCCGTGGCAGTATTTTTGACCGCAATGGTAAATTACTTGCCTTTAATGAATTGTCTTATTCTGTGACAATTGAAGATAATGGCGTATATGACAGCACAAAACAGAAAAATCAAATGCTGAATCAGGAGCTTAGCACCTTAATCCGTATGATTGAGAAAAAGGGTGATACGATTGCCAATGATTTTGATATTCAGAAAAATGAAAATGGGCAGTATGATTTTACTGTAACAGGCAAGGCATTAAAGCGTTTTCTCGCGGATGTCTATGGTTACACCAAAATAGATGATCTGAAATATAATAAAAAACTGGGGTATCACGAGGAGAAAGCTACTTCCAGCCAGGTGATAGAGTATCTGCAGAATAAATTTGGCATTGGCGTAGAGGGTAGAGAAGAGGAAAAAGTGTCAAAGGAGCAGGTACTTTATTCAGAGGAAGAAGCCTATAAGATTATGGTGCTTCGTTATGCCATCTCCCAAAATAATTTCCAGAAATATGTTCAGACCACGATAGCACAAAATGTTAGTGAGGAGACCGTCGCTGTCGTAAAGGAAAATTCTGATATTTTGCAGGGAGTGGATATCATGGAAGACAGTATCCGAAAATATGTGGACAGCGAATATTTTTCACATATTATTGGTTATACCGGCAAAATATCGCAGGAAGAATATGATACACTTTCTGCTGAAAACGAAGAATATACACTCAATGATGTGGTAGGAAAATCAGGTATTGAGCAGGTAATGGATCAGCATTTGCAGGGCAGCAAGGGAACGGAAAAATTCTATACAGACAATATGGGCCGTATTATGGAGATGATTGAGAAGGTAGAAGCATCTTCTGGAAATGATATCTACCTGTCGATTGATGCCGAACTTCAGGAAGCAGTATATCGTATGCTGGAACAGGAGCTTGCCGGAATTGTATATGCTCAGATTGAAAATATTAAGGAATATGATACTAGTTCAGGTTCTGCTTCCGATATCAAGATTCCGATTGACGATGTGTATTTTGCTTTAATCAATAATAATGTTATCAATCTAAACCATTTTGAAGAAGAAGATGCCCAGGAGATGGAGCGGCAAGTATACAGTATTTTTCAGAGTAAACAGAATGCTGTGATGGAAGAGCTGCGGCAGCAATTTTTCTCTCCTTCTCCAACCCCGTATGGTGAGTTGGAGAAAGAACAGCAAGTATATATGAGTTATATTTTGTCAATGTTGGGTGAAAAAAATGTCTTTTTATCAGATAGGGTAAATACTGAAGATGAAGTGTATTTATCCTGGAAAAATGATACGGCCAGCCTTGCGGAATATTTGCAGCGAGCCATTGCGATGGATTGGATTGATATTACTGGTTTTGATACGGAATCCAAGTATTCTGATTCTTCGGAGAGCTATGATGCACTAATTTCTTATATTCTTGCAGAATTACAGATGGATAAAGAATTTAGCAAGAAAATATACCGATATATGATTAAGGATGAACTGGTATCAGGTACTCAGATTTGTCAGATTTTATTTGAACAGGGCATTTTACAGGAAGAAGATGGAGACCGTACAGCGCTTACGAATGGCAGCCTCAGTGCATTTGATTTTTTACGCGACAAGATTAAAAACTTGAAAATCACTCCTGCTCAGCTTGCACTTGACCCTTGTACCGCAAGTTGTGTTATGGTGGATGTAAGAACAGGTGAATTGCTTGCCTGTGTCACTTATCCAGGCTATGATACCAATCGTCTGGCAAATACTGTGGATTCGGAATATTTTGAGAGGCTGCAACGCGATTTGTCAGTACCTCAATATAACAATGCCACACAGCAGCGGACAGCGCCAGGTTCTACCTTTAAGCCGATCACTGCGGCTGCGGCCTTGACGGAGGGTGTAGTGAGTGTCGGGGAAGAGATCAAAGATGAGGGCGAATATACCAATATCACACCTCCGCCCAAATGCTGGATTTATCCAGGCAGCACCCACGGCCGAATCAATATCTCAGAAGCGATTCAACATTCCTGCAATTATTTCTTCTATGAAATGGGATATCGTCTAAGTTCCGATGGAGGCACTTATAATGATAATAAAGGTATCACCGCCTTGCAAAAATATGCTGCATTGTTTGGTTTGGATGAGAAGACGGGAATAGAAATCCCTGAAAATGAACCGCAGATATCCAACGAATACCCAATCACTTCCGCGATTGGACAGGGAAATCACAACTATACCACCACACAAATTGCACGATATCTGACCGCAGTGGCAAGCAGCGGAGATGTATATAAACTGACACTATTAAATAAGGAAACAACCTCAGATGGAAAACTGGTACAGGAATTTAAGCCGGAAATTATTCGCAAGATTACAGATGTATCAGCCATCTCCTGGGAGGCTATTCAAAATGGTATGCGGATGGTAGTGGAAAATAATAAATCTTTTAAGGATTTTCCAGTGGCAGTGGCAGGAAAAACTGGTACAGCACAGCAGATCAAAACCCGCGCCAATCATGCGCTGTTTATCGGCTATGCACCATTTGAGAGTCCAGAAATTGCGATTACTACCCGTATTGCCCACGGTTATACTTCCGCAAATGCTGCGGAAGTGTCCAGCAATATTTTAAAATATTATTTTAAACTAGCAGATGAAAAGACTTTGTTAGATGGACAAGCAGAGGAAATTGAGAGCAGTACCAATGGATTTACGGACTAAGTTTGGAGGGATGAATGTGTCAAAGCCAGTGGTTTTAAAGAGCAATAAGTACGGAATCAACTTGATTCTGGATGACAGCATGGACTTTGAAGAATTATTGAAATGTATCTTGGAAAAATTTAAGGAGTCCGAAGGATTTTTTAAAAATGCAAAAATGGCGGTTTCATTTGAGGGCAGAGAACTAACGCAGGAGGAAGAATTTCGAATCATTGAAACAATTACAGAGAACACGGATTTGAATATTATATGCATCTTGGACAATGATGCACTGAAGGAAGAGCTGATACGCCAGAAAATAGAGGATTTTGAGGAAGAACAGTCTGGCAAAACTGGGGAATTTTACAAAGGTACTCTTCGTTCTGGTCAAGTACTGGACTGTGAGAGCAGTATTATTGTACTTGGTGATATAAATCCGGGAGCTAAAGTAATCTCCAAAGGAAATATTGTGGTTTTGGGAGCCTTAAAGGGAAATGCCTATGCGGGGGCAAATGGCAATGAACAGGCTTTTGTGGCAGCATTAGAGATGGATCCGATCCAGGTCAAAATTGGAGATATCATTGGGCGAAGCGCTGATAAGGTACAAACTACGAAAAAACGGTGGAGGAAACAACCGGTTGCCACCGAACCGCAAGTCGCGATTGTAAAAGACGGAAATATTTATATTGAGCCGATTACAAAAGGACTGTTGAATAATATATAAATATCAGGAGGATATAGTAGGATGAGTGAAGTAATCGTTATAACATCAGGAAAAGGCGGAGTTGGAAAGACTACTACCACCGCAAATGTAGGAACCGGATTGGCGCAGTTGAATAAAAAAGTTGTTTTAATTGATACTGATATCGGATTGCGTAACTTGGATGTAGTCATGGGACTAGAAAACAGGATTGTCTATAATTTGGTAGATGTAGTGGAGGGAAACTGCAGAATGAAGCAGGCATTGATTAAGGACAAGCGTTACCCTAATCTTTCTTTACTTCCTTCTGCACAGACACGTGACAAGTCAGCCGTGTCACCAGAACAGATGGTTAAACTGATTGATGAATTAAAGGAAGATTTTGATTATATTTTATTAGATTGTCCGGCAGGAATTGAGCAAGGTTTTAAAAATGCGATTGCAGGCGCTGACCGCGCTCTGGTTGTCACAACACCTGAGGTCTCTGCAATCCGTGATGCCGATCGCATTATCGGACTTTTAGGGGCGAATGAAGTTAAAAAGGTTGAATTGATTGTCAATCGTCTGCGTATGGATATGGTTAAACGCGGAGATATGATGAATATCAATGATGTCACCGATATTCTGGCAATTGATTTAATTGGGGCAGTGCCCGATGATGAACAGATTGTAATTTCTACAAACCAAGGAGAACCACTGGTAGGCAGCGACTGTCTTGCGGGAAAGGCATTTGAAAATATTTGCCATAGAATCTTAGGGGAAGAGGTGCCATTTTTGGATCTGGAAGTAAAGACCAGTGTATGGAATAGATTCCGAGATCTTTTCAAGAAAAATTAGGAGGAAACCGATATGGGCTTATTGGATTTATTTAAAAAGAAGACTTCCGGTGACATTGCCAGAGACCGGTTAAAGCTGTTATTGGTTTCCGACCGTGCAAATTGTTCACCGGATGTGATGGAAATGATAAAAAATGACATTATCCAAGTTATTTCAAAGTATATGGAAATTGATGCAGAGGGACTGGATATCCAGATCACGCAGACAGAATCCGAAGGAAATAATGGAAATGTTCCAGCGCTGTATGCGAATATCCCAATCAAAGATATGAGACATACTGGCGTTTCTAAATAATGTAACAGACAAAAAGGTAAGGATGCTTTTATTATGTTGAAACAATATCAAATCAAAAATTACAAATTTCGTTTGATTTTCTGGGTGGTGGCACTAACCATGCTCGGGATTCGCGTCATAGGCAGCGCCCAAAAATCGGTACAGAGTAAACAGGTGCTGGGACTGCTTTTGGGAGTGTTCGTAATGGTGGTTGTTTCTGTGATAGATTATTCCTTTATCCTGCGCTTTCATTGGCTAATATACGCATTTAATATAGGGCTGCTTTCATTGATTACGTTCCATGTATTTGGGGGCAGCGGCGGTGGTGCGGTCCGTTGGATTGATGTTGGAGGATTCCGGTTTCAGCCATCAGAATTATCAAAAGTGTTGTTGATCTTGTTTTTTGCTTGGTTTTTTGGCAAATATTATGAAAAGATAAATAAATTTTCTTTTATTATTGTATCAGGGATCCTAATATTTGTTCCCTGGATTATGATTGAACAACAACCGGATCTTTCCACCAGTATTGTTGTCGCGATAATTTTTATTGCACTCTTGTTTTTAAGTGGATTAAGTTATAAAATAATAGCAGGTGTCCTTGCAGTACTAGTTCCGTCAGGAGCATTGTTTATCTATCTAATCTTACAGCCAGGACAGAAAATTCTGGATGATTACCAATGGCGACGCATTATGGCATGGCTGCAACCTGAGAAATATGCCACGGATGCTTATCAGCAGCAAAATTCTATTATGGCAATCGGTTCTGGACAATTATGGGGTAAGGGATTAAATAATGACACCGTATTTTCTGTTAAAAATGGCAATTTTATCCCGGAGCCTCAAACTGATTTTATTTTTTCCGTTGCAGGAGAGGAGCTTGGATTTATTGGAGCTGCCGCAATCCTTCTCTTATTGTTGCTGATTGTCATAGAGTGTATTCTGGTTGGACGCAAAGCAAAAGATTTATCAGGACGTCTGATCTGCGGCGGTGTTGCTACTTGGATTGGATTTCAGACTTTCGTCAATATCTGTGTAGTAACTGGCATGATGCCAAATACAGGTCTGCCCTTGCCTTTTGTGAGTTATGGACTTACATCTCTGGTAAGTCTTTTTATTGGAATAGGGCTTGTACTGAATGTAGGACTTCAGCCTTTAAAATACCGAAAGGGGGAATATTAACGTGAATATTGGACTGATCGCTCATGATTCCAAGAAAAAACTGATGCAGAATTTTTGTATTGCCTATCGGGGAATTTTCTGCAAAAATGATTTGTACGCAACTGGGACAACTGGAAGGTTGATTGAGGAGGTAACAAACCTTTCGATTCACAAATATCTAGCCGGACATCTAGGAGGCGCACAGCAGCTTGGAGCACAGATTGAGCATAATGAAATGGATCTGGTAATTTTTCTGAGAGATCCTGTAACCCCGAAATCTCATGAGCCAGATGTAAATAATGTAGTACATTTGTGTGATAAATACAATATTCCATTGGCAACTAATCTTGCCACAGCAGAGTTATTGATTAAATCATTAGACAGAGGAGATTTAGAGTGGCGTGAAATGTATAGATAGAAAAAAACGCGCAATTTTTGCCGTGTTAGTATTGTCTCTGGTAATTCTTTCTGGATGCGGACAGGAAGTGACAATAGAAAATGCATATGATGTATATGAAAGTTCCAATGCATATGGTTTAAATTCTGCTGCTACGGATGAGGAAAGTCATTCTTTTTTTGCCAAAGACTTGTGTGTTACTGGATCGGATAATCAGCTGAGTGAAGGTGTCTCTGATGCCCTCTCTGAAGCGGCAGGATTATTTAATTTAAAGGAAGGTGACTTAAAGTTTGGCAAAAATATCTTTCAGCGGGTCTATCCAGCCAGCACAACTAAGATCTTAACAGCGTATGTGGCATTAAAGCATGGAGATCTTTCTGCCACAGCCACTGTAACTGAGGAGGAACTTCAGTTGGAACAAGGTTCGACAATCTGTGAGTTGTCTGTAGGAGATACTGTCAGCTTAGAACAATTATTGTATGGGTTGATGTTATGCAGTGGAAATGATGCAGCGAATGTGATAGCGGATATGATTTCTGGAAGTACCGAGGCCTTTGCAGAACTTATGAATCAGGAAGCTCTGGCATTAGGAGCCACCAATTCTCATTTTGTCAATCCTCATGGCCTGCACAATGAAAATCATTATACCACAGTGTATGATATGTATCTGATTTTTCAGGAAGCTATTCAGAATGAACAATTTGTCAGTATTATCAATTCAGAAAGTCATACTGGAACATTTACAAGTTCTGATGGACAGGCAATCACAAAGAATTGGAGAAATTCCAATAAATTTATCAACGGTGAAGCCAAAGCCCCTGAGGGTATACAGGTAGTAGGAGGAAAAACTGGAACTACAGGCGATGCCGGATATTGTCTGGTATTATACAGTAAAAATGCACAGGAGGATCCGTGGATCTCTATTGTCTATAAATCAAATAGCCGTGATAACCTATATAAAGAAATGACAGAATTGTTAGAAGAAATTTCAAAATAGCAGTTGAATTTTCTGTAAATATGTACTATAATTACCATATGAAAACGAACTGCTATTTGCAATTTTGATAAAGAAGTGTGAGAATAATTAACGCAAATTATCTATTTTATACAAATGCAGTTGAGACTAGGAGGAGATTGTCATGATACAAATTATAGCTGGCGAAAAGGGTAAAGGGAAGACAAAGCATTTGCTGGATAGGGTGAATGAATCGGTAAAATCTGCTACCGGTAATATCGTGTATCTGGATAAAAACCAGAAGCACATGTATGAGCTGAGCAACAAAGTCCGTTTGATCAATGTTTCGGACTATCTGATTTCCAATTGTGATGAGTTTTTAGGGTTCTTGTGCGGCATTCTTTCTCAGGATCATGATTTGGAAGAGATGTATTTAGACAGTTTCCTTACCATCGCCGTAATGAAAGACGAAGAGATTACTCGTGTAATCACTAAATTGGAGGAGATCAGCGACAAATTCCACGTTAATTTTGTGCTCAGCATTTCCAGAAATGAGAGTGATTTGCCAGAGTGCACAAAGGGTAAGTTTGTTGTTTCATTATAAGAGAATGATATTGTTACATAAGACAAAGGGGTTATCGGAAATGATATCGATAACCCCTTCTTTTCTGAGTGCGCAAGCAGCGCAGGAACAAAAGTTGTGATTAGAAATATTAATTAAATGATTTACATACTCTTGTTCTTAAGCTTCATTCATGGAACGAATTCGTCCAAATACACTACACAGATACAGACCACCAATTCCTACAATCCCATAAACAATCCGGCTAAGCCAGCTCATATTGCCAAATAAAAAGGATACCAGGTCAAAACGGAATAAGCCCACTAAGCCCCAGTTGACTGCACCAATGATTACAAGTGTCAGTAACGTATAATCTAAACCTTTGGTATTCATATGCATTTCCTCCTTTTACATAAATTTATTATTTCCGAACCTTAAAAATTTATGTTGGAAATTCGTGGGAGTAATGATAGAATAATAGTAATTGTAAAATGAGAATTTAGATTTTTTTATATAAAATAACTATTCAGAACCGCAAGACACAGATATGCCAGAGAAGCAGTCAATCACCTCAGCCAAAGTTTTTCCCTGTGTCTGAGGCGATAACCACTGATGGAAATAAATTTTTATCCCTTTTTCATAAATTTGAAAGGTCAAATATTTATTTTTATAGGGTTTTTAATAGTTACCAAATAAATTTGGAGGATCTTTCTTCCTATTTTCATGGAGTTTAATAGTTACCAATAATATCTTGGGAAATTTATTAGAAGCAGGACTAAAAATTTTATGGCTAAAAAAAATAAAAAAGTTGTCAAATTTCATAAAACATCGCATCTCAATATAGGAATTATTATATTTTTAATCATTTTTATTTATATGGTATATAATATTTTTTTATATTTTACTACAAAACAAATTGCAGTATACGAAGTATCTCAGGGAACACTTACCCAAAATCATACCTTTACTGGTGTAATTCTCCGCGATGAAAAAGTATTTACTGCTGAAAAATCTGGTTATATCAATTATTACAACAAGGATGCTTCCAAATTGGGTGTTAGCAGTTATATTTATTCCATAGATGAAAGTGGTGATTTTTACAAACAAATTCGTGCTCAAAACGATGGTAAATTGTTTGCTGAGAAAGATTCTTATCAAAAATTAGAGAAAACGGCTGCCAATTATGTACTTGATTATTCTGATGAAACGTTTTATCAAGTATATAGTTTTCAATATGATATGGAGGCCGGTTTGATGGAAGCTATCAATGAAAGTTCACTATCTAATATAGACGGAGATCAAATCAGTTACAGTAGTCTTTATACTTGTCAGGCAAATGAACCTGGAATCGTGGTATATAACACAGATGGACTGGAAGAGGTAACCATTGAGAATTTCACAAAAGATATTTTTGATCAATCTGCACATGTAAAACAAAATTTGATGGCGAAAGAACAGGTTAATGTTGGAGATCCAGCATTCAAGCTGATTACAAATGAGATTTGGAATCTAGTGGTTCCAATTGATGAACAGCTCGCTACAGAATTAAAAAAAGAATCCAATGTCAAGGTAAAATTTAAAAAAGATAATTCTACCGCATGGGGAGCTTCTAAAATTTTGGAAAAAGAAGATGGGATCTATTTGGTGTTGAACTTTCAAAATTCTATTGTACGTTTTGCCACAGACCGCTATCTGGAAGTGGAACTTCTGATCTCGGATATCAATGGACTAAAGATTCCTAATACGGCCTTGACAGAAAAAAACTTTTTTGTGATACCAAAAGAATTTCTCACCAAGGGAGGAAACAATAATACCAATGGTGTTATGCGCCGCTTCAAAAATGAAGATGGTGAGACTATTACAGAATTTGCGCCTGTGACAGTAGCTGAAGAAACTATCGACAAATATTATATTGCTGGTAATGCTTTGCTGGAAGGCGATATGGTTTTAAAAACGGATTCCAAGGATATTTATCCTCTGGATGAGATTGTCTCTCTGCAAGGTGTCTATATGGCTAATCATGGATATAGTATTTTCCGAAAAGTAGAGATACTATTTCAGAATGAGGAATATACAATTGTTGATACAGGGACAAGCTATGGCATTTCTCTGTATGATCATATTGTATTGGATGCATCCACAACACAAGAAAATCAAATTATACGATAAGAAAGGAGAGGCATGTAATGGCAGAATATAAGAAAAGCGTAGGCGATAATATAAACCAGGTGCTGGATAATATCAAAAGTGCATGTAAAAAATCAGGTAGAAAACCAGAAGATGTGACGCTGATAGCAGTCAGCAAAACGAAACCACTGCCAATGCTTCAGGAGGCTTATGAGGCTGGAAGCCGGAATTTTGGGGAAAATAAGGTACAGGAGATTATGGATAAATATCCACAACTTCCCTCTGATATTCGCTGGCATATGATTGGTCATTTACAGAGAAATAAGGTAAAATATATTATAGACAAAGTAACATTGATTCATTCGGTAGATTCTTTGCGGCTTGCAGAAGAGATCAGTAATCAAGCTCAAAAGAAACAAGTGGATATAGATATTTTGGTTGAGGTAAATATTGCCGGAGAGGAAAGCAAATTTGGTACATCCAGAGAAGAAGTCTTTCAATTGGTTGAAGAAATCGCCAAATTGCCAAATATTTTTATCAAAGGACTGATGACAATCGCTCCTTTTGTGGCGAATCCAGAAGATAATCGCAAATATTTTCGGCAGATTCGGGAATTATCTGTTGACATAATGAATAAAAACATTGATAATGTAACTATGTCCGTTCTTTCTATGGGCATGACTGGAGATTATATGGTAGCTATTGAGGAAGGTGCCACTATGGTTCGGGTTGGGACAGGAATTTTTGGCGAGAGGACATATACAAATACTCAATAGATGAAATACAAGATAAAGCAAGGAGATAGTTTATGGGTATGCTCGATAAATTTTTAGATGCTATGCGACTAAATTCAGATGATGATGACGATTTCTATGATGATGACTACTATGATGATGACTATGAGGACGAAGCACCGAAGAGAAAGAGCCATAAGGACAGGAACTCAGACGATGATGATGAAAAAAAACTGCGCTCGGTGAAGACTTCCTCTAAGGTTACGCCGATGCGTCCGTCAAAAAAACAGGGGGCAGGCATGGAAATATGTGTAATTAAACCAAATACAGTAGAGGATGCAAAGGAAATTACAGAGACACTATTACTGGGAAGACCAGTTGTACTGAACGTGGAAGGTCTGGATGTAGATATTGCACAGCGTATTATAGACTTTACCTCTGGATCTTGTTTTTCAATTGATGGCAATTTGCGCAAGATCTCCAATTATATGTTTATTATCACACCACCAAATGTAGATCTATCTGGAGATTTCGCCAGCTTAATGGATGCCGGTTTTGATGTATCGCCTCTTCAGAGATAATTTTAAGGAATGAATGGCATGACAAAAGACGAGACATTATTAGCAAAGCGATTTATTGATTTATCCCGACAGGCACAACGGAAAAATATTGTCGTATTCAGTGAATTTCTAAATATAAACGAATTAAATATATTTAAACAGGGGATAGCTGAATTATATTCTGCTTATGAAACCTCTGGAGGATATGAGTTAAGTGAGCGTCAGATGATAGCATTTATACCTGATGCTCTTTGTTATGGTTGGAATTATCCGATTGCCTGTCTTAAGATTACACCAGTCAACAAAAAATTTGCAGAAACACTGACACATAGGGACGTGTTGGGAAGTTTAATGAACCTTGGTATAGAACGTTCCAGACTAGGAGATATTCTATTGGATGAAGAGGCTATCTATTTATTCTGTCAGGAAAAAGTTGCCGCTTATCTATCTGAAGAGCTGACACGCATTCGTCATACTACGGTAAAAATAGAATCCGTTGAACCACAGGAATTACATATTGAACCTAAAAAGGAGACATTAGATGGTATTATTGCCTCCAATCGTCTGGATAGCGTGATTGCATGTATATGCAAAATTTCCCGTTCTCAGGCAAGTCAATGGATTAAAGGCGGAAAAGTGTTTCTCGACAATCGAGAAACACTTCAATCTACCATAGAATGTAAGCCAGGAGAATTAATTTCTGTGCGTTCTGTGGGAAGATTCCGTTTTTTGGAATGTTCGGGAGAGACGCGAAAAGGCAGATTAAAAATACGATATGAAAGGTATATATAACTATTAATTTGAAAGGAAAGACAGATGGGAAAAACAATCACAGTATCTTATCAGGGAAAACCGCATTATCAGATAGAAATACAACAAGATTTTCATTTATTTCCAGAAAAATTGCAAGAATTGGGCTATGGAGCAAACAAAGTATGTATCATTTCAGATTCTAATGTTGCTGCTCTATATTTGGAACAGATTAAAACGCTGCTGACACCAATCTTTTCGTTTACTTCTACTTTTGTCTTTGAAGCGGGAGAGAACAGCAAAAATACAGACACTGTGGGATTGCTATACAAGCATTTAATTGAAAATCAATTTGATCGCAAAGACCTTCTTGTGGCTTTGGGTGGTGGTGTTGTCGGTGATCTCACAGGATTTGCGGCAGCAACTTACCTGCGAGGGATTGATTTTATCCAGGTTCCCACCTCATTGTTGGCACAGACTGACAGTAGTATTGGCGGTAAGACAGGTGTAGATTTTCAACAATATAAAAATATGGTGGGTGCATTTTATATGCCAAAGTTGGTATATATGAATATTTCTGTACTAAATACACTTCCCCAGAGACAATTTTCTGCTGGTACAGCCGAATTGATCAAACATGGTTTTATCAAAGATCCTTCCTATACACAATATATTCTTGAAAACAGCGATAAAATTATGGCACAGGATCCCGAAACTATGGAGGAAATGATTTATTTAAGCTGTCAAATCAAACGTGATGTTGTAGAACGTGATCCCAAAGAGCAGGGAGAACGTGCGCTATTAAACTTTGGCCATACGATTGGACATGCTGTTGAAAAATTGTCTAATTTTACACTGTTTCATGGGGAATGTGTGGCATTGGGGATGGCAGGTGCTGCATATATTTCTTATCAATTTGGAAGCCTTTCCAAAAAAGAACTAGAAAAATTAAAGGCTATTCTAAAAAGCTATGAACTTCCGATTACTGTGACTGATTTTTCCTACACAGCGGAAGAAATTTTGGCAGCCACCAAATTGGATAAAAAAATGGAATCTGGAAAAATAAAGTTTATTTTGCTGAAATCCCTTGGAGAATCCTATATTACAAAACAATTATCAGATGAAGAAATTTTGACTGGAATTAGATCTATACTCTGCTAAAAAACATAACTATTGAGAACCTTATGCCATAGAAATACCAGTTGAGCAGTCACACACCTCAAAAGAAACTCTCCATTTTCATAGAGTTGCGAATAGTTACATAATAACAAGAGAAATTTTTGCACGAGTAATAGAAATAGCTCTTTTGACATTTTATCCTGATATAGAACGAAGTGAGGCCGCTTACATTAATCAGCCTTGGCCGTTACTCACCATTTTATAAGGGAGTAGCTATTTGATATAATTAAATGAAAGAAGGTTATTTATGAATTTAAAAAAAAGGAGCTGTATGCTGGGAATTTTTGGTGTTATTCTTCTGCTCTTATTAGATCAGTTTACGAAATATCTGGCATCTGCTTATTTAAAAGATGGACACTCCATTATCTTAATACAAAATGTATTTCAGCTTCACTACTTGGAAAACCGTGGCGCAGCTTTTGGAATGATGCAGGGAATGAGATACTTATTTGTGGCAGGAACCTTTCTAATGCTGGTACTTCTCGTGGCTGTTTACTGGAAATCACCAATGGAACAAAGGTATCGTTGGGCGCGTCTTGTGTTAATTCTTTTAGCTGCAGGCGCAATGGGCAATTTGATTGATCGGTTATATCAGGGATATGTGGTCGATTTTTTCTATTTTGAGCTGATTCATTTTCCGATTTTTAATGTGGCAGACATCTATGTTACATGTGGTACAGCTTTGTTAATTTTATTGTTTTTCTTCTATTATAAAGAAGATGACTTGGAGGCCTTAATTTCGTTTGGTAAAAAGAAACGGCAAGATCATGGAGGTTGAGATGCAAACTTTCCCAGAAGTACAGACACAGGAATTTGAAGTCTCGTCAGACCAAGCAGGAGAGCGGCTAGACAAGATTTTATCTCTGATCTATCAAGATATGTCGCGGTCTTTTTTTCAAAAATTGATAAAAAATCAACAGATATTAGTCAATAACGTTCCTAGAAAATCCAATTATCGTGTAGAAGTAAAAGATATTATCTCTGTCAGTGTGCCAAAAGCGGAGGAAATTGAGATTTTGCCAGAACCTATTCCATTGGACATTTTATATGAAGATGGTGATATATTAGTAGTAAATAAGCCTAAAGGAATGGTAGTGCATCCGGCAGTTGGACATTATTCAGGTACATTAGTAAATGCAGTCATGTATCACTGTAAAGACAGCCTCTCTGGAATCAATGGTGTGATACGCCCTGGGATCGTCCATCGAATTGACATGGACACCACAGGGGCATTGATTGTCTGTAAAAATGACAATGCTCATATAAAAATTGCAGAACAGATCAAAGTACATTCTGTCACTAGACGTTATCTTGGCATAGTAAAGGGAGTTGTAAAACAAGATACTGGGACAATTGAGGGAACGATCGGCAGACATCCAGTTGATCGTAAAAAAATGGCTGTCAATGTGACGAATGGGAAAATAGCAATTACTCATTATCGAGTAGTGCAGCGATTTTGCAGTCATACTTTTATGGAGTTTGAGCTGGAGACAGGCAGAACACATCAAATTAGGGTTCATATGGCAAGTATAGGTCATCCACTGCTTGGTGATATGATATATGGCAATGGAAAAAATTCCTGGAATTTGCAGGGACAGACTTTACATGCGGCAGTGATTGGATTTATCCATCCTGTCACTAATCAGTATCTGGAACTAGAGGCGCCTTTGCCAAAATATTTTGAAGATTTACTGAGAAAACCACTTTAGGTTATAGCAAAAAAGCACCCCATTATGGCCATTCGGCCTATATTAAGGTATACCCAAGGCACCCCATTATGGCCATTCGGCCTATATTAAGGTATACCCAAGGCACCCCATTATGGCCATTCAGCCTATATTAAGGTATACTTTTTCAGAAAAAAGTATTATAATTAATAGAGAGTTAGTGTTTCAGACATTTGACTTTGTAATTATTGCAAAATCAGCATGTGCGTCACAATTAAAATGCCATTAGCGCTTTAATTGTGGCTTGAAATTTAAAACATTTGCATTGTATTTATTGACAGAAAGGTGGTATTCTTATGCAAAAATTTGTAATTACAATCGGTAGGGAATTTGGAAGTGGCGGTTTAGATATCGGGAGGATGCTTTCAGAGAATTTAAATGTAAAATGTTATGATAAGGAATTATTGGCTATGGCAGCATCGGAAAGTGGGCTTTGTCGGGAGATATTTGAAAATCATGATGAAAAACCTACCAATAGTTTTCTCTATTCCCTGGTTATGGACACCTATTCCGTCAGTGGCTACACATCTGCACCTTTTTTGGATATGCCTCTAAACCATAAAGTGTTTCTGGCACAATTTGAGACGATTAAAAATTTGGCAGATAAAGAATCTTGCATTATTGTGGGAAGATGTGCAGATTATGCATTGTCAGATCATCCACATTGTCTGAATGTTTTTATCCATGCAGATAAGGAATTCCGTATTGATCATATCATGAAAACATTCAATCTGTCCCATGATAAAGCGTCTGATATGATTCACAAAACGGACAAAAAACGTGCTAGTTATTATAATTATTATTCCAGTAAAAAATGGGGTGATTCCAGAAGTTATCATTTGACATTGGATAGCAGTCATCTTGGTTTAGAAGGATGCTGTGAGATGATTCTAAACTATATGGATGTCCGAAAAAAGAATCGCAAGCAATAAGAAAATAAATGATACAGAGGATTGTTATATATGTCATATAAAATGATTGTTCTTGATATTGATGGAACACTTACAAATAATGAAAAAGAAATTTCATCACGAACTAAAGTAGTCTTACAGAAAGCACAGGAACAGGGAATTATATTAGCACTTGCTTCTGGACGTCCCATTGTTGGACTTAGAAAATTTAGCCATGAACTGGAATTAGATTCTCATCATGGACTGCTGATAGCCTACAACGGCGGAAGAGTGATGGATGCACAGACAGACCAGCTTCTCTATGAGAAATTGATTCCTGTAGATCAGGCAATTACATTATTAAAACATTTTGAAAAATTTCCTGTGAATCCTATGGTCACAGATGATTCTTATCTCTATGTGCCAGACATCAATGGTTATAAAGTTGATTATGAAAAAAGTATCAATGGTCTGCCTGTAAAAGAAGTCGGCCGTTTATCAGAAGCACTAGACTTTTCACCGGTGAAAGTATTGCTTTCTGCACCAAATGATATTTTAATGTCTATTATGGATGAGATTAGGAGGCCTTTTGAGGAACAATATTCCTTTACTATGTCCGAATCGTTTTTTCTGGAATGTAATATGAAAGGAATCAGCAAAGGAAGCTCCCTTGCAAGACTCTGTGATCAGATGCAAATCAAGCCAGAGGAAGTAATTGCATTTGGAGATGCCCAAAACGATATATCCACTGTAAAATTTGCTGGGCTTGGTGTAGCTATGGGCAATGCCTGTGAAGAACTTAAGGAAGTTGCCGATGAAATCACCTTGACAAACAATGAAGATGGGGTAGCGGCAGTGCTGGAAAAGTACATATAAATGCCAAAAGCTGCTTAATGATGAGAGGCAGACGCTTTGTAGTTTCTACAAAGCGTCTGTTTTGCGATAATCAGTATCATCAATATACTTAAAATGTATCTTCTGTTGAGGTATATAAAAAGAAAAGCAGGCTGCAAAATAATAAAATATTTTCTGTTTATCTTCCTTAATCATTCCCGCCATCACGAAAGATACTTCCTGAAAACTTACCTGCCAATTTTCGGCGTTCGTCATCAATAGCCGCATAATGCCGGCGAGTTGTTTCTACACTTTTATGCCCCAATGCATCTGCTACCAGATAGATATCGCCAGTTTCCTGATAGAGATTGGTTCCATAGGTGCTGCGCAGCTTATGGGGCGTAATTCTCTTAGTAATATTTGCAGCACCAGTATACTTTTTCACGAGTTTTTCTACTGCACGGGTGGTGAGCCGGCTATTTTTAAGAGAGAGAAAGAGAGCGTTTTCCTGTTCAGGAAGCGCTTTTTCCTGCATTAATGGACGTTCCAATTCCATATAGTCAAGTAACGCCTCAGCAACTTCCTCTCCAAAATAAACCATAGACTCATTGCCGCCTTTTCGAACAACACGCATTCCATAATGTTTAAAATTGATATCTGAAATATCCAATCCCACACATTCCGATACTCGAATCCCAGTTCCCAACAATAGTGTTAAAATCGCAATATCCCGATATTTTGTTTTTTTATGCGCTGAAAGCTGTCTGGCTGACAGAGAATTGCCTGTTTCAACAGCTAAAATTAATTCTGCAACTTCATCTTTATCCAATCGAATAATATTTTCTTTGTGTTTCTTAGGTGTCTCGATCATAGAAGGGGCATTTGTCTTGATAAATTCTTTCTTAAAATAGTAGTTATACATTGTACGGATTGCAGAAAGTTTTCTTGATTTGCCTTTTTCTCCATTGGTAACAGCTTGTCCATCTTTTTTCTCATAGTAGGAAAGATAAGAGAGGTATTCCTCAATGTCTATTGGATTCATCTCATCTAATACCTTTATTGGCAACTCATGCATGGGTATCTTTTGGTAAATGGGGTTACTTGACTGAATAAATTCAAAAAAAAGTCGAATATCATATCCATAAGACAATCTAGTTCTGGAAGAAGTATTGCGAGTTTCCAGGTAACGAAAAAAATAACTGCAAAATTTAGGAAGTTGTTGTAATAAAAGTTGTAATTTGCGTTGGTTTTCTATATTAATTTGTTCAACATAATCCATATCAGAAACTCCTTTAAATTTTTATAATAATTTTGTCATATGATATAAAATGAGTCATAGAATAAAAATTTCTATAATAATATAGCGAAAACTTTTCCTTATTAATATATGGGAAAAGTTTAAAAATTAGAAATTCCTTTAAATTTCTATAATAATATAGTAATAATTGTTTCCTTAATTTGTATATATAATAAATTACAATATATCATATATACAACAAAAATTGATAAATTTAAATCTTATGATTTTATCAAGATTTGAGCAGCAAATCCAAGTATGGTTATCTATAAAAAAATTATTCAGAAAACCTTGGTTATATATTATAGTGCATGAGAAGATTATTAGAAGATCAATAAATATTCTAATCAAAAAATAATCAAATATAAATTCAGAAGGGAATAAAATCTCTTAAAAACATTTTATTTCACTCCAGTTCGTGAAATCTACATTTCACGAACTCCTAGATCGCATTTTTATCACTGCTATTCCATAAATATTATGTAAAAAACAATGAAATCTTTAAAATAAATGCGTTGTTTTTATTATCCAATCAAATCATCTGTGCCTACAATGGATTTTATTTTGAAAACTATTATCTATATATCAAAAACATTCTTTCATGCATTTATAAATCATATCTGTAAAGTGATTCAAATATTGAGTAGATTTCAGTCTTATGATTTTATCAACATTCAAGTAGTAAATCCTAACTATGAAATGATAAGATTTATTATGTGTGACTATCTATTATAAAAAATTTATTCCAAAAACCAATGAATCACTTTGCGGATATGATTATTTTACAGAAATGATTATTTTAAATACTTCTAAAATCCAACTGATTTATCCATATTAGAAATATAAGCCACTAGTTATGTGAAACAAATCTATGCCATAAAAACTTTACTTATCAAATTTTTATGATACAAAATAAAATGTTCATTTTTATTAATTCTCTAAATCTCGGCTGAATCCAAAATTATGGTAAATGGTCCATCGTTTAAAAGGGAAATTTTCATATCAGCTCCAAAAGAACCTGATTGAACGACAGATACTTGTTTTTGACATTCTGAGATAATGTATTCATATAAATCCTTTGCCAAATCAGGTTTCCCAGCCTTAATAAAGGAAGGACGATTTCCCTTTTTACAATCTGCATACAATGTAAATTGTGAAATCAACAACAATTCACCGCAGACATCTTCCAGAGACAAATTAGTTTTGCCATTTTGATCTTCAAAGATCCGCATTCCTATTAGCTTACGAATCATTTTATCTGCTGTTTCTTTGGTGTCATCCTGACTGACACCGATAAAAACCAGAAAACCTTTCTGAATCTTTCCAATAATCTGTTGTTCAACTTCTACACTTGCATGGCTTACACGCTGAATTACAAACTTCATAATATTCGTTCCTCTCACATAAATAATTATTACTATTGACTCTAATATACTAATGTAAAAATCATCTCCAATTCACAACATATATGAATGTAAAAATTATTTCACATTCCCAATGTGCTGGTTGGTTATTACTTTTCCTCAAATATTTTAATTTTTTTACAGAACAATTATAGCTCTGAATCTCTTTTCGTATTCTTTCCTGAACAATTTTAGCAATATCAATGGTTTTTAAATTCTTATACTCTTCGTACAGCAAGGGGTTTTAAGTAATGTACCTGTGTTGTTACTTTACCTAATGTAAAGCTATTAAACACTTTGTAGGAATCAAATTTCCTTGATAATTAGGATACATAATCCACCTTCTGAGGGAAGATTTTCTTCTCCACATACTTTAGTAACGATATGGCCTGTCCATTTCATCAATTTAATAGCATGACAAACAAGCCCATAGCGTTTCTTTTCGGAATATTTCTCTGGATGGTTGGCCTAATATCTCATTCTTGGAATCATATAGGGAGCTCGAAATAAATTCATAAATATTTGTTAAAAAATTTAATCATTCTTTCTCCTAAGTAAATATTTTTGATGTTATGAAACTAAGTTTATCTCTTGATTATTATAAGATGATTTACCTAAAAAAACAAGAAAAAATCTATCTTTGTCATAGTTCCACCAGAGGCTATACAAGAGAAACAATCACTCTACAAGATTCTATGCCTTAATTTTGCGTGAATAAAATTGTAATAAACTTACGGCAGCTCTTTGGAATAATACGGAATAATCAAGAACTGTCCTGATTGAATCATGTCACTTTGAAGCCCATTCAGTGCTTTAATCTCTTCTATATAATCTTGTAAATTATAGTACTCTTCTGTTCTATAACTTGAGGCAATTCCCCAAAGTGTATCACCATATTCAACTTCCAAACTGGTATAATACTTATAAGAATTGCTATCATCTGCAGCTTCTGATCTGCCGACAAAGAAAATACTGCTTCCTGCGAGGACACAAACTAAAATCAAAAATAATGTAACAGCTAAAACACCTATATATATTTTTAAATTATTCAAATAATAGAATTTATCAAGATACTTCATAACTAATCCCTCCAAAAATCGAACATTCTTTCCGAACACTTGTTTAACCGAATTATAATGCAGATAATTTTGTTTGTCAAGAACAAATTTTCGGAATATGTGTTTGCATTTTGGTGAAATATGTGTTATGATAAACAAAATAATGCTATTTATGAATTTTTATTTATCATACACTTTTTTAAATAACAGAATATTTAGGAGGTAAATTTTATGGCATATGGAAAGATCAGTGATAAGCAGAAAGAAATTTTGGAATATATTAAGAGTGAGATTTTAAATCGAGGTTATCCGCCAGCAGTCAGAGATATCTGTGAGGCGGTTCATCTGAAATCAACGTCTTCTGTTCATTCTCATTTGGAAACCTTAGAGAAGAATGGTTACATACGCAGGGATCCGACTAAGCCAAGAGCAATTGAGATTATTGATGATACGTTTAATCTGAGCCGTCGTGAAGTTGTAAATGTCCCCTTATTAGGCCGTGTAGCCGCTGGGGAACCGCTGTTGGCTGTAGAAAATGTTGAGACCTATTTTCCAATTCCTACTGAGTATATGCCGAATGAAGAATCATTCATGTTAAAAGTAAAAGGGGAAAGTATGATAAATGCAGGTATTTTTGATGGCGACCATATACTCGTGCGCTCTCAACCTACTGCATCAAATGGCGATATGGTTGTAGCATTGGTGGAAGACTCTGCCACTGTTAAGACATTCTATAAAGAAGATGGACAATACCGCTTGCAGCCCGAAAACGATACAATGGAACCAATTATTGTAGATAACTGTACCATATTAGGCAAAGTTTTTGGTGTGATTCGCTTCTTTGAATAAGTTTTGTTACTTTAAAATTGAAATTAAAAATTCAATTTGTGGAATTATGGGTTGGTGAAAAGGATCGTATAAATAAGTAGTAATGTATAATAAAGATCAAGACTGGAGGCAGAATTATTGTGGAAAAAATTATATGCTTTCATAATCCTGATGAAATAAATGGATATTTGAGTAATTGGTATCTCTCGGATTTTTTTGTGAATAGCATTCAATATTCTTCTATGGAACAGTATATGATGTACCAAAAGGCATTACTTTTTGATGACATGGAGATTGCAGGGCAAATACTAAATACAATTAATGTAGGAAAAATCAAAGCCTTAGGAAGGTGTGTCAAAAACTATCAAGATATATTATGGAATGGTATACGGCAGCTTATTGTTTATCAGGGATTACTTGAAAAATTTCAGCAAAATATTGAGTTAAAAGACAAACTTTTGGCTACACAAGACCATATATTAGCGGAATGTGCAGTTAAAGATAAAATATGGGGAATTGGACTTTCAATGAAAGATGAACGGCGATTTGATTTGAATGAGTGGAAAGGCCAAAACTTATTAGGTTTTACTTTAATGAGAGTGCGTGCCGTACTAAAATAGATAACTATTCATTAAAATTTCTTAGTGATCACATAAAGAATGAAAATATATTATATCAAATAACAAATAGGAATTCCGAAAGAATTTCCTATAAGATAAAAATTAGGGTGTCAAAAGATGCACAATACCCTTTTGACACCCTATCCTATAAATGAATTATTCTCACCTATAAACGATCAAACAGAAAGATCTTCATTGGTAGATATAAATTTTTTAGCTATCTTTACAACATTATATGATTTTCCATCTGGAATTATTACAATTCGTCTACTGGTATCTTCTTGCCATCTGTCCAAATTCTTTCTAAATTATAGAAGAGACGATCCTCTTTGGAAAACAGATGTACAATAATATCACCATAATCCATAAGGATCCAACTGGAACTGCGGTTTCCCTCAATCTGCTTTGCACGATGTCCCGTTTCTGTCAGCTTCTCGTCCACAGCGTCTACCATTGACTGCAGTTGATTGGTGTTAGTTCCTGTTGCTATGATAAAATAATCTGCAATTGGAGAAATTTCACTGATATCAATTACCCGTAATTCCTCTGCCTTTTTTTCAGATAATGCGTCACAAGCTGTTTTTGCCATTTCACGTGAAACATTAATACTCATATGATACTCTCCTTTCTGTAAATTCTAGACTAATTTTTGAAATAGGATTTTAGTAAGTTCACACTGACTTTTTCCTTGCAAATCAATTCTCTGATTTTCGTAGTTCATTTTGATAATATTCATATGTCTGCATAGTTAGGGGATCTAACTTTCCACCTTTTTCCTTTAAATACTCCAGTGTATCTGATAGGATTTGCAGCAATGCTTGATCGAGATCTTTATATGCCAGTTTTCGTATCTTTTTAAGATTGGGAGCTTTTTCACGATTTGGCTCAATATAATCAGCGATAAAGATAATTTTATCCAAAGTATTCATTTCTGGCACTCCGGTGGTATGGACTTGAATAGCATGTAAAATTTCAGGATCTTCCACCTCATATTTCTTTTTTGCAAAATATGCTCCAAGCTTTGCATGAAGAAGAAAAGGACTATGTTTTTCGGACGGTGTGACAGGGATATTATGTTTTTTACACAACTTTAATTTATCCTCATTGGAAATACACTTTGCACAATCATGGAGAAGGCCAGCATACATTGCCTGTTCCATATCTGCCTGATGCGCCATTGCCAGAGAAGCTGCTGTATACATAACCCCCAATGTATGGACATAACGCGCCTTGTCCAGTTTCTTTTGTAATTTTTTTTCGATTTCTAATCGTTTCATTCGCCTCACTACATCCTTAAAAAGTTTCTTAATATTTCTACTATAAGCTATTTATATGATATTATTAATTTTTTATTTTCTTGTGAAAAACAAATCAGCCACACATAATAACTTTATGGTCTTCCACTGTATTGTGTGGTATCTGACTTATATAATTTGTGCTCCCAAATATAATCTTCCACCACTTTGGGAACCAAATAACGTATGGTCTTTTGATCTTGTACTCTGTTGCGGATCTCATGGGATGAAACATCTAGGCTGGGCGTATCTAATGGATAGAATTTCCCTGGATACTTCTCATTTAAATATGAGAGATGCAAAAAAAATTCCTCCTGACGCTTATGTTCGCGGTATGCAGCCAAAATACTACAATTTTTGACAATTAATTCTGGATTTCTCCAGGACTCAAAATCAAATAAAGAATCAGCCCCCAAGATAAAAAATAATTCTGTATTTTTATAATTTTCCTTTAACATCTCTATAGTACGGAAAGTGTAACTGATCTCCTGTGAATGCACTTCAATCCTGTGCAGAGCAAATTGCATATGATCAGCAATTGCCTTAGAAACCATCATACAGCGATGTACGGAATCTGTAATCTGCTGTTTGTGCTTTAAGGGTGAATGTCCTGTAGGTATAAATAGCACTTGATCTAATGAATATTGTTCTCTGGCATTTTCCGCAATCATCAGATGGCCATAGTGAATAGGATCAAAAGTACCACCAAAAACCCCCATTCGTTTAAGATTATTATCTGTCGTCTGCGTAATTTTCTTTTCAGTTTCCATTTTGAATGCCCTTTATGGTCGCGGAAGTTCAATCTTAGGAGCTTTTTTTGCCGGACGATACAATACAATTTTTTTTCCGATTACGTGAACTACCTGTGCATGAGAACGGTCAGCAATTGTCTCTGCCAATTCTCGCGGATCGTCAAAACAATTCTTTAAAACGGAAAGTTTAATCAATTCACGTTTTTCCAGTGCCTCATCTACTGCTGTTATCAATTCGGGCGTCAGGCTTGCCTTCCCTACCTGAAGAATGGGAGATATTTTGCTGGCAAGGCTTTTTAAATAAGCCCGCTGTTTACTTGTCATAGCCATAATTTTCCTTTCTTATTTGTACCCTTGGCTCACACATGTCTGTGGCGTTGGGTTCTAAATAATTATTTATAATAATCAAATTCCAATCCGTACATGCGAACGGTATCTCCCTCAACGATGCCCTTTTTCTCCAAATCTTCCAAGATTCCCTGTTCTCGCAGAAATTTTTGGAAAAAGAGAAATCCTTTTTCAGAGTCAATGTTGGTATAACCTAGCATTTTTTCAATTTTGGGACCTTCCACAAGATAAACCTGATCTTTTTCATCATATTCCACTGTGTAGGCTTCTTCCCGAAACATTGCCAATTCTGGAAAAAATTCCTGCTCATAGACAATCGGATCATCTTTCACTTGTGACAATAATTGATTGACATGGTACAATAATTCTTTCAGACCTTGCCCACTGACCGCAGAAATTGGATAAACTTGAATCCCTTTTGGTTCAAATTCCTGTTTTAAGTCAGGCAAAGCACTTTGTGCTTCATCATAAATTGCATCAATCTTATTGGCAGCAATTACTTGAGGCTTGTTCAACAATTCCGGGTTAAAGGTCTCCAATTCCTTGTTAATCGCATAGATATCTGCAATCGGGTCACGTCCTTCCACAGAAGCAGCATCAACCATATGAATCATTACTTTGGTACGTTCAATATGCCTTAAGAAATCATGTCCTAAACCGACGCCTTCGGAAGCCCCCTCGATGAGCCCTGGAATATCTGCAATTACAAATCCAGCGCCGCCCTCCAAATCTACTACTCCTAGATTGGGACTTAAGGTCGTAAAATGATAATTGGCTATCTTAGGACGTGCATTTGTGACACGGGAAAGCAATGTTGATTTTCCAACATTTGGAAACCCAACCAACCCAACATCTGCAATTACCTTAAGTTCAAGCTCCACTTCAAGTTCCATTCCTGGTTGTCCCGGCTGCGCATACTTAGGAGCCTGCATGGTAGAAGTTGCAAAATGTTGATTGCCAAGCCCGCCTCTTCCGCCTTGCAAAATCACTTGTCTAGTATTTTCCCCAGACAGATCTGCAATCACTTTACCAGATTCAGCATCTCTTATAATTGTCCCCGCGGGAACCTTAACAATAAGGTCTTCTCCCTTTTTCCCATGACAATTTCGCTTACCGCCCTCTTCTCCATTACCAGCCGCATATTTACGCTTATGACGGAAAGCCGTTAGGGTGTTTAAACCAGGATCTATTTGAAAAATCAAATCTCCTCCACGGCCGCCATCACCACCGTCAGGCCCTCCGTTTGGTACATATTTTTCACGTCGGAAAGATACATGACCATCTCCGCCTTTTCCTGATTTTAAAATAATTTTTGCGTTATCTGCAAACATTTAAACTCCTTCCTATGCCTGCCCGCAGCAAAAACACCGACAATGTTCTTAAATAAGACGCCACCAGGCTTGTTCTATCTTGATAATATAGAATAGACCCGACTATTCAGCCGAGTCTATCAGTCGTATAAAATCTTGTCTTATTCGTTGCTTGCTACGGGATATACAGAAGCCTGCTTCTTGTCTCTTCCTTTTCTCTCAAACCTCAGTACACCGTCAACTTTGGCAAATAAGGTATCATCTCCGCCTTTTCCTACATTTACACCGGGATGAATCTTAGTTCCACGCTGTCTGTATAAAATATTTCCAGCTTTTACAAACTGTCCATCAGCTCTCTTCGCACCCAATCTCTTGGATTCAGAATCTCTACCATTCTTGGTAGAACCAACTCCCTTTTTATGTGCAAAAAATTGAAGGTTCATATTCAACATGCTTTACACCTCCTCGAATTTAAGCATTATATATTCAGTTCCGTAATTTTTTTGTATTCCCTGTAAGCCTAAAACCAGAGAACGGATTAATAAAAGCGATTCTTTAGAATAGCCTTCCTGCAAAGAAAAATCAATCAAACCACTCTCTTGATCTGTTGCCAATTCAAACTTATCTGAAACAAGATGTTCCACGGAATTGATGGTATTGATTACCAACACAGAGACAGCGGCGCATACAATATCTTCTCCTAAAACAGCATATTCAGCATGTCCCATACAACGAAACGCTGTATATTCCTTGTTCTGGTTTTCATAAATCGTTATTGTCACCATAACAATTCCTTATCGATTAGCCATTAATCTTTTCAATCTTAACCTTGGTAAAGGACTGTCTGTGACCGTTCTTTTTGTGATAGCCAGTTTTTCTCTTATACTTGTAAACGATTACTTTTTTTCCTCTGCCGTTTTCCACTACAGAAGCTTCTACTGTTGCATTTGCTGCGTCGGCTCCAACCTTTAAGGAACCGTCACTTACTGCTAACACGTCATCAAAAGTAACTTTTTCACCAGCTTCCACACCAAGCTTTTCAATGGTAATGATATCGCCTTCAGATACTTTGTACTGCTTACCACCTGTTGCTATAATTGCGTACATATGGCACCTCCTATTATCATTACTCGCCAGTTACGGTGCTGCTTATGCAGACTTTAACCTCACTGTGCGGCATACTCATATAGATTAGCACAAAATACCAATTATGTCAACTGTTCTTTCAAAGATTTCTTTATTTTTTTTCGGGTTATCTCCACTAGATGAAGTTTTGTCATATCCACTACCTGAACACGCACACAATCTTTACGGACGTAGGCGCGCAAACTTTTCATCAATGTATCGTTATCTTCGTCTGATTTCATATCAATAAAATCTATGATAATAATACCAGAAAGATTTCTAAGTCGAAGCTGATGCGCAATCTCCTCGGCAGCTTCCAGATTAATCTTAAGATAATGTTCCTGCGCTTGTTTTTTGGCAATACTTTTTCCTGAGTTTACATCAATAACCGTGAGCGCTTCTGTAGGCTGAATTACTAGATACCCCCCAGATTTTAACCATACCCGTTCCTGCAAGGCTTCCTGCAGACGGATATCCAGGCTGTAAAGCTTATTAAGGCTGATTAACTTATCTTCATGTAATCTAAGTTTTTGACTGTTTTCGGGTTGAAATTCCTGTAAATAATCTCGAAGTTGCTCATAAATTACTAAATCATCAGTGATAATCGTATCAAGCTGTCCCTGATTGAGATTTTGCAGGCTGCAAAGATATTCTGGCATTCGTTTCCTAAGACAGCTAAAAACGGTACGATGGGAAAAGATTTTCTTAATCTGAAGATATTCTTGTTTGAGAACATGATATTCAGCTAAAATCTCATCTAAAGATGCGAAAGCTGCATTTGTGCGCACAATTACTCCAAATTCTCGCATCTTTTCAAAATTCAAGGTACTCTTCAATCTATTTTTAGTCTCAAAATCAAGTTTTTTTGAAAACCCAACCGTTGTATTTTCACTGGTCAATACTAGATATTTTCCAGTAAATGTAAGGTTGGTACTGACCCTAGGCGGCTTTCCCTTACTCTTCTCACGAACCACCTGAACTACCACTTCATCCCCTTGCACCATTCTAGGACTATTAATTTTTTTCACATACAAAGGATTCTTTAAATTCTCCAACCCATAATAACAAGGAACACCAGGAGCAATCTCAATAAAAGCTGCGTTTAAGTTTTTCACAATATCTTTTACTCTGCCCACATAAATGTTTCCTAAAATACTTTCTTCCTGCTGAGAATCCAGAGAAATTTCTAACAATTTCCGTTCTTGATAGAGCGCTGTAGCTATATAAGTTCTTTGATCTCGAATCAGTTTTGTTACCAAAAATGTAGTTTCCATATTTTTCCATCCATATTTCCTGTTTCCATATATAACTTACATCACAGAAGCAATTTTAGATTCAATCATTATCCTTCTATTTCTTCTCCAAGTTCTCCTAAAGTCAAAAATACAGGAAACGGTCTTCCTTGCTGCAGACATTTCTTTTTCCAATGATCAAGAAATTGTTGATATTGCTGACGTTCTTTCTCTCCCTTGACGGGAATTTCATCCGACTTCGCATAAACTTCCAAACGATGAATTTGCAAGCCGAAAGGCTCATAGGACAATCCGTGAAATTGGCAGAACGCCTCTAGCACCAATTCAGGTTTTACGTTATCTGCACTTCCAGTACATACTTTTAAATATAATGCAGGTACGGAAAGACTGTGTATCGTCTCGTCTTGTTCCAAAGATTGACTGCAGCAAGAAGCTAGTATCTCTGGATTTTCTACTTGAACTTCATGTAAATGCTGCAAATCCTTCAAGTTTAAGGCCTTCATCTCATAGATTAAGGGCTTTAAGTTCATGTTAATTTCTTGTTTTTTCGTCTGTTTTACAATATTAATTTCATCCTGCTCTTGATAAAATGCTTCCACTTTTGCCTGAAGTTCCTCTATAGAAGCGGCCAGAGCTTCATAACCTGATTTTACATAAACTAGATAACTTGCGGCAGACACCAATGACATGGCAGTTTTGGCGGTATCTGGCAGTCTTTTATACTCCAGCACACGAATCCCTTCCACCATAGTCTGATTAAGTGCCTCAATTGCATCCTGACTGGATTTCGATGACTTTACCTCAATATCAAAATATTCTCCGTCACTGGTAACGCCAACTCCAAGCGGAGCTGCAAAGGACATGATTTGATGCGGGCTGTAACCTTCTGAGTATGCAATATCAATCCCTGCCCGCCGGATTGCCTTCTGAAAATACCGCATCATATCCAAGTGTCCGATAAATTTCATCACACCATATTTCTGGAACTTAATTCTGATATTCAAGACAAACACCTCCTTGGAATTGAGCGGCGCCACAGCCATTACACTGCTGTCTGCAATTGGAAGTAATGATTTCCTCCTGAGCACGCTGCCATTCCCTTATAAAAAATTCTTTTGATACGCCACAATCAATAAAATCCCAGGGCAGCACCTCATCCAGACTTCTAGTACGTAAATTATAAAAATCAATGGAGACTCCACATTCCTCAAAAGCATCCATCCATTTCTGATTGTCAAAAGCCTCTGTCCAGGCATCAAACATACAACCTTTTTCATACGCTTTCAGAAGAACTTGTCCCACACGCCGGTCTCCTCGTGCAAATACGCCCTCTAACACTGTGACATCCGCTTCATGCCAGTTATACTTTAAGCTCTTGCGGTTTAACTGTGCCTTCATCTCCTCATTTACTACTCTGGCTCTGGCCAGATACTCTTCCTTGGTGCACATAGGTGTCCACTGCAGAGGGGTAAAAGGCTTTGGCACAAAAAAGGAGGTGCTGATTGTGATCTGACATTTTCCGTTTCGTCGATCTTTGGGAATCTCATAGTAACAACGGGCAATCTTATCGGCTAACCGCGGAATCTCACGCATATCTTCCTCCGTCTCTGAGGGCAGGCCTAACATAAAGTAAAGCTTTACCTTCTGCCAGCCGCCCTCAAACGCCAAGCCTGCCCCATTTAAGATCACTTCTTCCGTCAATCCCTTGTTGATGACATTCCTCAGGCGTTGAGAACCGGCTTCTGGTGCAAAAGTAAGACTGCTTTTTCGAACATCTTGTACCTTACTCATCACATCCAGCGAAAAGGCATCAATGCGCAGAGAGGGCAGAGAAATATTGACGCCCTTTTCCTTGAAATCCATGAGGTATTGGATTAATTCTGAGAGCTGGCTGTAATCGCTGGAACTTAAAGAACTCAAAGAAATCTCTTCATGCCCAGTATGCTCAAGCATTTGTCTGGCACAGTCTTTTAACATATCTACATCACGCTCTCTGGTGGGACGGTAAATCATGCCTGCCTGACAGAAACGGCAGCCGCGAATACAGCCGCGTTGAATTTCTAACACTACCCGATCTTGTGTCACTTTAATAAATGGCACCAATGGATTACGTGGATAAGGGGCATCTGTCAAGTCTGTCTGAATCTCCTTGCGAACTTTTGCAGGCACATCCTGATATTTAGGAGTAAAAGCGGCGATTGTTCCGTCCTCCTGATAGGTGACTTCGTAAAGAGAAGGAACATAAATCCCTGGTAATTTACACGCTGCCCGTAAAAACTCCCGTCTTGTACCACCCTGTTTTTGTATGGATTGGTAGAGATCAAACAATGCATTGTACTGTGTCTCTCCTTCACCGATATAAAATAGATCAAAAAAATCCGCTAAGGGTTCTGGGTTATAAGTGCAGGGTCCTCCTCCAATCACAATGGGGTCAGCCTCTGTGCGCTCCTCTGCAAACAGAGGAATCTGGCTTAAATCCAATATTTGAAGGATATTGGTATAACACATTTCATATTGTATCGTAATCCCTAAGAAATCCATATCTTTTACAGGGGATTGTGTTTCCAGTGTAAATAGAGGGATTTTCTTTTCCTTCAAAATATGATGCAAATCCATCCAGGGAGAATAGACGCGTTCACAGTAGACATCTTCCCTCTGATTAAACATATCATATAAAATCTGAATACCCAGATGGGACATACCAATTTCATATACATCTGGAAAACACATTACAAAACGAATGGCCACATTTTCTGGATGTTTTCGTACCATATTTACTTCATTTCCGATATAGCGCGCAGGCTTATCAACAGACATTAAAATTTCATCACTTAAGGCTAATGATGCCACAACAATTCTCCTTTCAGATTTTGTTTATTAATCACTCAACTTTCTTAGCATTAGAATCCATCAATAAATCTTCTTCCTGAATAATACACTTCAAACCTGTCATATCCTTCTTTTCCATAAAAATCAAATTCTTTTGTAATAGATACACCTGGCTGTAATTCATAATCATCATCGGTAAATATGTCTGATACATAGCCTACCAAATGATCTCCAGAGAAATACAATACGGTTCCTATAACATATTGTGCAGTCTTATCTCCATTGTTTGTACATGTAATAATTACTTTTTCGCCTGTGTCTAATTCTTCAAAAGACAAATCTTCAAATACAGGTTCGTAAACATCGTCTTCTTTTACAGTTATATTATAGTCAAAAGTTGAATTACTTTTAACGTTTTCAAAATAATTGACTAAGCAGACTTCATGCCCAGAGCCTATTGCTTGTTCACTAGAAGAGACGTCTCCTACAGTTTTACCCTCTGTATCTTTGGCAATTGTATTTGTATCAATAGATATCGTTTTTTCAGAATTATTCTTAACTACAAGAAAAAAATTTCTTCTAATTGCTGTTTATAAGTATCTCTCTGTGCAACAACCTTGTTATATTCCTCTTGTGTAACTCCACTTGTTCCATCCCCGCATCCTGTCAAGACAAGACACATACCAATAACCACTAAAACTTTTGTTTTTTTCATAAATAATACAAATTTATTCTCTAACAGGTAGAAGTGATGCCATTTTAAAATCAATGCAAAATTTGATGCCTTCTTAGTAATATTTGTTTTTATAATAGTAGGATTCTGAGGATTTTGTTGTATGCTAACAACTAGATGTTTCATTCCAGTTTTATAATTTTCTATCCATCTATGCAATAGATGATTGTTATAACGCACTAATATATCCTTAATGGAAAAATTATTCTGTAAATCCTCTATCATACAAACTAGTTTATTATCGCAGAATAGATTAAATTTCATCTGTTTCGCCACTTTTCATTTCTCCTTAAATCAAATTTTGTTTTTTAATTTTATCAGCAAAACAATATTTCATGTCGTTTTTATTCCTAACATACAAACTATTTTATCACTTTTCTATATATTTACAAATACTATTTTAGTGTAGTATCATAAAATGACACGATTTCTCTTCCCGATTCTTTTTCTTATCACTTTTCTGAAATAGAACCATTTCTCTGACAAATTAAATAACCATATCCACCGACATAAACAGACTCTATACAATCTTTATGATATGTAATATCTACTATAATTCTTGAAATTTGCCCCAGATTATGTCCTTGCTCAAAAATATATTGTTTTTGTTTCTGATAATATTTAAACAGATAACATGCTAAGGCACAGCTCGCTGTTCCAGTTGCTGATTCCTCATCTATCCCATATAATGGCGCAAAATTTCTGCATATTGCTGTTATCTCAGACTGCTCTAACAGAGTAAACGCATGGATTCCAACAACATTTCTTTCCTTACATAATGCTGCTATCTTCTCAAAATTGGGAGTTAATTGCTGCAGATGCCCTACAGAACAAATCGGCAGCATGATATCTTTTAACCCTGTAGATATGATTTGTATTGGCAACTTATGTTTTATAAAATGGTCTTCGACACAATCCACCATTAGATTGGCATCTAAAATGTCAGAATATATTGGACAATTTTGTTCCATCAGTATCAGACCATCTTTTTTTATCCTAATATGAAGAATTCCTGCTCCTGTCTCTATGGTATAAGTCTGTTTATTTAACATATTTAACAATCTGAGTGTAGAAAATGCAGCAATGGTAGCATGACCACACAGCGGAACTTCTTCTGTTGGTGTAAAATATTGCAACTTAACATCTGCAACTTGGGATGCTGATAGAAAAGCTGTTTCTGAAAAGCCTAATTCCTTCGCTGTCTGTATCTTTTGTTCTGAGGTCAAATCAGTGCTGTCAAAAACGATACCTGCCTTATTCCCACCACTGTTGTTTTTACAGAAAGCGCTTGTTACGTATACATCCATTATTTTGTCTCCTCAATACATCTAATCATTCATCATTCTAAATGTTCCTGCCAAAGAAGTCAATCTGTGTAAGATTGAGCTATCCATAAATTCCTTGACAAACATACTATTAGTATGTTAAACTCCATACATACTACTGGTCGGTTTAGGAGGTGCAGAGACAATGGCAAGAAATAAACATCCAGAAAAAACTGTTAATTTAATATTGGATGTTGCTTTTCGTTTGTTTATGGAGAAAGGATATGAACATACTTCCATCCAGGATATTATTGATCATTTGGATGGACTCAGTAAAGGCGCAATTTATCATCATTTTAAATCAAAAGAAGATATTTTGGTTGCTGTCACAGACAGGATTACTGCAGATTCGAATCAATTGCTTGCACAGATTCGTGACCGCACTGATCTTAGCGGCAAAGAGAAACTGAAAACTATTTTTAAAGCATCCATCTGCCGGCCTGTGCAAAATGATATCTTTACTGTGGCCCCAGATTTTCATAATAATCCAAAACTTCTTTTCAGCCTATTGCATGATACAATCGAAGAAGCGGCGCCAAATTATATTTTTCCAATTATCCAACAGGGCGTCTCCGATGGTTCTATTGAAACAGAATATCCAGAACAATTGGCAGAATTAATTATACTGGTAGCAAATGTCTGGATGAATCCGATGATATTTGATAGTTCCGTGGAAGAATCCTACCGTAAATTTATGGTGTTTGACCAGATGCTGCAAGGTTTTGGACTAAATCTGATAGACAATGAACTCTTAGAAAGATTACAGGAACTGACATCTATCTATCAAAAGAACAAATAATACAAGTCCTTGATCTATCCATATACTCTGCCCTGTAAATGGGCAGAAAAATTTTAAATTATATACATACCGTCATGCGGTTTGAAAAAGAAAGGAGAAATCATGAAAACAATTGTCACTGTAAATTCTGTTGCCAAAAGTTATCAGGAAACACAAGTAATTCAACACTGCAGTTTTCAAATTTACGAGGGAGAGATATACGGACTATTAGGAATCAATGGCGCTGGAAAAACTACCTTGATGAAAATGATACTTGGATTACAACAAATTGACAACGGAACTATTTATGTTTTGGGAGAAGAAGCAGGCAATCACCCAGAATATTTATCCGATGTTGGCAGCGTAATTGAAACACCAACATTCTATGAACATCTCAATGCCACTGAACTTCTATCTATGCACTTGTGTTATATGCAAAAAACTGCTAACATAGCTGAGACATTACATTTGGTAGGATTAAATAATGTAAATCATAAACCGATCTCTCAATATTCACTTGGCATGAAACAAAGACTTGGACTGGCAAGGGCAATCATCCATCAGCCTAAATTATTGATATTGGATGAACCTTTGAATGGCCTTGACCCAATTGCGGTTACAGAATTGCGTGAATTGATGAGAAATTTGACAGATCAAGGAATGTCCATTTTATTGTCAAGCCATATTATTGGAGAAATTCGTAACACCGCAGACCGAATAGGTATTCTTTCAGGAGGATATATTACACAAGAATTTGAAGTAGCAGAAAAGACATCTGAATATGGAGCACATTTTGAAGATTATGTAATTGAACTTATGAGAGGAGGATCAAAATGAATTTATTCAAATTGGAATTGTTAAAAATAAAGTTATCTACTTATCTTTGGGCAATAGCAGGCATATTTGCCAGTTTATTGGCACTTGGTGTTTTATTTCTCATTATTTTTCAATTTGAAATGGGAGCAAGCGGCACATTTGATGATGAAGATTTGTTTGCAAATTGGGAGGGGCTACTAGCATTAACGACTGCATTATCCTTTGCCTGCTTCAGTATTTTTTCAGCAGTGATCGCAGCAAAAGTAATTATCAACGAATATTGTGAGAAAAATGCAGTTATTTTATTGAGTTATCCTATCAATCGAAAATCCATACTGAAAACAAAATGTATCATTGTTTGTGCAATCACAGCTATTTCTGCATGTATCAGTAATCTATTGGTGGTAATTCTGATGTTTTTTACAGCACAAATCTTTCACATTATGCCCAAGATGAATACGGAACATTTTGCTCTTTTTGTCCTGTTTTCAAGTATATTGATGGGTATTTTATCTTCCGCAGTTGGTATTATTTCTGTTGTCTGCGGGTGGAAAAAACGTTCCGTAATTGCCACTATTGTATGTTCTCTGATTGTTGTCTGTAGTACAACCAACCTTATTGCAGCTTATCCAAACCATATACTTTGGATTATGCTGGCCATGAGTGTCATTTTCGTTATGATTGCTCATTTTCTATACCATATTCTGACCAAAGAAATAGAAAAATTGGAGGTTTAATATATGAATCATAAATTATTTTCAAAAGATTTTATTTTAGTTGTCATTGGACAGATCATCTCCTTGTTTGGAAATGCCACATTACGATTTGCATTGCCCTTATACTTATTAAACCTCACAGGTTCTTCCGCACTATATGGAACTGTTACAGCATGTGCCTTTCTACCCTCTATTCTGCTCTCTCCTATTGGCGGCATTATTGCAGACAGGGTAAATAAAAGAAATGTAATGGTTATCTTGGATTTCTTTACAGCATTGGTTATCTTGACATTTTCTGTGCTTATGAATGGAATAAATCTCATTATCCTGTTGACAGCTACATTGATGCTTCTCTATGGAATTGCCGGTGCATATCAGCCATCTGTACAGGCTAGTATACCTGCATTGGTACATCAAGATCATATTATGGCGGCAAATTCTATAATCAATACGATCACTTCTTTTGCATCCTTGATTGGTCCGGTACTTGGAGGTATTTTATATAGTACATATGGCCTAAAACCAGTTCTTTGGATCTGTATGATATGCTTCTTTGTATCTGCAGTGATGGAACTTTTTATTAAAATCCCCTTTCAAAAGCAAAATTCAGAAGGTGGTATCTGGGAGATGGCAAAAAGGGATTTTGCCGAAAGCATTTGGTTTATTCGCCGAGACAATCCTGTCATCGGAAAAACTCTGCTGGTAATATGTGGAATCAACCTGTTTTTAGCAGCAATGATTATTGTCGCATTGCCATATCTGATGACTGAGGTACTGGATTTAAGAGCAACGCAGGCAAATAAACTCTATGGTTTTGCAGAAGGGGCATTGGCAGCGGGAGGATTGACAGGAGGCATCTGTGCAGGCATTTTTTCAAACAAACTCTCCATTCAAAAATCTGGAAATCTGATCATAGCTTGTGCCATCAGCGTATTTCCAATTGCTGCTTCACTGTTGCTCTTTTCCTCTGGAATGATAAATTATATAGTGATCACCATATGCTGTTTTATCATTATGGTTTGTTCCACCATTTTTGTCGTGCAAATGATGTCTTTTATTCAGAGAGAGACTCCGCAAAATTTAATTGGAAAAGTAATTGCCGTCATCCTTACTGTTTCCATGTGCGCACAGCCATTAGGCAACGCATTATATGGTGTCTTATTCGAAATTAGTAAAGGATTTGAATATGCTGTTGTTTTATTTTCTGGTACAATATCGTTGTTGATTGCCATAAGTACAAGAAATATTTTCAAAAAATTTTAAGATAATTAGAACCACATCAGAATAGATATTCAAACCTTCCAAACTTATTTGTAAAGGGATGAATATCTATTTTCATAAGAGTAATTACATATTTTCTATCTTTTGTCCTTCCTATGATTTGGGTGTCAAAGGCACTTTTGACACTCGATTCTTCATATGACAATATGATCCGAAGGTATTATCTGATTTTCAGTGGATGTCGAATTACTGTCTTTAAATTCTCTGGTTTACATTTTCTTACATCACTTAAATAAATTTCATGATGATAGCGGCCACTGACCATATCTGGCAAATATCCCTTCGCTTCTGCAAAGGCATCCATAGCCTCTATGGTTGCAGGTTCATCGTCATAGAGACCAATATGCATACATTGTACACAAAGCCCTTCCTCATAAGTAAAAAACTCTACCTTAGAAAAATCAGTTTTTTTCTTCTCTGTGGCTTCTGAAACTGCCCAGTCAAACTCATCTTTTGTGACAAATTCTGGCAGACGAATCATAGAAATCCACATAAAATTCTCTTTGTGCGCATAATCGACTCCTTTGATACCCTCCTGCCACCAAAGCCCCTCCAAGGGGGGAACTACATAGTCAAAATATCCCTTCATTTGATGACTGCCTTTCTTGCTCATTTTAATTGTATAGGCAATCCCATAAAGCAAACCGATAGACTGTTTGTATGCACCATCTTCCTCATTGGGATCCCCTTTGCCGCGAACAGCGATAAAATTCATCGGCGGCACCGTCACCAATTCTGGTTTGTTCTTTGGCAAGTAAAATTCTTTATACTCTTTTTTATAGTCAAATGCCATGCATTACTCCTTCTTTTTCTTTTTCGGTTTTGGTTCTGGAAGTTCCTCACAAGTTGCAGTCACTAACTCTGTCAATAACTGCTGATTTTCGACATCTTCTACAAGAAAATAATTTTTTGCACCCTGATAAGGCGGCACTTCAGACAATTCCGGACATAAATTACGCCCCGACTCGGTGATCTTGATAAAAAGCTGATCTTCACAGATCACTGCAAAAATCTTTCCATTGCAGTATAATCCATATTCTCCAAACATTTTCTTATAAGTGATATCTCCAGCCTGCCGCAGTTGATCTGCAACAAATTCCACAAATTCAATCTTTGACGCCATATCTAATTTTCCTCTTTCAATCCAACATAAATATGGATCTCTGCATTGTCCATACAATCATCCTGATATTCCTCAAAATCACATTGGAAAGTTCTGGGCAAATCCATCTGCCAGATCTCCTGCCATGCTGCGGCAACTGCCTGGACCATATCTCCATGTACAACAAATTTCGCATAGCGACCAGCCGGAATCCGACAAATACTATACTGGTTTCCCTGTGGTTCTGCTGTTGTCTCACAGGCAGCAAACACTGTGTAATCTGCTTTCCAGTCACCAGCATAATCTGTATAAATCCCCAACGCTTTTTTCCCCGCTTTTCTGGGGATAGAGGCATAGATTCCCTCATTGTAAAAACGATTCCACAAACCTCCGATCACAGCTCCCATATCTGGGGACATATTGTTGGTCCGCGCTGATACTCCAACAGCAATTTTTTCTTCTAATCTTACAATTTCATACTTCATAATTAAAACCATCCTTTCATTTGATGGCTTAATTTTAACAAATGAAACAAGACATCTGTATGTCATGATTTGAAATATTTTTTGCGAATCCCTTCTGCAAACTCCAATAGATCCTTTCGAACTTCTGTCGGTTCTAAAAGCTCTGCACCATCTCCAAATGAAACAATCCAACCAACAATACTGGATTTATCTGCAAAACCAAAAGAAAAAAGCAATGTGCCATCTGGCTGAATGGTAAAGCTTTCTGGACCGTATTCTTCTATCAGACGCCATTTATATTGTGGCTGAATGATAGCCTTCACTTGATACACGTCAGAAGATACTCCACGAAAAGAGAGATCTGGAATCGGAACCACACGTTTTTCAAAAGTTTCATCCAATTGTAATTCTGTCATCCGTCTCAGTTTAAAAAGCCGAAAATCTTCTCTGTATGCACACCATCCCCATACATACCAGTTGGCCCACTGAAAAATCAAATCATATGGTTCTAGGATTCTATGTGATTCTCCCGCTGGTGAAAAATAGGTAAAAGAAACTTTATGCTGAGACAGAATTGCATCATGGAGTAATTCAATTTTCGGAGATAAAGAGGCTTTATACCAGGAGGAAAGATCAATTAATATGTGTGTATCTCCTGCAAGCAGATTGGAGGCTCCCACTGACAGCTTCTCCATAAGCTGTGCATAGCGATTGGTTCCACTGACACTGTCTAAGCTTCTAAGACCTGCTAAAATCGCCTGCATGTCCGATGTACTGAGCAGTGTATGGTCAATTTTATATCCTTCCATAATGGAAATACCGCCATTTTTCCCCTGTTCTGTTACCAATGGAATGCCCGCCATGCAAAGCGCTTCAATGTCTCGGCTGATGGTGCGGCGGGAAACTTCAAATTTTTCTGCAAGATAGGGAGCTGTCACCTTATCTTGCTGCAACAAAATGGATAAGATCCCAATCATTCGGTCAAGCTTCATAAAATACCTCCTGTTGTCCTGATACACATGGTTTTATTATAATAGGAATAAGAAAATTTATCAACTTATAAGAAAGTGATTGATGCCAATGATACGCAGTATGGAAAAGGAAGCACAGAATTTTTTGTACAAGCTATGAGAGTATTTTATCAGAAAACTAAATCGCAAATCTCTTCATCCATTTTATAATGTTTTTTCTAAAAATAAAGTGTCTCCATCTTTTTTCTGAAGATGGGACACTTTATAAAACAATTATTCAAAAATACGGGCATGGCTTAAGATATAAAATTCTTCCTGGCAGGGCTTTTCTTCTGGCATGTACTGCTCAAAATTTTTATCAAATTCCTCATATCCTGACATATCAAATTGAAAAGCTTCACTCTCCTGATAACGCCACAATCTTCCATCCAGTGCATCCTCCTGCAGCACCTTTACAAGCATTGCTGCAGGAAAGATATGATCTGATAAACATACATTATATTTTTTGCAGCTTTTAAATCTCCGACTCACATAATTTCCTGGATGTCCAAAAATAACAATTGTATCATAACCCAGATCTCTGGCCAGTTCAAAGGATCTTTCCAACAATGCTTTTCCATATCCTTTTCTCTGACAGGCTGGTTCAACCGCAAGCGGACCAAAAGTAAGAATTTCCTTACGATTCTCTTGTTCGTCCACCAAAGATGACTTTGTATACATAATACTGGCAACTATTTTCTTATCTTCTTCCAATACTAGGCTAAGTTCTGGAATAAAATCTGAATGCTTACGAATACAATGAGCGATATAATGCTCATTACAACCTGGCATATTGACATTCCAGAAAGCTCTTTTTATCAGGGACTCTACCATAAAATAGTCCTCATATTTTTCTGTTCTTATTTTCACAATATTAATTTCCTCTCTTGTCTTAATTATAAAATATTTTTGCTCTGCTGCGCCTGGTACGGTTGCTTTTGCTACATATTTCTTTGTTGCCGATTTGCCAGAAAAAAATATTAAGGGGTATTTGTAATCTCTACATCTTTCAGCAGCTTTTCCAATTCTTCTGTGGGAAGTGGATTCCACTCAATCTGCTTGATTAGATCTTTTGTTCCAAAACCCTGAAAGGTAATTTTTTCCTGGTCACAATAGATAAAAGCTGCAAATAAGAGCACAGCAATCACAATACGTATTCCAAATGTAGAATAACTGACAACCGGCTCCTCTTTTTGATATTCCTGATTACGCCCCTGTACTGGATTTTGAAAGGCAGCACGGGCCTGTTCAATGTAACTTCTGCGTTCTGCAGCGGATTCTTCCAATGATTTTACCATATGACACTCCTAAAATAGCTTTGTTCTATTTTAGTACAATATTATATAAAAAATGCATGTTTTTTGTAACTATTGGGAATCCCATGAAAGGAAAGAAAGACAATTCCAATTTATTTGAAAAAGATTGAATTTCTATTTTCATGTTCATTTGAAAAGAACTGAATTTCTATTTTCACAAAAGTGTTAATCCCGAAAGCCGCAGGTGAAAAAGTTAGCGAAACAACCTGTATACTGTTGTCAAAACATCTGCCGTCATTGCTGACCCATATTTGAACTTCCTGGAAAAATATGGAACAAACAATTATTTTCCAATGCATGTTCCAGACGCACCGCCAAATTAGAAATTTCTGGCAAAAAATACTGTAATATCTCCTGATTTTCACTAAAATATTTACAGAAAAATGTTTCTGCGATCTTTTTTAACAAAGGATAAATATTATCATATCCATGTAACAGATCCCGCAGTCTTTCATAATCTTCACTCTGAAAGTGACCATCTTGTAAAGGTTTCTGTAGTAACATATGTCCCATTAAATTTGTAAACACGATACTACATAGATTTTCTATCAATTCCTCATGCTGAGGATGATATGCTTCCAGTACTGTGATAATATATTCGCGCTGCAATTTGCCCAAAAACTGCTGTTCCATCCAGATATAATTCAGATATTGGGAGATGGCATCAATCCCGCAAACTTCTCCAAGACTAGTCATTAGCGGATAATCTAGCGTTAGTATAGTATTTTGTGGATTATAGATTGGATCGTACCACTTAAAAAATTCAGGAATCCCTTGATAAATCAAATCCTTCAGACAAAGATTTCCAAAAGCATCAAAATGGAGAATTTGCTGATTGTATTGTTCCAATGTCTGTTCCATTTTTGCCTTCAGCAAGCTACATCCCTGTGTATATGCTTCCTGGGCAGTGAAACCCTCAGCTACCAGACCAGAGCCTTTTGTCTGTTCAAATTCGTGAATACTATAAAGGACAGCCCCCATAAGCTGTTCTGCTTTCTCATAGGTGACAGAAGTGCTCTCATATCCGGTAAAACGCTCGGTTAATTGTGCCACAATCGACACTAGTTCTTCCATCTCAAATGTCATACCATATGCACTCATCACATTCCCCCCTTAGCTCAATAAGTCGCTCAATGCTTCCAAATATAGTTCATGATCCCAGCGTTCCACTTCATCAAACTGGTGATACTCTCCTGTTCCACAGCTTCTCTGAAAGCCCTGAT
This sequence comes from Lachnospiraceae bacterium, assembly GCA_910575005.1. GTDB lineage: Bacteria > Bacillota > Clostridia > Lachnospirales > Lachnospiraceae > Petralouisia. The sequence continues at coordinate 83,593 of CAJTCL010000010.1, read as the reverse complement.
AACCTGCACGGATTGCCTGGGAAAAAATCATCAGACAGGTATTTTCCAAATAATCCAGATCTCCACAGCAAATAGTTTCAAACTGTTCCTTCATAAAATTCAGCAGTTCTTCATCTGTGATTTCATCCAACATTTCATTTTTATACAGAAAAAAGATCTCCTGCAGACGAACCAAAGTCTGTACATAATCTTCCTGCGAAATATACGTAGAATCACAAAATGCACAGATAATTTGAGGCATGACGCCAGGGCCAAATTCAACCCTTCTCTCTTCCTGCAAAGTATGTCCCGTCTCTGCCAGCAGCACTTTGGCATCTTCTTCACTCAAAGTAAGCCCATATTCCTCAGAATATTGATTGGTCTCCATCAATCCTGTAAATTTTGTCTGCTTTGAGAGCAATTCCATCCATGCTACAGTCATCAGATTTTTTTCTCCCATACATATCCTCCTCTTGTAACTTATGCCAATGATACATAATCTATTGCCTGGTTACAATTCACTCATAAGCCAATAGAAGCAATCACATACTTGCATGATAATTTCTCCATTTGTGATGATGAAAGGAACAGTGCTAAATACTAGTGGGACTTGTTTAGCATGGATCGAAACAAAATGCAGAACATTTTATGAGCAAAGTTATCTGCAACACAGTGGAAAAATGCTGTAAGCTGCTAAGCGCTAGTGATGCTTGGCAACAACTGGAGCGAAGCGGAAAACCTTTGCGAATGGCATAAGAGTGAACAGTAACTTTGATTGAGTATAGCACCTACAGCAGATCAATACTAGTCTTGAGTTTTCAGGCATTTTATGATATAATAAATACAGAAATCAAGAGAAAAATACAACAAAACTGAATATTTAACCAAATTAAAACCACCAGCTAATCTGGTGGTTTATTCGTACCCTATAAGGACTTTCATTATTGGCTCTGGAGTATAAAAAATAATAAAAGATTCGACAGTTGCAACATCATATTTCCAATCCTAAAGGGTTTTCATTATACGCCTTTTTACTGATTCACCTGTAACCGGATTTACGCTTTTGAGTGTTATCTGGTCATATTTATAATCTTCTTTCCATTTTCAAAACTATATTATAATCATATTATGACTCAAAACAGTTCAAAAATAATTAAAATTCTATTACTATCAGACGAGAATCCCTTTAAGATTTTCATAAAAATAACGCATTATTTCCAATCAAATTTACAGGTATTTACGGGCAAGTTCCTGACTAAGATGAAACTTTTCCTGAATTTGTGACAAGATTGTCTGTGTGGGCACCCCTAATTCTTTCAGCACTAAGACCATTCCTTTTATTCCTTCTTCCACTCCTTCTAATCTTCCTTCCAATCTTCCTTCTTCCCTGCTTTGTTCTCTGATTTCTGCCTCTCTCATCAACATTGTCATATATTCCTGCCTCCATTCTTTGTTTGACTTTATCTGTTCTACCTTGTTCTCTATTTTCTTCACAAATATATTATCACTTTCTTCTCCATTCACATACTTGAGAAATTCCCGCACATCCTCCTCTTCTGCATTTTGATAACCTTTAGCATTTAAAAAGATTTTTCTTGTCCCATCCTTCAGTCTTAGCTCTTTGTCTTCTACACAGAGATTTTCAAACGTATATTTTGCCTTTCCCTGCTCAAATGGGTCAAATGTACAGATAAAAATCACATAGCTTTCTTTTAGTTTTCGGTAACTTTCACCTTTTTCTATTGTATTTAAGTCAATCATTCCCTGATAATAACGGCTCCTATAGGGAAGATTTTTCTGATTTGTTGTCTGCATTTCCAAGTTGAATACGCGATTCCCATCTTCCACATATACATCAAGCCTGACACTTTTTGCATCCCATTTGATATCAATCTTTTTTTCCTCTTCCAGATATATGATATCTTTAATTTTTGTTCCCAGCAGTCTTTCTATAAGTGCAGCGCATATTTTCTTGTCACGCATTACTTTTGCAAAGAGAAAATCATCCTTAATTTGTAGTTCTTCCCATGCCTTTTGGTAATCCATTTGAGTTTCATCTCCTTATGTTTTCATTTTATCATGATTTTCTGATTTACTCAATTGGATTCCTTGGGAAAATATAAAAAGAATCCCCCAATTATATCTATTCACAATCAGAAGATTCTTTCAACTCTAATTTATTTGTTCACTTGGTTTCTGTTTGAAATCCTTTCCTATCATTTTGTTATCACAGTTTTTATTTTTGACCAGGCAGAATACAGTTTTTTAGCTTTTCCATTTATTTTTACTGCCTTGTATGTCCTGATTTTTACATAATACTTTTTCTTTGCTTTCAGTTTGGACACAGACTTGGAAACGGTTTTACTTTTGCCCACTGTTATGGTTCCTGTAGCCTTTTTCGTAAAATCTTTATTGGTGGAATAGGCGACTTCATAGCCTGTGGTCTGAACCGCCTGCTTATTCCATTTCAGGGCAAAGCCTTTTTTCTTTGGTGTGATTTTAGAAATCGTGGTTCCCTTAGGGATTATTTGGAAGGTCTTTTTTACTGTGCCTTTGTAATTTCCTTTTAATTTTATGGTAACAGTATAATTTCCCACATTTTTCATGTTCTTGGGATAAGTAACCGTATAATCGGTCTTATTTTTCAAGGCTTTTCCCTTACGGTCTTTAACCGTAACAGAAGGCTTTTGGCTTTTTCCATTATAGGTATAGGAAGTTTGGGACAGCTTTATATTTTTAACTGCGTAAATGGTTTCTGTGGTCTGCTTTGCGCATTCTGTACAGGTTTTTGTGATGCTGCCGTTTTTCTTTGTGGTGGCTTTGACAATGTCTGTGTCCCAAGCGTGGAAAATATATTTATAACTATACTTATATTGCTTTGCATATTTTTCAGCGTAACTGTTCTTATATACAAGCAATTCCATATCCTTAAGTTCTCCAAAGGCATAATCCCCTATGATAGTAAGACTTTCTGGCAGTTTTATTTCTGTCAGGCTGCGACAACCGGAAAAGGCATTAACCCCAATACTGGTAATTCCTGCCGGCAGCTCTATCCCCGTCAGGCTGCTACAACCACCAAAGGCATAACTCCCGATACTAGTCACACGTTTCCCATTAATCTCAGCCGGAATCACAAGTTCTGTATCATTCCCCTGATAACCAGTGATTTCCAGTGTCCCATCTTCCAATTCCCTATATCTATATTCTTCCCATATATTATTTGCCATTCTTACATTTCCTGTCTGTGGCGTAATTTCTTGTACAGACTTTTCCAACTCTTCCGTTCTGTTCTTCTCAAGCGTCTCTCCCTCTGGAAAAGCTTCCTCTGCCTGCACCTCCGTCAGCGGAAAACTACACAATGATAAGATTAGCGCCATCACAATACTCAATATTTTCTTTCGTTTCATAATCCCACCCCTCCATATACATTCGTCATTTCTCACAATTATAATCTTGTTTATGTCATAAATTCTAGAAAATACAACAATTATTATATTCCTATATTTATTTTTTTTCCAAGATTTTACGCACATTTTACATGCTGATTAGTTATGCTAACTTTATTCCAAAAAAAGAGGAAAAGATTTACATAATATTTTTATGTAAATCTTTTCCTCTTAATTGAAATCTTAACCATATATGAAACGCACAAAACACTACCAACATTTACAAATTAATATTCTAGTTTCTTTGCCTCAAAACTCCTCATCTCCGATTCAATTCCTCCACAATATCATCCCAAGTGACACCCGTCTCTACCATCAGCACAATCAAATGATAGAGAAAATCACAAATTTCATATTTTATATCCTCTGTCTGTGAATTTTTGGCAGCAATCACAATCTCTGTGGCTTCCTCTCCAATCTTTTTGAGGATCTGATCTAATCCCTTATCAATGAGAGAATTGGTATAAGAACCCTCGCGTGGATTTTGTTTGCGGTCTTTAATCGTGCTATATACATTCTCAAATACATTAAAAGGCGTCTTACTAGAATATTCTTTTTTCACCAATTCCTGGAAAAAACAGGTCGGATTTCCGGTATGACAAGCTGCACCCACTTGTGAGACTTTAGCCAGAATCGTATCTTTGTCACAGTCGATCGTCAAGGATTTGACATACTGATAATGACCAGAGGTCTCCCCTTTAATCCAAAGTTTATCGCGGCTTCGGCTGTAATAGGTCATTTTACCCAAAGCAAGTGTAGTGTAAAATGCCTCCTCATTCATATAGGCAAGCATCAGCACCTCACAGGTTTGGTAATCCTGTACAATCACTGGTATCATGCCATCAGCATTTAATTTAAAATCTGACCACATCATTGCGGACTTGAACTTACGGGTTTCTATGCCTTCTGTGGCAAGGAGCACTTTTAACTTCATGACATCTGTCTGTGGAACGCTGAGATATGTCCCTCCTATGCCAGTTACAGAGTCTTTCTTTAATATCCTAATCCAGCGTTTGGTGTTATAGTCAGGCACAATCACACTAAAAGGGATATCAATAATGTTTTCCAAGGCGCTGACAATATCCTCATTTAAAACCACCAATTTATGAACCAGCTCTTCTACCTCTCTTTTATGTTTAAAGATCAAATCTACGGTTTCCATAGAAATCAGCATTTTTTCTCTGCCAAAACGTCTGGAACCTTCTCTGGCCAATTGAATTACATTATGGTCAGAACCATCCAGGATTACACCTTTGCATCCAGAATAGAGGATTTTTTTAATATCTTCCAATTGATGAATATATCCCACTCCATAAATTGGGATCTCAATTACTCGGCATAATTCTTTTAGTGTATGCAGATTGATATCATGCTCTTTCTCCGAATCAGCCAGGTCAAATACATATAGTTTATCCACACCACTGTCGTTATAAACCTTCGCCAGTTCCTTCCAATCTCCGGCGCTCTCCCTATTTTCCTGTCCCTTTACTGCCATACCATTCTTTAAATAAATAGTGGCAATCAGGTTTTTATATTCCATAGCTTCACCTATAAACTACCTTTCGTCGACATAATATCTTTGATTCTCGGATCTTTTCCAGTCGCCTCATCCAATGCACGTCCAAAGGCCTTAAAAAGTCCCTCCACCATATGATGATTGTTGATTCCCGATAAGATTTTCATATGTAGATTCATACCAGCACTGTATGAGATTGCATAAAAAAACTCTCGTACCATCTCTGTTTCCATATATCCGATTCTCTCTGCAGTAAATTCACCTTCAAAGGAGAAATACGGCCTGCCGCAGAGATCAATTGCACATAAAACCAATGTCTCATCCATAGGGAGAATGCAGCTTCCATAACGTTTCAATCCCTTTTTATCCTTTGTGGCAAATCGAATCGCATTACCAAGAACGATTCCGGTATCTTCTATCGAATGATGTGTATCTACAATCAGATCTCCCTGAACTTGTACTTTAAGGTCAAAAAATCCGTGGCGCGCAAATCCGTCTAACATATGATCAAAAAACCCAATCCCAGTATCTAACTGTGTGGTTCCACAACCATCCAAGTTTAGGGTAAGGTTGATGTCGGTCTCTTTTGTTTTTCGATGTTGTCTTGCAATTCTATCTGCTGACATTATAATCCCTCGTTTCTCGCTTAGTCTTCAAATCTGACTTGAATCGAATTTGCATGTGCTGTCAATTGCTCAGAAGTAGCAAATTGAACAATATCTTTGTAAATTGGCTCCAAAGCTTCTCTCGAATACGAAATAATACTGGACTTTTTGATAAAATCATCTACGCTTAACGGTGAGAAAAACTTTGCTGTGCCGTTGGTTGGAAGCACATGATTAGGTCCTGCAAAATAATCTCCCAACGGTTCGCTGGCATATTCACCCAAAAAGATAGCTCCAGCATTTTTGATCCTCATCATCACTTCAAATGGATTTGTAGTCAAAATTTCCAGATGCTCTGAGGCAATTTCATTGACCGCTGCAATTGCCTCTGCCATATTTTCAGCCACCAAAATATAACCATAATTTTCCAGAGATTTCTCAATAATCTCCTTTCTAGAAAGATTGGCTGTAAACTGCTCCACTTCTTTAGAAACCTGCTGTGCCAATTTCTCGCTGGTCGTGATTAAGATCGCGCTTGCCAATTCATCATGTTCCGCCTGGGACAATAAGTCTGCCGCTATATATCTAGGATTTGCAGTCTCATCTGCCAATACTAAAATCTCACTAGGGCCTGCAATTGAATCAATACTCACATGGCCAAATACTGCTTTTTTGGCAAGTGCCACATAGATATTTCCAGGTCCGACTATTTTATCCACCTTAGGAATGCTCTCTGTACCAAAAGCAAGGGCTGCAATCGCCTGTGCACCGCCCACCTTATAGATCTCATCTACTCCGGCAAGATCTGCAGCGGCAAGGGTCGCCGGATTTACTTTGCCTTCTTTATTACAGGGAGTAGTCATTATGATTTTTTCTACCCCAGCCACTTTTGCAGGCAGCACATTCATCAATACGGAAGAAGGATATGCTGCTTTTCCACCAGGTACATACACGCCTGCACTGGCAATCGGTGTCACCTTCTGCCCAAGCATCACGCCATCTGGTCTACTGTCAAACCAACTGTATTGCCGCTGTTTCTCATGATAAGTTCTGATATTATTGAGCGATTTTTTCATCACTGTAATCAGCTTCTGATCTACCAGATGATATGCTTCTTCAATCTCTTCTCTGGTCACTTTGATGGATTCTTCATTGATATCTGCGCCGTCAAACTGTTTGGTATAGGAGAAAACAGCACTGTCTCTCTCTCTACGCACCTTTTCAATAATAGCATTTACATTATCTTCATACTGTTTATAACTGTTTGGACTTCGCTTTAGAAGCTCCTCCAAAAGATTTGTTCTTGTCTCCTCTGTTAATTTTAAGATCCTCATGAGGCATCCTCCTTGTAAAATAATTGTCGTATAAATCAAAATTTTAATTATGTACTTGAAAGCACTCCCTGAGCTTACACTTGAACTTAAAGTACCTCTTTTAGATCTCGGATTAGCTTGGTAATACGCTCATTTTCCATCTTCATACTTACCTGATTGACTACCATCCGTGCAGAGAGTGGGCAGACTTCCTCCAACACGCCCAGACCATTCTCCCGCAATGTAGAACCTGTCTCCACAATATCGACAATGACCTCTGACAGCCCTACTATGGGGGCAAGCTCAATAGAACCATTTAGCTTAATAATTTCTACTGTTTGATGTTTTTTATTATAAAAATAATCTTTGGCAATTCTCGGGTATTTGGTGGCCACTCGAATTAACTCATGATGCCTCAGCAATTCATGTGCTTCTTTCGGTCCACAGACACACATACGGCATTTGCCAAATCCCAAATCCAAAACCTCATAAATATTTCGAGCTTCCTCTAAAATAGTATCTTTTCCTACAATTCCAATATCTGCCGCACCATACTCTACATAGGTAGGAACATCAGGCCCTTTGGAAAGGAAAAATTTTAACTTTAAATCTTCATTTACAAAAATTAATTTTCTGGTCTCTTTATCTTTCATTTCCTGACAGGTGATTCCTATTTTTTCAAAGGTTTCCAGCGTCTTTCTGGCCAAACGCCCTTTTCCCAAAGCAAATGTCAAATATCTCATATTTTAAACCAAACCTCATGTAAAAATGTTTGCATTTTCATTTGAGGTGCAAACACAAAAGATGAACGATATATGTTTGCATTTTATCCTTTCTTCTGTTTTTCTTTCACCTTTCCTCTAACTATTTCCATTATAGAAAAATTATTTCATTCATATGCATACGTCTGGCATATGAATGATAGTCCTCTTCTGTCTTCGATTCTTCCCAGACTGCCAGTGCGACGCTGTTCCCTTCTTTTCGCAACACCTCTGCTCTATGAATGGCTTCACGCTGCGTCTTATCTCTATATACAATCAATGTTTGATTATTATCTATTGGAATTTCAACCTTCTGCCTGGACAAAGCTGCCAGAAGTTGATCAATTACCACTGCAAACCCAATGGATGGTGCATGTTTGCCAAAATAATCCATTAGTTGGTCGTAGCGTCCACCTTTCACAATCGGCTCTCCACTGCCAAACGTATATCCAGCAAATATCATTCCTGTATAATAATGATAACTACTCAGCATTCCTGGCTCAATGGAAATATATTTTTCTATACCATAACAAGACAAAATTTGCTGTAAAGCCTCCAAACGCTCCAAAGCCTGCAAAATCTGCGGAAATTCTTGCGACAATTCTTGTGCTCTTTTTAACATATCATCTGTCATACAAAGACTGCCCAGCATAGAAAACAACTCCTTTAAAGTACCAGACAGATGAAGAGAATCAATCACTTCTTCCACACCGAAAAAGTTTTTATTGGCGAGCAGCAAAATCAACTCTTGCTCCTGCCCTTCTTCAAGTTCTGCCGCCTCAACGAGCCCGCGGAAAAATCCCACATGTCCCACCCCAATTTGAAACTCCTGCAGACCAGCAGTTTTCAGAGCATTGACGACGAGTGCCAAAATCTCTGCATCTGCCGCTACAGAATTATCTCCTACCAGTTCGGCGCCAAGCTGTGTATTTTCCTTTAGGCGGCCTTGATAACTGCTGTTATTGATAAAAGTATTCCCCATATAACAGAGACGCACTGGAAATTCCTCATCCCCGTAATATTTTGCCACACACCTGGCGATCGAAGGCGTCATATCAGGACGAAGTACCAATGTATTTCCCTCACGGTCAAAAAATTTATATAGATCCTTGGAGGGAGTTGTACCAATTTCACGGCTAAAGATATCAAAAAATTCAAAAGTTGGTGTCTCAATTGCATGATAACCGTACTTTTTCAATAAATTGTGCAAGTTATCCTGTAAAATCAATTTCCTTGCACATTCCATATTATAAATATCCCGTACCCCTTCTGGTGTATGTAATAATTTGCGTTTCATCTGTCAATATCCTTTCTATACTTTAACGTGCTACCATATTACCATATTAAATCAGACATATTATATCGAAGCATGATGAAATTGTCAACTGCGATTTACCAGATCTGTCTGAATGGTGTCTAGATAAGGAACCAATATCCCACCTTTGGAAGACAGAAAATATTCTGGTTCCAATTCTTCATATCGAAAGCTTTTTCTGCCGCCCTCCTGTGCGCGATTCCAAAATTCCATCAATTTTTTAAAGCGCAAATAATAATTCTCATTGCGGTGAGAATAAAAAATCAACAAAAATGAAATTCCCTGCTGTGCCTCGAATTTTTCCATAAATTCCACCTGATGGGGATGAATATTTTGCAGGGGAAATGTATCAGTATGACATTCTTTGGCATCAAAACAGACTGGAATCCCCTGTACTGCACCAATATAATCCACTGTACTTTTCTGGTCAAAATAGGCGAGCGTAATATGACGATTATCTTTGTCAATCTTAATTGGGGTAATTGGTGTAGGTACTTTCTGTATGAGAGCAAGTCCATGTTCCGCGTACTTTTCATTGGTTAGATTGATAAATTCTTCTAATGTAGACCCACGTAGTCCCCTTGAATTCCAGGTTGCCATACCATTTTCACTCTTTCTTTTATCCATATGATTCACAACAATCATTATTTTAAATAATAATTCTACAAGCAATACTACTATTATACACAACCTTTCATGATAATACAATCGTCTAGAATATAATTAGAGTGTCAAAAAAAATTTTGACACTCTGAGGAAATCTTAAGAATATTATGGATTTTAATAAAGAAATCTTTGAATTATCTCATTAAATGCAGTTTCTTTGCAACACGAATAATCAAATGTCCCATCGGAAAACTGAGAAGCTCTTTTTCACGCAAACCTCTGAGAAGCAGCATTAAAACACCATAAACAATAACACCTATTATAATAGAAGCAGTCGTTGCCATTACATTAGAGTTAATAGTACCCATCAGAAGTTGATACATACCATATACTGCCGCCCCCATAACTGCCGCGCAGATGGATGGAATTACAAAAGTACGCAATATTTCCTGTTTATATCTTAAATATTTGCGTATTGCCATCCCATTTAAAACACACATAAAAAAGGAAAAGAAAGTATTTGCCCATACCACCGCATAAATATTCAAATCCAGCCCATACATTAGTACAACTAAGACACCCATATGTAAGATCAGTGTAATAAGTGCATTTTTCACTGGAATATTCATCCGATTAATTCCTTGCAAAATTCCATTACTCAGTGTAGAGAGAGAATAAAAGATAATGGAAACGGCTCCAATCTGCATCATCAGCTCTGGCATTTTACGGCTGTCCTGGAATAAAAGCTGCAGAATTGGAGAAGCAAGAACCCCCATCCCTACTGCACAGGGAATTGCTATAATCATAATAAAGCGGATGGAATATGCTACTTTTCGCTTTACCTGAGGAATATCCTTGGCCGCGAATGCTGTTGACAGACTTGGAACACTAGAGGTCGCCACAGAGGAAGCGATGGCAATTGGTACATTTACCATTACTTTATACTCTCCAACATAAATTCCCCACATAGTACTGTAATCTGTCGCTTTATACCCCTGGGAGGCAGCAATCTGTTTAAATACACTGGTATCTAAAAAGGAAGTAATATTGTAAATGGTAGTGCTCAAAAGCACAGGCAGAATTGTGAGAACTAAGATACTAAAAATTCTGCCATAGCTTTCTAAATGCTTTCCTTTGTCTTTTTCAAGCATTCTACTTAATTTGGAACGATAAAGCAGAAAGATTATCAATACTGTTACCAGCGCAACCAAAGCGCCAACCCCTGTACCTATCGTACCGCCAGAAGCTCCATATGCTTCCGCATAAGTGGAAGGATTACCTAAAACCGCCCCAATTTTAATTCCATATTGATAGAGCATATATGCAAAAGTAACGCTGGCAATCGCATTTGCAATCTGTTCAAGCAATTGCGAAAGTGCGCTTGGCATCATAGTGCCCATTCCCTGATAAAAGCCTCGGATCACACCGAGAACCGCCACAATCAGCAGAGTAGGCGCCATTGTTTGCAGGGCAAAAATACTCAATGGTGTATTCACAACATAAGTGGTAATAAAATCTGCTCCAAAATATACAAGCAGCGACGCAATGCTTCCAGAAACCAACGCAAACAAAAGCGCCCCCTTAAAAATACGGTATGCATTTTTTCTCTGACCTTTGGCCATCCTTGTAGATACCAGTTTGGAAACAGACACTGGCAGACTATAGGAGGAGATTAGCAGCAAAATACTGTAAATCTCCATAGCCGTACCATAATAGTCATTTCCAATATCGCCGATAATCGATTTTAAGGGAATCCGATACAATAATCCGATCACTCGACTAATAATAGAGGCAATCGCCAGGATAGAACCTTGTACCAGAAAATTGGATTCGCTTTTTTTCGTTTTACTCATAGAAATTCCTCAATCAAATACCCTACAACTTCTTATTCCTCTGTTTGCCTTGCTTCAGATAACTCGTTTTCATCTTTGTAAACACCAAAACGATCCTTGTATTTATTCCGCACTACGCAGACCCAAGTTTTACCTTGATTGATGGTAATTTCGTTTCCCGATTCGTCAAAATAACGTGCCGGTGAGCTTTCATTGGCCTTGGTCCAGGTTACTTTTTCAATCTTACCATTTGTAATATAATAGCCATCTCCGCCAGACGTGGTATTGATATCCATATAACCATTTTCGTCCAGATAAGACCAATCACAATATTGTACCAAGATATTTTTTACCGCAAGCTGTTTTTCATTGCCACCATCTATGTGTTTATCATTAAATTCATAGCGATAATACAAGCCGTCGTCACTGTTATAGACAAACCAAGGCTTATTTACAAAATAACCAGGACTCACCACCAGAGCATCCTCACCTGTGAGCTGCACTGGTGCATCATCTTGTGCAAACTGATAATGTCCGCTATAGGTATCTGCAAGTTCTGTCCGATACCCCTTCTTCTCAATTCCCGCCTGAATCCCCTCTGCACTGGTAAATGCATTATGAGGCGATTTTCTATTGGTATCTCGATAGAACATAATAGATTCAATTGCGGAATCCATGCCACTGAGATTATGGACGTCATCTTGGGCTAAAAGTGGTTCTGCATAGGCTGCTTGTCCATAATGGGCATAGATCGCATCAAATTCCTTGGCAAAATAAACAAAATAATGGCGGCAGCTTCGCACAGAGCCAATTTTCTCTACGCTGCTGTAGTCCTGAAAAAGCGCCATCAAACGAGTATAGGAACCTTCAACCGGAACCTCATAGATAATATCTGCCGAGGATATGCCATATTGTGGCAGTGCATCTTTGGTATTTCCAATCATGATGGCCAGAGGCCTCTTTTTGGCAAGCTCCTCATCAATCCATTCTCCGGTAAGATAACTCTTAACCTTGCCCTCTGGAACAGTATCTTTCGGTTCTTCCTCTTTTTTTGGTTTTTCTGGTTCGGGTTTTGGTTCTTCCTTTTTCACCTCATTTTCCGTCTGCACCACTGGTTCTTCTGGTTTTACCTCTTCTTTCTTTTTGCCGCATCCAGTAAGTGTACCGATCACACATGCTGCCAACATCAGACAGATCATACGTTTCTTCATGATAATTCCTCCAAATTTAATTTTTTATCTTGCAATTCCCATGCGATCCAGAATGTGATTCTGCTTATCTTCCATTTGTTTTGCTTCTTTCGGTTCCATATGGTCATATCCGAGCAAATGTAGAACACTGTGCAAAATCAGAAAGGCATACTCCCGCTTTTCGCTGTGTCCGAATTGCTTTGCCTGCTCTCTCACTTTATCTATACACAATACAATATCGCCCAGCAATGCCTCACCTGTGTCTGGATTAAAATTATCCTGGTCTTGTTCAATTTCAAAAAAATTTCCAGGACAATCATATGCAATCATGGGGAAGGACAATACATCTGTAGGACAGTCTATCTGTCGCTGATTATGATTGATGCCTTGAATCTCCTCCAAAGAAACCAACAGAAGATTTATTTCCGCCTCATATGGGAATTGTTCTATCTCTAACGCAGTTCTAATTACTTCCTCAGCAAGTTTTTTATGGTCAAAGCCAAAGAAAAGCTCTGTCTCCTCTTCTATTGTAAGCGTCAAAATGTTTTCGCCTCCTTTATTAGATAATCCCTGATTTTCAGAAACATATTCATGCTAAATCCCGCTTTATCATAAAGTCCTGCCGCAGAATTTTCATTCATAGTCTGATATACAAGAATATCCTGATTCCAGGAGCTGGAAAGTGTCTCCTTGTCCAACACATCAAATTTAGTCACCACACTGTCAACAATATGCACCACCGCAGATTCCAAAGTTGTCGGTCTGCATTTTTCTCCATTGTATTCTTTTAATATCTCCACAACCTCTTTGGGAAGATAATTACTCCTTGCCAGAGCAACACCATTTTCCACATAAGGCTCCCCCTGCATTCTGCCTAGGCGATAATATAATCCGCCTGCCGCTGCAACATAAGGATCTGCCTCAATCAACTGTGCACAATTCTTAGCAAGCTCAGATACTCTTCTGGCATGGTCATAATCTACTTTAGAAAAATTCTGCATTGCCTGTACCAAACTAAAATTATCAGATAACACTTTTTTCAATTCCTGTTTTTTAGAGCTGTACATTCTTGGGAATACCTTTTGATACAGAAAAACAGCTCCTGCGGTGGATATAATTCCATTGCATACTCCATAGAGTAACACATTCTTGTCTAGTTGACCAGAGCACAGATAAGAAAATATCATAATACAGCCAAAAATATACTGAAATAAAAAACAAAGGCCCCAGTAATATGAATTCTTTTTTTTTAAAAATGACACTGCAAAACACCCGCACAAATTAAGCATCAGGTAACAGATCAGCACATAGACATTCTCTTGTCCACATAAAATATACAAAATTCCATGAAAAATACTCACAATCATTCCCACAAACTGTGTGGACGCCATACTCATCCCCATACTTAAGAGTAGAATAGGACGTGCAAACTCTGGAAGATATATAAAAATAACTGCCGCCACACATGATATTATATAACAAAATGCGAAACGCCTATAATTGCCAATTCTTCCATAAAACCAGCTTTGTTGTTTGCGCCACAGCTCGATTCCTGCAAGAAAAAGCACTGAAAAAATAATTCCTACAAATATTAAAATTGCCAGACAATCAGCAGTTTGTCCACTAATCCATCCAACGAAACCACTCTCCAATATAGTACACACTGCCATCAAAGCAAGCAATTTCTTATGCTTTCCAGTTTTTACTTCTCCCCCGATTCTTCTCTCTGTTCCCTTTTTTATCTTGTCTTTCATATTCTTCGTAAGCCTTTACTATTTTTTGTACCAGAGGATGACGAACCACATCACTGCTTGTCAGATGACAAATTCCAATATCCTCCACGTTCTTGAGTACTCTAAGCGCTACATCCAATCCAGAAGTAGTTCCTGGCGCCAGATCCTTCTGAGTGGCGTCTCCTGTCACCACCACCTTAGAACCAAAACCGATACGTGTCAAAAACATTTTCATCTGCGCAGGAGTGGTATTTTGTGCCTCATCTAAAATGATAAATGCGTTGTCCAAAGTCCGGCCACGCATATAGGCAAGGGGAGCCACCTCAATCAATCCCTTTTCCATGTTTTTCTGAAAACTGTCGGCACCCATAATCTGGTATAATGCATCATACAGCGGTCTCAAATACGGGTCTATCTTACTCTGCAGATCTCCCGGCAAAAATCCCAGCTTCTCCCCAGCCTCAATCGCTGGCCTGGTGAGGATAATACGGTTAATCTGTTCCATTTTAAATGCTGTAATCGCCATCGCCATTGCCAGATAAGTTTTTCCTGTACCTGCCGGCCCAATCCCGAATACAATCATCTTATCCCGAATCTCGTCAACATATTTTTTCTGTCCTAATGTCTTTGGCTTGACCGGTTTCCCATTGATGGTGTGGCAAATCAACTCTTTGTCAATCTCTACAATTGCTGACTCCTTTTCTTCAAAAGTAAGAGAAATTGCATAATCTACATTTTGTTCTGTAATCTGATTGCCACGTTTGGATAATTCAAAAAGCTGCACAAAGACCCTGGAAGCTTTCTTGACATCCCCATCCTTTCCCAATAATTTTAGTTTATTCTCACGGAGCGCCACAGTGACACCAAATGTGCGCTCCACCTTTTTCAAATATGCATCAAACTGCCCAAACACATTTGCCATGTGTTCTGCAGGTATGTCAATCGTTGTCTCCATCAGACTCATCTTCTATCTGCCCTTCCTGTCGTATGTCTGTGATATTTGTCTCCTTCCGCACGCCTATGGGTTCAATTACTTTGAGGCTGCCAGAAGCGATACAATTTTTTTCGTCCGTTACTATCATAACATTATTTTCTATAATTTGAACCCCTTTTTCTGTTAATTCTTTACAAAATTGGTTTAATTTTCCTTCTGCAATCTGTTTTGCCTCCTCTTTACTGTACTGTTTCTTTACAGTTTGATATTCTTTGCGTGTCTCCCGAATGAAAACTAATGGTAAATAAAAAGTTTCTCCAAGCTTTATATCATACTCATCCGTAATTGTATCATACGCCGCAAATTTATGAGAAATATGAGGAAACTTAAACTGACTTTGAAACAGTCGGATGCCAAAGGTAATACTCTCCTTGCCACTAAACACCTTATCCTCATATCGCAGCGAAAAAATATCCTCATATGGATATTTGGTAATCCCCAAAATGTCTGCATCCGACGCACAATATTGATAATTTGCTATTTCCCCAGCATCATTTAAAACCGGATTTTTGCCCTCCACAAGGGGATCGCCCTTTTTTACCTTCATACCTTTTTCTACCTTAGGCGTTCCTTGACGGGTAAGAATACTATAAATCACCGCTTCCTTATCTGCAACCAGATCACTTGGTGTACCATCTTGTTCCTGTTTTGACTGTGCCTGCTGGTTCGTTGCCAGATTTTCCTGTACATCAATAATCAACATTGTACCTTGAAGCTTTGCAGATGCCCAGATAATATCTTCATACTCAGCACGCAAATCTTCCTCAATTTTCTCACAATTTATTTTGCTTTTCAAGAGCCCATGATATACTTGCTTTTCTTCGAGAAATTTTACAATATTACTATCTGTCTCATGAAGGTTGCCGTTGACTTCAATTTTCCAGACAAACAAAGACATAGTATACAAAAGTCCGCAGCACAAAAAGATCCCCGCAAAAAACAATTTCCGTTTACGATAACGGCGCATCACAAACGGAAGTCCCGTCCGTTCTAGAATCACAAACTTTGTCCGTGTTTTTTTCAAAATTGGCTTTAACTGTTTTAATCCACGCACACTGATACAGAACTCGTATTGTTCCTCATGATATTCCAGATTCCAGATTAAAATATTATGAGTGCTGCATAGATTTAAAAAACGCTCTGGTGCATAACCAAATAATCTAACACGCACATATCCCTGCAAATACTTTACTTTATCAATTAACACTTGGCCTACCCCTTATGAATCATATGATATTCCCTGAATGAATCCGGTGATTTTCATCTCTTCATTGGTGTAATACTCTACCACAAGCTGTTTTCCCTGTACTGTAACTTGACAGTTCTTGGTCTGCAGGCGGATCTTTTCTCTGGTATATTCTATAATGCCCTTATAATTTTCCACCAGAACCTGGTTGCGCCCCATTGCAGTAATAATCACTGCGCCATACATAATATCCCGAGGCAGCTCCAGGGATTCCACAATATTTGATTTTACCTGATTAAGTTTCGGTTTTCTTAGTTTTCCCATATTGCACTATATGCTTCAGTGCATGTACTTATTACCTCACAACTCCTTTTATCATCGGTTTTTCCTCCACAGGCATAGACTGTATCTGATAAGCACATACAATTTTGCCATAGGCATCCTTTGCTTTTTCCATATCATTGGCATAGATTGTGGCAAGCGTTTCCCCAGGATGTACCAAATCACCACATTTTTTATGTAATAAAATTCCCACAGAGAGGTCTATACTGCTCTCCTTGGTAAGACGTCCACCGCCAAGCATAAGATTTGCCAGACCGATCTCTTCTGCCTGAATATGTGAGACATATCCCTCTTCGGTATTTTGAACTTGAAGCTGGAATTTGGCCACAGGAAGCAATTCTGGCTGATACACAAAGCGTTTGTCTCCTCCTTGTGCCTCTACAAACTCTGCAAATTTATCCAGTGCTGTTTTATCCTCGATCGTCTGGGTAAGCATTTGTTTGGCTTCCTCCATTGTCTGAGCACGGCCAGAAGCCATTACCATTTCTGTACCCAGTGCATATACTACCTCCATAAAATCCTTTGGCCCTAGACCATTTAAAGAGAGAATCGCCTCCTTTACCTCCAAGGAATTTCCCACAGCATTCCCTAATGGTTGATCCATATCTGTAATCACTGCCACTATTTGTTTCCCAGCATTTTTACCGATCTGCACCATTTCTTTGGCAAGTGCAAAAGCATCTTCTTCTGTCTTCATAAATGCGCCGCTGCCGGTTTTTACATCCAGTACAATGGCATCCGCATTGGCCGCCAATTTTTTGCTCATAATACTGGAGGCAATCAAAGAGAGCTGATCTACGGTTGCTGTGACATCCCGAAGCGCGTAGAGTTTCTTATCAGCAGGTGCTAAATTCGCAGTCTGTCCCATAATGGCCAACTTAATCTTATTTACATTCTGATAAAATTGCTGTTCGGAAAGTGCAGTGGAAAATCCTGGAAAACACTCTAATTTGTCAATCGTCCCGCCTGTATGTCCCAGGCCTCTTCCAGACATTTTCGCCACAGGAATTCCAAGCGCTGCCACCATTGGTGCCAGGACTAGAGAAGTTTTATCCCCCACACCTCCGGTACTGTGTTTGTCAATCTTAATCCCATCAATCTCTGATAAATCAAGTACTTCCCCACTGTCGCGCATAGCAAGTGTTAGGCTCAAAGTTTCTTCCTCGTCCAACCCCTGAAAGCAAATTGCCATCATCAAGGCTGACATCTGATAATCTGGAATATCTCCTCTGGTATATTCTTTCACTATAAATTGAATCTCTTCGTTTGTCAAATGTCCGCCACGTTTCTTTTTACAAATCAAATCATACATTCTCATAGGTCTTGCCTCCTATTTTTCTTTGGTATATTCTGCAGCATGGAACATAGAGCTGGGGATTGTAGTGATGTCCTGTTCTTGGAACAAGGCATTTACTGCTATTTCATAGCTGCGCAATGTCTCTGCTTTGCGAATTTTTTTCGCATAAGATTCCGGTTCCAAAAAAGATTGTATCATATAAGTCCAGAGCTCTTTCATCTTATAAAGTACGTTTTTATCTCCTGACATAATTTCTTGATATCCAATGTACAACAGATCATGGAACTGGCGCAAGCGTTGCTTTTTATCCTGATCCAAATCAGGTGAAACAGACACTTCCTTCCTCCTAGATGAAACTGTATGAGGCGTTTCTTGTTTCAGATCAACTAATTCTTCACATAACCAAGGCTGCATCAAAATCCCACGTCCCAGCATCACAGTCAAAATTCCTGATACTTGTCTATTTAATATTTCAAAATCTCCACAAGTAAAAACATCTCCATTATAACAGATTGGATTCACACTGTTTGTCAAAGCTTGTTGAAATACCAGAAGATTGGGTTTATTTTTATAAAAATCCTGTCGTAATCTAGGATGAATAATCAATTCTTCTAATGGAAATTGATTATAAATCTTCAAAAGCTGCTCAAATTCCTGTGGATCTTCCATACCAATTCTAGTTTTAATTGAAATTTTAAGCGAGAGTTTAGAAAATATCTGATCTAAAAATCGTTCCAATTCCAATGGATATCCCAAAAAACCAGCCCCTTTACGTCTTGAAACAACAGTCGCAGAGGGACATCCAAGATTAAGATTAAATTCCTGATAACCATATTCTTGTAGTCGTTCTACTCCCTTAATAAAATCCTCAGCACAGTTTGTCAAAAGCTGAGGAACAACAGTAACTCCCTGATTATGTTCTGGTAAAATATCATTGATTTCCCGACTATTAAAACTCTTTTTCATCCGCGGTACAAGAAACGGAGAAAAATATTTGTCCATTGGATAAAATATACTATGATAAGCATTTCGATAAATATAGGTGGTGATGCCCTCTAGAGGAGCTAAATAATATTTCATAATCGTTTTCCTATTTATAGCAGAGCTATGCTTGTAAAATATCTATAACATGTGAAAACTCCTATGGAGAATAACTTCCATAGGAGTCCTTACAATGCGCTGCCTTTGTTTATTTGTTAGGCAAAATAAATTTACCAATCAATTCATCCAGACAAATTGCCTGCGCAGATAATTCCTCGCTGGTTGCGGAAGATTCCTCTGCGGTCGCAGAATTGGACTGAACAACTTCAGAAATCTGATTTACGCCTTCCTCTGCCTGTTTCATAGCCACTGCCTGATCTGTAGCAGTGGTGCTTACTACCTTGGAAGAGGCAGCAATGACGCCAATTCCTTCCACCACTTCCTTGAGAGAAGAAGCTGCCCTGTCTGCCGCTTTATTACCTTCAGAAACTTCCTGGAGTGCACCTTCAATCAATTCTCTTGTCTCTACTGCCGCCTTAGAACTCTGCTCTGCAAGCTGGCGAATCTGATCTGCCACAACTGCAAATCCACGTCCTGCCTCTCCTGCTCTCGCAGCTTCAATGGAAGCATTCAGAGAAAGAAGATTGGTCTGAGAAGCAATATCCTCAATCTCAGAGATAATATCTTCAATTTTCTGGGAGGTCTCATTGATACGAGTCATCGCTGATACCATCAATTCCATTTCGGCACGGCTGTGTTGTGCCTCATCTGCATATTTCTGTGCTTCTTTATAAGAACTCTGTGCTTGTTCTGCCGCTAATTCAATATTCTCTGTGATTGTCATAATGGTTGCCTGCATCTGTTGAACAGCGCCAGCCTGATCTGTTGCTCCTTCAGCCAGGCTTTGAGATGCATCGGCTAAATTAGTAGAACCAGCAGAAACCTGTGAAGAAGCTTCCTCTATGGATTCTATAGTGGCAACCATCTGTTTCTTCAAAGCCCGCAACGCCAATAATATTTTTTCAAAATCTCCGCTATATCGATCTGGATCCTCAGATGTAACAGAATAATCGGCCTCTGCCATTGCTCCAAGTATCTTTCCCTCATCAGCAATCACAAAATTCAATACCTCTGCCATATCTTTTGCAGCATCTACCATATCTGCAAGCTCATCCTTAGTATGTACCTCTGGGAAGGATGAGGAGAGATCTCCCTTTGCAAAAACAACCAAACGATCTTTGATCTCCTGTAATGGAACGGAAATACTATTAGCAATTGCTGTCCCAATCCGCATGGCAACGAAAATTGCTAGAATAATAACCGCACCAATCGCAAAAGAAAGCACCGTACAAAGAATTGTAAGCTGCTGAGAACGTTGATTACCAAATGAAACCTTTAAATCCATAATCTCTGTCAAATCACTGTAGATATGTTCATACATGGGCATTAGTTCTTCAATTGCAATCTTCTGTGCCTCAGCACATTTTTCCTGTTCCTCTGTAGCGCCGAGTTCCATAATCTGCTGTTCCAGTTTCCAGTAACTTTCTAACTCTTGTCCTATTTCTTGATACAATTTTTTATTTGCAGCTGTCACCATAGTACGTTCCATACTAGCAAATGCCTGTAAAAATTCTTCTTTGCTGTTAGCATGTTCGTTTACCATTTTATCGATATCTTCCTGTCTCTCATAGCCAATAGCACCACGCAGTGCAGATCTAGTATCTGCAAAAACAGCCATTGCCTTGCCCACATCTCCCTGGGCAAACCCATAGTCTACCAATGCTTTAGAATAGGTATTAGACACAATAATCAGCGTAACCAGTCCTATCACTGACACCAGAGTCAACATACCTGCGACCACTAAAAAGGCCTTTGTCAATCGTTCCTTAATCTGCATGTTGTTCAATCTTTTTAACATACCATTCATTCTCTCCATCCTTTATTATTTAGCTCCGATCTTATCTGACAATATAAGAACACTGTCACTGCTCTCGCTGTAAAATAATCTCGGAAGGATGTCATATTCGGAAAGCCGCCCTTCCAGTAAATATGAAGTATTACATATGCATAGGTTAAACAGAAAAGGCCTGTCACAACCGATTATGTACTAGAAGACAAACTGTAAGAAACCTCTTTCATCACTCAGCCCTGTATATGTACTCTCCTCTTGCATTGATGTATATTTGTGCTTTTCTGCAACATCCTAATTAAAATTTTACTATTTTTTATAACTTAAGTCAATCATTTTCTGATGTAATGTCAATTTTTGTCGAATTATTACCATTTTGTATCAATTTTCAGATGTTTTCCAATTAATTCCTTTGCTTTCACAAACCTATCCAAATAATCTCCATCAATACTACAATAATTGACACGATATTTCTCTAATAAATCCTTAATTTGTCTACTATATTTTTCTCTGTCATTTGCAATGGTCTCATTTCTGGTACCATCCTGCACAAATGCAACAGATGGTTCTAAGAATAAAACAAGATCCCATTCTGTAATTGTATGAATAACTTCTGCTAATTTCGTACAATTAGCAATTTCATTTTTGTTTTTTAACAAAAATTCAGAATAAAACAATGTTGTCAACGCATCTGTATCTACAAATAAAATACGATTACTTTGTTTGGCTGCATCCATAATATTAATTTTCTGCCGGATCAGATTTTCATAGAAATCATCCACAATCATCAATTCCTCACCACCTGCATATGCACAAGTATCTCTCCCCACTTCTGCCACAAAATTCGTATTAAATGCAGATGCCAAATTTTGTACTAGGGTTGATTTGCCAGTACTTTCGCCACCTAAAATCAAAACTTTTCTAGTATAATACGCTTTGCAGACAGTTGGAATATAATCCCAATTATTACTGGCCCATTCTCTAATCTCGGTAGAGCTGATTGGAACTTCCCTGCGTTTAAAATAAATTATCTCTGATTCAGGACAATACAAACTTTCAAATCTATTTGTGCCCTTGTAATCATCTCCACAAAATACGGCGTCTATAGGTGTTCCAATGGCTTTTTTGATATCATCTGCACCCTTTTGCCAATAAAAATCTGTATCATATACCTCTTTACTGACCGCTTGATCTTCTATAAAAATAATCTTAATATTAGATAAGTGCTTGGTGCTGTTTAAAATCCAGCGATAACGCAGTTCTTTGCTTGTACTTTCGCGTCCTTCACACCAACTAATCACCACATATAGTAGTTCACAAACTGCCGAAGCTTTAATGATATCATGTATATGTCCAAGATGAAGCGGATCAAATGACCCGCCATACATGCCCACTTTGTATCTCATATCCATACCTATATCTTTCTCTGTTTGAGTACAGCTTCTTTTTCCCATCTATAGAGCATGATAAATGCATTTGCAAGATAAATCACCCACATTAAAAAAGTCGCCATATTATCACTTCCCGATGAAAAATCACACCACCACATATATACACTAAATGCATCCACCACTGCCCAGATCCACCACTGCTCTGCAAACATTTTGATACTGATCACCATAGCAATTACGGATGATACCGTTGTGAATGAATCTACAAATGGCATGGCATCTTTTAAATAATCTAAAAGTAATCCATATAAATATGTGAAACCAAGAATAGATATCAATAAAATAATCCTATTTTTCCAATTCATGCGTCTTTTTTCGACTTCCTGTGTTTCCTGATTGATATGCTTCTTCCATACGTAAAAACCCACAAACTGCATAGGCGCATAATATAGAGCATTCAACATGGTTTCACCATATAATGCTGCTTGATAAGAAATAATGGCATATAATATTGTGTTGACCAGCCCAAAAATATAAGCCGATAATTTTCCTTTGCCAGTACAGACAACACAAGCAACTCCTGTCACTGCCGAAATCATCCCCATTACCGTATCGCCCCAATAAATACTTAAGCCCATAATAACTGCACAAGTAAACAGTAACCAGGCTACTTCCCATTTCTTCCAACCCTTTAATTCATTCCTTAGAAAATTTTTGATCGTATTCACTTTATGTTCTCCTGCACAATTTTCTCAGTCTTTTGCTGATATAAAAATTTAACCATCTTATATTCAGTTCTCCTATATGGTTTTTTTTACCCTTTGCTGGCTCTGAATTAACTTTCTCATCTTATGTGTCTCAATATCTGCTAGTCTAGTAGGCAGTGGAATATGTCCCTCTTGACCGACAAATTCACAGACAAGTTCCGTTGTCTGATCCAAATCAATAAAATTTCCCACAGATATAAATACTGGTTTTACATCTTTCATTGTCCGCAAAACTCGTCCATATATTTCTTCCTTTATCACAATATCAGTAAAAGCAAATTTTTGATTTTCAGGCATAATAAAATCTGTTTCACCTATCTTATAATAATGTTTTGCAACCCCAATCGTGGGCTTTCTAAGATCAAAAGAAGCATGTGTGGCGATCCCCATATGACGTGGATGCAGATATCCATTTCCGTCAAATATATACAAATCAGGCTCTATCTCTAGTTTTTTCACGGTCTTTAATACCAAAGGCAGTTCCCGAAAAGCCAAACATCCTGGGATATAGGGAATCTCGATTCTCCCCCATGCATACTGATGTTCAACCACCTGTTTGGTTGCTCGGTCAAGCACCACAATACAACATACGGCATATTCTTGTTCTGCTTGTTTCCAATAGGCCAAATCCACACCAGCCACACGTTGCAAAGCTTCCTGTTGCCTATTCTCAAGGACAATACCTCTGCGCAGCTTCTGTTGTATACAAATGGCTTTCTCCAAAGAAAACGATGGGTGCATTTTTTCTTCCTCCTTTGATGAACTAAAATAAGGTCAGTTTGCGCTATTCATCTATATTTAAATTTCTTATGGATATAAATTATACCATAATGATACCATGATCTCAATTGAATTAAAAATTATATTTATTTGAAACTTTTTACCGAATATTTTTATCTAATAAGTATAAAAAGCAACTAATCATTCGAATGATAAAAACAGCGACAAAAGCTGTTGGAAGGAAGGGGACAGGGCATATGCAAATTCTCATTAAAAAAGCTGTCCAAGGAGATGTGGAGGCATTTTTGGAATTGATGAACAGAAATTCTTTGGCAATGTATAAAGTAGCACGTGCAATCTTAAATAATGATGATAATGCGGCAGACGCTATTCAAGACACCATTCTGACTTGTTTTGAAAAAATACATACTTTGAAAAAACAAGAGTATTTCAAAACATGGCTAATCCGAATATTGATCAACAAATGTAATAGTATTTTGCGCCATTATCAGAAAACAAATCTGCCTGGTGAACTACCAGAAACAATGAGACAAGATCAGTCACTGGCAGAATTTGAATTTAAAGAAATGTTAAATTTAGTTGACGAAAAATATCGTCTCATTTTAATTTTTTATTATCTGGAAGGATTTAAGATTTCAGAAATTGCAGAACTTCTGGAAATGAATGAAAATACCGTAAAGACAAGACTTACAAGAGCAAGAGAACAGATTCGTTCTGCATATCTGGAAAAATAAAAGTTACAAATTGTATTGAAACGAAACAGAAACAAGGAGGGACTCAGATGAAAAAACAAATTGACGTTTCACAATCAGATCATCAACCATTGGACGATCAGGTTCAAAAAATTCTGAATGGTACATTTCCTCTTCCGCCAAAGGTAGAGGAAGCCCAAAATAAAGCATTTGATAAAATTCGTGCGATGACAGCAGAACAAGAAAATAAAGAAGAACAGCACAATTTAAATACTACAATGAAAAACACAAAGAACAAAAAACACCATACCAAAATCAGCAAGATATTTTTTCGAGGATTTGTCGGAACAGGTGTGGCGGCAGCAGTTTTCTTCTGTATTTTTATTTCCAATCCAGCTTATGCCGCACAAATTCTTACGGTAGGAAATATATTTAAACACCTAGAGGAATCACTGGGATTTGCAGGAGACTTTTCAACTCTGGCCAAACCAGTACAAAAAGCTGGAACAGAAATTGAGAGTATCACTGTCAATGGAAATACAATCACTCTCTCAGAAGTTTATTGTAATGATGCTGCACTCTATCTAAGCTTGATGATTCATTCTGAGGAAAAGATTCCAAAGACTCAGCTCAATCAGGACAACAAGCCCATTATCTATATGAAAAATCTGATAGATTTTGACTTTGACCAAGAAGGGGATATTGACTGGGCAATTGGCGGCGACCCCTATATAGATGGCAAGATGGTTGATGAACATACTTTTGCCGGAGTGCTTCGGTATGATATGCGACAATATTTTTCAGGTCAAAACATAGAGATACCCGATCAGTTTCAGGTCAAATTATCAGTTGATCAGATTGCCGGATCAAGAGAAGAAGATTTAAGCCCTGAAATGCCCAAAGAACTCAGAGATCAATATGAAGCTGGCATGAAAGAAAACGGTCTTGGACTGACGGAAGAAGACTATAAGCAGTTTACAGAAGAACAAAAAGACATAGAACATCAGCTTTTTTCTGCTATGCAGAATGCTTATCATGAAATGTACCCTGAGACAACTCAGTTGATCAACAAATATCGGGATTGGCTGCTGGATGGTCCGTGGAAGTTTGAATTTGATGTTACAAAAAATAAGGAGGATGTCATCCGTAAAGATATCAATGATGTGGATGAAAATGGTCTGGGACTGATTTCAGTCACCAAAACACCAATGGAGATTACGGTTGAGGTAGAACAAAATCCAGATTATTATGTAACCATCCTTGATGCAGATGGAAATGAAATGGAAGAAGGAGGATTCACTGGTTATACTTGCACAGTAGCTGCCAATGATCATGATACCTCAAAGATAGATGTTTATATCTGCGACTATATAGAATATATGGATGAACTGAAGGCATATTTGTGGTCAGATGATTATGAAGAAAAGTCGAAAGAAAAGACGTTTAAACAACTTCTTGATGAGCGTGCTCTATATCACAAAGAAATTACCTTTGATAAATAACAAAGAATCCTGTAAAACGACCGAAATGAAGTGAAGAAAGACCCTGCAATCATTGTTTTTTATCTTATAGGAAATCCAGAGGAATTTCCTATAAGATAAAAAATTGGGGCTGTTGCAAAATAGCTGGTATATGCAAAATATAGCATTTAGAACACAAGAATTTTATCCATATATTGTATATAAGCTTCATTTTGCAACAGCCCCTTTCATCTTACTGAATGGATAATACTTGATAATCCTGATCTTCAACTGTTTTTTTCAAAACTGCATCATCAACTGCAGCGCTTAACGCCACAACAGCCGTTCCAGCTTCATGGCTTACTTCTGCCTTTTCCACTTCTGGAAGCGCTTCTAAACATTTCTTTACTCTCGCCTCACAATGCCCACACATCATACCTTCAATCTTCATTGTCTTCTCCATTTTTTGTTCCTCCTTCTTCATTGTCTGTTCTAGTTTTTGTACCGCTTGACCATTGTCTGCCAAAGGCTCCTGCTGTTTTGTATGCCTCTTTTTGAGCGGCCGATCTTTCTTGCTGCTATGGATATTTTGCATATTCAGACGCAATGCATTGGTAACAACACAAAAGCTTGACAAGCTCATGGCTGCCGCCCCAAACATTGGGTTTAACTGCCAGCCAAAGATTGGAATCCAAACCCCTGCCGCCAGCGGAATTCCGATCACATTATAGATAAATGCCCAAAACAAATTTTCATGAATGTTTTTTAAGGCGGCACGGCTTAGACGAATTGCCGCTGGAACATCACTGAGCCTGCTTTTCATCAGCACCACATCCGCAGCATCAATAGCCACATCTGTTCCTGCGCCAATGGCAATTCCAATATCTGCTCGGGTAAGCGCTGGGGCGTCATTGATCCCATCCCCTACCATTGTCACCTTGCCATTTTGCTGAAGAGAACGGATGGCAGACTCTTTGCCCTCTGGCAGTACTCCGGCAATCACCTGATCAACACCTGCCTGCTTGCCAATCGCATTTGCAGTACGTTCATTATCACCAGTGAGCATTACCACATGTAACCCCAATTTCTTTAGCTCCTGAACTGCACGAGGACTGTCTTCCTTGATCACATCCGCCACCGCAATTATTCCTGACAGATTGCCATCTTTGGCAAAAAATAACGGCGTTTTTCCTTCCTCCGCCAGACGTTCTGCCTGTCGTTTTACCGCTTCTGGAATTTGTGCCTGTGTGCGGATAAATGACTCATTTCCTCCACAGAGATCAACATCTTGATATTTTCCAGAAAGTCCATTTCCAGGAAGAGCGGTAAAATCTGTGACTTCTTCTGAGATAATCTGGCGTTCTTTGGCATATGCCAGTACTGCTTTTGCCAGCGGATGTTCACTCTTCTGTTCCAGTGCTGCGGCAGAGGACAACAATTCCTCCTCAGATATTCCCTCCATTGGCAGCAAATCTGTCACTCTCGGTTCCCCTCTGGTAATCGTCCCTGTCTTATCCAGGGCTACAATCTCCATCTTTCCAGCTTCTTCTAAAGAAACAGCCGTCTTAAATAATATGCCATTTCTGGCGCCAACACCATTGCCAACCATAATTGCCACTGGTGTTGCCAGTCCCAGGGCACAAGGGCAACTGATCACCAGCACTGAAATTCCTCTTGCCAGAGCAAAGCCCAGTCCAGCCCCGGCAAGCATCCACACAACCATTGTCAACAGTGCAATCCCAATTACTGTCGGCACAAAAACGCCAGATACTTTGTCAGCAACCTTCGCAATTGGGGCTTTGGTAGCTGCCGCATCACTGACCATGCGGATAATTTGGGATAATGTAGTGTCCTCCCCCACTCTGGAGGCTTCACACTTTAGAAATCCAGACTGATTTGCAGTCGCCGCAGATACCAGATCACCGACAGCTTTATCCACTGGAATACTCTCTCCAGTCAGTGCCGCCTCATTGACAGCGCTGCTTCCTTCCAGCACGACGCCATCCACTGGAATATTTTCTCCAGGACGAACCACAAAAATATCACCTTTCTTGACCTGTTCAATGGAGACCTCTGTCTCTGTGCCATTTTTAACAATAACAGCCGTCTTTGGCGCTAGTTTCATCAATCCTTTCAAGGCATCTGTCGTCTTTCCTTTTGATCTGGCCTCCAGCATCTTTCCCACAGTGATCAAAGTCAAAATCATTGCTGCCGACTCAAAGTAAAACTCATGCATATACCCCATAACTTGACCCATATCTCCCCGCATCTGCGCATCCGTCATGGCAAATAATGCATAAGTGCTATAGACAAACGCTGCCCCAGCGCCAAGCGCTACCAATGTGTCCATATTTGGCGCCCCATGCATTAAGCTCTTAAAACCGCTGATGAAAAATTTTTGATTGATGACCATAATAATAATCGTCAATAAAAGCTGTAGTAATCCCATTGCAATATGGTTTTCGGCCAAAAATCCTGGCAGGGGCCAATTCCACATCATATGCCCCATTGATAAGTACATTAAAACGATAAGAAATCCCAAGGAATAATATAGCCGCTGTTTTAACAGAGGCGTTTCCCGATCCTGTAAAGCGTCCTCTCCAGCCGCTGCTGGGGAAGCTTGCACCTGTTCTGTTCCCTTCTTGGCTGCACCATATCCTGCTTCCTCCACTGCATGGATAATCTCTGTCTCCGAAGCTGAACCCTCCACTCCCATTGAGTTTGTCAACAGACTCACTGAACAGGATGTAACACCTGGTATTTTAGATACAGCTTTTTCTACTCGGGCGCTGCAGGCGGCACAACTCATTCCCGTCACATTAAATTGTTCCATCTATCCCTCCTACTTTCTAAATCTCTACTCTTTCATCTATCTCTATATTTCTATTAATCTCTTATTTTAATCTCTTATTTCTGTTAATGTTTTTACTTACTATCAGTTTCTTATTTTCTATTTCATTTACTTCTTACTTTCTGTCAATTATCAGATTCTTATTTCTCTTTCATCTATCTCTTATTTCCATCAATTTCTTATTTCATCAGTTTCTGCAGTGTCTGTACTAACTCATCCACGGTCTCCTCTTTGCCTTCTCGAATATCTCTTGTCACACAAGTCTTGATATGATTTGACAAAAGTACTCTATTAAAACTGTTCAGTGCTGCATTCACTGCCGCTACTTGAACTAAAATATCGGTACAATAGACATCCCGTTCTACCATACCTTTGATTCCCCGTACCTGTCCCTCAATGCGGTTTAGACGATTGATCAAATCCTTATATTCCTTCTCAGAACGTTCTTTCGTCTTATGACAGCAATCTTCTGTATATTCCTGAGCCATATTATTGCCTCCTTTTTGTGCATTATGCCTTTTGAATAATTGCATTATATACCCATAAGGGGTATATGTCAATACAAAAAACTTCTTTGTAAAAAATATTTGTGTATGATTTGTAAATCCATTGATTTATTGTACATAATTATGTATTATGTTTAATAAAGAAGAAACGAAATGACATCCTAGAAAGGAAGTGTATATTATGCCACCAGCATTCGCACAAGAAAAGCTATATACCATTGATGATATTTATGCACTACCGGATGGAGAACGCGCAGAGCTGATAGACGGCCAAATATATTATATGGCACCGCCAACCAGAAAACATCAGCGTATTGTCGGGGAAATATTTGCAATCATCCGTGCATACATTAACACCAATAATGGCTCCTGTGAAGTAGATATAGCCCCATTTGCAGTATTTTTGAACGAAAACGATACAAACTATGTTGAGCCGGATATCTCTGTTATATGTGATCCTAATAAGCTTACTGACAAAGGATGTTCTGGTGCGCCAGACTGGATAATTGAAATCGTATCACCAAGCAGCAGGCGCATGGACTATTTCACGAAACTTTTTAAATACCGTACGGCAGGTGTTAGGGAATACTGGATTGTTGACCCAGAGAAAGACCGCATTTTTGTTTATAACTTTGAATCAGAGGATACTGAGGACTATACTTTTTCCGATTCAATAAAAGCTGACATCTATGAGGATTTGTATATCAACTTCTCTGATATTAAAAAACTGCTGCATATTTAGCCAAAAGAAAAGGCATGTGCCCTGCTGCATATGCCTTTCCTCTTATCGTACTGATATATTTTTCAATTTGCTATTCTCTCATTTTCTCTTCTGGACATTGGTTAAATCACCTTTATATTCTACTGTTGCCGTTTCATTTTTTCTCCCGACTATTTTTCGGCAGTGCGATTTTCTTATCCACCACAACCTGCTCTTCCAAACAGGAGAAAATTTTCTCTACCTCTTTTCGACTTATTTTTGGCGTCACGAAACTGACAATTGGCACTACAATCAGACCAACTACCATAGCAATTGCCCCAGCATTGATTGGAGAAGCAATATAGGACAAGAATAAATTCGATACTGTTATTCCAATGCCGCAGACAAAACTTGCCCAGACTGCGGCCCGTGTCACACCTTTCCAATACAGTCCATAGAGGAAGGGCGCCAGGAAAGCACCCGCCAACGCTCCCCAGGAGATACCCATAAGCTGCGCGATAAACTGCGCAATGGATTTTGGCGGAAAGAGCGCCAGTATCACAGAACAAGCGATAAAGAATATCAGCAAAATCCGCATACAGAAAAGCTGTTTCTTGTCATCCATCTTTTTAATGATATTATCCTTTAAAAAATCCAAAGTTAAAGTAGAACTTGAAGTCAATACCAATGAGGACAATGTGGACATGGACGCAGAAAGCACCAATACAATAACCACTCCAACCAAGATATCCGGCAAGGTAGAGAGCATTTGCGGGATAATAGCATCGTAAATCACACTCCCATCCTCCTTGTGAATAGCCGCGGTGTCAAACAAACGCCCAAATCCACCCAGAAAATAACATCCACCTGAGACAATCACTGCAAAAAAGGTAGAAATAATTGTCCCTGACTGGATGGATTTCTCATCCTTAATTGCATAAAATTTATGTATCATCTGTGGCAGTCCCCAAGTTCCCAGAGAAGTAAGGATAATGACGCCCAGAAGATTTAGCGGATCCGGCCCAAAGAACGAGGTAAATGCTCCTTTTTGCCCCATTGTCACCGCCACATCACTTTCCAGTTCTGACAGTGAACCAATAGCACTGATAAAACCGCCACGACCATTTAAAACAGCCCCGATCACTGCCACGATTCCGCCCAGCATAATCAATCCCTGAATAAAATCATTGATCGCTGTGGCCATATATCCACCTAAAATAACATAGACACACGTCAATACTGCCATCACAATGACACAAACCTCATAAGGGATGTCAAAGGCCATGCCAAACAAGCGGGATAAACCATTGTAAACAGAGGCGGTATAGGGAATTAAAAACACAAAGGCAATGGCTGAAGCTGCAATACGCAAAGCATTACTCTGATAGCGCTTTCCAAAATAATCTGGCATCGTTGTCGCTGACAGATGATTACTCATAATACGGGTACGCCGTCCCAATATCACCCAGGCCAAAAGAGAACCAATCAGAGCATTGCCAATGCCAATCCAGGTGGAAGCCAAACCGTACTTATAGCCAAACTGTCCCGCATATCCCACAAAAACAACCGCCGAAAAATAAGACGTTCCATAGGCAAATGCCGTCAGCCAAGGTCCGACACTTCGGCCGCCCAATACAAAATCATTTACATTTGTAGCATGTTTTCGGGAATACAGGCCGACGCCAATCATCACTGCAAAAAATATAATTAGAAATATTACCTTAACTAACACGTTTTTCCTCCTAAGTTCAAGCACTCAAAGCAGTACTTATACAGATTGTATGAAAGAAAAGCTCAATAGAAGACTCTTTCATAATCCTAGAAATTATGGCCTAACAGATTTTGGGCATTTTCGCCCGAAATCTGTTGAAGCTCTTCTTTGGTAAGACCCAGAGCTCTCAAATACTCCAATGACTCCTTCTGTCCGCTCCAAGGGCTGTCCGTAGCAAAGAGAATTTTATCTGCACCATGATTTTTGAGAATCCGCAAGAATGTGCTGTCCTCAATAAAGCCAAAGGTATATGCTGTGTCCAGGTACACATTTTCCCCGACCAACAATTCCTCCACGCCCCGCCACAAATCAAAACTGCCATAATGGGCTAATACCATATTTTCAGGCTGCACTTGGTCGATCACCTTGCGGATGCGCTCAGGGTTACAGCGCACATGGTCTGGAAAACCAATATCCACCCCAGCATGGATAACACTGATCAAGCCCAATTCCGAAGCATAATCTAAGATTCGCATATACTTGATATCATCAAAATAGGTGTTTTGGTAGTCTGGGTGCAGCTTAATCCCCAAAAGCCCGAGTTCTTTAATTACACGCAGTTCTCTTCTAAAATCCAAAGTATCTGGATGAATGCCACCAAAAGACAGCAAACGCGTTTTCTGCTGCTGATATTTTTCATTAAGCTGCATTGCAAACTCATTGACCGTATCAAATTGTTCTGGCTTTGTGACCACCGGAAGAACCACCGATAAATCAACACCGGCCTTCTGCATGGAAGCAGAAAGACTGTGCTCCCTGCCGTCCGTGAAAGCCTTTATATTGGCAATATTTTCCAATTTTTCAATCGTTCTTGCCGCAATTTTATCTGGAAAAATATGGGTATGAAAATCAACAATCATTACACAATTTCACTCCCATCAACAAAATATCCTCATAATATCATCCTGGCTATACAAGGCAACTTCTTTACTCTTTAAAAGCTCTGCCGCCTCATCCCCATTGGAAATTTTACAGATAATAGAAGCCTCATCATCCTTATTGGACAACGCATACATATATTCTACATTTAATCCAGCCTTGCAGACATGGCTTAAAATCTCCTGCAGCTTGCCAACCTGATGAGAAAGTCTTACCGCCAACACATCTGTCAACATTGCCGCAAATCCTTTTTCTTTCAATGCGGCCTGCCCTGCTTCTGGATTAGAGGTAATCATACGCAGCAAGCCATACTCGCTGGTATCAGCAAGGCTCAATGAAATAATGCTCACTTGCTCTTCTCTTAATACATCTAATACCTCTTCCAGACGTCCTTCCTGATTTTCAATAAATACTGACAATTGTTTAATAAACATAACAAACCCTCCTTTAGACTAAATTACGCTTGTCCATCACATGAACTGCTTTACCCATACTGCGCTCCAAGGTTTTTGGCGCTACCAGCTTAATCTTTGCCGCCAGTCCAATGGCATTTTGAACCACATGTGCAATCTTTTTGGTGAGGCTCTCCAACTCTTTAATCTCATCGGAGAAGAAGCGCTCTTCTACTTCCACCTGGATTTCCAGAGTATCAAGATTATTCTTACGATCCACAATCATCATATAGTGTGGCGTAATACCACCCATCTCCAGCAGAGCAGCCTCAATCTGTGACGGAAATACATTGACGCCGCGGATAATCAACATATCATCCGAACGTCCCTTAAAACGGCTAATTCTTGCCAGTGTCCTGCCACACTCACATTTGTCATAAGAAATACTTGTCAAATCTTTGGTACGATAGCGAAGCAGCGGCAGTCCTTCCTTCGTCAAGGTTGTAAATACCAATTCCCCGCTCTCTCCTTTTCCTATTGGCTTTAAAGTATTAGGGTCAATGATCTCTGGCAGAAAATGATCTTCGTATACATGCAGGCCTTTATGGTACTCACAGTCACAGGCCACACCTGGTCCCATCACCTCAGACAGTCCATAAATATCAAACGCATGGATATGTAATTTTTCTTCTATCTGCTTACGCATGTTGTCGGTCCAAGGCTCTGCACCGCAGATTGCCGCCTTAAGCTTGATGTTTGGGATATCCCCAGCCTCCTCAAGTACCTCTGCAATATGAAGCAGGTAGGAAGGAGTGCAGGCAATCGCAGTAACGCCAAAATCTTTCATCATTGTGGTCAATTTCTTGGTGTTTCCTGTAGACATGGGTACAACCATCGCTCCAAGCTTTTCCGCACCGCCATGTGCGCCAAGTCCACCAGTAAATAATCCATAGCCATAGGCAACCTGAATGATATCATTTCTGGTAACGCCTGCCTGTGCCAGAGCCCTGGCCACACACTCGCTCCAGATTTCCAAATCTCTTCTGGTATATCCCACAACTGTAGCTTTTCCAGTAGTTCCTGAAGATGCATGAATACGGACAATTTCAGATTGCGGTGCGGCAAATAATCCAAATGGATAAGTGTCCCGCAAATCATTCTTTGTGGTATAGGGCAGCTTATGAAGATCCTCAATTCCCTTGATATCTCCCGGCTCAATCCCCATCTGCTGCATCTTTTTGCGGTAAAATTCTACATTGTGGTATACTCTGTCTACCACCTTAACCAGACGTTTGCCCTGCAGAAATTCCAGTTCATCCCTGCTCATACATTCCTTC
Source organism: Lachnospiraceae bacterium (assembly GCA_910575005.1). GTDB lineage: Bacteria > Bacillota > Clostridia > Lachnospirales > Lachnospiraceae > Petralouisia. Next base: position 49,101 of record CAJTCL010000010.1, on the reverse strand, counting down.
GTCTCATTCCAAATCATGTCTGTGAAACCTCCTGCTTATTCTCCTTATATTCTGATCTATTATCCTTCATAGCCCTTCAAAAACGCCTTCTGATTGACTGCTACCGTCTTAGGCGGCACAGTCTTTTCGATTACCTCAAGCCAAGCCTCCTTGGAGAAATCCATATGTTTTGCGGCCATGCCAAGAACAATAATATTAAAAACCTTGGCATTTCCAAGCTTCTTTGCTTCCTCCATAGCGTCAATTTTATACACAGTATGCTCCTGCTCTAATCCTTTGATGATATCCTCTGGATATTCTGCCGCTCCAGTGACAACCGTAATTGGCTCAATCTGCTGTTCATTCACGACAAGAACACCATCTTTTTTCAAAAAATGCGCATAGCGCAGCGCTTCCAACTGCTCAAAAGCAATCAGCACATCTGCCTGTCCTTCTTCCACAATCGGCTCAGAAACCTTTTCTCCATAACGCACGAATGTTACCACACTTCCGCCTCTCTGTGCCATACCGTGTACTTCAGACAACTTTACATCATATCTGGCATCCAGCATAATTCCGCCTAAAATCCGGCTGGTCAAAAGTGTTCCTTGTCCGCCCACACCTACAATCATTATATTCTTTGTCATGTTCTGCCTCCAATCAATCCTATGCTTCTACCCGCTCTATAGCGCCAAATTTACACAACTGTTCACAAAGCCCGCAGCCATTGCACATAGTATCATCAATGGCAATACTTCCATCTGCCTGTTTGGTCAATGCTGGACAGCCAGGCTTTAAACAGGCGCCACATTTTTTGCAGGCATCTGCCACAGGCTTGCATTTGTAAGGAAATACATTTCCCTTTAAGAGCACACAGGGAGATTTTGTAATAATCACAGAAACAGCATCTCTGGCCACCTCTTCTTTGACAATCTGTTCTAATTTTTGAGTGTCAAATGCATCTACTTCCACCACATGCTCAATTCCCATTGCTTTACAGAGATGATAAATATTAATTGCTGGAACCGTCTCGCCCTTCAGTGTCTTTCCAGTTGCCGCGTGATCCTGATGTCCGGTCATTCCCGTGGTAGAATTATCTAAAATTACCACTGTCCCTGTCCCCTGATTATATACCATATTCATCAGAGAATTGACACCTGTATGCATAAAGGTCGAATCACCAATCACTGCTACCCAGTTCTTGATATATTCCTTGCCCTTTGCCTTTTCCATGCCATGAAGTGTGGAAATGCTGGCACCCATACATATTGTAGTATCAATGACATTTAATGGGGGCACTGCCCCGAGCGTATAACATCCAATATCTCCCGCAGCATGAATTTTTAATTTGTTTAAAACGGAATAGACACTTCTGTGCGGGCAGCCTGGACATAAAATTGGCGGTCTTGCTGGAACTTTCGCCGGATTTTTAATGTTAATCTCCTGTTTTAATATCTTCTCACGAATCATATTGGCAGAATATTCACCCTGTACCGTAAATATTTCTTTTCCAACAGCTTCAATCCCCCAGGATTTTACCTGCTCCTCAATCACCGGCTCCAATTCTTCAAATATGTAAAGCTTATCCACTTTGGAAGCAAATTCTTCTATCAGCTTTCTAGGAAGAGGATGTACCATGCCAAGCTTTAATACAGAGGCATTGGGACAGGCTTCCTTTACATACTGATAGGGAATCCCGCTGGTGATAAATCCAATGGATGTATCTTGATATTCAGCCTTATTGATGGCAAACTCATTGCCGTCTTCTGCCATCGCTTTCAGTCGCTGCTCCACATAGACATGGCGTCCAATCGCATTGGCTGGCATCATCACATATTTGGCTGGATTTCTCTCATATGGTTTGTCCTCAGGTTCCACCCGCTCCTCTAAGGTTACAGTACCCTGAGAATGCGCCAGACGGGTTGTTGTGCGGACAATCACTGGTGTATCATATTTCTCACTGAGCTCATAGGCAAACTTTACAAAATCCTTGGCTTCCTGACTATCAGAAGGTTCTAACACAGGAACCATCGCCGCTCTTGCCACACATCTGGTATCTTGTTCATTCTGTGAGCTGTAGAGTCCTGGATCATCTGCTGCTACCAACACCAGCCCGCCATTGACACCGCCATAGGAAATGGTATATAAAGGATCGCTGGCCACGTTCACTCCTACATGTTTCATGGAGGCCATTGCCCGAACACCACTGATCGAAGCACCAATTGCAACTTCTGTGGCGACCTTTTCATTGGGCGACCACTCTGCATAAATTTCCTCATATTTGGCAATATTCTCACTGATTTCTGTACTTGGCGTTCCCGGATAAGCCGCTGAAACTTTTACTCCAGCTTCATAAGCACCTCTGGCAATTGCCTCATTTCCCAACATAATCTTCTTTTCCACTGATTACACTTCCTTTCTCAAATCTTTGACTCTCTGGGCTTTTCCCTCAAATCTCTGTAAGGTATTGGGGGATTCCATGCGTATTTTAGCATCTAACCCCAGAACAATACGTAATCTCTGTTTGATTTTTTTCTCCAATGCCTGCAGTTCCTTATATGCATCCATCGGCTCCATCAGTTCTACCCGAATCTTTAGGATATCAGAATGATCTTTCCTGGTGACAATAATCTCATAATGAGGGCCAATCTCATCAATGCCCAGCAACACTTCCTCAATCTGGCTGGGGAATACATTGACGCCACGAATTTTCAGCATATCATCTGTTCTGCCATCGAGATTTTCCATGCGCACAGTAGTTCTGCCACATTTACATGGTTCATAATTCAAACGGGTTATATCCTTAGTGCGATAACGAATCAGCGGCAGCGCCTCCTTATAGATACAGGTAATCACTAACTCACCCTTCTCTCCCGGCGGCAGTACCTCCTCTGTCTTGGGATCAATAATTTCTGGTATAAAGAAATCCTCATTGACATGCATTCCACAGAGCTGTTCACACTCTCCAGATACCCCTGGTCCCATCAGCTCACTCATGCCATAATTGGAAGTCACCAACATATCCTCGCCCCAAAGCTTATGCATTTCGGTACGCATTGCCTCAGTGAGAAGCTCACTGCCTACCAGACCGATTTTGACCTGTAAATCCGTCTTTGGGTCAATACCCATCTGTTTTGCCACTTCTCCAATACGCAGCGCATAAGATGGTGTGGCCACCAGAAGCGTGGTGCCAAAATCTTTCATAAACATGATTTGTTTCTCTGTATTGCCAGTGGAAGAAGGCACAATCGCCGCTCCCATGTTCTCCAATCCAAAATGCAGTCCCAGCGCTCCGGTAAACATACCATATCCAAAGCAGATCTGTGCCACATCTTTTTCAGTAGCGCCGCCCATTGCGGCAATTCGTGAGACACATTCTGTCCAAATCTCCAAATCCTTCTTGGTATATCCTACAACGGTCGGCTTGCCAGTGGTTCCACTGGAGGCATGAATGCGCACCAACTGATCTTTTGGCACTGCGAACAATCCAAAAGGATAATTATCCCGCATATCCTGTTTGGTAATAAATGGCAGTCTTCTGAGATCCTTTAGGTTCTTAATATCTTCAGGTTTTACTTTAGCCTCCTCCATTTTCTGGCGATATGGCGCAACCTTTTCATATACCCGTTTTACTGTCTCCTGAAGCCGTTGTAATTGAATGGCTTCGATCTCAGCCCTAGACATCGTTTCTTCTTTTGCCCAAATCATTCTATTTTCTCCTTTAACTGGTATTTTAACACTTATACTAAGACACAGATGTTACTATTTTAGCATAAATGTTCACTTTAAGGAAGTAAAATTTTACTGGAACCAGTTAAACTTATAAACTAAAATTTTTATAATTCTATGTGTTTAACACCGAGTTGGAATTTCGTCTGCCAATCAAAAATACAAAGCAGCCTGCATGTACTACCGCAGTCAATAACCAAGAAACAGGGTAAGATAAATAGAGCATCCACAAGCTGTGTTCCCATTGAAAAATTGTAAAAATCCACAAAATCCGAAATCCGCAGGCCCCTAACAACGACACAACCATTGGCAGTACCGCGGAGCCAATGCCCCTCAGTCCCCCAACCAGCACATCCATAATTCCACACAAACAGTAAGTGGTACAGATCACCGACAGACGCAGCAAACCTATTTCAATCACTTTTGGATCTGAGGAATATATTCCTAAAAGCTGATTTCCAAAAAGATATGCGGCCCATCCCATTGTCAGACCCACGAATGTTACCATTGCCAGGCATTCTAAGAGTACCTTGCGAATCCGTTTATAATTTCCGGCTCCAAGATTCTGACTGCAAAAACTGAGTGCAGTCTGATGATAAGCGTTCATAGCCATATAGATAAATCCCTCAATATTGGAAGCCGCAGTATTTCCAGCCATTGCCACTGAACCAAATGCATTGACAGAAGATTGTATCAAGACATTGGATAGAGAAAATACTGTTCCCTGCAGACCTGCCGGAAGCCCTATGCGTATAATCTGTATCACCTGATCCCGCTTCATGCCAAGTTTCTTGATTTCCAGCCGACAGCCGCCCTCCATATGCATCATGCAACGCACAATCAAAGCGGCAGACACGCACTGAGAAATCACGGTGGCCAGAGCCACACCTGCCACACCAATGCCAAAACCTATCACAAACAATAAATTTAAGATAATATTGATCACACCTGCCGCCAGAAGATAATACAAAGGACGCCTAGTATCTCCCACAGCACGCAAGATAGAGCTTCCAAAATTATACAAAAGAATTACTGGCATACCACTAAAATAGATACGAATATATAATACCGCCTGCCCTAGTACATCTTCAGGGGTTCCCATTAATATCAAAATTTCAGGCGCAGCCACTATACCCAATGCAAGCAGCACACACCCACAAATTAGACTTAATACAATGGCACTGTGCACGGTCTCACTCATTTCTCTCTGTTTTTTGGCGCCATAAGATTGCGCTACCATAACATTAGCTCCCACGGAAAATCCAATAAATAGGTTTGTCAAAAGATTGATCAACGAAGCATTTGCCCCCACTGCTGCCAATGCCGTACTGCCTGCAAATCTTCCAACCACCACCATATCCGCAGCATTAAATAAAAGCTGCAGAATACTAGATAACATCAAAGGGATAGAAAATGCCAGAATTTTGGGGAACAAGTCGCCATTGCACATGTCAATTTCATAAGATTTTGTTTTCATTTTCACTCAACAGGAAGCTGCCGCAGACTAATCTGCAGCAGCTTCCTTTCCTCCTTTAAATCACATCTATTTTATAGAAAATTTAACAGTTCTGACATTTCCTGCTCGATCTGTTATCTTAAGCAGATAATTTCCCTTTTTGGTTACAACCTTTCCATTGCTGATTTTTTTGCCGTTCAGAGTTGCCTTCTTTACACCAGAAAGCTTATCCCGAAAATTGACGGTCACTTTCTGGCTGTATTTCTTGGCTTTCATATTGGTAACAGGTTTTGTCTTATCTATCGTAAATTTAACCGTCTTGGTATTTCCTGCCAGCAATTTTGCCTTTACAACATAGACACCTTCTTTTTCCGCCTTATAACTATTATCGCCCTGGCTGACCTTATTGACCTTAAAACTGGTAATTACACCTTCCGATTCTGCCTTGACATTCTTACTTGTCCGATAATAGGATTTGTTTTTCACACCATAAAATGTACATTTCTTGTTGTTCGCATATTTTGCGCTGCTGACCGCATAGGCACGTTCTAGCTTTCGCAACATATTTAGAGGATATTCAACTGTACAGCCGTCCTTTTGTAGTTTTCCATTGGTTTTATATATGGAAAACGGATATTTGATACGAACCGTCAGACTCCCGATCTCATCAAAACGAACGCCTTCCATCTCCCCCATATTCTCATTAAGTGTCTCTGAAAGTACTGACATATCCATAACTGCCTGATTTTTATTTAAAACTACAAATTCTTCTTTGGTGTCTTTCACTGACATTCTTTCAGTGATCTGGTAAACATTATGTTCTACACCATTCAGCTTTTTCTTCCCAGCACGGGTATAGCCTATTTCTTTCATCATTTCCTGTAAGTTACCCATCCCCTCCTGGCTCAATTCCTTATTGATCTCTTTCTCCTCCTCATCTGTGGTACAAATCTGATTTGTCACCTTAGACGACAGATCACCATTGATTTCCATACTCTCCTCCAGGCCGCATCCCGACAGCAGCACTCCAGCCACTATCATCATGAGCCACATTAATTTTCTTCGTCTCATACATTCCTCTCCTTTTATAATACTTGTATAGCATCTTTTCTTCTATTTCTTGGCATTCACACAAATGCATTAAGGGGAGCCGTTTCCGGTTCCCCTTGGTCTGTATCATCTGGAATAACCCGTATTCTGTTTTTTATGATAATACCTTTTTGCAGTAAACGCAAGTGCTTTTCAAAAATCCAGATACATTTGTAAGTTACATTTCAGCTGTCAGCGCCTTTGCAAATGGCGTTCAAGTATATGGTAAAACGTCTATTCTATCGGTGTACTCTCTGTTGTTCCAGTTCCATCTTCTGTTCCTGCTGCATCTCCCGCATTATCCTGTGCGGGTGCTTCATCTGTAGCTTCCGGTGTCTCTGTGGCAGTTCCATCTGTATTTCCCTCTGTTGTTCCAGTTCCATCTTCTGTTCCTGCTGCTGAAGAAATCGGTGTGATCACAATATTCTGTGCTTCTACGTTAGTCTTGCGCTTTACAATATCCTCAACCTGCGCACGTTTGGCGTCTGTCACCTCACCCATATTTAGTACTACATCTGCATTGTTATCGGTGATACTCACTACCACATCCGTAAATCCCTTTGCCTGCAATAACATCTCCGCAGCGGCCTCCCGCTCTGCAATGTCTGTCATAGCAATCATAGTATTGATTGCATCCTGTTTCTGCTCCTCAGAAATATTGGTATTGTTGATCATCTCCAACAAAGATGCCTTATTCTGAGAACGGATCTGTTCTCGATTGAGTTTTACTTCAGATACAAAGTCTACGTTGCTTACATTGGTGCTGGTTAATACTGCTTCTCCTGGATTTTCTGCATCCTCTGCCTGACTCTGAGCAATCTGCTCACCCGTCTGTACTCCTAAAGCCTCCGCGCCTGTCTCGGTACTTTCCTCGGTATCTGTAAAAATATCCTCCGCGCTATACATATCCTCGTCGGAGATTTCATATGTACCCTCATTCGTATCTGCGCTTGCCTCTTTCGCCAGGTCACTGTCTTTTTGGCTTCCCGTATATTGCAAATAACCTGCCACGGCGATCATTAGAGCCAAAGCTGTGATAATGATCTGGTTTTTCTTAAAAACTTTTCTCAAATTGATGCCCTCCTGTCAATTCATCTTAACTACCTTAATTTTATGTACTTCCACTGGAAATAATGCCAAAACTGCATCGGAAATATTTTTTGCTGTCTTTGCATTTTCACCTCCCTCTGCAACAACTAGCACCCCTTCCACCTTAGGTGTCATCTCTTTGGACACAAATGGTTCTCCGCTGTTCCCCTGCGCATAGATTGTCTGCTCCTGATGCTGTCGTTCTGCAGTGGTTCGTTTTACAGTCCCATCCTCCTCTGAGATATCTTGGCTGCTGCGGGTATCATCTTTCTCCACCACATGCTCCCCCTGATCTTTTAAAGTAATCATCACCTCCACGTTTCCCACACCTTCCATCTGTTCCAATACTTGTTCCAATTTTCGCTCCAGCCGCTTACCGTAATCTCCAGTGTCCTCATAAGAAGACTGCCCCTGTGTCAATTCCTGCATCTGATCCTGCTGTACTTTTTCTTTCTTATCCACTGGGATTGCAATCACCAGAAGCAGAATACCTGCCAAGCCGCCAATTAGAAGCTGGTTTTTTGGTATTTTTTTTAACTTATTTAATGAAAATCTCTGTTTTTTCATCCTTGTTCACCATCTCCTCACACAATCCCAATGCTAACCTGTCCCTTTGTCAAGCGATAAAATTCCATCAATTCTTGTTTTAGCTCGTTTATCTTTTGATCTTCCTTCCTATTCTCTGCAAAGTCAGTCAAAAATATCTCATCCTCCCCCAATGATACGGTCATCTCAATGGATTCCACCTCATAATCCTCAGATAACTGCACTTTGACCTGCCTTGGAATCAATTGCTTATCTTCTGCCATTCGACTTACATCCATTCCTAGGGCACGTTCATATTCCTCTCGGTATAGCTCCTTCTGCTGGTCTTCTAAATGCGCTGTGTCCAATTTTAAATTATCCAACCCCTGAAAAAATTCTGCCTGATTAATCTTTTCTCGGATTAGTTCCTCATTTCCCATCAATGATAAAATAGGAGATGTCACTAGAATTGTCAGTAACATTCCAGAAAAGAAACGTACATATTTTTGATAATTTTGTTTGGGGAGCAAATGCAGCACCACAGTCAGAAGTATATAAAAACATACCAGATTTTTGACCCAGGAATATATGTAACTCATTACTTCTCCTTTCCTCCCATTGCCTGTACCTGATTTCAAATATATGAGGACAAGACAAAAATTATTCCAAAAAACACCAGAGAGATTTTCCATTTCTGAAATTTCTCTCTGGTGTTATAAAATTTTATATTATTTGGTACTATTTCTGATCTTCTAAAGTGACCGTTGATACCTCTGGCAATAATCTGTGTTTATTGTCTATAATTTGATATTCAATACCATCTGCATCCTCATAAGGGCTGACTGCCAGCGTTACCTCAGAAGATTTCACATCCTTCAATCCTTCTCCATCCAATGTCAAAATTACAATATTACTGTTATTTGGATCAATCTGAGCAGACGCAATCTGATATTCATCGGTTGGTGCTGCCGTTTTATAAATTCGGAAGGCATCTTTCTGGACTGATTTTGCATCCAGGGCATGTGAAAATTCAACAGCCACTTTGTATGGGGAAGATACTTTATTGATCACAGCCTTCTGCAGACTAAATTTCTCCTGAATCCCGCTGTCTGCATAGACAATTGTCTTTGTGCTCAATGCACTGTCATATTTTGCATCAATCGTCAGATTTCCAGATTTTCCAGGCGCATCTATTTCAATCATGGCCACTCCTTTACTGTCTGTAACTGCTGAAGCATCTGTTACAACAAGTTCTGGAATCTCTGCGGATTTAATACTGTATGTAATCGTTTTGCCAGACAATGGATTGTCAAAACTGTCCTTCAAGGAGAAATATAATTTTGTCTTAGTTGTGATATCTAATTGCTCTCCCAGTGGTGAAATAATGTTCAAATTCATTCCCACAGGTGTCCAGTTCAGCACCAGATCAATAGAGGCATTGATCTCAGAAGTTCCTGTCCCAACATTTTGATAACGTCTCTCCTGGCCTGCTTCATCCAAAATCGTAAATACAATATCATCTCCAAGAGATGCATTGTCTATCGTACCAGTTAAAACGCTGTCTCCGATTTTTTCTGAATTCAATGTATAAGTAGCATTTTCATTGTCTTCACTGACTTTTTCTCCCACGCCTTTTTTGGCAAATTGTACATTGACGCCAGAAATCTCAGCAATCTTCTCCTGTGTGCCATCCTTGACATATCCAACCACCGGCATACCAAATATCCATGTATGGCCTACTTCACGTGACAGCGAAATATCCTCTCCGGTATCTGTGACATCTAGTTTTTCTGTATGTTTACCCAACGACTTACTGCCAGCAAATACTCTGGTCTCCACCACACCTGGATGTCTGCTGTGCTGTGTCTCCAGAAAAGCCTTCTGCTCTGTGCTCTTCTCATCGCTGTCCAAGACATCACTGCAGAAATATAACCCCAAATCTGCCCAATAAATATTTGCATGTTCTACACCCTGATCTGATTTAATCATCAGCTTAATATTATAAGATTTTGCTTTGGCATTCAAATCTTCCAATGCCAGCACACTGGCGTTGGGGTTCTTAATCTTAATGAGACAGTTGCCATCTTTTCCAGTTGTATAATTTGGTGTTCCAACAATAAAGGATTCATCCAGTTCCTCTGCACCTTGATACAAAGTAATCTGCTGCCCTTCCATCGCCACCTTATTATTTCTGCTGTCATACAACTGAACAATTACTTCTACCTGCTGGCCTTTTACCGCATAGAAATTTTGGGTCTCTATCGTCTCGCTGTTCTCCACTGGAGACCACTGGACACTGGTATATAATACAGTCTTCTCTGTCTTTACCCCCAAAGAAGAATAATCAATGGTTGCTTTTAACGGCGTATAGCCAGCATTTCTGGAATCAACTGTAACACCGCTTTTTTCAATGGTCAGCATACCTACAGACTGCTCCACTTCCTGACTGCTGGCGTTAAACGCTTTGACACTAGCCAAGGGGTCAGCAATTACATTTTTATTTTGATAAATTCCATTTTCTTTGGTATTTATGGATGGGTAAAGGAAAGTTGCCACTACCTTCTGATCTGGATTTTTAACGTCCAACACTGCATTCCCCACAGACGGAAAGGCTGGTACACGATACGTATAGGTATTATTTTCAGACAAATACTGTGAATTTCTCGGTAAATATTGCTGTGCTTGCTGATATGCCAGATCTACAGATGTACTGCGTGCAAAATTGCTGTCCTTCTCCCAGGTCACTGCATTGTCTAAATTCTCAAAGCTATAGAAATCTTTGGCGCTGCTCTTCCACTCACCAGCAATTTTAGCGATATCATATCCATCATTATTTCCCTCATCCACCTGTCCGGCAGAAATCAAGGCAATCTCTGCATATACATCATGATCCTGCTGTACCGGAATCTGTACAATCTTGGAATCCTCTGTAAAGGAATTTGCATTAATTTCCACTGTCTTTCCGATTTGTTCCTTTGTGATTCGGTCAAAAAACTTTATTTGGATCTTGGTATACTGAGAGATACGGATATCATTAAAATAAATCCTAGCCCACTCCAGCCCTGCTGGAATGCTCTCAATTATGGTTGTTGTCTTTTCATTTGTTTCATCATTGTAAACACTGTAGCTGCCAGATTTGCGATTAATTAACTTTTCATAATTTCCCATCTCTGCTTCTAATGTGGTTGCAGGGATTGTCAAAACCGGAGAAACTACCAACGTCACAGCATGAGGGCGCTCATTGGTGGAAACTTGCTGGCTTGTCACATACTGCACGCCAAATTCCCCATTTTTTGATTTCGTCCGCGCCACACCGCTGCCAGTTGCATTTAAGCTTGGCTCGATTGCTGGAAGCGTTTCGTCATATTGGTTTGCCACATAAACGGTATCTTCCGTGTTTGGTGCAGAATATTCCACAGATGCAAAACAAAGTGCTGCTGAGGAAGTAAAATCTGTTCCATTATCCTGACAAGAAACGGTCAGTTTGTAACTTTGATAATATCCACTCAAAGCATTTAAATCCTTATGTGCTGTGATCAAGCTGATTGGAAATGTAACATATCCATTCTCATTTGTCTTCTCAAAAGCAGACCATTGATTTTCCACACCCTTGATGGCATAGGCGTCATTTGCATTGCCATATTGCGGTTCCATTGTCAGCTTGACGTTCACGTTGGTCATTGGAGAACCATGATTGATACAGCGCACCTGAACATTGGCGTCATTTCCCATCATAATGACAGCTTTTCCTGTACTGCTGTATTTTGAAAGCTGGTTTGGCACCTCAATCTTTAGGCCGTCTGCTTCTTTGGCATTGACCTTGACATTACACTCCGCTTTAAAAGCTTTCTGATTGGTTGTGACAATGATCTTGGTCTCTCCTGCTGCTTTTGCTTCCACAATCCCCTGAGCATTTACTGTTGCAATTGTTGTGTCTTCGGATTTCCAACTGACACTTTTATCAGTTGCATTTGACGGCTTCACAATTGCTTTTAACTGTTTCGTCTGTCCAATGTCCAGAGATATACCATTCTCGTCAAGCTCTACGCCTGTAACACTGATCGTTGGTTGAGGTGTCGGCGTGGTAGATTTCTTGATAACTTTCGCCTTTATACTGACCTTTACCTTGCCAATTGTGGCTGTTATCGTCGATGTACCCACATTCTTTGCTTTGATAGAACCATTTTTTACTGTTGCAACTTTTGTATTACTGGATTTCCATTTTACCGTATGAAACGATGCTGCATTTGCCTTTAACTTTGCAGTAGTACCTTTTGTCATTGTAAGGGATTTCTTATTTAATGAAAATTTCTTACTCACTGTGATCGTCACTTTTGTTGTTTTCTTCTTTCCCTTTTTAGGACTAACTGTCACAGTTACTGTTGCTTTTCCAGCCTTTTTCGCTGTAAGGTTTCCTTTCTTGTCCACACTTACTACTTTGGTATTGCTGGATTTATATTTCACAGATTTTTTTGCCGCACTTGGCTTTACTGTGACAAGCAGCTTACATTTTTCACCAAGATACAATGTCACTTTTTTATTTGTCACCTTTGTCTTATTGATTGTCAATGTAACACTTTTTATTTGTTTTTTGGATGCCGCCTGCACGGAATGTGTGGGCAGCATAAAGCTTGTAAACACAAGCGCAAATGTCAATAAAATGCTGATCAAACGTCTTTTTGTCCCATTATGATTTACCATATGCTCCTCCTTCATCTTAGTATTATCTTTCCTTAATATAAATTATTTCCAAATTTTCCCTCCCTTCCTCTTCACAACATTTTATTCTTGTCTGTCTAAAAAGTAAAGATATTTTTAAATAAGATTTTGATATTATGTAATTTTGTATCTGTGTGAATTTGATGCAAAAAAAAATATAATCTGTCGCATGTTCCTATGATGTGATTTTGTAGCTTGTCCAAATAGGCGAGTACGCTTTCGCGATATATTTCATTTCCGCCACAGTACTCTCGCTTCGCTGGATTGCTAAGAGAAGATAGACCCTGCGATCATTGTTTTTTATGTTATATGAAATTCCTTTAGATTTCCTATAACATAAAAAACTGGAACTACCATATCTCAGGTAATTCCAGCGTCTTATAGGGTTGGGCTATTCAATTCATAGCTAACAGCTCGTAGGGGAATCGAACCCCTGTTTCCGCCGTGAGAGGGCGGCGTCTTAACCGCTTGACCAACGAGCCTCATTGTTTCTTGTTCTCTCGAACTCAACAAGCTTATTATACATGCTGGGTTCGAGAAAGTCAAGTACTTTTTTAAATTTTTTTCAAAAAATGTCGATTGCCGTTGTAAGACAGCATTATGCCAGCTTACTCTGAGCCAATTTTGCCAGCTCTGCAAAGCCTTCTGCATCATTTACAGCCAACTCTGCCAGCATCTTACGGTTTACATCCACTTCTGCCAGCTTCAGTCCATACATAAATTTACTGTAGGAAAGGCCATTGAGTCTTGCTGCTGCATTAATTCTGGCAATCCATAGACGTCTAAACTGTCTCTTTCTCTCTTTTCTTCCTGCGTAGGAGCTTGCCAATGCTCTCATCACAGATTGCTTTGCCACTCTGTATTGCTTAGAGCGTGCTCCTCTATATCCTTTTGCCAGCTTTAAGGTTCTATTATGTCTCTTCTTAGCGTTTAATCCACCTTTGATTCTTGCCATGACTTCTATTCCTCCTTAACTCATTCCTACAGATATGGTAAAATCTTCTTCATATTCTTAACATTGGAAGCGTCTGTAATAATTGACTTTCTCAGATTGCGCTTTCTCTTTGTGGATTTCTTTGTTAAGATATGGCTTTTATAAGCTTTATTTCTTTTTAACTTTCCAGTACCCGTTTTTTTGAAACGTTTTGCTGCTGCTCTGCTTGTCTTAATTTTTGGCATTTTTATTTCCTCCTTAAACTCCAATTATTAGGAAACGAAAAAACACTTGCGTTTTGAATCGTTTCCTGTGCCGGATGCACGCCGCAAAGCGGCATAATTCCTCTGTGCATTCGTGCACATCATTATCATAATCCACTCTAAAAAGAGCGGATGGTATCGCTACTTCTTCTCTGTGAGCACAATGCTCATGCTGCGTCCTTCCAATTTAGGTGCCTTCTCCACAACAGCAATATCTGTCAATTCCTCAGCAAAATCATCCAGAATATGTTTGCTCTTCTGCATGTGTGCCATTTCCCTGCCACGAAAACGTAAAGTTACCTTTACCTTATTGCCCTTTGAAATAAATTTCTTTGCTGCATTAACCTTGGTATTGAGATCATTAGCCTCAATATTCGGTGACAAGCGGATTTCCTTAATCTCAACAGTTTTCTGTTTTTTCTTGGCCTCTTTTTCTTTTCTTACAAGCTCATACCGGTATTTCCCATAATCAATAATCTTACATACAGGCGGCTTTGCGGTAGGAGCAATCTTTACTAAATCTAATTCAGCTTCCTGCGCAAGCTTCATAGCCTCCCTTGTAGGCATGATGCCAAGCTGTTCTCCGTCCTGACCAATCAGTCGAACTTCCTTATCTTTGATTTGTCCATTAATCATTAACTCGCTAATTGTCTTGCACCTCCAAAAATTAATTTCAAAAAAGTGGATAGGCAGACTATCCACTTATATTCCATAAAGTATCAGAACAATGCTTCCTGAATCTAATTGCTATTTCAACTAAATGAACTGCTGCACTTGCCCAAATCAAAATATAATGCAAACACATCAATCTATTTTACGGACAAATTTTTGCTACAATTTATTCTTACTGCCAGAAACCATCTCTGATCTGAATATAAACCATTAGTCACCCAATTGTGCTAAGGTGAGAGTGGATACTCTACTTTATTTTCCTTACAACTTCATTACTCTATCATATATGAATAGAAATGTCAAGATTATTTTTGTATTTTAGTTTGTAAACGAATCAACTATATAATACCAAAAATATCTCTTCCAAAACAAACCTCTATCTACTTTTCTTTTCTATCTTCTTTATACCAAATGATTAACGCACTACTATTCAATATCAAAGCAATACATAAGATTATTAGAAAAAAAATATTTACATCTTCAGTATAAAATATCATATTTTCAATTTGTATATAAAATCCTATAATTACAATCATAAAATTAACCATGATACCTGTGAATGTCTTTCTATTTTTCATTTGACAATCCTCTTTTTGCTTTATGCAACAAAACTTCACAAGAAATTTTTCCATATAATCTCCCCTCCTTTTAGAATGATTATAGCATAGATTTTTGGATTGTTCAAAATTTATTCATTCATGGGTATGTCTTGTACATTTAATATATCTTTTCAAATACCATCATTTCTGTTAGACTAATATCACATAGAACAGATTATTATGTCAGAAAGGACTTACTATGAAATACTTTTCAAACGATAATAAATTGATTGACTTGCATACACATTCCACAGAATCTGACGGCACTCTGACGCCAGAGGAATTGATGTTTCATGCCAAAGAAGTGGGGCTGTCCGCAATCGCCCTCACAGACCATGATTCCATCAGCGGCATTGCCAAAGCTCGCCCTGTGGCAAAAAAACTGGGATTGGAGCTTGTGCCGGGAATTGAACTTTCCACAGATTACCAAAAACAAGAAGTACATATTTTAGGATATTATATGGATGAGACTCATCCAGGATTTCTTGCAAAATTAAAAGAATTTGTAGACGGCAGAGACAAACGTAATGCAAAAATGACACAGCTATTACGACAGGAGGGCTTTGACATTACAATGGAAGCTGTCTATCAAGAATATCCCCACAGTGTAATCACTCGGGCACATTTTGGCAGATATCTGGTAGAACACGGTTTTGTAAAAGATCGAGAAACTGCGTTCGCCAAATATCTGGGCGATGGCCGCCGCTGTTATGTACCAAGAGAAAAAATTACTCCTTTTGAAGCTGTTAAGCTCATTAAAATGGGCGGCGGACTGTCTTTTTTTGCCCACCCTGCCCTCTGTCGTATGAATCATAATAAATTGTGTTCTCTTCTGAAAAACTTAAAACACAATGGATTAAACGGAATAGAAGCAATCTATTCCACAAATACACCTAGAGAAGAAAAAAACATGCTGCAGATTGCTCAGGAATTTGATCTGTTAGTCAGTGGAGGTTCTGATTTCCACGGCAGCAATAAACCTTTTATCCATTTGGGTTCTGGAAAGGGAAACTTGCGCATCCCTTACCAAGTCTTAGCAGATATCAAAAAACATCTCTCTATTCCATCGGCTCCGCAGGGATAAAGAGTCGATCCTGATAGGCATTTGCCTGTTTGGGGATCGCAGCATTTGCCTCCTCACAAAATTGCTGTTGTGAATCAACTAATTTCTTTCCCCTCTTATCCACTTTTTCATAAGTTCCGTCTGGTTTCAGGATATGCGCTTTGGTATTGTCTGCGAGCTGCGTCTCCAATACATGGCGTACCTGATCCATCAGCTGTTCATCTTCCACTGGGAACATAATTTCCACACGGCGGTCAAGATTTCTTGGCATCCAATCTGCACTGCCCATATAGATCTCCTCCTGTCCGTCATTATGGAACCAGAAAATACGGCTGTGCTCCAAGAAATTTCCAACAATGGAATGCACCGTGATATTCTCACTAATTCCAGGAATCCCTGTCTTCAGGCAGCAAATTCCACGCACTACCAATTCTATCTTCACACCTGCCGCAGAAGCCTCATACAAGGCTGCAATCACATCACGGTCGCATAGGGAATTCATCTTTGCTTTGATAAAAGATTCTTTCCCTTCTTGTGCGTGTTTCATCTCCCGCTTAATCAGCTTTAAGAAACGCTTCCGAAGCCAGATCGGTGCTACCACCAGCTTATTCCAGGACAATGGTTCGGAATAACCAGAAAGCATGTTGAACACGGCTGTGGCATCTTCTCCAATCGCCTCTGAACAAGTAAATATTCCCAAATCTGTATATAATTTTGCGGTAGAATCATTGTAATTTCCGGTTCCCAGGTGCACATATCTGCGAATACCGTCCTCTTCTCTGCGTACCACCAGCGCAATCTTACTGTGGGTCTTTAATCCTACCAATCCATAAATAACATGGCATCCTGCCTTCTCCAGTTTTTTTGCCCAGACAATATTGTTCTCCTCGTCAAATCGTGCTTTTAACTCTACCAATACTGAAACTTGTTTGCCATTCTCTGCTGCTTGTGCCAAAGAAGCGATAATTGGAGAATTGCCGCTGACACGGTAAAGCGTCTGTTTGATTGCAAGAACGTTGGGATCTACGGAAGCCTGCCGAATAAAATCAACCACTGGGTCAAACGTCTGATAAGGATGGTGCAGTAAAACATCGCCCTTGCGAATTACTGCAAAAATATCCTCCCCTGGTGTAATCTGAGGCACACGCTGCGGCTTATAGGGGGCATAACGCAGATCATCCGCTCCTTCCAGACCATACATTTTCATTAAGAAAGTCAGATCCAAAGGCCCGCCAATCTTAAAGATATCTTCCTGTGCAATGTGCAGATCCTGTTTTAAAATTTGAAGCAGACGCTTATCAATTTTTTCCTCCACCTCCAGACGGATTACTTCTCCCCACTGGCGTTTCTTCAACTGCTTTTGAATCTCTTGGAGTAAATCTTCTGCTTCATCCTCATCAATACTAAGGTCGGCATTACGCATAATCCGATAAGGATAAGCACAGAGTACATTATAATTTAAAAACAATTGCTGAATATTGCGCTCAATGATCTGTTCTAACAACAGAAATGTCTTTACTCCTTCTTTCGCAGATGGAATCTGCACAATTCTTGAGAGCACGGACGGCACCTGCACGGTGGCAAATTCAGTCTCCCCTTTCTTCTCGTCCTTCTTAGAGAGAAGCGCTGCGATATTTAAGGATTTATTCTGAATCAACGGAAACGGACGCGAAGCATCCACCGCCATTGGCGTAAGTACTGGATAGACATTTTCCTGGAAATAATGATCTACATATTCCTTTTGCTCTTGATTCAGTTCCTCATGGGTTCCCAGGATCTCAATGCCATGATTGCTCAGCAATGGAACCAAGGAGCGGTTATATGTAGAATATTGCAATTCTACCAAAGCACGTGTGTCCTTATTGATGGCCTCCAACTGCTCCTGCGCTGTCATGCCTGCAATATCCGTCTTCTTATAACCTGCATGAACCATATCCTTTAAGGAAGCTACTCGCACCATAAAAAATTCATCCAAATTGGAGGAAGTGATACTGACAAATTTCAATCTCTCCAACAAGGGAATGGTCTTGTCTCTCGCCTCATTCAAGACACGATGGTCAAACTTAAGCCAGCTCAATTCCCGATTTTCATAATATTCTGGTTTCAGAAACTCCTTCTCTTTTTCCATATGTTACCTCCTACTGAAACACTCTTTTTTCTCTAATTTTTGGCATAATGCTAAATACTTCCTCAAAGGAATCCGCATAGGTTGAAAAAAGTCCTTTTTCCAATACAATACTCTCTTCTGCCTCTACAGTTATGATCAGCTCTCTGCCCTTTAATACAGCTTTTATATTTTTAAATTTCTGTTTATGGCTGCGATCCATCGCGTTGGCAATTTTTAAGATTGCTGTCAGCTTAGAAACCACCATATAACTTTCTCGATTCATCTTGCCTATGACACTATCATAAGGCTGCATTGATAATGCATCATGCTTGGCAATTGTTGCCACAATCTCACGCTCTAAATGGCTCATGCCAATAATTTCAGAGGCCATAATAATATGATAGGAACACTCAGACTGATTGACAAGACTCATATAACGTCCACAGTCATGCAGAATGGAAGCCACCTGAAGCAACAAGCGCTCACGTTTGCCCATGCCATGCACTTTCTTCATCGCATCAAATATTGTAGTACTCATAGAAAGCACTGCCTCTGTATGACTGGAATAACTTTGATAACGCTCTGCCAAATTTCTGGAAGCTGCCAGGATATCTTTCTCAAAATCATGAGAGAAACGAATCATATGGTTTCTTTCTGCGTAATCGCAGACAATTCCATCGGTAATATTTACCCCTGGCACCCAGATGTATCGAGCGCCCATCTCTTCTGTAAGCCTCTTATATAATACCACCGAGGGCAGAACCAGCGGATCTTGTTCATTGGCAAGATTTAGCTCACGGTTAATCTCTTCTGGGGATTTCTTATGCCATTTTTTAAGCAGCTTTAAGAAACGTTCTGTCTCAATGGTTCCATCATCTTCCTTCTTAGAGAAGCCCTTGACCATCTCACCAATATAATCCCCCATGACAATTACATATTCAATCTCTTTTTTCTGCAAATAAATGCGCTTGAAAATCTCTAATTCTTTATCAATCAATTCTTGAATCTGCATCTCATAATGAGAGACCATATTGCGGATCTTGGCCAGCTTTTCCCAGATCTGCATAATGCCCAATTCAATATGCTGTGTGGTAACAGCACGTCCCTTCTGAAACAGAGTGATCTGCATACTCCCGCCGCCTACATCCACGACAACGGTTCCTTTTTGAATCATCTTCTCAAACTCACTGGTAGCTGCAAGAGATTTATAACCCATAAAGCGCTGTTCTGAATTGCTAATCACAGACACCTCTATCTTGGTGCGCAGGCGAATCTGATCTAAAATAAACAGTGCATTGCCAGCCACCCGCATGACATTTCCCGCATATGCCTTGTAAGCATCCACCTTATAGCCATCCATAATAGAATAAAATTCTTTTAATATCAGACAAAGTTCCTCCACCAATTCATATCCAATCACACCCTTGCGATAAGCATCCCGCCCAAGTTCGAGACGGCTGCGCACATAATCTACTGGCCGAATTTTACGATTGGGACTAATCTCAAATACCTTAAGGCTCACTTCATAAGAACCAATATAAATTGCTGCAAATGTCGTAATTTTCATAGACTCTCCTTCCCAATTTACTGTTTTCCCAGCAGATAATTGATAAACTGCTGCGCTGTCCTTCCAGAAAGCCCTCCATGACTTAATTCCCATTTGTTTGCTTCCAAAAGCAGCGTCTCTTCATCCATCTGTATTTGATATCTCTCTGCCAGGCATTTTACAATATTCTGAAATTCCTTCTGATCAGGCGCTCCAAAATAAATCGTAACGCCAAATCTTTTCACCAGTGACAATTTTTCCTGCACGGTATCGCGTGTATGAAGCTCATCATCACGCTCTTGTTTATCACTGAATTTCTCCCGAATTAGATGCCGCCGATTGGAGGTGGCATAGATTAACACATTATCTGGCTTTTTTTCAAGCCCACCTTCAATGACAGCCTTTAAGTACTTATACTCAATCTCAAACTCCTCAAAAGACAGATCATCCATATATATGATAAATTTATAATTTCGATTCTTAATCTGAGCAATCACCTCATTCAAATCTTGAAATTGGTGTTTATAGATCTCAATCATTCTCAGTCCTTGGTCATAATATTGATTGATAATGGCTTTGATACTGGTGGATTTTCCGGTCCCAGCATCCCCAAACAACAGACAGTTATTTGCCCGTTTGCCGCGCACAAAAGCTTCTGTATTATCAATCAGCTTCTGTTTTGCTGCCTCATAACCCACCAAATCGGAAAGATGGACATGATTGATATTGGTGATGGGCACAATCTGTACTTCCTCTTTTTCATGTTCTATCCGAAAAGCCTTGTGCAGTCCCAGTTTTCCGACCCCAAATTCCCGATAAAACTCTGTAACTTCTTCTTGAAACTCTGTGACAGTTTTAGTCTGTCCCAAACGAACGCTGAGATCACAAATGCGGTCCCTGATGCGGCGGTTAAATACATTTCCCTCCTGATCATGATCAGAACGCTGGTAATGCTTAATCGCATGAAATTCAGGCATCCCCAAAACTGTTGCCATCTCATGGAAGTCATAGGCAAACAATCTCTGAAATATCTGAAAATCATGCAGCGCCAATTCATTGATCGTGCCAGAGACGCTGCCCCGCATTTCACATGCCCTGCTGTATGCGTTCTCATGATTAACCATTAAAAAAGTCAGATAATTCTGCCACAAGTTACCCTCAAATCCGTGGCTTGCCGCCAATTCAATTAAGTTGTGTAAACTCTCACAGCACAGAACACGAATTTCTCTGCAATACTCTTGTTCATTCTGATAATTCTCCATAATCCAGACAATATCTTCTAAAATTTTCCCTTGTTTCAAACCCCTATACAATATGAAATCTGCTTCTTGTCTCATTTTCTCTTCCTTCACTTAAAATTTCTTAAGAATTATATGTATCTGCCATATAAAATCAAGGCTTTTGGCGTTTCGTGGCTAATTTACTGCTAACCATTAAGCACATAAGCCCATTTTTATGACACATAATCCAAAATAAATATCGCATAAATCCTCTCAAAATACCTGATAAAATCTTTTAGAAATATAAGAATATCTAAGGGATTTTTTTATATAAAGAAAACCGTCATTACTGACGGTAATCTCTATTTGCACTGCGTCATCTGATCTGATAAAATCATCTTTAGATCTTTGGTATAATTCTTGCCTGAACCATAATTCAATTATAATTCTATCGTTATATAATATCAAGCATTATTTCATCTTTTTGAAAACTATCCAGAATACTTTTTATCATATATCTGTTTATTCTCTCGCTAATGGCTTGTACATGATCTTTCGTACCTTTTTGCATCCTCACAATTACCTTGTCTTATCCCATCAACTTTGCCTGCTCCTTTATTCGATTTCACTTTTTTAGTTGTCTGTCCTTATATCTGTCATTGGTTACATTTATTTACTGACATCTCCTACGCTTCTTACTCTCATACTGGCTGCTGTGGTGGCTTCCTGTCCTTTCATCTACACTTCTTCTATAATTCAATTAAATTGAATTTATCAGGTACAAAAATAAAGTCCATTGAAATACCAGAAAGTTCACTCATTTTTCTTAACTGAGATAAAGTTGGCTCTGTATTTCCCTTTTCCAATTAATCACTGTATTCTGCGAAAATACAAGCTCTTTTGCCCATTCTTTCTGTTTCATTTTTTCATTTACTCTTACTGCTTCTAATGAAATTCTTGGCATTTATACCACTCCCTTCTTAATTGTTAAATTCATTTTAATTGAATTATTCGGATTTGTCAAGCATTAAATCCAAAATTATTGAATTTAATATTGAATTTATTTTGAGTTAGATATATAATAACAGTCATAAAGGAGGTATTCATAACATGACAGACAATGAGCAAAAGAAGATATTTGCAAAAAATTTGAATAAGTATATATCGCTTAATCAAAAGCAGCAAAAAGAGGTGGCGGATGATTTAGGGATAAACCCGACTACTTTAAATATGTGGTGTAATGGGAATTCGATGCCTAATGTTGGCAAAATTCAAAAATTGGCAGATTATTTTAGGATAGGAAAGTCCGATTTGACGGACGAAAAAGAAGATAGTGATGTTGATCTTGAATTTACTGATACAGTGATGAAAATTGCATTGAATGATAAGAGATTTGCTAAAATAGTTATAGCATATAGTAAACTTCAAACAGATAAAAGAGATTTAATCTGCGATTTCTTTGAAAAATTCATCTTATAGAAAAAGCAGGGGAGTTATTCGCTCCCTGCCTTTTCTTCTTTGTACCCACTTTTAACAAATCCATATATTAGTTTTAAAATTACTGGATTTTCAATTTTTTCCACCATTTCAATAGTTTTTTGTTTACAAAATTCTTTTTCGTTTTTGTTGCTTTTTCTCATTTGTATACTTACCCCCTACTTATCTTATTTTCTCCTCTTACCAAAATATAACATAAAAATCTGAAAATTAAAAGAGTTTTTCTTATTTATCTAAAAAGTTAGACAAGTTTTTTACCACTTGCCAATCCCATGAAAATATAGAGCAATTTTTATTTATTTTCTGATTCAAACAAGTCTGTGATCTTGACACCTAACGCGATTGGGATCTTCTCTAGCTGAGCCAATTTTGGCGAGAATCTCTCATTTTCAATAAAATTTAAAGTCGCTTTGCTAATTCCGGTCATTTGTTCTAACTGTCTCAAAGTTATTCCTTTTTCTTTTCGCATTTTGTTGATCAAAACTTTCATCGTGTCCACCTCCTTTTGGGATAGTGTGCACGATTTAGATAATTTATACATATTTAAACAAAAATATGGAAAAATTTAATATATTCTGATATGATATATACGAATATATTAAAAAAGTCATTTAAACAACTTCTGAAAGGGGTAATAACTAATGAGAAGAAAAGAATTGAAAAAATGTTTCGCAGCAATTTGCGCTATTGCTTTATCATTTCAATGTATTGCTTGCGCACCATCAATGAAACAATCAGAAACATCCGATAATGTTTCTGAAAATCAGCAAATAAATTCCTTTATGGATTATACATGGGGAACCACTATTGATAAGATCAAAAAGAACGAAATTACATCAGATATGGAAGAAAATATTGATTATATGGAAGATACTACTGATGATTCAGTCATGCTAACAATAACTGGAAAAGAAGTTGCAGGATACAAAACTGATATTGGGTTTCTTTTCTCAAATAATGGACTAGAAATGGGCTGTTATGATTTAGATATTGAAGATGACGATTATACTGATTTAATTGAAAAATATACAGCTAAATATGGTGCTCCTACTGTTGAAAAGGAAAGTACTGGTTGGGGACCTTGCACTATTTGGATTGATGATAATCAAAATTTTATCTGTATAACAGACGTATACGGAATTATTTATTCAACAAAAAGCAATTCTTTTGTTACTAATACATTTAATGATTTTTTAAAAGAATATCATGAAATAGACCTATATGAAGAACTAAATAAAATAGGAAATTCTGATGGAATTTAAAAAACCCCCGCCCCAGTGCACTGCACTAGGGCGGAATGCATATCAACTTAACTTAGGGGGAAAAGTTGATATGTAGGAACTATGGGTGCATTGTATCATCTGCAATTCTAACCGTCAAGGCACCTTGTCCTGTTTTTCGATTTCCAAAAACACCTATTGACAAAAGTAGACTTTTTATAACAAAAACTATTCCTATACTAATAACCATATACACATAAAAATAAAAGAGGGGGACTGGACACTTATGGCAGAATTTCTAATGAAACCCAAAATTGACTTTGCATTTAAAGAAATTATGATGGATGAAAAAGCACGCATTGGATTCCTGTCTGCGGTACTCAAGATCAAGCCAGAGGAGATCAAGGAAACACAAGTCCTAAACACTAACCTGCGGAAAGAACATGATGACGATAAGCAAGAATCCTAGATGTTCGGCTTTTGATGAATAATGACAGGGAAATAGATATTGAAATTCAGCTTTCAGAGTTGAAGGTATGGGCTGATCGCTCTCTCTTCTACCTTGCTAAGATGTTTACAGACCAGATAAAACCTGGAGAAAGCTACCGCGTTTTTAAGAAATGTGTGAGTATAAGTATATTGAATTTTACACTTTTCCCAGAAGAAGCAGAATTCAGAGAAAAGGCTATCCGAGATTATAATGAGGGATTGCTGGAGGCAGAAGAACGCGGCAGAAAACACGGAACCCTTTCTATCGCTAAAAAACTTATAGATATGGGCTACCCGACAGATGAAATCGAAAAAATCACACTTCTTTCCAAAGAAGACATTGAAAAACTGTAACAAAAACAAAAAACCGCCCCTGCGCCAACAGGGACGGCCTTTCATAGATACCCAGAAGATGATACCTACAACTCACGAATATTATATCATCTCTGGAGACAGCTTACAAGCGGAACTCTTGTTCCGACTCGCTGCCATTTTTTATATCATTTTTAGCAAACGGAGGTATTATACATGGCAAAACGAAAGAAAAGAATGAAACTTCCTAACAACTTTGGCAGTATCAAGTACTTAGGGAAAGGCAGACGCAGGCCTTATGGCGTATATCCACCAGTAGAAGAATGGAGTTTTTCTGGTCCAGTTTCTCCCAAAGCATTGGCATACGCAGAAACCTGGGAAGAGGGATATGAAATTCTGACTGCCTATAACATGGAAAGAAAAGGAAAACTCAAAGTAGGCTATGGAACTTTCATTGACCGCTCACCCGCATTTTCAGAAGTATATGAAAGATTTTTCCAAGAAAAATTCTACAACTCTCCCAAAAAACTTTCACAATCGGCCATCAATTCTACTAGAGCTGCTTACAAAAACTGTTCTGCCATACATCAAATTCCTTTTGGTCAGCTTCGGTATGACGACCTGCAGAACATTTTAAATAAGTGTCCCCTGAAACATTCATCTCTTGAATTGATTGTCAGCCTGCTGCATCAAATGTATAAATACGCACTAAAATATGAAATTGTTGAAAAAGATTATTCTGCATTCCTCTACATTCCGAAACCAGAAGACGACGAATCAGGGGAGCCTTTTACTGAGGAAGAAATGAATATCTTATGGAAACATCAGCAGCATCCAGTAGTGGAAATGCTGCTGATTATGTGTTATAGCGGTTTTCGTATAATATCCTATACTGACATAAAGGTAGACTTAAAAAACGGCTACTTTAAAGGCGGCGTGAAAACGGACAACAGTAAAGAACGTATTGTCCCTATTCACTCTGCTATCTACCCTATGGTATCACGCCGTTACAATGGCAGCAAGAATCTTCTTTTAGCTAGCACCTCTTACTTCCGTACTCGGATGTATAAGTTTGGTAGTGACATCACTAATGCCATTTATGGACACCGCAGTCTTGATGACCTACGAAAAGAAATTGAAAAAATAAAGGCCCCATGGCTTGTTGCTAATTTGTTGCTAATTATATCCATTTTTGGTACTTTTTTGCCCACTTACAGCCTGCTTTAAAATAGCCTGAAACCTTGTATTTCCGCCGTTCTTCCTCATATAATCAACACTTCTATAAATATTACAATCTTAGTAATTCCCTAATACCTTTACATACAAAGCTTCTTCCATTAATCCCTTAAGGGCATTCTGCACGGCTCCCTCCCCAAGATTACCTTCCAGATCCACAAAAAAACGATACTCGAAACTCTTATCTTTAATTGGCCTTGACTCAATCTTAACCATGTTTAAGTTGTTAAACATAAAATGGGAAAGCATATGATACAAAGAACCGCTCTCATGAGATACCTCAAAACAAATGCTAACCTTATTTGCTCCATCTAACCTGAGCTTTTTTCCTCCGACAATAATAAAACGGGTGCGATTCTCTTCACTAAAGTTAATGTTATCCTTTAAGATCTTCAACCCATAAAGTTCTGCTGTCATTTTGCTGGCAATTGCCGCCTGATCTTTGCGGTTCTCCCTAAGTACCTGCTTGGCAGCACCCGCCGTATTTTTAACAGGAACTGCTTCCCATTCCTGATGCTCCTCTAAAAAATCTATGCTCTGCATCAATGCCTGTGGATGAGAATAGACTGTTCTAATATCCGATAGCTCTGCCTCTGGAAGTCCCAACAACATATGTTCTATGGGTATCATCTGTTCTGCCACTATGTAATTATCATATTCCAACATTAGATCAAAATTCTCTCCCACAATCCCTGCCGAAGAATTTTCAATTGGCAGTACTGCATAATCCGCCTCTCCACTTTGTATCTCTTCCATTGCCTCCCGCCAGGTATCTACATGATAATTTTCTACATCCTTTCCAAAATATGTCTGCATAGCAATCTGGCTGTATGCCCCTTCTGTCCCCTGATAAACAACTTTCTGTGTCTCAAAGGGAAGATTGTCCACCTGCCTAAATCCCAACTCCTGTACTTGTCCATGCTGATTCATAAGCTGATACTGCCGTTTGCGGCTCAACGCCATAATCTGTTCAAACAGTTCACCCACACCATAACGATTTTCCTGGGCCTGAACCTGCGCTTTTACCTTTGCCAGCTTTTCTGCCTCCCGCTCCTTATCCAGCACCTGCCTGCCCACAGAAATCTTGTACTCTGCAACCTCTGTGGTGCGCCGCATCCGCTCTTCATACAGGGCGACCATCTGGCGGTCAATCTCATCAATTTCTTCCCTGATTTTATTCAGATCTTTCATACGTCACATCCTTAAAGTATTTTCTATTATCATATACCAATCAAGGCTTAATAGCAAGTTTCATGGCAAAAAAATCCCTCATTCCTATAGAAATTAGCTATATAGAAAAAAGCCAGAGGAATCTTCCATTCCTCCGACTTTAGTTTGCTAATCCAATACGTTTATATTACATTAAATGAATTCCCATCTCATCTATTAAAATCCAAAGTCAATCTCAATGCCTTTCAGATCCTCATCGATCAGTTTGTTCTTCTTGAGGATCTTCTGGATGCTGTTCTGTGCTTGTTCCATCTCGCCTGTCTCTTGCTGCTTAAAGGAAGCTTCCATTTCCAGCTTATCTGATTTCAGCTCTCCTTCAATGATCTCTTTTTGATCTTTGCGGTTTTCTTTGGCTTCATCAATACGTTCCTGCTGTTCTTCCTGCTTCTCCTCTGCTTCTTCAGCCTTCTTTTGATCTTCCTCAACCTTCGCGTCAATATTATCTTTGCCCTCCTGAACCAGAAGATTCATAATATCTTTGCTGGCCGCATCCATAATCTGATCTTTCGCTTCATTTGCATTCAGCATATCCTTTGATTTCAACTTGTCGTTCTTCGCGCCGGCGATAGCCCCTCTCAAGATCTCTTCCTGCAACTGCAGTTTTTCAATTTTTTTCTTTTCTTGTCCGGCTTCCTCATTTAATTTTAAAACTTCTACCTGATAATCCGTCCTTGACATATTTTGAAGTTCTTTCAGACGGTCACGCTCTTCCTCCGTAAATCCAGGATTCTCCAAACCTTTTAAATAATCCTGGTACTTCTCCAATAATTCCAGATCTTTCTGCTCCTGTGACTCAGGGTCAACCTCATACTGCTCCTGCAGCCGCGCTTTTGCGTCGTCAAAATCTTTTAAACGCTCTTTGGTATCATCAATCCGAGATAACAACGTTTGTCTCAGCTGTCTCTTATCATCAATTTTCTGATCTGCTCTCTGATCTTTGCCCCAGGCATCACTGACAAGCCGCATTGCCTCTTTCTGAACACTTTTGCGTTTTTCTTGCACAAGAATGTCCGCCTTGGTTGCAACTGGGATTCTCCCAGCAAATACAGATTTTCCTTTATTTGCAGTCTGTTTTTGAACTGTGCCTTGTTTGAGGTTATCTGTATCATTGATACCATTTTGTACTGCTTTGATTGTTAATGACATGCTATTCCCTCCTTGATCTATACAGATGGAAATCCGTTTCCATCACTACCTTGCCCAAATTCAAGACATCGCCAGCGTTTTGACGGTGGCGCGTGGGCTGTTTCTATCATCAACAAATCCTCGCACCTGCCATTCAATCAGGCAAACCAAACTCTACACTGTTTATTTCGGTAAATACAAGGGAATTGTTTATTAGTTTGGATAAATTTATTGAATTTTTAGGTACAAATTGGACTATTCATCCCAATTATGATATACGGCTTGAACATCATCATCTTCTTCCAGAAGATCTAATGTTTTCTGTAAATTCTTAATTGCTGTTTCATCGGTCAATTCTACCCATGTCTGTGGAATCATTGTCACTTCGGCAGAAGCCATGACAATGCCTGCCTCCTCTAATTGCTGGCGGACTTCACTAAATGCCTCTGGTTCTGTAAGGATCTCAAAACTATCCTCCTCCTCATTGAAATCTTCTGCTCCAGCATCTAATGCGGTCATCATTAGATCATCTGGATCCATTTCGCATTCTTCTTTAGCAATGATAATCTGCCCTTTTTTATCAAACATATAAGATACACAGCCTGGCGTTCCTACATTTCCATACCCTTTAGTAAAAGCACTTCTCACATTGGCAGCTGTGCGGTTCTTATTATCAGTCAGAGCGTCGACAATAATTGCCGTCCCATTGGGTCCATAGCCTTCATATGATACAAATTCATAATTCACGGAATTGGCATCTCCTGCTGCCTTCTTAATTCCGCGTTCAATAGTATCATTTGGCATATTATTAGCCTTAGCCTTAGCAATCACATCACGAAGTCTGCTGTTATTTGCCGGATCGGAACCGCCTTCTTTCACTGCGACTGCAATCTCACGTCCAATGATTGTAAAAATCTTGCCCTTAGCAGCATCATTTTTTTCCTTTTTATGTTTAATATTTGCAAATTTAGAATGTCCTGACATATATTTTCCTCTTTTCTGTTTCTTGTTAATGTTTATTAAAATACTATAAGCTGTCCTGGTCTAAACAGGTACTTGCTGCCCCTCTTCCACTTCTTGTTGATGTCTCGTTACTTTTACGGTATGAATCATCTTATCCCGCACAGATTCTACCTGAAATCTCCATCCTTCAGAAATTAGGTCAAACTGTTCATGGTCCCCTGGTATCTTGCCAATCAGGGAAATTAGAAATCCGTTTAAAGTCTCAAAATCCTTATCCACCATAGAAATCTGCAGAAGCTCACACACTTCATCAAAGGATGCCATCCCACTCATCAGATAACTTCCATCCCCCTGAGAGACAATCACAGTTTCTTCCTTGTCATACTCGTCAAAAATATTTCCGACAATCTCTTCTAGAATATCCTCCATTGCCACAATACCGGCTGTCTGTCCATATTCATCTACCACTATCACCATATGATTTTTCTGAGATTGCATTCCTTTGAAAAGCTCATTGATATTCCTGGTCTCGGGAATAAATACTGCCTCCCGCACCAGCCCTGGAATATCCTGCACTGCCTGATCTAGATACTGCTCCTTTCTGCTCTCAATCATTACGTCCTTCATATGTATGATCCCGATAATATGATCAATATCATCCCGATACACTGGAAAGCGAGAATTGTTCCCTTCCAGCACCATTTCCAGTACCTGTCGCAGATTCATACTCCCATCCACCGCTGCCACATTTTTGCGATGTGTCATGATGTCCTTAGCTTCTTTGTCATCAAACTCAAATATATTGTGAATCATCTCAGCTTCACTCGCTTGCAAGACACCTTGTTCATGGCCTTCTTTTACCATAGAGATAATCTCTTCTTCAGTCACATCATCAATACTGGCATTTGGGTCAACCCCCAACAGACGCACTACAAGATCAGACACTGCCTCTGCAAGGACCGTATATGGTTTCATCACACAGACCATGCTGTGAATCGCACCGGCAAGATGAAACAGCCATTTTTGTGATTTCCTAGCAGCGATTTTTTGAGGCGCGATAATTCCCAGCACAGCAAATAAAAAAATTCCTAAAACAGCTGCTACTCCATAACACAGTATCTGCTGATATGGCTCTGTCTTCCCTGAGAGAAAACTCTGCATCAAGGCTCTGCCAATCAGACGAATCTGGTAAATTCCAAACACACCACTAACAAATGCAGTCATAATCTGAAGTGCATGCTTGGTCTTATAAGGTGAATCCTTTACCTGTAGCAGCCAGGCGGCATGTTTGTCTCCCTCCTGTGCGTGTTTCTGCACTTCACTCTCGCTTGTCTCCTCCAATGCGATCAGAAATCCATATAAAATACTGTTTATGACTGTCAACCCCAAAAATACTAATAGCCCTATGACCGGACTTTCGCCATCATCCATTCCTTTGACTCCTTTTTCCCTTTGTACTTTCCTGCACCCCATCTGTCTCGAGACATGTTTTACAGTTCGGACAGATATTTTCTACAAACACTTGAAATATACCATTTTACAGTATATTCGTCAAGATTTATGTATACAATTCCAGACTGATTTCAAGCGCCCTATCTACTTTTTTGAGAATTTCATTGTCTAAACGGCATACTTTGTCCTTCAGTCTTTGTTTATCAATTGTTCGAAGCTGTTCTAGCAAAACAACAGAATCTTTCATCAAATCATATTTTTCGGCATCAAGCTCCACATGTGTAGGAAGCTTTGCTTTGTTCATCTTTGATGTGATAGCTGCACAGATCACAGTAGGACTGTGCCGATTCCCAACATCATTCTGTATCACCAGAACGGGGCGGATTCCACCTTGCTCCGAGCCTATCACTGGACGCAGGTCTGCATAATAAATATCTCCTCTATGAATAATCATTTTTCTCACACTCCAAAACTTTATAGGTTCTTTCATGTCCTATTATTTCCAAATTTTTTCGTGTGTATTCAGATTTATTCTTCAAAATAATCTCTGGTCTCTGTCACCCTGCCATTTTTTACATAAACTCTGGGGATTCGCTTGCCCAGATCACAGGCAAATTCATAATTAAATCTGCCAGAAAGCTCCCCAATATCTTCCATTGAGATACATTCTTTACCATCTGTTCCCACTAAAACTACGGTATCACCCTCTCTGGCCTCTGGAATATGGGTCACATCCACCATAAACTGATCCATGCAGATTCTTCCGCAGATTGGGGCTCTTTTACCATGAATCAATACATAGCCCTTGTTAGAAAGGCTTCTTGGATAACCATCTCCATATCCCACTGGAATGGTGGCAATCTTCTGCCAGCCATTTGTCTGATAAGTAGCTCCATAGCTGACAGTTCTATCTGGCTCTAAATCCTTTAAAAAAACAATACGGCTTTTTAAGGACAAGACTGGTTTTAAGTCCAAATTTTCTTTTTGTACTTCATCTGAGGGCCATAATCCATAGAGACTGATTCCGGCACGCACCACATCCATATTTGCTTCTGGCATATCAATGATTGCGGCACTATTGGAACAGTGGATCATTGGCACTGTAACCTGACGGGACGCTAAAAGCTCTCTGATCTTAGAAAATTTCTCCATTTGTTCCTTTGCCATCGTCTTATCTTTCGCATCTGACTTGGCAAAATGGGTAAACATTCCCTCCATTATCATATGCGGCATAGCAGCAATCTGTGCAATTTCCTCCACCGCTTCCTCCATCACCTGAAATCCAAGACGGCTGAGGCCTGTATCAATTTTCACATGAACTGTAATTTGTGCCCCTGCCTGTGCCGCGGCTTTCTCCATTTCCTGTGCCTGACGCAGAGAAAATACAGTAGCCCGTATGCTCTCTGTCATAAGTGCGCTATATTGTTCTGGAAAAACTGCACCCAATACCAGAATTGGTTTCTGCAATCCATTTCTGCGCAAAATTTGCGCTTCCTCTATGGTAGCAGTTGCATATCCCCAAGTCACAGCAAGCGATTCCAATTCTCGTCCAATCGGCACTGCACCATGACCATAACCATCCGTTTTAATCACACTCATGATTTTTGTTTCTTTGCTGATATGGCTCTGCATCTGCGCCATATTGTGAAGAATAGCATTCAAATCAATCTCTGCATAGACCCTACTGTATGTTTTCATGTCGATTACCTTCCTTATATTTCCTTAAGCACTTGTGGGATCCCAGACAAGATATCCTGTGCCATCAGTCCATAAACGCCTTGCTTCTTTGCCTGTCTGTCACCGGCAAGTCCATGCAGACTGGCTCCCATAGCGGCAGCTGCTCCTGGCTCCATGCCTTGTGCCAACAGTCCGGCGATGATTCCCGTCAATACATCTCCAGAGCCGGCTGTGGCCATACCATTATTTCCACTGGTATTGATCCATGCTCTGCCATCTGGCAATGCAGTTACTGTGCGTGCATCCTTAAGTACACAGACCACCTGATATTTTGTCGCAAACTCTTTTGCAGTCTGCAGTAATCGTTTCTTGATGGTATCAACTTCCTGATGCGTAAGTCTGCCCATTTCACCAAGATGTGGCGTCACAATCACAGGCACTTTGCACTCTCTCAGCCATTCTAAATGCTCTGAGACAATATTTAATCCATCTGCATCCAAAACCACTGGCACCTTGGCATGTTTTAAAATACATTTGACCAGAGACTCCGCATTTTTTCCAGTTCCAATCCCTGGCCCTGCCGCCACAACAGAGGCCCAGTCCAAAGCCTCCTTTAACATTTTAACGATATCTGGCTCCTGAAATGTTCCTAAAATCGCTTCTGGTAACAGTTGCTGTAAAATGACCCGATTTTCTTCTGCTGTCAGCACTTTCACCAGCCCTGCTCCAGTAAGATAGGCAGCTTTTCCACTGAGAAATGCTGCCCCCGCCATATTTTTTTTGCCTGCCACAACCAGTACTTTGCCATAGCTTCCTTTATTAAAACGCACTCTACGTGCAGGAATTTTCTTCAAATCCTCCGTTGTAAAACGAAAATACACTGGTTGTTCTGGCAAAAAACTGTGGCTGTCAATGCCAATATCTCTCACAATAACCTCACCTGCATACTCTGCCCCTGGGAACAATAAAAGTCCTAATTTGACAAAAGCAAATGTTACGGTCAAATCCGCTTGAAATGCTTTCCCCATGACAGCACCAGTATCTGCCTGAATTCCAGAGGGGATATCCACTGCCACCTTAAGCCCTGACATTCCATTCATTTTCAGTATATAATCCTGGTATATCCCTTTCAAATCCCTGGTCAAGCCTATACCAAACAGAGCATCCACCACCACATCAAAGTCCTGTTCTGGTATCTCATTGACGATTGGAATCTGATATTTATCAACAATATCTTTCTGCGTTTTTGTCTCCTTTGACATCACACTTGAGTCTGGCGGTATTACAAATGTTACCACTGCACCTTTCTGCCAGAGCAGACGGCCAACTGCAAACCCATCTCCGCCATTATTTCCAAAACCACAGACAACCAATACCTTTTTCCCTGCCATTACTCTATTATTCTGTGATTCATTTGTGCAGGTATACTGTTGGAAATTTTTTTCGATTTCCTCCATCACCGCCAATGCAGCACGTTCCATCAGTACCAGAGAGGGAACTCCAAAATGCTCAATCGTATTTTTATCACACTGCTTCATCTGTCCTTTATCAACCAAAATATCCATGTTCATACTCCTTGCGCAAATGCGATTCTAATGGAACGCTTTTGTCATCTAGGAAATCCAAAGGAATTATCTAGACGACAAAAAGACATTCTTATCATTGCTGTAAGACTGTCTTTTATTCTACTTTATATTCATCTTCATACTTTAGATCAAATGCTTCTAACACCTGCGCCCCGAAAATATCATGCAAATATGCGTAGATTTCTCGATTTTTACCGTCGATGGCGTCTTTTCTGACAATTTTTTGCTTTAATTCCTCACGCATTTGGTCAATCCAGGAAGCGAGATGTTCGCGCTCTACTTCGTTACTGCTCATAATACGATAACAGAATTCCATTGTCTGTACCATCAAAAGAGAATTGTCCTGCTCCATCTCCTGCTCCATCTTCCGAAGCTCCTCCTCTTTATCCTCCAATTTTCCATTGATTTCAGTAATCAGACGATGATCCTCCTGAAGTTTTTTTGTCTCTTGTCCATGTTCCCCAATCTCATCCATATTCACAAGAATATTTTTCATTAATTTGGCTTTAAGACCTTTCAGCTCTTTTATTTCCTGTCTGAGCCTACCCTGTCCTGATAATTGCTTTTTGAGCTTCTGCTCTAACCGTTCCACTTCTTTTGGCTTACTGTCCTGCGAAAATAAATGATGCCATTTCTGATCTAAAATCAAAAGTGGGATCTCTTGATTCTTGACCATTCTCTCAAATCCTGGAACGGTATTCTTTCTTTTTCCCATATGATCACTTCTTATCTCTTTGTTTTCTCTGTTTTGCAATATTGTACGACAACTGCATCAGGCTGTCAGAAAGATGAACATTTTCTACCACCACATGCTCTGGCAGTTCCAGATCCAGATGCGCAAAATTCCATATGGCTCCAATGCCCAGGTTCACCAGCATATTTGCGATTTCATCTGCATTTTCCTTAGGCATAGTAAGTGCTGCAATATCCACTCGGTTTTCCTTGACAAAAGCTTCCAATTGATCCATCATGCGTACCTTGATTCCTCTCACAGAAATCTCTTGAAAAGCAGGATTTACATCAAAAAGACCGATAATCACAAACCCTCTCTTCTCAAATTTGACATAATTCGCAAGCGCCTGCCCCAAGTTGCCGGCACCAATGACAATGATATTATGTTGTTGGTTGATCCCCAAAATTTTTCCAATCTCATCGTAGAGATATTTGACATTATATCCGTATCCCTGCTGCCCGAACCCGCCAAAATTATTCAAATCTTGACGAATTTGAGATGCCGTGACACGCATTCTAGCGCTCAACTCATTGGATGAGATCCTCTCTACCCCATCATCCAGAAGTTCCCCTAAATGTCTGTAATATCTAGGCATCCTTCGAATCACTGCTTGGGATATCTCCTTTTCCATTGCCCTTCCTCCTACACACGGCTTTCCTGCATACACTCATTTCTATTATAATAAATCTGGCAATGAATGTCAATCTGTGAAAAATTTAACACATCGGTATATATTCCCAAAAATTGGGGAAATCTATTAATTCTAAGTGTATCTGATGCAAATATTTTCACTTTTGACAGCATATTCTCAACCTTTCCACTAAGTTCTGCATTTCTTCAATACCAAGTAAGGGGGTGTCGCTTTAACGAATGAAAATTCGTGAAGCGGCAGCTTCCTTTTTGACTTTTTTATGTCTATATTCACGCTATTCTATTAGAAAAGTTGTCCTGAAATAAAAAAGGACGCACTTTAACACACCTATTCTTCCTTTTTGTATCTTATTATGAAGCTTGTTCACATTTCTTGCCATTGCAAGTAAAACACTTTCGGCAAGAACATTTGGTGTACCCCGACTCAAATATCTTCGGAACTGCATGTCCTGTTTCAACTCGCCAAAAGAACCTTCCGCCTGGATGCTCCTGTTTGTACAAAGCAGAATTCCTTCCTCAGAGACAATCCTCTCCAAATCCTTTTTTCGATACTTTAGAAATGTCTTTGCCACAGAAAGAACCTTGTTGCGTTCTTCCATTGGCGTTTTGCAGTTATTCCCTTTGATGTAGTCCTTTTTGTAAGGGCAGCCTTTACATTCGCTACATTGATAAATACTTTTTTCGCTGGCATACCCTGTTTTTGACTTTGACCAGCGTACATATGCAAACGATAGTTTTTTCCCATTTCTGCTCAAACGCCCCAGGTAACCTTCCAGTGTTTCAATGCTCTTTTGCAGCGCAGATTTTCTCTTGCCTATTCCATGTACAAACGCAATGTTTTCCTCCTGTTTTAATGCATACAGTTTTTTGCGCAACCGTTTTACATGTTTCATTTTGACGGTATCTCCATGGACAATCCGAATCCCGTAAAGCTGCTCACATTCGGCAATGAGGCCAGCGATTTTTATCAACATTTTTCCCTGGTTTCTTGTGACAGCCTTTTTCCAAACAAATGTATATCTATTGGCGCAAGCCTCGATTTTTGTGCCATCAATAAAAATCGTTTCCCCTGAGATTTCCCCGAGATCATAAAGAAGGTGGGACATTTCAGCGGGAATGCGTTTCGCGCATGGAGCAAAATGAATGCTACGAAACCGTGCAAAAGTGGCGTGGTCACAAACTGGCTTTCCTTCTAAAAGATACATAAAGTTAATATCCCGCTTACAGTTAAGCTCCATAGAGCGGGAGGAATAGTCACCATTCATGTATGAGTACAAAACAATCTTCAGGAGAGTTCTTGGAGAAAACGTATTTATTCTTTTGTAAGTAGGATATAAATCAGTTAAATCCATGGCCTCCACAAACTGACTCAGTAATCGCACAGAATCATCTACCAGAATAATTGTTTCTAAATTTAAGAGAAGTTTTAGTTGATATCCTTCCCCATTCAAAGTATAATTCTTGTGTAATGATATAAGGGTTTGCATACTTATATTTTACACCAACAGCCGGATTTTTCGAAGTCCGGCTGTATTTTTTCACAGAAAAGGAACTGCGCACTAATTGCTTCGTGCGACAGCCCCATAGATAACAAAAATTTTAAATTTATGTCTACAATTCTAACTTGTACCACCAGCATCTATTTTCATCCCCACTGGCAGTTCTATTGGCACTCAGTATTGCGGCAATAATGTTAATAAGGCTCTAGTATATATCACCAATATGATTTTTCTTACTAATACCTATCATCATAATTTACAGTTTTTTATAATCATAGAAATTAGCATCTCAAATATTCATGTACTAATATAACATCTCCCAAATTTACCGTAAAACAATTAAGCAAAAAAATTCTCCGCCACTGTAAACGTCCCCACCTTTTCTACACTTCCAGTCATATAAATGGTATTTGTCTGGTCAATCTCAACTGTTAAATCTCCGCCCTGCATGTGAACGACAACCTTTTCATCGACAAGTCCCATACGCCTTGCTGCTGCCGCCGCCGCACAAGCTCCTGTACCGGAAGCAAGTGTATAGCCAGCACCACGCTCATAAATCTCAATCACAAGATTTTCGCGGTCTATCACCTTGCAGATCTGCATATTGATTCGATTGGGAAAATAAGAAGCTTGCTCTACATAGGGACCAAGATCTTTTGCTTTCTGTGGTGTCACCTCTTCCATCATGATGACACAGTTGGGATTTCCCACAGACAGACAGGTTGTATTATAAATATTATCTTCAAAACGCAGATGAGCGTTGACAATTTCTCCTTCCAAACCAGTCAGAGGCATCTGTGTGCCAGCATATACTGGTTTTCCCATCTTGACCCTCATTAAACTTCCATCCTGTTGTAAAAATTCGACTTCCACTTCACCGGCCAACATATCCAAAGTAAACTTTTTATCTTGGACATACCCTTCATCCAACAGATATTTTGCAAAAATACGGACACCATTGCCGCTTCGCTCTGCCTCTGAACCATCAGAGTTAAAAATCCGTACTCTGATTTTATCATTTTCCAAAATTGGACCATACAAAAGCCCGTCCGCACCTACTCCAAAATTCCTTCGGCACAACATTTCAATATTTCTAGTTTGTAGAGCTAATTCATTTTTATTGGGGTCCAATACCAGATAGTCGTTGCCCAAACCGTGGTATTTCTTCAGTGTCACCTGAGTCATTCCACCTATCCCTCCATCCATTAAAAACGCCATTGGTTTTTAGCTATCCTATGCAGTATTCTTGCCATATATGTTAAAACAAATTGTACTATTCCATAAACCATCAGTATTTTTATGTTGGGTATTAGCTGTTTCTATAGTCTCTACAATAAAAGAACACTATTGGCTTTCATGATGTGATTGGTTTTACTCACTACATATAGATGTAGGAGGCTTCTTTGATAAAATAAAAACCAAACGGTTCTCTTGAACACACTATTAAATTTTCCCTATTGCCGAATATAAATTCCCTGTTGCTCAATAAAATCTTCCAGCTCATCCTGTGCATCTTGTGACCAAGTCTCATTGAGAGGATATTGTTCTTTTTTTTCTTGTACTTGTGTCTCTTCATTCTCTTTTGACCTATTCATAGCTTATATCCCCCTCTTCTTCTGGAAGCAGCACTTCCATATCTGGCAAATCCGATTGTACGACTGGCGCCGCATCCTGTATATCTGTCTGTGCAGCTCCTTCTTCTGTGTGGGTTCCATGCGGTTCATGATTTTTTGATACTGCCGGCTCCAACGTCTGATCTTCTTGCCTGTTCTCCACATTGTGGGCAGCAATGATATCTTGAAGCTGTTTACTTTTCTCACTTAAAATCGCCTCTACTCTCTCCTGGGTTACATCATCCATTGGATGTTTTCCTGTTGCATCCATACCTGTTTTTAGCTGCTGTTCCAACATTTGCTGTTCTGCCAGCAGCCTTTGAATCTGCATTGCCTGCTTATTATGTTCATCTTCTTTTAATTTCTTAACCATCTCTTCCGCAGCTTCACGGTTTTCCTGACGCTTCTCTTCTTGCTCTCTGCGCTCTAACTCTTCCTTACTGGTATATACGATGTTCCTACGTTTCACAATACTCTTCGCAATTTTTTCTCTCTCGTTTCTCTTATCAATAGCATCCTTCATACTAATCTCCTAATCCCTAGTGATTGATCTATTTGTCAGTACACTAGCGTTAAATTCTTTTCTATATGGAAGAGTATACCACGAAAATTCCATGAATAAAAGTAGTAAATTACGTGCATTCTGTTAATACACTAATCTTGTTATAATTCACTCCCACGCCATTCGCAAAGTTTCTCTGCTTCGGTCGTTGCTAAATATTGGCTGACGAGTAAACTATAACCTAAACTTCCCGGAGGTAACATCATGGCTGCATACAAAGTAGAAATCTGCGGAGTCAACACATCAAAGCTCCCTGTGCTAAAAGAAGAGGAAAAAAATGACCTCTTTTCTCGAATCAAAGCAGGGGATATGGAAGCACGAGAAACCTATATCAAAGGGAATCTCCGTCTTGTCTTAAGCGTTATCAAACGTTTTTCCAACAGCAATGAAAATGTGGACGATCTGTTCCAAATCGGCTGTATAGGATTGATCAAATCTATTGATAATTTTAACCCGGAAATCGGTGTCAAATTTTCAACTTATGCTGTTCCGATGATTATCGGAGAAATTCGGCGCTATCTTAGGGATAACAATTCCATCCGTGTCAGTCGTTCTCTCAGAGATACCGCATACAAAGCCATTCATGCCAGAGAAGTACTGTCCAAAGAATTGTCCAGAGAACCAACGATTGAGGATATTGCAGAAAAAATCGAGATCCCTAAAGAAGACATTGTATTTGCACTTGACGCCATTCAATGTCCAGTAAGCCTGTATGATCCCGTCTACACAGATGGTGGAGACACGCTCTATGTTATGGACCAGATCAGCGACAAAAAGAATAAAGAAGAAACCTGGGTAGAGGAACTCTCCTTAAGCGACGCCATGAAACGGTTAAATGAACGTGAAAACTATATCATCAAACTCCGTTTCTTTGAGGGTAAAACCCAGATGGAGGTCGCCGAAGAAATTCACATCTCCCAGGCTCAGGTCAGCAGATTGGAAAAATCTGCCTTAAAAAATATGAAAAATTATCTCTCTATTGGTCCCACTTATCACAGAGGGAATTGATCTGATCTGCAAACTTGCCCAATTCTTTGTTGGGACGCCCCTCTGATTTGCGGATCACAGCTAAAAGACGTTCTCCCGCCGCCACAAGCCTTGCAAATACATTGGAAACCACACGAGAATCCTTCTTTTTCTTTACTACACGTTCTCGGCTGCCTTTGGCAATACAGGTATTGGCCTTCAGATCATAGATATCCCCACTGTAAGGCGCTGAAGTCTGAATACCTGTCTCTTTTTCCACAAGATCAGCAAAGACATCACAGACACTGTCCTGACCATGTACAACAAAAACTCGTTTCGGTGAATGACCAAAAGCTTTGACCCAATTTAACAGATGTTCCTGGTCAGCATGGCCGCTGATTCCGGCAAGATTGGCAATTCGTGCACGTACTTCAATGGTTTCCCCAAATAACCTGACCTCTTTGGCTCCGTCCAGCAGATGATTGCCCAACGTTCCTGGCACCTGATAGCCCACAAAAAGAATTGTTGAATCTGCCCGCCATAAATTATGTTTTAAATGATGGCGGATTCTTCCAGCTTCACACATACCAGAGGCAGAGATAATGACAATCGGTTTTTGAATAAAATTGATCATCTTAGATTCGTCACTTGTAACAGCAATCTTCAATCCTGGAAAACTAATGGGATTGATGCCCTTTTCAATCAGTTGTAACGCTCGTTCCCGAAAACACTCTCTGACATTTTTATGAAAAATATTGGTAGCCTCCACTGCCAGAGGACTGTCAATATAGACTTCAAAATCTGCAAATTCAGGCAGCATATTTTCTGTTTTGATCTTTCTCAAAAAAAACAACATTTCTTGCGTTCTTCCTACTGAAAATGCAGGAATCACCACATTTCCCCCTCTGGTAAAAGTCTCATGGCAGACCTTTGCCAGTTCTGTGGCATAATCTGGCGGGTGCTTGCGCATTCTGTCTCCATAAGTAGACTCCATCACCACATAATCTGCTTCTTTTATGTACTGTGGATCACGAATCAAAGGCCTGTCACCAGGTCCAATATCACCTGAAAATACCAGTTTCACCTGATCTTCTCCCTCGTCAGCCCACACCTCTATACTAGAAGAACCCAGTAGATGTCCAGCATCAATAAAACGAATTGTCACTTCAGGACAGAGCGTAATCTTCTCCTCATACTCACAGGGAATAAAATGTGTGAGTACCCCTTGCGCATCCTCCATATTGTACATAGGTTCTACCAGCGGTTTTCCTGCACGGCGGGCCTTGCGGTTCTTCCACTCAGCCTCAAACATCTGAATATGCGCGGAATCCTTCAGCATAATGTTACAAAGCTCTGTCGTCGCCTTGGTTGCATAGATGCTTCCCCGAAATCCGTGGCTGTACAACAAGGGCAGAAGCCCTGAATGGTCAATATGCGCATGTGTTACCAATACAAAATCAATTTGCGTTGCATTCACTGGTATCTCCTGATTGACATACAAATCTGCGCCCTGTTCCATACCACAATCAACCAAAAGGTTGATGTCACCGATTTTCAGATAGTGACAGCTTCCTGTAACTTCATGAGCCGCCCCTAAAAACTCAAGTTTCATCGCCCCGCCTCCTTCTCCATGTTCCGTTTTGCTTACATTCTCTTAAAAATCAAATTTATCCCTAAAATATGCCTCCAAATCCTTGATCTTGATACGCTCCTGTTCCATGCTGTCACGGTCGCGCACAGTCACTGCGGCATCATTTTCAGAATCAAAATCGTATGTAACACAGAATGGTGTTCCGATTTCATCCTGCCTGCGGTAACGCTTTCCAATATTTCCCCTGTCATCAAACTCACAGTTATATTTCTTAGACAACTGTGCAAAAATCTTTTCGGCACCCTCATTTAATTTCTTAGAGAGCGGCAGCACACCAATTTTCACCGGAGCAAGCGCCGGATGAAAATGAAGCACAGTCCTCATATCCGGTTTATCCTCAGTACCCAGATTCTCCTCATCATAGGCAGCACATAGAAAAGCAAGCACTACGCGGTCCGCACCCAAAGACGGCTCAATGACATACGGAATGTATTTTTCCTTCTTCTCATCATCAAAATATCCCATATCTTGACCAGAAGTATTCTGATGCTGCGTGAGATCATAGTCAGTACGATCGGCAATTCCCCACAGTTCTCCCCAGCCAAATGGAAATAAAAACTCAAAGTCTGTGGTGGCTTTGCTGTAAAATGCCAGCTCTGCCGGATCGTGGTCACGCAGACGCAGTTCCTCCTCTTTCATACCCAAAGAGAGAAGCCAATCACGACAAAAACCTCTCCAATACTGGAACCACTCCAAGTCGGTACCTGGTTCACAGAAAAATTCCAGTTCCATCTGCTCAAATTCTCTGGTACGGAATGTAAAATTACCTGGCGTAATCTCATTACGGAAAGACTTTCCAATCTGTGCAATGCCAAACGGAATCTTTTTGCGGGAAGTCCTCTGTACATTTTTAAAATTCACAAAAATTCCCTGTGCGGTCTCTGGTCTTAAGTACACCGTATTTTTGGCATCCTCAGTGACGCCCTGAAACGTTTTAAACATCAGGTTAAATTGGCGGATATCTGTAAAATTATGTTTTCCACAAGTTGGACAAGGAATTTGATTATCCTCAATAAACTGATGCATCTCTTCCTGACTCCAGCCATCCACAGAAGATTCCAGCTTCATACCTTTTTCCTCAGCAAAATCCTCAATAATCTTAT
Source organism: Lachnospiraceae bacterium (assembly GCA_910575005.1). Lineage (GTDB taxonomy): Bacteria > Bacillota > Clostridia > Lachnospirales > Lachnospiraceae > Petralouisia. The sequence goes on along the minus strand of CAJTCL010000010.1, from coordinate 6,546 downwards.
CTGCGCGGAAACGCTCATGACATTCTTTACAATCCATCAGCGGATCAGAAAACCCTCCCAAATGTCCAGAAGCTACCCAAGTCTGTGGATTCATTAAAATCGCACAGTCAACCCCCACATTGTATGGATTCTCCATCACAAATTTTTGCCACCATGCCTTCTTGACATTATTTTTAAGCTCAACCCCCAGATTGCCATAATCCCAGGTATTGGCTAGTCCGCCATAGATCTCAGAGCCAGGGTATACAAATCCCCTTGCTTTGGCCAAGGCTACAATTTTTTCCATTGTTTTTTCCATAATGTTACCTCTTTCATTTTATTCCCAAATAATTGTGGGATATCTTACTTATAAACAACATAAACCAGAGACAATTCTTCTCCATCTCCGGCATCTTCAGGGAGCTGCACAGTTACCGTATCCTTTGATTTTAATGTGGTATAATCCGAAGACATATACAATATCGTACCATCCACCTTAACATCTACCTTTTCGCTGAGAATCACCACCTTGTAGTCTGTATCAACGATCGTCTTATTGTCTACTGCTCCGGCAGCCTTGCCATCTTTGATTTCGGTAAATCCTGTATTAAAGTCATAGCCTGCCGCCAATGCCTGTGGGATTGTACCTGAGAACAAAGTCACTTCATTAAACGACTGATAGTCCTCACAACTTGCATATTTCATATAAAGTTTTGCAACTTTCTCCTCTACGGAGAACTCATCAATTTTCACACTGTCTTTCCCATGCTCCTTCTGATAAGCTTCCACTTTTTCTTCAGCAAATGCTTTCAGCTCTTCCTGGTCATAATAATCCTTGTCAAAATCCGCAATAGCTGCACCGATTACGGTACCTTTTTTCTGTACGTAAACAGTATCACGGTCTGCTTCCAAAGATTTTCCGCATGCGCTGAATAATCCGGCCATCAACAGACAAACCAGACTGATGGAAATTATTTTTTTCATAAGCAACCTCCTCCAAAGTCTTATCGTGAATCTAAAATATTATAACCTTTTCCATAATCTATTGCAACTATTTTCATAGGCCGAACTTTAATGCAAACCCTTGATTTTCTTCTAATACCTCTAGGGCATGAAACTTCTGGTCTATATAATACCTCATATAACTATCCAAAATCTGTTCCAAATTCACTAACACTTCCTCTGATACAGCAAAAGTATACAATTTTTCAATCTTGGCCGTAATAATATACTGAAGTGTATAGAGTGTGGACGGATCTAAATGCAATGCTTGTGCTGTTTTCCCACATTTTCCGCAGAGCGTTCCGCCACTATTGACATGAAAATACTCTAAATGATCTTCATTTTTACATTTCATGCAAGAAAACACATTGGGATATTCCCCATTAACCACCATTGTTTTTAATTCAAAAATTCGCCGCACCAGTCGATTATCAAGACTTATTTTCTCCAATGCCCGCAGAGACTGATAGAGAAGTTTTAGCATATGTATCTCTTCAATATTTTCTCTTGTATAATAATCTGCTATTTCCATAAAATAAAACCCATAACAGGCACCTTCCATATCCAGGGCCAGTTCACGAAAATAATTAGAAATCTCTGCTTTTACCACAGTATAAGAACTTCGTCCTTCATAAGCTTGAAATTTTCCAAAAGAAAAAGGATTGCTTGCCGCCATCAGCGGATTGTTTGGACGCCTGGCCCCACGTGCAAAAGCGGCAATTTTTCCTCTCTCCTTCGTCAAAAGTGTTATTCTTTTGTCATATTCCCCCACTGGGATTGCTGACAACACCATACCCGTCAGCTCTATGGCTTGCCCCATATCCGTTCACACTCCTGCCTGTGCTGTTCCTGCCCGCCAGCATGGAGCTTGTGGCATCTCCATAGATCCCTTCTGCTTCCTGATGGCTCTTATAGTTTAAATAATCTTTCACACTTCCTGTACTTGCAAATTTCATCCATTCCTGCTCAATCATGCGGATTCCCCCTGTTCTTCTGTTTCTCTGCTGTATTAACTTTAAACAACTTAACACAGTGTTATCCTTATTAGGGTTTCCCGTTCACATGCTCTTATACTGACAAAAATATGGCAGAAATGTTTCATGCTTCCATAATCTAGTACAACAAAATTGAATCTTTTGATATACTCACGCAAGATAATTATTCAGATACTTGATGATTATTGTTTGATTTTCCAACACAGTAACTGGACAATTTGACAAGTAAATATGTACCTTATTTACTATTCGTGTACTAATATTCCTTTTCCTCCTGGTAACCAAAATTCTTCAGTAAAAATTCACTGTCTCTCCAGTCCTTCTTAACCTTAACCCAGAGCTTTAAATGAACCTGGCACTCCAAAAGGCGTTCTATCTCAAAGCGGGCGTTGGTGCCAATTTTCTTGAGCATACTGCCGCCTTTGCCAATAATAATTCCTTTGTGGGAATCACGCTCACAGATAATCGTAGCCTCAATATCTGTAATTCCTCCCTTTTCACGCTCCCTCATGCGATCAATCACTACGGCAATACCATGAGGAATCTCTTCCTGCAGTGCATGGAGAGATTTCTCCCGTATGATCTCTGCTACAATCTGACGCTCTGGTTGATCTGTCACGGTATCAGCATCAAAAAACATTGGACCATAAGGAAGATATTTAAATATCAATTCCGGCAAAATCTCTGTATTTTCCCCTCTCAATGCTGAGAGAGGTACAATCTCTGCAAAATCATATTCTTTGCGGTAAGTATCAATAAAACCAAAAATTTGCTCTTTTTTAACGGTATCTGTCTTATTGATAATCAAAATAACTGGCGTATTCACCTTTTTTAATTTTTCTAAAATATGCCGTTCTCCAGCACCAATAAAATTGCTGGGTTCCACCAACCAGAGTACTACATCCACTTCATTCAACGTGCGCTCAGCCGCATTGACCATGTATTCTCCCAATTTATTCTTGGCTTTGTGAATGCCAGGTGTGTCCAAGAATACAATCTGTCCACGTTCCTCATCGGTATATACTGTCTGAATCCGGTTGCGGGTAGTCTGAGGTTTTTTAGAAGTAATTGCTATTTTCTGGCCAATCAAACGATTCATTAATGTGGACTTGCCCACATTGGGCCTTCCAATCAAGGTCACAAAACCAGACTTAAAATTTGCTTCCATAGTTTGAACCAAGCCTCAAGTAAAAATACAAACATTTTCAGTTTGAGGCGCAAACACAAAGGGTGAAAGATCTGTGTTTGCATTTTATCCTTTCCTTCTTTTTTCTTTCACCCTTTCTCCTTTGGCTCTTAATAAAGATTCTTTAACTCCAAGAACAGCTTTTTCTCTTCTGTAAGCTTCTCTTCATTTCCAATTACACAAAAGGCATTTTCATTTAGTACAGATCGAACAATGCCAGACAGCTTGCGAATATCCTCCTGATTGGCATGCAAAATCTCCTCACGCTCCTTTTGCAGCATTTCTTCAGTCACTCCAGTGAGATATGCCGTGGCACTGCGCCCGATTTTACTTCCTGGCGTTAAGGGAGCATCGATACTGCTAAATGTACCAATAATATATTTTGCCATTTCCTTTTCTTCGGCTGTAAATTGTTCCAAATACTCTGGAATTCCTTCATATACCTCATTGGTTCTGCCCAGATTGGGATCGCGGTAAGATGTAAAATAAGCATCTCCTTTTCTGGTAAATCCACTCATACAGCCATAAGCACCGCCTTTGACACGAATGTTGATCCACAGATAATCATAACTGAGAAGCACCTTTAAGATACGCAGTGTTCCCGTATATTCATAGCCGGCTTGCTTGAAATTTCCAGCTCTGGAGACATACTGCACCTGGGAAGCATCCAAGAAGCCCTCATTTTTCTTTTCCAGAGGTAAAGACTTTTTCTCCTGCATTTTTTCTTGAGAATGCAGGATTTCTTTCAATTGTTTCACTTCCTGTTCCACTTGTTCCATTCCCTGAGGTTCTGCGCCAATACTAAGCATTAAGTTTTCTTTACAGAAGATCAGCTTCATCAGATCTTCTAAATTCTGGCTTAATGCATCTTTCTTTTGTTCAAAGTTTTCTTCTAGCTCCTTTACAAGCTGATAAAATGCAATCCCCTGTGTCATATCTGTATATTTTGCGCTCTCCGAAAAATAGGACATTGCACGCATGGAAGAGACGGTATGGCCAGCGGAACTCATGCTCATCTGTAATCTTGATTTTAACTGTGCCAGGATCTCATAGAGACGCTCTTGTTTTCGGAAATTACTGCTGCACAAAATATCTCGAATAAGCTCCATTGCCTTTGCAATCTCATGGTAGAGAACCTTTACCTTAACCTCATATTTCAGAGAAATGCGCTCTTCTTGCACATGCGGATAAATGCCAATATTGCTGAAAATCCCCCCTGTATGCAGGTTGATTTCATTGGCCAGCTCTGAGAAACTGTATGATGCAGTATCTACATAACCCAAAACAGCATTTAAAATACCAAGATAAGGAATCTGTTCTAATGGAAGTGTTGTCACATCAAACATCAGACTAAAATAAGCAATTCCATTGGTATCCACATCATGACACAAAAGTAGTGTATCTTCTGCATATTTCTCACGGATATAGAGCTTTTCTCCCTCTTTCTTAATATCATTTCTTGTCAAAGTAGGAATCTTATCTAGATCTTCTGGCGCCGAGGGCTCTTCCTGGTATTTTTTTAAATGATGTGTAAAATCAACCACTTCCTGTTGCTGCTCAACGGTTAGCGATTCCTTATATTCCTGAAGCTTCTTTGCCAAAGCCTCCTCTTTTCTGGTATTCAGTCCATATTCCGGCCTGGCAATGACCACTGCTGCATGAGGGTTATCCAACAGATATTTCTGCACCAATTCTTCAAAATATCCCTTCTCTACCTGCTGCTTTAGATTTTCAATAATCTCCAATTCTTCTAGATGCAAAAACGGCTCACAATCATCATACAGCCAACTATCTAGACACTTAATGCCAAACATTAATCCTTTTGGGTAGGAGCCATAATCTGCCTCCCGATAGCGAAATTCAAAACTATTAATACCTGCAAGCAGAGATTTCTTATTGATGCCCTGCTCAACTTGCTCCTCCAAAACTTTACGAATAATTGACAAAAACTCTTCTTTACGTTCCAGATTGCTGTTTTTAGCCACAATAGACAACATTGGCTGCAAGGTATAACTGTCAAAAGAAGCCATGATATCCTTTCCAATTTTGGCATCTAAAAGTGCCTGCTTTAAAGGCGCGCCCGGTGCACTGAGCAAGGCATAATCCAAAATATCAAAAGCTACGTATAAGGTTTTATCTAAAATTGTCCCTGTGCTCACATTATAAGAGAGGTAGGTATTATCCTCAAGCGGCTCTCCACTGGCGATATGATAAGGAATTTCCACTTCACGCACTTTATCAAAAGGTTTCTGCTCTTTTACCTGAGATTCAACCTTAATCTCCTCAAATTTGCTGAGATATTCCTGATCCATCCAGTTTAATTTCTCCTCCATATCCATATCACCATAGAGGTAAATATAGGAATTACTGGGATGATAATATTTCTGATGAAAAGCCATAAACTGTTCATAAGACAGCTCAGGAATCACTTCTGGATCTCCACCCGATTCATAGGCATAGGAAGTCTCTGGATAGAGAGTACTCAAAATTTGTCTGCTTAACACTTCATCTGGTGATGAAAAAGCGCCTTTCATCTCATTGTAAACCACACCATTGACGGTGAGTGGTGACTGCAAATCCTCCATCTCATAATGCCAGCCCTCCTGACAGAAAATCTCTTTGTGCTGATAGATATTGGGATAGAATACAGCATCCAGATAGACTTCCATCAAATTTTGAAAATCCTTGCCATTACAACTCGCCACTGGATAAATTGTTTTATCAGGATAAGTCATAGCATTTAAGAATGTGTTCAATGAACTTTTCACCAGCTCCACAAAGGGATCCTTTGCTGGAAATTTCTTGGATCCACACAACACAGAGTGCTCTAGAATGTGTGCTGCACCAGTACTATCTAGAGATGGAGTACGAAAACCAATATAAAAAACCTTATTCTCATCTTCATTGGAAATCAGACTGATTCTGGCTCCGCTCTTCTTATGACGCAGCAGACAGCCTGTAGATTTGATATCATCCAATTTTTTTTCTTGCAGCACTTCATATGCTGTACAATTACTTAAATCCATATTGTTATTTCCTTTCGATTATACCTTATAATACGCCAAATGGCATAACCCGCTTGGGGGTTTTTATATCAGAGAAAATATGAAACTGTTTCCTACTGATATCCTATCAGATGATAAAAAGAATCCTGCTGCGCAGGATTCTAAGTCGCCTGTATTTTCTTTCTATTCAAGAATGATTCTGGCAATCTTCTATGATCTACAGATTAGCATATTTTACCATCAATGTCAACGTATTCAAGAACGCCGATCACGACAAACGCACGAATGTGTTTCACGACCAAATCCATACAACTAATAAATTTTTATAAATTTATAATCTGCTCCAGATGTTTTTCTGGATTCGTACCGATTGCATACC
>CAJTCL010000009.1 GCA_910575005.1 Lachnospiraceae bacterium | reverse complement strand
TTTGACAGAAAATGCCTGTAAAGGAAACGGATGGAATCGGCGGATTCCAGAGCCAGTATGGAAAGCAGAAGCAGGATTAATGTCTGGGCAGTGGGAGCACAGCAGGTTTCAAAATAATTGTAAAAATAATGATAAAGTCTACCAATTAAAGTTTTTTCATTGTATAATAAGTTTGTCGTACAGGGTCACTATCCTTTGTAATGTTTTAGTCAAATTCATTATACAATAGAAAGCCTTGTGCGGCATTTTTTTATTAAAAAAGTTGTAAACTGGTGTTAAGTTACTGATTTTTTAGTTGGTATAATTATAAAATGGAGCAGCTCAAAAGCTTGCAGTTTTCAATTGGTAAGAGTACAATGGTTACTATGAATATTTAGAACGACAAAGTAATGAAAGAAAAATTGAAGATAGATAAAAAAGAAAGGAAGAATATGAGAAGAAAAGATAAAAACTGAAGTGAAAAATATGTGAGGAAAAGTTAAAAAAGAAAGGATAAATATGTAAAGAAGAAATAAAAAAATGAAAGAAAAATTGAAGATAGATAAAAAATTGAAATGATAAATATGTAAAGAAGAGATAAAAAATGAACTGAAGAATATTTGCAGATAAAATAGAAGAACGAAAGGAATAAAGATTGCTATGTGGGAAAAAGTATGGAATCATCAAAAGATTGCTTATGGGGGAGATTACAATCCAGAACAGTGGCCAGAAGATACCTGGGAGGAGGATATGCGTCTGCTTAAGCTGGCTCATATTGACACCTTGACTTTAAATGTATTTTCCTGGGCCGCACTGCAGCCCTCTGAGGAGGAATATCGTTTTGAAAAGCTCGATAAGATTATGGAACTGGCGAAAAAACACGATATGAAAGTCTGCCTGGCTACCAGCACAGGAGCACATCCGGCGTGGATGGCCAGAAAATATCCAGAAATTTTGCGCACCGATATCACGGGCAGGAAGCACAAATTTGGCGCCAGACATAATTCCTGTCCCAATAGTTTTGTGTATCGGAAATATTCTGTGCGGCTTGCCGAGAAGCTTGCTGAACGCTATCAGGATTATAATAATATTGTGGCCTGGCATATTTCCAATGAGTATGGCGGAGAGTGTTACTGTGAAAATTGTGAGAAGGCATTTCGTGTGTGGCTTAAGAAACGCTATGGAAATCTTGAGGAGTTAAACCGCGCTTGGAATACTTCATTCTGGGGACATACCATGTATGATTGGGAAGATATTGTTCTGCCAGATCAGCGTACGGAACATATCAGTGAGGAGCAGACCGTAGCACAGACCATCAGTATTGATTATCGGAGGTTTAACTCTGACAGTATCATGGAATGTTTTCAGATGGAATATGAGGCAGTAAAAAAATATACACCAGATATCCCTGTGACCACAAATCTGATGGGAGCATTCAAACCGCTTGATTATCACAAATGGGGAAAATATATGGATTTTATTTCCTGGGATAATTATCCTTCCAATGAGGATTCCATCAGCAAGACCGCGCTCAATCATGATTTGATGCGAGGAGTTGGAGGTGGAAAGCCGTTTATCTTGATGGAGCAGACTCCAAGCCAGCAGAATTGGCAGCCCTTTAATGCCTTAAAACGGCCAGGAGTTATGCGGTTGTGGAGTTATCAGGCAGTGGCGCATGGTTCTGATGCAGTGATGTTTTTCCAGATGAAGCGCAGTATTGGTTCCTGTGAAAAATATCATGGGGCAGTGATCTCTCATGCAGGACATGAGCATACTCGTGTATTTCGTGAAGTGACTGAGCTAGGCGCGGAATTGGAAAAGCTGGGGGATGAGATTTTAGGTTCTGTGGGAACGGCTCAAGTAGCCTTGATGTTTGACTGGGAAAATTGGTGGGCTGTGGATTATTCTGCGGGGCCTAGTGTCAATCTTAAGTATTATGATGAGATTCTCAAGTATTATACCGCATTACATGAGCAAAATATTGCCGTGGATCTTGTCAGCGAGGAGACAGAATTGTCTCAATATAAACTGGTGATAGCGCCTGTCTTATATATGACAAAACCTGGCGTTGATGTGCGGATTCGTGAATTTGTAGCACAGGGCGGAACGTTTGTGACCACATTTTTCAGTGGATATGTAGATGAAAATGATTTGGTGATCATCGGCGGTTATCCTGGAAGGCTGCGTGATATCCTCGGTGTCTGGGTAGAAGAAATTGATGCGCTCCCTGAGACAAAGAAAAATCATTTTGTATATCAAGGAGAGACTTACAGTGCAAAGCTTCTCTGTGATATTATGCATCTGGAAGGCGCTCAGGCTTTGGCAGAATATCAGGAAGATTTTTATGCTGGTACACCGGTTATCACCTGTAATTCCTTTGGCAAGGGAGAAGCATACTATATTGGTACTAGCTCAGAGAAAGATTTTTATGCTAGGCTGATTTGTGAACTGTGTGAAAAACAGAACATTAAGCCGGCAGCCAAGGCGCCTGCTGGTGTGGAAGCAGTAGAGCGGGTGCGTAATCACGAGCATTATCTTTTCTTATTAAATCACAACGAGGAGCAAAAAGAAGTGATCGTTCCAGAAGAGAGTACTGATTTACTGACTGGAACTATATATCACAAGGAGGAGAGCTTGACATTAGCTGCAAAAGGCGTGGTCATCCTAAAATGGTTCGAAGAATAGTGAGGGATTGGGAATGATTTTGCTGAAAGCAAACGATGAATTGAAGATGGTATTTGGGCGGATCATCAAAACGATGGGGGTAAATGTGGCCTGGAACGGAAATTTTGTAGTATTAAATAATTTTCTGATTTTATCGGGGAGTGTCCGTTCACTAATCTTTAATTTTGATAATCGTAAAGTGCTTACGAATATCATTGAATTGCCAGATCGGGAAGAAGATATGGAACCGGTAGAAGGCAATGAAGTATTGACCAATGTGTTGAATATGACCTTATATGCATTTGGAAAATGGGGTGTGATTAAGGGACTTAAAGTTGACCAGGATTACAGTCAATTAAATGGATTGTTTTATGAGATTTTAAAGGATATGAATATCACACCAGGCTTTCGGGATGATAATTTCCGATTCTATAAGGAACGGATTCAAATTACCTATGAGGAAACCGTACAAGATGCGATAGTGGAAGGAAAAAGGAAAGCACAGGAGGCTGCGCAGGAAGAAAAAGAGCAGCCAGAGGAACAATTGGGATTATGGCATAAGATACGTTGGGAAGTCGAACAGTGCAGCTTTTCCAAAAGTGAACTTACTGCGCATGAGAAACATGCCGCCCGTCTGGGAAAGAATTTCTATCGCACAGGGTTTCACTGCGCCCAATGCCAGGAAAAATTATTTATGGTGGTTTATCCTGAGGGAGAAGAATTTCTTGTGGAGACAGAAGAGGGAAAGGTATATCTGGCAAGATGTTATACTTGCAGCAATTGTAATTCCTTTTATACGCCGAGACCTGGAAAACTGTTGAATGAGGGAGACGTCTATGCGCTAAAGTTTGGCAGTGATAAAGAAGCATATGAGGATTATCAGGAGCTTTTGGGAAATGCTGGGGAGCGTACCACAAACTATCATTTTAATGAATATGAATGGGAGTATGGTAAAATCAAAGAGCCGGAAACTATTGAGCGTGCATGCGCGGAAATGGAGGATATGTCAGAGGAGGAACTGCAGCAGTTAGATGGAAAACTGGAAGCAGATTTTTATCCGCTCAATAAGGCGGCGCCTTATCGAAGAAGGATTCAGGAGCTGTTAAAGAGAAAAAGAGAGCGCCAAGCTTCAAAACATCAACAAGGATCTTTGAGCAAGGAGAATAGTTCTCAGGGCTTAGTGGATGGAAAGAGCAAAACAAGCTTAGCGGGAAGAATATCAGGGACAACAGGGCAGGCTTCTAAATTTTCCAGAGCAGCAGGGAATCAAGATAGTGCAAAATCAGCAAAATCCTCTGGGATAAAAATCAACGGCACAGCAGATATCTCAGTGAACAGCGGCGATGCCAACAGTCAAAAATCAGCGGATAACATAAGACCAAAAGAAACAGGGGTGCAAAAAGATCACAAGCAGCGGACACAGACGGAAAAGGATGGAAGTAAGAATTCTGAAAAAAGCACAGAGTATGGTGTTAGCAGACAAAAATCTGCTGCTGCAAACACAGATCAAGTCCAGGAAAAATATGACGCACGTATGAAAGTACTAGAGCGGATGTCCTTGCGTCAGCTTCAAGAACTCAAGAAACAGGTACAGTCTGAATCAGGATTGGATTATCTGCAAAAAGAGGATTACAACAATCAGATTGCACAGGCTGTGGTGCAAAAAGAAGACCAGTCTATCCGTAAGAAGGCAGAAGAGTGCAGGGAAAAACCATATGCGGCGTTAGTGCGTGTTTTGGATGAGGTGGATCAATCACAGGCATCTGAGGCGGTGAAATCACAAGTGCGTCAGCAACTGGAGGAATTAAAAGAAAAGCAGGGAAAAATAGAGGCAGAGAAGCTGATAGCCTCTTTGCCTGCCAATGTAAGCAGCCATCAATATCGGATCTTTCGCGAAAAATTAGCACAGTACGATGGAGTAGATGTCTCAGCATATGAGCAGCAGCTACAAGAGAGGCGCAAGCAGACTCAGAAGATCGAGCTTGACAATATGTTGCGCCGTGTGGGAAGAAGTGACAAGAAGGGCTTAAGAACTATGCTCAGCCAGTTAGAGCAAGATTTTTCAGAGGAAGATGCCGCCCCAATGCGCAAGGAGATAGAGGGCAGACTGAGGAAACTGGAAGAGGCAGAAATTGATAAGATTTGCCCCAATATCTTGGGGATGACATTTGATGAGGCAGCAGAGGCCTATGAAAAAATTGAAGGAGGGGCGTTTCTTCCAGACCTAAAGACAAACACTTTGGAGATGATTGACAAGCGTTTAACCAAGATTAAGATGGATGAGTGTGCGCTGCTGGTAGAAAAACTGAAAGAGGACTTGAGCGGCAAGATTAAAGACAGCGAACGGCTCCATTTCTATGAGGCGCGCAAGGTGATGCGTGGAGACTATGAACCGCAGGAGGCAGAGTTGGCTGCGCGAGCCCTGAATACATATGCTGCAGACCGCAGCCGTTACGAATTTCCAATTTTAATCTGTGATTCTTCCAGCCGCAAAAATGGCAAGGAAGGATTTCTGCTGACGCCAGATCATATTTATTATAATAGTACTTTTAACAGTGAGAAGATCCCAGTGCGTGCGATATCTGGAGTTCAGGGAAATACTGGACTGTTAAACCGTGGCATCTATCTGAATCGCTCCAATGGAGCAAAGACCAAGATTCCTGGTGGTATTCCTGCCAAAGAACTGGGGGTATTTGGGGAGGTGCTCAATCAGTTTATCGCCTATCTTCAGGAGAAACCAGAATCGAGAAGTATTTCTTATCTGGTACAGGAAAAGCATGAGGTAAAATGTTGTTATCGGTGCGGGTTTACTTATCGGGGTGGAAATGTATGTCCCAAATGTGGCAATCAAGCCAATCAGTGACAGTGGTATAAAATATATTTAAGGATTCTGGAAAGGAAAAATTTACTTTGAAAGCAGGGGGATTCAAAAAATATACCTTGTTACAGGTGCCAGTTTAAGCTGGAAAGGCAGAGAGAAGGTTCTATAAGAACATGTCTTATGTTAAGAGACCACGGTTTTTTCTGAAATATAAGGAGGGAGGCGGCTATGGATAGAAAAGCGTCAGCAAGAGAAACATTAAAAATTATGGAACAAGGATATTATGAATTTGAAGGAAAACAGATCAATATTTCCTTAGATATGGAAAATTCCATAAAACAAAGCTTTCTGTTCACGCCAGAGCAGGGGGAGGCGCTGCTGAAAAAATACAGCACATTAGAAAATACGATAACAAAGAATGGTAAGTCATATGTGGAAAATATATCTACAGTGGACGCGATAAGAAAACTTGCGGAACAAGGTAAAAGTAACATTGGTGTACTCAACTTTGCAAGTGCCAAAAATCCAGGCGGTGGTTTTCTTAATGGGGCAATGGCACAGGAAGAGAGTCTTGCAGCGTCAAGTACTTTATATAAAACACTGACAGCACATGAAGAATATTATCGCAGTAATCGTTTGCAGACCTCTATGATATACACAGACTATGCCATTTATTCGCCAGATGTTGTATTCTTCAGGAATGGAAGGTTTCGGCTTGTACCTTCTGTGGTGAAGGCTTCTGTATTGACATTGCCGGCAGTGAATATGGGTCAGGTTTTGTTAAAAGGAGAGGATGAGACAAAGGCAAAGCAGGCAATGAGGCGCAGGATGAAATTGGCATTGGCAATTTTTGCGGAGCAGGGAGCAAAGAATCTGGTGTTGGGGGCATATGGCTGCGGAGTATTTCGCAATGATCCAGAATTGGTGGCCATTTGGTGGAAGGAACTTCTTGAAGAAAGTATGAACCAGTATTTTGATACGATATTTTATGCTGTTTTTGATCGGGCAAAAAATGGACTGTGTATCAATACATTTGAACAAGTCATAAAAGGGAAACATGAGGGAAATCAAGTCTAATAAAACAGTTTGACACAAAATGTACATGAATTGTAAACGGAATAAGGAGATAAAATGAAACTTTATATTGCAACAGCTCCATGCAGAGTCTGAGGAGGCTGCATGGAGGAATCGCTTTTGCTGATATCCTCAGACTTTGCTTCTGGTTTTAAGTAAGAGAGAAAACAAAAGGAGCAAAGAAATGAAATTTAATAAGAAGCATGAATTATTTGAGTTGAAGGATTTTTTGATACTTTGGAGTACCCAGAGCATATCTCAGCTTGGCAGCAGTATTACAGGATTTGCTCTGACCTTGTGGCTGTATGAAGCGACAGGTTCATCCCTAAGTACTGCAGTACTTGCGATCTGTTCTTATGCGCCATATGTATTAATGAGCATATTTGCTGGAGCATTGACAGACCGATTTGATAAAAAGAAGACAATGCTTGGCTGTGATGTATTTGCCGCAATATGTACGATGATTGTATTTGTGCTGTTTAGGACAAATAGTCTGATGGTATGGCATTTATATGTTTTAAATGCGATTTCGGGATTAATGAATACCGTTCAGCAGCCTGCTTCTGAGGTAGCTATGACACTTATTATGCCAGAAAAGTATTATCAGAAGACAAGCGGGCTCAGATCTCTGTCAAGCAGCCTGATCTCCATATTGAATCCTTTGATTGCTACATCATTGTATTCTTTTTTAGGGCTTAACGGTGTAATAGCGGCTGATATCGCAAGTTTTATTATTGCATCTATAGCGTTACTCTTTTTTATCAAAATCCCAGAAAACAAAAGTGACAAGAGAGAAAGGGTACTTGTCCTTGCCAAAGAGGGACTGATGTTTTTGAGAGAGAATCCGCTTATTATGGCACTAATTTTATTTATGTCTGGTGTGAATCTGACAGCTTCCGCCTTTGATGCAACACTGCCTGGTTATGTGCTTCCGAATCCGAAGGGCGGTTCGTCAGTTCTGGGACTTGTTACAGCTTGTTCTGGTGTTGCTATGATTATTGGCAGTCTGATTGTTTCCGTGTTGCCAAAACCGAGAAACAGGGTAAAGATTATTTATCTGACCATGCTGTTTTCATTGGGAACCGAAAATTTTTTGTTGGCGTTTTCCAGAGAACCGGCATTATGGTGCATTGGGCAGATAATCGGGTGGATTCTTGTACCAGTTATGAGTGCAAATCTAGATGTGATTCTTAGGACTAGCATTCCTGTACAATTACAGGGGCGGGTCTATGCATGCCGTAATACGCTGCAATTTTTTACGATTCCGATTGGATTGTTTTTCGGTGGTTTTATAGTTGATCATGTATGCGAACCATTGATGAGAGTATATGGTGATTTATCAATTCTAAAAACACTGTTTGGCACAGGTAAGGGATCCGGCGCCGCGCTTATGATGTTGTTGCTTGGAGTAAGCGGAAGTTTAATCTGTATCATCACAGGGAAAAAGTTGAGAAAGTATCAGTATAGGGAATAGTAGATGAATCCCACGAACTATGTAACCCGCAGCAAGATTAATACTCCGTCACTTTGCTGCGGGGTATGTGATTTACAAGGAGGTGAAATGTAATGCAAAATCGATTGGAACGATGGTCCCATCTGAATATGGCGTTGATTGGCGGATTTATTGGCGGATATGCGATTGTAAATCATCATGATCTTCTTGGTTCTGCACAGACTGGAAACATGATTGCCTTAGCATTGTATGTTGGAGGAATGCATACTATTGACTGGCTGGTGCGGCTTTTGGGGATGGTGATCTATATGCTTGGAATTGCCATTGCCGTTTTACTGCCAAAAAAAATAGAATCGATTAAGCTAAAAAGGTTTAGCATTCTGCTGGATATGGCATCTTTGCTGACTGTGGGATTTCTGCCAGGAAAGACCGATCATTTTGTGGCCTTATATCCATTATTCCTGGCAAGTTCCGTACAGTTGTGCTCTTTTCCAGGTGCGGATGGTTTTACATGTTCTTCAATATTTTCAACGAATAATCTCAGACAATGCACATCATCCTTTGTGGAATATTTTTGCAGCCACGACAGGGAGGCGCTGCGCAAAGGAAAATTTTATGGGAAAGTGTTATTTTGTTTTCATTTGGGCGCAGCCCTTTCTTATCCCACAAGCCAGGCAATGGGACTAAAAAGCGCTTGGCTGGGTTTGATTCCCTGTGCTGTGGCTCTGGGATTGAATGATAGGGAAAATCACACGAATGTACGTTGCAGCCATTAAGAGGGGGAACAGAGAAAAATTGTTGGTTTTAGGTTTCTGTTTTTCCCATAAAGCCTCTTAGTGGATCAACATGTCTTGCATGTTCTATAATGTCTTCTGCATTCTGCAGCAGGTAATGGCTCAATAATTTTAGCTCTGCTGGCGAGAATCCAGAAGATTTTTCAATTTTACCGGAGGGTAGACTTCCTTCTGCATAATCTTTTCCACGTTCAAAAAATACATGGACAATTTTTTGGTCTTTTTTTGTGATAATACCGGAGTAGGTCATACGAAGTTCTTCAGATTGATTCATGAAAATGCCCCCTTATTCTGTCAAGCAATGAAGTTTAACTACCTTATCTAGATTATACCTTTTTGGAAGAAAAATACAATCATTTTTTGTGACTATCGTATCAAAAATTGGATATTTTTGACATCCTTATTCTTTTCTCAGTAAAAATAAGAAACCGCCCCAGAAACCAAAGATCATAGCGCCATAGCCAGAAAAAATCAATAAAAAAGTATGCGGCGATTCGGTTAGCATTGGAAATAGATATAAAATCAGCAATGCACCGCTTAAGGACAGCAAAAATACAAAAAGGGTCCTCAGAGCAAGGTAGATGGTATTAGTGGAAAATAAATGCAATTTGCTAAGTATCTGTGAAATTTTATAGAGTTTCATTGTAAATCCTCCTGTTTTCCTATTTGATAGTATAGTATGTGAATGTAAAATGTATTTCACAGTACAAGTAAAATTTGTGTAAAAAATGGAGGTTTTATCATTACAATGATGAATCAAACAGAAATGGAAGAACTCAAAAAAGACACTGTTGATTTTCAGGCTTAGAAGTGTTATATTAGAGAAAAGGAGTGACCGCCCATAAGTGTGGTTAGCCTCCCAAATTAAGTTTACAGAATAAACCTACCTGTTCCGCCAAGATACAAGGTAGGTTTATTTTCGCTTGTTGTTCCTATCTATGTAGGCAAGCAACGCAATAAGAAAATTACCGCCCAAAAATAACAGGCTTAAAATTTGGTATGTATTCATATGCGCCACCTCCCTTCTTTTGTGAAGTTAGGGAGGCTTACCACCTTGTAACGCGGTCACTCTGTAGATCGATTATAACATATCCTTTGTCATTCGACAATTTGTTTTCATTTTTTGAGTTTCTTTAATTTGTTTATCGTATGTCAGTTTCATGTTACAATGACAGCAACACATTAATAAAGCCAAAAAGGAGGTTATTATGAAGCATCATTCCACAGAAAAGTTGTGGGGGAGGTTTTTTGCCTGGGTACTTGCAACAGCGCTCTTGTTTTCTAATTTAGAGAGCACAGTTTTAGTTCAGGCAGCGGGGGAGGATGCCATTTCTATTCAGACAGCAGAAGATTTGGCGAAAATTGGAGTAGACAGTAATTATCCAATGACTGGGGATTATAAACTGGATGCTGATATTGATTTGTCTGGCAGCGACTGGACACCGATGGGTGGTTATCTGGGGAACAAAGGAACTTGTGATCCAGCAGAAGTAAATGTGTTTTCAGGAACTTTTGACGGTCAGGGACATGTGATTTCAGGATTGACCATTCATCTGGATGGTTCCATCGATCAGGAAGGCAAATATGGGCAGGTAGGATTATTTAGTGTGATTGGTTCCAATAATGCCTCTGATTATGCTGAGGTTCGGAATATAATTTTTACCGATGTAAATATTTACACAGATTTTTCAGATGGACTAGCGGCAATTGGAACGCTTGCAGGGGAAGTCAACGGTTATGCCAATGTCTCTGGGATTGCGGTTATAAATGGCAATCTCAATATTAACCGTTCTTCGGCCTGTGATACCGTAGGGGCAGGCGGTGTGATCGGTGAATGCCGTACGCAGGATGTTATGGGCAATGGCAATATTTCTGTGACAGATTGTTATAATGGGGCGACGCTGCTTGCAAGCGGCAGCAGAAGTGATTTGATTTATGCAGGCGGAATTATCGGAAGAGTTGCCAAGTCTGCCTGTAAGTCGATCGCTCAGTGTGTCAATACTGGAATGGTTCAGTATGACGGTTATGATGCATATGGAATTACGGCAGCAGAGAGCGATCGAGGAGAATATCTTTCTACCCTGACAGACAGTTATTTTTTGGCATCTTCTGGCCAGCTTTCCCTGGGAGGGGTTACAGCAGTTTCTGACGCTGATATGACAAGCGGCAGTTTGCCAGGCAATCTTTCGAGTACCAACTGGAGAGCAGAGAGTGGCTGTTATCCAGTGCCAGCTTTTTGTTATCAATCCAGTGCGGCTGGCCTGATCTATCTTTCCGGTCTGACACTTACGTTTGCAGAGGGTGAGACTGCTTCTGGTGTAAAGACAGAAATTGGTCTGCCTCAGACAGTAGGGGAACAGGCGATAACTTGGACGAGCAGTGAGCCGGCAGTATTGAGTATTGAAGCAGGAAAAGCGATTGCGCATCCGGCTGATATTGGCACGAATACAACGGTGACATTGACGGCAGAGACTGGAAATGGTTATAGCCGCAGTTTTAGAATTGTGGTGCTGACGGAACATCAGCAGGCAATCACATTTGATCAAGGATATGCACAGGTGGGAACACCGCTCACAGTTTCTGTCTCCAATACAGAGGGGTTGCAGCTTAAGTATCAGTGGAATGTAGGTGGGAACAATATTTCCAATACTTCTGCCACCTATACACCTACCGAGGCAGATCTGGAGAAATTTATTTCTGTTACAGTGTCAACAGCAGATAACAGTATACATTGGAATTTATCTACTTATTGCAGTGAACTGCCAGTGGTCTATGTGGACACAAACGATGGCAGAGAGATTAACAGCAATACAGTAGCACAGGATGCAGTGATTAAAGTACAGGGAAATCAGGAATTTCAGGATCCTGCCACTTGGTATGAGGGAGAGACGACCATCAAGGGCAGAGGCAATTCTACTTGGAGTTATGCGGTACAAAATAACTTGAAAAAGCCTTATAAATTAAAGCTTTCTGAGAAGGCAAATTTATTAGGACTTGGGACTGGAAGCAATAAGCATTGGGTACTTCTGGCAAATATTATTGATCACACAAATATGCGCAATGAGCTGGTAAATAATTTTTCCAGGGATATTGGGATGGAACCAGCGATGGGAGTTACCAGTGTAGTGTTGATTTTAAACGGGCAGTATCAGGGCGTCTATGAACTGAGTGAACATGTGCGGGTAGGAAAAGCACGTGTAAATATCACAGAATGGGAAGGAATTGCCGACGACATAGCAAAGGCAGTCTGCAAGAAAGAAACGACATTAGATCGGTCTGCCCTGGAAACCGCTCTGGAGGAGAACTTTAGCTGGATGTCAGGCAGTTTCCAATTCCAGGGTAATACATACAGAGTAGCAGATTATTATACAGAGGCCATTCCAGAATTTACGGGTGGATTTTTGCTGGATATGGATTTTCGCAGCCTTAACGATCAGTACAAATATATTTCGACCTTCCAGACGAACAATGGCATGCCGATGTTTTTCCGTGCGCCAGAATATGCCAAGACAAACAGTGAGATGGTTGATTATGCGAGAAATTATTTGAATGCCTATGAAACAGCCATTGGCAGCGCTGATTTTACCACAGAATACAATGGCCAGACGGTTCATTATACAGATTTGTTTGATATGGATTCTTTGCTGCGCTATTGGCTTCTCTGTGAATATACCAATAACTGGGATTCTATGAAAAATAGTTCATACCTATACAAAGATTTGGAGGGTAAGGCAAAGATGGGTCCTGCCTGGGATTATGACTGGGCTTGGGGAAATATCAATATGTACAGTATGACAGGGCCTTTTGTCTATGACCAATGGCATACCACACTCACAGGAATGGACACTAATGCGGGCGGATTTGCAGAAGTGGCATATCAGAAACAGCAGTGGAACCGTTATCTGATTAAGGATCCATATTTTGTGACCAAGGCATATGAGTTTTACAAAAAATATCGTCCAACTGTGATTGAGGATATGATTAAGGACGGCGGAACAATTGATATACTGGAAAGCAAATATCAGAAGGCTTCTGAAGTAAATGATCAGAAATGGTCTAATACCTATGGATTATACAGAGGAAAAGCATTTGTAAATGGAATTGAGACCAATACACAGAGCCAAAATTATAATGAAGCTATTGCTTCCATGAAGACATTTATCGAGAAACGTGTACAGTGGATGGATCAGCAGTTTAATAGTGTGCAGGCATTGTATTCCTCTATGGGAAATACGGTTTCCAATCAGATTTCAGTCGCTGCTGACAAAGATGAGAGTGGTACTGTGACAGCGACAACAGAGGTAAAGAACAGCAGTGTATCTTCTGTGGTATTTTTGGTAAATGGTAAAAAAGTTTTGGACAATAACAGCGCTTATGTTCCAGTTGTAGATGGGAAGGCAAGTGTTGTAGTTGACAGTGCGTTGCTGGAGACGGTGGCAGGAGCGCTAAATACCATTGAGGTATTAGCAGTCAACGGTTCACAGTCCTATATCAATGATATGATGAATTTTACAACCTTTACAGCCGAAGTCGAAAATCCAGGACCAGTGGAACCAGCAGAATTAACAGGAACTGTAACCGTGAAATCCAGCAGAATGGGAGATATTTCCTATCCAGGAGATACTTTGACAGCCACAGTAACTAACAGTAATAACAGTGGAAGCTTGTATTATCAGTGGTATGCTGACAAGACAGCGATTACAGGAGCCGTGAAAGATTCCTATCAGCTCACAGAAAAAGAAATTGGCAAGGAACTGACAGTTGAGATTACAAGCACAGTGGAAACAGGAACCCTGCAAGGAAAATATAGTGGAACGGTGCAAACGAAGGCGCCAGGAGGAGAGGAACCAGCAGAATTGACAGGAACTGTAACCGTGAAATCCAGCAGAACTGGAAAGATATCTTATCCTGATGACAAGTTGACAGTCCGTGTGGCTGACACAAATAATACTGGAACGCTTAAATATCAGTGGTATGCAGATCAAGCTGCAATTGCAGGAGCCACCAAAGCATCCTATGTGCTTACCACGAAGGAAATTGGAAAGAAGCTTACTGTGCAGGTGACAAGTTCTGTGGAGACAGGAAAACTTCAAGGCACATATACAGGCACGATAGACAAAAAGCCCATCCAGGCACAAAAGATTAAATTATCCGTAAAGTCAAAGAAAATGTATGCGTATCAGACCTTAAAGTTAAAAGCAACAGTGACGCCTTCTGGGGCTTCGAAGGAGGTCAAATATTCCAGTGATAAAAAATCTGTGGCTACCGTATCAAAGACCGGAAAAATAACTGCCAAAGCGCCAGGAACGGCAAAAATTACCGTCCAGGCGACAGACGGAAGCGGTGTGAAGGCCGTATGTAAAATTACAGTACAAAAACCTGTGATTAAAGTGAGCGGCAAATTTAAGGTAAAGCCGAAAAAATCTATCACACTGACAGCAAAGACTTATGGATTAAAGGGTAAGATTAGCTGGAGGCTGGATGCCAAGGGCAAGAAACTGTTGAAATTAAATAAAACGAGTGGCAGTAAAGTGAAATTGACAGCCAAAAAGAAGACTGGCAGCGCTATACTGACCATAACTTGTGGCAAAAAGAAAGTAACCAAGACCATACGCATAAAGAAGTAGATTGATAATCTGAATAGATAGATCAATTAAATATCAAATTAGGGAAAGGGCACAGCATTTGAGGCTGTGCTCTTTTCTATTCTGAATCACAATTATATTGGGCAATATCAATGCTTTGATTTTAACTGAGGATGTGATAAGATAAAAGAAGTGCATTTTTTTCGCGCATAAGCCGGAAAATTTTTTGACTTAGAAGACTAAATATTATGAGAAAATAGCAATGACAGACAGAATAGAAGATTTTATGAAGGTGCGAAAGTAATTGAGAAATCACACTTAAGTTTGGTAAAATAAATAGAATGATTGAGAAAGGGATGAATGTAACATGAAACTTGGAATTACGATGGAAGGCGGGGCAAGCCGTACTGTATTTAGCTGTGGGGTGACAGATGCTTTGCTGGAAGAAAATATTATGCCAGATTACTTTATCGGTGTGTCGGCGGGAATCGCCTATGGAGTGTCTTATTTATCAAAACAGAAGGGCAGAAATCTGATTATCGCCCAGAAATATATGGGAGACAAGCGTTATATGGGAGTGAAATATTTGCTTAAGAGCAGAAACTTTTATAATATCCCCTTTGTGTTTGGAGAGGTGCCAAATAAGCTGGAAGCCTTTGATTTTGATACGTTCGAGGCTTTTCCAGGCAAGGTGGTGGCATGTGTGACAAATCTCCATACTGGGAAAGCGGAATACTTGGAGGTTCCAAGACGCAGTGAAAAATTTGAGGTTTTGGTGGCCAGTTGCGCGCTGCCAGTTTTATTTCAGCCGGTAAAGGTGGGTAAGCGTTATTATTTGGATGGGGGATTGTCCGATTCCATTCCCTATCAGCAGGCAATTAAGGAAGGATGTGATAAAAATATTGTGATTCTCACCAGAGAGCGAGGATATATCAAGAAGCCAGGACATGCTGGGAACATTTCTATGAAATTATATAAGAAATATCCAAATATTGTGGAAGATTTAAGGACGCGTCCAGAAAAATACAATGCCTGTATGGAGGAGCTGATGGAGAAGGAAAAATCAGGAGAGGTTTTTGTGATAGCTCCAGAAACACTGCACGGTGTGGGGCGTACAGAAGCAGACCCAGATAAATTGACTAAGCTCTATGAGGAAGGTTATCAGCAGGCTAAAAAACAGATGGAAGATTTAAAACGTTATTTGGGAATGGAGGAGGATATTTCATGAGATTTTTTCATCTCTCTGATCTCCATATTGGAAAGCAGCTTCATTCTTATAGTCTAAAAGACAATCAACAGGCGGTGTTAGCACAGATTGCAGAGCGAGCCAAGGAGCTTTGCCCAGACGCTATTTTGATCTGCGGAGATATTTTTGACCGTGCAGTGCCGTCAGGGGAAGCATATACGATATTTGATACATTTTTACAGGAATTGGCCGCAATTACTCCCAATATTCCAGTGTTGGTGATTGCTGGAAATCACGACAATGCGCAACGCCTTAGTTATGCCAGTTCTTTTTTGAAAAAACATCAGATCTATGTTTCAACCTCGGTATCAGAGGAACCTCTGCAGAAAATTGTGCTCAAGGATGAATTTGGAGAAGCGGATTTTTATCTGATGCCATTTGTAAAGCCAGGATATGTACGGCATTTATTTGAGGAGGGGGCAGTCACGGATTATCAGAGTGCTGTCCAGGAGATTTTAAAGCGGGAACACATTGACGAGAGCAGACGCAATGTGCTTTTATCCCATCAATTTTATACCAACAGCGGGCAGGCGCCAGAACTCTGTGACTCAGAGCAGTCTGTGCTCACGATAGGAGGGCTGGACAATGTGGATGTTTCAGTAGTGGAACAGTTTGACTATGTGGCCTTGGGGCATATCCACGGGGCGCAGATGGTAAAATTTCCCTATATCCGTTATTGTGGGACACCGCTGAAATATTCGGTCAGCGAAGAACATCATAAAAAATCTATCACTATGGTGACAATAGGAGCCAAAGGAACCAAGCCAGTGATTGATACGATACCGTTGGTGCCTATTCAGGAGGTGCGAAGAGAGCGTGGTCTTCTCAGAGAAGTGATTGCCAGGGCTGACAGAGATCATCGTCATGATTTTCTCAGTGTTACCCTGACAGATGAGAAAGAGCCATACCGTCCCAAGGAACAGTTGGAGGAGGTCTATGACCATATTTTAGAACTGCGGATTGACAATGAAAGAACGCGAAGTTTGTTTTGTGAACAGGAGGAGATGGAAATTTCCATGCATCCTCTGGATGTATTTCGCAGTTTTTACCAAGAGATGCAGGGACAACCGCTGACGCCTGAGGAGGAAGCGCTTCTTGGTGGGATTTTGGAACGATGGGAGGGAGAAGGAGCATGAAACCGATGAAACTGATTCTGTCTGCCTTTGGTTCTTATGCTGGTGAGGAAGTGATTGATTTTGACTGCGCAAAAAGAGGAGTATTTCTGATTACAGGAGATACCGGCTCTGGCAAGACAACGATATTTGACGCCATTACTTATGCACTTTACGATCAGACAAGCGGCGGCAGACGGGAGGGCATTATGATGCGCAGCCAGTTTGCAAGCCCAGAGACGCCCACCTTTGTGGAGCTTACGTTTTCCTATCAGGGGCAACGCTATCAAGTACGCAGAAATCCCAGTTACAGCCGTCCCAGCAAACGCAGAAATAAGGCGGGAGAGCTTACATATACCACGGAAGGGGCGGCAGTGTCCTTGATTCTGCCGGATGGAAAGGAGTTTCCAGGTAGGATCCGAGAGATCAATGAGAAAATTATAGAGATTTTGGGCGTCTCAAAGGAGCAATTTACGCAAGTGGCCATGATTGCTCAGGGAGAATTTATCCGTCTTCTTCATGCTGCTTCCAAAGATCGAAAAGAGATTTTTGCGCGGATTTTTGATACGGGGATCTATGCAAAGCTGCAGCAGCATTTGCGGGAGATGAGCAAATCACTCTATGGACAGCTGGAAGATAATCGCAAATTGTGTCTGCATGAGATCGAGGGGGTGCAGTGTCAGGCAGACAGTCCATGTGCAGTGGTTTGGGAGGAGAGTAAGGGATTATTGGAGACAAATCCTGGGCAGATATTGGATGTCATAGGGCAGATTCTTGAGGAGCAGCAAGAACGGGAAAAGCAGTTGAGACAACAGGCAGAAAATCTGCAAAAGCAGCAGCAGGAGAATCATTTTCAGCTCAGACAGGCGCAGGAGATCAGTCGTCTCTTTGCGGAGGCGCAACAAGCAGATGTTTTAATTGAACAGAGGCAAAAAGAGCTGGAACAGCTTAGGAAAGAAGAGCAGCAAAAGCAAGAAGAAGCTGAGACTTTAAGACAACGTTTTGAGACGCAGCTTCCGAAGTTATCGGAGCATATTGCAGCTCTGAAAAATTTGCTGCCCAAATATGCCAAGATAAAAGAGCAGCAAAAAGTTTTACAGCAGGCGAATGCGCAGAGACAGACAACCGTAGAGTCTGTAAAGAAGCTTACCAGACAGATTGCCAAAGCAGAGGAAAACATCGAGCAGTTGGAGACAGACAATCAGTGTTTGGCAGAAGAGACACAACAACTTCCAGAGCTGTTACAGAAAGAAAAAGAACTCGCAGACCGCAAGAAGATGTTAGAGGAGATGGCTAGGACAAATCAAAATTGGCAGCAGGCACAAGCAGAGCAGAAAAAGGGACAGAAGAAGCTGCAAAACTTTTCCAATGATTATCAGGAGAAGAGCAGAGCACATGATGAACTGTACCGCGCCTTCGTGGAAGAACAGGCAGGATTGTTGGCACAAGATCTGCAAGTGGGACAGCCTTGCCCTGTCTGTGGTTCCCTGGAGCATCCAAAGAAGGCAGAGCTTTCCAGGGAAGCCGTCACCAAGCAGCAGGTAGAACAGGCAAAGCAGAGACGGGAGCGGGCAAATAGTGATCTGGAAAAATATCGCGAGCAGTTTCAAAAAATTCAGGAGCACTGTGAACAGCAAAAGGTTTTGCTTTTTCGTGATGGACAGAGGCTGTTTGGGGAAGAGTTTCAGATAGAGAACATAGAGCCTGCTTGGGCAGCCTCGAAAGAGGAATACCAAGAGACAAGACAAAAATTAGAGCAGTTAAAACAGAAAGCTGTACAGCTAGAACAACAGAAAGAAACGTTAAAACAGTGTAAAAACAGTCATGCCAAGTTAAAGGAGCAGCAAGAACAGCAGAAAGAAATTCAGTCTCAGGCGATACTTGCTGTTGAGAAAGCACAGCAGGCACTGCAGTTATTACAGGCGGAACTTCCCTTCCCAACAGAAAAAGAGCTGCAGACACAGCTTGTCAGAGAAGAGAAAGAAAAACAGGCGCTGGAAACCCAAAGAACTAATTTGGAGCAGAACTTACAAAAGTTAAGACAGAATATAGCGCAAAATCAGGGAACATTAAGTGAACAGATTAAGAATCGCACAGCGTTAGAACAACAGCTTCAGGACAAGGAACCGCCAGAGATGCCAGAACTTATGGCACAAGCAGGGAAACTTGAGCAGAAAGCGCAGTTTTTAGAACAGGAAAGGCGCAGATTGATCAGTCAAATAGATAGAAACACGGAGGCGAAACGCAATCTGACGCAACAATACCTGGAGCGGGAACGTCTAAAAGGACAATATGAGTTGATGGGAAACTTGGATCGCACAGCAAATGGAAATCTGGCGCAGCATGTGCGCATGGATTTACAGACTTATGTACAGCGTCGGTATTTCAAATATATGGTGGCAGAGGCCAATCGCCGATTGATAAAAATGAATGGGGAACAATTTCTTCTGCAATGTCGGGAGTTAGAGCAACTGGGCAGACAGGGAGAAGTAGGCCTTGATCTGGATGTCTATGATCTGGTGACAGATCAGGTGCGTGATGTAAAGACATTATCTGGCGGCGAATCCTTTCTGGCAGCCCTGGCAATGGCGCTTGGCATGGCAGATGTGATTCAGAAAAATGCCGGAAAAGTACATTTAGACACAATGTTTATTGACGAAGGGTTTGGCTCTCTGGATGAGGAAGCCAGGCAGCGGGCAATTGGTATTCTCAATGAAATGGCTGGCGACACCAAGTTGGTGGGCATTATCTCTCATGTGACAGAATTAAAAGAACAGATGGACCGTAAACTGGTAATCAGTAAGAGTGATAAGGGCAGTCACGCTCGCTGGGTACTAGAGAGTTGAGGCGAATACACATGAAATGTTTCCTAATTCGTCATGGCGCTACCAAGGGCAATCGGGAGGGGCGTTATGTGGGCAGCACAGAGGAATCTGTGCTGCCGGAGGAATTGACAAAATTAGAGAAGTTTGGCAGACGCCTGCCGCAGATGGATCATATTTTTAGCAGTCCTTATCTGCGCTGCCTACAGAGCGCGCGTGCCTTGTTTCAAGATCAGGATGTCCTGCAGGAACTAGAGATTATCCCAGATTTTCGGGAGATGGATTTTGGAGCATTTGAATATCACAATTATCAGGAATTAAATGGAAATCCAGATTATCAGCGTTTTATTGACAGCGGCGGAAAGACTGCCTTTCCAGGAGGGGAACAGCCACAGGATTTTAAGCAGCGCTGCTGTCAGGCATTTTTGAATTGTCTTTGGCAGTCCAGGGAGCAGAACTGGCAGACCTTAGGTTTTGTGCTTCATGGGGGAACCATTATGGCAATTATGGAGCATTGGGCAGTGCCCAAAAGAGAATATTTTGAGTATCAGGTAAAGAATGGCTGTGGATATCAGATTGAGATTATTTTTTTGGAAAAGGACGATGGGAAAGAGGTTATTTTTTTGGACAAGAGCTGTAAGATAACATTTACTTTTCCAGAAAAGGGCTATTAGATAGCGTTTGCTTTTCCAGAGAATAGTGAATAGAAAGAGCTTACTTTGTCAGAAAAGAATTGTGGGAAAGAGATTGCCTTCCAACAGAAGGACTTTGAGATAAAATTTACTTTCTGAGAAAAGAATTGTGGGAAAAGATTTCTTGATAATAAAAGGAGTATAATCATAGGACAAAACAAAATTGGAGGAAAGGATGAAAGGGATGAAGATTGTATTTTTGGATGTGAAAACAATTGGAGAAGATATGGATCTCTCCGATTATGAGAAATTGGGCGAGGTGGTAAAATATGATTTTTCTACACCCAAGGAAGCCGCGGAACGGTCCAGGGATGCAGATATCTTGGTACTCAATAAAGTTCCAGTCAATGAACAGACGATTGGAGATGCAAAGAGGCTTAAATTAGTGTGTGTCACGGCAACTGGAACAAACAATCTCGATAAAGAATATCTGGACAGGCGCGGCATAGCCTGGCGCAATGTAGCCGGATATTCCACCGAATCTGTGGCGCAGCATACATTTGCAATGTTGTTCTATTTGCTTGAGCATCTTCCATATTATGATGATTACGTGAAATCAGAAAAATATGTGGAAGATCGGATGTTTACGCATTTTGACCGCAAATTTTCAGAGATCAGCGGTATGACTTGGGGAATTATCGGCATGGGGGCGATTGGCCAAAGGGTGGCAGAGATTGCAAAGCTCTTTGGATGTAATGTTATTTATTATTCCACAACAGGAAAGAATCATCAGCCAGCATATCAGCAGGTATCTTTTGAGGAGCTTCTAAAATGTTCCGATATTGTGTCAGTCCATGCCCCATTGACTCCAGAGACAGAAAACCTCATGAACCAAGCAGCGTTTTCCAAGATGAAAAAATCTGCAATTTTCTTAAACCTGGGCAGAGGGCCGATCGTCTGTGAACAGGCGCTTTACGATGCCCTCAAGCAAGGACAGATTAGAGCCGCAGGCCTGGATGTGCTCTGTATGGAGCCAATGAGCGCAGAAAATCCTCTGCGGAAGATGAAGGACAGCGACAAGCTTTTGATTACGCCGCATATCGCCTGGGCAAGTGTGGAGGCCAGAACAAGGCTGATGCAAATCATTTTAGGACAAATTGAGGAATTCTTAGCTGGGAATTCTGGAATCTAAGCCGCTGTGATAGGAGCGGTTGCCCAATTTTCTTAGAAAAGCCTTAGTCTGTGTATTAGCGTGTGCAGGGGATTGACATATTAGTTGGTTAAAAACTGACAAAAGTTCCAGATAACTGGTCTGAGCTTTTTCCATCAGATCAAAAAAGGAGTCATTGGAGGTTTGTGACAGATCCCAGGGATTGTGCCAAGGTCTGTGTAAAATATTTAATGGATCTAGATATAAATGTTCGGTGTCGCTGGGAATCAAGGTTGATAACAGCGGATATCCCAAAATCAGTCTTTCCAGTCTGCCCAGAAGCCGTTTTTTTCTGCCAGATGGATCCCACAGCCATTTGGTTCCTAATTGGATGGAACGAATAGAGATATACATTGTGGAGTATAAAATTCCCAGTTCTGGGTAAGTTTTTCGATAGACAAAATGTAAAATGGCAGCAATGGTGCGAACCTGTAAGTGGGTAAGATGAATGGTAGTGTCTTGTCGAAAAGCGGATGGCAGGCAGTGCTTGTAAAATTGCAGCAGTTCGGTGTCAATATCAACCTCCAGACCTATATGGCGGCCGTGATAACGGTTATTTTTTTCTTGAAAGTCTGTCTTCCAGTAAACATAAGGATGACAATGGGTATCTAAGGTGTAATGCCCCAGAAATCCAGCGATATAGGCTTCTGCAATTTGTTGTTTTCTGTGATCTGCGAACAATTGACGGCTTCTTAATAGATAAAATAAAAATTTTCCAGTATTTTCTGTGTGCGCCACAGAGCCAATATTATTGGCATGGATCGTATAAGAAGGAAAAAAATAAAAAAATAGATCGGGTCCCTGAAGCCCTAAATGATAAGCGGCGTGGTTCGCTTGAATGATCTTTTTTAAAGAACTCTTTTTTAGTTGTTTGTAGGTGTTTTGTCCAAACAGGTAATGTGTTGTAAATCCTGGCATAATCATGTCCTCTTTATAAGCTGTCATTTATGTTACTATAGTAGTATATCTCTTTTAGCAAAAAATGCATAGGAAAAATAAAAAAACATGGAAATATAAAAAGGCTGGGAAAGGGGAAACTAGATGATACAAAAAGATCAGATTAAAAGGATGTGTGATAGCAGCAAGGTGTATAGCAGAGGGGAACAGCTTTTGAAAGAAGATTCTATCATACATATGCATAAGCACAATATTGATGTAGATGGCGTGGAGGTAGTGCAGATTGAGGCGCAAGTGCAGGGAAGCGGGGCTTATGTGTATGATGTGGAAGTCGATGTTTGTGAGGAAGAGTCATGGATTGAGGAGATATTCTGCAGTTGTCCGGCATATTTTTCCTATCAAGGCATCTGTAAACATTGTGTCGCTTTGTTATTGCATTACCTAAAAGAGCGGGGCGAAGCGCAGCTTGCTATGGAGTCCTCGATCAGTCGGGGAGTGATACCTGCCCGCAGCAGCAGCTCTGGCGTTTCTAAGCTGATCAATACCTATAAACAGAAGGAACGTCTGAATGTGCAGCAGAATCAGATCAAGGGAACCATAGAGCTCATACCGGAACTGCATATGTCATATGGTCAGGTAAATGTAGATTTCAGGATTGGAAGCAAACGAAAATATGTGTTAAAAAATACTCATACATTTGCGGATGCTATGAATCGGGGAGAGCTTGTCTCCTATGGGAAGGAATTGAAATTTTATCATACCTTGGAGGCATTTACCGAGGAGAGTCAGCCTTTGGTGGAGTTTGTCTTGCAGGAAGAGGCAGTTCCAGACAGAGGGCAGAGGTTTTATTATGATTATAGTAAAGGGCGTTATATCCATCTTCATGTCGGCAATACAGACAGTTTTTTCCAAGCGCTTGGCAATCGGGAATTTGAAATTAATATGGACTATGAGCCTAGAAAGATGCTTCGTCTATCAGAACAGGAATGTCCATTGGAATTGACAATTTGCGGTACAGAGGATGGCGCGTTGATTGAAAAACAAGTTTTGCCTTATCTTTGTGGCAGAGATTATGCCTATCTGTGTAAAGATGATTGTCTGTTTCGGATGCCGATGGAATCATTTCGGGAGTTACAGCCGTTTTTGGAATATCTAGAACAATATAAATATGATGATTTCTTTGTGGCAAAGACGGAACTGCCTGCATTTTGCAGAGAATTGCTGCCTGTGCTGGAACGCTATTATCAAGTAAACAGAAAACAATTTCAGGAAAAGGAATATCTGCCGCCCAAACCAGAGTATGAGTTGTATCTCGATACACCGCAGGAACAGACTGTAACTTGTGAACTATTTGCCATATATGGAGACAAGAAATTTAATGTCTGTGATCATCCCAAAATATTGGACAACCGTGATGAATTGGAGGAGTTGAAGAAGACCGAGCAAGTTAAAGTGTGGTTTGAGGATATTGACACAGAGAAAAAGCAAATGATTATCTCAGAGAATGAAGAGAAATTGTATCTGCTTCTCACACAGGGGATGGAAGTATTGTCTCAGGTGGGCGGTGTCTATGTCAGTGATGCTTTAAAAAACATCCAGTTGAAAGCTGCGCCGATGGTTTCTGTGGGGATTTCACTAAAAGGAGATTTGTTGGAGTTGACGGTTGATAGTGAAGAAATGCCTATGTCGGAGCTGGTAGAGATATTATCTGCCTATAAGCAGAAGCGCAGATTTTTTCGGATGAAAAATGGAGATTTCCTAAGCCTGGAGGAAGACGGTCTGAGAGTGCTCTCACGCATTCAAGAGGGGACAGGTGTTTCTTCTAGAGAACTGGCGAAAGGAAAGATTCATCTTCCCAAATATCGCGCTTTATATCTGGATGGGGAGCTGCGCGAACAAAGCGGAATCCATGCCAGTAAAAATAAGGATTTTCGCGCTCTGATCAGAAATATGAAAACAGTGGAAGACAATGATTTTGAGCTGCCGCTGTCCTTAGAACGAGTGCTTAGAGAATATCAAACCCAGGGTTTTCTGTGGCTGAAAACGTTGAAGACCAATGGCTTTGGCGGTATACTGGCGGATGATATGGGGCTGGGAAAGACGCTGCAGGTCATTGCATTTTTGCTGTCTGAGGCAGAAGAAGGGTATGGTCACGATTATTTTGCATTGATTGTCTGTCCTTCTTCTCTGGTCTATAACTGGAAAAATGAGATTGAGCGCTTTGCGCCGCAGCTTAGCGCAGTTACGGTTACAGGCTCAGCCGCGCAGCGTCAGGCGCTCATTCACAATGCCAGACAGGAAGAGATATTGATTACATCCTATGAATTATTGCGCCGCGATCTTGCTTATTATGAGAACTGCCAATTTGGTTATCAGATAATTGATGAGGCGCAGTATATTAAAAATCACAATACTAAGGCGGCAAGGGCTGTCAAAGAAATTCAGGCAGATTTTAAAGTGGCGCTGACAGGAACGCCGATTGAAAACCGTCTCAGCGAGCTATGGAGTATTTTTGATTATCTGATGCCAGGGTTTCTCTATCCATATAAACGGTTTCGGGAGGAATTGGAGATTCCGATTGTCAGCAATAAAGAAAGGGAACCTGCAGAGCGCCTGCAGAAAATGATACGTCCTTTTGTGCTGCGCAGGCTGAAGAAGGATGTGCTCAAAGATTTGCCAGATAAAATGGAAGAAGCGGTATTTGCAGAGATGGAGCAGGGGCAAAAGAAGCTTTATCAGGCACGCGTACAGCGTTTAAAACTGATCATGGAGGGACAGACAGAAGAAGAATTTGCCACACAAAAGATTCAGATTCTATCTGAGCTGACCAGACTGCGCCAGATCTGCTGTGATCCTGGATTGGTGTACGAAGATTATCAAGATGGTTCCGCCAAAATAGTGATGTGCTTAGAATTGCTCAAAAATGCCTTGGAGGGTGGTCACAAAGTATTGTTGTTTTCCCAGTTTACGACAATGCTCTCAAGACTGCAAGAGCAGATGCAAAAGGAACAGATCACATTTTTAAGCTTGACTGGAAGCACCAGTAAGGAACGCCGTATGGAATTGGTGGAGGAATTTCAGACAGGGGAGGCGGCAGTATTCTGCATTTCCTTAAAAGCCGGCGGTACAGGATTAAATTTGACTGCAGCCGATATTGTGATTCATTATGATCCGTGGTGGAATGTGGCCGTGCAGAATCAGGCCACAGATCGGGCTCATCGCATCGGACAGAAGAATCCAGTGACAGTATATAAATTGATTGCCAAAGATACGATTGAAGAAAATATTCTCAAGCTTCAGGACAAAAAGAGCCAGCTCGCAGAGCAGTTTTTGTCAAAGGAAGGGTTTGAGGGCGTGAAATTTACCAAAGAAGAGCTGCTGGAATTATTGGGATAGCAGCAAGGAGCATATATGGAATTATTATATGGAACGAAAAATGAGGGAAAGATTCTTGTTATGCAGCGTGCGTTAGAGCCATTGGGAATTACAATAAAGGGGCTTTGTCAGATAAGTGCAAAGATTCCGTTTGTGGCGGAGACTGGCAATTCTTTGCTTGAAAATGCAAGGCTGAAGGCAAAAGCATATTATCGGGCCTTTCAGACGCCAGTGTTTTCTTGTGATACTGGACTTTATCTGGAAGGGCTTCCCGAGAAATTGCAGCCAGGAGCGTATGTGAGAAGGCCGTTAGGGTATGAGATGACAGACGCGCAGATGACAGCATATTACAGCGGTTTGGCTCGTAAATTCGGGGATTTGCGGGCACAGTACCACAATGCAGTCTGTTTTTATAAAAATGAACAGGAGATCTATGAGAGTGAAAATTTCAAATTGTCAGGGGAACCATTTCTCTTGACTTCTAGGCCGCACCCACAGAGCCAGGCAGGATTTCCCTTAGACCGTATTTCGATACAGCTTTCCAGTGGCAAATATTATTATGATCTTAAGGAAAATGCCCAGGATGAGGTGGCTTTGGACGAAGGTTTCCGAGAGTTCTTTGCCCATGCGTTGGGCATTGTCTTATAGTCCCAGAACAATGACAAAGGTTGCGCCTCCTCCTGGTGTGTCCTCAACCCACAGCCGGCCCTTGTGCAGATGCATGATTTCCTGGGCAATGCACAGCCCAAGTCCGAAATGGGCTTTGTCTTTGTGAGATTTATCACATCTATAAAAACGGTCAAAAACTGCCTTTTTCTCAGAATCGGAAATTCCTATGCCAGTGTCCGCTACCCGAAGTATCATCTGATTGGAGGAGGACTGCAGGGAAAGGAAAATCTTTCCACCAGAAGGGGTATAGCTGAGGGCATTGTCAAGCAGAATAGACAGTACTTGCTCAATGCGCCCCTGATCACAAAGGCAGGGAGGTATCCGTGCATCAGGCAGGCTGATATGCAGGGATATTCCTTTTTCTATTGCCAGAGGTTCAAATTTTTCATAGACAGACAGCAGGAGAGTATCAAGCTCAACCTCCGTTTTTTGAATGGTAAAGTGAGAGCTGTCAGTGCCAGAGAGTGTCAGCATATCATCAATCAGACGGCTCATGCGCTTTCCTTCTGAGGTTATCATCTCAGAAAAGCGCTCTGTTTCTTCTGGGGAGGCATGTTTCATAGCGGACAGACTAGAGAGCATTACCGTCAGCGGTGAGCGCAGTTCATGGGAGGCAGAAGCGATAAATTCAGTCTGTTTTTGGTGGCTGATGATCAGAGGCTTGATCATGTGCCAGGTAAACAGCCAAAAGAAAATTCCCAGCAGAAAGATACCAAAGATATCTGCGCTGGCAAACAACAGACGACGCTGCCAAATGCTGCGTTCTAGATTCTTCAAAGGAAGGATCACAGCGACATTAAGGACGCCAGTATTTTTGGGAATCAGAGCGGTGGAGGCATAGTAATTTTGTCCATCCTTGGTAAATTCATATTCAGCATGTAAAGAGAATACAGAGTGTATAGAAAATAACTCCTCCATGATCTGAAAATCTTCTTTTGCTTTTTGGCGCGCCTGCGTAAAAATATCTTCATCCACGGACACTGGAAGCAGATTTTGCAATACCAGTTTCGTGTCATTGTCGCGGATATCTATTTCTAATTGCGTGTCTATATAGAATTCAACCAGCCAACTGCGGGAAATCACAGTTTGGCTCTCCAGATAACGGATCAGCATATTGTTATTGCTCTGAAAATCAGAAAAATGGCTTTTCCTGGATTCCTTTTCTAAGAAAGGGAGGCAGATCAGAGATATCAGGATCAGAATCAGGCTGCAAATAAGGGTACAGAACAAAGTGAGATGGATATGAAGTTTTTTAAACATGAGACTCCTCCAGTTGATAGCCAATACCGCGGATGGTTTTTAACTGGACGGAGCTTTTTACACTTTTCAGGCGTCGGCGCAGGAAGTAAATATAATTGTCCAGATTGCCATCCTCAACCTCAGCGTCCGGCCCCCAGACTTTAGCTAGAAGAGAAGCACGGGGAATGGTTTGTCCTGGATTGTGCAGAAAAAATTCCAGCAGAGCGCCTTCTCTAGAAGAGAGGGAGCAGGAAAGATTGCCGCAGTACAGCTTTTTTTGTTCTATATCATAAGAGACGTCTATAAATTCTAGTGGTTTTTGTCCTTCCCATTTGGGGGGACGTCTTAAGATACAGCGTATTCTTGCAAGCAATTCCTCGAAATCAAACGGTTTTACCAGATAATCATCTGCGCCGCAGTCAAGGCCGGTAATCTTATCGTTCAAAGCGCCCAGAGCAGTGACAAAGATAATCGGCGTAGAAATATTTTTCTCACGGGTAATCTTTAAGACTGAAATTCCGTCTAAAGTTGGGAGCATCCGATCAAGCAGAATCAGGTCGTGCGCCTGTTGTTCAATGAAGTGCAGTCCTTCTTCCCCATCGTGGCACACATCAGTTTCAAATTGATGGTGCTGTAGCTGGAAGCGGAGGGTCTCCGCAAGGGATTTGTCGTCTTCAATAATTAGTATTCGCATAGTGCATGCCGCCTTTCCCTCTAATTGTTCATTCTTAATAGGTGTAGTATAACACACTATCTCTAATTTATCTCTAAAAAATTTTATTCTCTTTAGAGGATGATTAGAGATTATTGTGATATTCTAATTTCAGATTTCCAATGAGAATGTGATTAAGGAGGTAAAAAGTATGAGACATAGAAAATTAAGACGGGCTGTGGGAGTCATTTTATCAGCAGTGCTGTTTGTGGGAACTTTAGCCGGATGCAGCGGCAAAGGGGAAACACAGACGGACAGCCCCACTGGAGAGGAAAGCTTAAAGGAGAGCAATCGTACACAGGAGAGTGGGGAGCGTGTAATGGGTCGTTTTCTGGAGGCGGATGTAGAATTTCCAGCGCCGATTGGCAATGTTTATGATATGAAAAAGCAGAGCGATGGAAGCATTCGAATAATAATCAGCAATGCAGATAATGGACATATGGAAGTCTGGGATTCAAAAGATGCAGGGGCAAACTGGGAAAAAGCCTATGATTTTCCAGACGAGCTTCAGAATGAGGATGTGGGTTATGTGGATGAGGCTGTGCTGTCTGCGGAAGGGCAGGCAGTGTGTGTCTTCAGTAATACAGAAGGCGATGGCGTTAAGCCGATGCTTTATCTGTTGAGTAAAGAAGGAAATGCAAGTAAGGTTGACTTTGAACTTCCAGAGAGAACACAAAATGACAATCAAAGTACAGTTTCGTCGTCCTTTGAAGTCAATGAGGATGATCTGAAGGATGATCAGAACGAACCGTCAGAGGAGGACGAATCGTCAGCCGATGGAGAATTAGAGGACGCAAAATCGTCAGAAGCCGAGGAATCAGAAGATGATTTTACTGTTGGAAATCTGATTACTGAAATACAGTTTTTGGGCAATGACCAGGTGCTGGTGAGCGATCTTACCGATAATATCTATCAGGTTAATCTCTCAGATGGAAGTGTGAAGTATACCTATGAATTTGGGGATGGGGAACAATCTGTACAAACGCCATATATTGTAGGTAATAAAATGATAACGGTGGGCGGAGGCGGCGTATCCATATATGATACCCAGACTGGGGAAGCCCAGGCAGCTGATGAGGCGCTGCAGAACAATGTTTTCAAAAATGGAATGATTCATGCAGTTGATACCACAGATGGCGGAGAGAGCTTTTACTATCTCGACGGCGGATTGTACCACTATAAATTTGGTGGCAGTATTATGGAGCAGTTAATTGACGGGGAAATGAGTTCCCTGGGAGCGCCTGCGTTCTATCCAATTGCTTTGACCATGATGGATGATCAAAATCTTTTGGTGGCTGCAAATGATCCATACGCCGTATCAGGTCTGGGCATTTCGCTTTTAAAATACACATATTCTGCCGATACACCAGCCAAACCCGAGAAAGAATTAAAAGTATATTCTCTCTATGAAAATAAGGAGATTGGTCAGGCAATCAACAGTTACCAGAAGAAAAATACAGACGTCTATGTGAATTATCAGGTGGGATTGACAGAGGAAAACGCGATGACCGTATCGGACGCCCTTAAGACTTTGACCACAGAGATTATGGCTGGCAAAGGGCCGGATGTGCTGGTACTGGATGGAATGCCCGTGGACACTTATATAGAAAAAGGTATTTTGCTGGATTTGTCATCTATGATTGCAGAGGATGAGGACAATTATTTTTCTAATATTCTAGGTACTTATAAAACAGAAAAAGATCTGTGCGCGGTTCCGGCAAGATTTATGATTCCTATGGCTCAGGGGGGAAGCGCTTACTATAACCCAGGAGAGGATTTTGATACGTTTACCGCGCGCAAAGATTTGCTTAAAAACATGGATCCGAAGTCAGTGGTAGAGAAATTCTGGTATAGCTGCGGCGCGGCATGGAAAAAAGAAGACGGCACCTTGGATCAGGCAAAAATTACAGATTTCCTGACAAAGCTAAAAAATGCCTTTGGAGAATATGACAGCAGCACAGAGGATGTAGGTACAAAGGTGTTCGGCTCTACAATAACCGGCGGACCAGAAACGGTGGATGAGAGAAGGCCAGAGACCTTGGGATGGGGGGAACTGGAGCTGGCAGGCGGGATTTTGAATGTAAATATTGGCTTATGTAATAAAATGGATTATGGAATGATAGAGGCAATATTAAAAAGAGTGGAGAATGGCAATTTTGGTCTGATGCCAGGGCAGGCAGAAAATGTGTTTGTGCCAACGATGATTATGGGAATCAGCAGCAAGAGCACGCAGACGGAGGCAGCGGAGCAGTTTGTCAAATATCTGTTTGCCAAAGATGCGCAGATCATCTCTCAGTCAGGAGGATTCCCAGTGCAAAGAGAAGCATTCTTAAGTGTGATTGACGGACATCAGTATGAAGGCCAGGAGGATCTGAGTATGGCGTTTTCCGGCGCAGGGATGGCTGAGGGTGACTATATTTCTTATATGGCAAAGCCGACGCCTCAGGAAGAAATTGATAAATTTACCGAGTTGGTAGAATCCTTGACCACTCCGGCGCTGCAGGATGATGTGATCAAGGAGACTGTGATAGAGCAGGGAACAAAAGTGCTCAAAGGGGAACAAACTCCTGAGGAGGCAGTCAATGAAATTATGCAGAAGGTTAAAATCTACATCGCGGAATAACAAGAGAGATTTACGTGGAATCTTATGGATCCTGCCAAGTTTTGCAGGGGTGCTGGTGTTTTATCTTTTACCCTATGCAGATGTTGTCCGCCGCTCCTTTTTGGGAGCGGTAGACAACCAGTTTAAAGGGATAGACAATTACCGATTGGTACTTGATAATATGGCATTTCAGTTAGCAGTAAAAAATACCCTGCGTTTTACATTTATTTGTATTCCAGCACTGATACTGATCGCGCTTGTATGTGCCGTGGTGCTGCAAAAGAGCAGGTATGGAGGTATGATCAAAAGTGCTTTTTTGATGCCAATGGCGCTGCCGGCCGTTTCGGTGGCCTTGATGTGGCGGCTGTTGTTTCATTCTCAGGGAATGCTCAATGATTGGCTCAGCGCTCTGGATATAAATGGGATAGATTGGATGAACAATAGCAGTGCTTTTTGGGTTTTGGTGGGAACTTATATCTGGAAAAATCTTGGATATGATATTGTTCTGTGGATGGCGGGACTTTCAGGAATTTCAGAAAATATATATGAGGCAGCGCGGGTGGATGGTGCTTCCGAATGGCAGTGTTTTCTAAAAATAACACTCCCGAACTTAAAGTCTTCCCTGTATATCATCACTGTGTTATCCTTTCTCAATTCCTTTAAGGCATTTCGGGAGTCCTATTTGGTTGCTGGCGATTATCCACATGAAAGTATTTATATGATGCAGAATCTATTTAATAACTGGTTTCGAGATTTTTCTTTTGATAAGATGGCAGCCGCAGCAGTTTTAGAAAGTGCGGTGCTGCTAGTGTTCATTGTGCTTTTTCAGAGAGCGTTGGATGGGAAGGACCATGTATAATATACGGCAACAAATGGAGGATAAGGAGAATGAGACGAATCCTATTTGCAGGGAAGTTAAAGATTGGGCAAAAGCTGCTCTGGGGATTGTTGGCAGTGCTGGCGTTGGCGGTTCTTTTTCCGGTGATATTTTTGATTGCCGGCTCTATCATGGGGGATGATGAGTTGAGTACCTATCTTGGGGCAGTGATCTCTGGCAAGGAAGGATATGTCAATATGCCTTTGCTGCCTCGCTATCCTACCTTGAGCCATTTTGTAGAAATTTTTTTAGATTCTCCAGCGTTTTTTGTAATGTTCTGGAATTCGATTAAAATCACGTTCGGAGTACTGATTGGACAGTTGGTTGTGGGGACAATGGCAGCCTGGGGATTTGCAAAATATAAGTTTCCAGGGAAAAAAGGTTTTTTTCTACTTTATATCATACTGATGCTGCTTCCATTCCAGGTGCTGATGCTTTCAGATTATCTGGTCTTAGATCAATTGAAGCTGACAGATAATCTGTGGGGAATCATTCTTCCGGGGATATTTTCGACGTTTCCAGTATTTATTGTGCATCGTTTTTTTACAGAGATTCCCGATAGTCTGATTGAATCAGCCAAGCTGGATGGAGCCAGGGAGTGGCAGCTATTCTGGTATATTGCCCTGCCAATTGGTTCTTCTGGAATTATTGCCTCCCTGGTTTTGGACTTTTTGGAATATTGGAGCTTGATTGAACAGCCTTTGACATTTTTAAAGGACAAAAGTCTATTTCCCTTATCTATTTTTCTTCCAGATATCACAAATGTCAGTAAATCGGGTATGGCCTTTGCCGCTTCGGTAGTGACCTTTCTGCCAGCGCTTCTGGTATTTCTGGGAGGCCAGGATTATCTGGAACAGGGAATTATGGCAGGTGCAGTAAAGGAATAAGAAAAAATTATTTAACTATTGAGAACTCCATGACACAGACATGCCAGTCTTACATGGTTATGGATAGTTATGAAATTACAAATAATTGCGAAAGGAACAGACGAATGGATAGAAAGAAGATATTTGGAATATTCGGCGGTTTTCTGGCTGTAATGCTTGTATTTACCATATTGTCAAGGGCGGTAAGCGGAGCATCAATGGCGAAAGTGGAGACAGTAAAGATTTCCTCTGGGATGATTGAGCACAAAGTGAGTGGAAGCGGCAAGGTAGAGGCTGGAAAAGAGATTGCAGTCTACACAGAAAATGGACAGCGAGTCAAGGAGATTTGTGTGCAAGAAGGGCAGTCTGTTGAGGAAGGAGATACGCTTTTTCGGGTGGAAATGGAAGATTTGGAGGAGCAAATTCTGGCCGCGCAGCAGGAGTTAGAGAAGATGAAGCTGCAAAATCAAGATGCCCAGAGTGCCCACAGTGTGGAAGCGCAGAATCGCGCCAATGCCAAAAATCGCGCGGCTGAGGATTATCATCAGGCAGTGACAGAAGGAGATTCTACAGTGGCAGAGGCTAAGGCCGCCTGGGATCAGGCGGAGGCTGCGCTGCAAAATTTTCTGGCGGCTGGTCCGCCCGCTCCCACGCCTGCACCAGCGCCAGAGAGCAGTCCAGAGGAGCCTGGCCAGACAGGTGATGATCAGAAACCACAATCAGAGCAGGAAGGTCAAGGGGAAAACAGCAATGAGGCTGGAGGTAGCAAGCTACAGTCAGAGGAAAGGGACAAAAAAGAACAGGAATCAAAATTGACAGCTCCACAATCAGAACAAATAGATAAGAAAGAGCAGCCAAAGACAACAGGAACTGAGCCGCAGACGGATGCAGGTGATGAGCCAGGGACGGATCCTCAAGCCGAATGGGAGGCACAGAAAGCAGCACTGGAACAAGCGGTGGCAGAGGCAAGATCGGCCTATGAGACAGCGGTTTCTACCAGGGCAGAGCGTGTGAAATCGACGGCCAGAGCTCTGGAAGATGCCTCCATGCAGCCAGCTACCGACAGCACAGCCAGACAGGGAGAAATCAGCAGACAACAGCAAGAGTTGACACTCAATAAATTGTTGGCACTCAAAGAGGCAGAGGGAAAGATCACAGCGCCTGTGCGGGGCATGGTGACACAGATAGCCATTACCACAGGAGATTTTACTACAAATGGTACAGCAATCCGAATTGCCGATACTTCAGAAGGAAACCGCCTGGTAGCGACCATTGACAAGTCAGATCAGAAATATGTCAGTAAAGGAAGTCCTGTAAACATTTCAGCGTCTGGAAGCAAGGGAAAAATTACAGATTACACGGTATCTAATGTGGCCGAGAATGAACAGGACAACACATTACTGGATGTTTCCATTGAATTGCCGGAAGGTGTGTTGGAAGCAGGAACATCAGCAGAAATTGAAATTGTTCAAAAATCGAAAAATTATAATACAGTACTCCCAGTACAGGCACTCCATGAGGAACAGAATGTTTATTATGTATTTATTGTCCAGGAAGAGCAAGGAGTGATGGGAACAGAACTGGTGGTAAAGCGTTATGAAGTCGAGGTTTTAGATAAGAACAGTACAAATGTGGCTCTGGCGGAAGGAATGTTGACTGGGGATCAGGATATTGTCAAAAGTTCCAGCCGCGTAATTGAGGATGGAAGCAGAGTTAGGAAGATGTAAGGATGAAAAAATATCTAAAATATCTGGCCGCTGCCGGAATGTTGGGACTGGCAGGAATCTTTTTCTATTTGTCAGCGGCATCCTGGGGCAGCATGATTTTGGAGAAAAATCAAATAAAATTTTATTTGGAGCAGCCCATTTCCGGCAGTGAGGCGGTAAAGATTGTTGAGAGCAGTCAGAAGCGAGAAGAGTCAAAAGAAGATGATAACGAACAAATCACAGATTTTTGTATTTGGGGACAGAGGGAAGGCGCGATTCTTAGCAATGACAATCTGTCCCGAGACATTCTGGCAAATGTAATTATGATGTGTGGGAATCCAGAATTGTTGTTTGAGGACTGCCGTGTGCCGGGAAGAGAGGATCTCGAGGGATGTCTCATAGATCAGGAGAGTGCCTGGCAGTTATTTGGAAGCAGCAATGTAGTAGGCAAGGAAATCACATATAATGGAAAGAACTACACCATAAGAAAAGTAATTCCTGGCACGGAGAA
The DNA here is from genome assembly GCA_910575005.1 of Lachnospiraceae bacterium. GTDB lineage: Bacteria > Bacillota > Clostridia > Lachnospirales > Lachnospiraceae > Petralouisia. Next base: position 134,593 of record CAJTCL010000009.1, on the reverse strand, counting down.
AATTGCGGCGTTTCAGATAAGCAGACAAGCAAAGAGCAAGAACGAGGGAGAACAAGCAGACCGTTTTGCACCGTTGGAGACAGACGAATGTCAGTTAGACCGGCTTACAGTTAATTCCCCTAGAGATTGGACAATTCAAGCGCTTCAGGAAGCCTGGAGCAATCAATATGGTTTTTTCGTGGAACTGTTGGATATGGAATTATTGCGCGGGCTGGCTGGTGGATGTGTACTGCTATTTCCAATTACAGTCTGCCTTATGTTTTTATGCTATCTCTGTCATCAATATCGGAATCAAGAGAAAATGACAGGAAAGATAACGATTGCTGGCTTGATTCTAATCTTGGTAGGCATGGCATGGTTTTTTCTAAAAAACTGGGTGCAAATTCCAGATGATTATATTCCCACCAAATGGTCTCAATTCTATTTTTGGACTGCGTTGTGGGAACAGAAGTTGGAACAGGGCAGACTATTGCTAAAGATGCCAAAATCAGTCTTGGATTATGGCTGGATCCGTCATTTTTCTAAAACCATAATCTGTGGACTGTTTGGAGAATTGTTGTTGATAGCAGGAGGTATTTTCCAGCATCTTATATTGAAACATAAACAGAAGAGAGATTATTCATTGATTAATATGATAAAAAGAAAAAATGCTGCGAGTTAATTTTCGCAGCATTTTTTCTTTTTATAGTGGCAAAGTATCTACCAGGTTATCTATTGTCCTTAGCATACCTGTTCAGTCACTTGCTTAGAAAAGGAAATCTTATAAAAAGTGTCCAAAGCAACGGCCTTTTTCCGTGGTAATAAATTGCAATGTTTCAGAGGATATGTTAAAATATCAAAAAGACAATAAGGTTTGGGAGGAAGGGATATGGAGGCGTTGTTTGTGGAATATCCAAAATGCTCGACTTGTCAAAAAGCAAAAAAATGGCTGCAAGAGCATCAAGTGGAATTTACAGGGCGTGATATCAAAGAGGAACGTCCAACTAGTGAGGAGTTAAGGGACTGGCATCAGAGAAGCGGTCTGGATATCAAGCGTTTTTTTAATACCAGCGGAATGTTGTATAAGGAGATGAAACTCAAAGACCGTCTGCCGGAACTGTCACTGGAAGAAAAATATGATTTGCTGGCAACAGATGGGATGCTGGTCAAGCGTCCTGTACTAGTGACTAAGCAGGGTGTATTTCCAGGATTTAAACCTGAGGAATGGGAGAAATTGATAGGATAATGGAGATAATACGAGAACATTTTGTATTTACTGGAAGAGTGCAGGGCGTGGGTTTTCGCTATAAAGTAAGCAGACTGACACATCACTATAAAGTGACAGGATGGATCAGGAATAATGCCAATGGTTCTGTGGAGGCGCAGCTTCAAGGCAGAGAAGAGGTATTAGACCAGATTATCCAACAGTTGAATCAGGATGCATATATTCGCATAGACTGGATTACAAGGGAACGCATGGAGCCTGATAGGGAGGAACAAATTTTTTCTGTGCGTTATTAGTATGAGTTTTTACAAACGTAAAGGAGGAGAAGGTATGCTTAAGAATTGGAACAAACCGGAGAAGCCGGGAGCAGAGGAGCTGGAAGAACGGTTGGAGGCAGCACGGCTGAAGTTAAAAAAGCTGCAGATGGAAGTCAAGGAGCGTAAACTTCCGGTACTGGTATTGTTTGAAGGATGGGGGACAGCAGGCAAGGGAAGTATATTGGGGAAATTAATTCTCAATATTGATCCTAGATTTTTCAAAGTTGCCACAATGGATACACCGACAGAGGAGGAAATGCGCAAACCATTTTTATATCGGTATTTTGTGAAGATTCCCCAGGCAGGCAAGTTCTGTTTCTTGGATTCTGGTTGGATGGATGAGGTGACAAGAGGATGTCTGCACAATGCTATGAAAGACAAAGAATATAAAAAAAGAATTGACAGTGTAAAACGGTTTGAGCGTCAATTGACAGACAATGGTTATCTGGTAATGAAGTTCTTCTTTCATATTAGCCAAAAGGAGCAGAAGAGCCGTATCAAAGCTTTGGAGAAGGAACAGAGTACAAGCTGGCGGGTGAGCAACAATGATGTCTGGCAGAATGAGCATTATGATAAATGCTTAAAGGTCTATGACCAATATCTGAGTGATACCAATGCTTCCACTTCGCCCTGGTATATTATAGATGCACATAGCCGCAAATGGGCGCTTCTGCAAGTTGCGGAAACGTTAGTCAGCGGTATTGAGACAGCCTTGCAGAACAGCGCTATGGCAGTGCCGCTTTTACAGAACGTCTTTCCATTGGAGAAGCTTCCAAAGCTTTCAGAGATTCCATTAGATAAGAGTTTAACAGATGAAGCCTATAAGGAAGAACTTAAAGTGCTGCAGGATAAGCTTAGAGCCTTGCACAATGAGCTGTACCGCAAAAAGGTTCCAGTGATCATTGCCTATGAAGGATGGGATGCAGCGGGCAAAGGCGGTAATATTAAGCGGATTACCGGAGCGCTGGATCCAAGAGGGTATGAGGTGCATCCCATTGCCAGCCCAGAGCCGCATGAGAAAGCCAGGCATTATCTGTGGCGTTTTTGGAATCGGCTTCCTAAGACCGGACATGTGGCAATCTTTGACCGAACCTGGTATGGCAGGGTGATGGTGGAACGGTTAGAAGGTTTTTGCAGTGAAAATGACTGGAAACGTGCCTATAATGAAATCAATGAGTTTGAAAAGGAATTGTCCGATTGGGGAGCGGTGATTATCAAATTCTGGGTACAGATTGACAAAGATGTACAATTAGAGCGTTTTACAGATAGACAGAATACCCCAGAAAAGCAGTGGAAAATTACCGATGAAGACTGGCGGAATCGTGAGAAATGGGAACTGTATGAAGATGCGGTTAATGAAATGATGAAAAAGACCAATACCTCTTATGCTCCGTGGCATGTGCTGGAATCCAATGATAAGAAATATGCGAGGATTAAGGCGCTTAAGATTGTCATTGAGGAGATCGAGAAAGTGCTTTAACAGGTAAGGCAGTATGGGGAAATCAGTAGCGAAGGCAATACCTGGCCAGGAAGACAGAAAGGAAGAGGTATACAATGGAATTAAAAGACTTTATGGATTTATCAAAATTGCAGAAGATTCAGGATGATTTCTCCAATGCCACAGGGCTTGCAGCGATTGCAGTGGGGATGGATGGTGAATATCTTACAAAAGGAAGCAATTTTACAGATTTTTGTATGAAATATACCAGAGGTTCTCAGGAAGGACTGCGCCGCTGTGTGAAATGCGACAATGAATGTACAGGCACCTATTTCTGCCATGCGGGATTGATGGATTTTTCTGTGGATATTATAGTTAATGGGGAGAAAGTAGGAGCAATTATTGGAGGGCAGGTGCTGCCAAGTCCGCCAGATGAGGATAAATTTCGTAGAATAGCACAGGAGCTTGGCATTGATCAAGAGCAATATCTTCAGGCGCTGCGTAAGGTTCCAGTAAGTACAGAGAAAAAAATTCGAGCATCGGCAAATCTGCTGGGTGTTATTGTGAATCAGCTTGTAAATCTTGAATATTTTAAGAATACCAATGCGGGTAGGCTAAGTGGTGTGCAGCATGGGGTGGAACAATCCAATGAGCTGATTCAGACGATCAATGATAATACCAGTCATTTAAAAGCAATTGCTAAAAAGCAAAATATTTTGTCGCTGAATGCTAGTATTGAGGCGGCGAGGAGTGGAGAGGCAGGCGCAGGTTTTGCAGTGGTGGCAAAGAGTATGCAGGAACTTTCATCACAATCTGCGGTGATTTATAATGAAATTGAAAAATCAGTGGCAAAGATCACAGAACGGATCTCTTCTCTGGTGTCGTTATTTGAATAAATTAATTTTTGACAATACTTAAAATTGGCTAGCGTGTGGTTTAGAGCTTGAGATGAAGTAACTATTTCAAATAAATTTGAAGATCCTGATTTTTCATTTTTATAGGGTTCTCAATAGTTACAAATTTAAGGTATAAAATGTCTCCATTTACAGATAATAGTATCATAAAAGCGATAAGATATTTGTAAATGGAGGATTTTTTATGAAAGCAACAGGAATTGTTCGAAGAATAGATGATTTGGGGAGAGTAGTTGTACCAAAAGAGATTCGCCGTACACTGCGGATCAGAGAAGGAGATCCACTGGAGATTTTTACTGACCGTGAGGGGGAGATTATTCTCAAGAAGTATTCTCCGATTGGGGAGTTAGGACAGTTTGCAGGCTTGTATGCAGAAAGTCTTGCACAAACCAGTGGTTGTCTAGTATGTATTACAGACCGTGATCATGTAATTGCCGCGGCAGGTGCCGGCAAAAAAGAGTTTGATGGGAAACCGATCAGCAAACAGCTTGAACATGTGATTACTGATCGGGAAACTTTTTGCGCTCGTAAAGATGACAAAGGATTTGTAAGAATTACACTAGATGATTCGGGTGAATTTCAATCTCAAGTTGTGTCTACCATTATCTGTGAAGGAGACGCAATCGGATCTGTGGTGATGTATAATCGGGAAGAAAACGGCGATGTTGGGGAGACAGAAAGTAAACTGGCGAAGGTTGCAGCCGGATTTCTGGGAAGACAGATGGAACAGTAGTGTCCATCTGTCTTACGAATTGATGAATGAAACATTTACAAGCATTAAGGAGGAGACAAGTATGTACCATTGCCATATTCATTTTTATTTTATAGGACAGCCATGCAGAGTATTTGAAATAATAAAAGAAATGCCAGCACTGGAATATTTCAGTCATGAGTTTTTGGAGAGTAAAGAACCAGAGGAGGCATTGACAGTTAGGGCAGATGTTATTGTTGCTGACTTACAGGATATGGATGTGAAGCAAGGTGTGCGTGCATTGATCACAAGCAAGAGCAAGGAAGCTCAATTAATTCTGCTTGCAGATCAAAGCCAGATGGCGCTTTTGGAAGATGATTTACCTAAGATTAATGATATATGGGTTTATCCTATGTCAGAACAAGAAATTCGATTTCGTTTTTTACGGTGGCAGCAAAATTGTAAGATGAGCAAAGATTTCTGGCAGACTAGTCATTATCTTGAGGCTACAATTAACAATAGCCCCAATCTTATCTGGTATAAAGATAAAAATGGTATTCATGAGAAAGTAAACGATAGCTTCTGTCGTACTGTCAATAAAACAAAACAACAGGTAGAGGGACGTGGCCATGCCTATATTTGGGATGTTGAGCATGACGATCCAGCTTGTATTGAATCAGAGCGCGAAGTAATGGAGAAGAAAAAAACTTTTGTATCTGAGGAAATTATTCAAACAGGAGCTGGTGACAGAACACTTGAGACCTATAAATCTCCATTGTATGATTTGGATGGAAGTGTTATGGGAACTGTGGGAGTGGCGATTGATGTGACACAGGAGCGCGCCTATGAACAGGAAATTATCAAAAAAAATCAATCACTGGAGACAATTTTTAAAACCATTGAATGTGGAGTAATTCGTCATACTGTGGATGGCTCAAAAGTTTTAAGTATCAACAGGGCAGCTCTTAAGATCATAGGATATGAATCCCAAGATGAGATGCTGGCAGATGGATTTGATATGATTGCTGAATCTGTTGTGGAGGAAGATAAACCGAAACTTCGGAAAAGCATCATGACACTTGAACAAGAGGGGGATAATGTCAATGTGGAATATCGTGTGCAGCATAAAGATGGGGAAGTACTGCATGTAATGGGAAATATTAAGCTCTTAAAAGAGAATGGAGAATTATTTTATCAGCGCTTTCTTTTGGACTGTACAGCACAGAAGCTGCAGGAAAAAAGAAGAGAGAGACGACATATGGAGCTGGTACAGGCTTTGAGTATTGATTTTAATCTGGTTTATTTTGTTGATCTTGATACAGGGATGGGAAGTCCAATTCAAAATGAGGAGCGTGATGGAGGCGTCTTTTCCAAGATTTTCAGTGGGGAAATCTCATATACTGAGAGCATGGAGCGTTACATACGGGAGTTTGTCTATGAGGATGACAGAAAGATGCTGCAGGAGGCATCTTCGATAGATAAACTAAAAGTAGAGCTAAAAGAACAAAAACAATATTATGTAAATTACCGCATGGCAGGTAAAGGTGATGAGATTATTTATTTCCAGATGAAGGCAGTGCGTGCCGGAACCGAAGGGGAGAATTTCGGCATTGTCTTAGGGTTCCGCAGTGTAGATGGTGAAACACGAAGCGAAATGGAGAAGAAAACTCTGTTGGAGAATGCTTTGCAGCAGGCAAATCGGGCGAGCAAAGCAAAGAGTGTATTTCTCTCTAATATGTCGCATGACATCCGCACGCCGATGAATGCGATTGTTGGTTTTACGGCGCTGGCAAGTGCTCATATTGATCAGAAAGATCAAGTGGAGGAATATCTAAAGAAGATTATGACTTCTGGAAATCATTTGCTCAGTTTGATCAATGATGTCTTGGATATGAGTCGTATTGAGAGCGGCAGAATGCATTTGGATGAAAAGCCTTGCCAATTACCAGATATCTTGCATGGGCTGCGCAATATTTTACAGGCAGATATACATGCAAAACAGCTTGAATTGTATATTGATGCAGTGGATGTACTGGATGAGGAAATTTATTGTGATAAGCTGCGTTTAAATCAGGTACTTTTAAATTTGCTCAGCAATGCAGTGAAGTATACAGGTGCAGGTGGTATTGTCAGTTTGCGTATAACGGAGAAAGCAGGAGCGCCCAAAGGCTATGCTCATTATGAGTTTACAATTAAAGATACCGGAATTGGCATGAGTGAGGAATTTGTAGCGCATATTTTTGAGCCATTTGAGCGGGAAAAAAATAGTACAATTAGCGGAATCCAAGGAACTGGTCTTGGTATGGCGATCACCAAAAATATTGTAGATATGATGAATGGCACGATAGAAGTCAAGAGTGAACAGGATGTAGGGACAGAAGTGATTGTGTCCTTTACCTTCCGCATTCATTCAGGAGCAAAGGAGCCACAGGATATTCCAAGATTAAAGAATTGCAGAGCGCTGGTTGTAGATGATGATTTTAACACTTGTGACAGTGTTTCTTATATGCTTGGACAGATTGGAATGCGTGCAGAGTGGACGTTGTCAGGAAAAGAAGCAGTATTGCGGACACGCCAGGCTGTGACGCGGGGAGATCATTATTATGTATATATTGTAGACTGGCTTTTGCCAGATATGAATGGAATTGAGGTTACACGCCGGATCCGCAAAGAGACTGGGGAGGATGTGCCGATTATTGTTTTGACGGCATATGATTGGTCTGATATAGAAAATGAGGCAAAAGAAGCCGGCGTCACAGCATTTTGCAGCAAACCGTTGTTTTTATCGGAGTTGAGGAGTTGTCTGCATTCGATAATTCATAAGGGAGAACAGGAGAAAAAAGAAATCACAGAACTGGTTAAACATCATACTGGGCGTATTTTGCTGGCAGAAGATAATGAACTGAATCAGGAAATTGCCGCAGCAATTTTGGGAGATGCAGGATTTTGCACAGAGATTGCCGGAAATGGGAAGATTGCAGTGGAGATGCTTAAGAAATCTAAGCCAGGTTATTATCAGTTGGTACTTATGGATGTCCAGATGCCTGAGATGGATGGTTATCAGGCAACTAGAACGATCCGTAAGCTTGAAAATAAGGAATTGGCCTCCATACCAATTCTGGCTATGACTGCCAATGCTTTTGAGGAAGATAAACAGGAGGCTTTAAAGTGTGGAATGAATGGCCATTTGGCTAAGCCGATTGATATTGATGTTTTGTTTGAAACCTTGAATAAGATTTTGTCATAGTTTGTTTTAACGATATTTTACAGGCGGCACGGTTTTATCCAGGGAACGGAACTCATATCCGGCTTCTGACAGATTTTTCAGTACGGTAGGCAGGGCGGCCAGCGTAGCATTCCGGCCGCTGCCGTCGTGCATCAGTACCACAGGTGTTGGTATATTTCCAATCGTGTCACATATATTGTCAATAATGTTTTCTGTGGTAGTAAGACTGCTGCCATCACCAGAGCTGACATTCCAGTCAAAATATGTAAAGCCACGTTGTTCCATTTCCTCAATGATCTCTTTTGCCACATAGGAGGAGGGACTGTTGCTGCCCCCAGGGAAGCGGAAGAGAGAGGGGGTGTATCCGGTTTGTTCTACCACCCAGTCATAGACTTTCTGATAATCTTCCAGGAAGGCGTCTTTCGAGGCATAAATTTGATGATAGTCGTGGCTGTAAGAGTGAAGTGCAAGCGTATGTCCCCGTTCCACAATTTGTGATAGATATTCCGCATAAGCTTCATTGTTTTTACATACAACGAAAAAGGTTGCTTTGGCATTGTATTGATCTAGCAGATCCAAAACTTGAGAGGTCAGCTTGGAGGGACCGTCATCAAAGGTAAGATAGGCGATTTTTTCCCCAGTGGCATTTTCAGGTTCTGCGTCAGCAGCATAGAGAGTTGGATAGGGATCTGTGTTAGAACCGTCTTCATCTGTGACATATGGATCCTCTTTTTCAGAGTCAGTGCTTTGGGAAGCATTATTTTGTGTGATAGCAGTAATCTGTTCAGACAATTCAGAAATATATTGTTTTTGTCCTTCTAGATAGGTTTCTGTTTCTTCCAGTTTTGTTGTGCTGTCTGTAAGCTTTGTGTTCAGTGCAGAATTATCTTTTTTTAACTGGGAAGCTTGTGTCTGTAGTGTTTGACAATTTTTGTCCAGAGTCTGACATTGAAAGCCCAGAAATCCGCAGCAGCAAAGCAGCGCTAAAGCACAGACTAGAGTTGCGATAAATGGTAGTTTTTTCATAAGTAGATCACTCCTTGTAGTTCAATTGTTCTGTTTCGCCTATTAGTATACAAAAAGAAGAAAAAATGAACAAGAGTTTCATAAAATATTAAGAAATTTAAAAAAGTTAAGGAATGAATAGACATTTGTGCAAAAAATAGATATAATATGTCCAGATGGGAATCATACTTTGGTTTCAGAGGAAACAATATTTGGGAGGTGCCGCATGTGAAATATGACAAGAGCGTATACCGTTCTCTGGTATTGATTACGCAGTTTGGGATTAACATGTTGGTGCCTATTTTTTTGTGTACAATTGCGGGTGTCTATATTGGCAGAAGATTTTCTGTTGAATGGATTACTATTCCCCTGTTTTTGATAGGTGCTTTGGCAGGATTTCGCAATGTTTTTATTATGGCAAAGCGGATTTACACGGCAGATTCTACATCTTCAAGAAGTCCCATTGTGCGTAGAGATCAGTACAAGGATCAGGAAAGGAACGATGGCCATGCTAAGAAGGATTAATGCAGCACTGCCTGAGCTTCTGGCAGGGATTGTATTATATGGAATGGTACTGCAGTTTGGCGGCGTCTGGTTTATGTCTGATAAGCTGCAATATACGATAGGGTTATGGATTGGAATTGTGCTGGCGATAGGAATGGCCATCAATATGGCTGTTGTGATTTTAGATGCAGTTGATGTAATGGCTTCCAGAGGTACAGCGGTGAGGACTGGACTTTGGTCCGTTTTGCGGTATCTGGTGGTTGTTGGCGTTTTTGTCGGTGCTTGGTATTTTGAGATTGGCAATCCGCTTGTCATGTTTTTGGGGTTGATGGGGCTTAAGGCATCTGCTTATTTACAGCCTTTTCTTCATAAATTTATTCTGCAGATGCAGAAAAGAATCATAAAAAGAGGTGATAAGCCTACAAACAAAGTATGAAAATATCACTTGTGATCCACAGTGATAAAAAATGATACAGTAAGGAGGTGAGAAAGTGCAGGATGTGATTTTGCTGTCTTCCAGTTCGGATATTGATATCATGGTGCATGGACTGTTTTCCTATGAATTGTTTGGGCATACCTTTTGGATTACTACCACGCATGTGTGTCTGCTGATTGTGATGTTAGTATTGATAGGATTTTCTATTGCGGCGAATCGAGCCATGAAACATGCGTCTGAGGTTCCCAGTGGCTTTCAAAATGTAGTAGAGCTGATTGTAGAAATGTTGGATAAAATGGTGCATGGCGTAATGGGCAAGAGTGGTGATAAATTTGTCAATTATATTGGAACAATATTTATTTTTATCTTGATTTCTAATATTTCTGGCTTGTTCGGATTACGTCCGCCAACAGCAGATTATGGGGTGACACTGCCGCTGGCATTGTTGAGCTTTATTTTGATTCATTTTAATCAGTTTAAATATCAGACACCCAAAGAAATCTGGACAGATATGTGTTCCCCATTACCGCCGTGGCTGCCTATTTGGTTTCCCATCAACTTGATCAGTGAGTTTGCAGTGCCGATTTCCTTGTCACTGCGTCTTTTTGCAAATATCTTGTCAGGAACCATTATTATGGCTTTGATTTATGCGCTGTTGTCTAAAGTTGCGTATTTTTGGCCAGGCGCGCTGCATGCATATTTTGATATCTTTTCTGGATGCATCCAGACCTATGTGTTCTGTATGTTGACTATGACATATATCAGCAATGCAATCGGTGAAGAGGATTAAAATTTTTTATCTTGTCTGAGAAGACTCCCTCTTTTGAATGGCGGGTGTATAAAAACGTCTCAGTGGGAGTTTGATCTTAGACTGAGAGCAACGTCATTGACGTTTCAATGGGAATTAACAATTCAATTTAAATTTATGTAAATGTAAGGAGGAAATTTCTATGGATAACATTACAGGAGCAGAATTAATCAGAGCTTGTTCAGCAATCGGTGCAGGTCTTGCAGTTATCGCAGGTATCGGTCCTGGTATTGGTCAGGGTATCGCGGCAGGACATGCGGCGGCAGCAGTAGGAAGAAACCCAGGGGCAAAATCTGATATCACTTCTACCATGCTTTTGGGCCAGGCGGTGGCTGAGACCACAGGTTTGTATGGTTTGCTGGTAGCAATCCTTTTAATGTTCGTACAGCCATTAAAATAAGGCGAAGGACACAAACAACCTATAGGAATCCCTGTGGGTATACCTTTATGCGCGAAAAAGCAGCGCAAGAAATAGGAAAGGAGGCCCGGCCTTGGAACAGTTATTTGGCTTAAATCCCCAGTTGATACAAGATACCATCATTGCTGCGTGCGCTATTTTGTTTCTGTTTGCGTTAATGTCTTATCTGTTGTTTAATCCAGCAAAGAAGATGCTCAAAGACAGGCAGGAGCGTATCAAAAATGATATTGATACAGCGCGTAAGGACAGAGAAGAAGCTTCAGCAGTAAAAAAAGAATATGATCAGAAGCTTAAGGGTATTGAAAAGGAAGCTGAGGAAATCTTAAGTGAGGCCCGCCAAAAAGCTTTAAAAAATGAAGCGAGAATTGTGGATGAGGCGAAGGAAGAGGCTGCCCGTATCATCAAGCGTGCCAACGAGGAGGCTCTGTTGGAGAAGAAGCGCGTAATGGACGAGGCAAAGCAGGAAATGATTACCATTGCCTCCATGATGGCAGGCAAGGTAGTTGCAGCCGCTATCAATACATCCGTTCAGGATACATTGGTGGAAGAAACATTAAAGGAATTAGGTGAGAGTACATGGCAAAGCTAGTATCCAAAACATATGGGGATGCACTGTTTGAGCTTGCTGTGGAATCTGGTCAGGTGGATGAAATGTTGGATGAGGCAAGAAGTATACAGCAGATTCTTCATGAAGACAACGAGCTTTCCAAACTGATGAATCACCCGAAAATCGTAAAAGAAGAGAAAATAGAGATTCTGGAACAGATTTTTAAAGGCAGAGTGCAGGCTGAGATCACAGGACTAATGCGCATGCTTGTTTCCAAGGGTCATTACGGTGAAATGGAATCTGTATTCGCATATTTCATTGACCAGGTAAAAGAATATAAAAATATTGGTACTGCTTATGTGACTGCACCAATGCCGCTTTCGGACAGTCAAAAGGAGCAGATCAAGAAAAAATTACTGGAAACCACAAAATATGTGGAGTTTGAACTTCATTATGATGTGGATGAGAGTTTGATAGGCGGTATGGTAATTCGAATCGGTGACAGAGTGGTAGACAGCAGTGTAAAGAGCAGACTTATGACACTGACCCGGGAATTATCAAAAATACAGTTGAAAGTAGGTGAATGCGCTCCATGAATTTAAGACCAGAGGAAATAAGTTCCGTCATTAAAGAACAAGTGAAACGCTATGCCGCACAGCTTGAAGTATCTGACGTTGGTACCGTTATTCAGGTTGCAGACGGTATTGCACGTATTCACGGCCTGGAAAATGCCATGCAGGGCGAGCTGCTGGAATTTCCCGGTGAAGTCTATGGAATGGTGTTGAACCTGGAAGAAGATAATGTTGGCGCCGTATTGTTAGGAGACCAGAAGAATATCAATGAAGGTGATACCGTAAAGACCACTGGCAGGGTAGTTGAGGTTCCAGTGGGCGATGCCATGACCGGACGTGTAGTCAATGCATTGGGACAGCCAATTGATGGAAAGGGACCAATCGAGACTACGAAATTTAGGCAGATTGAGCGAGTGGCATCCGGTGTTATCTCAAGAAAATCTGTAGATACGCCGCTGCAGACCGGAATCAAAGCGATTGACTCTATGGTGCCGATTGGAAGAGGGCAGCGTGAGTTGATTATCGGCGATCGTCAGACAGGTAAGACAGCGATTGCCATTGATACAATTATCAATCAAAAGGGTCAGAATGTAAAATGTATTTATGTTGCAATTGGCCAGAAAGCTTCTACCATAGCAACCATTGTCAAGACATTGGAAGAATTTGGGGCTATGGATTATACAACTGTGGTGGCTTCCACTGCAAGTGAGCTGGCGCCCTTACAGTATATTGCACCATATTCTGGATGTGCCATTGGAGAAGAGTGGATGGAAAATGGAGAGGATGTGCTTGTTGTATATGATGATTTGAGCAAACATGCGACAGCATACCGTACACTATCCCTGTTGCTGCGTCGTCCGCCAGGACGTGAGGCTTATCCAGGCGATGTATTTTACTTACATTCCAGGTTATTGGAGCGTGCAGCGAGATTATCTGACAAATTAGGCGGAGGTTCCTTGACAGCGCTGCCGATTATTGAGACACAGGCGGGCGATGTTTCGGCATATATTCCCACTAATGTAATTTCCATTACAGACGGTCAGATTTATCTGGAAACTGAGATGTTTAATGCAGGTTTCCGCCCAGCTATCAACGCAGGTTTATCGGTGTCTCGTGTAGGAGGTTCTGCCCAGATTAAGGCGATGAAGAAAATTGCAGCGCCGATTCGTGTGGAGCTGGCGCAGTTCCGTGAGCTTGCCGCATTTGCACAGTTTGGTTCTGAGTTAGATGCAGATACCACAGAGAAGCTGGCACAGGGCGAGCGTATCCGTGAGATGTTAAAACAACCACAGTATCAACCCATGCCTGTAGAATATCAGGTTATGATTATCTATGCGGCGACGAAAAAATATCTTTTGGATGTTCCGGTTGCTGATATCTTGCGGTTCGAACAGGAATTATTTGAATTTGTAGATACCAAATATCCAGAAATCCCAGAGGCAATCCGTACCGACAAAGAGATCAAAGAGGAGACGGAGAAAAAGTTAATCAAAGCCATTGAGGAGTGTAAGGCACAGTTCAAGTAGAAATCAGTTAGGTGGTGAATCATTATGGCGTCCATGAGGGACATTAAAAGAAGAAAAGGCAGCATACAAAGTACGCAGCAAATCACAAAAGCCATGAAGCTTGTTTCTACTGTTAAGTTGCAGAAGGCGCGCAACCGTGCGGAACAGTCCAATCCATATTTTAATTATATGTATCAGACTGTTACCTCCATGCTTGCCAGGAGCGGCAATTTGAATCATCCTTATCTAAAGGCAGGTAATTCGCAGAAGAAGGCAATTATAACAATTGCTTCCAACCGAGGACTTGCCGGAGGTTACAATGCCAATGTAGTGAAACTTGTCACAGGCAGCGGTATCGCCAAAGAGGATATCCAGATTTATATGATCGGGCGCAAGGCAAAAGAGCTTTTGGTGCGCAAGGGATATGAGATTAAGGCGGATTATTCGGATGTGATCGAGGGTCCCACTTACGAGGATGCTTCTGCGATCTGTAAGGAGGTCTTAGGAGCGTTTGGCAGAGGAGAGATCGGGGAAATCTATCTTGCCTATACGCACTTTAAGAACACGGTAAGCCATGAGCCTACGCTGATGAAGCTGCTACCAGTAGAATTTGATGAGGCAGAGCTGAATGAGGCGGACAGCAATGTGCTGATGAATTATGAACCGAATGAGGAAGAAGCATTGAATCTGATCATCCCCAAATATTTGACCAGTCTCTTCTATGGAGCATTGGTGGAAGCAGTTGCCAGTGAGAATGGTGCCAGGATGCAGGCGATGGATTCTGCGACAAGCAACGCGGATGAAATGATCAGTGATTTGACTTTGAAATATAATAGAGCGCGCCAGGGCTCCATTACGCAGGAGCTGACGGAGATTATTGCCGGCGCCGAGGCAATATCTTAAAAATGCGTTGCATTTTAATTAAGATATTGCCATTGATCGCAGGGCGGTCCAGAGGAAAGTGCTGCACTGGTGCAGCGAACCGCCCGCGCGAAGAAAAGCAAAAAGCTTTTCTGAATCAAATAGGCTGAGAAGTGATAAGGTCTGAGAAAAAGCAGGCTGTCTCAGAGGAAGAAGCCGCGAAGCGGCGAGCCAGCCGCGCGAAGAAAAGCAAAAAGCTTTTCTGAATTAAGCATAGGAAGGCTCTTAGGCTTTTCTAATGTAATCAGGCCAGGAAGTGTAAGAGCCTGAGATTAACAATTATAAGGAGTGAAAGTATGCCAGGAAAAAATATAGGTAAAATCACTCAGATTATCGGGGCCGTTTTGGATATTAAATTTTCCGAAGGCAGTCTCCCGGAGATCAATGAAGCCATCAATATTCCGCTCAAAGAGGGAAAAAAACTGGTGGTTGAGGTTTCCCAGCATCTGGGTGATGATACAGTGAGATGTATTGCCATGGGTTCTACAGACGGACTGGTTCGGGGAATGGACGCAGAAGCAACTGGAGCGGCTATTACCATTCCAGTTGGCGAGCAGACTTTGGGGCGTATGTTTAATGTATTGGGTGAACCAATTGATGAGATTGCTCCCCCCACAAAAGTAGAGCATATGCCAATTCATAGAAAAGCTCCAGCATTTGAGGAGCAGGCAACTTCTACAGAGATGCTGGAGACAGGTATCAAAGTCGTTGACCTTCTTTGTCCCTATCAGAAGGGTGGTAAGATCGGCTTGTTTGGCGGTGCTGGCGTAGGTAAGACAGTACTGATTCAGGAGTTGATTCATAATATCGCCACCGAGCATGGTGGATATTCTGTATTTACCGGTGTAGGAGAGCGGACGCGTGAAGGAAATGACCTTTACTATGAGATGAAAGAATCTGGTGTTATTGATAAGACTTGTATGGTGTTTGGTCAGATGAATGAACCTCCAGGAGCGCGTATGCGTGTGGGCTTGACAGGTCTTACAATGGCAGAGTATTTTAGAGATAAGGGCGGTAAGGATGTGCTGCTGTTTATTGATAATATTTTCCGTTTTACGCAGGCAGGTTCTGAGGTATCAGCGCTGCTTGGACGTATGCCTTCAGCGGTAGGTTATCAGCCCACATTGCAGACAGAGATGGGTGCTTTGCAGGAGCGTATCACTTCCACAAAGAATGGTTCCATTACTTCTGTACAAGCTGTATATGTGCCAGCCGATGACTTGACGGACCCAGCTCCGGCAACCACATTTGCCCATCTGGACGCGACAACCGTATTGTCCCGATCTATCTCAGAGCTTGGAATTTATCCTGCGGTAGATCCTTTGGATTCCACATCACGTATCTTGGATCCTCGTGTCGTGGGACAGGAGCATTTTGAGGTGGCCCGCGGGGTACAGGAGATTTTGCAGAGATATAAAGAATTACAGGATATTATCGCGATTCTTGGTATGGATGAGTTGTCAGAGGATGATAAACTGGTGGTAAACCGTGCCAGAAAAGTGCAGAGATTCTTGTCTCAGCCATTTTATGTGGCAACTCAGTTTACTGGAATGGACGGCAAATATGTGCCGATTGCGGAGACAATTCGCGGATTTAAGGAAATTCTGGAAGGCAAACATGATGATATTCCAGAAGGACATTTCTTAAATGCAGGCTCTATAGATGATGTTCGCGCCCGCATGAAATAGGGGGTACGCATATGGCAGAAAATTTTCAGTTGCAGATTATTACCCCTGATCGGGTGTTTTATGAGGGAGAGGCTTCTATGGTGGAGTTTACTTCCGTGGATGGAGAGATGGGTGTCTACAAGCATCACATTCCTCTGACTACCGTATTAGCGCCCGGAATTGTCACCATTACAGAAGAGAATGGTAAAAAGGATGCGGCAATCCATGCTGGATTTGTGCAGATTCTTGGGGATAAGGTGACATTTCTCGCGGAGATTGCAGAGTGGCCAGATGAGATTGACATAGGACGTGCCGAGGCCGCAAAAGCACGCGCAGAAGAACGGCTGCATAACCACAGCGCAGAAATTGATGTGGCGCGCGCAGAGATTGCATTGAAAAAGGCTTTGGTTCGTTTAGGCATGAAACAATAAAAGATTAATTGAACAAAAATTCAATCAGTGAAAGGCGCCTGTAGTCAGATACAGGCGTCTTTTTTAATATTATGCGCGTTTGTGCGAATGGAAATTTATTTTATTTGCTTTCATCTGAATTTTCATATATAATCTAACCGAATACTAATAATGTGTTATTAGGTCAAAGCTAATGATACATTTCCTTAAAGGTGATGTTCTTATAAGAACATATAGAAAGGATTTTTTAATTTGAGATATTTAGGAAACAAAGAGTCTATTACATCAAAAATAAAAGAAATAATCTTAAGTAAAGTCAAAATTCAACCTGAGACTATTATATTTGATGCTTTTTGTGGTACAGGTTCTGTGTCAAATGCCTTTAAAGACACTTGTAATATAGTGATTAATGATAACCTAAATTGTGCAACTACGTATGCCTATGGCCGCATGGTGGCTGCCAATTGTACATTTGAACAATTAGGATTTGACCCATTTGTGTTTTTAAATTCAACAGATGAAGTGATTGAGGGATTTTTTTTCAAGACATATTCTCCTGGTGGTTCCTCAAGAATGTATTTAACAGAGAAAAATGCAGGGCGTGTAGATTATTATAGACAAACAATTGAAAGTTGGTACAAGGAAAATCAACTTACAGAGGAAGAATATAGATATTTATTGGCTTGTTTAATAGAATCTGTTTCATTTGTTTCTAATACTGCCGGTGTCTATGGAGCATTTTTAAAAAAATGGGATGAACGTGCTTTAAAAAATATAAAATTTTTGGATTTATCTGATCGAGTAGAGGCAGGTTATCAAATAGATGTTTATACAGATAAGATTGAAAATATTATTGGTGATATTAATTGTGATATTTTATACCTTGATCCACCTTATACACAAAATCAATATGGTACACAATATCATTTGTTAGAAACATTGATATTAAATGATAAACCAGAACAGATAAGTAAAGTTACTGGCTCAAGAAGCACACGTGAAATGCGTTCTGATTGGTCAAAAATATATAAAGTACATATTTTGTTTGATAAGATTTTAGCAGAAACTTCTGCCGAATATATTTTCCTAAGCTATAATAATGATGGAGATATGAGTAAAGAGTATATAGAAGCTATTATGAAAAGATATGGTAAGGAAGAAACTTTTGAATGTATAAAGATACCATATAAAAAATATGAAAACTGGAAATCCAACAATACTAGAACACACTATGAATATCTTTTTTTTATAGAAAAAAAGCCTGAAAAAGATATTATTTATGAATCTCCGCTCAATTATATTGGAAGCAAATACAAGATAATTCCATATATCAGGGAAAATATTAGGCAAACTAATATATTTGTAGATCTCTTTGGAGGAGGATTTAATGTTGGGATTAATTCAGAATCAGAAATTTTATACTATAGTGATATAAACTTTATCGTAAAAGATTTAATTGAATCTTTCAGAAGTTATGACACATATGATTATATAAGATATGTAAAAAAATTTATAGAGAAAAATAAATTGGAAAAAGGCAATAAAGAAACATATCTGGCAACTAGGGAATATTACAATTCTTTACCAGAAAATAAAAAGGATATACGGATGTTATTTGCTATCATCCTCTACAGTTATCAACAACAAATACGTTTTAATAGCAATTATGGTTTTAATAATACGGCAGGTGTACGCTGGTTTAATGATTGTATTTTAGCAAAATTAATAAGTTTTAGCAGAGTGATTAAGAAGAAGAATATTTCATTTATTAGCACAGATTATATTGATATTCGTGAACATATTAATATAGATGAAAACACATTTTTGTATTTAGATCCACCATATAAGCTTACAACAGGAAGTTATAATGACGGAAAACGAGGTTTTAAAGGATGGGATGATAAATTAGAACAAGAATTGTTTGATTTTATAGATGAGATGACACAATATAATGTTCCTTGTATGCTATCCTATGTATTAGAGCATAAAGGGATTACAAATACAGCACTAGAAGAATGGATAAGCAAAAATAATTATAGCTATATTCCATTAGGGGATATCATAGGAATTTCGGGTAAGCCCAGAAAGGAGATATTGATATTAAATTATGATCTATAGAGAAAAACCTAAATTTATTATGAAGCGAAATATGCAGAAATCGGTTCAAACGGGCATATACTTTGATTCATTAATTACACATCAGATTATAAGGCAAATATGTATAGAAGTAACTGGAAGAGATGATTTTGATGTGCAGTTTGTAGAAAATGATTATAAAGATGAGTTTCTTAATGCTACATACAATCAAGGCAGACTAGGGATCTTACAGTATCAGAATACTGCCATTTATATTAGTTTTTCAGATGAAAAATGTGAGGGAAGAAATTCTGGAATTCAAAGTGTTCCAACTGCTTTTCATAGATTTTATTCAAATCCACATCAAGACAAACAAATATATTTTTATTTTCTTCCCTGTGCTGGAAATAATGCAACGCCATATTACTTATTTATGTATAGATTGATGAAAACAGCTGGTTTTCATTTTATAAATATTCCACCGATACTTGCAGGACAAATCACAGCATTTTCTTCCATAGATGATATTGTTCGTGCTAGGAAAGAAAATGGAGATAAAAATTCAGGTAACAATGCAGCGTACATAATAAAAAATGGGCCTCATGAATATGAAATATTTGGAAAGACTTATGGCGCTAATAAATATGATACGAGTTTAATTTGTTATGCGATAAGCAAATTAGCATGTATTCAGGATCATATAACATTATATGAGTATAATGAAAAAGATTTAAAAGAATTACCTGCATCCAGCCTGTCTGTAATTCGTTCTATGGGAAATATAAAAATTGTAAATATAGATGATGAACTAGAAAAACAAGAGTTTGAAAACAATAATAGTTTACGTTCTCCTAGATTTCATGCACACTTATTAGAAAAATTAGGTGAAAAGCATTGTGTTCTATGTAATTGTGGGATTACTGAAATTGTACAAGGCGCACATATTTGGCCAGTTGCGGATATTAAGCGAGTAACCACATTATCAGATCAAGAAAAATTGGCATATGCAACCGATGGCGAAAATGGCTTGTGGATGTGCCAAAATCATCATAAATTGTTTGATTCCAATATTCTGTTTTTATCACCTTCAGGGAAAGTATCATATAGAGTTGACTTGTCAAAAGAAGATGAAGAATATATTGATTCAATTACTACAGTTTCCAATCTTTCGCCGGAATTAGTAACCTCGAAATATGCAAAGTATATAAAAAAGAGATATGATTTGGTATAAATCAATATATAAATATTTTATGTAGCTTGTATAAAAGCAAAAATATATTCAAATATTATATACATTGAAGTGTACATAAAAAACATGTTATTATGAAGCAAATTATCGGATAATTTTTTTTTGAAATGTTGATATCCCCCCTCATTCGTGAGGGGGGATACTTGATTTTATCATGATATTTACAGTTTATGGTATCGGTCTGGCAATCATAGCAATATTGCTTTCTGGATAATAATAACACAGTGGTTTTTCCAATCGGTAGCCGTTGCCATAGTACATGGAAACATGGTAAATATTTTTATATCTGCCATTGGAGGAAGATGAACGGTAAAAGATCAAATCTCCAGGACGCAGTTTTGCGGAACTGAGGCCATGATAGGAGAGTACCTTTCCAGTGCTTTCTAAGTGCTGTGCCATAGAAGCTGCGGTAGGCGCCCAGGAGGGAGTGCCGCCAAGAAGTCCAGCGTCACAACCGTAGGAGCGGAATACCAAGGAACTGCAATCGTAGAATCCAGGGCTCATGCGTCTTGCCTGACTGTAAGTGGAACTGTTAATTATGTTATAACCTGTATTGCAGGCATCTAGCGCGCGCTTAGAAAATACTGATACCCGGAAGATAAATGTATTGCCGTCAGCAGTGACAATGATTTCTGTATTGCCGTGACCGCGGCCAGTCACTACACCAGATTTATTTACCGTGGCAACAGATGTCTTGCGGGAACGGTAAGTAATTTTACTGTGGGAGGAGACGCCAGATAATGTAATTCTGGTTTTCTTTTTGGGGGTTAAAGTGGCATCTGTACGCCTTAAACTGGGGTTGGTCACATATATTGTATGTTTAATGGTCTTTCCATCTACGGTAACATTTACGGTGGTTTTGCCAGATATCTGTCCTGCGGTCACTGTTCCATTGGAGTTGACAGAGACCAAGGAAGATTTATCGGTACTCCATTTAACAGTGCTGTAAGGGGTCAGGCCAGTGAGGGAAATTTTCTTTGAGTGTCCCAATGACAGTACAGTGTAAGCATATTTTGTTTTAGGGGCGGAGACCTTTACACTGGTAGGGTATGTGGCTGAAGTTCCGTCAGAATAGCTGACAGTTGCTGTAATTTTTGCAGTACCAATTTTCTTACCAGTGACCGCTCCGTTTTTGCTGTTTACAGAAGCAATCTTGGAGTTAGAAGAACTCCAAACAGTACCAGTGATATGTACACCGGATTTTTTTATATTTTGCAGTGATAATTTTTTGGTAGCTTTCACAGCCACTGCAGCTTGCTGCTGCGAAATACCAGAACTAATCACACGGATAGTACAGGAACGTTTACATGTTACCCACTGATTATTTTCATACACTTTATAGTAAGCATTGAGAGTGGTTTTGCCAGCTTTGCGCGCTGTCACCTTACAACTGTTTCCTGAGGCAGAGAGCTTTGCCACAGACTGATCAGAAAGTTCAAAGGAGACAGAATCAGAGGCATGATACAGATACAAGGTTGCACTGTGCCCTTTCATCAAGGTCTGTGAGCTGCGGCTGAGTTTGTAATTATTTTCTAACACTGTCACCTTACAGGATTCTTTGGCGCCAGGAACAGCCGCGGTAATGGTAACGGAACCTTTCTTTAATCCTTTGATTTTACCATGCTTGTCCACAGTGGCAACTTTAGGATCGGAGGATCGATAACTGAGTTGGCTGTTAGGGTGAGCCTTTGCTTTTAGTGTATAGTTATTCTCTGCAAAGAAAGTAACTGTGTTCTTGTTTAAATCAACAGAAGGCTTTTTTATAGTAATTTTGCAAGCTTTTTTCAATCCATTGCAGGAAGCAGTGACAGTTGTTTGTCCAGTTCTCTTAGGAATGATTTTACCTGTCTGAGTGACTGTTGCAATTTTAGAATTTGAGGATTTCCAGGAGATACTGTTCTTGGGAACGGCGGCAGCATGTAAAGTAATGGAGTTGTCCAAATATACAATTGCACTGGATTTTAATTGTAAAGATGGATTTTTGACGATTACTTTACAAGAGGCAGATACGCCATTTGCCGTAGCGGTGATGGTAGTCTGGCCTGTTTTTTTCGGTTTTATGGTTCCGCTAGAGTTGACAGATGCAATCTTAGGTTTGGAAGATTTCCAGGTGACAATTTTGTCTGATACACCTTTTGCCTTTAACTGTTTTGTCTCGCTGGTGTACATGGTCAGCTTGCGTTTGTTTAAGGAAATATTATTTTTTTCGATCGTGATTGTACAGGAGGCAGAACCGCTGTATATACCGTCTTCTGTCTGCATTTTTGCCGTAACAGTGATAACTGCGGTTCCTGCTTTGTGAGCAGTTACCAGTCCTTGCTTAGATACAGAAGCAATATTAGGCTGATTGGACATCCAATTGATCTGAATCGGTTCATCAGAGGAGACAGATGTGTTGTCATCTTTTGAGATTGAGGAAGATAACTGCAAAGTTGCAGCGTGTGGGAGTGACAACTTATATGTACTGTGATTTAAGCATATGGTCAATTCGTGTTGTGTATTTTCTTCCTGAGTAGGTGTCTGTGATGAATCTGTCTGATCAGATGTGCCTTGTAGAGTTCTCTGGGTAGAGAAATCCTCTGCTATTGTCTGGTATGATTGGTGATCCAGGCCTTTGAGAGAGAGGATATCTGTTTTTTCGTACTGAGAAGATGTGCTCTCAAGAGAATTTAAAGAAGTTTTAGCCGAAAAATGAGCTGCCTGAGAGACAAATGGTGTCTCTAAGATCAGCAGGCAGCTTAAGACCAAAGAAATCAATTTTTTGCGTTTCATTATATCTATGCCTCCTGTTAAAAAATTATTTATATTTATCATAATACCTTTTTGTCTAAGATGCAAGGATTATTAATGAAGATATATGACAGAAACCTTTATTTTTCGTCTTGCTTTTTTGGGAAGATAATACTATAATAGACAAACATATATGGTATAAAATAATAGATATAATACTATATTTAGTTATTTCGGAGGAAGCGAAATGAAAATCATTAAGAGAAGCGGCAAAGAGACGGAATTTGACAACACAAAGATTGTGGATGCAGTGGCCAAAGCTAATCAGGAAGTGGCAGAGAGCGACAGATTGTCAGAGCAGCAGGTTCAGGCGATTGCACAGAGTATTTCAAAGATCTGTGCAGCGATGGACAGAATATATAATGTAGAAGAAATCCAGGATATGGTTGAAAATGAGATTATGGCATATAAGGCGTTTGAGGTAGCTCGAAAGTATATTACCTACCGATATAAACGTGCCTTAGTGCGCAAATCCAATTCCACAGATCAACAGATTTTAAGTTTGATTGAATGTAACAATGAAGAGATTAAACAGGAAAATTCCAATAAGAATCCTGTGGTAAACAGTGTGCAGCGAGATTATATGGCAGGGGAGGTCAGCAAAGACATTACCAAAAGGTTTTTACTGCCGCCTCACATTGTACATGCACATGAGGAGGGGATGATTCATTTTCATGATGCGGATTATTTTGCACAGCATATGCACAACTGCTGCTTGGTAAATCTGGAGGATATGCTTCAGAATGGAACGGTGATCAGTGAGACAATGATTGACCATCCGAAAAGTTTTTCCACAGCATGCAATGTGGCAACTCAGGCGATTGCTCAGATTGCCAGTTCCCAGTATGGCGGTCAAAGCATCACACTTTCCCATTTAGCGCCTTTTGTGGAAGTAAGCCGCCAGAAGCTCAGGCGGATGGTGCGACGGGAATACATGACGGCAGGACTGCCATTATCGGAAGAAAAAATAAATGAAGTCGCGGAACTGCGGGTCAAGGAAGAAATAAGGCGGGGCGTACAGATGATTCAGTATCAGGTAATCACCTTGATGACCACCAATGGCCAGGCGCCTTTTGTGACAGTGTTTATGTACTTGAATGAGGTGGAAGAAGGCCGTCTAAGGGATGATTTGGCGCTGGTGATCAAAGAGATGTTATTACAGAGGCTGCAGGGGGTAAAAAATGAGAAAGGCGTCTATATTACGCCTGCATTCCCCAAGTTGATCTATGTGCTGGAAGAGAACAATATTCGAGAGGGAAGCCCCTACTGGGAGTTGACAAAATTGGCAGCCAAATGTACCGCCAAGCGGATGGTACCAGATTACATTTCTGAGAAAATAATGAAACAGAATAAAGAAGGCAATTGTTATCCCTGTATGGGATGCCGTTCCTTTTTAACAGTATACCACGATCAGGAAAATCAACCTAAATTTTATGGACGGTTTAATCAGGGGGTAGTGACCTTAAATCTAGTGGATATTGCCTGTTCATCTGGCAAAGATATGGATAAGTTCTGGGAGATATTTGAGGAGCGACTGAATCTTTGTCGGGAGGCGCTGATGCTTAGGCACAAACGGCTTTTGGGAACGCCCTCGGATGTGGCGCCGATTTTGTGGCAGTATGGTGCCTTGGCGCGTCTTAATAAGGGAGAGGTGATTGATGATCTTTTATATCATGGATATTCCACCATTTCTCTGGGTTATGCCGGTCTCTGTGAATGTACAAAGTATATGACTGGCAAATCTCATACTGACCCTGAAGCAACGCCGTTTGCATTAAAGATTATGGAATATATGAATCAGACCTGTCAGCGTTGGGCGAAAGAGACAGATATTGCCTTTAGTCTCTATGGTACACCGTTGGAATCTACAACTTATAAATTTGCCAAATGCTTACAGCGGCGTTTTGGTGTGATTGAGGGGGTGACAGATCGAAATTATATCACCAACAGTTATCATATCCATGTGACAGAGGAGATTGACGCTTTTGAGAAATTGACCTTTGAGGCACAATTTCAGAAATTGTCACCAGGTGGTGCGGTCAGTTATGTGGAAGTGCCCAATATGCAGAATAATATCAATGCAGTATTAACAGTGATGCAGCATATTTATGACAATATTATGTATGGAGAATTAAATACTAAGAGCGATTATTGTCAAGTATGTGGCTATGAGGGAGAGATTCGCATTGTCTCCGATGAGGATGGAAAGCTGGTCTGGGAATGTCCTAATTGTCAAAACCGAGAGGAAGACCAGATGAATGTGGCGCGCAGAACCTGTGGTTATATTGGGACACAGTTTTGGAATCAGGGTAGAACTCAGGAAATTCAGGAAAGGGTACTACACTTATAATGAATTATGCAGAAATAAAAAAGACAGATGTTGCCAATGGTCCAGGGGTGAGAGTGTCACTGTTTGTTTCTGGTTGTACCCACCACTGTCTGGGTTGTTTTAATCAGGAAACCTGGGATTTTCATTTTGGACAGCCGTTTACCAAAGAGACGGAGGAAGAATTACTAAGGTTACTTGGACAAGCGTATATCTCTGGGCTGACAGTGCTTGGCGGGGAACCGTTTGAACCCGCAAATCAACGTGCACTGCTGCCATTTCTAAAACAAGTGAAACGAATGTTTCCTCATAAGAGTATCTGGTGTTACAGTGGGTATCTTCTTGATAGGGAGTTATGGCAGCAAAGCCGTGCCAGATGTGAGGTGACAGAAGAAATACTGTCGCTGATAGATGTGTTGGTGGATGGCGAATTTGTACAGGAGAAAAAAAATATTTCCTTAGCCTTTCGAGGATCAGAGAATCAGAGATTGATTGATATGGTAGAGAGTAGAAGGCAGAATAGAGTGTGCCTGTATCAGTGTTAAGAGATTTAAGAAAAGAATAAGAAAATATTTGCAAAAGATAAAATACATTCTGTTTTATAAGGGATAAAATTAAAAAGGGAAATTGAAGTATGAAAATTGAGGAAAATTTTAAGGAAGCAGACTGTTATAAGATTACATGTGTGAGCCTTAAGCCGGATAGCTGCAAGATTGTAAAAGGACCAGAGGAGGAAAGACGGCTTGTAGAAGCTCTTTTAGATGATTATCATATCAGCCGATATGAGAAAATGATTCAGTTAGTAGTCCGAGAAATGGTTGAAGAAAGTTATCGCAAGGAATTTTTTCGTATTTTTTCATTGGAACATTTACAGGAAGAATTTCAAAATGGCAAAAAAAGGGTGGTATATTCTTATCTGCGCAAAGTTGATGGACAAGTGCGCAGAGTGACAACTATGCTCTGTCCAAGCAGGCAGGGAGAGCATGGGGAATTGGAAGAATTTATGATGTATGTTTATATAGAAGAATAGCCATCAATTGGAAACGCAGGGTCCACCTCAATGCTCTGTGGCCGGATAACAGATGAGGAAGAAATTTTGGAAAAAGAAATCGAGGGATGAATATGAGGAAAAGAAAACGCAGAAGAAGACAAAGAATCATCATAGGGACTATATCTGGGGTGATACTAGTTTTGACAGCAGTATACCTGGCAATGACCTTCTATTTCAGCAACCATTTTTTCTTTCGCACAAAAATCAATGGATGGAAAGTGGGAGGAATGGATTTAGCCGAAGCAGAGCAAAAGGTTGGCCGGAGTGTGGAAGATTATCTGTTGACAGTGTATGACAGAGATGGAGAAAAACACCATATTTATGGCAAAGATATTGGCTGCAGTTATGTACCAGACGGCTCTATTCATGACTTTTTTGAAAGGCAAAATCCTTATCAATGGGTGTTTGGAATCTTTCAGCAAAATAAGGAGGAAGTTCCCATTACCATGAAATATGAAGAGGACCTGATTGCCGATGCGGTTGCCGGAATGGACTGTTTTCAAGAAGAAAATATTACAGAGCCAGAAAGCGCCAGGGTAGAGCTTGGGGATGATGGTTATTACATAGAACCGGAAAAACCGGGGACTCATATGATTCTTGAAAATGTGCTCGCCAAGGTGAAGGAGGCTGTTTCTGCGGGCGAGCCGTCCATAGAATTGACAGATGAAGATTATGTCAGTCCAGAATACACCAGTGAGAGTGATGAGATTAAGGGGCTGATGGAGCGAATTAATAGCTATGAGAATGCTGAGATAACTTATGAGATTAAGGATTATGAGGAAAAATTGGACAAGGAGAAGATACGGGATTTCCTTCAGGTAGAAGGTTTTTCGGTGACATTGGATGAAGAGAAAATCACAGCATATGTACAGGCACTTGCCAGTAAATATAACACTTATGCAGATGTGCGCACGTTTCAGACTTCTTCTGGGGACAAGGTGGAGATTGGCGGCGGAGATTATGGCTGGATTGTGAACAAGGAAAAAGAGGCAGAGCAGATCAAGGCTGACTTGGATGCTGGGAAACCAGTAAGCCGAGAGCTGTGTTATGCGCAGCGTCCCTTTGTGGAAGGCAAAGATGATATTGGAAATACCTATGTAGAAATTGATTATACCAAGCAGCATCTGTGGTATTATGAAAATGGAGAGTTGGTGGTGGAGAGTGATGTGGTCACGGGCAATATCAGCAGAAATAACGGCTCGCCGGACGGAGTGTTTAAGATTGTATATAAGGACAGCCCTGCAGTTTTGAAGGGAGAGGACTATGAGTCGGATGTCACATATTTTATGCCATTTGCCTATAATGTGGGGCTCCATGATGCTTCTTGGCGAAATGGACAGTTTGGCGGTGACATATATAAGACCAGCGGTTCTCATGGATGCATCAATTTGCCATTTGAAGTGGCTGATAAGATATATAAAAGCATTAAGGTTGGAACTCCAGTGATTGCATTTTACCGAGAGAAAGTGGAACTGACTGCAGAGAATGCCAAGATTTCCAATGCATATTCCTATGTAGATCCAGACAAACAAGATGCGGAAGGGTAACAAGTACCAGAGGAATAGGAGACAGGCAATATGGATATTTATGGAACCATCGGCCCTGCATGTGCAGATTGCAAACTGCTTACAGAAATGTTTCGCATGGGAATGACTGGAATACGTCTCAATCTCTCCCATACAGAGCTGGCAGATTGTCAGCAGTGGACGGATTGGATTCGAGAAGCGGCCAGGGCTGCGGGAATTATCCCGCAGCTTCTCATTGATTTACAGGGTCCAGAACTGCGGATTGGGGAGTTAGAGCAGACATTGGAATTAAAGGAAGGCAAAGAGGTAATACTGAAACCATTGACTGCAAACCAGATAGATGAGAGACGAGAGGATAAAGGGAATCAAGAAATTAGTAGAAGTATCATTCCAGTGCCAGAAATTCTGTTGTGTTCTGTGAGCCAGGGACAACAGATTTTATTGGATGATGGAAAAATTTTATTGTCGGTGGCTCAGCGCAGTGTCAGCCAGATTTGTTGTCGAGTACAGCGCGGTGGTCTGCTTACTTCTCGAAAAAGTATTGCCCTCTCAAATATGGAGATTAAGTTGCCAACATTGACAGAAAGTGACCACAGGAATATTCGAGAAGCCAAGAAACATGGCATAACTGGGGTAATGCTGCCCTTTGTGCGTCGAGCGCAGGATTTACAGAATTTGAGACAAGAGTTAGAGGAGGCTGAGGTATCAGAACTGAAAATATTTGCCAAAATAGAAAATCTTGAGGGAGTTGAGAATCTAGGCAGTTTATTGCCCTATGCAGATCATATTGTGATTGCCAGAGGGGATCTTGGGAATCGTATGCCCTTGTGGGAACTTCCAGTTGTTCAGGCCAAGATAGCAGCTATGTGCCAAAAAGCAGGGAAGCCTTTTATGGTGGTGACACAGATGTTAGCTTCTATGGAGAAAAATAAAGTGCCTACACGAGCTGAAGTGTCAGATATTTTTCGAGCTGTGTTAGAGGGAGCTGCCAGTGTTATGGTGACAGGAGAGACAGCGGCAGGCAGCTACCCATTAGAAGTGATCCGATATCTTTGCCATACAGTACAGTGTGCACAGGCTTATTTGGGGCAGGCGTAAATAATTGCTGTTTTAAAAATTATTTGTATGTTTCCCATCTACCACTGGCTCCGCAGGGGAGTACAAGTCCATTAGATGAGACAGGAAGTCCAATTTCTTGAGCCTCCACAGAACCATTGAATTTTTGCAGTTCTATGCCCAGCATATAGGCAAGAACAGCAGGCTGTAGGCCGGTGGTGTAGGAATTTACCAGAAAAAACAGCGGTTGTTCTGAGAGAAGCTGCGTGCAGAGCTTGATCAGAGGGTGGATGGCATTTTCAATCTTCCAAATCTCTCCTTTGGGACCTCTGCCATACGAGGGCGGATCCATAATTACAGCATCATAATGGTTGCCGCGGCGGATTTCCCTTTCCACAAATTTTACACAGTCGTCCACGATCCAACGCACAGGGGCATCTGCAAGGCCAGAAGAAACAGCATTTTCCTTTGCCCAAGTCACCATACCTTTGGAAGCGTCCACATGAGTGACACTTGCTCCGGCAGCGGCGGCCGCCAGCGTAGCTCCTCCAGTGTATGCAAAGAGGTTTAGAACTTTGATGGGACGATTTGCATTGCGGATTTTATTGCTGAACCAATCCCAATTTACTGCTTGCTCTGGGAATAATCCAGTATGTTTAAAACTAAAAGGCTTTAAATGAAAGGTTAGAGAATGATAATGAATGGTCCATTGTTCTGGGAGATCAAAAAATTCCCATTCACCGCCTCCTTTTTTACTGCGGTGGTAATGTCCGTTTTTTTTCTTCCATGCTGGATGTTTTTTGGGCGTGTCCCAGATTACTTGGGGATCGGGTCTTATCAGAGTATAATTCCCCCATCGTTCCAGTTTTTCACCAGCAGAGCAGTCAAGCACTTGATAATCATTCCAATTGTCTGCAATCCACATATTATTTTCCTTCCTAGATAACATAAATTTGATTTCCTTTATTATATTACTCCGGCGGTTAAATATCAACGTTTTTACTTGCCTAAATTTCCATCTGCTACGTTGTAATCAATTGTCGTAGCACTCGCTACACGCATTCTTTTGCCTTGCCGATGAATAATTTCCACTTACGTCATAAAAGTGTCAATTTGTGCGGTGTATGTTAAAAAATAATTTCTGGTTTCCGATAAACATTAGGAAAGCAGAGGAGAATATGATAAGAATTGCAATATGTGACAATGAAAAGAACATGCAAAACTATCTTTTTGCACTTGTGACAAAACAGGATGTAGAGTGTGAGATTAGAGAGTATTCGACCAGTGAACAATATCTGGCAGAGAATCAAGAATTTGATCTGGTACTTCTGGATATCAAGCTGCAGGTACCAGGAGATGGTCTTAAGCTGGCAAGAGAAATACGAAACGGGCGATATGTTAGACAGCCTCTAATTATTTTCATCACCGCTTATAAGGAGTATGTCTATGACGCCTTTGATGTGGATGCATTTCAGTATCTGCTCAAGCCAGTGGATGAGGAACGCTTTGCCGAGGTGTTTGGGCGAGCCATAAGACAGATACTTTCCGAAGATCGACAGCAGAAACCGCCGCTGGTGATACAATATGCAGGGGCGAGCAGAGCAATTTCTCTGGACAGTATTTATTATGTGGAAAGCCAGGGACATAAAGTCGTGCTCCATATGGAGGGCGAAAAGCTGGAGTATTATGCAAAGCTTGGAGCCTTGGAGGAGGAATTGTATGGACAATTTTTTCGGATCCATAAGGGTTATCTGGTCAATCTTTCCTTTGTGGATGGATATAACAAATCGTCAGTATCAATTAGCAATGGAGAGAAACTTTTGATCTCTAAATATAAATATGCAGATTTTGTTAAGGCGTATTTGGAATATGTGGCAAGAGAAGGGTAGTTATCAGCAAAAGGAGGGCAAAATATGAGAATTTCAACACAAATGTTTCAGGCAACTATGAGAAAGGCAGGACTGCCGATCAATAGTATGTCGCTGTTAGATGTTATAGGTAATAAGAGCACCCAAAGGAAAAATCTGCTTAGTAATTTGGATAAAACCAATACAGCATCTAAGATACAAAAGAGGAGTTATCAGAATCTGCAGGAATCAGCTGAGGATTTACAGCAGTCTGCAGATGCGCTAAGTGCTAAGAAGTTGTATGAAGATGCCAAAACAAGTGGTGATACCAAGGCAATCTGTGATCAAGCAGAAAAGTTGGTGAAATATTATAACAGTACCATAAAATCATTGAAGGATACTTCCAAATCTGCACCATTAAATGAATATTACAGAAAGACATTTACAGGTCTTGTTTCTAATCAGAAAGAAGCATTAGAAAGTATTGGTATCACACAAGGAAAAGATGGAAGCTTAACACTAGATCAGGACAAATTAAGGCAAGCAGATGTGGATACCTTAGAAAAGGTTCTAGGAGGAGAGTTTACTTCCAAAATATCATTTTTGGCAGATCGCGTATCTGACAATGCCAAAGTAAATGCTGGCAGTGTTGCCAATCAGTATAATGCTTGGGGCAACAGTTATTTTACCGAGGCCAATAAATATAATTTCTGGGGATAGGTGAGTGTGTATGAAAATCTATGCCGGAAGGACAGAGATTCCAAAGATCAACAAACATGTTCCCACATATGAGGAATTGGCAGCACGGGCGAAAGAACAAGAGCAGCATCGACAGCCTAAGGTTCAACAATTTGCAAAAGATAAAATTACATTTTCTCAATCAGGCTTAGAGAGTGCCAAGGATATGCGAAACTATTTGAATGAGAATGGATGGAACCAAAGAATTGACATTAAGGCAAATTTAGAAGAGTTGGATAAACAGCTTCACACGAAAACTATGGATTACACTAACAATTTCCTGAGTGAAATGGATGAGGTGATAGAACAACAGCGTGCTGTATGGGGCAGCCAGGTCACAGGAGCTTCACTGGAGAGTGCTGCCACGCTCAGGGCCAAAGCCTATCAGGTGGTGTATGACCGTATTGTGGATGAATTTGCGAGGAGTGACAGAGATACAACTTATGTGATAGATGAGGTGACAGGGGCACGAAGAGAAGAAACTGTGGAGGACAGATTGGAAGAGCTTAAGTATGCTTATGATTTAAAGACTACCTTTATTGCCTCTTCTAAGAAAGTGATGGCGCAGATAGAGGAGGCTTTTGGAGGTGAAAAATCTTCAGAGAGTCCACAGACTATAGAACAAAAGACTAAAAAAGCATATATGCAGGCTATTTCAGACAAAAATCTGGAACAGCTGCGGCAGAGGGTAAATAGGTTTCAGGATTACAAACTAGTGTTTACGTAAACTTTCATGGAAAGTAGCCATTTTTGAGGTGTATTATGGTTGATATTGCGATTGTAGAGGCAGATGCCTATACCCAAGATAAAATCAGAAATCTGATTAAGAAACAACGTTCAGACTGCCGTGTAGTCAGTGTCACAGGGACAGAGCTTCTGGGAACAGGACAACCCTTTGATATTGTATTTTGGAAACATAGTCTGACAGAAGGGGAAGAATTACAGCCATTACAATTAAGAAGATTCCGTGAAGACGCCGTATTTGTCGTAATGACAGCGGCAGAGATATACAATGAGGCAGATCTTACAGCACCTCATTTTCTGCAGGAACCAGTGGAGGAGGATGCTTTCTTGGAGGTCTTTGAGCGAGCCATACTGGAGGCAGAACGCCGCAAGATACTGGGATATTTCTGAGAAAAGAACAGGAGAATAAGATGACAAATAGTGGAATTTATTTCAACCAATTCAATGGAAATACTGATAGATGGAAAAATAAGCTTTGTTCAAAATCGGCTGTCCACAACAAACCATTTCAGGATGTGGCCAAGCTGGAAGAGAGAATTGTAAAGCAAAATAAAGTACAGGATCAAGTGGAATCCCTCAGGGGGCAGGCTGCTTTAGAGGAAGAAATTTCTGATTTAGAGTCTTTCAAACATAAGGAGGATTCGACAGAGGAGGAAAGTAAGACAGATACACAGATTTTAGTGAGGCCAGATGGCTCCAGAGTACTTTTGATTAAAGTTATGGTTGCAGGGATGGAGACGACTATGAGTTTGAAATTGTCAGAGGCTACCAAGATGCAGAATGACAGTCATTCCCAGGCACAAGAACCAGTCGAAGGTTCTGGTGGGGAAAACTTAAATGTGGATGGCATAGCAGAAGGGATGGCCAATGGAGAGCTAAAATAATTTTTTTGGTCATTGAGTTTTTGAAAGATAGGGATATAGTATAATCTAACAACAGTTGTTTCGTTGTACCAAGAGCCATTGTTTTATGATAATGATTTATCATAGGACAATGGCTCTTGTATGATACCAGATAAGGATAAAATTTTATCTTAAAAAAATGTATCTTGCAATTAAAATTTGCATATGCTATAATGCCGATAGGCAAAGAAATGTGGAGAATTCCATGTAGGCAAAGAACGAATCCCCCGACCGTAATGGCGTACAGTCGAGGGATTCTTCTTTTCTTTTTATAGTGGCAAAGCGTCCACTAGGCTATCTGTTGTCTTTGTCGTGCCTGTCTAGCCATTTGCTGATGAGGTGGCAAACCACACCTGCCGCGACAGTCACAAGAAATGTGAAGAATAGCTCCATGCAAACACCCCCTCCCGTTGACGGGTGTAGGTTGGACAACACAAGCATTATAACATATCAGTAGATACTCTTCTATTACTTTCTGGAAGAACTTTACAATTCGGATTATGGTTGGCACAATCCGATGCTCGTTATCATTGTGGACGCTGTTGCAAAGTGATTTCCTCGTGTAGCTGATATTTTTGATTTCTGCTTTTACCGTCCGAGCAAAAAATCCTACTCCTTTTCTCCTCGGCTTTGTATCATCTGCTTTAAATATATTTTATCCTTATCTGGTTTCACACTTGTCTGAAACATAAACTCCAATTTTGGCGAATATTGATTGAAAAAAATTTTTTATTTTGATATATTTAGAGAAGTTAGAGGATGTACAGGAGTTTCTAAACAGAGAGCGTAAATTACCGATATGGAGAAAAACGATGGAAGAAAAACAAGAGATAAAAAAGCAATCCGAGCAAGAATTTCACAGAGAAAATCTGCGAATACGAAAAACAGAGTGGATTCAGGAACAGATTCAGAGACAGCGGCAGTCAGAAGATGCGCTGTTTTTACAGATGAAACAAGAACAAGAGGTATTGGACACACTGAGAGATTCCATGAATCAAAATATGCAGACAACTAGGGAGGCGCGAAAGTATAACCAGGAATTTCAGGAGAGTATGGATGCCCAAGTGTATGCTATGTATGGCATCAGTTCCGATAAGCTGCAAGGAATGCGTGAATATCGTAATGCCTATTATCAAGGATGTGCATTTTCGTTATTTTTATTGTCTGTGATTCTATCTGCGCTATGTGGTGTACTTCACGGTTTACAGTCGCAGATTTGTCTTTTTATGGTTGCCTTTACTGCTATTGAGGGAGCACTTCTCACAGGGGAAGGCAAACGTGGCAGGGTGTTAAATTTTTGTTGTAAGTTGTTATATCTTTTGATGTTTCCGATGATGATGGTAATTTTTGTCTGTTTTGAACTGAAATATTTAGAATATGATCTATTGCTGCCGATTTTTCTTTTATTTGGCATGGCTGCGCTGTTGATTGGCACTGCCTCCTATTTCTTGCACAATCCTTATCGCGCGGACAGACGTGTTGTCGAGGAGGCCAAAGATACGATTCGCGATATTGAAAAAACAGCACGCAAAGAAGTGAAAAAGAATCGCAAGACAAGAGAGAAAGCAGAACGCAAAGAGATCCGCAAACGGCAAAAATCTCAGGCACGAGCCATGCGCAAACAGGCTTTTGGTTCTTTTTTTAAAAAGCGCAGGAAAATAGAGACAGGACTTGAGGAACAGGAGAAGGCAGCGAGAGTGGAGCAAAAAGAGCAGACAGAACTGCAAGGAGCGTCGGCAGAAAAAGAAGAGTTGGCAGCGGTATTGGAACCAGGGCGGCAAGCAGATGCCTATGTACATCAAGCGCTCCAAGAGACAGAAGAACAAAATGAGGGACAATCACAAGAAGAGAATGAGATCAAAATAGAAACAGAAGTCCACATGGAAAACAGATGCCAGAGCAACAGAGAGTCGTAAAAAAATATTTGCCGAATATAGCATCTGCAAAAAGCAAATAGTAAGGGTGAGGTGATAAAATTGAAAAATCATTTAAAAGATCAGACCAGCCCTTACCTGCTGCAGCACTCTGAAAATCCAGTAAATTGGTTTCCTTGGTGTGAGGAGGCTTTTGCAAAAGCGAAACGAGAAAACAAACCCATTTTTTTGAGTATCGGTTACAGTACCTGCCACTGGTGCCACGTAATGGCACATGAGAGTTTTGAGGATACAGAAGTGGCACAGGAATTAAATCAGCACTATGTATCTATCAAAGTGGATAAAGAGGAACGTCCAGATATTGACAGTGTGTATATGTCTGTATGCCTGTTGTTTACAGGCAGCGGCGGATGGCCAACTAGCATTTTTATGACACCAGATCAAAAACCATTTTTTGCAGGCACTTATTTTCCTAAGACAAATGCTTATGGTCGTATGGGATTTTTAGAGCTGTTAAGAGCGATTGATCAAAAATGGAAGACGGACAGAGACAGTCTGTTTCAGTCAGCGGAGGAAATTACCAGACAGCTTCAGGAGGATAGCAGACAGTCTTGTGTGGAACCACATCTGTTGGCAAAACAAGCTTTTTTGCAATTTCAGCGCAGTTTCGATGCTGCTTATGGAGGATTTGGGAATGCACCTAAATTTCCAATGCCGCATAATCTGATGTTTCTGATGGAATATTATCAGATCAGCCAGGAGCAGTCAGCGCTAAAAATGGCTGAAAAAACATTGGAGCAGATGTATCGGGGTGGATTGTTTGATCATATTGGTTATGGGTTTTCCAGATACTCTACAGACGAATATTTTTTAGTGCCCCATTTTGAAAAAATGCTTTATGATAATGCACTTCTCTTGATGGCCTATACCCAGGCATATGCACTGACTGGAAAAGAGTTGTATCAGAGAGTAGCACAAGAGATTACGGAGTATATACAAAGAGAGATGACTGCCCCAGAGGGGGGTTTTTATTCCGCTCAGGATGCAGACAGTGAGGGCGAGGAAGGTAAATATTATATTTTTGGGTTTGATGAGATCAAGAAAGTGCTGGGGGAGGCAGAGGGAGAAGCTTTCAATCAAGCATATCACATTACGCGAAAGGGAAATTTTGAAGGAAAAAACATACCTAATTTACTTTTTGAAAGCAGTGGAACGATGTCTGAAAAAAATCGGCAGAAACTTTACAGCTATCGAAAGGGGCGCAGCAATCTGCACTTGGATGATAAAGTGCTCACAGCGTGGAATGGCTTGATGATTGGGGCATTGGCAGATATGTATCGTGTGTTTGGTCAGGAAAGCTGTCTGCAATTGGCAGAGCGTGCCTGTGTATTTATAGAAGGACAAGCTTTAGAACAAGGCCTTTTTGTGAGTTACCGTCAAGGAAAGCGCCAGGGAAACGGTTTTTTAGATGATTATGCGTTTTTTGCATTTGGATTGCTGCAGCTCTATCGTGCCACTTTAAAGGAAGATTATATAAGGAAAGCAGCCCATTACTGTAGTAGAGCAGTGGAATTGTTCGAGAATTCAGAAAATGGCGGATATTATCTCTATGGGCGAGAAAATGAATCGCTGATTGCAAGGCCCAAGGAGACATATGATGGCGCTATTCCAAGTGGGAATTCTGTGATGGCCTACAATTTGGTGAAGCTGTGGCAGATTACTGGTCAGGAAGAATGGTGTCCTTGCGTGGAACGACAAATGGAATTTTTGGCAGCATCGGCAGAGAATTATCCAGCGGGACAGAGCTTTTTTCTGTTGGCTAAATTGATATTAGAGAACCCGCCAGAACATATTATCTGTGTGCTAAAGACGAAAGAGGATCTCATAGAGTTGGAGGCTAAGCAGAGAGACGGTGCAGATATTCTGGTGCTCAGGGAAGAAACTGTGTCTTATCCACTCTTGAACGGCAAGACAACACTCTATATTTGTCGAGAAAAAAGTTGTCTGCCACCGGTCAATATTTAAGATTTCTATTATATGATTTGATCAACCTTTCCTTGCAATGAGACAAAGAATTGCGTATAATCTTAATCAGACCAAAAGATAAGAAAGGAAAAGAAAATGATCAATAATATACAGCTTGGACCGTTGACATTACATGTATATGGGATTATGACAGCAATTGGTTATCTGAGCGCCTTTCTAATTAGTGAAAGGCGAGGCAAGAAGATGGGGATGGACACAGATATTCTCTATGGGATTTTCTGGTGTGCCGTGCTGGGAGGGTCAGCAGGAAGCAGGCTGCTCTATTATATCGTTAGTTTCCGCGATATTTTAAAGGATCCCTCTATTTTATGGAATTTTCAGAATGGATGGGTAGTTTACGGTGGTATTATAGGCGGCGTCTTGGCGAGTATGGTTTACTGCCGTTATAAGAAGGCAGATTTTGTGCGCTATCTTGATCTAGTAATTCCAGCAGTGGCATTTGCCCAGGGCTGCGGGCGGATTGGCTGTTTTTTTGCAGGGTGTTGTTATGGAAGAGAGACGGATTCCATATTTCATATTCAGTACTGGCAGTCAGAGTATGCCCCCAATGGCGTGAAGTTGATTCCAACACAGATTTATTCCAGCATCGGAGACTTTGCGCTTGCGTTTTTGCTGATGGCTTATGCAAAGCGTGAACCAAAAAAAGGAAAAGTAGCGGCAGGCTATGGTATCTTGTATAGCATAGGCCGCTTTGTGATTGAGATGTTCCGAAATGATCATCGGGGCGCTTTGGGAGCGCTGTCCACCTCACAGATGATCTCCATTGTGATATTGGTGCTGGGAATTGGCGGTTTTGTGTTGGCCGAGAAGCGTTCTGCCTGAAAATTCCTTGTATAGTATATATAGATTTGCCCTTCGTGCCGATATATCATGTAAATGGAATGATATGGTACGAAGGGAGGGCTTGGATGATTAATATCATGTTTCCAATTGATGAGACAAAGAGACAGGCACAGGTGAATTCTGTTAATTTATCGCAAGTAATCCGTAATGTGACAGGTGTAGAGCAGATTAAAGAAAAGAAATCTGTCTTGCAGCAGCTCTTAGAACCTAAGGAAGTGGAGGACAGTCAGAAAGATGTCAAGAAAGCCTTGGAGATTGCCAAACGGATTGCAAGAGGGGCACCTGTGTCGCCGGAAGAAAAACGTTTTTTGATGCAGGTGGATCCTAAGCTTGCACAGATGGCGGAGCTTGCCAGGCAAGAGGGCGAACGGATCAAACATGCTCTGTCTCAGGCTTCCACCAAGGAACAACAGCAGGCAGTGATACAGCAGGCTTATCAGATGGTGATGCAAGTCAGTAAGAAAAATGAACAGTTTGGAATGCTGCTCGGGGAAGCAGTCAAAGGGGCGGTTGAGGATAGTAAGAAAAAGACGTTCAAGCAGACTCTTGAGGAGCAGGAATCTTCAAAAGTATGGCGGCAGGGTGGCAATCAGGAAGGGCAGAGCAGCTCTTTGAAGAATTCAGACACACAGCAGGCGTTGCTGGAACAGTTCTTTCCAGACGAATGGATGTCAATGCTCGATTACAGAGGATAAATGAAAATATCAATGGTGTTATGAGGACGACATGCAGATTACTCTGACAGCGTTTACAAAACAGCACATTTGTCATTCGATGCAACAGATTGAACAAAAACATATTTGCTATATCATGTTTTCCAGGAGGTTAGAATTTTTATAATATTATTTTCTCTCAAAATCAAGAATTGTCGTCTTGAGAAATAGAAACAAGATACTGTATATTTGTAAGTAGTAAACAACAGTATCTTGTTGTATTTCTTCTTGATACGGCAATTTTTTTGATTCACAAAAAGGCTTTCGTATATGCGAAGGAAGTAGTGCCAACAGAAGCGCTGGGTTATATCTAATGAAGCAATTCATAAAATAATATTGCCAAATATTATAGGCGCGGGAGTGTGCAAGAGTATACCATGTATTTGTGAAGCAATTCATAGTATAATATCGTCAGATATTATAGGCGCCGGAGTGTGCAAGAGATACCATGTATTTGTGAAGCAATTCATGATATACTATAGCCGAGGTGATGAAGATGAGAATTTTACTTGCAGAAGATGAAAAGGATTTAAATCATATTATTACACAAAAGCTGACTGCAGATGGTTACAGTGTGGATCGCTGCTTTGATGGACAGGAAGCAATCGATATTTTATCTTATACCGATTATGATGCAGTGATTCTTGATATTATGATGCCGAAAGCAGATGGATTTGCTGTCCTGCGATTTCTGCGGCAGGCTAACAGAACTACACCTGTGTTATTTCTGACAGCAAGGGATGCGGTCTCAGATCGGGTGAAAGGCTTAGACAGTGGGGCAAATGACTATTTAGTAAAACCTTTTTCGTTTGAGGAATTATCGGCTCGTTTACGAGCAATGACACGAGCGGCATTTGGTACAGCCAGCAATATTTTGTCAGTTGCAGATCTTACGCTTGACTGTGCTGCCCATGTGGTAAAACGGGGGGAAAAAGAAATTACATTATCTGCTAAGGAATATGCGTTATTGGAATACTTGATGCACAACCAGGGCATTGTATTGTCTAGGGAAAAGATTGAGAATCATATCTGGAATTTTGACTATGAGGGCGGCACGAATGTAGTGGATGTGTATATTAGTTATCTTCGAAAAAAGATTGATGGAGGATATGATAACAAATTAATTCATACCATACGTGGCAAAGGATATGTGCTCAGAGAGGTTAATGACAAGTGAAAAGTATGTCAATACGTTCCAAAATTACATTGTGGTTTACAGTGGCATTGCTGATAGTAGTATTTTTTACTTTTTTTATTGTATTATCTGCTAATCGTCAAGTGATACAGAAGAATATTCGAGATAATCTAATTATGACTGTGGAACATAATGTTGATGAAATTGAGTTTTATAATAATATTAACAATGTAGATTTACACAATGAGTCAGATTATTTTATTCGATTCCGCGGCGGTTATCTGGAGATTGATGATGATTTTCTCGATCAAGTCAATGAGGTCTATACGGCCTTATATCATGTTGATCATACCTTGATTTATGGAGAAAATCCAATTTCAAGGCAAGTTTCTGACCTGGAATTTGTGGATGCTAAGATTCAGAGAATCAAAGTGAATCATACCTTATATTATAGTTTTGACCGCAAATTAACTTTGAAAGGTCTAGAAGGGCTTTGGCTGCGGGGCGTGGTATCTGAAAAACAGGGAATGACACAAATGTCTGATATTACAAGGCTATCGTTATTGCTATTGCCGTTTATGGTGTTGGTATCTGCGTCTGGTGGTTATCTAATTGCAGGGAGAATGTTTAGACCAATAAAAAAGATTTCAGAATCCGCTTCCCAAATCGGTTCAGGTGGAGATTTGAAAAAAAGAATTGCCATAGGTGAAGGAAAGGATGAACTGCATCAGCTT
This sequence comes from Lachnospiraceae bacterium, assembly GCA_910575005.1. GTDB lineage: Bacteria > Bacillota > Clostridia > Lachnospirales > Lachnospiraceae > Petralouisia. Next base: position 94,360 of record CAJTCL010000009.1, on the reverse strand, counting down.
GCAAAGAGTTTTAACGCCATGTTTCAGCGCTTGGAGAAGGCTTTTGAGGCAGAACATCAATTTACTTCAGATGTCTCCCATGAGTTGCGTACACCAGTATCAGTGATCTTAGCACAATGTGAACTTTCTCTGGAGGAGTCAAGAAGCGGTGAAGAGTATGAACAAGCACTGCACACGATTCAGCGTCAAGGCAGAAAAATGTCAAAACTAATTAACCAAATGTTGGATTTTACAAGGCTGGAGATGCGGTCAGAAAGATTTGTGTGTCAGACGCTTGATCTAACAGAGCTAGTGCGAGCGGTATGTTTTGATATGGCATTAATTCAGGAGAAAGAGATTGTACTCAATTACGAAGTGCAAGAACAGGTGGAGTTTCATGGCAATCATCAGCTTCTTTCCAGGATGTTGACAAATCTAATCAGTAATGCCTATCGCTATGGCAAGGAACAGGGACATATATTTGTAAGCTTAAAACGTCAGGAACAAGAGATAGAGTTGTCCGTGTCTGATGATGGAATGGGTATTGCACCAGAGGAGCAGGAAAAAATTTTTCGTCGTTTCTACCAGGCAGATCATTCTCGTTCAGGCAGCGGTACGGGATTAGGTTTATCTATGGTGTATGAGATTGTACAGTTTCATGAAGGTACGATCAGCGTGGAGAGTGAACTTGAGAAAGGGAGCTCATTTATCGTAAAGTTCAAAAATAAAAATTAATGTTTTCTAATGTTATTTTAATGTTTGCTTTGTATAATAATGATTATGAAGCCGCCAGGAAAGGAGGAAATGATTTTGAATAGATTAAAACAGTTATTTAATACACCCCAAAAAGCATTGATTTCTATACTCTGCATCGCAGCAGTCATTGCGCTTGTGGGAACTGGAACTGTTTTTGCGGCAACTTCGATTGTCAGGAGTTCTTCTATCGGAGAAGAGAATGCCAAGAATTTTGCTTTTGCAGATTTAGGAATTGATCCGCTGTCCGTACAAGATGTACATGTAGAATTTGATTTTGAACAAGGGCATTTTGTATATGAAATAGAGTTTATAGCCGAAGGTATGGAATATGAATATTGGATTAAGGCTTCAGATGGTGCAATTGTTAAGAAGGAAATGGATATAGCTGCTCATGGAGAGGCACAAACTGCGAAAGAGACCAAAACACAACAGGCTGCAGACACAGGAGCACAGCAGGTTCCTAAGGAGACAAAGGAAAAGAATGCTGAGTCGATAGCACCAGAGGAGCCACAAGGAGATGGTACAGAAATCGGTCTGGATGCAGCCAAGGAGATTGTAATTTCTGATGCAGGGGTGTCGGAAGCGGATGTCACATACACCAAGACAGAACTTGAATATGAGGAAGGCGTTCAAGTCTATGAGATTGAATTTTATTCATCCACAGATGAGTATGAATATGAAATTAACGCAGTCACTGGTGTGATACGCAGTAAAGATAAAGAGGCATTTCATACTAATATAGAAGATAATCATCATGGGAATACAGGAGCAGATATTGGAGTAGAACAAGCCAAGTCTATTGCTGTCAGCCATGCAGATTTTTCGGTTTCAGAGGTTTCTTTTTCCAAAGCGAAATTGGAAAAGGAAGATGGCAATTTGGTTTATGAGATTAAATTCTATAAAGATGGTATGGAATATGAATATGAGATTCTTGCAGCAACAGGTGAGATTATAAAATTTGATTCAGAATGGGACGATTAGAGGACGAGAGATTTATATAATTTTGAGTTTGTTCATGTTTTATTTACTTATCACACACTTGTAGAAGAATTATAAAATCAAACTATCTAATACAATATTAAGATTATATAAAAAGAGGAGGAATATTTTATGAAGAAACGCAGTCTATCAGCAATTATTGTTTTAATGGTGTGCTTGGTGTTTACCAATGTTTTATGTTTTTCTGAGCCAGTATTGGCCAAGGGAATTACCAGTGTGAAGCAGGTCAAGAAATTGGCTAAGAAACAGGTCAAAGGTGCATCCATCCTTGAAGTGGAACGCGATTATGAAGATGGAGTTCTTGTATATGAAGTGCGGATGCTGAAATCTAAAAAGGAATATGATCTTGTTTATCGTGCTTCTGATGCAAAATTAGTTTCCTATGGATGGGAAATGCAGCCTTGGTATGTAAAAAGAGGCAGCGGGAAAATGATCAGCCTCAGTAAATGCAAAAAACTGGCGAAGAAAGAGGTTTCTGGCGGAACAATTCTCAGCATTGCCAAGAAGCGCAGTGATGGTATTGATATCTATAAAGTAGTGATGAAGAAGAGTAACAAAAAATATGAGTTAAAATTCCATGCCAGAACAGGAAAGCTCTTGGAGTATGAGTGGGAATTGACACGCAAGACAAATAATAAGGATTACATTGGCGAGAAGAAGGCAAAACAGATTGCACTCAAAGAAGTAGGTGGCGGAAAAGTAATAAAAATAGAATTTGATATGGATGATGGAGTTCCAGTATATGAAGTGGAAATCGTAGAAGATGATATGGAGTATGAAATAATTATTCATGCAGTGACAGGAGCTATTTTAGAAATTGATATGGATTCTATTTATGATTAGTGACTATTTCAAATCATAGGAAAGAAACGTTCAGAACATCTAAAAGAGAGCGTCTCACCCCTATAAAAAGGGGTGAGACGCTCTCTTTTAGATGGTATGCTACAGTAATGGCATATTGGCAACGAAACAGTACATCATAATAAAATGACAGACACTGCCACCCATTACAAACAGATGGAAAATCTCATGGGAGCCAAAGTTTTTATGTTTTGCATTAAAGATCGGCAGCTTCAATGCATAGATCACACCGCCAATTGTGTAAATAATTCCGCCTGCAAGAAGCCAAAGGAAAGCCTGAAGCGGCAGCGAATTTATAATCTGCGTAAAAGCAAGTACACATGCCCAGCCCATAGCAATATATAATAAGGAAGAAAACCATTTCGGACAGGTAATCCAAAAGGCTTTTATTAAAATTCCAGCAAGGGCAATTCCCCATACCAAAGCTAAGAGGCTATATCCTACAGTGCCGCCGAGGACAATGACGCAGACAGGAGTGTAAGTCCCTGCAATCAGTACAAAAATCATCATGTGGTCTAGTTTGCGCAACATACAGTTTGTTTTTTCTGAGAGATCCAGTGCATGATAGGTTGCACTAGCTCCATAGAGCAAAATCATACTGAAAATAAAGATTGTAAGGGAGATTACATGGATCTTATCAGGATTTAGGGAGGCACGAATCAGCAGCGGAGTTGCAGAAAACAGTGCCATCAGCATGCCGATGAAATGGGTGATTGAGCTTCCGGGGTCTTTTAATTTGAATTTCATAAAATGATCTCCTGCCTTTCTGTACTTAAAAATGTTTGTAACTATTCACAACCCTATGAAAATAAAAAGTCAGATGGTTAATACTATTTGAAAAGGGCAAATTTTCTATTTCCATGAGAGAGATAATTTCCTCAGACATAGACGAAATCCTCTTAAGAGGTGTATGACAGCTTTGCTGGCATATCTGCGGCTTGTGATTCTGAATAGTTGAAATTATTGTTCTATCCATCATTATATGTAAAGTTTAAAAAAATATTTCACATAGTTTTAAAAACTACATTATTTATAAGCTGATACTACACTAAATGGAAAACAAAGTCAAGACAATTTTTAAATTTGTTTGACATTTATTCGGTTCTCTGTTATGATTAGCAACAGGCTTATAAGAAAGTATACGAAAGGAAATATATGGAAGCAGTAAGATTTGATGAATTAAATTTGAATCCAAAGATTTTGAGGGGAATTCAGGAAATGGGGTTTGAGGAGACCACACCAATCCAGGGTAAAGCAATCCCTGTGGTGATGGAAGGTGTAGATGTCATCGGACAGGCACAGACAGGAACTGGTAAGACAGCCGCATTTGGAATTCCTCTTTTAATGAAAGTAGATCCTCATAATAAGAAAACACAGGCGATTGTACTCTGCCCTACCCGGGAATTGGCAATTCAGGTAGCAGAGGAAATTCGTAACCTGGCAAAATATATGCATGGTGTGAAAATACTTCCAGTTTATGGAGGCCAGGATATTGTAAAGCAGATTCGTTCTTTAAAGGGCGGCACGCAGATTATTATTGGAACACCAGGGCGTGTGATGGATCATTTGCGCAGGAAAACAATCAAATGTGATTATGTGAATACAATTGTTTTAGATGAAGCAGATGAGATGCTAAACATGGGATTTCGGGAAGATATAGAGACGGTTTTAGAATATATTCCAGAAGAACGGCAGACAGTCCTGTTTTCCGCCACTATGCCAAAACCGATCTTAGATATTACCAGGAAGTATCAGAAGGACGCCGTTACCATTAAAGTAGTGAAGAAAGAATTGACGGTGCCCAATATCGACCAATATTACTATGATGTAAAGCGCAAAGATAAGGTGGAAGTCTTGAGCCGTCTCTTGGATGTATACGATCCTAAACTTTCTTTGGTATTTTGTAATACGAAACGAATGGTAGACGAGTTGGTGAACGCGCTTCAGGGCAGAGGATATTTTGCAGAAGGGCTTCATGGTGATATGAAACAGGCACAGCGTGACCGTGTGATGAATAATTTCCGCAATGGCAAGACAGAGATTTTGGTAGCTACAGATGTGGCGGCAAGAGGAATTGATGTCGATGATGTGGAGGCAGTATTTAATTTTGATCTGCCCCAAGATGATGAATATTATGTTCACCGGATTGGCAGGACTGGACGTGCTGGCAGGACTGGACGTTCCTTTACCTTTGTAAAAGGAAAAGAGGTATACAAATTAAAGGATATTCAGCGCTACTGTAAGACCAAAATACTGGCACAGAAAATTCCCAGTATGGAAGATGTGGCGCAAGTGAAGCTGGAAAAGATTATGGATCATATTGGAACAGTGATTGAGGAAGAAGACTTGGGCGCAATGGTGAATATGATCGAGACGCAAGTAAATGAATCTGATTATACAGCGATGGATATTGCAGCGGCATTTTTGAAGCTGGCTCTGGGCGGCAGTGAAGAGGAGCAGAAAGCCGCTATGGAAGGGTTTGAGTTTGGAGATACCGGCGCAGAGGAAGGTATGGTGCGGCTGTTTATCAACATTGGCAAAAAGCAGCATGTAAAGCCTGGCGATATCTTGGGAGCTATTGCAGGCGAGACTGGAATGCCAGGGAGACTGGTAGGCGCGATTGATATGTATGATAAATATACTTTTGTGGAAGTACCCAGAGAGTATGGAAAAGAAGTTCTGCTGGCAATGACTAATTCCAGAATTAAGGGAAAGAGCATCAATATTGAACCGGCGAATCAGAAATAACTATAGTAGGATTCGATTTACTTGGATATCAGAATAATTACCAAGCGGCCAGAATACTAGAGAATTAAAAACAATGATCATACTGCGGCGGAAAGGAAATATGTTGTGAAAGTGACCCGCCGCAAGCAAAGAATCCTGTTTTGCAGGATTCTTTGTTTTATTTAAAAAATTTTTGAAATTAATGCAATAAAAACCATTTCTTTGACATTATCTAAGTATCAAACAAAGAAACAAATATAAAGGAGGAAGATTTTATGAGAAAAAGTGTAAAAGGAATGGCAGTGGGATTATTGACAATGAGTATGTTGGTGTCAGCACCAGCGATGGCGTATGCAGGCCAGGCGAACGGGGCAGCAAATGATGTGGCCATCACAACATTGGCAAAGAAGCCAGAGACTAAGAAGCCAGAGACTAAGAAGCCCAAGGTAGAGAGCCAGAAGGTAGGAAAAGTAACTTGTACATCAGCTGGAAAAGTAAACATTTCCTTTAAGGGAAAAGTAACTTATACAGATGGATTGAAGGCAGTGATTAAGGATGCAGACGGCCGCGAAATCGCATGTAAGATTACAAAGAAGAATAAGAGCCTGTTGACCGTATCTGTGGCAGGTCTGGTAAAAGGGCAGACCTACACAATCACCATTGAAGGAGTACTTGGAAAGGATTCCACAGAGGTGGCAACCATTACTAAGAGCTTTGTAGCAAAAGGGATGAAGACGCAGAGCAAAGTTGGAAAAGTAAGTGTAGAGAACAAGAAATTTGTAGTTTTGAAGATGAAGTCTGCAACATACTACAAAGATGCAACAGTTAGCGTAAAAGATTCTAAGGGTACTGAGTGTGAAGCTAAGATTGTGAAGAAGGCAAAAGGAAATATCAAAGTACAGATTTCTGGTATGAAGAAGGGAAATACCTACACAATTACAATCAATGGCGTTAGAACACAGAAAGAGAAGAACTATGGTTCTATTACCAGAACTGTTACTGTAAAATAAGTAGGTGTAAGGTAATTCCCTAGGAAAACGGACATTGAAAGGGGCATATCCAGATGCGGGAAAGTACTCCAAAGCGAAAAGTTTATATTGATGAGCGGCTGTTTGAACGAATTCGCCAGGGAGAACAGGATGCATTTAGAGAACTGTACGAGGCTTCGTACAGGTCTCTTTATGCATTCTTACTTTCACATACTATGAATTCGGACGATGCACAGGATTTATTGCAAGATACATATATTCAAATCTATAAGAACTGTCATATGTATAAAGAACAGGGAAATCCGATGGCATGGATGATGAAGATTGCCAAGAACTTATTCTTAATGAAATGTAGAAAAGACAAGGAAGCAAGGATTAACTATGACGATTTGGAAAATGAATTGGGATTTGAAGATATGTCTAGTGTAGAAAACCGAATGGTTTTAGAAAAAATGTTTGAATTGCTCTCTGTGGATGATCGAAATTTGATTATCATGCATGACATAAGTGGAATGAAGCACAGAGAGATTGCAAAGCTGATGGATCTGCCTCTTGGAACAGTGATTGCCCGATATAACAGAGGAATTCGGAAATTGCGGAAAGAATTTGGTGAGAAGCTATGAAAAAGAGGGAATTGAAAAAGAGAATAGAGGATGGATTTTCGGAGCTGGCACCAGATATATTTAACGCAGTAATGGAAAATATAGAAGAACAGAAGTTGATACTGTCTGAGAATAGATCAGAGGAATCACAGATGCAGACAGCAAAACAGGATGAGTCGCTGCAGCCCGAGATGGAAGTTTCCGTATCAAAGAAATGGAATCCTGTTCAGTCCAGGAAGTTTTTTGGAAATAGATTTTACAAGTATGCTTTTTCTGCCTGTGCGAGTTTTGTAATGCTTTTTCTATGTATTTATGGCGCATTAGGGATTCGGTCGAACACAATCTATATGATTTTGGATATCAATCCTAGTATTCAGGTGGAGATGAATCAATCTTATCAGGTGAAGCGTTTGAAAGGATTGAATCAGGATGGAAGAGATGTTGTAAAAAATTTAAAATGGAAGAAAAAAGAGTTGGTGCAGGATGTGATGGATGTGCTGATTGAAGATGTAGTGGAACAGTCTTATCTCAGAGATAACGGTGGGATTTTAGTGACGTTTTGTACATCTGACGAAAATATCCCTGAAGAATTGGAATGTATATTGGGGAAACAGATAGATCAAAAATTGACAGAGTTGGAGGTATCTGGAGTAACAACAGCTTTTCAAAAATCACAGGATAGCTCTGCAAAAGAGGGGCGAAAACTGTTAGAGAATGAATTATTGAAAAAGAGTGATTTGTCAGAAGAGCAGGTTCAAGAAATGTCTGTCTTAGAACTTATTGAGTATTGTCAGAATCATACATCCTTGGAATTAAAGACTTCTGATATGTCAAAAAAGGAGAAAAATATTCTTTCTAACCAGAAAGAGATACAAAAGAAACTGAAAGATTCATCTTCTGGTAAGGACATTGACAAGAAGCAAAAGAATCAGAAAAAGCAGGAGGATAGGAAACAGGATCGAGAGAAACCAAAAGCAGAAGAAAAAGATCAGGAAAAAAAGAACAAAAGAATATCAAGAACAAAAAGGTTGAAGAAATAAAACCGAAAGATAATTCTGCAAATACAGGAACAGCAAAAGAGGATAGTCAAGAACCGCAAGAGACTACTCTGCAACAGAATACTGAGAGCGGAGATGATTCTTTAACAGAAGATCCTCCTATATTGCCAGTAGCTCCAGTACCGTCAGATTCAGGGGATGGTTCTGTACAAGAACCTGAAAAACCATCAGACGAGGACAAGGACAAAGACAAGGATAAGGATAAAGACAAAGATAAGGACAAAGACAAGGATAAGGATAAAGACAAGGACAAAGAGAAAGACAAAGATAAGGACAAAGACAAGGATAAGGATAAAGACAAAGATAAGGACAAAGACAAGGATAAGGATAAAGACAAGGACAAAGACAAGGATAAGGATAAAGACAAAGATAAGGATAAAGACAAAGATAAGGACAAAGACAAGGATAAAGACAAGGACAAAGAGCAAGACAAAGATAAGGATAAGGACAAAGACAAGGATAAGGACAAAGACAAGGATAAGGACAAAGAGAAAGACAAAGGCAAGGACAAAGAGAAAGACAGGGATAATAACAAAGATACAAATAATAATACCAATCAGGGCAAAAATGAAGATTCAAGAAAGAAGGATGAAAAACGTATAGATTCAGCTTTCTAGGATGCGGTTATCATTGATTCTGTTTTAGAAGATCAAAAGAATACAGGTTTTGGCTCTGGAGGTATTAAGAAAAAGAAGATAGAGTTTGTGTCAAAGGAATGAAAAAGTAATTTTTTGTTGTCTTGAGAAAGGTTGTCCGATGATAAAATTTAAAAATTTCTAAAAAAATTTTAGAGATAATGCAATAAAATGGATTTTTTTTGCATTATCTCTTTATATTATCAAAAAGGGGGATTGCCTATAAAAAAATAAAAGGAATTGTGTCACAAATGTTGACAATATACCTGTTTGGGGGTTACACTGATTTTAACCATAAGAAAACAGGGCAGGATCGGAAAATAACTGTACAAGGCAGTTGATTGAAGGCTGAAAGGGGTTTATCCCAATGCAGGAAGGCACTCCAAAGCGAAAAGTTCATATTGATGAGCGACTGTTTGAACGTATTCGCCAGGGAGAGCAGGATGCATTTAGAGTATTATATGAGATTTCATATAGGCCGCTCTATGCATTTCTTCTTTCGTATACTCAAAATGCCGAAGATGCGAAAGATTTGCTGCAGGATACCTATATTCAGGTTTTTAAGAACTGTCATATGTACCATGAAAAAGGAAATCCAATGGCATGGATGATGAAAATTGCCAAGAATCTCTATCTAATGCAATCTAGAGAAGAAAAGAAAGCAGTTATCAATTATGAAGATATGAAAGATCAGTTGAGTTTTGACAATATCACGAACGTGGATAACAGAATAGTTTTAGAGAAAATGTTTGAACTGCTTTCTATTGAAGATAGGAATTTAATTATCATACATGACATAGGCGGTCTAACGTACAGGGAAATTGCAAAGCTCTTGGCTTTACCATTAGGGACAGTGTTATCAAGATATCACAGAGTGATCCGAAAACTGCGGAAAGAATTTGGTGAGAAGCTATGAAAAAGAGGGAAATGAAAAAGAGAATAGAAGACGGATTTTCGGAGCTGGCGCCAGATATTTTTGAAACAGTATGGGAAGCAGCAGAAGAACTGGAATTGGTAGGCTTCAAGGCAGATGCCATACAGTTGGCAGATCAGCAGAATGGTTGTATGGCTAAGGCACAAGAACATGGGGGACAGGATAGGATATCTTTTGAGTTCGGAAAAGCATTTACAAACAGATTTCCAAGATATGTGTTGTCTATGTGCGCGTGCTTAGCGGTGATTTGTCTATGCATTTTTGGCGTTCGAGGAAATAGCCAGGATGTAGTATATATGGTGTTGGACATTAATCCCAGCATTCAGGTTGAGATGAACAGAGCAAATCAGGTCAAACGCCTAAGAGGATTAAATCAGGACGGAAAAGATGTTGTCAAAGAGTTGAAATGGAAGAAAGAAGAACCGGTGCAGGAATTGTTGGATGTGCTTCTGCAAGATGTAGTGGATAAATCATATCTTGGTGAGAATGGCGGGATTTTAGTGACACTTTCAGCACCTGACAAAGAGATCTGTGAAAAATTAGAACATGCACTGGGAGAAGGGATTGACCGGAAGTTGACAGAACTGAAGGTGCCTGGTGTGATGACTGCTTTTCAACAGGCCAAGGCTGATCATGCAAAACAAGGGCGCAAAATATTGGAAGCAGAGTTAGAACAGAGCTGTGGTATGAGACAGGAAGAAGTAGAGCAGATGTCTGTGATGGAGTTAATCCAATATTGTCAGGATTATACTTCTGTGGAATTAAAATTATCAGAAGTATCCGCAAAGGAAAGAGAAGCTCAAGTTCAGCAAAAAAAAGAGGATAAAGTATCTCCAAAAACGGAAAATTTGGCAGATAAGGAGAAAGACGATCAGAAGATAAAGGGTCAGAAATCAGACGATCAAAAGCAAAAAAATCAAATGCCAGATGATCAGAAGCCAGATGATCAAAAGCCAGTGGTTAAGGATGAACCAGATGATCTGCTGTCAGAGGAGGATGAGCAGACAGAGGAACCACCATTTGATGGTGAAGACTCCTTACCAGAGGAAGAGGAACAACAGCCAGAGGAGAAAAATTTACCACAGGAGGCTGTACCTGGGGAACCGCCACCATCTGCTGGTGAATCTTTGTCTGGTGAAGTAGTGGAACCAGGAGATGCAAATTCACAGACGGAACCGCCTAAAGAGGGTTTGGAACAGAATAAGCCAGATCAGGGTTCTGTGGAAGATGAGGATTCTGTTCAGGAGAATGAGCCAGGTATGAATGAAGACTCTCAGGGATCAGAGGAAGACAATGCTCCTATTCAGATGGTAACTCCAGGGCAGTCTGGGATAGAAAAAGATTTGATAGTGAAGTAATATGAAAAAGATGAGAATAAAAAAGATTGGGATAAGAACGGATATAAATAGGGAATACTAATATATCGGATAACAGGCAAAGTTGTAGATACAGCAAAGGTGAGCCGTTTTCATAATAAGTCAGTGACGTAAAAAAGGAACTTTCAGACCAGGAATTGTGCTGATAGTTCCTTTTTGTTTTGATAGAAAATTATGTTACAAATCTGTTGTATAAAGAGTTCTTTTGTTATAAACAATTATCGCACTGTGGTGAAAATGAAATATGTCACTAAAGCGACCCGCCGCAGGCGGAGAATCCTGCAAAGCAGGAATCTTTGTTATCATATAGGAAATTTTTTCGGATTTCCTATATGATAAAAGAAACATTTTGCGCAGGAGTTGCCCACTTTGTTCAATTGACAATTTATATGTTGAGATTTATAATAAAAATATAAAAAAGTTTCATATTTCAAAAGGAGAGGATTTTATGTGGTTTTGGGTTTTTATGCTGATAATGAACTTAATGCTTTCAGGTATGATGATCTTGTTTGGCTGGATGTTTCTACATAAACCGCCAAAGAAGATCAATGATTTATTTGGTTATCGGACCGCTCGTTCCAGCAAAAGTCAGGCAGCCTGGGATTTTGCACATCATTATATTGGCGGGTTATGGTTTCGGATTGGAATAGTTCTCTTGCCATTGTCAGTGATTATTATGCTGCCAGTTTTGGGTAAGGGGGAAGACATGGTAGGTTTGGTGGGCGGAATATTGTGTTTGGTACAGGTTATAGTGATGATTTTATCGATCTATCCCACGGAACGAGCCTTAAAACAACAATTTGGCGAATAAAAAATGGCAGTTGAAAAGTGGATTTGACATTAACGATTAGTGTCAAATCCACTTTACTATTTCTTGAAAAAAGACAGTATACGCCAGTATAATAGATTTATCAGAAGGATATTGATTGGCCGATCATACTTCAGCAAGCATTACATTTATTCTAGGAAAAGGCGAGGTGTGAAATTAATGAAAGAGAAAGTACAGGTTTTTGGGCGGGCATTAAGCGGAATGGTAATGCCAAATATTGGGGCTTTTATTGCGTGGGGACTGATTGCGGCATTGTTTATTGCCACAGGTTGGATTCCCAATGAGACGTTAGCTAAGATGGTAGAGCCGATGTCAAAGTATCTGCTGCCGCTTCTCATTGCCTATACAGGCGGTAAAGTGGTGGGGGATCACCGCGGCGGAGTGATTGGCGCCATTGCCACAATGGGAGTGATTGTCGGTTCCGATATCTCTATGTTCCTTGGAGCAATGATCATGGGTCCTCTGTCTGCATGGATCTTAAAGAAGTTTGATCAGATCATTGAGGGGAAAGTAAAAGCCGGATTTGAAATGCTGGTAAATAATTTTTCATTGGGAATTATTGGGGCGATTCTGGCATGTGTTTCGATTTATGTTGTAGCGCCTGTTGTGACATCTTTAAATTCCATTATGGAGATGGGCGTTGGCTTCTTTGTTGAACACAGCCTTCTGCCTCTGGCTAGTATTTTTATCGAACCGGCAAAAGTATTGTTTTTGAACAATGCCATCAATCATGGAATTTTATCTCCAATGGGAATTCAGCAGGTCAATGAAGTAGGAAAATCAATATTTTTATTATTAGAATCCAATCCAGGCCCAGGGCTGGGAATATTGTTGGCATATTGTATTGCAGGCAAGGGAAGCGCGAAAACTTCGGCGCCAGGGGCTGTGGTGATTCATTTTCTAGGTGGAATCCATGAAATTTATTTTCCATATATTTTGATGAATCCACTGCTTTTGCTGGCAGGTATTGCAGGAGGGGCGGCAGGAATCTTTACATTTACCATTTTTGATGTCGGATTGACTGGGACAGCGTCGCCGGGAAGTATTATTTCAATTATTATGATGTGTGAAAGACATTCCTATTTGGGATTGATCTTAGGCGTCGTTATCTCAGCGGCAGTATCGCTGTTGATTGCATTGCCGCTATTAAAATTTGCTGGAAAAGATACCAGCCTAGAAGAAGCAACTGCCAAAAAGGATGACATGAAGCAGGCTGCTAAGGGAATGACAAATACAATCAAAAAGAATGGAATCATTAAAGTGGCGTTTGCCTGTGATGCGGGCATGGGTTCTAGTGCAATGGGAGCCACCGTCTTAAAGAAAAAAGTGGAAAAGGCAGGAATTTCGGATGTGGAAATCAGCCATACGCCAGTGTCATCCATTCCGGCAGATATTGATATTGTGGTCACGCATCAGGAGCTTGGGGAACGGGCAGCGCACAGCAATCCCAATGCAAAGTTAATTTTAATTACAAATTTCCTTTCAGCTCCAGAGTATGATCAGTTGATCGTAGACTTGCAGGAGGCAAAAAAACAGTAGAAAAGAGAAGGTGAACTATGAGTCTGACACCACGTTTAAGACAGATACTTCAGGTAATGCTTCAGGAGGGGGAAGTACTTCCAGTAAAGGAGTTGGCATCACGTATTGGGGTGAGTAAAAGGACGGTACAGCGTGAGTTGGAGCATATTACAAGCAGTTTAAATCCATATCATCTTACCTTTGAGACCAAAACAGGAAGCGGCGTCTGGCTTTCCGGCAGTGCGGAGGACAAAAGCAGGCTTTTGCAAGAATTGCAGGGAATGGACAGTTATGACGTAGGAAACAGGGAAGAGCGCAGAAAACGTTTGATCTTGGAAATTTTAAAAGAAAAGGGATTAAAAAAGCTGTTTTATTATGCCAGCCAGTTTCAGGTTAGTGAAGCGACCATCAGTTCCGATCTTGAAGCAATTGAGGGATGGCTTAGGGAGTATCAATTGATTGTGACAAGAAAGCCTGGAAGCGGTATTGAAGTAAACGGTACCGAGAAATGTTACCGCAGAGCAATCCGCGCATTTATAGAGGAAAATATAGATACCCATATACTTCAGGAATTTTATGGAGTAAAAGCCGATACTTTAGAGGGCAATGCGGTATTTGGAAGCGTGGGGCAGATTTTAAGGGACGATATTTTAAAGAGAGTGGTAAATTGTCTTTCAGGCATGAAGGATGAGCGTGTGCGATATTTGACAGAAAGTTCTTATTTGGGTTTAGTGCTTCATATCTCAATCGCCATGAGCCGTATTTTAAAGGGAGAGATTATGGAGCAAAAAGATAACTGGAGCAGCGATCTGCAAAGAGATGATGATTACTGTTTAGCAGAAGAGATTGTAGAGAGACTTCAGGAAGAATTTAAGACAGAGATCCCTGACATAGAGACGGCATATATCTGCCTTCACTTGAAAGGAGCCAAGCATCAAGGCATTAAATGGAATGGTCAAAAGACAATTGAGATGGAACGTAAGGAATTGTTGGATTTGATCAATGAGATGATCAATGCATATGACAGAGAGTATGCCTTTGCCATCAAACAAGACGATGAATTTATACAAGGATTGCTGGCACATTTACAACCGACGTTTGTACGTCTTGCCTATGATATGAAAATATCTAATCCAGTGCTGGAGGAGATCAAACAATCTTATCCAGAGATTTTTGAGAAAAGCAGATGTGCGGCAGTGGTGTTGGAACAGTGGCTTGGCAAACCGATTCCAGAGACAGAGGTAGGTTTTTTGGCTATTCATTTTGGTGCGGCACAGGTGCGCCTGGAAAGGAAGCAAGAACATATTCGTCAAGTATCTGTGGGGGTTGTTTGCGCAAGCGGGATTGGTATTTCCAGGCTGATGTTGTCGAAATTAGAACGGATTTTTCGGGAAAGTATTCAGATGGAGGCTTATGGGCAGAACGATATCACGCCATATGTGGCCAGTAAGGTCGATTTTTTTATCAGCAGTATTCCATTGAGGTCATTGGAGATGGATGTCATACAAGTAAATCCACTGTTGAACAGTGAGGACATTGAGAAAATCAGGCAGAAAATTCTATATTATGAACGAATGCCGTCAAAACAACAGAGAGAGACAGGTTTTACAGCAGAGTTAGAACAGATCAATATTCTTGCCATGCAGATTAAGACGATTCTTCGGTATATGGAAGTCTTTCGGGTCAGCAATGACATTAGTTTTGAGGAGCTTATTGTGGCCATCTCAGAGAAGATGTCACCCTATAGAGATCGACAGGTTATGATACAAGAAGATTTAGAGAAGCGTGAGAAACTGGGAAGCCAAATCTTTGCAGAATTTGGGTTCGCGCTGTTACATACCAGGACCAAAGGGGTGGTTCGTCCCACGTTCAGCGTGTGTCTGGCAAAGGAACAAGAAGCGTTTTATGACCCATATTTTAAAGGAATCAGCCTGGTGCTTATCATGTTAATTCCAGTGGATGCAAATATCCAAGTCAACAGTGAGATTTTCGGTTCGATCAGCAGTGCCTTGATAGAGGATTATCAATTTTTGGACATAATGGGCAAGGGTGATCAACAAAAGATACGTGAGTTATTGTCAAAACATTTAAAGAAGTTTTTTAACCAGTATTTGAGTAAAATACAGTGATAGAGTTTCTGTTCGCTGTTTATATAGGCGCCAGGGCTCCTGTCACATCGGAGGGCAGGAGAACATTTTAAAAATTGACACCAACGGATGACGCCAAAGCCCATCTTCTTTCAATTGAAAAAGTTATTGTGTACAACTTATAATATAACCATCAACAACAGGGACAGAGAAAAACAGAGAGACAGAGAAAAAGAGGAGGAAAACATTATGTTATTTAAGAAATCAAAGAAAGAAGAGGCTGCCAAGAAGCTGGAGCTTTTGTATCCTGAAAATGTGCGTACAGGATGTAAATCTGATACCAAAGAAAACGTGATTCGTGCTGTGGGACAGATGCTGGTGGATTTTGGATATGTGAATCCATCGTATGTCGATGCAATGGTAAAAAGAGAAGAAACTTTTTCGACATTTATGGGAAATGAGCTTGCCTTGCCTCATGGGGTGGAGGAGGCCAAAAAAGAAGTCAAAGCTTCTGGAATTGCAGTGATGGTATTTCCAGAAGGAACCGATTGGGGCGGTCAATTGGTGAAGGTGGTTGTTGGTATTGCCGGAGTAGGAGAAGAACACTTACAGATTTTAGCGGCCATTGCAGAGGTGGCCTTGGAAGAGGGCAGCATGGAGCGTCTGATTTCTGGCAGTCCAGAGGATGTTTATCAAATGTTAAAAGGAGGAAATGCAGCATGATTGTCACAGTGACTATGAATCCTGCCATTGATAAGACTGTGGATATAGACGCCCTGGAACGAGGCGGTCTCAATAGAATTCAGCATGTGGAGCTGGATGCAGGCGGAAAGGGAATTAATGTTTCCAAAACAATCCACGCACTTGGAGGAAAAAGTGTAGCCACAGGGTTTATTGCTGGAAATGCAGGAAACATTATCCGCGGCGTACTGGATCAATGGCAGATTGCAAATGATTTTATTGAGGTATCTGGCGAGACCAGGACGAACACCAAAGTATTTGAGAAATCAGGAGAGCTGACAGAATTGAATGAACCTGGCCCGACAGTGGAAGAGGAGGATATCAAGGCATTGCTTCATAAGCTTGAGGGGTATGCAGATCAAGATACCTTGTTTGTGTTGGCAGGAAGCGTTCCCCAGGGAGTACCCAAGGACATCTACTACAAGATTACAGAACTAGTACACCAGCGGGGAGCTAAGGTGCTGCTGGATGCGGATGGGGAACTGTTTACAAAGGCTCTTAAAGCAGTGCCAGACATCATTAAGCCGAACAGAGTAGAATTGGAACAGTATGCCGGTATGGACTATATTGCCTCAGAACAGGAGTTATTGTCAGCTGCGGAAAAGCTGATGGAAAAGGGCATTGGGACGGTGGCAGTATCTATGGGAAAGAGCGGAGCAGTATTCCTGATGGAAGGCATGAAAGTGAAGTGTCCTGGATTGAAAGTCAAAGCACATTCTACGGTTGGAGCTGGAGATGCTATGGTGGCGGCTCTTTCCTATTCCTGGAGTGAAGGAAAGTTACCAGAAGATACCATGAAAATGTGTATGGCAGTATCTGCAGGGGCGGTAACGACGATTGGAACAAAGCCGCCTTCTATGGATGTGGTCTCTTCCCTGTTGGAGCAAGTAGTATTGGAAGAAGTAAAGTAAGAAGAGAACAGTGACAAACATTACAGTTGAATCACACTGTAAGAGAGAATGAGATAGAAATGTTGTCAGAGAAATTGATATAGAAATATGGAAGAGAGGATGAGATATTATTATGAAGACTAAGGCAGTGAGAATGTATGGAGCCAGAGATTTAAGATTAGAGGAGTTTGAATTACCAGAAATGAAAGAAGATGAAATTTTAGTAAAAGTGATCAGCGACAGCATTTGTATGTCGACTTATAAGCTTGTGGAGCAGGGGAAAAAGCACAAGAGAGCGCCGCAAAATATTGATACCAATCCCATTATTGTCGGGCACGAGTTTGCAGGTGTGATTGTAAAGGTGGGCGCCAAGTGGCAGGATCAATTTCAGCCAGGACAGAAATTTGCGCAGCAGCCAGCTTTAAACTACAAAGGCAGTCTTGCTTCCCCAGGATATTCCTATGAATATTTTGGAGGTGCGTGCACTTACTGCATTATTCCGCATGAGGTGATGGAATTAGGATGCCTGATGAATTATGACGGCGACAGTTTTTTTGAGGCATCCTTAGGTGAGCCTATGAGCTGTATTATTGGCGGTTATCATGCGAACTATCACACCAACAAGAGAAATTACCAGCATTCTATGGGAACCAAGGAAGGCGGAAATATTCTGATTATGGGGGGCTGCGGGCCGATGGGCTTAGGAGCAGTCAGCTATGGCATTCAGTTTGAAAATAAACCCAAGCGCATTGTGGTCACAGAGGTCAGTGAGGATAAAATTGCCAGAGCCAAGGAAATGATTCCAGAGGATCAGGCAAAGAAAAATGGTGTAGAACTTCTGTATGTAAATACGGCCGCAATGGAAGATCCGATTGAGGAGCTGCTGGCAATTACGGAGGGACATGGATATGATGATGTGTTTGTATATGTGCCAATTCGCCAGGTGGCAGAGATGGGCGATAAACTTTTGGCATTTGACGGCTGCATGAATTTCTTTGCAGGGCCGACAGATAATCAGTTTAAGGCAGAGATCAATCTCTATAACGCACATTATACCAGTACTCACATTCTGGGGACTACGGGCGGCAACAATGACGACTTGATAGAAGCCAACCGCCTGGCAGCAGCAGGGAAAATTGAACCGGCCGTTATGGTGACACATGTAGGAGGAATTGACAGTATTGCCGAAGCCACTTTAAATCTTCCCAATATCCCAGGTGGAAAAAAGCTTACCTATACACAGTTTGATATGCCTCTTACCGCTATTGATGATTTTGAGGAACTGGGAAAGACAGATCCATTATTCGCGAAGCTTGACGAGGCATGTAAGCGCAATCGCGGAATGTGGAACGCAGAGGCTGAGAAGATTTTATTTGAGCATTTTGGGGTAGAATTAATATAAAAGACAAGAGATCAATTAGAAAAATTTAGATTAGGGCGAAATTAAGGGAGGAACACGTATGGTATCACAAAAATTGATCGTAAAAAATGAATCAGGGCTTCATGCAAGGCCGGCAGGAATCTTGGCACAAGCAGCTATGAAATGCAGTTCCAATGTATTTATTTTAGTGGGGGAACGAAAGGTACAGGTAAAAAGCATTTTAAATCTGATGGCAGCAGGCATTAAATGCGGCACAGAGATTGAACTGCAGTGTGAAGGAGAGAACGAAGAGCAGGAGTTAAAGACCTTAGTGGAGTTGATTGAGAGCGGATTAGGAGAGTAGCTTATGGTAGAAATTAAGGTACAAAAAACAGCGTCGAGAGGAATCGCCATTGCCTCGGCATATATTTACCGCGAAGTAGATTTGACGCCTGATCAATATTCCGTTGCAGAAGACGAGATTGAGCAGGAGGAGGCGCGTTTTCAAGAGGTGAAACGAGCGGTATTGACAGAGCTAGAACAGCTTGCCCAGGAGAATCCTATTTTTGCAGCGCATATGGGAATTGCGGATGATTATACACTTCAGGAAGGGATTGTGACCAGAATCCAGTCAGGTAAAAAGAATGTACAGCAGGCAATTTTGGAAGCAGTGGAGGAAGTGGCGGACATCTTTGAGCAGATGGAAGATGAGTATATGCGAGAACGTAAGGCAGATGTTCTGGATATCGGCAAACGATTTTTGATAAAATGTAAAAAGATCAGTATTCAGGATTTGGGGGCGATTCGTCAGCCCGTGATTGTGGTTGCGAAGGATTTATTTCCTTCTGATACAGTGAAAATGGATCCAAAATATATCAAAGGAATTATCACCGAAGAGGGCGGCGTTACCAGTCATGTGTCGATTATGGCCAAAAACTATGGAATCCCAGTATTGACAGGGGTATCAGGTATTTTGGATCAGGTGGAAGATGGTCTTACCATCTGCATGGATGCCAAATGCGGCACAATTGTAGTAGAGCCAGAACAGGCAGTACTGGAAGCGTACGAAAGGCTGTCAGAGGAAGAGGCGATTGAGCAGGAGAACATCAAAAAATACCGTGCTCTGGAGCCGGTTACGCCGCAGGGCAAGCGGATTTCTTTGTGCATCAACGTGGGAAATACGGAAGAAATGAAACTTGCTTTGGATAAAAATGTGGATGGAGTGGGACTGTTTCGGACGGAATTTTTATATATGGAAAACAGCCATTTTCCCACCGAGGAGGAGCAGTTTGCTGTCTATAAGGAAGCTGCTACACTCTGCCCGAAGGAGGTAACGATACGAACCCTGGATATTGGCGGCGATAAAAGTCTGCCATACTATGAATTTGAGCCAGAAGAAAATCCATTTTTGGGTTGGCGTGCCATTCGTATTTCCCTGGATATGCCGGAAATGTTTGAGACACAGCTCAGGGCGATTTTAAGAGCCAGCGTCTTTGGCCATATTCGCATTATGTTCCCAATGCTGATTTCTGTGGAAGAGCTTTTAGAAGCAAAACAGATCGTAGCGAAATGCAAAAATAAGCTGCGTCAGGAAGGGATTCCTTTTGATGAAGGAATCGAAATTGGAATGATGATGGAGACGCCGGCAAGTGTGCTTCTGGCTGAGGAATTTGCCAAAGAAGCAGATTTCTTTAGTATTGGAACCAATGATCTGACCCAATATATCCTGGCAGTGGACAGAGGAAATAAAAAAATTGCCTCACGATATGATTCCTTCCATCCTGCGGTTTGGAAAGCGATTGAGACGATTATTCAGGCTGGACATAAATATAAATGCAAGGTGGGGATGTGCGGAGAGCTTGCCGGAGACGTTGCGGCTATTCCCAAATTGCTGGAGCTTGGCTTAGATGAGTTTAGCATGTCGGCTGGAACTGTAGATTATGCCAGAAGAGCGATTATCGGTAAAGTTATTTGATGGGAAAGATGCACAGTATCTTAAAATCTCAGTATATTATCATAGGGGAGATTTTATAAATAAAGGAGATGCTGTGTATGGAAGAAAGAGAAAAAACGCTTACAGATAGCTGTAGTTTTATGGGCATAGAACCAATTATGATGGCCTTGCCATACCCGCCGATTGCGGTACAGGAAAAGAATATGGGCTATGCGAATCTGCTTAGTATTGATTATTGTGGTTCTGTGTCGGAGATGTCTGCGATCACTCAGTATATTAATAATGAGAATCGCCTCTCTTGTGAGAATTGTCCAATGGCGAAGACACTTTTGGGAATTGCAATGGCAGAGATGATGCATTTGCAGAAATTGGGACAGATGATTGCTTTGCTTGGGGGAAATATTGATTTTACGGCGAAATACCGCAATGGCAAACAGAAAATGTGGACGCCAGAATATCTCAATATCCCAGAACATGCAAAAAGTATGCTGCTGGCTGATATAGAAGCTGAGAGAGCAGCGATCAGCCAGTATGAAGCACATATAAAAATGGTCAAGGATGACTGTGTGAATGCAGTGCTGAAAAGGATTATCAAAGATGAAGAGTATCATATTATGCTGTTAAAAGTATTGCTGAAAGAATTGTGTGAGTAGTAGAAGATAAGTAACGAATCAGAACCACATTTTTGTGGGGGCTGATTCGTTACTTATTTGGTTAATAGGAATAACAAGCTATCTTTGTCTTTTCATCAGCCGATGTTTGAATGCTCTAATTCTTGCACCATAGCGACTTGAATATAACAAACCCACCAAAAGCATTCCAACTGCAAATCCCTGTACAATATCCAATCCTAACATAATTGTTGAATTATCGTAAAGGCTAGTGTCTTTCATAATGGTATAGACTAATACTAAAAGAAATGCTATTCCATTACATATTCGTACACGTTTATTGTATCGTTCCGCTTCCGTGTTTGTATAATCTACTGCCCGCAATACAGTTTCTTTCATTTCTTTATCCATGTTCTCGCTTTTCCTTTCTCCATTTAGAATTTCTTGCAGGTCAACTTCATAATAATCTGATATTTCAATCAAAATATCTAAGTCTGGCATATTGTTGCCATTCTCCCAACGAGATATTGTTCTGTTTGATACATTAAATTTTTCTGCAATTTGTTCTTGGGTAAGTCCTTTTTGCTTACGGAGTTCTTTTAAGAATCTCCCGATTTTTGCTTGATTCATTTATTTCCTCCTTTCAGAAAAATCCTATCAAAAATCTCTGATTAAAAACACGACATAAAGCGAGAAATGTCTTATTTACTACCCGACAAGGTGTGTCTACCACTAATCATTAATGTATTTGTTTTAATTTACCGCCGAATTTGAATTTGCATTAAAGTGCTCCAGTAGGAATTTTTTTATTTTTGTATGCCGCAATAACTTTCTCAAGCCATTCATCTTTATAGTTTAATACAAAACTGTCATAAATCAATCCAAAGTCGTCAGAAACATAATCCGCCAATTCGCTTTCGGTATTCTTTTCAATTATCATGAACGCTTTTTCTCTTATTTTACCTTGTTCTTCTTCATTTTCGTCTGTATAACTTTGGGGATTTTTTAGTCCTTTTATTTCTTTCTCAACGCGGCACCATTCAATATCAAACGCGACACTATCTCTGTTATCAAGTAATTCATTCAAATAATCTTCGCTAAATGTATCGTAGTTAATACTGTTAATACATTTCAAAAGTTCATTCATAAAGTCCAAATTCGATTCCTCCTTAAATCCCGATTGTGATTTGATGATTTTTAAGGGAAACAAAATCACAGGAAACATTATAACACAAAATGAACAGGTATGGTAACTGATTGAAATGCTTTCAATAATTTTAAAGAAAGAAGATAAACAAAAATGAATATCATTTATGCACCATATAACATCAACCATAACAGTATTGACATATATACTTATGCAGGCTACTTCTTGCAGATAGATTGCAGCAAAGCGGAAGAAGGATTAAAAACAACGCCATGTTCCGAATGTGCCTTGGATGCTTTGGCAATAGATAAACCTCTGGAATATGCAAGACTATATCTTGAGGGCGGTATGCAGCTATGGGTAGATGCGGAAGATTCCTTGGAATTGTATTAAATCTCCATACGAAAAATGTCGGGGAAGGGTAGCTTATTATAGCGCCATTCCCCGACATTTTCACTTAGTCGGCCTTCCATCAATCTAAAATGATGGTTCGTCCGATAGCAACGCCACTTCATTTTTGAAAATATGGAGTCATTTTATTTGCACAAGTTCTATTTCCTTCCTCTTTTCCGAGATTTCGTGAGTACAGCTTTTGTTCGGAATTATTCCAATGCTCATGCACGCCGAGGTTGGTAAGAGCATGACCGTTGCCGTCTGTGTAAGTTGTTCCTGACGGTGCATTTCCCACAAGTCCTGCTTCGTGCGGATAATTTTCGTTGGTAATGTCTGCCGCCAAATGGTTATTGCCTGTTACAGCCGGTTCATTATTGAGAAAATCTGCTCCGACAGAATCAATCGCCACCGGGTCTTGTGATACAAAAATGCTTGAAGTGTAATCTCCGTTAAACGGCGTCTGCTGCCACTTGGAATTTTCAGCGGTAATAGAAGCGCCCTCGCTTGGGGCGCAAATGAAAGCGTCCAGCATATACAAAACAGTTTTGCCGCCGAGATTGGCATTTGCCATCAAATCTACCAGCGGACTGTAAATACCCATCTCCGATTTTGTCAGCCACTGGTGCAGGTTTGCTCCTTCCGGCGGACGCATAGTATTTCCATTGACAAAAGAGCCAAAATCTGTTTTAGTGCTTGTTTCTGTTGATTCTGTGTCTTTCATACCGCAACCGGTCATCACAGATATGCAGGCTCATAAAGACAAATCCCCAATAAGCTGAGAGCATATGCAGATTTCTCGCAAATGACAGTCCATTGCCGAACGGAAGGAACGAAAATATATGGCGGGATAACATTACGCCGCTGAATATAGAGCCTGCCATTGAAAATAAAACCAACACAACAAGTACGGTTTGCAGAGTTCGCAGGGTAGTATATTTGCCCTTTATCAAATTTTTTGTCCATCTGCTATTTAAAATGTGGTGCAGAATAAAAAGCACAAACATAATGATACCAAGCAGTTCATGGGATACTTGCCCAATTAACTCATATGTCATTAAAAGCAAGAGTACCGCTGTCATTGCAATATCTACCGCTATTTTTACAATCTGTTTTGTTTTCATCTTCCTCACCACCTTTTGCAGAGAACGATTATTTGTTTAAACCGTTAATCCATTCTTCAATATCCTCAAAAGTCACATCGCTGGCTTTAGAATGTGTTACCTTATACCCCTCCGACAGTACCGCTGCGTCTGGCTGTATGTTCTGAATTTCTGATATGGCGTTTGAAAAACCGCTTCCGCCGCTGGTAACAAATGGAATAACTGTTTTTCCGGAAAGATCATATTCTTCTAAGAAAGAATATACCGCCATTGGCATACCGTAATACCAGTTTGGGAAACCAAGATACACAATATCATACCCATCCATATTCTCCACATGAGATGCCAATTTCGGGCGGCTGTTTTCTTTGCTTTCTTTTGCGCCTTGTTTATCTGTTGCATCATAATCAGCAGGGTATTTGTTCTCTGTTTCAATCAGAAACAAATCTCCCCCTGTAGCTCTCTGAATCAGCGTGGCAATGTACTGTGTATTTCCGTATAACTCGCTGTCCTTGACAATCAGACTTGCAGAAGCAACAGCATCTATTCCATCAGGAAAATCCGTATTTCCTACACGGGAAAAGTATGCAATTAAGATTTTTGATTCTCCATCCTGTTTGGAATTGGTATTATTCTGCCCGGTACTGTCTTGACTTGGATTGCTCTGAGTGGAATTACTATGGAATGAATAATCGTCAGTTTTCTGAGTGTCTTTGCCACAACCTGTAAAAGCAAGCAGAACGAATACACATAATAATGCTGCTGTTATCTTTTTCATTTTCTGTATTCCTCCGTTAAAAGCTTGCCTGTAATACTGCACGAATATCGTCTGCATCCATCACTTTATATCCGCCGTCCATAATAAGCGTGCTTTTTACCATTCCATCAAGCAGGGCTTTTGTTGCACCAAGTTCCGTAATATTCATAACAAGCCCTATTTTCTTCATCCATGCTTCCATGATGTCAAGCCCTTCGTTAGCGATTTGCATCTCAGTCTTACCTTCAGGATTCACATTCCATACATTCACGGCATAGCGTGCAAACTTCGCTGTCCCATAAGATAAAATATAACGGTAATACGGCATTGAAACAGCTGCGAGCGTCATTCCATGTGTAGCGTCTGTATATGCAGCTACAGCCTGTCCAAGCATGTGCACCATTTACTTATTTCAGATTCTTGCTAAAAAACTGCTCTATTTTATCAAATGGAATTATATCTGTCTGATCGTACAAATCCGTGTGGCTTGCTCCCGGAACAAGCAGCAATTCTTTGTTATCCTGATACTTGTTTCCGTCAATCATAGCGGCATAAGCGTCCTTGCCAAAATAGCAGGAATGCGCCTTGTCCCCATGAAGTACCATTACCGCACTTCGGATTTCATTGCTGTACTGGAGAATCGGCATATTCATAAAGGACTGACAGCCAATCACATTCCAACCGCCGTTTGAGTTCAGGGAACGAGGGTGATAGCCACGCTTTGTTTTATAGTAGGCATGATAGTCCTGAAAATACCAAGGTGCATCTTCCGGCATGGGATCAGCCACGCCACCGCCGAGAGCATATGTGCCGTTTTTGTAATCTTCAAGCCGCTGCGCATTCATTGCCTTGCGTTTCTCGTAGCGGGCTTCTTCGCTGTTCTCGCTGTCAAAATATCCGTTGGCATTGACACGGCTCATATCATACATCGTAGAAGCTACGGTTGCCTTAATACGGGTGTCGAGCGCCGCAGTATGGATTGCCATGCCGCCCCAGCCGCAGATTCCTATAATACCGATTTTCTCCGAATCAACAATATCCTGTAATGAAAGGAAATCCACCGCCGCCATGAAATCCTCTGTATTGATGTCGGGAGAAGCCATATAGCGAGGCTCGCCGCCACTTTCGCCTGTGAAAGAGGGATCAAATGCAATCGTCAGAAAACCTCTTTCTGCCATTGTCTGTGCATACAAGCCCGCCGCCTGCTCCTTGACTGCACCGAATGGACCGCATACGACGATAGCGGGCAATTTACCCTCTGCATTCTTCGGCATATACATATCTGCTGCCAAAGTAATTCCGTAGCGATTGTGGAAAGTAACCTTGCTGTGATTTACTTTTTCGCTTTTTGGGAAAGTCTTATCCCATTCCTGTACAAGATTCAGTTCCTGAATCTGATTCAATTTTGCTTCCATTGCACAAATCCTCCTAAATATGTTTTTTGTTAATGCTGTAAACAAGGAAATCCAGACAGTCTATCTGCTTTTGTCCGTCATGCACCGAATCCAGCAGATTGATTCTTTGTTTGGAGAGCAAAGGCAAAAGGCATTTCCACTTATTTGCTTTTGCAAGCTCCATACAGGTTTCAATTAAATCTTTGCTGCACCCTGCGTCAATCAGATTCTGATGCAGGATTCCCATTGTATCTGATGCCTCTGACATTCATTGCACCTCCTATACCTGTTATTATACGCACATTTTCTGATATGTCTAATACATATATTTCATATCGTGATATTCTTTGTAAGAATATCATATCTGTGTTATACTGGATAAAAACAACAAGGAGGAAGGTATGGAAATTCGTGTTTTGCGTTATTTTTTAGAAATTGCAAGAGAAAGTAATATGTCCCGTGCAGCAGAAATACTTCATGTTTCCCAGCCCACTTTATCGAAACAAATGAAAGAATTGGAATCCGAACTCGGAAAAAAGTTGTTTCGCAGGGGCAGTACCAGTGTCAGCCTGACGGACGAGGGAATGCTTCTGCGAAAGCGGGCAGAAGATATACTCGCAATGGTAGATAAAACTACCAACGAATTTCGGGAACTTGATAACATTACTGGGGGAGAAGTTTATATAGGGTGTGCCGAATCACATCAGATAAAATATCTGGCACGGGTAATTAAGGATTTCAAAGAAGCTTATCCCCGTTTTTGCTACCATCTTACAAGCGGAAATACGGAACAGGTAGTGGAACGCTTAGACCGGGGACTGATTGATTTTGCTTTTATCGTAGAGCCGCCGAATCTCGAAAGGTACAACCATATCGAAATACCAGGGGCAGACATTTGGGGGCTTGCAATCCGAAAAGATCATCCGCTGGCAGAAAAAAAGGAGATTGTTTTTGCAGATTTAATCGGAATAGACCTGATTTGTTCTGAACAGGGCATGAAATTTGATATTGCACGGTGGTGCGGAGAAAAGGCCGACCAGTTAAATCTAAGCGGTACAATAAATCTTTGTTACAACGGCGGCGTATTTGTAGAAGAAGGACTTGGAGGTATGCTTACCTTTGACCGCTTAATGAATACAGGCGATGACAGCGGTCTGTGTTTTCGCCCTCTCTTTCCACGGCTCGAAACAAAAATGTATATCATTTGGAAAAAATATCAGGTATTTACACCGATTGCAGAATTACTCTTAGATGAGCTGAAAAACAGATTTCATTAAATATGTATGGAGTTGTCGCACTAATTGAATCAGTGCGACAGCCTCAAACAGACATACTCTATAAATTTTCTATTCCTAAGTGCTCCTTCATCAAATTCATAGCCAATTCCATTTGTGGGCTTATCCATTTATTTTTATGATAGATGTAAAAAGAATTGTAATTTTTTTCATCAAGTTCTGTTTTAATTGGCATAAGAGAACCATTTTTCAATTCTTCACCAATAGAATAAGTGGGAACAACTGCAATTCCTAAATTATTCATAACACATCTTTTTACCGCTTCAATACTCTGTACTTTCATGTGTGAATTAAGAACAATATCCTTTTCAGCAAGGTATTTATCCATGTCCAACTGATAATAGCCGTCCGGCTCATTACAGATTAGGCTGATCGATTTGCGCTGATGTGGTGTGATAAAATCAAGCAGATTGTTATTGGCAAAGGGAGAAGCAACAAGAACCGCTTTATATGTGCCGAGTTTTTTATGTATGACGCTATCGGGATAACTGTCTTTTTCACAATTTATGCCTATATCGGCAGTACCGTCCACAATGGACTGGTTGATTTCCCCTGATTGTATGGAATTGACTATAAGCTGCACGTTGGGGGCTTCACGTGTAAATGCCTGCATGAATGGCTGCATATTGTATATCAAAATGGAATCTGGAATTGCCAGCTTTAATGAGCCGGATATTTCAGACAGACTTTTACCGTAATTGCTGATTTGCTCTGCTCCCTGCAAAATCATATCAATATAAGGCATAATATCTTTCCCTGTTTGTGTAAGTTCCATACGTCTGCCTATTTTCTCGAATAATTTCAAAGCTAATTCTTCTTCTAGCTGTTTTATTTGGAATGTGACCGTAGACTGCGTATAGCCTAACTTATCCGCCGCTTTTTGAAAACTTCCCACTTCAAGAATTGTTTTGAATGTAACCAAACTTTTTGTATTCACCTTTTATCACTCCTTAATATATTCAATATATTGAATTAAGATATCGAAAATATTAAATTTTTTAATTGTATTTCTTGTGTTATTATAAAACAGCCGGCAGGAAATATCAATCAGTTTTCAAGGAGGTTACATATGAATTTCAAGTTTAATGAGGACGAGCAAAAAGTAATTGACCTCATTCATGTATTTGTTGTGAATGAGGTTGCGTCATTGGCGGCAGAGATTGACGAGCAGGAGCGTTTTCCCGAAGAAAACAGGAAAAGGTTAGCTGAACTTGGCATGATGGGGATTTGCTATCCGAAAGAATACGGTGGCGGCGGACATTCCTATCTTGCATATATTGCAGTAATTGAGGAATTGGCAAAACACTGTTCCACTACATCAGTTATGTTGTCTGACCACCACTCTTTAGGCTCTTTCCCTATTTCAGAGTTTGGTACGGAAGAACAAAAGCAGAAATACCTTGTTCCGCTTCTGAAGGGAGAAAAGCTTGGTGCATTTGCAGTAACAGAACCGTCTGCGGGCAGTGACTTAGGAAACCAGCAGACATCAGCCGTTGATAAAGGAGATTATTGGCTGCTGAATGGCTCAAAAATCTTTATTACAAATGGATTCTATGCTGATACCTATTTTGTAACAGCCATGACAGATAAAAGCCAACGCAACAGAGGTATTTCCGGCTTCATCGTAGAAAAAGGAACTCCAGGGTTTACTTTCGGAACAAAGGAAAAGAAAATGGGGATTCGTGGTTCTGCCACATATGAATTGGTTTTTCAAGACTGTAAAATTCCGAAAGAAAATCTATTAGGTGAATTAGGAAAAGGCTTTAAGATGGCTCTTATGACCTTGGATGGCGGACGTATTGGCGTAGCTGCACAGGCATTGGGGATAGCGCAGGGAGCGATTGACCATTGCAAAAAATATGTTACAGAACATATGCAGGGAGAACAAAGAATTTCACAATATCAGTTTACACAGTTTGAACTTGCTGATATGCAAGCGAGGGTTGATGCAGCCCGATTATTAGTATATCGTGCCGCACAAGCAAAACAGGATCATGAGCCATTTTCACATCTTGCGGCTATGGGTAAATTATATGCGGCAGAAGCCGCTACAAATGTGACACGCCGTTGCGCCCAACTTGCAGGTTATGACGGATATTCAAGAGAATTTCCGTTTGAGCGTTTAATGCGTGATGCAAAGATTACAGAGATTTATGAGGGTACGAGTGAAGTACAGCGAATGGTTATTTCCTCATGGATGGGAATTAAATAAAATATAATGATACCTCATAGATGGTATTTTCAATTATCCATTCAATAAAAAGGACATTTTCAGAAAGCAAAAATGTCCTTTTGTGAGTTATAAGATTTTAAAATTAAGTCCCCACTGCTTTTTCATTCTAACTATTATCAGAGCGCCGTCCAACTAAGATAAACCTGATTATTCACCGCTTATGGAAGTTGAAGTTTTCTCCTGGTAAAACAAAGCAGGCTAGATTTTCTGCTAACAATCCTTTACTCTGTTCTGACACTTTAGCACGGTGCGTTACTGGTGCGTTTGCGCCGCAGGCTACTGTCCAAACGCACCAGTAACGACTACCGTGCGAGTGACGCAGAACATTGTGATGTAATGAATGATAAATCTCAACCTTGGAGCTTCCCCAAAGCAAATAGACCAGAAAATCTAACCTTTTCCTAAATTGTATCATATTTTCCCAAAATGTCAACCATTTTTTTGTTAGATTTCGTCAAATTACTTGAAAAAATGTCGAAATTATACTATAATTTCATAGAACTGTTCAGAACTTCATGAAAATACATCATCAAACGTCTTAAATTTATTTAAAAAGAGATGAATATGTATTTCTATATTATAAGATGGCAGGCGTGCAAAATTGTTTTTTTCAGCAAAGCTGACCTGCGCGCCGCCGCAAGAACGCCAAGGCGTTCTGGAAATTTATCATATGATAGAAAGGAAATGTTGACAATGATGAAGAATTTAACATCAGAGGAACAACAACGGCTCTGGAAATTGGACGAGCCTCCGATTCGCAGAATAATGCTTTGGGGCAGGGATAGCAAGAAAGATCCATGCCTGCTTATTTTGTATGGAGAGCACAAAGTTGAGCGAGAAATAAAATCTTCTCCTCGGTCTTATTATACAGAGGCATATGTTTTGAAACCGACAGTAGTGTATACGCATTATGCCATTTTTCATGGAAAAAATGGACATTTACCCTCTATTCCGAATACACATTACTACAAAAAAAAGAACCTGCTTTGTTATACCTACGGCTATAAAACTGCCCACAGATATTGGGATTACAATAACAGCACAGGTTGGGAGTATTATGAAGAAATTGATAAGCAGTATATTATTGATGAATTTTATCAGATCAAACAGACAGTGGCTTTCCCTTATTATGAGGATAAGAATTACACAGATTATATTGCTTATTTAAAGGAAAACCAAATTGAATTTAAGGATATTGAATTGATTGAGGACCCCAGTGATTTGTTTGATTTTGAGGCTGACAGCCCATATATGGAGACCATTGTGAATATGTTTTCCAAGGAACGGTTATATTCAAGAAGAAAATATCTCAGTCAGTTTATAAAGATGCAGCCTTCGGTAGAAGAATATGAACGTATCTTAAAAGTTGCAAGTGTAGAATTGGCATGTGGTATCTTCCAGGAGCTGACGATCGAGAAGAATCCGATTTTACTTAATACTGCCAAACAGATTGATACAAGCGATGTATTGTGGGCAAAGAAAGAATATCACAGTGGATTAAATCGTTGTATTCAGCAATATATAAGCGTATTTGATGAGAAGCTGCTGAATGAGCAAAAAGAATTTATCTACAAAACACTTCCGGAAATGGATTTTCAGATTAAGAAATTAACATTGAATGGCGTAAAATTAAAAGGTAGTGAGTTGGAGGAGTATTTAGAGAAACCCAAGGCTTATGACAACATTTATTATTGTTTTGGCAATCAGGAACTCTATGAAAAAAATACTTACATAGACGGCACAAATGTAAAAAATATTGCCTATAAAAATACTATACAGACAGCAAAGGCATATGAGATGGCTGATGCTCTAGGGAAAATAGCATACTATTTAGACATTCCAAGGACCGCCAATTATTTTAGAGGAAGCGGCAGGTCAGGCGCATACAATTATTATTTACGTTATTTAAGAAGAATACTTGACGAATACAAGGCAACGGATGAAGTCAAATTTGTAACAGCTGCCCGTGAAATGCTGATCAGCTATAAAAACAACGATTATATGGATCTGTATTATGCGGATATTTGTTATAATTTCTTTTTTGACAGGTATTTCGGCAATGTAATTGTAAATGATGAGGCGGCAGAGCATTCCATCTGGAACAGATATCTGGAGGACATTATTTTTGTAGCCAAGAACGCAAAGGCTTTACGGGTACATGAGTTCTGTTATGCCATATTAAAAAAGGCAAAAGAGCAGCATAAGTTTGACTCTTATGAGATCAAAGAGCTGATTGCACTTGTAAAAATACCTTATGAAAAAACAGCAGAATTATTTAAGGAAATATTGCTGCCCCAATTGGAGGCTATGCAAGAGTTTGATGCAGAGATTATGATCTCTTTGATGGATGCATCCTCAGAGGATATGTGGGAGGCTGCAAAGAAATATTTTAAACAGACAAACGGAAAATTCCAGCCGGAACATATTGCTGAGTTCCTCTTTTTAGATACCATAGAAACATGGTACAGTATCTTAGAGGATAACATCAATCATTTTACGATCGCCGAGTATACTGCCTTTTTAAAATCTATCGCTGAGAAGAAGGAAGAATTTTTGGAACAGCAGATAGAACTTTCCGAACAGATTATAGATTTACTGATTAAATCTGTCGGTAAAATGGAGACTGCATCCAAAGAGGGACAGCAAGAGTTGCTGCGCTATTTTACCTCTCTGTTGTTAAGCTTTACCAAGATGCCGGATTTCCTTTATGATATCACAGAAAATATTATATTCTCTGTGCCATATGATGTCTTAAAAGATACGTTAGTCGTTATTTCACAACATGGTGGTATGACAGAACGGGAATACAACACAGTATCTTTACTGAAGGCCTGCAAAGAGGAGAGTCTGCCAAAAGATAGTTTGATTCTTTCAATTTTGGAGACAGGTTCTAAAAGACTTGTAAAAACACTTACTGAGGTTGTGGAACGACAACAGGAGAAGCTTTCTAAGAGAACCACGACGATGTTGCTGTTATTTGAATGCAACGTATATCATCTAAATAAAATTGCGCAGTCTGTATTTGATGGAATGGAAGTTACTGAAAGAGAAAAATTGCATCTTATTTTACTGGATTCTCCAATTGAAAGAACTTATCAGTATGGTTTGCAAAAACTCGATGACTGGTATGGAAATAAGATTCCAACACAATTTATTCCACGGATGATGGAGCATCCCTGTGTTGCGGTGAAGGCTTATCTCTCCCATAAAATGGAACAGGCCTTTTCTGACATAAAAGAGGCGAACCCAGATTTATATATTTATTATGTCAAAACCCTGCTTTATCTGCCCAATAAAGTTTCAAAAAGCAAGGAACAGATTTATCATTCTCTGCCGCTGTTTTTGAAATATTATCCAGAAAAGCAGCAGGAAATAGAGCATATACTTCTTGATATTGGAAGCACAAACAGCAAAATAGATTCTGAGAGAGCGCTTGTGGCATTTGCTCGGGTTCAGAAGGAGGTAGGCACGTTATGAAAGTAGGTTACAAATACGCAAGCCCTTCTCGTTGTACGCAGGTTGACAATCAAACAACTTTGGGCTTAAGTCCTGATTTATCCCGCGATGAAAAAGTTTCCTTCTGCGGGAAATTAAAGCATCCGTTATTGTTTCGTGATGCCATGCTGATGTTAAGAGAAATTGTTGTTTCTGATACGAGAAAAAAGACAAAAGAGAGAACCGATTATTTTGCATGGCTGGATGAAGAAATTGAACGCCGCATAAAGGTGCATGAGCAGTACATGCCAAATGTAAGAGAGTCTTTAAAGAAAGAGATGGACGCTTGCGATGTTGAGCTGTCACATAAAAAATATGCTATCAACCAGTTATTGAATATTCAAAGAAATTTACAAAAGCAGATTGACCAGTATGATGCGTGGAAGGATTATTATAAAATTGAACGGGATTTTTGGAAGTTTATCAAAGACAGAGATTACAGCTTATGGTTTGTATTAGATCCTGTCATTACGGTCCATAAAGATCAGGTATCGTTTGAGGCATTTTCACTTGATGAATCTGTTTATGGCTGTCTGTCGGTAGCGATGAATGAATTTGATTTAATGCAGCCACCTAAACTTGGAACCACAAATATTGACTTTTCCGCCAAATTAGAGCAGGAAATGCAGCGATTTAGAAGCTATACAGATGTCACATTGTCGGTCAATCCAGAAGGGTTTACGATAGACAATGATATTGTGCCAGAGTATGTGGAGAAGAAAATTGATTTGCCTGAAACCTGGATCAAAGGATTTAACCAGGTGTCATCTGCAGCAGTTTTATCTGGTATGGAACTGAAGCTCTCTCCCTCTGATATGTATGATATCTGTGCATTTTTGAGAAAACACAAAGAGAAGAAGAGTCCGCGTTATATGAAATGGATTTTAGAACCAGGGCAAAGAGTACAGATTGTATTTGAGCCTTTTGGGACAGTCCTCACGCTGAATGCTGTCTATGAGGGCAAGCAGAGAAGAGAGGAAAAAATCTGGGGCAGAAGACGCTGGCTGGTTGTGGAAAAATTAATTCCCTTGTCGAAAGCGTTTTATGTGCGGCTTTTGGGATTTGGAATGCCCCAATTTATCCGTGCCGATATGGGTACCATGCAGATGACAGTTGGTTTCTCCTCATGGTCTTCTAATGACTGGGTAAAAGGCACTGCATTTAATATTATGGCAGGATTTACAGGTCAGGGCTGCTATAAAGATATTTATAAGTTATTGAAAGAGAAACGCTGTCTCTCTATACAGCAAATTTCGGAGAGTCTTCCAAAGCAGAAAAGTGATCGGATAAAAGCTGGTGTTGGCATGCTGTTACGGCGCGGCGAGGGTTATTTTGATCCAATCAATGACAAAGTACGTTTTCGCCATTTGTGTAACACCCCCATTCCAGAAGAACTCTATGAGATCTCTGACATTGAAATTGATGTAAAAAGATACAGCAAAAGTGTCTTTGATAATATGAAGGTAAAATATACGCACAAGCAGGAGTTTGTATTTACGACAACTTACAAGCAAGAAGACAGATGGCCGCCTGCTACGGAAACAGAAGTGGTCATTGACCAGGATGGACAAATTACAAAGATCAATTGTAATTGCCCAAAATTTAAAAGAGGTGAGCGAAATCTTTCGGATCCTTGCGCACATATTCTTGCCCTTTATGTGGCCTCCTATAAATTGTTAAAGTTAAAAAATTTGGAATACGAGAAAGAATATAAAATCAATGATATAATGGAGATGTTGTTATAATGGATACAAAAGCCGAATATAGAACACTGGTACAAAATATGGGCAAGAAAGAATTTACCTTTCTTAAAATGCAGGAATATGGGTTTTGGCCTAGCAATTTACCAACGCCATATGAGCGCCAGCAAAATGAAACAGAAGAAGACTTTGAGAACAGGAAAAAACTGTTAGCTGAGCTGCAAAAACTTTCCGAACAGATTTCCGAGGCCTATCAGGAGAAAACGGAAATTGAGAAAAAGATTTCTCACTTAAAAAAGCAATACGAGGACACCTGGGATTATGAAAAAATTCGTGCTGTTGTTTCCCAGGAAATTATGAAGGAATCGATTGCCAGACGAGCAGAGAGAAAAGCAGAGCGGGAACGGCAAAAGCAATTAAAATCAGAGGCTTGGAACAAGCGCAAAGCAGAAAATATTGTATTTATTGGCAAAGGTTATTCTGGACTGTTAGCAAAAAAAGAGACGGATGTGCAGAAACTGAAAGAGAATCAGATGCCTGTCATAGAGACAGACAGAGAACTTGCAGAATTCTTGCAAATCGAATACAAAACGCTGCGTTATCTGGTGTACCATAGGGATGTTGTCACCTTTGACAATTATTATCGCTTTGATATTCCCAAAAAAAGCGGCGGAACCCGTCATATCGCTGCGCCCAAATCACAGCTCAAAGCGGCACAGAGGCAGATATTAGAAAAAATTCTGCAAAAAATAGAGGTTTCGGATCTGTCACATGGATTTATGAAATCAAGATCGATCCTCACAGGTGCAAAAGTACATAATACCAGTCCTGATTTATTGATCAATATTGATTTAGAAAACTTTTTCCCTACCATTACATTTGAGCGTGTCAGGGGCTTATATCAGTCTTTTGGCTACTCAGGTTATATCGCGTCACTGCTGGCGATGATCTGCACTTACTGCGAGAGGATGCCGCTTGAGGTAAAAGGAGAGGTAAAATATATCAAAACTTCCGAGAGAATACTGCCACAAGGTTCTCCGGCAAGCCCTATGATCACAAATATTATTTGCAGAAATATGGATAAGCGCATCAATGGTCTATGCCAAAAGCTGGGGCTTACTTATACAAGATATGCAGATGATATGAGTTTTAGCTATAGTGGAGACACTGAGAATTTAGCAGTCGGAAGTTTTTTGAACAGTGTCAATCAAATTATTGAAGCCGAAGGCTTTCACATGAAACAAGAAAAAACACATATCTTGAGAAAGAATAACAGACAGTATATCACTGGTATTGTAATCAATGAAGAGATTGGTGTTCCCAAGAAATGGGTGAAGATATTAAAAGCTTCTATACATAATGCACAGAAATTACATGAGTCTGGTGGTTCGGTATCTTCTCAGACAATAAACGAGATTTCAGGAAAAATTGCCTGGCTGAAAAGTGTAAATGCCAAGAGATACCAAAAGGTAATCAACCAGGGGAGCGAGTTGTTAAAAAGATTAACTTAAGTATTTTTAAGGTTTTTCAAACTTCATATAATGAGATGATATATATTTTAGGCTGCCGCATTAAGAAAATTTCAAATAAGATATATGAGTAAAATGATACAATATCTTGTTTTGTTTATTCTTAGTGCGACAGCCCAAGTTTTTCCAAGCGATATTTAATTACTTTGGCGATAAAATATTATCGTCTATCATTTTATCCGAATGGATTATCAATCTTGTTTTCATTCCACAGGTATATAAATTTCAAGATATCCCCGTATCTTTCGCGTATTTTCTCCATACACCTTATTGTCATTTTGTAAGCCATGACCGGAATGTTCACATAAATAGTTAATATACAGCCAAACAATAGTTGTTTCTGGAAGTCTCTGCCGAACATAAAGGTCAAATTTATTGGCTTTTTGCTCGCTGTAAGGGTGTCAGTCTAAACTTACCCACCGAATCATTCCAATTAACTTTAAATTTACCTCTGAACGGATTATAATTTTTTTAAATGCAATAGATCCAAAAAGATGCAATAAATGCAAAATAGCAAAATTAATTTTTGAGAAATTAGGTATCAAATATGAGAGTAATTACTTTGCTTAAAGCCAACATATACATGGCAGTCTACCGATACCCAATAGAAATTCAAATGATAGATATCAACCAGATTATAAAAAGGCATCTGTAAAATGCTTTTTTATAATCTGATTGATATTTATTATTGTACTGTGTATAATAAAATAGAGCTATTTTTATGGTTTAATAATAGAGCGTATACACGTTATGAAGGAAAATGAAATCAATTTCGTTGAGGTATGGAAAAGAAAGGACATATTTTATGCTTAAAGTCAATTCGATATCATCGCATAAAAAACAATTTATAAATGAGGCAAGTTTATTGAGGCTTAGACCATACATTATTGATGAGATTGGAGAAGACGAGTCTTTTTATCTGTATCAGAAATGCCAGAGTATACTGTACTATGCATTAAATCAAAATAACTATAATGAAGTAGCTCTTGTTTATTCCATAAACAGCCATGAAGAAGGTAATATGATTAAAGGAACCCAGACAAATACGGATTTGGAATCGGATACAAAAACGTATGAATTATTAGACAGAAAAGATGATAAAGTTTGTGTATTAGTACATAATCATCCAACAGATTCTGCTTTTTCTGTTGAAGATTATTCGGAATTTTTGCTGTATAGTAAGTTGAAGGTAATGGTAGTCGTAACAAATTCTGGAGAGCAATACTATATGACTAAAACAGAATATTTTAATAGAAATGCTGCAGTAAAGAAATTGATTGAAATCACAAAAATGTGTGACCACAATAATGATGGAAAATTAAACCGTTCAGAATCTGTGCAGGCTGCAAAAGAATTTGAACGGGTGGCATATGTATTTGGGATAAGAATTGAGTAAGGAGGATTTGAATATGACAAAACCTACATTTTCGATTTTAGTTGATACAGAGGAAAATACCAATCTTGCAATTCAGCAATTAACACAAATAGCTTTGGAAGAGGGAATTATAACACAAGAAGATTTACAAAAAATGGATGAGAAGAAAAGGGAGATAGTGAATATGCAGTAAAAAATGGACGATTATTATTTCGATTATTATAATTCTGGTCATGAGAAACATAGACACTTTGTTGCAACTAAGGCTTTATACGCCTAAAATGAAAGATTTTGTTAAGCACATTATTACAATTTCCAGTGATATAAGGGAATATATTATGAATATTTCTTTGGGTCTATAAAGAGTTATAGGAGGAAATAAAATGAGTAAATGGATAGAACACCAAGAATTTATCCCCAAAAGTGAGAAGCCGGCGGAAATGCCAGAGGGGATTGCTGTGAAATATTATCTCTGTTGGCTTGGGGAACCTGAGGAGATTACAGAAGAACAATGCCAGGAAATTATGAAAAATCTCCGAGACGAAGAGTGGGGAGATATCTATCTCACAAATAATCTTGATTTGGAGGAAGATCTTATGCAGTTAGAGAGCGGGGACGGCCTGTTTGCTTTGCAGTACATGAGAGATAACAGCGGGATGACGGGGGAGGAAGCTGCTTGGTTCTCTGCCTATGACCCACAATATTTAGAATCAGACGAAGAGACAGATATTCAGTGTTCCGATGGTCAGTCTATTATTCAAAGGAAATATACTACCACGGATAAGGACGCTGTGATGACTGCCATTGAGTATTTTATCCGCACCGGAAAATTGTGGAATGGCATCCCTTGGATGAAGGGTTGGCAGGAGTTTGACGAAGAAGATTGATATTATCCCAGCGGTTAATCAGCTACGTTTTTACTCGCTGGAGGAATATGAAGAAGTTTCAGTATTATCCTATGTTTTAATCATCTGTGTGAGCAAGAGCAGCGTCAACCCAAAATTAGATAGTGAAAGAATAAGGGGCTATTGCAAAATAAAGCTTATATACAATATATGAATGGGATTCTTGCGTTCTAAAACCATATTTTGTATATAAAACCTATTTTGCAGCAGCCTCTTCCTGTTTGTGTTAGAGTGTATTTGAAAAATTATGCCAGCCATCTGTATGCCAAATTTTGTGAAAATTTATGACTCATTCGGTCGATGTAATTTGCTGCGCCTCCTTTATTTAGCGCAAATCTCCTCCAAATTTTGAAATACATTGGGTAGAAAGTTACATTCCAGCCATCATCAGAGCCATCAGTTGATCTCTGCGCACTGCATCTTGTGTTCCCTTAATATCGGAAGCCATGCCCTCAAGCTCCATTTTACTGACAGCAGCACGTGTCAGCTTTTCCTTAAATTCTTTTTCCTCTTCAGCAGCTTTTTCTGCTCTTCGTTCTGCTTTGGCCTGCATCTGCAGTTTCATAGCGTCTTCAATTGAAGTTAATGCCTGCATCATTGCCAGATCTGTGATCATGTCCATTTACCTTTCACCTCCCAATTCGGAATCAAAATGTTGCCAGTGTGTTGACAGCACGCGAGTTGTTTTTATAGTATTTACAAATTCGCGTGATTGTCATAAAATCCAAAATTGATTCTGATTCTTATATTGAGATTATCGGATTTTTTGTTGGAATATTTATCTGATCAGAGGAGATGCTCACTTCTTTTCTTGTGTTAGATCAATATACGACAGTACGTTGTCCTTATATGAAAAAGAGCCATGTTATAGTTAGCTCACCAATAAAAAGGAGGATGTATTTATGGGTTTCATTTATATGATTTTAATTATTTTGTATTTTGTGGTTGTCTTATATGGATTTGAGCTTAGAAAAGGTTTGAAAAAGATGGATTATTGGAAGAGTCTGCCGACTGGAACCGCTGTATTTGGTTATTGTCTGCCGGTTTTAATTCTTATCCTGTTAAATCACATAGGATTTATAAGAATATCTATCAGTATTTTACTGGTAATCGTATTTATTAGTTGTGTCGTGGGATTAAACAATAATCTAAAAGAACAACCGTTGCAGGGTTTTTCATCACCATTGCCAGAGGAGGATCGGAAAAAAGTAGTGACATTTTATACACTCACTCCTCTTTTGTCTATCTTAGTGCTTTGTTATATAGGGTTGGTTTTGGATCTTCTTTTTAAGATTAGTGATTATCAGAAAAGAAAAAGAAGATAAACGATATTAAATTTTTGGTTTTTTATTATATGCGGCGGAGGAGAAGATCATGAATAAAATGTTAGAGGATGTGCGCAGGGATGCCATAAAAAAATTCAAACCGGCGGGAGAGGAAGATAAAAAACGATTTATGAATGCAGTGATTTCTGTGCTGGAATGTCATACTATTAGCTGGATGGAAGGGCTTTTGGTTTTGGAGGGATATGCAGAAGAAAAAACAGATGATCAATATCTGAAAAGAATCCTTTACTTAATCGTGGATGGAAGAGAGTTTCAATGTATTATTGAGATCATGACAGAGGAATATTGGATTAAGGAGCCTCAGGGAACCAAGGCAATGGTTTTCTTGATCTATCTTTTAGGAGCATATTACGTACTTTATGTATATAGTTTGGAGACAACCGTTGAGAGTCTGCGCACCGTGATAGTATTCTCAGAAGAATATCTTGTGGAGTTTGATAAGCTAGTTGGGAAAATAGTTGATCAGAAGAAAGAGATAGAGAAACAGCGCGAAAAAGAAATGCAAGCATGGCGTTTAGAATGTGATGTAAAAGATAAAGAAGCTGAAAAAATTTTGCATTCCCATCCAGTGATTACAAATTTTGAATTATTTGAGATGATTCAGGCGTTGGAAGAAGAAATTGGAAAATTGCCAAATTTGTTCATACAGAAAGTTATAAATGAGATGGGATTTCAGATAGTATCTGATTGTTTCTATGTGTTCAGCGACCAAGCACGCCAAAAAATACTTGAAAGTGATGATTCTTTCATATTTCTTTGGAAGAAAAATGAGCGATATGTTGTAGATTATGTGATAGGAATAAAAGAACACGAAGAAGAGGAATTATTGGGCTCTCTGTTCGTGATGTCAGGAACGGTCAAACGTCTGTATAAACAAGAAAAACAATAGGGACCGTCAAATATGGGGGAAGGAATTTTAGGCAATGAGCAATGCGATACTATTTTAGGCAATGAGCAGCGGGATGCTATTTTAGATGAGATGCGCAGGGATGCCATAAGAAAATTTAATTCATCCGCAAAAGATGAAAACAGAGAGTCATTGAGAGAGGCTGCTGCACGAACCTTGGAAATGATTAAAATGGCCAGTAGATATGGGAAAACGATATTGGAAGGAGCTGCATTTGGAGGAGGGGAAGCATATATCAAAAATTTACTGCCTCTGTTGTCAGGCGGGATAGACAATTTAGATTACATACTAGAAACTGCAGCAGAGGAATATAGGATACTGGATTTTCAGGGAATACAGGCAATGATTTTTTATATTTATTTTCGTGGTATCATCTCCATCTTGTTTGAAGAAAGGTTTCAATTGACAGTAGAAAGGTGTATTCCTTTGCTGCCAGAGCAGATCCAGATGGAAAATGGATGCGTCTATTTGTCTTTTA
Source organism: Lachnospiraceae bacterium (assembly GCA_910575005.1). Classification (GTDB taxonomy): domain Bacteria; phylum Bacillota; class Clostridia; order Lachnospirales; family Lachnospiraceae; genus Petralouisia. Next base: position 53,400 of record CAJTCL010000009.1, on the reverse strand, counting down.
ATTATGAGGAAAATAGTCTTATTGAGCTTGCTCTGCAAAAGAAAGAGAAAATCAAGTTAGACTTTGAATTTTTGGAAAAGGAAAGAGAGCAAAAAGAGTTGAAAGGTAAGCAGATATATCAAAAATTTTATGCGGTCTACCCAATATTTCACAGTCCAAAACTGCTTGAAAAACTACATGAATTGGAGAGAGAGCTGATTGAGAATTTGTCTGACGAGTCCATAGATACCATTTTACGGCAGGAAGATAATCGGAAAAACATGATAAATCGCTGTCTCTATGGACTTAGCAATGAGGCTCGCTTAAAGATATTCAACTGCGGATATGGAGAAGGATTTTTTGAGATCAAAGAATTGTCAAGAATGGAATTCGTACTGGAACTGGGAGAACAGGAAGAAGATGAAATTTTAGGGGCTGTTTTGATGATGTTGGGAACGATCAAACGCTTGCGCAGGTTGGGGAAAATAAAATACAAATATGAATAAATTTGTGATATACTACTGGCATCATCAAAAATTTCCATATATAAACAGATATTTCATTTTTTATTGTGAAATTGACATTGATTGACACAAAATACATTAGGTATTGGAGGAATTCGTGTGGATAACAAAACATGCCGTATTTTATGTCTGTATGATCTATTTTATACAGGTAGAATAATTTCTTTTCGTGATATCAATGATCATATGAAATGTTACGGATTTGAAATGTGTAAAAAGACTATTTATCGTGATATCCAATTGTTAAAAAATGCTGGTATTCTGCATGTATGTTATTCACAGAAGTTAAAGGCATATATACCTGTAGATGGTGATTTTATGTATGGTTTCTGTATAGGAGATTTTTCGCCTCCTGAATTTCCTGAGAGCCAGAATCAAAGAAGATATATGGAAAGGATTATACGACTGTGTAATGTGATGGAGCAAGTGATCAGAAGTGAGATAGAAGATCCTATAACCTGGTATCACAGCAATTATCCTAGATTATCAGACCGCACACGTCAACGGGATTTTGAGTTGCTGCGAAAAGTCGATTATTACATTACCTATGAGTCAGAGGATGAATTTGGGCCAGGCGGATATTATTATGATTATCCAGGCAGAGGCCCTGAGGCTCCGGCATGGCAGAGAGCTTATGATTTTGACTAACATTTGAATAAAAGGAGGCAAATAGTATGCTGGAAAAACCTCATGATGGGTGGTGCCATATGCAATTATTCGATGTGGATATTGTGTTAGACGCCGATTGGGATGATGACAATCCATTTGATTGGCTGCAAGCCTGCCAAGTTGGTGTGGAAAAACAATTGCCGGCGACACTTATATTTAAATCTGAATTTAGAGAGATTGTAATGATCGCAGACGATAACCATACCAAGATATGGACTGATGATGGTTTTGACGACAATAAGTCGTTGCTGGTCTATGACAATTATAATATTGAACATCTGACAGAAGATATTTTTATGGATATCAACCGTGATTTTGATGATTGGATCAAGGAATGGATTGTTTATGGATTTCAATCATCCCATCGGCAATACGATGATTTTATGTATAAAATGAGTATACAGGGACAGTTTTTTAGAGAGACAGAACAGATAGAGATGCGTTTAAAAACCGCATTGCGAAAGATGGAGTCTGCCTTATTAAAAAGAAAGTGGAAAAGAAAATAGAGTATTTACCAGCGGGGCTCCAATACCCCGCTTTTTACAGTTAAATCATCTATTGATACTAAAGGAGGAAAAGAATTTGGCTGTTTATGTGATCAGTGATATTCACGGTTGTTATGAAGAATTTCTTAGGATGCTGGAAGAAATTAATTTTTCTTATGAGGACAGCCTGATTTTAGCGGGAGATTTTATTGACAGAGGGAAACACAGCCTGGAAATGTTAGAGTGGCTGGAAGGTTGTCCGGTAAATGTCCAGCCAATTCGGGGCAACCATGAAGAAGAATTTTTGGCTTATGTTGATGTGATGCTCCAACTGGATCAGAAAGAAGAATTGGCAACTGATCGAAATTCTAACAGTGAGACAGCGGCCTTATATAGTTCTGTGCAATATTTTATGAAACAGAGTGGAATAGCTGTTTCTTATTTTGATGTCTATGGCACAGTAAGAAATTTGATTGATCATTCTGGTGTTACCCTGGGGCAACTGTGCAGATGGTCAGAGATGATTCGGCAAATGCCTTATTATCGGGAATTGACGGTTGGCGATCGGGCTTGTATTGTGGTTCATGCAGGATATACAGAAAGTCTAAAGGATATCAGTGCATTATATTCAAGCAGAAAAGATTTTTTCCTATATGCCAGAGAGGAATCCTGTCAAATGGGCGGGAAACCGCATGGAATGATTATTGCAGGGCATACACCTACTGTAATTAAGGGAGAGTTTTCCTATCATCATGGAAAGGTATTCCGCTATTATAATCAGGAAAAAGATTGTATTTTTTATGATATAGACTGCGGTTGTGTGCTGCGTGACAGAAATCCTCAGGCAAGTCTTGCCTGTATTCGGCTGGAAGATGAAAAAGTATTTTATGTGTAATGCAATTAGCTAATGAGGAGGAGAAGAAAATGCAAAAGAAATACCAAATATTGATGGCTAAGACAAGCCGTGAGACAGAGGAAGAATGGCTGCCATTATGGATGCATTTAAAGGATACGGCTGGAGTGATCAAAAAGCTGGTCAAACAATGGCTTCCAGAGGCAGTGATAGATGCGTCCGGTCTGGAAGCAAAACAGTTTGAGAAGACAGCAGTATTTTTGGCAGCAGTCCATGATATCGGAAAAGCTACTTCCTACTTTCAGAGTATCATTACCAAAGCTTGTCCAGTAAAGTATGAGGAAATTGCTGCCAGTGGTTTTTTAGTCAATAAAGAATATCGAGCAGCAGGGAAAACACCTCATGCATACGCAGGGCAGTGGATCTTGCAGAGTGATACAATGACATTTGGTATCAATGAAAGCCTGGCCATGATCGTGGGGGCTCATCATGGCAAACCAATGGATAGAGGAACAATCAATGGCGAATCTGATTTGATCAAGAAATATCCCATCAATTTTTTTGGCGTCGAGCAGGAAGGCGAGTCCAGGAAAATTTGGGAGGATGCTTGGCGTGATATTGTAGCACAGGCAGTAGATTTGGCTGGTATGAAATCGGTGGAAGAACTTCCAAGTGTGACCTTGCGGGCACAAGTACTTTTTTCAGGGCTGCTTATTATTGCCGACTGGATTGCCAGCAATACCACTTATTTTCCCTTGATAGAATTGGATGATTTTGGAGAGGAAGGGTTATACCCGCAAAGAATGAAACAAGGGTGGGAGCGCGTGGCATTTCCAGAAACCTGGTGTTCTGAAATGAATCGGATGGATAAAGATATTTTTTATGAGAGATTTGGGTTTGAGCCAAATGAGGTGCAGAGTTGTATACAGCAGGTGATTAACAATAGTAAAAATCCAGGGATCTTTGTGTTGGAGGCGCAGATGGGTGTCGGAAAGACGGAAGCGGCATTAGCGGCGGCAGAGGTTTTGGCAAATCGAAAACGCGAGGGTGGAATCTTCTTTGGTCTGCCGACACAAGCAACCAGCAATGGATTGTTTGAGCGATTATATGAGTGGAGCAAGCAGGTGTCAGAGGAAACAGTAAATGCAATTCGTCTGGCCCATAATGCAGCAGAGTTAAATGAATCTTATCGTCAAATCATGATCAATGGCAGTGCGTATGTCGATGATGATGGGTATGATCAGGATGGCATAGAGGTACATAGATGGTTTCAGGGAAATAAAAGAGCTTTGTTGGCCGATTTTGTCATCGGGACTGTAGACCAATTTTTAATGGCGTCCTTAAAACGCAAGCATTTTATGCTTAGACATGTGGGACTAGCTGGGAAAGTGGTGATCATTGATGAGTGCCATGCCTATGATGCCTATATGAATGAGTATTTGGAGCGTTCTCTGGAGTGGATGGCCGCATATGGCGTACCTGTGATTTTACTGTCCGCAACACTTCCTCCCAGCCGCCGCAGCGCTTTGGTGGAATGTTATGTGAAAGCATATGCAAAGTATTGTCTGGGAAACAGGAGACCTAACATTACAGCGCTGCAGCCAGATTGGAAGGATAATCCTGGCTATCCACTTCTGACTTGGAGTGATGGGGAGACCGTTGACCAGGTAAAGATAGAGCAGCAGCTCCCAGAAAAAAAGATAAAGATCACTTATATGAATGAGATATCAGAACTGATTTCTGTGCTCGATCAACGTTTGCAGCAGGGAGGCTGTGCATGTATCATTGCCAATACCGTCAAGTATGCGCAAAGGATTTATGCAGAGTGTTGTGCTTCCATGCAAAATGTCAAGGTAATCTTGTATCATGCACAGTTTACCATGCCAGACCGTGCCCAAAAAGAAAAAGAGCTGCTGCAAAAAATGGGGAAAACCTCCACAAGCAGTGATAGAAACAGAGTGATATTAATTGGCACACAGGTTTTGGAACAGTCTTTGGACTATGATGCAGATATTATGGTGACACAGCTGTGTCCGATTGATTTATTATTGCAGAGAGTGGGGCGTCTGCATAGACATCAACGGGATGGAAAATCAGACAGAGCCCCCAGGCCTCAATCGTTACAAAATCCAGAATGTATTATTTTAAGGGACAATACTATTTGTGATGATGACAACGGGTTACAAGAGAATCATGTAAATTATGGTAAGGGCAGCAAGTTACAAGAGGATCATGTCAATTATGATAAGGGCAGCAGAGCGGTATATGGAGATTATCTTTTGCTTAGAACAGAAAAAGTTTTAGGAAATGAAATAAATATTCCGGCAGATATTTCCAATTTAGTGCAGAAAGTGTATAATCAAGAGGATGATTTAGGGTTGAAGGGAGTAGAATATGATAAGGCTTTGTCAGATTATGAGCGTATGTTAAGGGAAAAGGAAGCAAAAGCTGGCAATTATCGACTTCAGAAGCCCATGAAAAAAGGGTTCCGCGGCATTCTTGAGAATCAAGAGCAGTCCAGCGAGAAAGTGGCTGAGGCCAGTGTACGGGACGGAGTATCATCCATCGAAGTATTATTGATGAAGAAAAATAGAGAGGGGGATATTTTATTTGTAACACAGAATCCAGATCAATTTCCAGTATTGTCTGCCATCAGGGTTCCTGACAGTAAGGAGGGCTGCATGGTTGCCAGACAACGGTTAAGGCTGCCGCATATCTTCAGTTCATATTGGAACAGAGAAGATACCATTCGGGAGCTGGAAGACAGAAACCGCAAGGAATTGTCTCTGTGGCAGCAGTCTTCCTGGCTGCATGGAGAATTGATCTTGCTGTTGAATCAGGAAAATCAGACAGAATTGAACGGCTATGAATTGACATACAGTTTTGAACGAGGATTAGAGTACATAAAGAGGGAGGAAGAAGATGCAGGAGAAGGAATTTAATCTCTTGGAGGAATCATGGATTAAAGTAATTACCCCATCATTGGAACAGAAAGAAGTTTCGCTGCTGGATGTAATTCTCCACGCGCATGAATATACAAGTTTGTCGGGAGAGACGCCGACACAGGATGTGGCAGTGCTGCGGGTGTTGCTGGCACTTGTGGAAACCATTTTTTATCGGTATAACGAAAATGGGGAGACGGATGAATTATTAAAAGATGATGATCCTGAAGATATATTAGAGCGCTGGGAAAATTACTGGGCGCTGGGGAAGTTTCCAGAGCGGGCAGTGAGATATTACTTAAAGACATGGGAGGAGCGTTTTTGGCTGTTTCATCCTGAGACACCATTCTGGCAGGTCAGTAACTTAAAGTATGGAACAGATTATAACTTAGATTGTCTGTTTGGAAATATAAAGGAAAGTAACAATAAAGCGACCAAACATCACTTTAGTATGGTGGATGGCAAGGAGCTTACCAAGCTGCACTATGGGGAAGCATTGCGCTGGTTGATTCATCTTAATGCCTATGCAGTCAATATAAAAGCAGATAAAAAAGTAGGTGTTCCAGGGACAACGCTGCCTGTAAAGGTAGGGAGATTGGGGCAGCTTGGAGTTGTGATGGTAAATGGAGCCCATTTGTTTGAGACTTTGATGTTAAATTTATGTCCGTTAAGAGAGGATAAAGAACCGTGGGGCGCACCAAAACCAACTTGGGAAAAAGAGGTCTGTGTATTACAGAGTAATCAGATTGCTCCGCCAGATAATCTGCCAGAACTCTATACCATGCAGTCCAGGCGGATTATGTTAAAGAGAGAGGACGGCTATGTGACTGGATTTCGTGCTATGGGAGGAGATTTCTATCCGGTGGAAGAAGATTTTAATGAGCCAATGACCTTATGGCGCACAAAGAAAGATAAAAATTTAGATAAAGAAATTCATGTTCCCAGATTACACGATCCAGCAGTTCATGCGTGGAGAGAATTTCCCACACTTTTTGAGGGGGACGAGGAAGACCATAGTCCTGGAGTTGTGCAATGGATGCAGATGCTTAAAAATAAAAAAATAATTGCATCACAGACACTGCTTACCTTTCGGATGGTGGGAATCGTCTATGGAGATAAGCAGAATTATACCTTTGGAGATTGCGTGGATGATAATATAGTGATGTCAGCAGGCATATTGGAGGAATTGGGTGGGAAGTGGATCGACCTGATCACAGAGCAAGTGGAGAAATGTCAATCGGTGGCCGAAGCGTTAAATCGTTTGGCTGCCAAACTCAACAAATTGTTTTATGGAACTGGTTCTGTAAAAAGTAATATCAAAGATCTGCTGGTCAGCCGCTATTATGTTTCCATAGACCATGCATTTCGGCAATGGCTGGTTGGGATTGATCCCACGCAGGGAAACCCCGAGGAAAAGCTTGTGGAATGGGAGCGGAAATCTTCTTATTTTGCCAGAAAAGTGGTAGATGATTATATTGCGACTTTGGGCATGGATATTTTTATCTATAAGGAAGGAGATAAAGGATTGTTGACAGTTCCAGGCATACAAAATGACTATCAAAGAGAACTGCGCATAATCTATAAACTATGATCCAGGGAGGAGAACGAATGAGCAAAAAAGCTGACATAAAGAGTTTTGTTGGGAAAAAAATAAGCATGTTCCAGGCGGAAGCTGGTAAGGGCGACGGCAAGGCAATGCTGGCAAATCTGCGCCGTGGGGTAGGAAATGAACCAGGTGAGATGCCCAAGCTTTTTGGAGTTATTTTACTTGATATGCCAGAAGAATTTATGAGCGAGAGCGGCATTGCCACCAGGGAGGAATGGGCATGTTATATTGCGCTGACTTTGTATGCCCTGCACCAGCAAGGGCATTCGCTTGAGAGTCAGCCCATGCACACAGAGGAACATATTAGCATTGGAAGAGCGCTGTCAAGATTGGCTCGCGCGCTCAATGACCCGAATGCAGAGCAGAGAATGCTGCAAAGATTACAGAAGCTGGCTACTGCTGTTGACATGAAAGAATTGTCCTATCATCTCAGAGGAGTGATACAGCTCCTGAAATCCAATGGCATACCGATTAATTATCAGGATTTTGCTGGAGATTTATATGAGATTCAGATGCCAGAGGGCAAAAAACAAATATGTTTCAAATGGGGACAAGATTTTTATAGAGAGAAAAACAAAAAGAAGGAAGAGGAGGATGTATGATGAATAAGAATTTATATGTTGATTTTCACGTGCTGCAGACAGTTCCACCAAGTTGTGTAAATAGGGATGATACAGGAAGCCCGAAGATGGCGATGTATGGCGGTGCTATGAGAGCCAGGGTATCATCACAGTCATGGAAGAGGGCAATGCGATTGATGTTTCAGGAGTTATTTACATCGGATTATATTGGGTATCGCACCAAAGATGTATTGAAGCTGGTTTCTGATAAAATCTGTGAGGAAAATGCTGAGATTACAGATACAGATGCGCAGAAGGTGGCAAAAAAAGTTTTGGAATTGGCAGGCGTGAAGGCAGGTTCTGATAAGAAAGATGCACTTTTCTTTATCAGTGCAAAACAAGTGCAAAATGTGGCCAAGCTTGCGGCAGCATATAAGGAATCCTCTGCTAAAGAAAAAGACAAAGATAAGGAGTATAAGCCATTATTGGAAAAAGCTCTGAACGATACGCCCAGCGTTGATCTTCTCTTATTTGGCCGTATGGCGGCAAGTAATCCAAATTTAAATTATGATGCCGCAGCACAAGTTGCTCACAGTATTTCCACACACGCAGTCAGCAATGAATATGATTATTTTACGGCCGTGGATGACTGTGCGCCGGAGGACAATGCTGGAGCAGGACATCTTGGCACCGTGGAGTTTAATTCATCTACCTTATATCGCTATGCGACGGTCAATGTAAAAGAATTGGCAGAAAATCTGCAGCCAGAGGAATTGAAAATGGCAGTCAAAGGGTTTGCGGAGGCTTTTATCCGTTCCATGCCAACTGGAAAACAGAATACATTTGCCAACAGAACCCTTCCAGATATGGTATATGTCACTTTTCGCAAAGATCAGCCAGTCAATCTGGCAGGGGCATTTGAGCGGGCTGTTGTGGCCAACAGCAATGGATTTGTGAAGGAATCCAAACAGGCATTGATGAATCATGCAAAAACAGTGTATCAAAATTATGTGTCAGAGCCTAAGCAGGCATGGGTAGTGGGAAGTGACGGTGAAGATTTTGCACAGAAAGTGAATTTTACTGAACTTCTGCAAAATATTGCCAGTGAGATTGATAAGTATTCAGAAGAAGGGGAGTGATGCTTTGTATACTTTATTACTTAGATTAAGTGCACCATTGCAGTCATGGGGTTCTGGATCTATGTATGACAGCCGTGAGACAGATTACATGCCAACGAAAAGCGGAGTACTGGGGATGTTGGCAGCGGCGCTGGGAAGAAAACGGGATGAATCATTAGAGGATTTGCAGAAATTGAAGTTTGGCGTCCGGGTGGATCTGCCAGGGACGAAATTGAATGATTATCAGATTACCCATATGGGAGAAAAATTCAATACAAATGTATCAAACAGGGCATATTTGAGTGATGCTATGTTTTTAGTGGGTTTGGCAGATGAAGATAAGATTTTTTTGGAAGAACTGATCGAGGCACTGAAACACCCAGGTTTTTCGATTTTTTTGGGTCGAAGATCCTGTCCGCCGACACAGCCATTGATTTTGGGAATCCGTGAGAATGACTTATATCAAGCACTCTATGATGAGGATTGGCTTGTACCAGAGTGGCGAAGGAAATCATTATTTCGGTTTTCTGAGACTTTGCATTTAAGAATTGTGATCGAGCATGAACAAGAAGGGGCAGTGAAAAAGGATGTTCCACTGTCATTTTCTCCATTTCGGAGGGAATATGGTTATCGTTATGTGAAGGAAATGCGAGGGAAGATGATGTATAAGGAACAGGTAGATACTTTAACAGAGCATGATCCTATGTTGGAATTGAGGTGAGAAACATGTATCTTTCAAGAATTCCATTAGATATACAAAGAAGAAAAACACAGATTGCTTTGGTTTCTCCAAATAAAATTCATGGCGCTGTGGAAAATGCTTTTTTAGAAAAACAGAATAGAAATTTGTGGAGAATTGATACTTTAAAAAATCAAACCTATTTAATGATACTCAGTTCCTGCAAACCTGATTTAGAGAAAATTGCACAACAATTTGGCTATCCAGATTACAGTGGGGAATCCAAAGCATATGAAGGGTTGTTAAACCAGATTCAGCAAGGTTCTACCTGGCGTTTTCGGTTGGTGGCAAATCCAACCCATAGTATTCCAAATGCTGAGGGAAGAGGTAAAGTGGTTGCCCATACTTCAAAGAAGTATCAATTGGAATGGTTAGAAAAACAATCCCAGAAAAATGGGTTTGCTCTTTTGCCGGAATCTACGGGTGTTAGAAGTTCTAATTGGAAGATATTCCAGAAACAAAATGCCAAGCAAAAGGTACATATTTTGGAGGTTGCATTTGAAGGCAAATTGAGAGTTGAGAATGTAGAGAGTTTCAAAAGTGCGTTAATTAATGGAATTGGACGTGAGAAAGCCTATGGCATGGGAATGCTTACCATTGCGAGGAGTGAAGGATAAATGGAAATCAAATCAGGTGTGGAGAAGCCAGGGATTCAGGCGCTGCCACGTGCACAGGATCGTATGACATTTATCTATCTGGAGCGGTGTAAGATAAGCAGGGATAATGGCGCGATTACCGTAAAAACACAAAATGGGGTTACACATATTCCAGGGGCGGCAATTTCTGTCTTATTACTGGGACCAGGGACAGAGGTTACACATAGAGCAATGGAATTAATTGGTGATATGGGAGTGACTGTGATCTGGGTAGGAGAACATGGAGTTCGATATTATGCATATGGCAGAGCATTAACAAACCATGCTACACTTTTGCTTCGGCAGGCACAGTTGGTCAGCAATGAGAAAAAGCATATTCAAGTTGCCAGGATGATGTATCAATTGCGATTTCCAGATGAAGATGTATCGAAACTTACCATGCAGCAGTTGAGAGGGCGTGAAGGGAGCCGGATTCGTGCAGTTTATCGGGAGCAGTCAAAAAAGTGGAATGTAGCTTGGAAAAGAAGAGAATATCGGCCAGAGGATTATGAATCCAGTGATGCGGTGAATCAATCGTTATCAGCAGGAAATGCATGTTTATATGGACTGGCTCATGCGGTGGTCTGTGCTTTGGGCTGTTCTCCTGGATTGGGATTTGTACATGTGGGCCATGAACTTTCTTTTGTATATGATGTGGCTGATTTATATAAGGCAGAGATTACGATACCAATTGCGTTTGAAATGGCGTCAGCAAATGTCGAAGATATTGGAAGTGCAACAAGACGGAGAGTGCGCGATGAATTGAAGAAAGGACATATTTTGGAACGTATGGTTCACGATATAAAATTTTTGCTTTCAGAAGGTGAGTGCAAAGAGGATTATAAGAGTACACTTTATCTTTGGGATAACATACAAGGTGAGGTGGATCATGGTGTTTCCTATACATCAGATGGTGATAACAAGTGATCGTTTTATGTGTGATGAACTGCCCGACGGCACTTAGGGGAGATTTATCCAAATGGCTTTGTGAGGTTAATACAGGTGTCTATGTCGGGAAATTGAGTGCCAGAGTGCGTGAAGAATTATGGGAAAGGATTTGTGACAATATTAAAAGTGGACAGGCGACGATGGTGTTTTCTGCAAACAATGAGCAAGGATTTTCGTTTCTTACACACAATACGACATGGAAACCTGTAGATTATGAAGGCATCACCTTAATGCAGAAACCAGTGATAGGAAATGAAACGATAGAGCAAAGTAACAATTTACCGCCAGGTTTTAGTAAAGCATCAAAATATGATAAACTTAACCGTCAGAGAAACAATAAAAGATCTACCAGTTATGTTGTGATCTCTGTTCAAATTTTAGGAGTAGATGATAATAGAGATGAAGTAATGGAAATTGGTTTGTTAAAGATAAATGAAAAGGAGATAGAAGATCAATTCCAATGTTTTATTCAATCCAAAGAAATGACACCAGATCGTTTTACCGAGTTGACAGGAATTGCAAAAGAAATATTTGCAGAACAAGGATTACAAGATGACATTGCAGTTCAAAAGATACAGGAGTTTATTGGAAGTAGTTTGCTTGTTGGGTATCATTTGCGATTTGACTTGGAGTTTCTTGAAAAGCTAGGTGAGCGGACAGGCGAAGAGATTATAATTAAAAAGACCAAGGATGTGCAGCATATTGCACGACGAAAAATGGATGATTTGGCAGATTATGAGTTGGAGACGGTGGCAGCACATTTTTCATTCGATCTAATCGAGATGCACAGGGCATTGCCAAGTTGTATGTTGATATATGGGATCTATTCTAAACTAAATGAATTATAAGAAGTCCAAATTATAAAACGTTTTATTTTGGCGATTTTTTTAGTGTATTCCCCGCGCGAGCGGGGGTGATCCCAACTTTGAAGATAACGAAGTCTTATATTTGAGGTATTCCCCGCGCGAGCGGGGGTGATCCTGTCTGAAACTTCATTTGAATCAATGAAAAATTGTATTCCCCGCGCGAGCGGGGGTGATCCCAGACTTGATCACATCAAAGTCTACATTTAAAAGTATTCCCCGCGCGAGCGGGGGTGATCCTTCTAGCGCATTACTATACGTGGGAGATTGGCTAGTATTCCCCGCGCGAGCGGGGGTGATCCTAAAGATACAATAACATACGATAACCAATTAGAGTATTCCCCGCGCGAGCGGGGGTGATCCTGCGGGTTTAGCTGTTGGAGCTCAATATTCACAGTATTCCCCGCGCGAGCGGGGGTGATCCTGGCACAGACTATAACATGCCCACGCAGAAAGCGTATTCCCCGCGCGAGCGGGGGTGATCCCTAGAGCCAAAACATATCCGATCGGATTCGGAAGTATTCCCCGCGCGAGCGGGGGTGATCCTGCAAAAAAATCATTGTCATTTTCTTTTCCGTTGTATTCCCCGCGCGAGCGGGGGTGATCCTTGCAGCCAAGATATGGGATAGGCGGCGTGGATGTATTCCCCGCGCGAGCGGGGGTGATCCGAGAGACTTGTAAAGCGGGAGAACGGATTTTGAGTATTCCCCGCGCGAGCGGGGGTGATCCTGTCTGAAACTTCATTTGAATCAATGAAAAATTGTATTCCCCGCGCGAGCGGGGGTGATCCTCGCTTTCTTTGCCTCCTCTGGTGGCAGCCTCTGTATTCCCCGCGCGAGCGGGGGTGATCCTGCTGTTGGGAGGTGGTTAAGTGACAGACGGAGGTATTCCCCGCGCGAGCGGGGGTGATCCTTACCCCTTTTTAATAATATTTCAATAGCACTTGTATTCCCCGCGCGAGCGGGGGTGATCCAAGTTGTTCCTCAATTCTAAGAAGCTGATTGTAGTATTCCCCGCGCGAGCGGGGGTGATCCTTTTTTCCAACCCATCTGATATGGGCTCAAGTTGTATTCCCCGCGCGAGCGGGGGTGATCCTCATGCCTCTTTCCTTTAACTCTTTTCTTGCTTGTATTCCCCGCGCGAGCGGGGGTGATCCTATCAAACCATTTGTCCTCCATAAGATTTCCGAGTATTCCCCGCGCGAGCGGGGGTGATCCATGGCGGTTATGGAGGCGAGGAAAGTATGATTAGGTATTCCCCGCGCGAGCGGGGGTGATCCTTACCCCTTTTTAATAATATTTCAATAGCACTTGTATTCCCCGCGCGAGGGGGGGTGATCCTACTGTTATAATTATAATGGTGATAGTGTATTAGTATTCCCCGCGCGAGCGGGGGTGATCCTTTCCATATGAGGATGAAAAAACCGGAGATAAAGTATTCCCCGCGCGAGCGGGGGTGATCCTGGGTTCTCTTGGTCTTGCCATGTCCAAAACCTGTATTCCCCGCGCGAGCGGGGGTGATCCTTTTCCTATCCTTATGACGAACAAAATAAGATCGTATTCCCCGCGCGAGCGGGGGTGATCCCAATTCTCCAATGTATCATCTTTGACATTGATTGTATTCCCCGCGCGAGCGGGGGTGATCCTTCCTTGTTATAATTTCCAGCTGGATATGCTACGTATTCCCCGCGCGAGCGGGGGTGATCCTGAGGTTCCTTACATTCTGCGGCATTTTTTGAAGTATTCCCCGCGCGAGCGGGGGTGATCCTAATACGCAAAATATATTTACCAGATTGCGAATGTATTCCCCGCGCGAGCGGGGGTGATCCTGACCGAGATGGGTTTGATAAGGCGTGGAACAAGTATTCCCCGCGCGAGCGGGGGTGATCCTAGATTTGTCTGTTATGGCTTTCATGGCTTGCAGTATTCCCCGCGCGAGCGGGGGTGATCCCAATTCTCCAATGTATCATCTTTGACATTGATTGTATTCCCCGCGCGAGCGGGGGTGATCCTAACTTCTCCCACGTCAAACCCTTCACGTCTCTGTATTCCCCGCGCGAGCGGGGGTGATCCTCAACAACTACTAGTACTAACGAGAGAAAGCGAGTATTCCCCGCGCGAGCGGGGGTGATCCTTAATCATAAAATTGATGATATTACAAAACACAGTATTCCCCGCGCGAGCGGGGGTGATCCTTCAGCTGCTTCAGCTGTAGGAACTTTGGGAACGTATTCCCCGCGCGAGCGGGGGTGATCCTGAGTGTTTCAAAACCTTATAAGGACGGATATAGTATTCCCCGCGCGAGCGGGGGTGATCCTAAAGGCTGTCTCTGCATTTGTCACCCAAATATGTATTCCCCGCGCGAGCGGGGGTGATCCCCAGTTTCCAACACCTTGTAAAAATCCTTTGACGTATTCCCCGCGCGAGCGGGGGTGATCCTTATTCCCCAGCTAGGTGTGTTAGACTAGCTGGGTATTCCCCGCGCGAGCGGGGGTGATCCTGGCTGAAATGATGGAGGAGCTTAATATTCGAGGTATTCCCCGCGCGAGCGGGGGTGATCCTTAATCATAAAATTGATGATATTACAAAACACAGTATTCCCCGCGCGAGCGGGGGTGATCCTGAATGAAGAATTAAAAAAAATGTTGGACGACAGTATTCCCCGCGCGAGCGGGGGTGATCCTTTCTCTCCTGCTTTATAAGGACGCAAGATGCGGTATTCCCCGCGCGAGCGGGGGTGATCCTGGTTGGGAATATCAGGAACGCCAAAAAAGGTTGTATTCCCCGCGCGAGCGGGGGTGATCCTAAGTTGACGATTGCAGAAGGCGACGGAGATCAGTATTCCCCGCGCGAGCGGGGGTGATCCTGGGTGTATATGTGCTGTGTAACTTTGACACGAGTATTCCCCGCGCGAGCGGGGGTGATCCTAAGTTGACGATTGCAGAAGGCGACGGAGATCAGTATTCCCCGCGCGAGCGGGGGTGATCCTCGCGTGACTTATCATATCTGTGTTGAAGGTGTGTATTCCCCGCATATGCGGGGGTGATCCCTAAAGTATTTTTTATGTATTGGTAAAATGCAAGTATTCCCCGCACCTGCGGGGTTGAGCCAGTGTCTAACATTGACAGTATATCTATGAAAAAGTAATCCCTGCCTTTGCAGGAGTAATTCTAGGCTATGGCTACATTATTGAAAGAGTCAGAAAAATGTATAAAATATTAAGTGACAACCTAAATTATCTGGAATAAGTAAAACATATTAACGTTGAACAAATAAATGTTGAAAAAATAAAGAATAAAAAGACCCCAAATTATCAGACCTTTGTCTGCTAAAAAGGGATATTGGAGATTACAAAAGAGTTCACAGCAAGAATATTGAAAGTATTTATAAATTGTTTCTATGATATGAATCGAGTGTCAAAACCACCTTTGGAACAATACGTATATCATATATTGTTATTATAAATAAGCTTATATACCAATATATGGTATAGATCGGGTGCAGTATATTTTTTGAAACCAGAATCATGATATCGGATCAAAGAAAGAGCTATCCGCTGGTATTAAAAACAATTTTCTTATATTATCCAGAGAATAGCTCTATTTCAATTATATTTAAAATATCTTTTAGTGGTTCTCATCAAAGATAACATATAAATCATATTAGAAATTTATCTAAGTTAAATACTTATAAATCCTTTTTATGAAATCCTTGATATAATAATTTTTCTAAATCAGCAATATTTTCCTGAATATGTTTCCCGATATCGGTATCTCTGACCATAACACGAGATTTTTCTGTCTCAACAAGCTGAGAATCAGACTCAATATCTTTATTTTCCCGCAATGCCTGATAAATACTTTCAAATGGCTGGTGTGCCTTAATTCGTAAACCGTGAGAATTGTAAATCAAAGTATATCCGGCAATGCCTGTGGTCTCATGGTAATTTTCGCAGAATCCTCCATCAATGACCAAAAGTTTGCCATTTGCACGGATGGGCTGTTCTCCTTTGCCAGTTCTGACGGGTGTATGTCCGTTGATAATATGCGACATAGAAGTATAGAGCCCAAAATCACGCAAAATCATATTACAAGTTTTCTCTTCGTGATAATATTGATAATAAGGATTTGTTTCTTCTGACCAGGTGCTCTGATCATCCAAAAATGTTCGCTCAAAGGTTTTAATATTTCTGCCAGATAGTGGCGATTTCCGTCCACACCACAGATACCACATAAAATCAAGTGCATATTGATCTTTTTTAACAAAAAATGCTCTTCTGGCTACTTGGTCTGCGTAGTCCAGATAAGATTTCCCCTGGTAAGTCTGCCCTTCTAG
The DNA here is from genome assembly GCA_910575005.1 of Lachnospiraceae bacterium. Classification (GTDB taxonomy): domain Bacteria; phylum Bacillota; class Clostridia; order Lachnospirales; family Lachnospiraceae; genus Petralouisia. Next base: position 37,145 of record CAJTCL010000009.1, on the reverse strand, counting down.
GGTAACACCTTCAAAATTTCCCATGTCATCCATTGGAATGCAGCCATGATACAGTAAATTATCATTAAATATGCGATACATACTGCCTTTTTCATACATAAAATGAATATGTTTCTGCAGACGGACACTGTTGAGAAAAGCAGCTTTCAGTTCCTCTATGACCTCGAATTCTCCATCTGAAAGGCGATAAGGATTGTCTTTTTCCAGTGTTGGAAATGAGCGATCATTCATTTTATATGTTTGACCACAGATCATGACAGTACCATGTTCCAAATCAATGTTATCCAAAAGCATTCGATCCGTCATACCATATTCAGGATGATTTTGAATAATCGTTCCCTCAAGTTTAAACATAATCACGGAAATTGCTTTTAAGGCCGCATCCATAGGATTTTGATTGGGATAAGTATTTACAGCAAATAAAGTCAAGGCACGTAAGCTAATCCCATAGCCGCTCTCTAAAATCTCTGTATTTTGATATTTTAAGTTATTGCGGATAACATTAGCAATACAGGCTTCACTTCCAGCCGCAGCGCCCATCCATAAGATATCATGATTTCCCCATTCAATGTCCAGAGAATGGTATTGGCAAAGTAAATCCAGAATCTTATCAGCATAAGGTCCACGGTCAAAAATATCTCCGACTATGTGAAGATGGTCAACAGCAAGCTGTTTGATCAGAGCGGATAGAGCGATAATAAATTCATCAGCAGTATCAAGATCAAGAATAGTATCTATAATATTTTTGTGATAGAGTACTTGGTTGTCATCTTCATCTTGTTGTACATGAAGCAGCTCATCTATGATATAAGCAAATTCCTCTGGCATGGCTTTACGTACTTTGGAGCGTGTGTATTTTGAGGATAAAAGCTTGGCAATTTCAATTAATTGATTCAGACGCATCCGATACCATTCTCTAGAGAGAATGTCTCTTTTTTGCAGCATGTCAAGTTTTTCTCGTGGGTAGTAGATTAATGTACAGATTTCTTGTCTTTCCATATCTGTTAAAATATCACCAAACAGCCGATTGACTTTTTCGCGGACTACGCCGGAACAATTATTTAAAATATGGTAAAATGCCTCATATTCTCCATGTAAATCACTCATAAAATGCTCTGTTCCTTTTGGGAGATTTAAAATAGCATTTAAATTGATAATTTCGCGGCAGACCGCTTTTTTGCTGGGATATTTTTCAGATAAGAGCTTTAAATATTTTTCATCCTGCATTCGTGGTTTTCCTTTCCCATAGTACTAGTACAACAAATAATAAATAACCTGCTATATCACTTATATTATTTTCCAGCTGCAGTGTTAGATGGTATTGCCAGTCCGTGTGCCTAGTGGTACCTGTTAAACGCCTATCGAAGTAAAACATAGAGCCACCACTACACTGTTAAAAGTCTGCCTTGTATCGGAAATATTTTTCTCGGTGATATAGTCAGATATTATTATTCGTTGCACAAGTACAATAAATAATAAATAACTGGCATATTCACTTATCTAATTACTCAGCTACTGCGTCAGAAAAACTAGCCATAGCAATCGCTGTGCCGTCATTTTTCTGCCTTGTATGAGAAACAATTATCCTGCGTGAATGTATCAGAAATTTATTATTGGTTGTACTAGATCAGTAAAAATTGATCACAAGGTATAAAAAGTAAATAATATAGTAATGCTATCAATTTTTGTAATATTTGTCAATTTCTCCAGAATGTTTTTTGCGAAAAGATAAACATGCTGTTTCTATTCCCAACGAATATCGGATTTCCTGTTCTAATTCCGTATTAGACAAATCATATGGAAATGGGTCAGCATCTTCATAAGGACCTTCTTTGTTCGCCGAAAACTCCAAGACAAGGAAAGGTTTTTCGGAAAAGTAGAGTCTGTCCACACAGATATACTCATTTTTCCTTTTCCAAATGTGTTTTTGGATGGTCTCATAAACATAGGAGCCATCAGATAATATCCATTTTCCTTTTTCACAGAAATCTTCAATATACACTGCGCCATATTTTTGCAAAATGTTTTCCACAGAAATTATTTGAGCAAGAAGATCTGCTTTGTTGATGCAAGAATAAGGCCAATGATATTCTTTCAAATCATCACCCTCTATTTTCATGATTTTATGCTGCAATTATAAGCTATTTTTGACAGAAACGCAATTGTGTTATAATATTTTAGGTAATATTGTTCCTGTGTTTATTTTTATCAGGGTTAATAAGACATACTTTATGAGACGCCAAATAGCATAATGGTGTTAGTTTGAATATATGATAAGCAAGGCTTTCAGATAACAAACTTAGTGTGTTTAAGATTTGATAAAATTACATAGATAAAATTAGAAATTCGGAGGTATATGGTTATGGAATTCCCATTTAATGATGCGCCTAACACAGCAGTTATTACTTGTTCTCATGTGGTGGAAAAACATAGACCTATCTTATATGTTTCTCATGATGAAGATGATGGTATGTGGCAGTTTTTATGTGGAAAACAACATGATGAAAGTGAAGCAAGAATCGTTTCCTTATATTATATTTTTATGCTTGATCATTCCATTGCAGAGTTAGCCAGACTGCCGTATGGATATGCAGCCGAGCGCGAAAGTATAGAGACAGAATGGATTATTAGAAAAAAATAACTTTTTGGTTTCAGGTAAAATTATTGCTCTTTAAGATTCAACGCGCAAATAGAATGTAAAGCCGTAATTTCCACTCAGCGAGTATCTTCATTTTGCTGGGGGCTGGCAAGTGATAATAGTACTTGTTTGTCAGTGACCAAGACGAAATGTAGAAAGACCCTGCGCATAATTTTAATATAAGAAATCAGTAAAAATTTCCTAAAATATAAAAGAGGAACAGGTGCAAACGCACCTATTCCCCTTAAAAAACTTTATATTATGCAGTTTTCCTCTTAGCCAAAGTATCTCTTCAATAAGCCCTCAAATGCCTTGCCATGTCTTGCCTCGTCGCGAGCCATTTCATGAACAGTATCATGGATTGCATCTAAATTCTGAGCTTTTGCGCGTTTTGCAAGATCAAATTTTCCAGCGGTTGCGCCATTCTCAGCTTCCACACGCATTTCCAGATTCTTCTTGGTGCTGTCAGTAACAACTTCACCCAAAAGCTCTGCAAATTTTGCAGCATGTTCAGCTTCTTCATAAGCAGCTTTCTCCCAGTACAGACCGATCTCTGGATAACCTTCTCTGTGAGCAACTCTAGCCATTGCCAGATACATACCAACTTCGGTACATTCTCCATTAAAGTTTGCTCTTAAGTCTGCCATAATATCTTCAGATACACCCTGTGCCACGCCTACTACATGCTCAGCAGCCCAAGTCTTCTCTCCAGACTGCTCAGTGAATTTGGAAGCTGGAGCGTTACACTGTGGACATTTCTCTGGTGCTGCATCTCCTTCATGAACATAACCACATACATTACATACAAATTTTTTCATTTTTTGTCATCCTTTCTTATATATGAAATTTTAATTTTTTAATTTTTAATAACAGTAATTGTTACTGATATTAAGATAACATAACTGTATGAGCTTGTCAACAGTTATTTTTATTTTCCAGGCAATCCCGACATTTACCAAAAAAGTAGGTGAAGTGCCCCTCAATCTTACCATCAAACTGTGTGCTGGCGAGTGTATCAATATGGTCAATGCTCTCAATCTCCAAATCCTGGACTCTGCCGCATTTTGTACAGAGTACATGGTAATGAGGAGCAATATTTCCGTCGAAGCGGTCTGGACCAATACCAGTACTAAGTTTTTGGATTTCCCCCAATTCTGTCAAAAGAGAGAGATTCCGATAAACAGTTCCAAGACTTAAATTCGGAAATTTCTCTTTTACATTTAAATAGATGATCTCCGCAGTGGGATGATCATAGCGGGTTGCCAGAAATTCTTTGATGCATTCTCTCTGGCGGCTGTGCTTGGTCAATTGTCTTTCCTCCATATAATAATAGTAATCATTATTGTTTACAAGATAAATATAATCCCTCTGCACAGAAATGTCAAGTGCAAAGGGATATATGGGAGTATTTGGCAATTATAATTCCGAGCGCCCTGCTTTGAATCCTGACCATGAGCGTTACTCTTACAGTTAGCTCGATCCAGGCACCCTTACGGCACATGAAAGGTTCTGCTTAGTGCTGCTTTGTTCCCAACCTGACACGGTTCACAGATTTCCATTGCGTAAGACCCAAACGTCATCACCACTTATAAAAGGCAGCCTCACAGGCAAAAACCCGGGGCAGAGCATCACTCCAACTGTAGCGGGTTGTTGGTACAGGGCACCGCTAACGCCCCAGCTGCTCGGAGACTTAAGTATAACGCGTTTTTGTGGAAAAGTCAACTTGTGGAACGTGTTTTTTATGAAAATCATTTGTTTTTTATCTCATAGTGTATGGTGCCGTTTGATTTGGCGTTTTTTGTCACGTAAATTTTTAAAGAAATCGCTGAGCATGGAAGAGCATTCTGACTCTAAAACGCCTATTTCCAATTCTACCTGATGATTAAAAGCAGATATTTGCAATAGATTTAATACAGAGCCAGCGCATCCAGCTTTAGGATTCATACTTCCAATAACCACCTTATCCATACGTGCCTGGACAATTGCTCCCGCACACATCTGGCATGGCTCTAAGGTCACATACATGGTACACCCTTCCAGACGCCAATCTCCTAATTTTTTGCTGGCTTTTTTGATAGCGGATAATTCAGCATGGGCGAGCGTGTTTTTATCTATATTTCTGCGGTTATAACCGCGGGCAATGATCTTATCATTGTACACAATGACACAGCCAATGGGGACTTCATCAATTTTTTCTGCTTTCCGTGCCTGACGAATAGCTTCTTTCATATATTTTTCTTTTTGTTTCATATGTACTCCTGTAAATTTTGTGATAAAATATAGTATAAAACACAATAGGGGATTATGCAAATGAAGATGAATTATGAAACCCAGCGTTTGGAATTAAAGGTTCTGCCAAATACCGCTGCAGCGCAGGTGCTGCAGTTTTATCTGGACAATCAGAAAATCTTTGAAAAATATGAGACTGACCGGCCCAAACAATTTTATACTGAGAAATATCAGAAAACCTTGCTCCAATGTGAATATAATCTGGCAGTAAAGCAGTCAGCAGTACGTTTTTGGGTATTTCGGAAAGAGAATATTGCACAGATTATTGGGACAATCTCTGTACAGGATATTCGCAGAGGTTTTTACCAATCTTGTGTATTGGGGTATAAATTTGATCATAGATTTTGGAGGCAGGGATATGCAAGAGAGAGTATTTCTAAATGTATCAGGATTATCTTTGATGAAATGAAGCTGCATCGTATAGAAGCACAGGTATTGCCAGATAATATTGCTTCCAAAAGGCTTTTAATGAGGCTTGGATTTGTCCCAGAGGGTATGAAACGGCAGAGCGTAAAATTTCATGGTGTATGGCAGGATCATGAGATTTACGCTCTGCTAAAGGGGGAGAATCCGTCTTAAGAGTTGTTATTCCCTGGCATCTGTGTCAATTCATTGAGATAGCGATACCAGTAACCAAACTCACCAGTGTTGATGGGTGAGGTTTTTTCACTGCGAAATTCTGGGAAGCCGAACAATGCCGCCATAACCCGTTCTGGGTTCTGAAATACACCCGGAACGCCGATAAACCACCGTTTCATTCCCAAGGTTTCCGTCATGCCCAGAATCAGGTAACGATAGTTGAAAAAGCCATGCAATAGGAAACTGTTGTTGCCCAGATACCAGAATTGTCTGGGAAGCTGCCGGAGATCCTTTAATTCCATACGCACACAGAGCGTATTATCATCACCAGAAAATGGTGTCATTACTGGAAAATTCTCCAGGATAAAACGCCATCGCAGAGACCAGTCTTCCACAGATTCTGTCTGTTTTTCGGGAGAAGATTGTGTCTGTTTGCCTGACTGAGATTTTTCAGAACTCTGTGTGTTATGTATAGCAGAAGTATTTTTTGTAGCTTGGCTATTTCCGTTGATGGCACGAAAATTTGTCATTTTCTGCACCGAGCGGGGCATTGCCTCCAAAGCTTTTAGAACATCCATCGCTTTTGGCGGGGGTGTTTCCGCTGCGTTGAGGCGGTTATCTGTTTTTGGCTGACTCAAAGGCGATGAAACATCTGACCTTAGTGAAGTGTTTGAATCATCCGAATCTGTATTTTGTTCATGGATTGGAGAAGCGTTATTTTGTGCTTCTGTTTCAGTTGGTATATTGACAGTTGACGGAGCATCACCAGGTTGATTGTTTGTTGGTTTCTCAGAAGCTTGGGAGGCAACCGACTCAGGCTGGTTGTTGGTTCGTTGTCCAAAAGATTGGGAGATCGACGGACGCTGTTGTTTGCCCATTGGTTTTGCAGAAGGCTGTAAAAGTGTCTGATTGGGATTGCTGTCCATCATTTTTCCAGGAGATTGTGAAATCGTCTGATTGGGACTGTTGCCCATCATTTTTCCAGGAGATTGTGAAATCGTCTGACTGGGATTGCTGTCCATTATTTTTCCAGGAGATTGTGAAACCGTCTGATTGGGACTGTTGCCCATCATTTTTCCAGGAGATTGTGAGAGTGTCTGATTAGAGGCGTTACCAGCAGTTTTTGGGGAGAGTGGAGCAACTGGTTTATTGGGACTGCTGCCAGTTGACATTCCAGGGAGCTGGGAAACAGACTTATTTTCAGTGTTCACAGTTGGCAGGACAGCAGTGGCCGAAGAAAATTCAGTAGCAGGTTGGAGATTGGAGTCGGGTGCGTTAGCCGCAGCCGGTTCTGTCTGAGAGTGATTGGCAGAAGAATCGGAACTCCCAGAGTCAGATTTCTCTAAAGTTGCCAATTCTTTGAGTGGTACAAATGCTTCCTGATGAAACTCATCATCATCCCACTGACTTACCAACATGATACGTTCTGTGAGTGGGATATAAATTCCTTTTACAGCATCGAGGGCATAGCCGCTGTCCTTAAGGTTATCTGCCTGCAACATAGTTTTAAATTCCCCAATACCTCTGGAAAGAGTGCAATTTCCCAAAGGAATGCCAACTAAATGTTCTTTTTTTTGAACAAAGAAATACACAGGGATAGGTGACAGACTGCAGCCAGTGTTTTTCATATGTATTTCGACGAGACAGCGCAAGTCTCGTTTTTCTATCTTGGCAAAGCCAATATTTCTGCTTTTAACGCCTCGTTCATATAGATAAAGGTACGTGATCATTCGACGAAATTCAGACATTTTGTACACTCCGATAAAGATTTCTATATCTTATGTTGGTAGCAATAAAAATATGCCTGTTGGAAAATCAGTGTTGGCCAGTAATCGCTTGAGCGAGGTCAGAGCCAAAAGAAGACATATTGGCGGGAACCCAGGTTTTGTTTTGAATGACACAATCTACAGTAATGTCAGTGGTGTCCTTGGAAGGAGTGACATTTTGGTAGGCTTTAATTAAATTTTTGGTGTATAGTTTCATCAAAAATGCCCGCTGTTCTTCCAAATCTGAAAATCCATTTTTTTTAGTTTCCTCTCTCGCTTCATAGTAAGCATCAGAATCCAAGGTTGATTCATCAAAATAGGTGGTATGAATCACAACAGTTGCTTTTCCCTCTGATTCTGCTGTAATCTCTGAGGAGGCCTCCATCTTGGAAAGTGCTTCCTTTCTGGCATCACAAAGTTTATTCAGTGTAGTTTCCTCAATTTCCTGGCCGCTGGCGGCAAAATTGGCACGTATTGTCTCTTTTAAGGAATCATCGTAAATCTTTCTGGCGTTGCTGATATCTTCATCCGTCATGCCCAGAGAGGTAATCCCTTGGGTGTCTCCTAATATATATAGATCATAGATTGCCTTGATGGATTCAGCGGCGTTGGTTTTGGGTTCATTGCAGGCTGCAATTAAGGGAAGACATAGCCCAATATAGAACAGAATGGGGAAAATTTTTTTCATAATTATAAGAAACCTTTCTATGGGTTTAATTTTGATGTGCGTTGATTCTAATTATAATAGCAAAGTGTTTAAAAGGCAAGAAAAACAGGGGCTTGAGTACCCCATTTTTCAATTACTATATGTTAAAAGGATCTGTTAAAAAGAAGTAAGGTCTGATTGTAAAGATTACATCTGGAAAATTTATAGAAGGTAATCAAAGATTTGGTACAATAAGAATATTAGAACTATGATAATTATTCAGAAGTCTATGCCACAGACAGGTCAGCAAAACTGCCAGATATTTTTATAGGAAACGTCATAAAGAAAAGATTTATGACGTTTCCTGTGGCAGAGATGTGAGAATATTTCTTGAAGTAATAAGTAAATGGCAAGTTTATTGTCGTTTACCATAATTAAATGTTTTCGTTTTTTAAGGCGTCAATGGTATTTTCTTTGTGGATTTTGTGCATAGAGTAAAGCATGGTTGCAAATACCACTAAGAACACACTTAAAACAGCGATAGCGATGCTGTACCAGGGGATGAAAAAAGCCGTTTCTAAACCATTGCCAATGGCACGATAGATTAGCCAGGTGATAAAAAAGGAAACTGGTAGTCCATATAATAATCCTTTGAAACCATAGAGCAAGCATTCAAAATTCATCATTTTAGAAAATGCTCTTGGGGTCATACCGATGGATTTTAACATTGCAAATTCGCGCCGCCTCAGATTGAGGTTGGTGGAAATGGTGTTAAATACATTTGCCGCGGCGATCAGAGAGATCAATGTGATAAAGCCGAAAGAAAATATATTGATCACAGTGATCATGGCGCGTTCTGTTTCAAAGGAAGCAGCATAGTCAATGAGACGTGATACAGCGAGCCCTTTTTCTGTCAGTATTTTTGTCATCGAGGCAGCGGCAGCATTGTGATCCTCGCATTGGAAGAACAATTCTGTATAGTAGTGTTCACTGGCTGGATATTCTGGAGATTCAAAGTATTCAACATCTGGTTCCAGGGAGGAAAATACATGGTCTATCATACTATAAGGATAAAATAACCGCAGTTGGCCATATTCGTCTGAATAAAACTCTGGCGCCTGATCTGCTGCGGCTCCAATAGTAAGTGGGATTTCGAGTCCAGAATCTTCTATGGGAACCAGCAAAGGTTCATCCGAATCTCCCAGGTAGAAGCGGGAACATATATTACCACTTTCATCAGTGCAAATACCATTGTAACTATAATTTTCTCTCATACGGGTCAAATAGAGCGTAATTTCAGCCTTAGAAGCATCAGCAAGAGCATGGAAGCGATGGTATTTTTTCTCTGTCTCTGAGTAGAGTTTTAGAGAATCCATAATCACAGCTGTGGGAGCTTCGGGGTTGAAAAAGGTTTCTTCCGGCAAATTCAGTTGTTTCAGATAGGCACGGAAATCACGGTCTGCAAGGAACGTAACATGAATAGAAAATTCCGTTTTATCATTATCTGTAAGATAGTCGCCATAAAATGCAGCCTCTTTTTGGATGTAGGCCTGCATTTCTGGACTGACATTGGCAGTGTTGATCAGTGTAGTAAAATATTCACTGATTGCATAGGAGGAGGCAGTCACGCTATCTGCTTTGGATAATTCAGCAATTAGTTCTTCTGCGGAAGAATTAGTGTCTGGCTCTACGGTATATATCAAATCATAATTATTTTTGCCGAGCACACTTCCAACAGACAATGTCAGATAGGCGCAAAAACTGCTGGCAGAGATAAATAAAACAATGCTCAAAAACAGAGAAATTACTGTAGTGCGGTATTTTCTGCGGTTTCGTTTATAATTTTTAGTAGCAATCATCCCTTCAAAACCAAAGAGTTTCTGTGTCAAACGGGAGGTTTTGACTTTCCTGGGGCGAATAGAAATATCGTTTGCCTGCCGGATCGCGTCAATGGCAGATTTCTTTGTGGCGCGTTTGGCAGGGATATAAGCGGAAATCAACACCGTAAGCAAAGAAATTGCGGCGGCAGTGGCGATCGCTGGCAAAGAAGGGTGCAGGCCTAAAGATGTACCCTTCGATGGACCTAAAAGCATGGCAATTCTTTCTGCTGTATAGCTGCTGCTGTTTGTAATACCGAGAACACTAGCCATCATATCCTGGACAGACAAGAAGGTAATTCCAATGCCCGCAAGTCCAGACAAAATTCCCAATGGGATTGCTATGATACATAAAAAGAAAGCCTCAAATAGTATACTGCCAGTTAATTGGCGTTTGGTGGCGCCGATGGAAGACAACAGTCCGAATTGGCGGGTACGCTCACTGACGGAAATGGAAAAAGCATTATAGATCAATGAGATTGAGCCCAATGTAATAATTATGCCCAAAATAATTCCCAGGTTGGTGAGCACTGTGTTATAAGGACTCTCCCCAGAGTAGCCATACAACCGCAGCAAATTATAGTTGAGCCTCCAGGTACCGGCATGTGAGTCAAAGATATTATTTATGGTGCTGTCCGTTTTAGACTTGGCATTTGTCTGAATGTACAGATCATAAGTATGGTCGGTGCTTCCTTCACTGGTGGTCAATGCGGTATAGCTTGCAGAACCTTCAAAGAAGGGGCGTTCAAAAAATCCCACAATGGTATAAGTTCTGGTTTCGGCAGGATGAAAATTTTCTGCCCCCACAGATATGGCATCGGAATCCAGAGCGGTAGTTGTATCTGGCAGGCTGTTATCTGTTTTGTCACTGTCTAGATCATCCTTTGTTATAAATGCATTTTGGTTGGAAAGCAAATTTCCCATCCAGTCGGTTCGGGTACCAAGCTCTAAGGTCAGAGAATCGTTTAATTTCCAGTCCATACAGGCATTGGTCTGCACTGTCTGTGAAAGAAGAATTTCATTATTGTTTTGCGGCATCCGCCCTTGCGTAAGATGAATAGGAAGCAGTTCTGTGAAGTTATCACTAATGCCATAGACACACAGATAAGGCTTGTATTTGTTTGCGAAATCTTCCAACAAAGAAAAACCCAGACATTCCATCGAGGTGGAAGCAGTGATCTGTGGATCTGTGCGAAGTTTCTCGTTGCTATCAGCAGATAAATCATATCCTGCTCCATGCCAGGTACCTGTGTTGAACTTGGCATACTCGATCATGCAGTGGCGCAGGGAGGAAATACTGGTAGTCACAGCGGTAAACATGGCAGTTGAGAGGATAATGCCAATGATAGTCACTAGGGTTCTGGTACGGTTTTCCTTTAAGGTTTTTAAGGTCACTTTGTGGAAAATATTCATGGCCGGATCACCTCGTCTCTCGTAATTTTGCCATCTTCAATAGCCAGAATACGGTTTGCCTGCAGTGCAATATTTTCATCATGCGTAATTACCACCAAAGTTTGTTTGTATTTCTCATTGGAGTATTTTAGCAGTTCTACAATTTCCTGGCTGTTTTTGGAATCCAGATTTCCGGTAGGTTCATCAGCAAGTACTACAGCGGGAGCGTTCATCAGGGCTCTTCCGATGGATACACGCTGCTGTTGTCCGCCAGAAAGCTGATTGGGCAGATGTCCTTCTCTGCCATTAAGTGCCAGAAGGTGAAGCAGCTCCTCAAGACGTTCTTGGTTGATCGGTCTTCCATCCATGAGGACAGGAAGCGTCATATTTTCTGTTACATTTAATACAGGGATTAAGTTATAAAACTGGTAAATCAATCCTACCTGCCTTCTGCGGAAGATTGCAAGCTGGCTTTCGTTCTGTGCATAGACGTCGGTGCCTTCCATATATACTTTGCCGGAAGTGGGAGTGTCTACGCCGCCCAATATATGCAGCAGGGTAGATTTTCCAGAACCGGATGGCCCGATAATTGCCACAAATTCGCCTTTGTTTATGGTAAAAGAGACATCATCCAACGCTTTTACCTGATTTTGATCAGTGCCATAGATTTTTGTCACATGTTCTGCTTTTAAAATTTCCATCTCGTTGCTCCTTACTATATTTTTACTTAAGAGTTTAAACAAATTCAGTGACATCTCGGTGACTGTAATGTGACAAAATTGTCATTTGTGATAATTATTCAGAACCCCATGAAAATAGATATTCAGACCTTTCAAATTCATTTGAGAAGGGATGAATATTTATTTTCAGGAGGGCGATCATCCCCTCAGCCACAGACAGAAGCCTCGTTAGAGGCGAATGACAGCTTTGCTGGCATGTCTGTGGCTTGGGGTTCTGAATAGTTATCATTTCTTATAAAACTTAATGATGAAGCGGGCGCCGCCATGAGAACGATTTTCCGCTTTCAGGGTGCCGTTTTGCTGGCTGACAATCATACGGGACAGAGCAAGACCAATACCGATGCTGTGTTCAGAGGCATTTTTTCCTTTATAGAAGCGTTCAAAGAGATGGGGCAGATCTTCTTTGGTAAACCCAGGTCCATTGTCCTCAATGATGATTTGCGTATAGATGGTATTTTCAGAGAAAGTAACCTCGATGGTTCCGCCAGCGGGCGTATGCTCCATACAGTTTTTGAGGATGTTTAGAACTGCTTCTGTGGTCCAGGCAAGATCCCCTGTAAACTTTGCCTGACTTGACGTTTCCTTATGAATGGTCAGTGTCTGTTCGCGCAACTCCATTGGAATTAAGAGTGGTTCAGCAGCAGCGGTAATCACATCATCCACAGAGACAGGAATATGCTGCATCTGCACAGTTCCAGCATCCATTTTGGAGATTTTTAGAAGTGCTTCCACCAGCCATTCAATGCGGGACAAGAGCTGTGAGAGTTCCTGAAGAAGTTGTTGTCTGCGAGGTGATGGCAATGCTGGTTCCCGAAGCAGAGAGAGAATTAAATTGGAGGCAGTCAGCGGGGAACGGATTTGATGGGAGATATCAGCCATAGAATCAGCAAGAAGTTTTTTATCATTGGCAAGTGCCAAGGTTTGCTCACTGAGACGCAGCGTCATTTTGGAGAGCTCACTTTCTAAAATAGATAATTCTCCTTCACGATATTTCTCAAATTGTACAGGAGTATTGTTGTGGAGCATGGTATCTAATTCCAAACTTAACTGCTGCAGGCGTCGATAGCGCTGCCAAGTGATCAAGTAATAGGAAAGTGTATAGAGTGTACCAAATATCAGCAGATAAAGTCCAGTGATAAAGCTGTGCAAAAAGCCAATACATCCTGCCAGCACAGCTAGAAAAAGATGCCAGAGCAGGCTTTTTTGAATTTCTGGATTTCTTAAAAATTTCATTGTTTAGTCCCCCATTTTATAACCCAGTCCGCGAACGGTTTTAATTAGAAGCGGATTTTGCGGATTTTCTTCAATTTTTTCTCGAAGGCGTTTGATATATACTGTTAAAGTGTTATCATTGACAAATTCTCCTGCGATATCCCAGAGAGCTTCCAAAAGCTTGGAACGAGAGAGGACAATTCCTTGATTATTAAGAAAGTACAAAAGCAAGCGGTATTCCAGTGCGGATAGAAAGATTTCTTGACCATCCTTTTGGACAGTACCCTTTACGGCGTCTACACTGATATTTTTGTATTCCAAAAGTGCCGTTGCTTTGCCATAGCGTCGTAGAATATTGTTGATGCGGGACACCAGTTCCCGTGGCCGAAAAGGTTTGGATATATAGTCATCTGCGCCCAAATCTAAGCCTGTGACCACACTGTATTCATCTCCTGAAGCAGTGAGAAAGATCACAGGAAGATTGGTCATAGCCTTAGCAGCACGGCAGATAGAGAATCCATTTCCATCCGCGAGAGAGACATCCAGCAAGATTAGATCATATTCACAGGCGTTTTCTTCCAGTAGTGCCAGACATTTGCGCTGTCCGTCAACGGCAGTGATGGAATAGCCTTCTTTTTGCAGAAATTCACTTAAATTTGTGACAATACTCTTGTCATCTTCTACCAGTAATATGTGGGCCATGATATACTCCTTCTACTAAATGGTTACACGATATTTAGTTGAAATTCTCCATAGTTAAAGCAAGGGGTTTTTGACACATTGGATAATTGCAAAGCTGCTATTGTATACAGTGTAACTCTGCAGTTTTGCAATTACCTAAATGTAAAGTTTTCAATTAAAGTAGGTTTATCTTATCATTTGCTGACAGCTCTTTCAAGAGAAGAAAATCTTAAGAAATTATTTTGTTTTGTTCAGGCGTTCTTTTTTATATCTTCGGAAACTTCGGATTTTGCCGTTACTCTTGCTTCAAGTTCAAGTTCGCGGCGGTATTCCTCCACTTCGGCATCAATTTTTTCGGATGTTAGATGGTTTTTGTCTGTCGGAATTGGGGCAGCAGGCGAGGATGTCTGTACTTTATGGATGCTGCTTGTCATTTTGTATAACTCTGCAATTTCTAACAATTGATCCCAAAATACTTTTTGCCTGTCAGGATCCATTTTCCAATAATTAATTAAAGCTTGCATGGCTGCTGTGTCATTGCGTCTGCAAAGTTCAGTGGCTGCCTGCATATACGCATCTTTGAGAGGAATTTCCTGAAACATGCTGCCCTCTCCGGTTTGCAGCCAAATTTCATTTACCTGAAATTCACGGCAGATAGATTTAAACATTTGATCGGTAACATGGTTACTGCCATTTTCAATACGGCTAATCGCTGTTTTTGTTACTCCTAATTTGTTGCCGAATTTTTCACCGGACAAACCAAGTGTTTTTCTCAATATTCTTATGCGCTCACCTTGTGTCATAAGCTCACCTCTTTCTGTTTTCATGGTAGCAAGGAAAAAAAAGAAAGTCAAGCAAAGAGGTTTACGAAAGAAACCGCAAAGTATTGACAATATTTACATAAGCAACTAAAATATTTACATAAGATACATATGACGGGGGAAAACGAGAAATTGATAAAGGAAATACCAAAAAGTACAAGAAAGGGTGGGCAAAATGATAAAAGAATGGTATAGGCAAATCATACAGGATATGGATGCGGCGGATGCTGGCAGCAGAAGGATAAAAGAGGAGATTCTCATTCTTTTAAAAGAGGAAGAAGCAAGCCTGGGTCGTCAGGAATATGAGCGTTATCGTGATAAGGCGTTCTTGGTGGCCTCAGCTGCAGAGGAAAATGGATTTGAGAGAGGATTTAAATATGCATTTCGGCTGTTTGTGGAATGTTTTCGGGATTGAATATTAGTATGATAATTTAGAGTCAAAGGGCTGCCACATTTATGATATGTGGCAGCCCTCATATTATAACTGCTGGATCAATATGTTCAAAGTGTTTTAAAAAATGCGATTAAAGCGGCCAGTTGTTCCTCAGTCAGATGTCCTGCCTCTTGCAGTAGTTCTTTCTGCTTTGGCGTCAAAGAAAAATCATCATTCTCTGTAGAGAAGAATTGGGAAAGGGTGATGCCAAAGGCATTGCAGACTTTTTCCAGAGAGGGGATGGAGGGAATTATATTTTTCCGGTACCAGGAGGAAATTGTAGATTGGGTTAAACCGGATTCTTCGGCAAGCTGGTATTCTGACCAGTCTTTTTGTTTTCTGTAATATACAATTTGTTCTAAGACATCAATCATAAATTCACCGCCTTATAGAA
The DNA here is from genome assembly GCA_910575005.1 of Lachnospiraceae bacterium. Classification (GTDB taxonomy): domain Bacteria; phylum Bacillota; class Clostridia; order Lachnospirales; family Lachnospiraceae; genus Petralouisia. Next base: position 21,677 of record CAJTCL010000009.1, on the reverse strand, counting down.
TTTTAAATGTAAATATCCTTTTAGTTCTCAAATCTTCAAAAAAGTAACATCGTTAATAATATTCGATTTTTCGTTGCAAAATAATGTTTTATATCGTATAATTTTAACGTAATGTCGAATTATCGACGAAATAGGGAAATTATACAGAGTAATTTTATTTAAATGACAGGAAAATAAGGAGGTGCAAAAAATTGCAAGGAATAAAGGAGAGGGCAGCCGTATTCCAGACTATATTAGCCAAAGATAAGGCAGCAAATTTATTTTTATTGGTTGCACTGTGTACTGGAATTATTATAGCTTGCATTAATCCGCCGTTTCATGAGTGTGATGGATGGACACATTATATATGGGCAACTGATGTATCTTATGGGAATTTACTTAGCCCGATGTTAAATTTATCATCCCATAAAGCAGGTATGGTTACAGTGCCGGAAAATATAGCGGAAGTTGATTATCATATTACAAAATCTGAAAGCGGAGAAGGAAAAGTGTATAGTCAATATTTAAATACTGTAAAGTTTTCAAAAAATAAAGGTTATTTGTCAATGCCAGGAAGACTTGTGTCATTGTTTTACTATCCCCAGGCTTTAGGACTGTTTTTGGGAAGAATGTTTCAAATGAGCGTTTATTGGTCTGTTGTATTGTCCAGAATTTTTAATTTGTTGGTATTTTTAGTGATGGCCTATGTATCAGTGAGAATTACTCCCATATTAAAAAATACTATGGCAACGATTGCTATGCTTCCAATGACTGTTTTTCAGGCAGCTTCAGATTCTCCTGATGCTATGCTTAATGGCTTTTGTCTATTATTTGTGGCAGCATGTTTTTATTATGCATATGGAGAAAAGCAAATACTAATATGGAAAGATACATGTAAATTAGGGGTACTTTTAAGTATGGTTTTTTTGTATAAGTATGTATATATATTGCTGGGATTGCTGGTATTTTTAATTCCTATGAAAAAATTTGGTATAAAGAAGCAGTATTGGAAATGTTTCGTACTAGCATTGCTTCCACTGTTGATCAGCGGATATATGGGAATCGGAGATGCTGCTTCAGCAGTCAATGCAGGACAAGCAGCAATGGGAGAGGGAGAGATCACACAGACACAATATCTAGTGGAGCATCCCTATTTTATTGTAGAAGTCTTAGTAAAAACATTTGTATATAGATTCAGCGAATATATGCTGTCATTGAATATATTAGGAAGTCTAACTTATTCTTTAGGACCTCTGCAATTTATAGTACCTATGTTTTTGATATTTGTGAGTTGTCTGGACGCTAATGAGGCCTGCAATAAAATAAGTTTGAAAGACAGAATTTTGTGTTTGATTACGTTCCTGATTGTCTGTGCAGGGATTGTAATGGCTATGTATATTGGCTATGGGAGAGAGAATGAGGTAGGCGCGGAGATTGCTGCAGGGGTACAGGGACGCTATTTTATTCCAGCGATTCCCGTTTTTTGTGTATTAGTAAATCAACATGGAGTACAAAACAAAGTAAAACATTTTACAGAAAAAACGATTGGTGGTATGGGAATGTTTTTGATAGTGGCAGTGTATGCCTTGTATTTTTATTGTTGGTAGCATAAGGAGTGTACGAATGAAGATAAAAATTATGGATTTTATAAAGAAAAATTACATATTTTTTTTGGTATTTCTAATAGTAGCTATATGGCATACACGAATGCCGGTGGATGGTGATGGTATTTGGTTTTCAGAACAATTAGATCAAATGTCTTATGGTGAATATATTGTAAATCGATATCGCACGTGGAGTTCCCGCTTGTTGATCGAGACGGGGTTGCTGTTTTTTACAAGACATGTGATGCTGTGGAAAATTCTGGACACTATAATTTGGACATTTGTTGTCTATGGGGTAGTAAAGTTGTTGGATGAATATTATACCCCTAATTTTGCAATATTTTTATGCCTTTTATTTTCCTGCTATGATATAAGAGCTTTAGATACTGCAGGATGGATTGCTGTTATTATGAACTATGTGTGGCCATTTGCATGTTTTTGCGGACTGTTTTTGATTATGAAAAAATTATTTCAAGGCCAAGAGGTGAGATGGTATCTGGGAGTAGCAGGAATTGTGTTAGCTGTATTTGCCTGTAATCAAGAGCAAGCAGCATTGGCTGTGGCAGGTGTATGTATCTGTTGTATTCTCTATATGTTATGCGAAAAAATGCAGATCAGTAGATGGATTTGGGGATATATGTTTACAACGATATTGTCATTAATTTTTATTTTGACTTGTCCAGGAAATGGATCGCGTAAGACAGTGGAGATATCTACATATTTTAAGGAGTTTTCCGAACTCACGGTATGGAATAAGTTGGATATCGGTGTTACTTCTATTTGTCATATGAGTATTTTTGAGAGCAATTATCTGTTTGTAATTTTTTTGATGTTGCTTTGTGTGGTGATTTGGAGAAAACCAATTGCGATTTGGAAAAAATATATGGCTGTGATTCCATTTGTAGGAACTGTTGTAATGGGCTATCTTTTAGGAGAGGTTGCAAGGCTTGTTCCAGAGGTTGTTTATATGAAAGACTCTCTGCAACAAAAGGGAACGTATCTGCCAGGCAAGGAATGGTCAGTATTGACTATTATTTTTTATATCGGAATTATGTTGTTTGTGTTATGGGATGTATTTTTAATTTTCTGTGATAATAAACAAGATGGATTTGTTTTGTTGGCGGTACTGGGAATTGGTTTTGCTACTAGAGTTATTATGGGATTTGCGCCATCGGTATGGGTATCAGGCAGCCGTACTTTTTTCTTCTGGCAGATGGCATTGCTTGTCTGTTCGGGTTATCTTTGGAGAAGATGTCTAAGCGAAAAGGAAAAGAAGAAATTATTGATTCCAATTGTAATACTTTCGGGGCTATCCTTTGCTTTGAATACAGGCAGTTTGTTTCAAAGAATTGTTTAGCTTAAAGTATTGAGAGTAATGAAGATACAGATGGTGAGGGATAAGGATGAAGAAAATTAGTTTGATTATTCCATGTTATAATGAAGAGGCATGTTTACGGCTCTTTGATGTTGAGATGGCAAAGATTGTAGAGCAAATGAAGAACTATGAATTTGAGATTCTGTATATCAATGATGGTTCAAAAGATGATACATTGAATGTAATACGCCAAATTTCTAAAAGAAGATCTTATGCACATTATCTTTCTTTTTCCAGGAATTTTGGGAAGGAGGCAGCGATGTATGCAGGATTTTGTAATGCGACTGGAGATTATGTGGCGGTGATGGATGCAGATTTGCAAGATCCACCAGCCATTTTACCAGAAATGATTAAAGTATTGGAGTCAGGAGAGTATGACAGTGTTGCTACACGGCGAGTGGATAGAGAAGGAGAGCCGCCGATTCGTTCTTTATTTGCAAAAATATTTTATAGATTAATCAACAAAATATCAGATGCAGATATTGTAGATGGAGCCAGAGATTACCGTTTGATGAAGAGAGAAATGGTGGAGGCCATCGTAGAGATGGGGGAACAAAATCGTTTTTCTAAGGGTATTTTTGGCTGGATTGGATTTCGTACTTATTGGTATTCTTTTGAAAATGTGGAGCGGACTGCTGGAGAGACAAAGTGGAGTTTTTGGAAACTTTTGAAATATTCTATGGATGGAATTATCAGTTTTTCGCAAATGCCGCTCAGTATTGCTTCCTGGATGGGAATGGGATGTACTGGTGTTTCTTTGTTGGCGATTTTGTTTATTATTGTCAAGAAAATGGTTTTTGGAGAAGAGGTGCAAGGCTGGGCATCGAATATGTGTGTGATGGTATTTATTGGCGGTGTGCAGCTTTTTTGTCTTGGTGTGATTGGACAATATATTGGAAAAACATATGTGGAATCCAAAAAGAGACCACATTATATTGTCAGTGAATGCAGTGATGGAAAGATAAAAAAAGTTGGATAATAAGTATCAGGAAAAAGTTATCAAAGTAGCAAAAATGGAGTAAAGAATAAAAAGTAAAAGAAGAAAAAAATTGAGAATAAAGGAGGAATTTATGGAAAATAAAGAAAAATATGGGGTTGTATTGTTTATTGTAGTTTGTTTTCTGATGCTCATATTTTTTTATGTCCATTCAGATAATGCATTTACTGGGATAACTGGAGAAAAAGAGCCTGCAAAAGAATTACAATTAAAAAATGGAGTGGAAATAAGACAGGAATTGCCTGTAAAGGATGTTCAATTAATAGGGGTATTGATTCGTTTTAAGATTAATGATGATAACAACAAGGGGAATATATATGTCCGCTTATATGAGAGTGGTGAATTGTTGCAGGAATGGAAGGTAAAAGATTCAGAATTAGATAACGATGCATATTATAGTTTCCCATTAGGTAGCCCAAAGGAAATGAATCAAGACTTATCCTATCAAGTTTCTATTATGGGAAATTATGAGGGAGAGAGTGGGACAGCAGTCTGGATGACAAAGGAAAAAGAAAGCGGCTGTTATATAAATGGGGAATTGATGGAGAATCAGGCTTTGTGCTGTCAGATTACATATGAGAATCCTGTCTTAAAAATGTGGGTAAGGTTTCTTGCAGCTTTCCTTTTTATAGTTATTGGGATAGCGGTTCTATGGAAAATTAATGAAAAAGTTATTATGTCAGGAATTCTAATTATTTTAGGGGTTGTCTATTTTGGGATATGCCCACTAGGTATGATGCCAGATGAAGCCAATCATTTTTTCCGTGCATTTGAGATATCCTGTGGCGAATGGACTTCCCAGCATATGGGGGAAGATGGCGAAGGTGGCAATTATCTGCCAGCCGCATTGCCAGCCTTTCAAGACTCAAGTGCAGAGATTGATTGGAATAACATAGCAGAACTGCGGTATGGAACAACATCTTTGTATGCCCCAGTCAGTTATCTTCCACAGGCCATTGGAATTCGGATTGCCAGATTTTTCACAGATAACGTTTCCAAGATCTTTTATGCTGGCAGATTTGGAAATTTCCTAGCCAGTATGTTGCTGAGTCTATGGGCAATTCGTAATACGCCTTTTGGAAAGAGAATTTTGTTTTTGATGCTTATGTTTCCTATGAGTCTGCAGGAAATGGTGTCTTTGGCACCGGACGGTTTTACGATCGCATTATCCTTTGCTTTTTTGGCATATATCCTGCGGGTTTGTACCAACAAAGAAAAATTGGAAAAAAAGGATTATATTATAATTGGTATAATGGGATTTGTACTTTCCTTGTGCAAGATTGTTTATGTGGTTTTGCTACTGCTGGTATTCCTGATTGCAAAGGATAAATTTACAGATAAGAAGCAGGAATTTATTTTTAAATTTGGTGTGCCTGGTTTATCCTTTGCAGTAAATTTAATTTGGCTGAAGATTTCAGCGGGGTATTTAATTGAGTTTACACCAGGAGTTTCCTCAGGGGAACAGGTAAGATATGTGCTGACGCATCTGCCTAGTTACTGCATGGTAATTATGCGGACGATCCAGGCTGAGGGAAAAAATTGGCTGATGGAGATGATTGGAAATCCTCTTGGCGCTTTGAATATTGGAATTTCTGAGATTGTGTGGATTACAATTTTAATTATGTTTGTTTATGAGTTATGTAACAGCAGGGATATCAAGTGGGAAGTACGTGGGGCTGACTGTGTGATATTGGCATTTATTTTCTTGAGCGGCAGTATGTTGATCTTTACCAGCCTTTATGTGCAGTGGACGGCAATGGCAAACCCAATACTATCTGGAGTGCAGGGACGCTATTTTATTCCGTTGCTTCCATGCCTTGCCTTTGCTATGATATGTGCATCCCATATCCAGGACAGAAAACGAGGAGAGATTCGGATTTGCCAGAGTCATAAAAGTTATTTTTATATGCTTCTTCTAATGCTGCACGGGATAACGATATTGGATGTGATTCATTATTATATATGAATGTGAGGAAATTACGATGGATAGAATAGCAGTTTTGATTCCATGTTACAATGAGAGCAGGACAATCCAGAAAGTGGTAGAGGATTTCAGGCGGGTACTTCCCGAAGCCACAGTATATGTATATGACAATAATTCCACGGATGGTACAGATAAAATTGCCGAGAAGACTGGCGCCGTAGTATGCCATGAATTCCGTCAGGGAAAAGGGAACGTAATACGCAGAATGTTTCGTGAGATTGATGCAGAATGTTATATTATGACAGATGGGGATGACACTTATCCAGCTGAAGATGCTAGAGAGATGGTAAATATGGTGTTGGAGAAAAAAGTAGATATGGTGGTAGGGGATAGGCTATCTTCTGACTATTTTACAGAAAATAAAAGGCCATTCCACAATTTTGGCAACTTGTTTGTGCGAAAAAGTATTAATATATTATTTCACAACGATATTAAGGATATTATGACAGGTTATCGTGCCTTTAGCTATGAATTTGTGAAAACTTTCCCTGTATTATCCCAGGGCTTCGAAATTGAGACAGAAATGAGCATTCATGCTGTTGAAAAAAATATGTTTGTGGAAAATGTAGTAATAAGATACAGGGACAGGCCGCAAGGAAGTGAATCGAAACTCAATACATATTCGGATGGATTTAAAGTGATACAGACCATTGTCCGTTTATTTCGCACTTATAAGCCTATGGGTTTTTTTGGAGTTATGGCGCTGGCATTGGCATTGATATCAATGTGTTTTTTTGTTCCGATTGTAGATACCTATATTAAGACTGGGCTTGTACCGAATTTTCCTACACTGATTATGTGTGGTTTTACTATGTTGGCAGCCATTCAATCGTTCTTTTCCGGCTTGACTCTGCAGACAATTGTACAAAAAAACCGCCAGGATTTTGAAATGGAACTGCAGAGGGTTACAGAAGAAAAGAGAGAGGGAGCAAACGGTGTTTAAGTGGTTTCAAAAATATAGAGAACTATTGTTGTATTTCGTTTTTGGGGGGCTTTCATTCTTGGTAAATATTGTTACATTTATATGTTTCAATAAAGGGATGGGAATGGATGAACTGACGGCAAATGGATTTTCATGGGTGCTAACCGTATTGTTCGTATTTTTTACAAATCGCATCTGGGTATTTCAAGCCCCCACAGAGACGCATGGACAATTTTTTATCCAATTAGGTGTATTTTTCGCAGGACGGATGGCTACCCTGATTTTGGAAGAGGGAATATTGTTATTGTTTGTCAAGTTTTTAAATTTTGATAGTATACAGGTGAAAGTGGCAGCACAGATTATTGTGATTCTCTCGAATTATGTGATCAGTAAATGGGTCGTGTTTGGAGAATCAAAAGAACATTTTCTGAAACCTGCCAAAAAATGGTTGAAAAAAACATTTAGAGATATGGAAAAACAAGAACATAAGAAAAAAATTATAAAAAAGATTTTCTTTGCAATCATTGTATGTTTAACATTGTTTCGAATTTATTTGGGAATTAAGACCCCAGTTTTTCTGCAGGCTGATGCGGGCTATGATGATTTTCTTTATATCCAATATTCTATAAATATGCTGCATGGAAAATGGTTAGGGGATTTTTCTACTTTAGTCTTGTTAAAAACAGCATCCCCAGCTTTTCTTTTGGCGATCAATTATGTATTGGGAATTTCTTATCCAGTATCTTTAGTAATTAGCTATATCATTGCGGTTTTCCTGTTTTCATTGGCAATGCAACGTCTGGTAAACAGCGAAAAATTTGCTATGGCATTATATATTTTTTTATTGTATTCTCCAGGAATGTTCCATGAAGAGAATGTACAGAAGGTTTACAGGGGAGGGTACATTATTATTTTCACCTTACTGGTGTTTGCGGCTGTGATTGGACAATATACGGCAAGGAAAAATGAACAGAAACGAGAATTTTCTCTGTGGATTGCTCTCTCCTGTGTCTCACTGCCAATTTTTTATTATCTAAAAGAGGATTCCGTATGGATTTTGCCTTTTGTTTGTGGAGGATTGGCAATTACAATCGTTGATTTATGGAGGGTTAAACATACGCTGAAACAATGGAGGATTGCTGTTGTTATGCTTCCTTTGCTGACGTTGGCATGTGTAACAATTGGCTATAAGATGTTAAACTACCATTATTATGGTGAGTATACAATTACTGACAGGGGAGGTACATACTGCAAAGAACTCCTATCAGATTTGTTAAGGGTGGATGATGGTAGGGAGGATAAAAAGCCAAGTGTATGGGTAACGCGGAATATGATTCAAACGGCAGCAAAACACAGCGAGGATCTTATGGAATTACTCCCTTATGTGGAACAAAGCTGGAATCAATGGTTTGGAGAAGGGAATGAGGCAAGCGGAGATTTTTATATTTGGGCTTTTCGAGATGCTGTTCAATTGTCGGGAGTCTATGAGAAGGGAGGCGCATATGTAAATTCTTATTATCAGGAAATCCATAAAGACTTGCAAAAGGCATATGAAAGTGGAAATTTAAAAGAAAAAAAGGGAAAAATTTATATTTCTTCTACTGTTCATGGATTTACGGTCCAAGAAATGTTAGAATATTATAGGGAGTAGTTTCCCAAAGTGGTGAAGTTGATGATGACATATCAAGAAAATAGCACGACTTGCCAAGAGGCAAGGGGTACATATGAAAATCTTGCATTGATGTCAAATATAACAGGGGTACATTTTCGATGGAGCGAGACAAGCAGTACTTATTACAGGATGGATGAGATCATTGTATCCATTGAAAATCACATTGTACACTTTTATCAAAAGATCGGTGGTACAGCTTTTTTGGTGGGAGTACTTGGAATAGCAGGAATGTTGGTATCTGTATGTATACAAATCGTCAAAAGAAAGTATTCAGAAACAGGAATCTTGTTCGTAACCTTGGGAATGGGATGCAGTTTTGTAATCTTGATTCTTGCAGTGACATGGTTTTGTAACTTCTTGTCAGACCGAAAGATTTATGATTATTTGTGCGCGGTGATTCCGCTGATGGAGGCATTGGAAATAGTAGGAGCATACTATTTTTATAAAATGATAAGAAAAATAGAGAAAGGAATCTTTAAATTATGGGAAAACGAATGATAGCGCTGTTGCTTGCTGTACTTTTCATATTTTATATGGGGGTGGAGCCTGGCCTTTCGGTAAAAGCAATGGAGCCATTTCCACAGCAAGGATTGGAAGAGAACAATGGAGAAGCATTGGAAAATCCAGAGGAAAACAGGGAAGGATTAGAAAACACAGAAGAAAATGGAAAACTAGATTTACATGATCAGCAAAATCCAGAGCACACAGAGGAGGAGAGTGAAAATCCAGAAGATGATACTGAAAACCCAAAAGAGGAAAGAGAATCTGTGGGTGATGAGTTAGAAGAGCCTGGAGAGGAGAGATATTATATAATCACGTTTGATTTAGCTGGAGGGATGACGGCTGCTGGAGATAAAATGATTACACAGCAAGTATTAGAAGGAGCATTGCCCGACCAAGAGGCAGTTGCCGCCATTATTCCTGTAAAGGAGGGGTATACTTTTCAAGGATGGAACGATAAGGATGGTACTTTATACACGTTTGAACAGCCAATTTTGGAAGATCTCACACTGACTGCCTGTTGGCAGCCAATTTCCTATTTGGTGAGATTTGACAGCAATGGCGGAACTGGAGAAATGTTAGATCAAAACTTTACTTATGAAGAAGAGAAAGAATTGTCCAAAAACCAATTTACCAGAACAGGTTATGTTTTTTCGGGTTGGAAAAAAGATAGCATCACTTATCAAGAAGGTGAAACAGTAAAAAATTTGGCAAGCCAAGAAGGTGAAGTAGTGGTTCTGAAAGCAGTCTGGAAACAGGGAAGTTATAAAGTTCAATTTCTTGCCAATGGCGGTAAGGGGGAGATGGAACCCCAAGCATTCACATATGACAAGAGCAAAAAGCTTTCTAAAAATCAGTTTACTAGGACAGGCTATACTTTTGAGGGCTGGAATACGAAAAAAAATGGAAAAGGGAAAACTTATAAAAACAGGCAGAGTGTTTCCAATCTTACTGCCAAAGATAATGGTGTAGTCAAATTATATGCTGTATGGAAAGGGGTTCCATACAAAGTAAAGTATATTGGAAATGGTGCGACCAGCGGTAAGATGGAGAATAGTTCTCATCAATATGGAACTAAGAGTAAGTTAAGTGCAAATAAGTTTAAAAAGAAAGGGTATAAATTTGTAAAGTGGAGCACCCAAAAGAATGGGAAAGGAAAGAGTTATAAAAACCAAGCAGAAATTAAGACATTGACAACAAAAAAGAACCAAGTGATTACTTTATATGCACAATGGCAGATTGTTAATTACAAGATCACATATCGGACAAACGGCGGTAAGCTGCTATCATCTATAAAAAAGACTTACAACCTTAAATCGAAAACATTTATGCTGCCAAAGCCTACACGCAGAGGGTATGACTTTGATGGATGGTACAAGGAGAAGAAATGGAAGCATCGTGTTGATAATATCAAATATGGAAGTGTTGGTAATTTGACTGTCTATGCTAAATGGGTAAAATGTACCAGGCAGCCAAGAGCTGATTCAGCCAAGATTACCTCGTGCAAAGCCACTGCCGCCAATACAGTGAAAGTAAAGGCTTCTATTAAAAAGAGAATTGCAAGTGAGGATGATTATTATTATTTGATTTACGTGGATCCGATCAGCAAAAGGCCTGGGCGAAGGATTACCAAGGTTTTTAAAGAAAAAACAGCAAGTTTTACAGTAGATGTCAAGGAAAATCAAGGTTTTATCACCACGATGTATGGCATTGCGGTGAGGAAGAATGGAAAATATTGTCTGATGAGTAAACCTTCCTTTGTGAAAAATCCAGAAAATGCAGCAAACAATAAAAGTGCATACAAGCCAGGAAAGACCAAAAAAGGAATACAATTTGATTATAATGTGAATGAGATTCATGCTTGTGACGCCAAACAATATTTTTTAAATCTCACGGTTTCTTGGATTTGTGGTGTTGGAGACGTTCCATATGTATATAATGGAAAGACTTATTATTTTAATTCGTTGACATATTACCAAGATATGGTCAGAGAGTGTAATAGAAATAATGTCAGTGTGACAATACAGATTTTATTAGACTGGCAAGATGGTCAGCTTGAACTAATTAATCCCAAAGCCCGATTCCAGGGAGCAGCTTTCTATAGTTGGAATATTTATGAGAAGCAGGCCAGAGAGAGGATGGAGGCGATGTTCTGCTATTTGGGCAAGGTATTTAGTCAGAAAGATTGTTATGTGTCCAACTGGATTTTGGGAAATGAAGTCAATAATCCTGGTGATTGGAACTGTGCAGGAAGTATGACAGATGAAGAGTACTTTGAGACTTATGCCTATACATTCCGTTCTCTTTATTATGGCATTAAGAGTCAGTATGCCAACGCCCATATTTTTATCTGTACAGACAATTATTGGAATGCTGCTGGCAGAAGACGTTATTCGGCCAGACAGGTAGTGACGAATTTTACACGGTATTTAAACCGGATTCAGAAGGGACTTAATTGGAATCTGGCATACCACGCCTATTCGTGTCCTTTGACAGACACAAGATTCTGGAATGGATGGGGAACCACGGGGGATGTATGGACGACACCTGCTATTACGATGGATAATATAAATGTATTGACTGATTTTATTAGAGATACTTATGGTCCGTCTGTGCGTGTTATTTTATCTGAGCAGGGATTTTCCTCTATTCCAGGACAGGAGGTTCAGGCGGCAGCGATTGCCTATAGCTATTATATTGCAGCCTGCAACCCAATGATAGATGCCTTTATCATCCGAAGTTATACAGATGATCCGGTGGAAGTAGATATGGGGCTTAGGATGGGAATTTTGGGAAAGGAAGCCTTTGATGTGTTTAAATATATGGATTCCAAACAGACCTTTACTTATACAAACCGATATTTAGGGGTGATAGGGGCGCCGTCCTGGTCGCAGATTGTACCAGGGTACAAGGAAAATAGATTGTGGAAAATGTATCGGAAACAATAATCTTAAATGAAACCAGAAGGTTCTATAAAAGAAAATTGTCCCTGTTTGACACACAGGGACGATTTTTATGGAATAAAATATGCTTAAAGCATTGAATAAACTGCTATAAGATGATATAATAAAACATGTAACAATAGCAAAGGTAAAGAAATAATAGTAAAATGAAAGGAAAAAAGTATGAAAAGAACAAAGAAAATAATGTTGAAACTGGCAGGAATGGTAATGTTTCTCATGCTGTGTATGGGAGCTGGAAGGATGGTGTATGCACAGACGACCATTACCCCGCCAATGCTGAAGGCTGGCAGTACAAAGGGAGCAAAATCATATCAATTTGAACTCACAGGTGATGAGAGAATTAGAGTTCCTGTGTCTGTCTCCAAGGCAGGTAAAGTATGTTTTGAGGCGACTGCCAATGCGGGCGTTATCGTGGCTTTTTCAGACAAACCAGATTTGAAGTCACAGGAAGATTTCATTAGTGTAGGACAAGTTTCAAGTGAAAAGGAGATAATAGACGGTTATGCTGCTAAGGCAGGAACTTATTACATGTATGCACTGATCGGCGACGGAGCGGAGAAGGCAACCTTAAAGATAAAGGCATACGCAACCACAGCCGCTGTTGGAAATGCAGGAACGCTTTCCAACGGAAAATGGGTAACTACAAGCGGTATAAGCAGCATTTTTGGTGGGAAACCTGCATATTTTAAAATTAAGGCGCCTTCTTCGGGCTGTGTTAAGTTGGAGATCAAGAAGTTAGGCGGGCTCAGCGAATATATTGACACTGCATTTACAAACAGTAAGAAAAAAATTATGATAGATCAGATGGATCCTGGCGTTTACTATTACGGGGTAAATAAGGGGACATATTATGTCAAAGTTGACACAGACAATGCCTATAAAATTCGCTACACCTTTGAAAACATTAAGGATAAGAAAAATATAACAAAGAAAAAGGCAGTCAGTCTGAAGCAGAAAAAAACAGAAAAAGGATTTTTCTTCTGTAAAGATAAAAAGAGCCGCTGGTATAAGCTGACCCTGAAAAAAACACAGACTGTTAAACTGACAGTCAGTGCCAACACGGATGAATATGGATTTTCCTATGAAATCACTGACAGCAAAGGGAAAGGGATAGACTATAATAATTTAACCGGCAGCGGCAAAAAGCAGTTTAAGAAAAAACTGAAAGCGGGCACTTACTATTTAGAGATTTCCCCACCAGATTCATCAGGAAGCTTTTCGATTAAGTGGAATTAGGAGGAAAAATGTACTTACGGAAATATCTGAAAATGATCTTATTTACGTTTGCTTTTCTGCTGTCTGCTGCACTACCCGCTGCGACAGCAGAGGCAAAACGGATCGATATCAATTATGGAGATGGAGATTGGTGCGGCTACGAAAACGAGGATGGGACACTGACCATTACCGGATGCCGTAATATCGCACAATATATCAATACAAAGACACTTACGATTCCCTCAGAGGTGGGAGGAAAGAAAGTTACCAGGCTTGGTATTTATAATGAAGATTACCAATTCTATATTTTTGACAATACTAGTTTTATTGAGACTCTGATTATACCGGACTCAATAGAGCATGTGGATGGATATCAAGGGGATGATAATGTAAGTGTTTTTAGTGGGTATACCGGATTGAAGAAAGTGGTTTTGCCAGACAATGAAAGTTTTGATGAGGATGATGCAAAGAATTTATTTCGGTATAACAGTGCAGATGTGGAAGAATTAACCTGCAAGTCTGAGGGGTGCATACAGTCGTCATGGAGATCTAGCCTGGAGACGCTTTCGCTGCATTATGCGACTTTAATGCCCAGCGGCTGCAGCTCCGTTGACATTGACAGTGAATATTTTCCGAATCTGAAAACTCTGACAATCCAGGAGGCAGTGGATGAGGAAAAGGATTTGAGAGTCGGCAGCCTGCCGGTAACATCCCTGACGCTGCCACCGGATATAAAGAGCCTTACCCTGTATGATTGTCCCTCTCTAACAGAATTTTCACTTCCCAGTAGCTTGAAGAATCTTGAACTGACGGGTTGTTCCGTCCTTACAAAACTTTCGCTTCCTGGCAGCTTGAAGAGAATGCGGCTGTTAGACTGCACAGAGTTGTCAACATTGGAATCAGAGAAAGCGCAAGAGAATATCTCAATAGAAACAGTATATAATTGCCCGAAACTTTCCATTCCGGTTGTGTATGTGAAATATGGGGAAGATTTTGGTACGTCAAGCAGTTTTGGGGGATATGCGCCAAAGTGTGGAAATACGCCTTATGCGGGTAGCCAGGTGCAGGAAATCCATATCGACAGTAGGCGTATTGTCCAGGGAATAAATAAGCAGACTTTCCGGGGGGCATCGAATTTGCAAGCGATTGTGGTAGAGGGTAAAGCATCAAATTTCTTTTCCAAAGACGGAGTGCTCTATTGGAAGGCCACAGGGACAGCGCCAGATGGCATGAAAATAATCGGAAATCATATGTTTGCCTATCCAGCTGCAAAGAGCACATCAGGAAATCTTGATATACCATTAGATGTAAGCTGTATTTATGCTTATGCACTGGATGGCTGCAAATTTTCTACCATAACATTCCCAGAAAATATGCATCCTTATTATGAGTGGGATTCGGTTTTATTGGAACCGTATTCGGAAGGAAATTATGGAGAACTGGCAGATTTCTGCAGTGCGAAATTTCGCATGGTGAAAAACAGTTCACCCGATATAGCAAGGAAAGACATGTATGTACCAGAAGACAGAGTGGAATATTACAAAGGAAGCACTTTCAAAATCAAATATAAGCTGTATGGTGGGAAGAACAATGCAAATCCATCTTCTTACACAGCAGGAGAAACAATTACACTGAAAAATCCATCCCGCCCAGGGTATACATTCCTTGGCTGGACCAGAAATGACAGTAAGGATACTGCTGATTATAAAAATACGACAGAGCGCGGAAGCTATTTTCGTGATTATACGTTTACGGCGCATTGGATGAGGATTACTGGTATGTCACATAAGATTGCCGCAGGGAAGAAGATTGAGTTGACAGCAGAGATGATACCAGCGGATTCCAAAAATCCGTCGCTGTCCTGGTCTTCTAGTAATCGAAATGTGGCGACAGTATCAAAGAAGGGTATGGTAACGTTCAAGAAGAATACTGGAGGCAAATCTGTGACCATCACTGTAAAAACGAAGGGTGGAAGCGGCAAAAAGGCAGAGTTCAAATTGCAGTCCATGAAGGGTATCGTAAAGAAAGTGAAACTTTCAGGGAAAAATTCTCTGAAAGCCGGAAAGAGCACCCAGCTTAGTGCGAAGGTGACGGCATCATCCAAAGCGAATAAGACACTGTCCTGGAGCAGCAGCAACAAGAAGTATGCCACTGTTTCTGACAAAGGAAAAGTGACAGCGAAAAAGGCAGGAAAAGGTAAAAAAGTAACGATTACTGCAAAGGCCACGGACGGAAGCGGTAAGAAAGGAACATTTAAGATCACCATTAAGTAATGCAGCAAAAATCTCTGCAAAGTTGATGTGGGCTTGTCCACCTTGTTCATCAGACGCATGGATGTAGTTATGAAACACATTCATGCGTTTGTTGCAAGAGTGAGTAGTAAATTCTTGTAAAAAGTAATATGGGGCTGTCGCTTTAACGAATAAAAATTCTGATAAGGCGGGGAATTACCTTGACAGGAAAAATGGAATCAAATATAATTTTCTTAAAATTGTAAGGGCTAAAGAGTGATCGTATGAATAGATTATATGTACAAGTACATCACATGGGCTTATACAGAGGACGATAGATCGTGATTCAGAGTATATAGATCCAACTCATATTGATTGGTGGATAACTGAAGAAAAAATAATAGAAGTGCTGAAAGATTTCAAGTTATGCGGACAAAAAGAGGAGATTTATATTTGGATAAAATCCTTTTTGAAAATAAGGCTACCACAATCCCACTGGCTTTAGACGGTGGGTTAAGGTAGCCAAAAGTAGTGGTTTGTGTTATACTTGCGTTATGGGAACGTGGAAATCAAAAAACAGACATATCATACCCTATGGGTACAAGTATTTGTTACAGTACCATATTATTTTCATATGCAGGTATAGAAAGAAGTTGCTGGTAAACAAATCTATATCAGACGATATAAAACAATTTTCATATGAGATATGTCAGAAACATCCTGTAATCATTAGATATATGAAAACGGATAAAGAGCATATCCATGACATGATAGAGACAGAACCAAGAATGTCTGTCAGTAAAATCGTAAATCGGATGAAAAGTCATAATGCTGCACAACTATATAAAGAATCAAGGATAGAAAGGCGGTGACAGTAAATGTTAAAGGCGTATAAATATAGAATATATCCAAATAATGAACAAAACATACAGATTGCAAAAACATTCGGCTGTTGCCGTTTCGTTTATAATCAGACATTGGCATATCGCAAAAAAACTTATGAAAATGAAAAGAAATCTATCAGTAAAACAGACTGTAATAATTACTGTAATAGGGAATTAAAAAAAGAATTATAAATACCAGAAAAGATGGTCTGCATAAAGTTTCCCATGAGATTATCAGCGAAAACCAAGTGATAGTTTCAGAA
The DNA here is from genome assembly GCA_910575005.1 of Lachnospiraceae bacterium. Taxonomy (GTDB): domain Bacteria; phylum Bacillota; class Clostridia; order Lachnospirales; family Lachnospiraceae; genus Petralouisia. The sequence continues at coordinate 5,087 of CAJTCL010000009.1, read as the reverse complement.
AACTTACAGATAAAAAATATGGTAAAAAACCATCATTTGTCAAAATCTATAAATGATGTGTCATGGTATGAGCTAACAAGGTAGTTTGAGTATAAGGAAAAGTGGAATGGAAGAAACTATATCAAGATAGATACATTTTATGTCAGCAGCCAGTTATGCTCGGACTGTGGTTATCCGAATGCAGAAACAAAAGAAATGTCAGTGAGGAGATGGATATGTCCAAAATGTGGGGTAGTTCACGCATTTTTCCATAGAAGAATTACAGTAGGCAGAGAGTAATTGTTAGATACAGGAGGAAGAAAATGGGAATTAAGATCTCACAATATCAGTTTGATAAGATTTGTCAGCAGATGGAAAGAGAGTTTGGTAAAATCAAAAAAGGGGAAGAGGAGAAGCATACAGGGATGCTTTTTCCAATGGAGGGAAATCTGCTGAAAGTCTATTGGCAATACCCAGCCTCCAACAGCCGCAGGCTTTCAGAAGCAATTCCACTTGCCTTGTTTCAGATTAAGAGTTATCTCACAAGAGAAACATATGAGCTGGATGTATTTCAATCTGAGGATAATCAAAGGCTGGTACATGCGCTTTTGATGGCCTTTGATCCATTTACAAATGAAGAACTCCGAAAGCAACTGGAACAGAGAGATGTGATTGATCTGAGTAACAGAGAGGAGTTAAGAGCATTTTATAAAGAAGCAGTTATCTGTCTGCTTCGGATGCGGGATTCGGTTCAGTCTTGGGGCAAGCGCATGGGTTCCAATGGGTATTTTGATTTTATAGAGAGCACAATTGGCGCAACATTGCCAAGAGATCAGGAAATGAAATATGGCGTGTTGCTGCCCAAGAAATAATATTGTTACCAAGACATTTTAGAAATGAATGAGAAGCAGCACAAAAAGCAGGTGGCATTCATGAACTAATGTGTTGTAATACCCTAGCCTTAGCTGTGCAGAGCGTCAGTATTTTACTCATTGCTTGTTTGAGCTGGAAACGCACAGAAAGGAGAAAATGGTGAAAGAAAAAAAGAAGAAAGGATAAAGTTAAACACACATCTTTCACCCTTTGTGTTTGCGCCTCAAATGAAAATGAAAGTATTTTTGTTTGAGGCTTGGTATAAAAAATGAAAAAATATGGGTTTGGTGTGGATATCGGTGGGACAACCTGCAAGATTGGACTGTTCCATACGACTGGTGAGATCGTGGAAAAATGGGAAATTCCTACAAATACCCAAGAACAGGGAAAAAATATTCTTACAGATATTGCGGCGTCCCTAAATCAGAAGTTATCACAGAACAGTATTAATAGGGAAGAAATAGAGGGGATAGGAATTGGCTTGCCTGGACCAGTGCGCGCGGATGGAGTGGTGCCCGTATGTGTAAATTTGGGATGGAAAGAGATCAATGTGTCACAGGAAATGCAAAAGTTGATGGAAGGTATACGGACAGAAGCCGGAAATGACGCCAATGTAGCAGCTCTGGGTGAGATGTGGCAGGGCGGCGGCAAAGGCTGTAAAAATGTGGTGATGGTGACGCTTGGCACAGGTGTTGGAGGCGGAATTATTATTGATGAGAAGATTGTATCAGGAAGCAACGGCGCCGGCGGAGAGATTGGCCATATTACAGTGAATCCTCATGAGGCCATTTCTTGTAATTGTGGCAGAAAGGGCTGCCTGGAGCAGTATGCGTCCGCAACGGGCATTACTCGTCTGGCGAATGAATATTTGGCGAAGGAGCATCAGAAATCTTTGCTGGATGAGGGGGAGGTTTCTGCAAAGTCAGTGTTTGATGCCTATAAACAGAAAGATGCAGCAGCAGAAGAGATTGTGGAGAAATTTGCACGGATTTTGGGCAATGCACTGAGTAATATTGCCTGTGTTGCAGATCCAGAAGTTTTTGTAATTGGCGGTGGAGTCTCCAAAGCAGGAAAGCCGTTGCTGGATGCTGTTGAGAAATATTATCGAAAAGCAGCTTTTTCCTCCTGTAAAGATACCAGATTTGCACTTGCTTCTCTGGGAAATGATGCTGGAATCTATGGTTGTGTGAAATTGATTTTAGAATAATACTAGTACACTAGATAGATGCCGCCAGTTTCTGGCGGCATCTCATATTACAATAAGGCATCCGAAAAGGAATGAAATAATTAGCTTTTAGGATATGTTTCCCTCAAATCTTTCTGCAACCTGTTTCAGCCACTTCCTGACAGGCAAATGTTGGGGACACATTTTTTCACACTGTCCACAACCGACACAAGCACTTGCTTTTCCAAACTGTTCTGCAAAATGTCCGTACAGCATGGTCTGCGCTGTCCATGCCTTTGTCTCAAGTTCCTGCATATTCGCATTATAGAGAGAAAAATATTTTGGAATGGCAATGTTCACAGGGCAGTTATGAGTACAGTAGGAACAGCCCGTGCAGGGGATGGTGACGCTCTTATTGATAATCTCTGCAGCTTTCTGCACTAATGTAAATTCCGCTTCTGTGAATGGCTTGAAGTCTTCCATGTAGGAAAGATTATCACAAAGCTGTTCCATGTTGCTCATGCCACTAAGTACCAACATTACATTATCATGGCTTGCCGCAAAACGGATTGCCCAGGAAGCTGCCGACATATCCGGCGCGGCATCTTTCAATAGTTTTTCTGCTTCTGTGGGAATTTTTGCAAGCGTCCCACCCTTGACAGGTTCCATGACAATAACGGGTTTTCCATGTCGCTTTGCAGTTTCATAGCATTTATGCGATTGAATAATTTCATTTTCCCAATCCAGATAGTTAAGCTGTAACTGAACAAAGTCGACTTCTGGGTGTTCTGATAAAATCTGTTCTAGAATATCGGCTGTATCGTGGAAAGAAAATCCGATATGCCTGACAAGGCCGGCGGCTTTTTTCTCTGCAAGAAACTTAAAAACATGCGTTTTTTCTGCTGTTTTTCGGCGTTCTCCTGCCATATCATGGATAAGGTAGTAATCAAAATAATCTACTCCGCACCGTTCGCGTTGCGTCTGAAAATATTTCTCAAGTTCCCATTCCTCCCGAATAAGAACAATCAGTTACAAAATGCAAGGCAGACCGCAAATCTCTTTCCTACCTAATCAAGTGCATTTTCAATGTTCCCAAATCCATATATGGATTTGTTTTTTTGCAGACAGGCAGCCGATAATACAAGCGCAAGCAGTTCTGCGCAAGGTAGCGCAAGCCAGATTCCGGTAACTCCTGCAATTTGCGGCAGTAACAGAATACCCGCAGTTAAGAAAACTAGCGTCCGAAGCATTGACAGGAGCGACGCTGTTTTCCCATCGGACAAAGCGGTGAAAAACGCAGAGGTAAAGAGGTTGATTCCCATAAATAAAAAGCCTACGGAAAAATAGGTAAATCCCCCTACTGCAATATTGTAAACGGAACTTCCGGCGGGCGCAAATATGGAGGTAATACCGCCAGCTCCTAAGATAGAGATTGCAAAAGATACTATGGAACAAAGAATAATAAATATCAAACTATTTTTTAGAAGTCCCTTTAACTGCAATTTATCGCCGTTGCCGAAATTGTAACTAAAAATTGGCGCCACCCCAGACGAATAGCCAAGATAAACCGCAGTGAAAATATACTGTGCATACAAAAGGATAGAGATAGCTGCTACACCATCCTCACCAATCAGACGCAGAACCGTAATATTAAATAGAAATGTAGTAACTGCTGTTGACAGGTTTGATACCATCTGCGCCGCGCCATTAGAACAGGTCTGCACAATTGTTTTTACATTCCAAAGCGGTTTTACAAAACACAGTGTGCCAGATTTTCTCACGAAAAAGTAAATAAAGCCAAATAATGTAGGGATACAGTACCCAATTACAGTAGCGATCGCTGCGCCGCGGATACCCATATGAAAAGAACCCATGAACACAATATCCAAAACGATATTCGCAACACCCGCTAAAATCATCATCACCATACCCAAAGCAGGTTTGCCCGCGTCAATTAGCCCATACTGGAAAATTGTCTGAAGAAGAAAAGCGGGGGCAAAGGCAATTAGAATACAAAAGTATTCATAACATAATTCATATAGACTGCCGTTTCCTGCTCCCAAAATTCCTAAAAGCGGACGCATAAATACAAGTGATAATACTGCAATCAGCGAGCTGCCGCCGGCCGCCAGCATGATACTGACTGCAAGTTCAATGCTTATCATTGGATAAACGATGTTTACGGCTGAAAGCCCGTCTGTCCCTACAAAATGTGAAACACAGATACCGTCTACAATGCTGTACAGGGACATGAAGACCATTGTTATAATGTTGGGTATTGAAAACAATACCAAAGAACGAAAGATAAATTTTTTGCTAAAGTATTATCCATGTTAGATATTCCTCCTTTACATACCGCAGGAAGTTCCTCCGGCTTAAATCTTGTCATCAAATACTTCTGCCTATATTGCAGCATAAATAACTGTGTAGCAGAAGTAAAAAAGCCACACTCCATGAGGAGTGCGGCTCTCGTTTCGATAGCTACCTACAACATTATAAATTATAGCAGATTAAAAAGTAAAAATCAATTCTGGTAGGTTCAAAAAAATTAAGTTTGTGAAAAGAGTCTAAACATCAGTACCTGTTATTTTGTGCAAAATTACCACACGAAATATTAGATAGTATACACTGTTGTGTTTTAAAACAATCTTTCATAACGACACTGGAGCGATGTACATGAGGCAGATATATTATTGCACAAAACAAAAAAGATTGCTGAAATATTCCAACAATCTTTTACTAGTCAATGGATGGAGAAGGATTCGAACCGTTTTGGTTGTTTTCCTACTTATTATTAATGGATGGAGAAGGATTCGAACCTTCGAAGGCGGTGCCAACAGATTTACAGTCTGCCCCCTTTGGCCACTCGGGAATCCATCCATATAAAAATTTATTTGCCTTAACACTAGTATATTATAACATATAAATTTTTTGATTGCAAGGTTTTTTTGTTTTATTTACACGACAAACGCACGAATGTGTTTCACGACCAAATCCATACAACTAATAAATTTTTATAAATTTATAATCTGCTCCAGATGTTTTTCTGGATTCGTACCGATTGCATACC
>CAJTCL010000008.1:14276-174920 GCA_910575005.1 Lachnospiraceae bacterium | reverse complement strand
AATAATATATTTGCCATTTTCTATTTTCTCCAGATAAGATATTCACTCCACGTTGTTATGTCTACTGTCTTAAACAAAATTTTGAGTTTTCTCCTTATCTGGTTTCATTCATAGTTTTCTTTCTTTTTCTAAAGTTCCAAAAAGCGATATGCCATTTCCTAAAAGAGTGGGAATAATGGATATATAATATGTGTCTATCAGATCTTTTGCCATGAACTGCTGCACAATATTAGCGCCTCCGCAGATCCAAATATCTTTTCCAGGCTTAGATTTTATTTGCTGCAGAAAGCGGCAGGGGTCTTGGGAAACAAATTTTATGTTATCTGAGGAAGAAATTTCTCTGTGTGTTATCACATAGGTTGTTAAATCAGAATACACCCATTCTGTTGGAGACAGTTCAGTGATAACTTGATGATAAGTATTCCAGCCCATAATAACAGTATCAATCGTTTTTACAAATTCTGAATAAGTATCAATATTCTCAGTGTCCGTATTTTCGCCGTTTAGCCAATCCACTGCGCCATCCTGATCGGCAATATAACCATCCAGACTGATGGCAATAAATAAAACAGTTTTTCTCATAGTTTTTTTATTTCCTTTCATTAAGGTAATGTCTAATTGCATAATTCAGTCGATATATATTTTAAATCAATGCAAAGAATTTCATTGAGAAATATTTGTGTAAAGTTGTGCAAACAGTATAGAGTTTTCATCGTTCACTGTCACAGTAATATAGCATGTGGCAATGGTTTTTGCAAGTAACTGAAAGATGGAAATGTCATTTTCTGCAAAAAAATTTCATTTTCTGCAATCGCTATTGATTGTATTCACAAATTGGAATAGAATGAGCATAGGAACTTCAAAACGAACATAGCTATATGTGAAAAGAGGAGTATGAAATCATTAAAAAGAGTTGTGAGCAGTATGCTTGTATGTGTGTTTGCTTTGAGTATGGCGATGGGTTCTTATGCATCGGCTTATACACAGCAGAGAGGGGCATGTACCAGGTGCGGTACAGTAAATACGAGTTTTGGGTATGATCCTGGTTTTAGAAATCAGAGCGATGTGAGAGGGCCTGGAAATCTTTGCCAGTATTGTAATAAGATTGTTCCAGCAGGGGAGAGCCATTTTTATATTACCGTCTATGATCGGTATGGTTTTATCTGTGAAGGGCAAAAATGCAGTCATTTGTCATATCCAAACAGGAGATATTATTTGCCTTTTATAAATACACGAAAAGACCATAAAATAACATATATTTAAGAATAAATTAAGTTGTTAATAAAGGAGGTCTATAGAATGCAGATTACAGAAACTCTGCCAGGAGTGAGCAGTTATTTTGGAACGAAAGGGATAAAAACTGGAAAAGATGCAGAAGAGTTTCAGGTATCTGAAAGTGCAAATTCAAGAACTGCTATACCTTCTGATAGTCAGATTGTTTCCTATTATAAGAAATTGTGCGAGGATTATCCAGATGTAACATTTAAAATGTCAGATTTACAAACACCTGCTTCATATCATATAGGATATAAGGGAGATAGTCATCAGCAGGGAGAAAATTTTAGCTGTCCAGATCGTTGCAGCATACAGATTGATGTTAGTGTAATTAAAAAAATGATGGCGGACGAAGACTTTGAGGCTCAGATTAAAGGCACAATTGGAAATATTATTATGGACTATCCGCGTTATATACAGTGGGCAAAGAGAGATGGATGTGGATATTGTTATTATGGCTTATCAACTGAGAATGGTAAATTGACAGAATTTATTGGCGAATCACGTGTAAGAGCGTCCACAGATGAAGAACTAAGGGAAATGTGGAAGGATGAATTAGCAGCGGAGGACAATGCATCTAAGGAAATCAAGATTAGCTATGAGAAGTTGATTAACAGCGCTAAAAATCAAATGCAGGAGACCTTCTTTTCTATGTTTGATAAAGCACAGTATCGCAGAAGCAGAGTAGCCTTGGCTGAGCAGGCTCCAAAATCTTTCAGCGGTGAGTAAAAGTCAATTTATTAGATCAGGAATAGAAAGAGAGCAAAGTTACAGTTTATTTGATAATTGTAGTAATGAAATAGTTAGAGTGGTGAAATGTGAGATTTAATATTTTACCACTCTATTATTTTCTATACCATTGAACCAAATGGTTACTTGTCGGTGAAATTCAGATATATAATAGAATAACAGATACATGCAATATACGTTAATTTTTTATACAAATATGTCGAGATAATAAGAGACATGAGATATGAGGGAGAGATAGATGTTAAAAATTGCTATTTGTGATGATGAAGCGTATTTTCGGAAGCTTGTAAAGAATTATATTACAGATTATTTATCAAAACGGGATGTACTATTTGAGATAGTAGAGTTTGGTTCAGGAGAGGAACTGCTTCAATGTGGGATTGAGATTGTGCAGTACACGGTCATATTTTTGGATATCAATATGCAGGAAGTAGATGGTATTGCGACAGCCCGAAAGATTAGAGAATACAGCAATGAAGTGCTGCTAGTGTTTGTGACAGCGGATATACATCATTCTTTGGAGGGCTATAAAGTGAATGCCATGCGGTATTTGCTTAAAAGTGATTTGGATTTTGAGGAATCAATCTATGAGTGTATGGGGGCAATTCTATCTAAGATGAATTATGAGTCGTCCAAAAAGTGGTTTCAATTTCTTGAATGTAAAAAGGAAGTATTGATAGAACGGATACTCTACATAGAAAGTAGACTACATAAACTACATTTTTATATTATGGAAAAAAACTTGGTCGTCTATACACAATATCGAACATTAAATGAAATAGAACAAGAACTGCAGAGCAGTTGTTTTGTATGGGTTCATCAAAGTTTTTTAGTGAATCTAAAGCATGTGGAAAATGTTGCAGATGGTATGGTGACATTGAGTACTCAGAAAAAATTAAATATACCAAAGGCATGATACAGAGAGGTAAAAAATGCATTTGAGGTATATAAAAAAGAACAATAATGGTGTGAGAATATGAATAGAGATTTGACAAATGGCCCAGTGATGCGATCTATGCTGGGATTTGCTGTCCCCATGATTTTAGGAAATTTGCTGCAGCAGTGTTATAATATTGCAGATACCTTGATTGTGGGGCGTTTTCTTGGAAGTAATGCTTTGGCCGCAGTGGGTTCGGCGTTTACTTTGATGACATTTTTAACTTCAATTTTATTGGGGCTTTGTATGGGCAGCGGAGCTGTGTTTTCCATACGATTTGGCCAGCGGGATGAGGCAGGATTACGGGAAAGTATCTCTGCTTCTTTTGTGTTGATTGCCGGTCTGACTTTATTTCTCAACTGTTTGGCCTTTGTATGTCTGGATGGAATACGCATTTTTCTTCAGGTGCCAGCGGAGGTATGGAGCTTAATGCGCGGCTATCTTCTGGTTATTTTCTGCGGTATTACAGCTACTTTTTTATATAATTATTTCGCCTCTTTTCTGCGTGCGTTGGGTAATTCATTGATTCCGCTGGTCTTTCTGGCTATTTCCTCCGTGCTGAATATTATTTTGGATTTGTGGTTTGTGCTAGGTCTTGGCCGCGGGGTACAGGGCGCGGCGGAGGCAACGGTAATTTCCCAATATGTCTCTGGAATTGGAATCACTGTCTATGCTCTGGCCAAATGTCCGCAGTTTCGAGGCATTCATCGCCAGTGTAAGATCCGTTTCGCTTGTATTAAGGAAATCACAAGTTTTTCGATTTTGACTTGTGTGCAGCAGTCTGTAATGAATTTAGGAATTCTGATGGTTCAAGGATTGGTCAACAGTTTTGGAGCCACTGTGATGGCGGCCTTTGCAGCGGCAGTGAAGATTGATGCTTTTGCGTATATGCCAGTTCAGGATTTCGGCAATGCTTTTTCTACTTTTATAGCACAAAATTATGGAGCCCAAAAAGAGGAGCGCATTCGTCAGGGATTAAAAGGGGCAGTGATGACGGCAGTCGCTTTTTGTATCGTGATATCTGCGGCAGTGTGTCTGTTTGCAGGCCCTTTGATGGAGTTGTTTGTGGAATCCGGGGAAACTGAGATTATTCGCGAAGGGATTCGCTATCTGCAGGTAGAAGGTGTGTTTTACTGTGGAATCGGTTGTCTGTTTCTGCTGTATGGCTTGTATCGGGCCCTAGGAAAGCCAGGGATGTCAGTTGTGCTTACCATAATCTCTCTGGGAGTTCGAGTGGCGCTTGCCTATCTTCTCTCAGCAGTGCCGGCGTTTGGGGTAGCTGGGATTTGGTGGGCGATTCCGATTGGCTGGTTTTTGGCGGATTTGGCGGGCATTTTTTACTATATTCGTCATAGGGGGCAGTTGTTTTCCTGGAGCAATTAGGTTACAATGAAAATAGTGTAATCAAGAGCAAAATAGGAGGAAATCTCGAATGGAATATGCAGCTAAAGTAGAAGAAATAATCAATGCATTTTCGCCGGAACCTTTAAAGGGGGAGCAGATGCAGCGATTTTATTATAGTGATACAATGGAATATCGTATGAGTGATAAATATAGTTCTCCAATGGAGGATATTTTTGATATTTGCCGTCAGCCAGGAGATCACAATGCATTTTTACTGTTAGGCCATAGAGGATGTGGAAAAAGCACGGAGTTAAACCGGATGTCAGAGGCGTTCCGTACAAAGGGCTATCAGGTAAAAACAATCGCCTGCAGTATGGATTTGGATTTGTTTAACATTGTATATTCGGATCTGTTTATTTTGATGGGAGAGGCGCTGCTAAAAATGGCGGAAGAATTAAAATGCAGTATTGACCAAGATAGCCTTATAGATATCATGGAGTTTTGGGAGGAAGGAACAGAAATCAAGTCATCCCAAAAACTGCAGGCATTGTCCGCAGAGACAGAAGTGTCGGCAGAGACGCCCAAATTTTTAAAAAAAATACTAAAAGCATTTGCCAAGATCAAGGCAGATTTAAAATTTAATGAAGAGATTCGTACAGAATACCGCAAAAAGATTAGTGTTCGTTCCAGCGAATGGATTCAGATGTTAAGCCATGTATCACAGCAGATATCCCAAAAAACGGCGGGAAAGCGCCCAATTGTTATTTTTGAAGATTTGGATAAATTAAACCCGGAGGACGCCTGGAAGATTTTTTATAATTATGCGGCGATTCTCTCTGGGATGCCATTTCCAGTGATCTATACATTTCCGATTGGTTTGTCCTATGACCCAAGATTTTCAGTGATGGAAAGTTATTTTATCACCAAAACGTTACCAATGATTAAAATAGAAACAATAGAGGGACAGAGCTTTGATGACGGGATTGAGGTGATAGAAAAGATTGTAGAGAAGCGTGCGGACTTGAGTTTATTTGAGAGCGGTGTACTTGAAAGTTTGATAAAATATACAGGCGGTTCTCTACGAGATTTATTTCAGGCAATCAACGCCGCTGCAAAACGGGCAGAGCGCAGAGGAAGCCATACTATTTGCGAGGAGGATGCTGAGCGTGCGCTGGAAGAGCTGAAGACTTCTCTGACCAGGCGTATTGAGAAAAAAGACTATGATTTTTTGATAAATATTTACCGAGGGAATAAGGAATTGATTGAGGATAAGGAGATGCTGTTGAAAATGCTGCAGGCGTCGGTAGTGCTTGAGTATAATGGAAAACGTTGGCACAACATACATCCTCTGATCGCAAAGTTTTTGGGAGAACAGGGGTTGATTACAAATGTCGGAGCGTAACCAGGAAGGCTATCAGAGTTTAGGGTGGATTATCAACAAGTCAGAATGCGGACTGTATATAGCAGTGGCTGAGGAAGCCATACAAAGAGAGATTGTTGAGGTATACCGAAGGGGCGCAGTGGGAGTATATGACTATCGGAGAAATCCTGGTCAATACTCCTTTCAAGTTCTGCAGCAATGGATTGCCCAGAGGCCAGAGCTACAGACCTTTTTGATTTTCAATTTTCAATTTGCCATTCAGAGCGAGGAGGATTTAAAGCGCCTTAATTTCAGCAGAGATATGTTGGCAGGATTGGAGAAAAATTTGATTTTTCTGACAACTGCCTATGGAGATGACCAACTTGCAGGCAGTGCTTATGATTTCTATTCTTTTGTAAAAATGAGAATTATCTTTCATATGGAACGAAAAGAGCAACAGGCAGGCTTGCCTTTTTCTGAGACAGATCATTTATTTATAGAGCAGGAGACATTAAATCCAGAGAAATCAAAACAAATGCTGGAAGAGAGCAGACGTTTGCTGGAACAGGCACAGGAAGCAGGAGACAAGGCAGAGTATCAGCACAGTGAAAGGCTCTTATTAAAGTCAAAAGAAATCCGTGAAAAGCTTCTGGGAGCAGAGCATTTAGAGATGACAGAGATTTATTTAAAGTTGTCAGAAATTTATAAGGAGCAAGGAAAATATAGGGAGGCAGAAAATTATTGTCTGCAAATGCTAAAAATATCGGAAGAGATTTTGGGGGAGGAACATCCTGATACTGTGGACGGTTACAACCAGTTGGCTGTCATATGTGAACGTCAGGGAAAATATCAGGAAGCGGAAAATTTGAGTAAAAAAGCATTGAATATCAGTAAGAAAATATTTGGAGAGAATCACCCCTGTACGGCGGTTAGTTATAATAATTTAGGTGTTATCTATGTAGATCAGGGAAAATACCAGGAAGCAGAGCAGCTATATAAAAGGGTGCTGAATATCAGTGAAAAAACATTAGGAGAAGAACACGAAAATATATCTACGGTTTATAATAATTTAGCTGAATTGTATAGAAATAGGGGAGAATATCAGAAGGCAGAGGAATTATATCAAAAGGCGTTGTGTATCAGTAAGAAAATATTAGGGGAAAATGATCCTAAAACTGCGATTAGCTATAGTAATTTAGCTGGTATTTATGCAGTACAAAAAGAATATCAAAAAGCAGAGAGATTGTATCAAAGAGATTTGCATATTTGTCAGAAAGTACTGGGAGAAGAACATCCAGATACAGCAAGTAGTTATAATAATTTAGCTAAAATATATATGATGCAGGGAAAAACTAAGAAAGCAGAAGCATTGCATAAAAAGGTAATTGTGATTAATGAAAAAGTATTAGGAAAAGAACATCCACATACAGCGTTTGCGTATGGGAATTTGGCTTATGTCTATGAAAAGCAGGGAAAAACTAAGAAAGCAGAAGCATTGCATAAAAAGGTAATTGTGATTAATGAAAAAGTATTAGGAAAAGAGCATCCACATACAGCGTTTGCGTATAGGAATTTAGCTTATGTTTATAAAAAGCAGGAAAAATACCAAGAAGCAGAAGAACTATATAGAAAAGCACTAGCAATAGATCAAAAGGTATTGGGAGAAGAGCATCCACATACAGCGTTTGCGTATAGGAATTTAGCTTATGTTTATAAAAAGCAGGAAAAATACCAAGAAGCAGAAGAACTATATAGAAAAGCACTAGCAATAGATCAAAAGGTATTAGGAGAAGAGCATCCTGATACAAAAGCAATTGAGGATAAGTTGGCAGATTTATATGAAAATTATAAATTAAAATAGATATAATTATAACACAAGTTTTATGCTCTAAATAGGTTGATATGTGTTATCAGGAGCTTGCAAAGTCGGTAAGGCATTTGAAAGAAATATAAGAAGATCGAAACCACATGAGCAAGGTAATTGAGGAGAGATTTTCATTGGAATCCCTTCTATGGAAGTAAATTTGTTATACTCACCACCCATAGAAGGGGCTTCGCTTAAATCAATTAGGCATTTACATCTAATGCCGCTATTATTTCGTTATTTTGATCAATTTTCAAATCAATTTCAAACACAAAATCTAGTCTTTCTCCTGAATTTGTCGGAAAATATGTCACAGAAGAAGTATTGTCTGCCCATAATTTAATCTCTTCTAAACAAGATTCGTCAAAATGGTCAACGACAAATGATCTTTGTTCATCTTCCTCCCACATGGCCAATTGTTCTTCTAGCCATTGCCCAAATCCCAAACAGGCGGACTCAGGTGTTTCTTCTAAGTCAAGCCAGGAACTCCAATTTAAATCTATTTTGGCCAAAGATGCAAGTGCAGTATATTTTTTGTCAGCAATAGCATTTACAATTTGTTTGATCAATTCTGTTGCCTTTTCCATAAATTCTTTTTCTGTCATTTCGATCTATTCCTCCATTATCAATTTAACCCCCGTTTGTTTCAGGGGATGATACTATGTTAAGTGATTGAGATTGTATTATAATAATTTTTGATAACCGGTATAGGAATCTGTGTGCAGCTGTTGATTGGCCAGGGTAAGTTGTTCTTTTGTAGGTGGCTTAATATCTTCCAGTGGATAAGGAATACCAAGCGCTTTCCACTTAGGAACGCCGTGTGTGTGATAGGGAAGTATCTCCAAGCGCTCGACATTTTTTAAAGAACTTACAAAATGATCAAGGCCGGAGAGGTATTCTAAAGAATCATTGATTCCAGGCACCAGTACATGGCGAATCCATATGGGTTTACCAATCTCGGATAAATGTTGAGCCAAATCTAAAATATTTTCATTGCTGTGTCCGGTCAGCTTTTGGTGGCATTTGGGGTCTATATGTTTCAGATCAAGAAGTATTAAGTCCGTGTATTTCATAAGCTGTTCAAATTTCCCCCAAAATGGCTGCTGACGGGTAAACGGATGGCCAGAAGTATCAAGTGCAGTGTGTACTTGTTCGGATTTGGCAAGACGGAAAAACTCGGTTAAAAAGTCGATCTGCAGCAGAGGTTCCCCGCCGCTGACTGTGATACCACCACCATTTTTCCAGTAACTGCGGTAGCGTTTAGCCAGAGAATAAAGCTCCTGCGGGGTGTAGGAGATGTAAGAGCAAGAGCTATATTTTCCATCGTTGGCATATTTTGGGATTTGGGGAGATAGATTGTCTGTCCCTGTATCATGAGATGTTATAGGATTTTGTGGATCATTTGGGAGCTGCCAAGTGTCTGGATTGTGGCAGAACTGACAGCGCATCGGACAACCCTGAAAAAATATCAGGAAACGGACACCAGGGCCATCCACAGCCCCAAAACTTTCTGTAGAATGAACAGCCCCCAGAAGGGGGCTGTCTGTACTATACATTCTCATGACAGGAACGTGCGATAACATCTAATTGCTGTTCCTTAGTCAAATCAATAAATTTTACGGCATAGCCAGATACACGGATTGTAAAGTTTGCATATTCTGGTTTTTCTGGATGTTCCATAGCATCTTTCAATTTGTCAATGCCAAAAATATTTACATTCAAATGATGTGCACCCTGATTAAAGTAGCCATCCAGGACATTGACCAAGTTTTCTACACGCTCGGCTTTGTTGTGGCCGATTGCGTCTGGGTGGATGGTCTGAGTGTTGGAGATTCCATCCAGTGCATACTCATAAGGCAGTTTGGCTACAGAATTTAAGGAAGCCAAAAGACCATTTTGTTCTGCACCATAGCTGGGATTTGCCCCAGGGGATAAAGGTTCACCTGCAGGTCTTCCATCCGGCAGCGCTCCTGTTGCTTTGCCATATACCACATTAGAGGTTATGGTGAGAATAGAAGTGGTGGGTTCCGATTCTCGGTAAGTGTGGAATTTTCTCAGTTTTCCCATAAAGGTTTTTAACAGCCATACTGCGATATCGTCTGCACGGTCGTCATCATTGCCATAGCGCGGAAAATCGCCCTCGGTCTCATAGTCGACGGCAAGTCCGGTATCATCGCGAATCACTTTAACCTTGGCATAACGAATGGCAGACAGGGAATCTACCACATGAGAAAAACCAGCAATTCCAGTGGCAAAGGTGCGTCGCACATCAGTATCAATCAAAGCCATCTCTGCACTTTCATAATAATATTTGTCGTGCATATATTGAATCAGATTTAAGGTGTTGACATATAATTCTGCCAACCAGTCCATCATAGCATCATATTTTTCCATTACCTCATCATAGTCCAGATATTCAGAGATAATTGGGGCATATGCTGGCGCCACCTGTTCCTTATAGCGTTCATCAATACCACCATTGATCGCATAGAGAAGGCATTTAGCAAGATTTGCCCGAGCACCAAAAAACTGCATCTCTTTTCCAGTCTGTGTTGCAGATACACAACAGCAGACAGCATAATCGTCGCCCCAAACTGGGCGCATCACATCGTCATTCTCATATTGAATAGAGCTGGTCTCAATGGAGATATGGGCAGCATATTTCTTGAAAGCTTCTGGCAGTCTGGAAGAATATAAAACGGTAAGATTTGGCTCCGGGGAAGGTCCCATATTTTCTAAGGTATGTAGGAAACGGAAACAAGTTTTTGTGACCATGTGGCGTCCATCCTGACCAATACCTGCAATATCCAGAGTTGCCCAGACAGGGTCGCCGGAAAACAGTTCATTATAGGAGGGGATGCGGGCAAACTTAACCATACGGAATTTCATCACCATATGGTCAACCAGTTCCTGCGCTTCCTGTTCGGTGAGGATGCCATTGTCTAAATCTCTCTGGATATAAATGTCCAGGAAAGTAGAAATACGGCCGACACTCATAGCGGCGCCATTTTGAGTTTTTATTGCGGCAAGATAACCAAAATAGAGCCATTGAACAGCCTCTTTTGCACTTTGGGCGGGATTGGAGATATCAAAACCATAACTTTCTGCCATCAGCTTCATATCTTTTAGGGATTGGATCTGCATGGCCAGTTCTTCACGTTGTCGGATTACATCATCGGTCATAATGCCATGTCCACAACAGGAAAGATCGCGTTTTTTTTCTTGAATCAAAAAATCAATGCCATAGAGAGCTACCCGGCGGTAATCACCGACAATGCGTCCCCGTCCGTAGGTGTCTGGAAGTCCAGTAATAATTTTGACATGTCTGGCCTGCTTCATCTCTGGGGTATAAGCATCAAACACAGCTTGATTGTGCGTTCTGTGATATTCAGTAAAAATTTTATGAAGCTCTGGTGAGGGTTTATAGCCATAAGTTTGGCAGGATTGTTCAGCCATCTTAATGCCGCCAAAAGGCATAAATGCACGTTTTAGAGGTTTGTCAGTCTGAAGTCCGACAACCTGTTCCAAATCCTTATGTTCTTCACTGATATAACCAGGCCTGTGAGAAATTAAGGTGGAGACTACATCCGTATCCATATCCAGGACGCCACCTTTTTTTCGTTCTTCTTTCTGTAAATTCTGCAGAATTTCCCAGAGTTTATTGGTGGCCTCTGTAGGTTTTTCCAGAAAGGATTCATCACCATCATAAGGGGTGTAATTACATTGAATGAAGTCTCTGGTGTTTACTTCCTCTCTCCAAAGCCTGCCTTGAAATCCATTCCATTCATCTCTTTGATTCATAAATAGTCCTCCTCTTATCAGTTTATGAAATGTCTGCGGTCTGGGTTTTGAATAGTTACAATATTTTTATACATTAGGAAAGTCCATGAACTTTTAATGTACAAGAAAGAATCTCTCTGCCAGATTCTATGCGCGAGCGGGCTTAAAAACGGTATTCCGCTTTGCAAGATGCGCATAATCTTTTATATACCATAAGAGATGCAAAATGGTTTCCTATGGTATATAAAAAACCGGAAGACAACTGCCTTCCGGTTTCGCTACGTGCGTGAGAAGATTCGAACTCCCGACACCTTGGTCCGTAGCCAAGTGCTCTATCCAGCTGAGCTACACACACATAATTCAAAAATGTTCTTGCTGAACGACCTTTATATTACATTAGTTTTGGTGATTTGTCAATAGATTTTTTGGAAAAAAATCAGGAAATTATGATGAAAAATTTTAAAGAGTATGATAGAATATGTTTTAGATGTTTTTGGGTAAAGGAAAGCCTATGGATATTAGTGTCTGAATTGGGATAGAAATATACTCATCGTATAGACGGTTAGGAGAACCTATGACAAGGCAGGAGTTTTTACAAGAATTACAGTTTGCACTGCAGGGGCAGTTAAGCCAAACGGCAGTCAATGAAAATATTAGGTATTATGATAATTATATTTTGGAAGAGACGAAAAAAGGCAGCAGTGAGAAAGCAGTAATAGAACGTTTGGGAAATCCAAGGTTGATTGCAAAGACACTGATTGATACTACAGAACAGTTTGGAAGAGCTTCTGAGGGAGAATTTCAGTCAGAAAGTTATAAAAATGCAGAATCTGGCAGAGGGTTCCATGCAGATTACTCACAGGATCGTGGATGGGATATCAGATTGGGCGGCCTGAAGCTTAATTCCTGGTATGGAAAGCTTATGTTAGTTGCAGCGGCAGTTCTGATTATTGTAGTAGTGGCAAATGTAGTGGCATTTTTATTGCCAATATTGGTGCCGATTATAGTGATATTGCTGATATGTTCCTTATTTTTTGGGAGCAGGTGATAGATGCAGCATAGGAGGGACGTATGGAAACAGTAAAAGTAAGTAAAGGCAGACATTTTTTAAAAAAGGGAGAGAAGCTTAAGGGGTTGTTTGTAATTTTGCAGGGCAGTGTGCGGGCAGTGTTCAAGAATGATGAGATCATTATGGAGGCAGGGAGTATTGTCGGATTGCTGGGAACGACTTCTGATACTTATCCATGTGATTATGTGGCAGAATCAGACTGTATCTTATATGCCTATCCATACCGTGGAATAGAGGATTATAAGAAGATTTTTGCAGCAGATGAAAAATATGTAGCAGTATTTACAATGGGTGCTATGCATGAAGCGGCAACTGTGCTGCGCAGATATGCAACATTTTATAAGATGGCACAAGATTACTATGGAAAGCTGATGGATTATTACAGTGAGTATAAAAAAATGTGTACTGATTATCAAATATCAGAGAAAACATTTCACCGGCTGGCTTCTGCTAAGCCAGTGCAGCTTAACGGAACTATTGAGAAATGGACAATGGATTATTATGCAAAAATGTCCACGCTTTCCTTAAAGTATTTGGATCAGTTTCTTGCCCGTGATTATGAAATCGGAATTGGAGAGATTCAAAATGCAGTTTGTTGGATGGTAAGAGCTGTCTCCTTGATTAAGGAATTGAAAAATTATTTGCAGATTGATAGAGAACTGCTTTTGTCGCAAACGGAGGAAGATCTGTTTCAGTTGTATTTTGAGCTGGCAAAGAAAGCAGCAGGTACAGGGATGGAGATGGAACCACTTTTTCAGAAGATCTCTGAGATTATTGAGTTTTGTAGAGAAAGCCACCTGTTTTCAGATCAATTGATGAATGAGCGTTTTACAGAATATCAAAATTATGATTTTAAGCAGCAGCAGGAAACAGGCAAGATTGGAGAGACCGATATCGGACTGGAAGAAGCGCTGGAGGAATATGAAGAGGGCATTGATTATCTGGGACAAATTTTGGAATACACAGAGTATGAAAAGGGCAAGGCAGAGCAGTTTAAAAATACTCTGCAAAAGTATAAGAATCTTCCTGACCGGCTTGCTACCACAGATGATGTACGAAAGCTTCGCAAAAATATAACTCAGGAGTTTTATGATATCTATGAATTAGCATTTTACCGCTCGCTCAAGGGAGGACGTATACCGGCGGCAGTAAAAATGTTTTTGAATTTTGGATTTATGGATGAGGAACTTGCCGGTGTTGACAACACGCATAGTCTCTATGATTTAACCCAAGAGCTCGGTCGCTGTAAGGCAGACAATGTATTTACAATATATGAGTGGCTTTTGAGTATTTACCGTGGTGAAAATGAACCATCCAGAAATGAATTTGATATGGATTATACCAATTATCTGAATGAGCAGAAGAAAACAGGGAAGATTACTGCGGCTCAGGTAAAAGAGCTGGCAGTAAATCATCGGGAAAAGGTTAGTTTTGAGCTGAAAAACATGTTTATCTCAACGAACCGTGCTACTTATGGCAAGATTTCTACGTTCTGCCCTGTTTTGTGTGAAGATGATATCATCAGTAGTGTGGAACATATGTTGATTACTGCGGAGAAGGCAAATGGCATGTTAGATCAGATTCGTAAGATTGATTATTCCCTGTTTTATCGGGAAGTGGGATATTCTGACCCTGAACATGATGTCAATATGGAACAGATCCAAAAGGAAGTACTTCCCAATATCATATTGATGCCCAATGCCGGCAGCAAAGCGATGATGTGGCAGGAGACAGCCGGAATCAAGAAAGATACATCGGCAAGATTCATTTTCCCGATTATGACCGTAGTGGATATTGAGGACTTGATGACGGAGGCTTGTGGACGATTCCGTTGGGAGATGTGCCGTAAGATCCAAGGTGTTCGTTGGAATGATGTCACAGAGGCTTCCTTAACCTCTGAATATAATGATTATATCCAGTATTACCGCAAAAACCATGATCTCTCCCCAGATGCCAAAGAAAAGATTAAGAATGCTTTGAGCAAGGCAAAAAATAATTATCGTGAAGTCTTTGTTAAGGATTATCAGAGTTGGATTCGTTACGAGTCCAAAGGAAGTTTCCGTCTCAACAAAGTGGCCAGAGATATTATTTTCCGTTATTGTCCATTTAACAAAGAGATCCGCAATTTATTGCGTGCAAATCCTATGTATCGTGAGATGTTTGAAAAGTTTGAGATTTTAAAAGAACGCAAGAAGCGCCATACAGAATTGTGGTATGACCGTTATCAGAAAAAAGGTGGGCAGATCAATGAAGAGCTGCAAATTAACTGGGATTTCTATGATTTGTAGGCGGTTTTTGAGGTTTGAAAAATTTTTTTGATTTTTTTAAAAATTTTACTTGCATTTTATGACAAACTGTACTATAATCATACTTGTAAAAAGGATTTCACCTTCAGAGATCTTTTTTATAAGTTATACCCCTTATTAATTATTTATACTCCCCTCATAGGAAAGGCCAGCGGCTCCCCCGCTGGTCTTTTCTCATATAAAAATAATGATATATTTTTTCTTTTCGTAATTATTCTAATGACTCTATTATGAAATTCTCCAATCTATTATACTTTTTAATTATTTAGAACACGAACCATAGGCATATAAGCCAAGCTGACATACTTCTCTGCGGAAGCTTTGTCTGGAGTTTTGGGAATTATCGCCCACATAAAAATAAATGTTCATTCTTTCTGAAATAAATCTGAGCATCTATTTTTATCGGGTGCTAAGTAGCTGCGATATTTTAATATTTTAATCTTGGGTGGAAATTACTTTATTTTTTCTATATAATAGTAATTATTCAGAACCCAAAGCCACGGACATGCCTGCAGAATTGATATACGCCTCTAAAGATGTTTTTGTCTGTGGGTTTGAGGATTATCACCTCATAAAAATTAATGCAACTCATGTTATCATTTTCATGGAAGGAGAAATTTTATGGGAACAGGAAAGAAGCTTTTGGCATTGTTTTTGACGGCTGGTATGGTACTTCCACCTGTGCAGATTCAGGCAGGGGAAGTCTATATGGAGCATAGCCAGAGTGTAGCAGAGATGGATGTGACAGAAGAGTTACAAAATCAACGTGAACTGCGCGAAGTGACAGTACCGCAGCCATATTATGAATTTACGTTTGATGGGGCTGTCACAGATGGCAAGGTGGAAAATGAGGGAAGCAAAGAGGGAATTGTCGCTTCCATTTCAGGAAATGGACAAGACCTTGGTATTATGGAAGATGAAATCAGGGGGAATAAAGTTTTGAATCTGCCTGGAGGCGGATTGGGAAAAGGAAGTTTAATTCTGCCAGACAATATGTTTGCAGATGTGACACAAGAAGGTTTTGCATTTTCTTTTTGGATCAATATTGACAGTACAGCCAGTCAGTACAGCCGCATTTTTTCAGCGACACCTTTTGAATTAAATTCCAATGATGGTGATAATGGAGCCTGGAATGCCCCAGAATTTACCTTTGTGGCAGGGAGTGAGACGGCAACAGATCTTGGCAATGGACAGAGTGGTTATCACACTTCAATTATGCTTCCAGATCGAAACTCCCAATTAAAACTGGTATGGGAGCGGCAGTTTGCCAAGGCAAAGTGGCAGCATGTGACAATCAGTGTATCGCCCACAGATTATCAGGTATATCTGGACGGTGAGAAAGTGAATATGACTTATGACCGCAATAACAATAAAAGTGCCATTTTAGAAAAGCTGTTTGCAGATGATGCGGCAGTTTTAAAGACCTTTACACACAATGCCATTGGCCGTTCTGTCTATTCTACAGATGCCGATTTAAAGGCTAAGATGGATGAATTTCGGTTTTACAATGTTGCCTTGACATCCGAGCAGGCCAAGGCAGCCTATGACAGTTATGCGGTACGGGATTCTGTGATTGAAAAGCTGCAAAATAAGATAGCAGAGGCACAGACAAAAAGTGTCAGCTTTTATACCAGGGACAGTTATGCGCCATTGGCAGCGGCAATTGCTGAGGGATTGGCAGGTGTGCAAAATCCAGTCACGGAGGCAAATGTAAATCGCCTGATTGGAAATCTGACCACAGCAATTGAGAGCTTGAAACTTTATGAGGGAGTGGCAGCAGACACCACATTTTCCAATGCACAGCTCACCAAAGAGACAGTGCAGGCCAAGATCTTGTTGTCTGACGGTGGATTATCTACGGAGAGTCAGGAGCAGATTCAGAAGGCTGTCACGGCCGCAGAACAGGCGCTTACCAATCGGGATCAGAAAACAGTGGATGCAGCATTGCTGGCCTTGCGTGACGCAGTAGATGCGAAGTCTTATGGAGCAACTTTGCATTTTGATGCAGATCCAGAAAATCGGAAAAGTGAATTATTCCACGGCTCCACAGGATTTCTCTACGGTGTCAGTGAGATAGGAGTGCCCTCAGCCGATGTAATCAAGGCGATTGAACCTAAAATATTGGTGCAGAAAGCGGCTAATGGGCAGCAGCACCCTTCTGGGGATGGCTATCGCCTGACCTCTTATCTGAAGGAATGCGGGGTAGAAAATATTCAGATTTATCTGCAAGATTATTATCTGGAATGGCCCTATGAGTCAAATGGGATTGAGGATTACAATCAGAAGGTGAAAAAAATTGTCACAGAGATGATTGAAGGGAAAACAGCGGAGGAGATTGCGGGCTATAGTTTTGTAATCTTTAACGAGCCAGATGGGATTTGGTATCAGAATAAGGTTTCCCAGATGTGCACAGATTGGCTGAAGATTTATCAAACGATCAAGGCGATCAACCCAGCAATTAAAGTGGCAGGACCAAATTTTTCTGTCTATAACAGCAGTGCATATCAGACGTTTTTTGAATTTTGTCAGCAGAACAACTGTCTGCCAGAATACATTACCTGGCATGAACTGCAGAAGGATAAATTGACTAGCTTTAGATCCCACTGTGATGAAGTGAGGGGCTACATAAAGACTTATTATGCAGGCTCAGGACTAGAACCAATTATATTTGTCAATGAGACCGTGAATTTTGATGATGTGGGGAATCCTGGTGCTTTGGTGAACTGGTTAGCGATTTTTGAGGAGGAAGACGTCTATGCTTCCCTGCCCTATTGGGGACTGGCAAACTCTCTCAATGAGCTTGCAGCGGACAGCAATCAGCCCAATGGCGCCTGGTGGGTATACAAGTGGTATGCGCAGATGACAGGAAAAAAACTGCCGTTGACCTTGGAAAATATTGAAGGGCCGGGAGCCTATGGCAGATTGTATGGATTGACCAGCATAGATGAAAATGCAGGGATGATTTACAGTCTGTTTGGCGGTCAGGCAGGCAAGCAGACCATCAGTATTGAAAATATTCGCTCCAGCAAAATCTTTGCAGGTGCAGACAAGGCTCATGTGAAATTATACAGCACAAAATATACTGGGCAGCAGGGATTTGCAGATCAAATTCCGGTGGAGTTTGAAGGAAATCTGGCATTTTCAGGGGATGATCTGGTGTTTACAGTTCCAGATGCAGAGTTGATGGATGCCTATTATGCGGTGATCACTCCAACAGTGGGAACAGATGTCACCACAATCTCAGCCTATGACAAGAATTGGGAACAGACCTATGAAGCGGAGAATGCAGCATTGATTGGCGGCGCCCAAGCATTTACCAAGACGGGAGGCGGTGATCTGGCACGTTCCAACCGTGCGGAAGTGGGCGGCATGAACAGTGAAAATGACGGCGTGAAGTTTACGGTGGAGGTTCCTAAGGATGGCAGATACCGCCTGAATATTTATTACAGCAGCCAGGCGCCGCAGGTAGATCCGCTGACCTTGCAGTATGTCAGCAAGGATGGGCAGAATCGGGCCATTGGCGCCCTATGCAGTCATAGATTGACGATTGATGGCGGCACGCCGCAGGAAATTGTATTCGATTCTACGGTAAAATGGGGATATTATAATTACAAAACAGTTTATGTGGATTTAAAAACTGGAAGACATGAGATTCAGTTGATGTACCAGGGGGAGAACCAAAATGGCAAAGAGATCAATTCCATGCTCTGTGTGCTGTTAGATAAAATTGATCTGACGTATGCGCCCAAAGAAGCAGCCGTGATCGAGATTGAGCCGGAAGAGTTGGCGGCGAGCCAGGAGGGATTTGTCTATGCGCAGGAAGGAAAATTTAGCGGCGGCGGCAGTGCGTCTGGCAGCGGAAAATTTACCTTCTATGTCAATGTTCCCAGAGATGGTTATTATACTGTGGGGAGTGCGGGAAGTGGTTCTTGCACTTTGTCAAAGAGCAGAGTAAATTATGCCAAGGATGCGAAGGCAGAGTCAGCGCTGACTATAGATTGGTTAAAATTGTTTGATCTCACTGTAGGAGATCAAGATGCAGGGATGGTCTATTTGACGGCAGGCGTGAATCAATTATGTTTGGAGGGCAGCGGATTGGTGCTTGATCTGTTGACCTTTACCGAAAACCTGCAGGCGGCAAAAGAAAATTCTATCATCGTGGAAGCAGAGGATTGTCAGCTTTCTGGTACAGACGGCAAGGACAATTACCATTATCTTCCAGGCAGCGCCGCAGTGCCGACTGTAATCAAGCAGGAAACGGCGTCTGGCCAAAAGGCAGTAGAGGGATTCCGAGGCGGAAAAGATAACAAGTTAGCGCTTACTGTGACAGCGCCAGAAGCAGGAGATTATAAGCTGTCTGTGCGCTATGCCAATGATGAGCCAGCTCCCGTCATGAAAACACAGGCAGGGGCAGATTATGTACATCCTTACAATACTGATTTGGTGGAACGGTATATGCAGATTTCTGTCAATGGAGAGCCAGCACAGACAGTGTATTTTAAGAATACCTTCTGTTGGGACACTTATAAAAATACGATTATAGATGTAAAACTAAAAAAGGGAGAGAATGTGATCGTATTTACCAATGATAATTCCTATAAATTCAGTTCCGTCCAGGATGATTTTTCACCGAGATTAGATCAATTTACAGTCGCACCAGCAAAGCTTACAGAGAAGCAAGAGGGAAAAGCAGAGATTCCCACGATTACCAAACAACCGACAAAGTCCTCTTATACCTATGGACAGTCAGCAAAGGCCTTGACCATAAAAGCATCCGTAAAGGATGGCGGAACTTTGCGTTATCAGTGGTATCAGAATAAGAAAAACAGCTATCAGGATGCAACCGCAGTGAAAGGAGCAAATCAAGCCTCTTACACACCGTCAACGGCTTCTGTGGGAACAAAGTATTATTATTGTGTCGTGACAAATACGAATCAATCATCAGGTTCGACAAAGACGGCACAAAAAAACAGCAACATAGTATCTGTACAGGTGACAAAGGCTGCAAATAAGATTACTGGGGTTGCCAGCAATCTTAAAAAAGTCTATGGCAGTAAAGCATTTACCTTGAAGGCCAAAGGCAAAGGTTCTGTGACCTATACCTCTTCTGATAAGAAGGTGGTGATGGTTGGCAAGAAGACTGGAAAAGTAAATATCAAAGGCTGTGGAAAAGCTGTAATTACAGTGAAAGCAGCCGGAAACAGCAATTATAAATCTGGTACAAAGAAAATTGCTGTGGTGATTGCGCCAAAGAAACAGGCCATTACCAGTCTGAAGTCCACATCCAAAAACACTGTTACTGTGAAATGGAAAAAGGATTCTAAGGCAGATGGCTATCAGATTCAGTATGGCACCAATCGGAAGTTTAAGGGTGCGAAAACAGTCAAAGCGAAGAAAAGCAAAACTTCTGTTGTGCTTAAGAAGTTAAAGGCTAAAAAAAGATATTATGTAAGAGTGCGCGCCTATAAATCTTCTAGTAAAGGGAAGGTATATGGAGCCTACAGCAAAGTGAAAAGTGTGCTGGTAAAAAGATAATAGAAAATTTGTAGGGGAACAAAGAATCCTGCAAAGCAGGATTCTTTGCCTGCGGCGGGTCGCTTTCACGACATATTTCATTTCCGCCGCAGTACCCTCACTTCGCTGGGATGCTAAATGCCAGTGGCACTTGTGAAGCAACGACCGAAACGAAGTGAAGAAAGACCCTGCGATCATTGTTATTTATTTTATCGAAAATCCGAAGGAATTTCATATAAGATAAAAAAGACTGGGGTGGCAGTGTTTGAAATTTCTGCCATCCCAGTCTTTAAATTATGCTCTGTCAGCTTATAGATGGGTATTTACTAAAGGAAACTGATTACTAGCTCTTTTGCTTCATTCCACAGATCTATAGGACATTTTTCTTTAAACTGGGCATTTCGTGCATTAATATCCAACATTTTTGCTTGATCACATAATATTACACCTGTTGTTTGAGTTCGTTGATCTAATTTAATGTGAAATGGATGATTTTTGTTGGTATTTGTGATGGGACATACAAATGCTAATGAGCTATGTTGATTTAAAATATCATTGCTCAAAACAATTGCGGGTCTTCTTCCTCGCTGTTCATGGCCCTGTTGGGGGTTAAAATCCATAACTATTATGTCACCTTGTTTATAAGTTACCATTGCTCGTTTCCCACTGGTCCATCTACCTCGACCTCTGGTGTACTTTCTACGAAAATCTCATCAATAGGTCTTTTGTAGAATGCTTCCAACCTTTCTTCTAAATTAAGATACTTAGGTCTATTGATTTTTTCAATAGTCATTTTTCCATCATATACGTTTATTCCAATCGTATCGTTTTCTCTTAAATCCATTTGCGCTAACAATTCTTTTGATAAGCGGATTCCCTGACTGTTTCCCCATTTTCTTATAACAGTTTGTGTTGTAAAAACATTAATCATATGATTCATTCTTTCATTGGTATTTGTATTCATAGTATTCCCTGTCTCTCTATTTGTTTGTGTATTATCTTTTGTTTTTCTCTTATGACTCTGACTTCTAAAATGGTGAGTAAAACAAATATCTTCTTTTGTATATAATGGGTGTATCTTTAATACTAGTATATACAAAGTATATCCGTTTGTCAATTTGAAAATTCTTTATGTTTTCCTATTTTGTAAATTTATAGTACTAAAAGGTTTTCATCATTTTGTGATGGAAACGCTTTTTGTGCAAGAGCTTTTGGTACAGAAATATAGGTTATTGTAAAAAATAAAGAAACTGTTAGCTTGATGACGGTTTTTATAGAGTGCCTGTAAAAATTATTAAAAAAATACTTGCCAAAATACAAAAACAGTGCTATGATGTTCAAATCAAAGATATTAGTAAGGTAAAGCGTTGAAGGAGACTCTTGTTTTCAGAGACTGACAGGAATATGGCGTCACCGACTGAGAGCGCCATTTGGAGGAGAAGATAAAGGGAACGCTCTGGAGCAGACTGGTTGAAATCTGTCCTTGACAGAAGGTAGGTTAGTACGTCAGTGCACGTTACGCACAAGAGTGGAGAAAGAGAACACGATTTATCACAATGGTGTAATTGCGCTGTCTGTAGTGAGCGTTCTTTCTCAAAGCGGGTGGTACCGCGGATTGTTGATGATTCGCCCCGGAATACATGGATTTGTATTCTGGGGCATTTTTTTATAAAATAAAAAAGGAGTGAGCGCTATGAGTAATATATACAGAGATATAACATTAGAACAGGTAGGAGAAGGGGATATTGGAAAGATTGTTCGTGCGGCGGGCTGGATAGAAAATATTCGCGATCATGGCGGTGTGTCTTTTGTGGATTTGAGAGATATGTATGCAGTGATGCAAGTAGTAATCCGAGACGGTAGTCTGCTTAAGGGAATACACAAAGAACAAGCGGTCTCTATTCAGGGAATGATTGAGAAACGGGATGAGGAGACTTATAACCCTAAGATCCCCACAGGGACAATTGAGCTGGATGCAAAAGAGATTACAATTTTGGGAGAGGTTCATACAACGCTTCCATTTGAGGTGATGACCAGCCGTGAGGTGCGTGAGGATGTGCGCTTAAAATATCGTTATTTGGATTTGCGCAATCAAAAAGTAAAAGATAATATTTTGTTTCGCTCCAAAGTGATTGCATTTTTACGGCAGAAGATGACCGAGATGGGATTTGTGGAAATTCAAACGCCGATTCTCTGTGCTTCTTCACCAGAGGGAGCCAGGGATTATATCGTGCCTTCCCGTCACTATAAAGGTAAATTTTATGCCTTGCCTCAGGCACCGCAGCAGTACAAACAACTTTTAATGGTTTCTGGTTTTGATAAATATTTTCAGATTGCACCATGTTTTCGAGATGAAGATGCCAGAGCGGACCGCTCACCAGGAGAGTTCTATCAGCTTGATTTTGAGATGAGTTTTGCCACCCAAGAAGATGTATTCCAGGTGGGGGAGGAAGTGCTGGCGGCAGCATTTCAAGCATTCGCACCTCAGGGAAGTGTGATCACCGAGACGCCGTTTCCGATTATCAGTTATAAACAGGCCATGTTAGAGTTTGGAACAGATAAGCCAGATCTGAGAAATCCGCTCCGCATTATAGACATCACAGATTTTTTCCAGAAATGCAGTTTCAAGCCTTTTATTGGCAGGACGGTTCGGGCAATTCGGGTACATGCAGAGATGTCCAAAGGATTTCATGAGAAATTATTAAAGTTCGCTACCGATATTGGCATGGGGGGATTGGGCTATTTGGAAGTGATGGAGGACGGCAGCTACAAGGGGCCGATTGATAAATTTATTCCAGAGGAACTGAAAGAAGAGTTTCGGACGCTTACTGGAGTTAAGACAGGCGACACGATTTTCTTTATGGCAGACAAAGAGGCAAGAGCAGCATATTATGCAGGCATGATTCGCACAGAGCTTGGGGAAAAGCTGGATTTGTTGGAGAAGAATGCTTATCGTTTCTGTTACATCAATGATTTCCCAATGTTTGAACGAGATCCTCAGACAAAACAGATTGGATTTACACATAATCCGTTTTCTATGCCTCAGGGGGGACTAGATGCTCTGAATACAATGGATCCATTGGATGTTTTGGCATATCAATATGATATTGTCTGCAATGGTGTGGAATTGTCCTCAGGAGCTGTCCGCAATCATGATCTGCAGATTATGGAGAAGGCTTTTGAGATTGCAGGTTACAGCAAGGAAACTTTGAAAAACAAATTTGGAGCGCTCTATCAGGCCTTTCAATTTGGAGCGCCGCCCCATGCAGGTATGGCTCCAGGTGTAGACCGTATGCTAATGTTATTGCGGGGTGAGGATAATATCAGAGAAGTCATTGCTTTTCCCATGAATGGAAATGCACAGGATCTAATGTGTGGGGCGCCGGGAGAGGTGACAGAACAGCAGCTTCGGGAAACTCATATAAAAGTGCGTGATTAGGTGAGGAGGAATTATTTTGGAACAAATCAAGACTGGTAAAAATGTAATTTTAGATCAGACAATAGAATATGTAGGCATTCTTGCTAAGTTGGAATTGTCAGAGGAAGAGAAGCAGGCGGCAAAGAAGGATATGGAACGAATGTTGGATTATATTGACAAATTAAATGAGCTTGATACCTCACAGACTGAGCCAATGTCCCATATTTTCTCTGTAAAAAATGTATTTCGTGAAGACGTGGCAGAGCATGTGGATGGCGGTGAAGATACGCTTGCAAATGCGCCGGAGCGTAAAGACCGTGCTTTTGTGGTTCCGAAAACCGTAGATCAATAAGGAGGCAGAGGATGAATCTTTTATCATTGACAGCTGTAGAGCTGGGAAAGAAAATCAAAGCAGGGGAAGTGACAGTTGAGGAAGCGACCAGGGCTGCGCTTAAGGCAATTGAGGTTAAGGAGGAGCAGGTGCACAGCTTTGTGACAGTAGATCAGGAGGGAGCTTTGAAACGTGCAAAAGAGGTGCAAAAAAAGATCACCGAAGGAGCACTGACAGGTCCGCTGGCGGGCGTTCCAGTAGCAATCAAAGATAATCTGTGTACCAAAGGGATACTGACAACCTGCAGCTCAAAGATTTTGTATAATTTTATTCCCACTTATACAGCAGAAGCCGTCTTGAACCTGGAACATGCTGGAGCAGTGATTCTTGGAAAGACCAATATGGATGAGTTTGCGATGGGAAGCACTACGGAGACTTCAGCTTATGGCGTTACCAGAAATCCCTGGAATACGGAGCATGTGCCAGGTGGTTCTTCTGGCGGAAGCTGCGCGGCTGTGGCGGCAGAGGAAGCATGTTATGCATTGGGAACTGATACAGGTGGTTCGATCCGACAACCGAGTTCTTTCTGTGGTGTTACTGGCTTAAAGCCTACCTATGGAACCGTTTCTCGCTATGGATTGATCGCTTATGGTTCCTCACTTGATCAGGTGGGACCAATTGCAAAGGATGTGACGGACTGTGCCACAATTCTGGAAGCCATTACTTCCTATGATAAGAAAGATTCCACTTCTATAGAGCGTAAGGAGGCGGATTTTACTTCTGCGCTTGTAGATGATGTGAGAGGGATGAAGATCGGGATTCCCAGAGATTATCTGGGGGAGGGTTTGGATTCAGAAGTAAAGGAAGCAATTCTTGCAGCCGCAAAGATCTTAGAGGAAAAAGGGGCTATTGTGGAACAATTTGACTTAAGTCTGGTAGAATATGCAATTCCTGCTTATTATGTGATTGCCGCAGCAGAGGCAAGTTCCAATCTGGAACGGTTTGACGGCGTGAAATATGGCTATCGTACCAAGGAGTATCAGGGACTGCACAATATGTATAAAAAATCTCGTTCAGAAGGGTTTGGAGCAGAGGTCAAACGCCGGATTATGCTTGGTTCCTTTGTGCTCAGTTCCGGTTATTATGACGCCTATTATCTGAAGGCGCTGCGTACTAAGGCTTTGATCAAACAGGCATTTGACCAGGCATTTGCGAAATATGATATTTTGTTAGGGCCAACCGCTCCCACTACAGCGCCAAAGCTGGGAGCATCCTTAAGTGATCCCTTAAAAATGTATCTGGGAGACATCTATACAGTCTCTGTCAATCTTGCAGGGCTTCCAGGAATCAGTCTTCCCTGTGGGCAGGATAGCAAAGGACTGCCAATTGGACTGCAGTTGATTGGCGATTGTTTCCAGGAAAAGAAAATTATTCGCGCGGCCTATGCTTATGAACAGAGCAGAATTTACCAGCACAGTCCGCTGGCAGATCAGTAGAGAGGAGAGAGCATATGAGTAAAGAATATGAAACCGTCATCGGCTTGGAGGTTCATGTGGAGCTTGCCACAAAAACGAAGATTTTTTGCTCCTGTTCCACGGCATTTGGCAGTGCGCCCAATACGCATACTTGTCCAGTATGTACAGGTATGCCCGGTTCTCTTCCGGTATTAAATAAAAAGGTGGTGGAGTATGCGGTTGCCGTAGGCCTGGCCACAGGATGCCAGATCAATCAGTACAGTAAATTTGACCGCAAAAATTATTTCTATCCTGATAATCCCCAAAATTATCAGATTTCTCAGCTTTATCTGCCAATCTGTCATGATGGCGGCATTGAGATTGAGACACAGGCAGGGAGCAAAACCATCGGAATTCATGAAATTCATATGGAGGAAGATGCCGGAAAGTTGGTGCATGATGATTGGGAGGAAGTGTCACTGGTTGATTATAACCGTTCTGGTGTGCCCTTGATTGAGATTGTATCAGAACCAGATATGCGTTCAGCCGAGGAAGTGATTGCGTATCTCGATAAATTGCGAATGATTATCCAGTATTTGGGTGCTTCCGACTGTAAGATGCAGGAAGGTTCAATGCGTGCGGATGTAAATTTGTCTGTCCGCGAGTTGGGAAGCAAAGAATTTGGTACTCGAACTGAGATGAAAAATATTGGTTCTTTTAAGGCAATTGCCAGAGCCATTGAAGCAGAAAGGGCGCGTCAGATTGATCTGCTGGAATCTGGAGAAAAGGTCGTGCAGGAGACCAGACGCTGGAATGATGAACAGGGATATTCCTATGCGATGCGCTCTAAGGAGGATGCCCAGGATTACCGTTATTTCCCAGAGCCGGATTTGGTGCCTATTGAAGTCAGTGATCAGTGGCTGCAGGAAATCCGTGACAGACAGCCAGAGCTTAGAGATCAGAAATGCAGACGGTATGTAGATGAATTTGGGCTTCCAGCGTATGATGCACAGATTTTGACCTCTGCAAAGAAGCTGGCAGATCTCTTTGAGGAGGCCGTCAAGTTATGTGACAAACCGAAAAAAGTCTCTAATTGGCTGATGGGTGAGACAATGCGTCTCTTAAAAGAACACAATATGGATCCAGAAGATATCACATTTTCCCCTGTCAATCTTGCCAAGCTGATTGTGCTTGCAGATGCCGGCACGATCAATGGCACTGTGGCCAAAGAGGTATTTGAACAGATATTTGCCAAAGATATTGATCCAGAACAATATGTGGAGGAGAAAGGCTTAAAGACAGTCAATGACGAGGATGCGCTGCGAGAGACCATTGTCCAGATCATTGAGGATAACCCAAAGTCAGTGGAGGATTATCACAATGGCAAGGAAAAAGCGATTGGATTTCTGGTTGGGCAGACTATGAAAGCTATGAAAGGGAAAGCGAATCCAGGGATGGTAAATCAGATTTTAAAAGAATTGTTGTAGGGGACTGAGACAGAAGAGAAGATTGGATAACAGAGACTGTCACATCAATTAATGGTGTGGCAGTTTTAATTTCTATTCATAGAAGGAAACAACGCGCAGTAGGCGGGAAACCTCGCTTTGCGAGATTTTTTCTTGAGTTTTTAATTCAAAACTAATATCTGCAAAAACAGAAGCCTAGAGGCCAAAAATTGCAGGGCAGCATTATTGAAAATCCATAGTAATTATGATAATATATTAGATAAAATGTGTGTATAGCGAGGAGAATTAAAATGGGAAATGAAGGAAAAGCTTATAATATGCAGAAATCTGTAAACCAATTTATACTTACTATTATCACGATTATGGATTTATTTTTATTTGTTGGATATTTTAATGATTATAGCAAAGGGAATATCGGTCTGGGATTTTTCCT
The DNA here is from genome assembly GCA_910575005.1 of Lachnospiraceae bacterium. Lineage (GTDB taxonomy): Bacteria > Bacillota > Clostridia > Lachnospirales > Lachnospiraceae > Petralouisia. Next base: position 147,619 of record CAJTCL010000008.1, on the reverse strand, counting down.
GACCATAGAACTCATTGTACTGATTTCTATGATTGCGGATTATGCAGTTTTTTTTCGGCAGAAGGACGGTCATATATTCAAGCATGTCTCTGTGACAGGATATATGATTATGTATGCCATTGCCCTGTTGGGAGCGCAGAATGATCTGGTATTTACGATGGCATTTCCGTTGACAGTCATTTATATTCTCTATTATGATTATAAGTTGATTTTAAGGACTGCAGTGGTATATGGTTTGGTAAATGCAGTGGATATGGTTTATGTGGCGTTAGTACTTAAGCATCTGCATTCTGGTGCTCCGTTAAACAGTACTTCTATGCTTTTGCAGGGAGCCACAATGCTTATGTATTTAATCGTGCTTTGTGGGACAACAAAGATTTCCAATCGCAATAATGATATGAAGATCTCTGGTCTCAATGAGGAAAAAGAACACAGTGCACAGCTCTTGGAGGATGTCTTGCAGGTGGTACAGGCGGTAAAGGAGAATTCTGCCAGGGCAGAAGAATATATCTGTATTTTAAGCCAGGATGTAAGCTCTACAGCACAGGCGTTGTCTGGCATATCTGATGGTAATTCCAATAATGCAGAAAGTATTGAGAAACAGACAGTAATGACAGAAAATATCCAGGAAATGATTCAACATACCAAGGAAATGTCTGATGAAATGCTCAGACTGGCACAGCAGTCTAGGGAAGCTGTGGAAGGCGGGCAAAGTTCTATGGATGACCTTCAAAATCAGTCAGATCAGATGAAAAAGGCTAATGAACAGGTAGTTTCTTCTGTGGCTAGCCTGATTGAAAATGCTAGGACTGTTGATGAGATCACAGAGCAGATTTTTGCAATTTCCAGCCAGACAAATCTTCTTGCCTTGAATGCCTCCATTGAAAGTGCAAGAGCAGGGGAAGCAGGGCGTGGATTTGCAGTTGTGGCAGAGGAGATCCGGCTGTTGGCTGATGAGACCAGGAAATTGACAGAAAATATTCAAAATATTGTACAAACGCTGCGTCAAAATGCGGATATAGCAAAGAATACTGTCGATCATGTGATGGAAGCGTCACATATGGAGCGCGAACTGATTCGCAGTGCAGATCAACAATTTTCTGGAATTGGCGGCAGGATGACAGAATTAAATCAAAATGTCGAGCAGATCAATCAGAAAATTGAAGAAATTCTTCAATCTAATAATGTGATCGTCGACAGTATTAACCAGATATCGGCAGTCAGCCAGGAAGTATCCGCTAACACACAGCAGGCAGTAGAACTTGGAGAGGACAGCAGCAGACAGGCGCAGCAGGTACAAGAACGCATGGAAGAATTGCTTGATACAGTAAGTGCCATTGATAAATATATGTGAATTACTACATAATACATTTTAATATGCGACAGCACGCCTAACAATTTTTTTACATTTTTCTGCATACATCTTTACGTGAAAATGGTATAATATCGCTAGACATGATACGCGCCGGAGTGCGCATAGATATACCATGTCATTGCGAAGCAATTCATAGTATAATGTCGCTAGACATGATACGCGCCGGAGTGCGCATAGATATACCATGTCATTGCGAAGCAATTCATGGTATAAAAAGTACAGAAGGAAACGGGGCAGAATATGATAAAAATTTTGATTGTGGAGGATGATCCAAATATTGCAAAACTAATGGAAGCAACGGTTGCCATTGGCGGTTATGAGAGTGAAGTGTGCAACAATGGTGCAGAGGCATTTGAGAAGATTGAACATGAAAATTTTGATTTGATTCTTTTGGATGTAATGCTGCCGGAAATAAGTGGTTTTGAGATTATGCGCCGACGCACCAATACGGAAGCTCCCGTTATTTTTATCACAGCGAAGCAAGAATTGACAGATAAAGTGAGGGGGCTTCGTTTGGGAGCAGAAGATTATATTGTCAAGCCCTTTGAGGCAATGGAGCTGTTAGCGAGAATTGAGGTTATTCTGCGTCGGGTGAAAAGAACAGAACGAGCATATCATTATGGAGATATCACAGTAAATGTGGAGGAACACACCTGTAAATGTGGAGGAGAGGATGTATATTTGACACCTAAGGAGTTTGAAGTGCTGGTTTTTTTTATTCAGCACAAAGATGTGGCCATTTCCAGGGATCGTCTGCTGGCTGCAGTTTGGGGGTTTGAGTATGAAGGGGAGAGCAGGACGATTGATATACATATTCAGCAGCTCCGTAAGAAATTAAATTTAAAGGACAAGCTGGTGACGATTCCTAAGCTTGGCTATCGTCTGGAAAGCGCAAAGGAGTAGTCCAATGAGACTTTGGCAGAAAATATTTTTATGTACATTGATACTGGTGATGCTTGCTGTGAGCATAACCAGTATTTTACTATTGGATAATAGTTTTTCACTGGCATTAGAGCAGAGAAAGCAAAGTGTATACAGTGAACATGAATTTTTGGCGACCAGTTTTAAAAGCCTGATGCTAACAGAGCGGCTGCGGGCAAATGCGGTTGTGCTGGATGAAAAGACGTTGCAGGGATTTATGGCTGATACTTTTGGGAAGAGTAAAAGTGGTGTTGCCTTTTTTGATGGAGATAATAAGCAGATTTATACCAATAAGGAGATGTCAATTCCCAAGGAATTGTTAGATAAGGTGAAGATCAGCGGCATTCCTCATATGCAGGTACGCAATAGCCAGCTTTATACAGCTTCTGCGGAAAGTCTGGAGGCCAAAAATTATTATGTGATCACAGAAAATGACATTCATGATGTGATGGAAACACATGAAAATATGTTGTACCAAATTCAGGTGATCTCGATGTCCTGTGCCCTGGTCATTGCAATAATTTTGATTATCGTGGTACAGATGCTTTTATATCCTTTGAAAAGAGTAAATGAAGGAACCAGGGAAATTGCCCAAGGAAATTATCACAAACGAATCCGAGAGCGTGGACATGACGAATTATCAGAACTTGCCCAGAATATGAATATCATGGCAGAGTCTGTGGAGATCAATATTATGGCATTGGAGGATGTGGCAGAGAACCGTAAGCATTTTATTGATAATTTATCCCATGAGATGAAAACGCCGCTGACTTCCATTTTAGGATTTTCGGATCTGCTGCAGATTAAAAAAGAAATTTCGGATGAGAGCCGTATTGAATATGCAGGTATTATCAAGGAGGAGGCTACCAGAATGCGCACCTTGTCTGGAAAATTGATGGAGCTGATTACAGTGGGAGAGGCCAAGTTGGAATGGCAGCAGGAGGATATGAAAAAATTATTTACAGAGATTGGAACGTCCTTGCAGGTGGTTGCGGACAGTCATAAGATGCATTTGTCCTGTGAAGCTGAGAAAGGAATGTTATGGGTAGATAGGGAACTGTTTAAGTCTCTGCTTTATAATCTGGTGGATAACGCGATAAAAGCCTCAAAGGAAGACGGAAATATAAGGGTGGCTGGACAGTTTGAAAAAAACCAGTTTTGTATTGAGGTAGCAGATGAAGGAGTGGGGATTCCAAAAGAGGAGATTGAGAAAATTACGCAGGCTTTCTATATGGTGGATAAGGCAAGGAGCAGGGCAAACGGCGGAGCCGGATTGGGATTGGCATTGTGCGCAGAAATTGTCTCTACCCATCGGGGAAAGATGCGGTTTGAAAGCCAGTTAGGGGAAGGAACACGCGTTTTGATTCGCATGAAAGGAGGAAAGGTCAGTGCATAGCTTAAAATCCATATTGCTGACACTTCTTTGTGCGGTGTTGATTTTATGTCTTGGTTATCTGGGAATTGTGGAGACTGGAAGGCAGATATTAAAAGGGGAGAGTCTTCCAGAACAAGCGGAATATGAAAATGTCGGCTCAAATATTTTTTATGGGAAGATTGAAGATGGGTTAAACCAGATAGGGATAAAAAATAGATATGTATCGGCAGGAGCATAGATTTTCTCCTGCCACGCCTGTATTTAGGCGGTTTGACGTTTGGTACGCTGCGTATATTCTCGTTCCATTTCCCGCATTTCCGCATCCGTGGGGATGTCCACAATCCCGACATAGGAATAGTAGATGTCGATTTGCTGTGTCCGTTTCCCGTCTTTTTTCTCACGCTCATGGACTACGATTTTATCCACAAATGCGTTTAGGACTTCGGGCGTCAGCTCGTCGATGCGGGTGTATTTCTTGGTGACGGCTATCAGCTTGGTGACATTGGTCGCTTCCGTGTCGGCTTCGCTGACCTCGGCTGTCAAGGTTTCGATTTCCTGCTTTAGCTGTTCCTGCTCGGCTTCATATCCGTCCGACAGCTTGTAAAAGCGTTCGTCATTCAGCTTTCCGTTGACATTATCCTCATAGATTTTGCGGAACAGGCGGTCAAGCTCCTTTATCCGCTTTTCGTCCTTTTCTATCTGTTTCTGCTTTGCGGATAACTCGTATCTGCGTTCTGCAAGGGTGGCGTCAATCTGCTGTCGGATAAACACACGCTCAAACTGCTGTAAATAGGAGAGGAACTGCTGGAGCTGTTTCAGAACTAATTGTTTTAATGCGTCCTCTCGGATATAGTGCTGTGTACATTCCTTTGCCCTGCTCGTCCTTTTATACATGGAACAACGGAAATGCTCATATCCGTTTGCTGTGGCTAAGCTGAGTTTCGCCCCGCAGTCGGCACAATAGAGCAGCCCCGAAAAGATACTTGTCGTTCCGCTTTTGGTCGGTCTGCGTTTGTTCGCCCGTATCATCTGCACTTTTTCCCACATATCCCTGTCAATGATGGGCGTATGGGCGTCCTCGATATACGTCCGCCTGTCCTTTGCGGTTGGGATGCGTTTTTTGCTCTTGAAGCCTAAACGGGTGGATTTAAAGCTTTCCGTCACGCCGATATATGCCACATTTTCCAGAATGGATGCAATCATAGACGTTTCCCAGTTATAGGGATGTTCCGATTTTTTTGCAACGCCGATTCCCTTTGACACCTTGTAGGCTGACGGGGTAAGCACCTTGTCTTCCCAGAGGGCTGTGGCAATGGCTGACACGCCTTTTCCCTGTATACAGAGTGAGAATATCCTGCGGACAACTGCCGCCGCTTCCTCGTCCACAAGCCAACGTGTTTTATCGTCTGGATTCCGCAAATACCCATAAGGCGGTGCGCCCAAATGCTCGCCTGCAAGCCCTTTCGCTTTCTTGACTTCCTTTACCTTTTTGCTCGTGCTTTTGGGATACCATTCGTTAAAAAGGTTGGTAAAGGCGGCAAATTCGTTGCTCTCAAGGCTGCCCGTGTCCACGTTGTCCATGATGGCGATGAACCTCACGCCCGCTTCGGGGTAGATGATTTCGGAGTATGAGCCGACCTCGATATAGTTCCTGCCGAAGCGTGATAAGTCTTTGACAATGACGGTCTTTACAAACCCTTTTTCAATGTCCGACGACATTTCCTTAAAGCTTGGGCGGTCAAAATTCGTACCCGTATAGCCGTCGTCCACGTAGAATTTCGGGTTAGGGAAACCGTGTTCTTTTGCGTATTTCATCAGATATTCTTTCTGGTTTACAATGCTGTTGCTTTCACCTTCCCGCCCATCATCTTGGCTTAATCTACAATATAATGCCGTGAATTCTTCCTGCTGTCTTTTCATAAAGCTCTCCTTTCCGACAGCAGACACGGTATTGTGAAGTGTAGGTACAGTATACCACATCTGCCCTTAAACTTCAACGCTTTAAAGTGATAATTCTTCCGCTGCCTGTTATTCCCCGTCGTCATCACCCCAATTCTCATTATCATAAAATCCATATCCCTGTGCGCTGCGCCGAAAAATATCCGTAAGCATTACAAGCAAGTCCCGCCCGTCTTTTCGGAAATGGGCGTTGACGGTGTATTCCGTGCCGCCGATTTTCTCGGTAAGGCTCATCGGCTCTGGGATGCGGACAAGGGGCGTGACGTTCTGGACAGGCGGCAGAGGGGGATATATTTTGTCTGGATTTACCATAGGGACGTCCTTGTATTCCTCCATAATCGCCTGTATTTCTTCCTCGGACAGTCTGCTCATCGCAATGGTTCCTCCCTCCTGCGTGCTGTTTTAACTGGCTGTTTCTGTCGGTTTGACCGCTGATTTTCAATCGTGTCGTAGATTTGGTTTAAGCAGTCATCAATGTGTGCGGAGCGTTTTTCAATCCTGTCTGCATATTTCAGCCGCTTCCTAAGCTCCGTTATCCGCTCCGTCACGCACCGTTTTTCTTCCCGAATTTTTTCTTTTTCGGCTGGTGTGGCACGGCGTACCTTGTTCCGCACGTGCTGGCGGTAGTCAATCAGTTTATTCATTTCGGTCTGGTTTTTCTCCCTGTCGGCGTGTAAGTCGGAGAGGGTGGAAATGTTATGCTTGGACATATACCGTACCTGTGTGGTGATTTCATCTAACTTCCGCAATTCCTCTTTCATCAGCGGGCTTGTCGGCTTGTAGTCCGTGCCTTTGGGGAATATCCCCAACTGATAGCACCAGTAGTAATACAACGCTAAAATCCCCGTGGTTTTTTGATGTGGTTTCCATGCATTTTTATACTGCTCTGGCATATGGGGAGAGTAGGAAATCTTTGCTTTGTAGTTCCCATATCGGGAAGCCCCGCCTAAACATGACCGTATGAAATTGGGGGTTAGCCGCTCGTCAAGCGTGTCTAATCTCGTGAAATGTTTGTATTTCGGCAGCTTCATTTTCCAATGGCTGCCCGAAAAATCAACCTCATATCCCTTATCGGCAAGGTATTTCATCATGTGCTGTAAATCCCTGCTCCCATTGATTGCCTCCCTTAAATCCTCCCGATAGACATTGTACCGTGTGGGTTTTCCGTTCTTTTCGTCCAGATAAAGCGGTCTGGATGGTGCTTTCTTGGGGTTTTCAATCACCGATAAACCGTACTCTCGGCATAAGCGGTCGGACGCTTCCCTCAACCTTTTCTGTTCTGATTTTGAGTAATTATATTTCTGTCCGTCTATGAAAGAAACAGAGTTGAAACAAAAATGATTGTGCAGATGCCCTTTGTCAAGATGAGTGGCAACAATTATCTGGTATTTATCGCCCCACATTTCCCCTGCTAATTTTAATCCGATTTCGTGGCACTGTTCGGGCGTTACCTCGTCTGGTTTGAAGCTCTGGTATCCGTGCCATGCAATATATCCGCCTGTCTTTTGGTACTGCTTCTTTGTCAAAATCATCTGTTGCAAGGCGGTTTCTTTCAGAGCGTTGATTGCGGAAACATACTCGCCCTCGTTTGTTTTTAACGGATTCTTCACATAGGAGAACACGTCAAAGAAGTCCTGCATATCTTCATTCGGCATGGTCTTTTCTGGATTTTCCACATAATCAATGAGGTCTTTCAGCCGCCCTTTGATATGCCATAAGCTCGTTGTTGCCATATCAGACCGCCCCCTGTTCCATCAGTTCTTCTACATTAAATCGTAGTGGGAGAGTTATTTTCTGTTGCAGTTCTAAGATAAAATCCTCAATCTCCTTACAGATTTCGGCGGCGGTTAGATAGTAGGGAACACACTTTTTGAAAGCGTCATGCACCTCATAGAGCTTGTTTAGCAGTTCCCAAAACTCGGTTTTAGGCTGTGGCTGAGGGGCGTTTCCCTTGCATAACTGGCGCATAAATTCGGCGGTGGACAGACCGCAAGCGGCGGCGCACTGCTTTAATTTTTCATGTTCTTCCTCGTTCAATCGGACAGTAATCGGGACACTCCGCACAACCTTTTCTGATTTTTCTCTGCTCATTTTCCTCAATCCTCCAGTCTTATTTTTCTTTCTTCGGGGTAAACAGGGGATGTCCCCTGAGTAAGTTACGCCCACTTGTTTTGTGTGGGCGGGATTGTGGCTGACACAATCCGATGCTCGCTATCTCTGTGGACAACGCCGCAGAGCATTTTTCCTGTGCAGCAGTATTCTTCCATACCTGCCTTACCCGCCGAAAAGAAAATCCTATGTCCTTTCCACCTCCGTTCTGGATTCGATTTTTCTTGACTTTTGGATAAATGAAAAAGCCGCCACACCGCACCACGAATGACAGGAGTGTTTTCTCCTGCTCAGATTCGCAATGCTATGTAACGGCTTTGGGATTCAAAACCTTGCTGCCATACGCCAGCCGAAAAGGACGACTTACGTTCGGCGGCAGTCAGCCTTATCCATTGGCTGACATTTCATTCTTCCATCTATGTGCTATTTCATTTTCAATCTTCCAATTCCCTCATGGGTATTTCAGAATACCATAGCGGCTGTACCCATGTCAATACTTTGGGCAAACTTTTTAGTATTCCCTGTGGACGGGAATTTTATTCATATAATTTTAAATTGGGTGGGGAAATTTTATCCCCCACCCAATAGCCCGCCAGAAAGCTGCCTTTATTAGCTGGTTATAAAATCTTCCGCAGCTTTTTCCGCAGATGGTCTAGCCTTGCATAGATAGCACCCGTTGTCAATCCCACAAGCGGGGCGATTTCCTTTGTGGAATAGCCCTGCATTTTCAGCAGGATGATTTGCAGGGTACGCCTGTCCACCGTAAGCAATGCCCGATACAGAGTTTCGTCCTCAATCTCGTCCAGTAAATCAGCAACCGTCTTTAGCTCGGTATTCTGTTCCCTGTCTGCCATCCCCTCAAGGTATTCACCGAAGTCGCTTGTCCAATGGTAAAACCGCCTGTTGGAATTGAAGTCTGCCCTGTCGTCTGTGCGGATTTGTTCAATGGTGGTTTCATCAACTCCGTGTTCCCTCAATATTTTTTCCTCGGTTTCTTTCCAGATAAGCCATTTCCTGTTCTCCCGTCCGTTGTTGTATGCCATTCTTTTTTCCTCCAATCTGAATTTTTGAAATGTAATAATCCAGATTGGATAGGCGGCGAACGGCAGCCAACAGCGGAAACAGCCCTTCGGCACATTCCGATAAAAAACGACAAAAGAAAAACCGCAAAGGTTCCGTGACCTTTACGGTTTAGAGAGATTTTAGTTCCAATATGTAGAAATATGACTTCTACTTGCAGGGTACAAAGCCCCCATGTACTGACGAGGAGTTTTTTAACAGGCTGTCCGCCCATCCCCGATATGATATATGTAAATAGAATTTGCTATTTGCAGGCAATAAAAATCCCTCCAAACTTCAAAAAGCGAAGTCGGAGGGTGGTCAGGGTATGACGAAATAGCCCACCCGAACATCGTTTTTTTTATTTGGTGGGCTTGTCCTACCTATGATTATAGAAAGAACAAATATGTAAAAAATATCATTACATAAATAGATAATATATCTATAAATTTTGGCAAGCACTAAAATAAATGAATTTCTTTAATAAACCAATACCCCGCTGTAAACAGCGGGGTATTAACTCTCGTGATGATCGCCAAATATCCACGCAGACACATTTGCTTGAGCCGTTTCTTTCTATTTAGCTTTTATAATAATGGTTTTTACTGGCTTGGAATTATAAGTGAGAGTAAAATTAAAATTCCTGCCGATAGAGAGCAGTACAGAACCATTTTTTTTCTTTTTCCCTATATCATGTATATCTAAATTTTTGCCGATAATTTGGAATGCAAAGTCTTTTGGCACTTTTTTAAAATATACATAATCTCTATTTGAAGATTTGATAATGTACCATTTATTCTTAGTGCATCTTTTTTTAATAACTTTCTTAATTCCGACAGGGACATCTTTAAACTGGCAACGCTCAATGTCAGTATACTCTTTTTTCTTGTGAGGTTTCGTATTCTCAGTGGGATGTTTTGGAACAAAACCAAGCATATCTTTCAATATTTTATTCGCTTTCTTTTTTGGTATCCGTATCAGCCTGCTAATATTTCCAGCTTTATTTCTCAACAGACGTATATCAATTGTGCCATCAATATCCACGAAGCTGTATTCAAAAGAACGGTCAGCCCTTTCATCAAAAAAAATACGGATACGCTTATTTTTATAAAAGAACGCATCATCTTTCTTTATAATACCTAATTGGGCATATTCAGAAACATGCTTACTAGATGGCGTACCCTTTGCAGATGCAGCTATTGGCATAGAAACCATGAATATAAAAATAAATATTGTAACTATTGAAAAAATTGTTTTTCTTTTCATTTGAAATTATCCTCCTTTATCCGCTCTTTATGGCATACCAGTTTCAATACCATGCTTCCATCATAAAGCTATTTCTGTATATGCAACTTGCGAATGGTTGTATAAAATTTTCAGTGAAATATTCCGTTCAATTTCAAGCAATACATAATTTTCAGTTGAAGTACCCATATCATATATTTGTAAAGTCCCGCTATGGCTGTCAGCATAAATCTCTGGTTGGAAAGCATAATTGGCAGTCAAACCATTAAAATAAACATATTGATATTCCTTGTCATTAATCACATACCATTTTTCATCATCACAAGAATTTATGGCATCTATAACCTTATTCGGAAGTTCTTCTTTTGCTAATCTGGTTATCACACCCGTATGCTGTTCTTCCGTCTGCCCATCCAACTCGCTATCTTCAAAATCACTAAGGATTTCATCTGCTTCTTCTTTTGTGAGATACTCAATTTTTTTAATAGAATTATTTTTTGACCGTATTAACCGTATATCAACGGTTCCTTCCTTATCAAAACTGAAAGTTTCAAAAGATTTGTTTTCCCTTAAATCCATGAATATGCGGATGCGCACGCCTTGGTAATAATAAGCTCCATTGATAACTGTAATTCCATGATGTAAATACTCACCATCTTCGATTTCAGTTTTTTCCAAATAATTTTTTTTGTCTTCCGTAATGTGGGCTTTAGACATTGTACCAGCATCAGTACCTGCCACTTTAAAATCATTTTGTGCAAATACTGTAATCGCGCCTGCTAATAAAACCACTGTGCAGCCTATGCTTAAACAAGTTGCTTTTTTAAACGTCATGATTGCCACAATCCTTTCTTGTATGGCGTTCTTTCCAAATCCATTTGAGATAAACGACCAATGATACTGCTTTTCCGCCAAATCTACAAGCGTCGTAACATATTCCTTTTTTGCTGTTTCTCCCAAAAGAGCAACCACTTTTTCATCACATGATAATTCAATATCACGGTTGAGAAGCCGATACATTATCCAAACGAAAGGATTGAACCAGTGTATGCTCACCACTATAAGGATAATTATTTTCCAAAGATTATCCAACCGTTTTATATGTATCATTTCATGCGTAAGGACATATTTTATTTTCGTGTTGTCCGAAAGTTTAAAAATTTTCGGGAATATAATTTTAGGTGACAAAACGCCATACGTTAAAGGTGTTGAGATTCTGTCCGATACCAATAACTTTACACGTTTAGGAATCGTTGTCACTGACCTGAAATAATCATCGCTTTCTTTTGAAATAGGTAATGCTGTCCGTATTTTTTGATATTCTCTCCAATATAATACCCCGAAAATCACAAGCATGACTGCCATACCTGCTGCCCAAACAATCGTCATCCATGCGACGTTGTTTAAAGATAATGCTACTGTTGTATCAGTAATTGGTTCTTTTAATGTTTCTGTTATAAGCGGACTGTTGGCAGTATTATAGTGACTGATGCCACTATCTGCTAATTTTGTTATAGGTGAAGCAAGTCCATAATGTATCGGTAAGTCAAAGGGTATCAGCAATCTTAGTATTGCAATATTCCACAACAGCACAAAAAATTTTTTCGGCAGCCTGTTTAAAGCAACAAAGCGCAAAGTAACAATCAAGATAATCAATATACTGCTTGAGATGCTTATTTTAAGCAACATACTTTTCACCTCATTTCATCTGGTTTATCAAATTCTTTAATTGCTGCAGTTCATCATGTGTCAATGTTTTTTCAGACAACAAAGCGGCAAAAAATTCTTTCTTAGAACCGTCAAATATCCTTTCAATCAATTCCGCTGTTTCATATGCCTGTACGTCTTCTTTGGAAATCATTGCCTTGCAGATAAATTTAGGTTCAATTCTTTCGATTGCGCCTTTCTCTATACATTTTTTTATCACCGTGTAAGTTGTATTCCTATTCCAGCCAATTTCCTCTTTCAGTATTTTTGAAATCTGTCCTGCTGTAATGTTTCCCTCTTTCCATAATACTTCCATCACTTTTAATTCTGAATCAAATAACTTCATCCTCATTCCGCACCTCCCAAAATGACTATTGCAATAGTTCTTTTTGAACATACTATCACAATAGTCATGTGGTGTCAACTATTCAAATAGTCATTTTGTTATATTATGAGCAACTATGATATTTCAAAAAATCAAAAACCTATTCTGGTGTTTTTTATCTAACCTTTTTCAAAGTAATTGCCTTATGTAAGGCAAAGGAACAGACAGGGGATTAAGTCCCTCTGGTTTCCTTTTGCCCTGCCCTGCTAATAGTTTGGCACTCCGTAGCCGTATATTGAGCCGCTCCCGACTGGATAGCTCTGCTGTTTGCAGGCATCGCCAGAGTTGCCCTCCACGGTGTAGACCGTCCCATTCTCGCATTTTTCCACGATTCCCACATGGTCGATTGAGCCGTCACTCCCCCAATCAAAGAAAATGAGGTCGCCTGCCTGCGGCTCATAGTTCTTGCCTTGCCATTGCCCTTTGCCCTTAAACCAGTTCACGCCGTCTGAGCAGAGGGAGAATTTCGGTATGATGCCGCTTTCCAGATAGCCGCACTGATCGGCACACCACGATGCGAAGCAGTCAGAGAAGATGTCCTATACCAGTTGGTATTAAAACAGCTTCAGCATTTCCTGTCCTATTTACAGCAGTTTGAAAGGGTATTTATCCGACAGCAGATTGACACTACCCTTGCGGAACGCCGATACGAGTTATACGCAAAGCAGAAACAGATTGAAAAAGACGAAAAGCGCATGGAAGAACTTGACCGCCTGTTCCGCAAAATCTATGAAGATAATGTCAACGGAAAGCTGAATGACGAACGCTTTTACAAGCTGTCAGATGGTTATGAAGCTGAGCAGGAACAGCTAAAACACAAAATCGAAACCTTGAAATCCGAAGTCAGCGAAGCCGACACAGAAGCAACCAATGTTTCCAAGCTAATTGCCGTCACCAAAAAATATACTCGTATTGACGAGCTAACGCCCGAAATCTTAAATACCTTTGTGGATAAAATCGTAGTCCATGAATGCGAGAAAAAAGACGGGAAACGGACACAGGATATTGACATCTACTATTCCTATGTCGGGATTGTTGATATTCCAACGGATGAAGAAATGCGGGAAATAGAACGTGAATACGGAAAACGTACCAAACGTCAAACCGCCTAAATATAGGCGTGGCAGGAGAAAGTCTATGCTCCTGCCCATACATATCTATTTTTATCCTTATCTGGTATCAATCAACTGTCATATATCCATTTGGGATTGCCCTGTATTTTGCCATAGTCCTTTACCTCCTGAAACATATTATAAATCATTACGCAACGTAACAAGCAAGACTTTTTCGGAAAATTTTTAGGCGGCAATTTTCTGCCGCCTTTCTGTACTTATGCAAAAACAATTTCCTCGTTCACAATCTGTCTCGCACATGCCCTTATGTTATTTAAGTGTTGTACCCATTCTAAGGCATTTTCTTCCTTTAGGCGTTCCGTTATGCCCTGCGCTTGTTTCATGCCCTCTATGAGCCTTTCAAAGCGTTCCTGTGCCTGCCTATCGATGTCGGCAAGGTATGTATTCAGCTTGCCGTTTGTGAGAAGATTGGTGTATGTAACCTTGCGATACTGCTTCAGATAGTCCAGATGCCGCTGTCCCCATGTGCCTATCGGCTGTTCTTCTTCGGCGAGTACAGTCAAGCATGGTATTAAGTAATCTCCTTGCCGCTCATATTTGCCGCCCAGTTTCTCAAATAATATATTTGCCATTTTCTATTTTCTCCAGATAAGATATTCACTCCACGTTGTTATGTCTACTGTCTTAAACAAAATTTTGAGTTTTCTCCTTATCTGGTTTCATTCATGATGTAGAAATTTTTCCCTGGAATTATTATGCGAAGGCTAGACAAAATTTAGAGAAGGGCATACCAGAACTTTTGGTGGAAGGAATTATCTTGGCGCAGTATGGGATGGTGGATCATGCGACAGAGGAGGACAGAGTGATTGCAGTAGATAGGTATTTTGGTCAGTTAATCAGTTATCAGACAGGGGTTGACATTGCAGATGTGATGGAATGGTTTGAGAAGAATGACAAGCATATCTTTTATAATATGTCAGTGGCCAGAGAAGCTTCCACAGGAGATATCTACTTTTATCAAGAAATTCTGGAATTAGGAGACAGAAACTATCAAGTGCAGATTGCATGTGGTGATATGACGCTGATGAGTTTTAGTTGTATTGCATATGATTCGACTGACCATAGAGAACAGGAAATGTGGAAAACAGGGAAAGAGAAAATGATATCTGTTTTGGAGCAGTGTGAACAGCCTCTGGCAGAGTATGTTGCTTATATGGAAGATTTGTTCTTTGTGCCAGTGTCAACATATGCCATTGAAAATGACGATTTGTTCTTTGTGCCAGTGTCAACATATGCCATTGAAAATGATGCCTATGAAGTTTATCAAAATCTATATATTCAGGGGTTCTACTGGCTGGATACTATGATACAACAAAGAGTAGAAGCTGAGGAATTAGCAGAGAACATCAAAGAATGGCGGATGAATTGGGAAGAGACAACGTGGGGAGATAAGCTAATCAGTGAGGGAGAGATAGATGAAACACCAAGTTATACCTACCAAGTGGTGGAATTAAAAGATCGAATATTGCTCTTAATGCAAGGGCAGACTACCATAGGGATTTTCTATGATCCAATCGCTCAGAAATTTTGCGGTTTCAATTATTTTTACGAATAACCACTGCGATTCTAAATTTTTTAGAAAGTCTTTGAAAAAGCGGTTGTGCTATTATCTTCATTGAATTATAATAATACCAGATTTCAGTTTGGAATACTGAGATAAAAAAGGAGAATTCAGGATGAGCGATAAAGAGAGATTTGATGATACAGACTTTCGGGAAGTAATTGAGGGGTTGGAAGCACAGGAAGAATATGAGGATGATGGATATGAGGATACTTGTTATATCTGCCGCAGACCAGAGAGCAAGGCGGGGAAGATGATTCGTATTCCCAAGGATATCTGCATCTGCGCAGACTGTATGCAGAAAACATTTGACAGTATGAATCATGCTAATTTTCCTTTGGGAGATATGGGGAATTTTGGAAACATGCCCAATATCAGTATGATCAATTTGTCTGATCTCCAAAATATGATGCCCAAAACTCAGAAGCTGAAAAAAAAGAAAGCTAAAGAGGAGAAAAAGTCAGAGCCGATCTTGGATATTAAATCCATTCCTGCACCACATAAGATTAAAGAAAGTTTAGATGATTATGTGGTAGGACAGGAACATGCCAAGAAGGTTATGTCAGTAGCTGTATATAATCATTATAAGCGGGTGGCCTGTGATGAGGCGGATGGTATAGAGATTGAGAAATCTAACATGTTGATGTTAGGGCCTACTGGAAGCGGTAAAACCTATATGGTCAAAACGTTGGCAAAATTATTGGATGTGCCGCTTGCCATTGCAGATGCTACTTCCTTGACAGAGGCTGGTTATATCGGAGATGATATTGAGAGTGTGGTTTCTAAGCTTCTGGCAGCAGCAGACAATGATGTGGAACGCGCAGAACATGGAATTATTTTTATTGATGAGATTGATAAAATTGCTAAGAAAAAGACTACAAACCAACGGGATGTCAGCGGTGAGAGTGTGCAACAGGGTATGCTCAAGCTTTTGGAGGGCGCTGAGATTGAGGTTCCAGTGGGAGCCAACAGCAAGAATGCTATGGTTCCTTTGGCCACTGTCAATACGAAAGATATTTTGTTTATCTGCGGCGGCGCATTTCCAGATTTGGAGGAGATTATTAAGGAACGCTTGAACAAGCAGTCAGCGATGGGATTTCATGCCGATTTGAAAGACAAATATGACGGAGAAGAAAATCTTCTGCAAAGAGTTGAGGTGGAGGATGTGCGTAAATATGGCATGATTCCTGAATTTTTGGGACGGCTTCCAGTGATTTTCGCACTGGATGCATTGACGGAGGATACATTGGTGCGGATTCTCACAGAACCAAAGAGTGCAATTGTCAAGCAGTATAAGAAATTGTTGTCTATGGATGAAGTGAAGTTGGAATTTGAAGAAAATGCATTGCACGCCATCGCCAGAAAAGCAAAGAAGAAGGATATCGGCGCCCGTGCACTGCGTGCTATTATTGAAGAATTTATGTTGGATATTATGTATGAAATTCCCAAAGATGACAATATTGGAACAGTGACGATCACTGAGGACTATATTGAGAATAATGGCGGGCCAGTGATTAGTATGCGCGGCTGTCCTGTTTTGGAGGAGAAAGTAGGAGTGGCAGGAGCTTAATGTAATGAAGGTTCTGATGACAACAGGTTAAATAAAATATAATCAATAGTAAGAATCTCGCTTAGCGGGATTCTTTTTTATCTTATAGGATTACGGTGTCAATGGGTGCAGCACAACCTAATTCTATAGAATAAAAACAATATACACACTCGCACAAAAAGTCCAGTTCTTTGAAATAAATTTATAGATTTAGACTTTCTAGTTTGATGCGTTCTGAATCATTACGTTCATATTAAAAATCTGCTATAACCTTAAAAAAGTTTCATTTAGTATATCATATAAGACTGTTATAATTAAAAATACTGAATCAATGGAAATGTTGGAACTAACCTTGCACAGTTATGGAGAGGAGGAGATCAGAGCGCAGGTAGATGACAGCAGTTTTATGACAGAATGAATGATAGAAAAGAGGAGGAAAACAGATGAAACGAAGAATCGTAGCGATCGTGTTAAGTATGGCTATGGCAATTACTATGCTGCCGGCTACTTCACTGAGGGCGGAGCAAAGCGTTTCCACTAAGGCAATGGAGCGGATTGTCTCCCCAATTGATGGGCAACCCAAGGATAATCTGGGACGGAGTGCAACAGCGACAGCAGGTTATACCAATACTTTTGGGATCTCTCCAGAGAAGATCAATGATGGAACATTAGCTACTGCTGATTCTAGTACAAGCTGGAATAGCTGGGGGGCGGCAGAGAATCAATATCCAATGGACGTCACGCTTACCTGGACAGAGACTCAGAACCTGGCCTCTATGCGCGTGATGTGGTGGGCTGACGGCGGAGGCGTAACTTTCCCGTCAAGCGCTAAAGTCCAGTATTTGGATGGAGAGGAATGGAAGGATATCTCTGAGGTTGGCATTGAGCATGGTGGTTTTAACGGCGCAGATGGCAAATGGAATGTTGTTAATTTTGATAAAACCATTGCTACCAAGAGCCTGCGTATGCTGGTGGGCAAGGGCGGCGGCCATGTCGGTATCAGCGAGTGGGAAGTATACGATGACGCGCTTCCAGAATATATCAGCGGCGCCAGTATCGCCGGTAAGGGCAAGCTTGAGGTAGGAGCAACAGAAACATATACAGGAAATGTTGCACCTAGTAAATATTCGGAAGATGCAGCATATGAATGGTCTATCGCAGAGGGAGAAGATAAAATTCAGATTCAGGGAGCTGCTAATACAAGAGAGGTATCTGTGAAAGCGATAGCGGAAGGCAATGCGAAACTTCATCTCAAAGCGACCAGGGACGGTGTTTCTCAGGAGGCAGACTTTGCTATCAGAATTATAAATGAGGAAGTTAGCAGTATTGATACTTACAAGACCTCTACAGCAGCGGGAGTTGCGCCAATTCTTCCCGATTCCGTAGTGGCAAACGGCGTGGAATTTGATACTCCAACACCTTCCTATAAGAGTGAAAATAATGATTATGACTATGGGGAGACCTTTAACTCCAAGCTGCTTCCAGTAGAGTGGGAAGAGGTAAATGCAGCAGATTATGCCGCTGCCAAGGCTGGCACCAGTTTTACAGTAAATGGAACAGTTACATATAAAGGAAAAACATATCCAGCAAAAGCAAATATATCAGTGAAAGCTCCAGTGACAGCAGCAGAATCCAACAGCAGTGTAACGTTTGAGAATATACAGTTGGAAGACCAGTTCTGGATGCCCAAGCAGGAAACCAATGCTATGACATCTCTGAATAAGGCAATTTTGGAAATTGGTAAGGTTTCTGGAGGAGAACCAAACTTTGACAATGCGATCAAGAAATTAAATAATGAAGAGTACAGTGCTTTTCAGGGATATGTATTCCAAGATTCTGATATCTATAAGAGTATTGAGGCCATTTCCTATACACTTTCTGCTACCAAGAATGATACCAGTGCAGAAGTGAAGGCACAGAGGAAGATTCTGGAGGATAAGTTGGAGAGCTGGATTCAGAAAATTGAGAAGGTACAGTATGCCGACGGTTATATTGATACATTCTTTACCTTGAGAAGTGAAAGCGCAGGCGGCGGTGGTCATCCAGGTACGCACCGTTGGGTAAACCTTGCCAATCATGAGATGTACAATGCAGGTCATTTCCTGGAAGGCGTAGTGGCTTATACCCGTTATCGTGAAGGAATGAACAATCCAGATTACAGGCTCTATGTAGCAGGTAAGCGTTTTGCAGATCATATTGTTTCGCTGTTTGGACCAAATGGAAAACGCCATGAGGTTCCTGGACATGAGGAGATTGAGCTTGCCTTGGTTAAATTTGGTAAACTAGCTGAGGAATATGAGGGCACTGGAGCTGGACAGTCTTATTATGATACGGCTAAATTATTGATAGACAGACGTGGTGAGGATCCAAGCTTACGTGACAGCGGCTATAGCGGCAGTACTTATTCCCAGGATAAAACACCATTTAAACAGGAGACCAATGCCGTTGGCCATGCAGTGCGTGCTAATTATTTCTATGCAGGTGTGACAGATATTGCGACACTTCTGCCAGAGAACGATCCAGATAAGGCGGCATATATTAACAGTCTGGGAGCTATTTGGGATTCTGTTACCGAGAGAAAGACTTATATCACAGGCGGTATTGGTGCAACCACAAAAGACAGTGATGCAGAAGGATTTGGCGCAGATTATGATCTGCCTCCTGATCAGTCTTATTGTGAGATCTGTGCAGCGATTGCCGCAGCAAACTGGAATCAGAGAATGAATCTGCTGCATGAAGATGGAAAGTATGCAGATATGGTGGAGAAGAATCTCTATAATTCAATTCTGGTCGGAGAAAATTTAGATGGAAATCGTTTCTACTACAGCACACTGTTACAGGTAAACAATGGAAATAAGCGTTCTGAGTGGTTTGGATGTGCTTGCTGCCCGCCAAACTTGATGCGTACCATTGCATCTCTGAGCGGTTATATGTATACCGTGCATAAGAATGATGTATTTGTAAATATGTTTGTCGGCAGCAATGGCTCAGTCAATGTGGGCGGCACACAGGTTGGTTTAAAACAGGAAACAAAATATCCGTGGGATGGGGCAGTTGCGCTGACTGTTAGTCTCAAGGAAGCTAAGAAATTTACCTTGAAAGTTCGTATTCCAGGATGGGTAAATGAGCAGAAGAACAAAAATGTTACCATTAAAGTAAACGGAAACGCAGTTACGTTCCAAACGGAAAAAGGATATGCTGCGATTGACCGGACATGGGCCAATGGTGATGTAGTATCTATTGATATTCCAATGGAAATCAGAATCACAGAGTCACATGAGAAAGTAAAAGCAACACAGGGCAAGATTGCATTGCAGAGAGGACCAATTGTCTACTGTATGGAAAAAGCAGGCAATGCACAGCTCAACACAACGATTGAAGATTTTGATCCTCTGAATTTTGTAATCCCTAGAGATGCAAAATTGACAGCCACCTATAAGGAGAATTTACTGAAAGGTGTTGTAGAAATTACTGGTGATGTAAAATATGCTACTGGTAGAGGGAATGAAATGATCGATGCGAAACTGCAGGCAGTTCCATATTATGCATGGAACAACCGTGGTGATGATGCGGAATATACTGCGGGTCTGGAAGAACCAAAGAATAATTCTTCTAGGATGCTGATCTGGACAATGGCAGATTCACCGAATAGTGGAAAGCAGCCAGGGATCCGCGATTATGCCACTCCTTCCGTAAGTTTTGTTGGATGGGGAGCTGGAGCTGACAGATTTGCTGATGGTGATGAGGGTACTTTCTGGAATGGCCATAGTGATCCTGATCTTCAGACCAAAGATCAGTGGATGATGTACGATTTTGGTGAGCGCAAGGCAGAACTTACAGAATCTTCGATTCTTTTCCATGATGATGGCGGCGGTGTTGTCACTCCAACAGGCGTTAAGATTGAATATATGACAGATGCTGGTACATGGGCAGAAGTGAAACCAGTGGGTGATTGGACTTATAACAAAGAGGAATACAACACTTATAAATTTGAGAAAATTGTCACTTCTAAGATCCGTGTCACCATGAACCATGCTGTGATAGGCGGACAGAAAGTCGCAGTGGCTGTTTTAGAGTGGAACCTGCAAGGTAAATTAGCTGCTACTACTGATGATAAGAAAGAGTTATCAGATCTGGTGAAAGAATATGAGGAGAAAGGCCTGAAAGAGAGCGATTACACTGCAGAGAGCTGGAAAGTATATAAGGAAGCACTTGAAAATGCTAAGAAGATACTGCAAAAAGAGGACGCTGATTTAGTGACAGAAGTAGTGGTTGCCCGTGATAAATTGATAGATGCTATGAATAGTCTAGTGAAGAACACAACGGGAGATCCAGGAAAACCAGGGGAGCCAGGAAATCCAGGAGATCCAGAGAAACCAGGAGATCCAGAAAATCCAGGACAAAAAGTCGACAAGACAAATCTGAAAGCAACTATAAATACTGCAAAGAAGAAATATAAGAAAGCAGATTATACTGCTGCAAGCTGGAAGACCTATGACAAGGCATTGAAAGCAGCACAAAAAGTCTTAGACAACAAGGATGCAACTCAGGCACAGGTAAATAAGGCTAATACTGATCTCAAGAACGCGATTAAAAAGCTTGTGAAGTTGAAAGTGATCTCTACAAAGAGTGTAACTTTGGGTGTGGGAGAGAAATATTCTGTAACAGCCAAGAATTGTACTTACACCACTTCTAGCAGTAAAGTGGCAACAGTGGGCAAGAAGGGTCTGGTGACACCTAAGAAAACTGGCAAAGCTACCATAAAAGCGATCAACAAGAACGGCAAAGTAAAAGTATTTAAACTTACGATCAAGAAAGCGCCGAAAAAGATTACGAAGGTAACACCATCAAAGAAGAGCTTGAAAAAGGGTAAGACATGTAAATTGAAAGTAACCTTGCCTAAGGGCACAGCCAGCAAGCTTACCTTTACCTCTTCTAATAAGAAGGTAGCTACCGTAAGCTCAAAGGGTGTTGTAAAAGCGAAAAAGAAAGGCAAGGCAGTGATTACTGTAAAAACCTTTAATAAGAAAACCAAAAAGGTTAGGATTACAGTAAAATAATTGCAGAGATGCTGTGTTCTAAAATTGTATCATCGTTATGTTTTGAATTACAAAACAAGTATGACAGGGACGGAAATGATTTCCGTCCCTGTTATGCAAATTTTCTGGAAAGGAGAAAGGAATATGAGATTAAAAAAACTGCGCAGTGTGATAAGTTTGTTTCTGGCAGGTGCATTACTGGTCGGTTCTGTGCCTGCGTCATCCATATCAGTGATAGCAGGGCAAATGCAGCAGAATGAGGTTTCTAGAATGTCCTGGGAAGATGTGGAGAATCCGACACTTCGAGATTATGCAGTTCCTTCTGTAAATTATGTTGGCTATGGGATGGGAGCAGAAAATTTTGCAGATCAGGATATACAAAATTCCTTCTGGAATGCACATGGAGATCCAGAACTTCAGACCAAAGACCAGTGGATGATGTATGATCTTGGTGAGCGGCAGGCCGAGATTACAGGATCAAGCATTTTGTTTTATGATGACGGCGGCGGGGTTATGGTTCCGACTGACATCAAAGTGGAATATGGAACCAAGGACGGCGGCTGGGCGGAAGTTACCAGGAAAGGGAGCTGGACATTTGCGGGAAATGTGGAAAAGATATATGAATTTGAACCTGTGACCACCTCTAAGATCCGCATTACCATGCAGCATACAAAATCAAACAATACAAAGGTTGCTGTGGCGGTTAAGGATTGGAAGCTTTTGGGCGATGTGCCAGACAGTTTTCCAAAACCAAGTATTGTCACCCCAGAGGAGCCAAGTCCAGATTTGAATTTAACGGATGCAGCGGTATATGGTGTGCCAAGCTCAGACTATACTTCTGACTGGGAGAATATTAACGGTATTAACAATGCTGACTTTGAACCGACGGGTTCTTCGATAGGAACTGGGCTTGGCTGGGGGAATTGGCCGCAGACCGCAGGAAGTGAACATTGGATTCAATATGATTGGGATGAGGCGCTTACGACCAAGACTTTTCAGGTATATTGGTATGGTGATACAGTGGGGATGAAGGTTCCCACAAAGGTTCGGTTTCAATATAAAGATAATGCTGGTAACTGGAAAGATGCAGAATTAAAGTCTAACAGCAAGAATTTTTCAAAGCTTAACTGTTATAATCAGATCACGATAGGAGAGATTACCACAAAATCCATTCGGATGTATATGACAGTCACAGGAGATTCCTGCGGGGTATATCGCTGGAAGGTGTATTCCAATGTCAATGATGCATTTGTAGTCTCAGCAGCAGGGAATGCTCTGACAATCCCAGAAGTAAAAGAGGGAAGAGTGCCCAGCCGCATTCGTAAGAATTTGACACTGCCATCCACAGCGATGAAAGGAAAAGTATCAGTTTCTTGGAAAAGCAGCAAGCCTGGGGTGATTTCTGATGATGGTAAAATCACACCGCCAGATACAGATACAAAGGTTACATTGATAGCAACTTGCAGTATGGCAGAAAATCCTAGCATTAAAAAGGACAAACAGATTGAGATTTTGGTGTTGTCTAAGAATACGACAGAATATGCCATGACTATTGACCAGAAGAATAAGGGTGTGGATATCAGCCAGGAGTTGTTTGGTGTGTTCTATGAGGATATCAATAGTTCTGCGGATGGCGGATTGTCAACAGAGATGGTAAAAAATAATTCTTTTGAGAATTACCAGAATCTGGATTCCGCTACGGCGCCAGAGATTAAAGGAGATCAAAATTCTTGGAAACTTCACTGGAACAGCAGCAATGAATCTAATTTTGTGGTAGAGCGAAGCGCAGGCTTAAATGATAAGAATAAGAATTACGCTAAGATTACTGGAAATCAAAAGTTATCCAATCATGGATTTGTGGAAAAGAAAAAATTAGATCAATCTGCAATGCCAGTCACAAAAGATAAAGAATACAAATTTTCTATGTTTATGAAGGCGAACAGCGCTTATGGTGGAAACGTAAAGGTTAAAGTTGTTGATGATTCAGGGACAGCACTAACCAATGAGGTATCTTTGAATTTGAAAAAAGATGGCACATGGCAGAAGATTTCTGCATCTTTAAAAGGGAATAACACAAAACTTGGCACTTTGGTTTTAAGCTTTGAAGGAGCCAAAGCTTCAGATGCAATGTATCTGGATATGGTATCTTTGATTCCCACAGATGGCTATGGATATGGCAATAAAAATTATTCTTATGGCGCTGGTCTGAGAAAGGATTTGGTGGAGAAGCTGCAGGCGTTAAATCCAAGTTTTATCCGTTTTCCAGGCGGATGTGTGATTGAGGGCAGCTATGGCACAGATAACTATTACAATTGGGAAGATTCCGTGGGTCCATTGGAGGAGAGAAGGGCGATCGGAAGCTATTGGGGCACAGAGGGCCATCCTGTAAATTATACCCCAGGCTATGGCTATATGATGTCTTATCAGTTTGGTTATCATGAGATTTTAACACTCTGTGAGGATTTGGGCGCACAGGCGTTTCCAATTTTGAGCGCAGGTATTTTCTGCCAGTTCCGCCCCACTGCCGATCCGGTTACTGGGGATAAGCTGGAGAAATTTGCCAAACATGCTACAAATTTGATTGATTACTGCTGGGGCAGTCCCACAAGCTCTGATGAAACTCAGAAATATTGGGCTTCTAAGCGTGTGGAGAATGGTCATAAGGAAACTTTTGATCTCAACTATATTGGGATTGGAAATGAGAATTGGGGACAGACTTATTACGATAATTATGCCTGGATCAAAAAATATGTGGAAAACTATGTAAAGGAACACTATCCAGGCAGAAAAATTACCTTGATTTCTTCTACTGGTCCATATTACCAGGGAAATCAGAATACAGATGCCTGGAAATGGATTAACCGCGACATGCCAGGTGAGACGTTGGT
Organism: Lachnospiraceae bacterium; assembly: GCA_910575005.1. Lineage (GTDB taxonomy): Bacteria > Bacillota > Clostridia > Lachnospirales > Lachnospiraceae > Petralouisia. The sequence goes on along the minus strand of CAJTCL010000008.1, from coordinate 123,314 downwards.
AGATGAGCATTACTACATCAATTATTCTGGAGACAACAGCAATACACTGCTTAACGATGATTATGCATATGACAGCTACAAGCGCCTGAATGAAGGCGGCAGCAATGTATTTATCGGTGAGTATGCAGGTCATCTTACATCCACGACAGAGAATGTGTTAGATACAGCCATCAGCGAGGCCGCCTATATGACAGGGATTGAGCGCAACGCGGATATTGTGCGTCACGCCTCCTATGCGCCTCTTTTTGAACGGGAAGGCTGTCGGGACTGGGATTATAATCTGATTAAATTTGATGCATATGGAAGCTATGGCACACCAAGCTATTATGTGCAGACCATGTATGCCAACAATTACGGCAAACACCTGCTCAATACCACGCTGGAAAAATACAACAGCGAGACTGCTTCTTATGATAAGAAATCAGGACATCAGACAGATTTGTATTATGTGACCTCTGAGGATGAGTATAATACTTATACGAAATTGGTGAATCATGCAGATTATTCCAAAGAGATTATTTTGAATTTCCCAGAGATGAAAGATGGGACCAAAGTGGATCTTATTTGTCTGTCTGGCGATTCTATGGACATGAATACGATGGAGAATCAGACCAAAGTTGTTCCAGTGACAAAAAGTACAACACTTAACGGCGGCAAGCTGATCTATGAAGTACCTGCTATGTCACTTACTGTGGTCAAGGTAAATTATAGTGGCAAGACCCCTGAGCCAGAACCAGAGCCAAAACCTGAGCCTGAGCCAGAACCAGGTATTCAGCAAGCAGATAAGACTAAACTAAGAACAACGGTAACATCTGCAAAAAAGAAATATAAGAAAGCAGATTATACAGAGGCAAGCTGGAAAGTCTATGACAAGGCATTGAAGGCAGCACAGAAAGTTTTGGACAATAAGGATGCTACACAGGCACAGGTAAATAAAGCGGATACCAATCTTAAGAACGCCATTAAAAAGTTGATTAAGTTAAAGGTGATCTCCACAAAGAGTATCACTTTGGGTATTGGAGAAAGATATTCTGTATTATCCAAGAACTGCACTTACACCACTTCTAACAGCAAAGTGGCAGCCGTGACCAAGAAGGGTGTGGTAACTCCCAAGAAGACTGGCAAAGCTACCATAAAAGCGATCAACAAGAATGGTAAAGTGAAAGTATATAAACTTACTGTTAAGAAAGCGCCGAAGAAGATTTCTAAGGTAACGCCATCTAAGAAAATTCTGAAGAAAGGCAAGACATGTAAATTGAAAGTAACTTTACCTAAGGGTACAGCCAGCACGCTGACTTTCACTTCTTCCAATAAGAAGGTGGCAACGGTAAATACAAAAGGTGTTGTCAAGGCAAAGAAGAAGGGCAAGGCCGTGATTACTGTAAAAACATTTAACAAAAAAACCAAAAAAGTTCGTATTACAGTTAAATAAGGCATGATTAAAAAAGAGGATTTCCGTTCATGGAATCCTCTTTTTTTGCATATGCTGGTAAAAAAAGAAAAGAGAAGCAGATGGAATGTGAAGAGGCTGTATACTCAAATGATTATTATGATTTTATAATGGAGTACATCTTGGAATTGCGTGAGGATCAGGCAATTCCTTGCGTGCAAAATCTGGATGAGACTTATGATATCGTATATCTGCCAAGGGAAGGGAATCCGCCTTTAAGTATTAAGAACTACAGTTACAGCGCCATACCAGGCTGTTATGCGCCAATGGATGAGAGTGCGCTCGAGGTAAGCGGAATCTTGAGATTGCAGAACCAACCAACCTTGTCGTTGAATGGTCAGGGGATTTTGATTGGGTTTCTGGATTCTGGGATTGACTATGAGAGTTCGGTATTTCGCAACAGTGATGGCAGTACCAGGATCGCGGCCATTTGGGATCAGACAGACCGCAGCGGTACACCTCCAGAGGGATTTATCTATGGGAGTGAATATCAGGATGAGCAGATCAATCGGGCTTTGAATACTGAAAATCCCAAAGAAATGGTGCCGGTGGTGGATAACGATGGACATGGAACTTATATGGCAAGCGTAGCCGCGGGCAGCGAGATTCCAGAAAAGAATTTTGTGGGAGCCGCGCCGCTGGCCAGAATTGCAATGGTGAAATTAAAACCAGCAAAAAAATATCTGCGTGATTTTTATTTTATCAATGAGGATGCAACCGTATATCAGGAAAATGATATTATGGCTGGGGTCAAATATTTAAGTATGCTTGCCAGAAAACGTCATATGCCTCTTGTTATTTGTGTAGGTCTGGGAACAGACATGGGAGGGCATACCGGTGTTAATCCGTTGTCAACTATGATCAATTATATGGCGCTGCACAATGATCATGCAGTTGTGGTGGTGTCAGGAAATGAGGGCAACTCGCGTCACCATTTTCTTGGGCAGCTTGAGGAGGATGAAACAATCCGCAATGTAGAGATTGATGTCGGCAGTGGCGTTGCAGGATTTTATGTAGAGCTGTGGGCACAGGCGCCGCAGCGTTTTCTGTTAGATATTATTTCACCCACGGGTGAGCGAATGCCCAGTGAATATATTCTCTCCGGCGGACGGGAATATAATTTTTTATTTGAAGATACCAAGGTCTCTGTGGATTATCGAGTGGTAGGTATTCTGGATGGTTCTCAGGTTGTTTTTATTCGGTTTACTAAGCCGACACAAGGACTATGGAATATTCGAGTATACCAAGAGGGAGAAATCGGGCATACCTTCCATATGTGGCTGCCATTGAAAGAGTTTCTGACAGGGGAAGTCTTTTTTGTCCGTTCCAATCCTGATACTACCCTTACTGTTCCGTCAAGTGCAATCGCTACAATGACAGTGGGAGCGTATGATGTCAGAAACAACAGTATTTATCTTAATTCAGGCAGAGGTTTTACTGCCAATAATATGATCAAACCAGATTTTGTATCGCCAGGAGTGGAAGTCTATGGCGTGGAGCCAGGCGATATATTTGTCACAAGAACAGGAACTAGTGCGGCGGGAGCGGTGACAGCAGGGGCGGTGGCTTTGATGATGGAATGGGGACTTGTGAGAGGAAATTACTCAACGTTGACTAGTGTAGGCATTAAAAATATGCTGATTCGCAGTGCAGAGCGCGATCCAAAACGAACCTATCCAGATCAGGCCTTTGGCTGGGGGCGCATGAATTTGTATCGTGCTTTTGAAGAATTTCGGATTCGCTAGAGAAGCAGTTGTCTATATCATCTGTGTATTGATGAAACGTATTTGTGTAAATACTCTGGCAAAAGGGGGCAGGATGTGGTAAGCTATCCACAAAAGCCCCTGTCTTTGGCAGGGAGACTGTCTGTGAAATGTGAATGTCAGGCATTCTTGTATATACAAAAGTATGACATAAAATATTTGTTCATAATTATATAAATGGTATATAAAACTTTGATCACTTAGTTGTTTCGCAATTACCTATGTACAAGTTGTGCAGAAAGGAGCCTTACGATGAAGTTTGCAATCGTGGCAGCAACCATCTTTGCAGGAGATACTTTTTTGAAAATGCATTTGGAGAAGCGGCTGCAATGGGGGAGAGAGAAAGAGTTCTGTAAGGGGAAAATTTTACTGTGCAGGCATCACAATTATGGCGCTGCGCTAAATTTCTTGGAAAAGCAGCCAAGTCTGGTGAAAGGTTTCTGTGCTAGTCTGTTGCTGGCGCTTTCAGGAGCCTGGTTTCTCTTACGACAAGAAAGAGAAAATGTCAGAATGTTGTTGGGGTTGAGTTTTTTGTTGGGAGGAGGCGGCAGCAATCTGTATGACAGATTGTCCAGGGGGTATGTGGTAGATTATGTGCGGTTTCAAACCCCCTGGAAGCGCTTCAATCGCATTGTCTTCAATGTGTCAGATTTTTTTATTTTTCTTGGAGGAACCTTGTTGATTTTTAGTGAAAAAACATAAAATCAGAAAAATAGTTCTGCTCGAATTAACTGTGTTCGAATCTGGGGACCTATCAACATAGCTAATAATATCTTGATCAGATCACCTGGGATAAAAGGAATCACACCTGCAAATAGAGCTGCTTTCCAGTCCAAGTGTGCTTGATAGGCAAGCCATGCCGTACCAAAACCATAGCAGATAACCGTACCAGCGGCCATACCCAGAAAGCAAACGATTTTGCTGGAGATAAATCGGTCGATTAGGAATCCTGCAATCAGAGCCATAGGCAGAAAGCCGATCAGATATCCCCCAGTGGGGCCAAATAATTTTTCTGGTCCGCTGGTGAAACCAGAAAAGACTGGAACACCAATGAAGCCAATCAACAAATAGATCAGATAGCTGATCGTTCCTTTTTTCATGCCAAGCACATAGAGAGAAAAATAGATCACTAAGTTGGTCAAAGAAATGGGTACTGGTCCAATAGGAAGAGAAAAGGGAGCCAAAATACAAGTAACAGCGGTCATCAGACCAATCACAGCGAGTTGGCGAACCGTTAATCCTCTTTTGTCAGAGGTTGTGTTCATAGAATCAAATGAGTTTTTCATAGTAAAAATCCTTTCTTTGTTTTTATTCCTGCGAGCGATGTATGCTAGGGAATTTGGGAAAATAGACATGTTTGCATGGGTATTTGATTTAGATATCCCAGAACGATTGCTGTTAAGGTGAAGCCAATTGTTCTATCAGTTTATAAAGGTATTGTAACTATGGTTATAAAAAATGTCAACCTAAATATTTAAATAGTTTACAATTGTTGGATAGTGTCTTGACTAAATTGTATCTGGTAAAATTCTGCAGGGAGCTTGTCTGAATGTTTTGTGATCAAGATACTAGATACGCAAAATACATTTGGCTGAGCCAATGGGGCTCCAAATATCTGGGAGATCAGAACTATTCAGCAATAGAGATATTACGGTATTATTATGGAAACGATATGTATATCAATGAAGCAGAAGAAATTTCTGGTATACCAGCCTCTTGGCCCAGAGAAAATCTGACCATTGGTTCAAGCGGAGCTAAGGTGCGTCAGATGCAGGAGCAGTTAAACAGAATTGCTCAAGTTTATACTTCCATTCCCAGAATCAGCGCCGATGGATCTTTTGGTCCGGCAACCAGGGAAGCAGTAATGAGATTTCAATCTGTTTTTGGCCTGCCGCAGACGGGAGTGGTGGATTATGCTACCTGGTATAAGATATCTGAAATTTTTGTTGGTGTCACCAGGATTGCAGAGTTATACTGATAATTTGTATAAGATAATGATAAAAATAGAGCTTCCGCACTAATATATTCAATGATTCAAAAAGTTTGCCAAATGTAACCTTTTGTATGTCTTGAAATTATGTTTGTGCAGCAGCTCCGAATACGGCATACAGATTGCACTGGGAGAATCAATTTCCCAGATGCAATCTTATCCAAGGTATCTGCTCATAGTATGTAAGATTTCTGGGTATACTTTTTGTGACCATTTTAACTGGTCATCATATGAATTCTTAGAAGGAGGCAAAAATAATGAATTTTTATAAGTGTTCAGAGTGTCAGAGCGTAGTGATGGAGCTTATATCAGGACAATCGGCAGAAGCAAAAACATTTCAGGAGCTGCATGCCAATTCCACAGATGCTTCTGGGGAAAAGCATGTGCCAGTGCTCGCACAAGATGGTGATAAAGTTACGGTAACAGTGGGAGAAATTGAGCATCCAATGTTGGACGAACATTATATTATGTGGATTTTTCTGGAGACAAAACAGGGTGGACATTTGAAAAAACTTTCTCCAGGAGAAAAACCAGAAGCCCAATTTTGTTTATGTCCTGAAGATAAGCCAGTAACTGCCTATGCATATTGTAATTTGCATGGTCTGTGGAAGGCAGAATGGAAGTAGGAGCTAGATAAAAGAGTGTGCCTGTACAAGAACGTATTCAGCGTTTTTGCATAGGCACATTTTAACGTTCTGAGAGAGCCTTGATGGAGAGTGCATAATCTGAGGGTGTCATACCAGTAAGCTTTTTAAATTGTCTGGAAAAATAGTGGATGGAAGTATAGCCCAGATAATCAGCAATTTGTGTAAAATTCATAGAGTCCTCGCGGATCAATTCTTTGGCGCGCTCAATTTTCATCTCAGAAAAATATTCAATAATGCCACATTCACATTGGCTGCGAAAAATTCTTTGCAGTTGTGAGAGACCCATCAGATTATCCTGACAGATTTGTTCTACAGTAAGATTTTGAGTGAGATGGGATGCCATATAATTTCTAATATGTTCCCATTGTTCTTGATCTTGTTTGATTTTCATGGCTTTGGCAAGTTTTGGCTGTGTGCAGTTTTGTTGTCCTTTTCGATAGAGGGAGATTAAAAAGTGTTCCAGAGAAAATTGTATCATCTGTTCGGCACCCTGCCGTTGGCTGGGGTTTCGTTCCAGACGCCGTGTGTAGGGATTATCTAGAGGCGTGAGAAAGGCGTCTCTTGCTTCTGCAATCATTGTGGCCAAAAGACTGCGCTCCAATTCGCCGAGTTTTAATATTTTATTTTCAAAAAAGGCCATAGCAGGAGAATGACATACAAAAGAGACCACCACAAGATTAGGGGCAGTTTTGCCGTTCGTAGCTACAGAGTGAAATTCTCCTGGTTTATGGAAGATAATGGCTCCATTTTTTAGTTTGTGGGTATGCTGGCCGGCAGTGACAATGGCTTCGCCCTTGTCCACACAGAGAAATTCCCAGAAATCATGAGATTCACCGTCAAATATAAAATCTTTTCCATATTCAAAATAATGAATGGTGACAATTTGCGGGACATCAAAAATGTGTGTCAGGGGATATCTGTAAAAGTCCATATGTTTCCTCTCAACGATCAAGATATAAGTAAAAAATGTAAGTTTATTTTATCATAGAATTGTGCAAAAAAGCAAAATAATTGTGCAAATACAGAAGCTTTTTTTTGTATTATCATGATATTATACAACAAAGTGGTGATAATCTTAAGGAGGTAAGAGGATGAAGAAACCAGTATTAGTAATTATGGCAGCAGGCATGGGAAGCCGTTACGGAGGCTTAAAGCAGATTGATCCCATTGATGAACAAGGACATATTATTATGGATTTCTCAATCTATGATGCATTGGCAGCAGGATTTGAAAAAGTAGTATTTATCATAAAAAAGGCGAATGAAGCAGCATTTAAGGAAAGCATTGGAAACCGTATTTCTAAGAAAATACAGGTGGAGTATGTTTATCAGGAACTTGAGAAGCTGCCAGCAGGTTTTTTTGTGCCGGAAGGCAGACAAAAACCGTTTGGCACAGGTCATGCAATCCTTTGCTGTAAGGAAGTGCTTGATGGGCCTTTTGCAGTGATCAATGCAGATGACTATTATGGAAAACATGCTTATCAGGCAATTTATGATTATCTGGTGTCACATCAGGATGATCAATTATACCGCTATACAATGGTGGGTTATGCCTTGAAAAATACTTTGACAGAGAATGGTCATGTGGCAAGAGGAATCTGCAAGACAGACGCGCAGGGATTTTTGACAGGAATTGATGAGCGTACACATATCGAGAAACGTGGCGCTGGGGCAGCATTTACCGAGGATGAAGGAAATACCTGGACGGAGCTTTCTATGGAGAGTACCGTTTCCATGAATATGTGGGGCTTTTCACAGAGTATTTTAAAAGAACTGGAATCAGGATTTGTAGAGTTCTTGAAAAATGATCTGCCTAAGAATCCTTTGAAAGCAGAATATTTCCTGCCATTTGCGGTGGATGGTCTGCTCTCGGAAGGCAAGGCAAGTGTACAGGTACTTACCTCACAGGATAAATGGTATGGTGTCACTTATAAAGAGGACAAGGAAATGGTAGTGAAGGCGATTTCTGAACTTAAGAAACAAGGTTTATATCCAGATAATTTTTAACTATTGAAAAAACCTATAAAAATAGATATACAAACCTTTCAAATTTTTCTAAAAAGGGGAAATATAGATTTTCATGAGGGTGATAATCCCAAAAGACACAGGCAAAAGCCTCATAAGAGGCGTATGACAGCTTGGCTGGCATATCTGTGATGTGGGATTGTGAACAGTACGGGAATTATATTTAAAATACTTCATATGATTGGAACTATCAAAAAATACTGTGGTATAAAAGCAGTATGCGCACTTTCTCATTAGTGAGGCGGTAGGGGTTTGCTCACTATATTAAAAGCAGATACAGAGAGGGAAATTTATGGAAAAGAGGAATTTGCAGAGACAGGCAAAAGAGGCACTAAGACATTTTCATTTACAGGGAGAACAGGGGACAGTACGTCCCTGGGGCAGCGGTCATATCAATGATACGTTCTTGGTGGAAGGAGATTGTGAATATATTTTACAACGGATGAACCAGGCGATTTTTACAAAGCCTTGGGAGGTGATGGAAAATATTGTCGGTGTCACCTCTTTTTTGAAAGAGAAAATTAAAAAGGCTGGCGGAGATGAGCTGCGAGAAACACTGACAGTCATTCCTGTTGAGGATGGCAAACCGATGTATCAGGACGCTTATGGTGATTACTGGCGCATGTATTACCGGATTCGGGATGCTGTCAGTTATGACCAGGTGGAGTCAGAGCAGGATTTTTATGAGAGTGCGGCTGCATTTGGCAATTTTCAGCAGCTTTTGGCCGATTATCCCGCAGAAACACTTCATGAGACGATACCTGGGTTCCATGATACCGAGGTAAGATATAGAACCTTCTGTCAGGCGGTAGAGGAGGATGTCTGCGGCAGGTCAAAAGAGGTTGCACGAGAGATAGAATTTTTTAGAGAGCGAGAAGAGACAGCATCTGTATTGGGGAAACTGTTGTCAGAGGGCAAGCTGCCTTTGCGTGTCACACACAATGATACAAAGCTCAATAATGTAATGTTGGATCAAAAGACTGGCAAAGGAATCTGTGTCATTGACTTAGATACCGTGATGCCAGGGCTTGCAGTACATGATTTTGGTGATTCAATTCGATTTGGAGCCAGTACAGGAGCGGAAGATGAACCAGATTTGTCCAAAGTAAATTGTGATCTGCATTTGTTTCAACTGTATACACAGGGATTTTTAAGCGGATGTCAGGGGAGTCTTACAGAGTTGGAACTTGCCATGCTTCCTATGGGTGCAAAGGTGATGACTTATGAATGTGGGATGCGTTTTTTGACAGATTATCTTCAGGGAGATGTCTATTTTAAAACCCATCGCCAGGGGCATAATCTTGATCGCTGCCGCACACAGATGAAACTGGTGTCAGATATGGAAACAAAATGGCAGCAGATGGAAGAGATTGTCCGGCAGTGTAGTGAGGAGTGTTGAGAGGTTTTGGATATTAAAACTTTTACCTTTTATGGTATAGCTTTTATCATTCTTTATTGAACGCTGTAAGCGCCTGAATATGGGAAATTCTGACATTTCTTCTTTTCATCCAAACCGCCCAAAACCGTAAAATTTTGGAAAAACGGTGTCAAAAATGGTGTTTGAATGTGGGATATGTGTCAGATATGAAAGGGTAATAATTTCACCGGATTCAAAAAATGCAGTTGATTTTCAGAATCAGAAATGTTATATTATAAAAAAGGAGTAGCCGCCCACAAAGTGGTTTACCTCCCAGAATGGCTAAAGCCTACCTGTCTCGGCAAAGTACAAGGTAGGCTTATTTATTTTCGCTTATTGTTCCTATCAATATAGGAAAGCAACGCAATAAGAAAATTACCGCCCAAAAATAACAGGCTTAAAATCTGGTATGTATTCATACGCGCCACCTCCCTTCTTCTGTGAAGTTAGGGAGGCTACCACCTTATAACACGGCTGCTCCACAGGCAGATTATAGCACACCAATCATTATCCGGCAATCTGTTTTTTCTACATGTGTCCCCAAAGGGCTTTGTAAAAAGCAGTATCAAGCGCATACATAACCTTATCCACCCAATTCTTGAAATGGTGGTAGATTTCTGATATTAGACAAAGAAATGTAAAGGTGTCAACCGTGTGCCAAACCACAAAAACCCTAATACTAGAAAATTCTGAAAGCCCGTGAATAAAGACTTTCATGAAACAGATAATATGAAAAGGTATAACTTTTATTACAGTTAAATCCCTGATTGTCTCCATATTGGCTGACGAGTGAAGATATTACTGCGCCAGCTCCGTTTTTATAGTGTTCTGAATAGTTACAATTTACTAAAAATAGTAGTAAATAAATTAGGTATTTACTAAATTTATTAAGTGTGATATACTAATTTTACAGATAGTAGCTGGGAAATTATGGAGATAAATTTTTGGGTATTTTTAATCTCGAAGACAGGCATGTCCTAGCTGGAAAAATTTATGGTAGGAGGTATTTTTAATGGCAATTTTAGTTACAGGCGGAGCAGGTTATATTGGCAGCCACACATGTATTGAGTTGGTTCATGCGGGGTATGATGTAGTTGTAGTGGATAATTTGGTAAATTCCAGTGAGGAAGCGGTCAAGAGAGTGGAAAAGATTACTGGCGCGAAGATTCCTTTTTATCAGGCAGATATTTTGGATGCTCAGGCTTTGGAAGAGATTTTTAACAAAGAGAAGATTGACAGTGTAATTCATTTTGCAGGTTTGAAGGCAGTTGGCGAGTCTGTACAGAAACCTTTGGAGTATTATCACAACAATATTACTGGAACTTTGATTTTATGTGATGTGATGCGCAAACATGGGGTAAAGAATATTATTTTCTCTTCTTCCGCCACCGTGTATGGAGATCCGGCAATGATTCCGATTACAGAGGAGTGTCCTAAAGGTCAGATTACCAATCCATATGGACAAACCAAGGGAATGCTGGAGCAGATTTTGACAGATTTCCATGTGGCAGATCCAGAATGGAATGTGGTGCTTTTGCGTTACTTTAATCCAATTGGAGCACATGAGAGCGGAATGATTGGTGAAGATCCGAAAGGAATTCCCAATAATCTGGTTCCTTATATTGCGCAGGTTGCTGTCGGCAAATTAAAATGCTTAGGTGTATTTGGTGATGATTATGATACACCAGATGGAACCGGCGTTCGTGATTACATCCATGTAGTAGACCTGGCCAAAGGACATGTAAAGGCATTGAAGAAGATTGAGGATAAATCTGGGGTCAGCATCTACAACCTGGGAACTGGAAATGGCTATAGTGTTCTGGATGTGGTGAAAGCATATGAGAAAGCTTGTGGAAAGCCCATTCCTTATGAGATCAAACCTAGAAGAGCTGGGGATATTGCAACTTGTTATGCGGATGCTGCTAAGGCAAAGGCAGAACTGGGTTGGGAAGCAGAATTTGGAATTGATAGAATGTGTGAGGATTCTTGGAGATGGCAGAGTGCGAATCCAGATGGCTATCGCAGCTAATTTCTTTCGAGTAAAAGTAAGGCCAAGCATGAGCATATGAGAATATACTATACTTGCAGGGGTTATTCTTATATATTTGGCATTACAAAAATGAGTAAGTAGGATATTAGCCCAGATTGCCAATGTAGGTGGCGATTGCAAGAGTGCAATGCGTGTAGCAACTGATAATTAAAAATGGTGATCTGTGCAAACAGCATATCGGTTTAGTCACAAGAAAGCAGGGAATCTCAAAAATGAGAAACCCTGCTTTTCCTATATCTTATAATCGTCCAGCAGCAACTAATTTTTTACGTTTTTCTAAGTAACGTTTGGTCTGTTCCCTTGTCTTGGGATCGCTCTTATATTGTTTGAAGGTTGCACGATCAACCTTGAGACGGGTATCCATAGTTTTCATAATATCTGCAATATGTAAAGCCTTTTGGAATTTTGCATCTGTAAAGTCTACTCTCTCATTGTTGGAAAAGAGAATCATCACAGGCTGTGCATAATTTTTTTGATTTTCTTCTATTACAATGCCAGTCTGTCCATTGGAAAATTCTACACAACGGCCAGTGGGCAGAATGTGAATGCACTGTGTCAGGGCTGTTACAAAAGGATCCTGGAATTGATCCGTATGTTCCCGCATATAACGGACAGCAGTAAGTTCTGAGACAGGTACCCGATCGAGATTCATAGATGTCATCTCATCAAATGTACTTGCGGTATGCAGGACATGGGTTCCATTTTTCCAACGAATATTCTGGGGAAGTTCTGGCGAACCTTGGTGCCCTAAACGTGTCATCTGTCCGACAATCTTTAAGCTTAGATTTGGAAATCTGTAATCATTATAGTCTGGATGGAGCATTTGATAACCTTTTTCCAGATAGCCCCGAATCAAGCGGCGTTCATCTGGAGATAGAAGCCGTTCACCTTTTTCCATAATTTCTTCCGGCACCATCAGCAGTCCAATATCGTGGAGAAGTGCTGCACATACAATGGCGAGCTGCTCTGGATAATCATAGTGCAGCCTGTTTACCATCATGGCAGCGAGAATAGCTGTGTTGAGACTGTGTTTGTACACATAATCACCATTGCTTCGCAGTGTCCCTGTAAAATTAATTTTATGGTCTAATCCGCCAAATTTTCTCAAAATTTCCTGAGCCATAGACATAATGTTTCTGGGCATCATATTGTTGAGAAGCAGTGTCAGATCATCCTTTAAGCGGAAGGTAGAGACGGTGAGATAACGTTCCAGTTCCAAATCTTCCTCAGAGAGAGGGGGAACTGGCTCTGCAGGTTCCAAGATATAAAGTCCCCATAGACCAAAATTTTGAATGCTGTTGATGCCTTGAGCGGTTAAGCGTGTATCTCTCTCATAGAGCATAACACCGCTTTTATTGTAAATCGGACGGGCGAGACGCATACCTGGCCGTACATAGTTAATCTTTATATATCGCATTGAGAATACACCTCCATTGTTCGTTCTAATTTTATTCCAAAACAAAATATTTGTTCTGGTTGCGTCTGGGTGAAGGATAAGTTATATTATAATTATCGGCCAAAAATTGTAAAAACTTATTTCTATTGCAGGAAATCGTTCTGCAGGTCGTGGTAAATCAAACTATAAGGAAAAGAGGCGGGGATCGTGAAAAGAAATGTTTTAAAAGGGCTTGCCGCATTAATGGTACTGTGCAGTCTGTTTCCAATGGAAACTTATGCAACACAGCAAAAGCTGAATGAGGTACAAAAGGGCATTAAGAACTTAGAGCAGGAGGAGAAAGAAGCTCAGCAGGAGGTAAACAGTCTTTCTGAGAAGAAAGGCGGCTTAGAAGGAGATTTGGCGGAGTTTAACAACAAACTTTCTGAGGCCACAGCAGAGTTAAATGAGACAGAGAAGCAGCTTGCAACCACTCATAAAAATTTGGAGACCACCCGCAAAGAGCTGAATAAGGCGCGCAAACGGGAGAAAAGACAATATAAGGCAATGAAAAATAGAATCCGTTTTTTGTATGAAATGGATACAGAGACAGTGATTGAGGTTTTGCTGACGGCTGAGAATTTTGCCGATTTTTTAAATAAGACAGAGTATATATCCAGTATCCATGAGTATGACAGGGATATGTTAGACCGATATCGGGAGACAAAGGAAGAGATTGCTGGTAAGGAAAAAAAGCTTGCCAGACAAGAGGAATCTCTTGCTCAACTGCAGAAACAACAGGAAGCAAAACAACAGGAGATTGCGGAACTGGTGGCAGATACTTCCGAGCAGTTGAATGCGGCAAAAATACAGCTTGCAGATGCACAGGCGGATGTGGCTTCCTACAAAGCCAAGATAGAGAAACAGAAAGCGTATGAAGCAGAGCTGGAAGCTCAAAAAGCGGCAGAAGATGCCAAACGTCTAGAAGAGATCAAACGCCAGGAGGAGGAAAACCGGCGCCAACAAGAGTTAAAAAGACAGCAGGAAGTGAAGGCACAGCAAGAAAAACAACAGCAAGTAGATCGCCAGCAGGGGGAAACGGGCAGCAGCAAAAAAGATACAAGCAATGGTCAAGATACAAGTAACAGCCAAGAAACAGGCACAAAGCGGGATGCCTCAGATTTGGCTCTGCTTGCCGCTTTGATTCAGTGTGAGGCTGATGGAGAGAGTTATGAGGGCAAACTGGCAGTGGGAAGTGTTGTGCTGAATCGGGTCAGCAGTTCTCATTTTCCAAATACAATAGCAGGGGTTATTTATCAAGGGGGACAATTTTCTCCAGTGGCGAGCGGAAGGTTTGCCTCTGTGCTAGCAGGTGGTGCAAATAGTACTTGTACCCAGGCAGCGCAGGAGGTTTTAGGCGGAACTATTACACTTAGCTGTTTATATTTCAGGCGCAATGATGGCAGTATTCCGGGTACCGTTATTGGGAACCATGTTTTTTATTAATACATAGAAAAAAATGGAAAACCAGTTTTTGTGTAAATTGCATAAAAACTGGCTTTTTTTCTAGGGAAAAGCGGCGATAGAATGATAAAAATATAACAAAGATGGACAAAATCAGGCTGTCGGAAAAGAGCGAAAGCCAGGATGGGAATGCGCAAGATAATTCTTGCAATTTGTAGTAAAATGTGCTAGGATGTTTTTAGCGAGGATTGAAAACATGGGAAAATAAGACCTCCGACGAGGTTTCCTGCAAGTATGACAGCGAGGAGAAGGTTAGTAAACCTGTTTTCCTTTTTTTTGGCAAAAGATTGTTAAAAAAATAACATACATTTTGGTGATTTTGTCAAAATCTGTTTTCAGGATTCTGTTCATGGTCGGCGGGCTGTTTAGCTGTGCCGATACACAAAAATATAAAGGAGACGAAGAAAATGGCAAAGAAAGTTGTTTTAGCAGGCGCATGCCGTACCGCAATCGGAACTATGGGTGGAGGCTTAAGCACAACTCCGGCACCTGTTTTGGGTTCCATCGTAATCAAAGAAGCATTGAACAGAGCTGGTGTTCCGGCAGATAAAGTAGACCATGTATATATGGGCTGTGTTATCCAGGCTGGTTTGGGCCAGAACGTAGCACGTCAGGCTTCTATCAAAGCAGGTCTGCCCATCGAGACACCAGCAGTTACTGTGAATGTTGTGTGCGGTTCTGGTTTGAATTGTGTAAACATGGCAGCACAGATGATTCAGGCAGGAGATGCTGACATTGTTGTTGCAGGCGGTATGGAAAATATGTCTATGGCTCCTTATGCAGCTATGCAGGGCCGTTATGGATATAGAATGAACAATGCGACCCTGGTTGATACAATGGTAAATGATGCATTGTGGGATGCATTTAATCAGTACCATATGGGTATCACTGCTGAGAATGTGGCAGAAAAATGGGGACTGACCAGAGAACAGTTAGATGAGTTTGCAGCAAGCTCTCAGCAGAAATGTGAAAAAGCTACAGCAGAAGGCAAATTCAAAGATGAGATCGTTCCAGTAGAAGTAAAACAGAAAAAGAAAACTGTAGTTGTAGATACAGACGAAGGACCACGTCCAGGCACAACAGCAGAGGGCATTGCAAAATTGCGTCCTGCATTTAAGCCAGACGGAATCGTTACAGCAGCAAATGCTTCTGGAATCAATGATGGTGCAGCAGCAATTGTTGTTATGAGTGAAGAGAAGGCAAAAGAATTAGGTGTAACACCTATGGCTACTTTCGTAGCAGGTGCACTTGGCGGCGTAGATCCTTCCATTATGGGTGTTGGTCCAGTTGCTTCCACCAAGAAAGTATTTGAGAAGACAGGACTTACCATTAACGACATGGATCTGGTAGAGGCAAATGAGGCATTTGCAGCACAGTCTCTGGCAGTGGCACATGATCTTGAGTTTGATATGAGCAAAGTAAACGTAAACGGTGGAGCAATTGCACTTGGACATCCGGTTGGAGCAAGTGGATGCCGTATCCTTGTAACACTGCTTCATGAGATGCAGAGAAGAGATGCTAAGAAGGGTCTGGCAACTCTGTGTATCGGCGGCGGTATGGGATGCTCTACCATCGTAGAAAGAGACTAATATTATGGGAAGCGCGCGAAATGATAGATACTGCAGCAGATCGCGCGCTGTTATCAAAACGTTACCAGCGTTTTGAATTTTGAAATACAATATAAGGAGGATTATCATGAAGGTAGGTATTATTGGAGCAGGAACTATGGGTTCTGGAATTGCACAGGCATTTGCTCAGACAGAAGGCTATGAAGTATGCTTATGCGATATTAACGACGAATTTGCAGCAAATGGTAAGAATAAAATTGCAAAGGGATTCGAGAAGAGAATCGCAAAGGGCAAGATGGAGCAGGCAGCAGCAGATGCTATCCTTGCTAAGATTACCACAGGCACAAAGGATATTTGCGGTGACTGTGATTTGATCGTGGAAGCAGCTCTGGAAGTTATGGATGTTAAGAAACAGACATTTAAAGAACTGCAGGATATTGTAAAGAAAGATTGTATGTTTGCAACTAATACATCTTCTCTTTCTATTACAGAGATCGGTGCAGGTCTTGACAGACCAGTGATCGGTATGCATTTCTTTAATCCAGCTCCAGTTATGAAGTTGATTGAGGTTATCAAAGGTGAGAATACACCAGACGATATGAAGGATAAGATTGTTGAGATTTCAAAAGAGATCGGCAAGACTCCAGTAGAAGTAAATGAAGCAGCAGGCTTTGTAGTAAATAGAATTTTAATTCCGATGATCAATGAAGCAGTAGGTATCTATGCAGATGGCGTTGCTTCTGTAGAGGGAATTGATACTGCTATGAAATTAGGCGCTAACCATCCAATGGGACCACTGGCTTTGGGCGACCTGGTAGGATTAGATATCTGCCTTGCAATCATGAATGTATTGTATGATGAAACAGGAGATCCAAAATACCGTCCACATCCATTGCTGAAGAAAATGGTTCGTGCAGGTAAACTGGGAATGAAGACCGGAATCGGCTTCTATGACTATAAGAAATAATATCGTGACAGTTTAATTAGTTAAAGTGAGCGGCAGAGACTGGTGAGTTCATCCGTTTTTGTGGTACTTTGATGAAGGGAAAACTGGAGCAAAGGTACATTTTGTAAATGGCGTAGGTTAGACTGTTACATAGAATTAGTCAGAACCCCATAGCAGGCGCGCGGATTTTTGATGCTGAGAAGCAGCCCGCGCGCCGCGTCAAATCGTCTGCGGCGTTTTGAAAGCTATGCGGGATTTACTATGCAATTTTTATGAAATGTCCGTGCAGGCATGGCTGCTTGGCTTATTGTTTGCGGAAATAAAAATATAGAAGAAAGTTTGGAGGAAAAATATCATGGATTTTTCTTTAGATAAAAAACATGAAATGGCGAGAACTCTTTTTAGAGAGTTTGCGGAAAATGAAGTAAAGCCTCTTGCACAGGAAGTTGATGAGACAGAAAAATTCCCAAGAGGAACCGTAGAGAAGATGCAGAAAATTGGATTCATGGGAATCCCAATTCCAAAAGAGTATGGCGGACAGGGCTGTGACCCCTTAACCTATATTATGTGTGTGGAAGAGCTGTCTAAAGTTTGTGGTACTACAGGTGTTATTGTATCTGCACATACTTCTCTGTGTTGTGATCCGATTATGACTTATGGTACAGAGGAGCAGAAACAGAAATATCTTGCTCCACTTGCAAAAGGCGAGAAGTTAGGTGCATTTGCACTGACAGAGCCAGGTGCAGGTACAGATGCACAGGGCTGCCAGACCAAAGCTGTTTTGGATGGCGAAGAATGGATTCTGAATGGTTCTAAGTGCTTTATCACAAATGGTAAAGAAGCAGATATCTATATTGTAATTGCTGTTACTGATGTAAAGGTAGATGCAAGAGGAAGAAAGAAAAAATCCTTCTCCGCATTTATTGTTGAAAAAGATACTCCAGGATTTTCTTTTGGAACAAAGGAAAAGAAAATGGGTATCCGCGGTTCCGCTACATATGAATTGATTTTTGAAGACTGCAGAATCCCCAAGGATAATTTATTGGGAGCACAGGGTAAGGGATTCCCAATCGCTATGCATACACTGGATGGCGGACGTATTGGTATCGCTGCACAGGCACTTGGTATTGCAGAGGGTGCATTGGATTTGACAATTGCTTACACCAAAGAAAGAAAGCAGTTTGGACGCTCCATTGCAGCTCAGCAGAATACACAGTTCCAGCTTGCTGATATGGCTGCTAAGGTTGAGGCAGCACAGATGTTGGTATACAAAGCTGCTATGGCAAAGGCAACACAGAAGGTTTATTCTGTTGAGGCAGCAAAAGCAAAATTATTTGCAGCAGAGGTTGCTATGGAAGTGACCACAAAGTGCGTTCAGTTGTTTGGTGGATATGGTTATATCCGTGAATATGATGTAGAGCGTATGATGCGTGATGCTAAGATCACAGAGATCTATGAAGGAACCTCTGAGGTTCAGCGTATGGTTATCTCTGGCGCATTATTAAGATAGTCGCGAATAAGCGGATTGAGAATGGAAGATATAAATATGTAGTCATGCTGGCATGAACGAAATATTTATATCGGACATTTGAGAGCGCAACGCGCGCGAAAGATGCGAAGCATCTTGAGACAATCCGCGTATGCAAAGAAAAGCGCCCGAGGAAATGCGAAGCATTTTCGAGGCTTTGCTTATGAGTGAAGGAGAGAATGGAAGATATAAATATGTAGTCATGCTGGCATGAATGAAATATTTATATCGAACATTTGAAAGCGCAACGCGCGAAAGATGCGAAGCATCTTGAGACAATCCGCGTATGTAAATAAAAATAAAACATAAGGAGTGAATTACCGTGAAAATCGTTGTATGTATAAAGCAGGTGCCAGATACCAAAGGTGGAGTAAAATTCAATCCAGATGGTACTCTGGACAGAGGTGCAATGCTCACTATCATGAATCCGGACGATAAAGCTGGTTTGGAAGCAGCATTGAGATTAAAAGAACAGTATGGTGCAGAGGTTACTGTACTTACAATGGGACTTCCGAAAGCAGATGAAGTGCTGCGTGAAGCAATGGCAATGGGCGCTGACAAGGGAATCCTGGTGACAGACAGGGTGTTAGGTGGAGCTGATACATGGGCTACTTCCACTACAATTGCAGGAGCAATCCGCAATCTGGAATATGACCTGATTATCACAGGACGTCAGGCAATTGACGGCGATACCGCTCAGGTTGGTCCCCAGATCTCTGAGCACTTGAATATTCCTGTTATTTCTTACGCACAGGAAATCAAGATTGATGGTGACTATGTGATTGTACAGCGTCAGTATGAAGACAGATATCATGAATTAAAGGCTAAAATGCCTTGCTTGATTACTGCTCTTTCTGAGTTAAATGAGCCGCGTTATATGTCACCAGGCGGAATCTTTGATGCTTATGATAAAGAAGTGACTGTATGGGGCAGACCAGACCTTAAAGATGTGGATGATTCTGACCTTGGATTAAAAGGATCACCTACCAAGATTGCAAAAGCATCTGATAAAGTAAAGAAGGGCGCTGGCGAAAAGGTTGTTCCTGATACACCAGAAGATGCAGTCAAGTATATTGTAGGAAAAATGAAAGAGAAACACGTAATCTAATGTTATAGTATGTTCGTGGATGAATAACTGTGACATGCTTTTGAAAGCTCTTCCTAGAGCAAATGAGATGGATTGCGAATATCCGCAAAATTAAGGAAAGTGGTGAAAATAATGGGTTTAGAAGCATATAAAGGAGTATATGTCTTTGCACAGCAGGTAGACAATGTATTAAGCGGAATTGCTTTTGAATTACTGGGCAAGGCAAAAGACTTGGCAAAAGATTTAGATACAGATGTGGCAGCGGTATTGATTGGTTCTGGTGTAAAAGATTTGGCAGATCAGTTGGCAGAGTATGGCGCTGATAAGGTAATTGTAGTAGATGATC
Source organism: Lachnospiraceae bacterium (assembly GCA_910575005.1). GTDB lineage: Bacteria > Bacillota > Clostridia > Lachnospirales > Lachnospiraceae > Petralouisia. The sequence goes on along the minus strand of CAJTCL010000008.1, from coordinate 103,599 downwards.
CAGAGTTAAAGGAATACAGAACAGAGCCTTATACACATGCACTTGCATCTGTAATCAATGAGTACAAACCAGAAATTATGTTAGTAGGCGCTACTGCTATCGGACGTGATTTAGGTCCTCGCGTTTCAGCAAGAGTGAAGACTGGTTTGACAGCAGACTGTACCGTATTGGAGATTGGTGATTTCCCACTGAATCCAATTCCTGGCAAAGAGGATGAACAGAAGCACAATCAGTTGCTTATGACACGTCCAGCATTTGGTGGAAATACCATTGCAACAATTGCTTGTCCAGATAATCGTCCGCAGATGGCGACAGTACGTCCTGGTGTTATGCAGAAAATTGATCCGATCAAGGGTGCAAAGGCAGTTGTAGAAGAGTACAATCCTGGATTTACCCCAGATGATAAGTATGTTGAGATTTTAAATATTGTTAAATCTGTAAAAGAAACAGAAGATATCATGGAAGCAAAGATTTTGGTATCTGGCGGCCGTGGTGTGGGAAGCGCTGAGAATTTCCAGATGCTGAAAGATTTGGCAGCAGTACTTGGCGGAACCGTAAGTTGTTCTCGTGCAGTAGTAGAGAATGGTTGGCTTCCAGTAGATCTTCAGGTAGGACAGACTGGAAAAACTGTTCGTCCGAATGTGTACTTTGCAATCGGAATTTCAGGTGCAATTCAGCATGTAGCTGGTATGGAAGAAGCAGACATCATTATTGCAATCAATAAGGATGAGGATGCACCAATTTTTGACGTAGCTGATTACGGTGTTGTAGGCGATCTGAATAAGGTTGTTCCAGCTCTGACAGAAGCTTTGAAGGCAGAGCTTGCAGACTAAGACTTGTTTGTCGGAGACTGAGATAAAAGTTCCGATATATTGCAGAAATGCGCAGGGTATTTGTAATACTTTGCGTGGTGCGCACTTCGCAATACGAACACGAAAGTGTTTTTATTGAAATACTTCTCTTCGGCAGGGGAATGTAAAAAGAGCGTTATGTACTTTCTGTGAGGCATTCAATGTAAAGCATGTATAAAAAGTGTCTTTTCCCTCATAAATAGGGAGAGGGCACTTTTTGTCTTATAGGAAATTCCTTCGGATTTCCTACTAAGATAAAAGCAATTATGCGCAGCTCGTGGAGAATATCTGCAAAGAATATTTTCTGAGAAAGTAGGACATGCGTTGATGTCCATTCTTAAATTAGAAAGTGAGGATTTTAAGTGAATAAGAATCAGAAAGCGGACACAGTTTATATGGTGGAGATGGCACTTTTAATTGCTGTAATTTTGATTATGGCGTTTACACCAATTGGATATATTCGTACACTTGGATTGGAGATTACGCTGATTGTCGTTCCAGTAGCTGTGGGAGCAGTAACATTGGGGCCAGCAGCAGGAGCGGCTCTGGGAGCAGTATTTGGGATTACCAGTTTTATCCAGTGTTTTGGTATCAGTCCTTTTGGAGCGGCTCTTTTGGCAATTAATCCTATCCATACATTTATTGTCTGTGTGTTGCCAAGAACATTGATGGGGTGGTTGACTGGGTTATTGTATCAGGGATTTTTCAAATGTGGTCCACTAAAAAAAGGGGCATTGGCACTTGCTAATCTTTGTTGTCCACTATTGAACACGTTGTTCTTTATGGGGACATTAGTTTTGTTTTTCTATCAGACAGAATATGTACAAGGGATTGCAGTTGGATTGGGAGCAGGCAATTTTCTGACCTTTATCGTACTGTTTGTAGGTTTGAATGGATTGGTGGAGGCAGCAGCCTGTTTTGTGGCAGGCAGCGCTGTCTCCCAGGCTCTGAAAAAAGTGGTAAAACATTGAGAAATTGTTATTGTGCCCCTGTTGCTTCAAACAGGCATATTGACGATTATATGATAGTTCTCAGGATAGAGTTGTTTTTTTTAGAACTGCATGGTAAAATAAAAACGATAGATTGTAGATATTTTAATGCAAAGAAAAGAGGAGAATATCATGAATAAGAAACTCACTGTATTGATGATTATGGATGGATTTGGTTTAAATGAGAAGCATGAAGCGAATGCAGTTTATCAGGCCAAGACGCCTAATCTTGATGGATTAATGAAGGAATATCCTTTTGTTAAGGGCAATGCCAGTGGACTTGCTGTCGGACTTCCTGATGGTCAGATGGGAAATTCTGAAGTTGGACATTTGAATATGGGTGCTGGGAGGATTGTGTACCAGGAGCTTACCAGAATTAGCAAGGAGATTGAAGATGGTGATTTCTTTAAGAATGAAGCCTTACTTGCAGGAATGAAAAATGTCAAGGACAATGATTCAGCGCTGCATCTATATGGATTGTTGTCAGATGGTGGTGTACACAGCCATAATACCCATCTGTATGGTTTGTTGGAAATGGCCAAAAGAGAGGGAATAGAAAAAGTTTATGTACATTGTTTCCTTGATGGACGTGATACAGCCCCCACCTCCGGCAAAGGCTATATGGAGGAATTGGAGAGCAAGATGAAAGAGATTGGTGTCGGTGAGATTGCAACGGTCAGTGGACGTTATTATGTTATGGACCGTGACAACCGCTGGGAGCGTGTGGAACAGGCTTACCGTGCGATTGCACTGGGAGAAGGAAAACGTGCCCAGAATGCAGTGGAGGCAGTGGCAGCTTCCTATGCAGAGGATGTGACGGACGAGTTTGTAGTGCCTACAGTAGTGGAGAAGGATGGTAATCCAGTGGCGACTGTCAATGACAAAGATACCATTATTTTCTTTAATTTCCGCCCTGACCGTGCAAGGGAAATCACTAGAACTTTCTGCATGGATGAATTTGATGGGTTTGATCGCGGAGCCAGAAAAGATGTCACATATGTATGCTTTACAGAATATGATGTGACGATTCCTAATAAATCTGTGGCGTTCCACAAGGTAGAACTGAGTAATACGTTTGGACAGTTTTTGGCTGCTAATGGCAAGACACAGGCAAGAATTGCAGAGACTGAAAAGTATGCACATGTAACTTTCTTTTTCAATGGCGGAGTGGAAGAACCAAACAAAGGAGAAGATCGTATTTTAGTAAATTCCCCTAAGGTTGCTACTTATGATTTAAAGCCAGAAATGAGTGCTTATGAAGTGTGTGATAAACTGGTAGAAGCTATCAAATCAGATAAATATGATGTGATTATCATCAATTTTGCCAATCCAGATATGGTGGGACATACTGGTGTGGAATCCGCTGCTATTGCTGCAGTGGAAGCTGTGGACACTTGTGTGGGCAAAGCAGTTGCTGCATTGAAGGAAGTGGATGGAACAATGTTCCTGTGTGCAGACCACGGAAATGCGGAACAGCTTATTGACTACAATACAGGGGAGAGCTTTACAGCACATACCATCAATCCAGTGCCATTTATCCTGATCAATTACAAAGAGGGATATACTTTGAGAGAAGGCGGCTGTCTGGCAGATATTGCACCAACGTTGATTGAGATTATGGGTATGGAGCAGCCTGCCGAGATGACTGGAAAATCTCTGTTGGTAAAAATGTAAATTATTTTATTCCAGCGAGCAATGTACCCAAAGGGCACTTAGGGAAATAACCATGTTAAGTGCCCTCTGGATATACATGGATATTTGACGAATGCCGCGAGGGTAAGTGCCCTGTGGGTACAAATAGCCTGTCCCTTGGGGCGAACTTGCTAAAAACAAGCTAAGACATGCCCCATCAGCTTGCTGCGGGGTATTTGACTGCAACGGGGATATTGGGATAAGACAATGAAAGAATTAAAGATAGAATGAAAATATAAATATTGTCAACATAGGGCGATATGTTTCTAGTGAGGGAAACATATCGCCCTTTACTGTTAGATGGGGTGAATAAAGACGCAAGAACGCCGAGGTATTCTGAAATTGGAGTTTCTAATCAAAGCTATAACAAGGATAAGAATAGGTAATAGAACTACATAATATTTCTTATCTGTTGTTTTCCTTTTTCATACTATGAAAGCCAATCAGAACGGTCCATACATAGGCACATGTTTTGGGAATCATTAGCATACCAATCATTGGGATGGTGTCGGCCCAAAGAACAACAGGAATATAGAAACCAAAACTAAGAACAATCGTCAGCCACATATATTTAAATTGTGAATCGTTGTGTTCCTTTGCACTGTTATAAAACAGGACAATAATCAATAATCCCAACAAGGCAAAAGGAATATTGCGATAAATGCCCCATGAAAAAGAGGCGTTTGCACTGAGCCACCCATTCTGTGGAAACAGACACAAGATAATGCGCAGTATAGATAATAAGTATACTGTGATAGTGATACCTGTTTGTCCATTGATTTGATATCTGATGCGCCATACATAATAGAGGATAATATAAAAAATTGTCATAGTGATAGAAGTAATAAGTTTTCCTGTACCTAGAGCTGTAGTAAAATGGTCAAGCCCTGTTGTGCACAGTGCCACAGCACGAGGAACGAGATGGAACGAATCACCAGCGCCTAGCACCACAGCCATGATACCAAATAACCGGTATTGCTTGTTGCCATTACTTTTGGCAATCATAGTCAGTCCAATTGTAATCACAGAGATTAAATATACTGCATCAAATAGAGTTTCCACAATAGCTTGCATAAAATTTTCCTTTCTTTTAATTAGTGAATTTGTGGTTAATAGCGTTATAATAATTTTTGCCGAACAATATTCCTGCTAAAAATAGAGAAGCTCCTAAACCAGAATAGAATACGGCAATAAAATGTTCTGGGGCAAGTCCTGAGGTTCGTAGATAAATACCACTAGTAATCATAACAGCCATAATGATAAAAGCTTTCATGTCAAAAAATTTTAAGAAAAATTGGGAATCTTCTGTATAGCTAATAATTCTTTTCGTGTGTTTTTGTACTAAGCGTCCAAAAATAAAATGTTGAAACACAGCAAATACAGCAACAGACAGAAAAAGATTAATAATTGACAAATAAGGCTGATATGCCAAAATCCCAATCCTTAGAATGTTGAATCCAGCGATCGTCCACACAAGACATGCAATCAACAAAAGAGTTTTTTTCTTAACTTTCACAAAAGCGAACCTCATTTCTGAACAATGTTCATTTTTGTCTATAAAAAAACCCGATTTCTGACGGGATTTTTTATCAATAAATGACTCTGCGAATCATAGCCAATATGCCACTACAATCATAATTGTGCTGCAACAGTGCAGAGATGATCAGAGAAAATATAATTTCTGCAAATTTTTCAGAGGTAAAGTTTTCATCAAAAACTTCAGAACGAATCTGTGTATCATTTGTAAGAACCAGGTGGAGATGTTCTTGAATATGTTGCCATGATTGTGCCATGAGTTTTTGTCCATTTGATTTATCTTCTCCTATAAAGCCCATCGCGTGCAATGTGAAAAAACCAGGATATTTTTCATCACCTTTTCTGATACTGTCAAAAATCCATTCCACACAACTTGTAAAGCTATGAAATGTTTCCATATTTTCTGGGAAACGAAAGATATCACACCAGACACTTTCCACCGTTGCCGCAATTAAATCTGTTTTAGAATTGAAATAATTATAGATGGAGCCGACAGAGATATTGCACGCTTTTGCCACAGCCCTGATATTGACTGCTGGAAAACCTTGTTTTTGAATGAGTTCTCGACTTACATTTAAAATTGTTTCTTTTGAAGTAACAACTGTATTCAAATAGCAACCTCCCTGCAAAATGAACTATGTTCAGTATATATAATTTATTGATATTTGTCAAGTTGAGTAATTTACAATGGAAGTTTGTCTAAGTAGATGATATGATGTGCTAGTGTAATGTGTATATGTACAGACAAAAATTAAGATAGACCCAAACCTTTCATTTCTAAAAGACTTGGGTCTATAACTGGAAATAATTATCAATTAACATTTTTCAAAATATTTTGTTTTGCTTGCAGCATATTCGCGAATGCTTTGTTTGACAGTGTCGTCCAATGCAATAAATTCACAGCCATAAGAATAATGGCTATGGCCGACTGCCAGGCAGCGAATAATTTTCAAAACTACAAGTGATTCTTTATTTTTTTCTAAATTCAAAGTCATTTTAAAATGGTATTGTAAAGGAAGGAGGCATTCGGAAATAAATCCGATCCCATATTCTGAGATGTCTGTCAGCACAATAGGAGCTTTTAGATGATGAATATCAGTAGAATCATGTTTGTACAAATCACAGATATGAAAGTTAAGTTTTAAAGGAACACGCGGACTTCTTCTTTTTTCCAACATAAATGGTTTTCCTCCTTCTAAATTTTTATTTTATGTTTGTAACTATTTAGACACAAGCCGCAGACATGCCAGCAAAGCTATCATACGTCTCTAAAGAGGCTTTTGGTTGCGGCTAAGGGGATTATTACCCTCAAGGAAATAGACATTTATCCCTTTTAAATAAATTTGAAAGGTCTAATTGCTATTTCCTTGAGCTTCTGAACAGTTACTTATTTTCTTATAAGTTTATCATGATGAAAAGGGAATGGCAAGTTGCTTTCTCCCCGCAATTTATACAAAATATTTTAAGAAACAACAAAAATTTTCTACAATTAAAAGATCGTATGACAAGGGAATTTCATTGACGAATGAAAAGAGCCTGTATTATAATGAATCCGAATATGTGACTTTAACAGCGTAAATGTACCAGAGAAAGTGAGAATGGAGGACAACCATGAGTATTCAGGAATTGAAACCGGTAAAAGAAGGAAAAGTGCGTGAAGTTTACGACAATGGAGACAGTATGGTCATTGTGGCGACAGACAGAATCTCTGCCTTTGATGTGATTTTAAAGAATGAAATTACACAGAAAGGTGCAATTTTAACACAAATGTCTAAATTTTGGTTTGAGTTTACAAAGGATATTGTACCCAATCATATGATTTCCACTGATGTTACACAGATGCCGGAATTTTTCCATAAGGAAAAATTTGATGGAAATAGTATGAAATGTAAGAAGCTTCGTATGCTGCCGGTGGAGTGTATTGTACGCGGTTATATTACAGGCAGTGGTTGGGAAAGCTATCAGAAAGATGGTACAGTGTGTGGTATTAAATTACCAGAAGGACTGCAGGAATCAGAGCAGCTTCCAGAGCCAATTTATACCCCGACCACAAAAGCAGATCTTGGCCTTCATGATGAGCATATCACATTTGAGGACACAGTGGAAATTCTTGAAAAGCTTCATCCAGGAAAAGGTGCTGAGTACGCTGAGATTCTTAAGGATTGTACGATTAAGTTGTATAAAAAATGTGCAGAATATGCGCGAAACAGAGGAATTATTATTGCTGATACAAAGTTTGAATTTGGCTTGAATGAAAATGGGGAAGTAGTTCTCGGAGATGAGATGCTTACTCCAGACAGCTCTAGATTTTGGCCGGTGGAGGGTTATGCTCCTGGAAAATCACAACCTTCATTTGACAAACAGTTTGTCAGGGATTGGTTAAAAGAAAATCCAGAAAGCGGTTATCTACTTCCAGAAGAGGTAGTGGAGAAAACAGTTGATAAATATAAAGAGGCATATGAACTTTTAACTGGAGAAAAGTTTGGGTAAACCCAACTGGAGAATTGTATGAATAACAATAAAATAGAAAAAAATACAAGTTTTGATGAGCTGCATGAGGAATGTGGCGTCTTTGGCATGTATGATTTTGGTGGAAATGATGTGGCGTCCACCATTTACTATGGTCTCTTTGCTTTACAGCATAGAGGGCAGGAGAGTTGTGGAATCGCAGTCAGTGAGACAAACGGTCCCAAAGGAAAAGTAAATTCATATAAAGGCATGGGCCTGGTAAATGAGGTATTTACTCAGGAAACCTTAGATGGGATGAAAGGCGATATCGGTGTGGGACATGTGAGGTATTCCACTGCTGGAGCCTCCACCCGAGAAAATGCCCAGCCATTAGTCTTAAATTATGTCAAGGGAACTTTGGTATTAGCCCATAATGGAAATCTGATTAATGCCAACGAACTGCGGCAGGAGTTAGAATATACAGGAGCAATCTTTCAGACTACCATTGACTCTGAGGTAATCGCCTATCATATTGCTAGAGAGCGTCTCACCTCCAAGTCTGTGGAAGAAGCAGTAAAGCGGGCAGCAGGCAAAATTAAAGGAGCATTTTCTTTAGTAGTGATGAGCCCTAGAAAATTAGTGGGAGCGCGGGATCCTTTTGGATTTAAACCGCTTTGTATTGGAAAACGGGATGACGCTTATATGATAGCTTCTGAGACATGTGCTTTAGAGACAATCGGTGCTGAGTATGTGAGGGATGTACTTCCAGGAGAAGTGGTGACAATTACACCAGAGGGCATTAGTTCTGATACAAGCCTTTGTCTGCCCAAACAAAAAGAGGCCAGATGTGTATTTGAATATATTTATTTTTCAAGGTCAGACAGCCATATTGATGGGGTCAGTGTCTATGCTTCCAGAATTAAAGCTGGAAAATTCCTTGCTATGGATTCACCAGTGGAGGCAGATTTGGTGGTCGGTGTGCCAGAATCTGGTAATGCAGCAGCGCTGGGTTATTCTATGGAATCAGGGATCCCCTATGGCACTGCATTTGTCAAGAACAGTTATGTAGGGAGAACTTTTATTAAGCCCAAACAGAGCAATCGAGAGTCTAGTGTCAGAGTAAAACTAAATGTGCTGGCAGAAGCAGTGCGGGGAAAACGTGTGATTATGATTGATGATTCTATTGTTAGAGGAACGACATCTGACCGTATTGTGCGTATGCTGCGGGAGGCGGGAGCCATCGAGGTTCATGTGAGAATTGCTTCGCCCCCGTTTTTGTGGCCCTGTTATTTTGGAACAGATATTCCAGAGAGAAAACAATTGATTGCCTATAATCGTACGGTGGAAGAGATCTGTGAGATTATCGGAGCGGATAGTCTTGGATATCTGAGTGTAGATCGTTTGGCCGAAATGGTGGAAGAACTTCCGATCTGTAAAGGATGTTTTACCGGAACCTATCCAATGGAACCCCCTACCCAAGACATAAGAGGAGATTATGAGCGATAAGCAGACTGCGAATAGCCGAAGCAGAAACATTCATACTTGTATGAAAATGTTTCTGCAAGGATATTTAAAGGTGCAACGGCCACCGAGAAGAGCAAAGCGAATTCGAGGTGAAAGTTGCAGGCAGTCTGCGACAAGATAAAGGACATTGGAGTGCAACGGCCACCAAGAAGAAGTGAAGATACTATTTAATATACAAAGAGGAGAAAAATTATGTCAACAGACAGATACAACAGCCCTCTATCTGAGCGTTATGCGAGCAAGGAAATGCAATATATTTTTTCACCAGATATGAAATTTCGTACTTGGAGGAAGCTGTGGATTGCCCTTGCGGAAACAGAGATGGAGCTTGGATTGAGCGAAGATGGTAAGCCAGTCATTACACAGGAACAAATTGATGAATTAAAAAGTCATGTGGATGATATTAACTATGAGGTTGCCAAAGAGCGGGAAAAACAAGTGCGCCATGATGTGATGAGTCATGTGTATGCCTATGGACAGCAATGTCCAAAGGCGGCAGGAATCATCCATTTGGGGGCGACTTCTTGTTATGTAGGAGATAATACAGATATTATAGTGATGGATGAGGCTTTAAAACTTGTGCGCAAGAAGCTGGTAAATGTGATGGCAGAGTTGGCCAAATTTGCAGATACTTATAAAGATCTTCCAACGCTTGCTTTTACCCATTTTCAGCCGGCGCAGCCCACAACAGTTGGAAAACGTGCCACATTGTGGCTGCAAGAGTTTTTGATGGATTTGGAAGATTTGGAGTATGTGATTGGAAGTTTGAAGCTGCTGGGTTCTAAAGGAACCACTGGAACACAGGCAAGTTTTCAGGAGTTGTTTGCAGGGGATCAGGAGACCATTGACAAGATCGACCCGATGATTGCAAAGAAAATGGGCTTTGCGTATTGTTATGCAGTATCTGGCCAGACATATTCTAGAAAGGTAGATACCAGGGTACTGAATGTTCTTGCGGGGATTGCGGCCAGTGCACATAAGATGTCTAATGATATCCGTCTGCTTCAGCATTTAAAGGAAGTAGAAGAACCTTTTGAGAAAAATCAGATTGGTTCCTCAGCGATGGCATATAAGAGAAATCCAATGAGAAGTGAGCGTATTGCCTCTCTTGCGCGTTATGTGATGGTAGATGCTTTAAATCCGGCGATCACCTCTGCCGTTCAGTGGTTTGAGAGAACCTTAGACGATTCTGCCAATAAACGTCTTTCCATTCCAGAAGGATTTCTGGCGGTGGATGGAATCTTGGACTTGTGTCTGAATGTGGTAGATGGGCTGGTAGTCTATGATAAGGTAATTCGCAAGCATATGATGTCTGAGCTGCCTTTTATGGCCACTGAGAATATTATGATGGATGCGGTGAAAAACGGCGGCAACCGTCAGGAAATGCATGAAAAAATTCGTCAGCTCTCTATGGAGGCTGGAAAAAATGTTAAGGTGGAGGGCAAGGACAATAATCTGTTGGAATTGATTGCCCAAGATCCAGCATTTAACTTGACATTGGAAGAATTGGAAAATTCTATGGATCCCTCAAAATATGTGGGACGTGCTCCTCTGCAGGTAGAAAAATTCTTGACGGAGATAGTAAATCCGATTTTGGAAGAGAACAGAGAATTTTTGGGTATGACAGCAGAGATTAATGTATAAATTACGGAAATATCTTTTTTTGACATATAAATTATGTTAGGGCGTGTCTGAAAACTGCTTTTTGACACGCCCTAAAATGAAAGGTTAGTTTTGTATAATTTCTTAAATTCACAAGATGAGTGTTGAAGACAGGAGGGTGTATGGCAAAAATAATTTGGGAGGGAAACCAAGATTGGGAGAAAGACTTTCCCGATGGAAAAGTTCCTGAAAATGCAGTAAAACTGAAGAGACCAGATGACATATTGAGAGCATCATTACCATATGGGGTTATTCCTTTGCTGATATGTTTTGCATGTATTTTTTATAAGAGAAATATGAGTGATGAATTTATTTTTGATTTACGATTTATGCCATTAGGCTTTGTGATAGGATTTTTACTAATACCGATACATGAGTTTCTTCATGCCGTGTGCTATCCTAAAAACGCAAAAGTTTATATAGGCGTGTGCATAAAAAAGGTTGCTGCATATGCAATATCATTTTATCCAATCAGTAAAAGTCAATTTATTATTATGTCGCTTGCGCCAATGCTATTAGGAATAATGCCGCTTATTGTTTTTGTTGTCTGTCCGTTACGGTGGAAAGCTTTATTGACGATTTGCGTTGTTCCTGCTTTTATGGGAATGATTTCACCATCACCGGATTATATGGATGTAGTTTCTGTTATAAAACAAGTACCAAAGGGGGCGAAAATACAGGCTTCAAACGAGGGATTGTATTGGTTCAAATGAAATTTGAGATAAAAAACTTGGTGCGCCTTCCTTGCGGATAGCGCCCAAGCAAAATTCTGTTTGATTTATTTTTCCTCAGCTTCTTCCTCAGGAAGACAAAGATATAGTTTGCTGATACGGTTTTTATCCATAGCTTCTACACGGAGTAAAACATTTTCTGGTGTGCGAGTCTCTTCTCCCGTATTAGGCAAGTGGTCAAGCAATTCAATCATATAACCGCCAACAGTATCATAATCCTTAGAAGAAAGCTGCAGATTCAGCACATCACAGAGATCTTCTAGGTTCATAGAACCTTGGATGATATACTCCCGATCATTGAGCTTTTGAATCGGATCTTCCTCGTCCATATCATATTCGTCACGGATTTCTCCAACAATTTCTTCTAAAATATCCTCGAGTGTAATCAATCCTGCAGTAACACCGTATTCATCAAGTACGATAGCAATATTGAAAGAGGACTTTTTCATCTCAATTAAAAGTTCCACCGTCTTCTTGTGTTCATAAGTGTAGTAAGGTTTGCGCAAAATACTTCGCACCGAAAAGCTGTCTTTGCTGGTTTCATAGAGAAGCAAATCTTTCATATTGATAATTCCAATTACATTGTCGATGGAATCTTCATAAATGGGCAGACGGGTAAATTTATCTGTCCGAAAAATGTTAATCAGCTCCTCATAGGTGCTATTGATATCTGCAAATGTCATATCAATTCGGGGTACCATAATCTCTTTGGCCTGGGAATCACCGAAATCAAATACATTATTGATCATTTCATGTTCTTCCTGTTCAATGACGCCTGTCTGGTGTCCCACATCCACGATTGTTCGCAGTTCTGCTTCTGTCAGGGGAACAGGTTCATTGGAGACATTGACCCGCAGCAGCCGTAAAAATCCAATCGCCAACTTGTTGATGATGAAAATTACAGGGGTTAAAACTTTCATCAATCCCCAGATTATTCCGCCATAGGTCAGCGCAATTTTATCAGCATGAATCGTTGCCAGAGTTTTAGGCGATATTTCACCAAAAATTAGTACTAGGACAGTAAGAGTTCCTGTTGCAATTCCGGCTCCTGCATTTCCAAATAGTTTGATTGCAAGTGCAGTGGCAATAGAGGATGCCGACAGATTTACAATATTGTTGCCAATCAAGATAGCGCTGAGCATTTTACCGGAATCCCCAGTGATTTCCAATACCCGCTTTGCCCGTTTGTCTCCCTCATCGGCAAGTCCTTTAAGACGGATCTTGTTGGAAGTAGTCAGGGCAGTTTCTGCGGAGGAAAAAAATGCAGATAACATTAATAAAACAACTACAAATAATAACTGTATGACCTCACCTGAGTCCAATTACATCTCTCCTTTCGATAATACATAATATAAAGGAAGGACGGAAATTTTGCAAGAGTTTTTCAAAAAAGAAAGTTTAACTTCTGTTAAGCTGGGAATAGTTTTGCGGAAATCAGAATAAAATATCATAGAATCCAATGGACATTCTTATATAAAGAGAGGAAGAGGAAAATGGAAAACAATCATACGAGGAAGAACCTGGTTCAAGCACAGGGAGAGAAACGGATTCGAGTGTCGGTGCTGACGATCTTAAAGATTTTGCTGGTCATGTATCTTGTGACAGGTCTGCTCTTGTTAATTTTATCTGCAATGCTCTATAAAATGCAGCTCAGTGAGAGTGTGGTGTCAGTGGGAATTGTGGTGATCTATGTGATTTCAGGATTTCTGGGAGGATTTTTGAGTGGCAAAGTGATGAAGACGAGAAGATTTTTCTGGGGAATGGTTATGGGAGGAGCCTATTTCCTGATTCTGGTTTTAGGCTCCATCCTGTTTCAAAAGGGAATCAATATGGAGTTATCCCGTTTTTTCACAACCTTAATTTTGTGTACAGCATCTGGTATGGTTGGCGGGATGGCAAGCTGAAAGCTTATCGCTGTACCCGTCCTGAAGCGTCACCGCCAGCCAGTTTTAATACCTCATCCATCGAGACCAGATTGAAATCTCCTTCGATGGAGTGTTTTAAACAAGAGGCTGCCACTGCAAATTCAATCAGTTCCTGGGGTGCATAACCCATTAGGGATGCTGCGATCAGCCCGCCGCCGAAACTGTCACCGCCACCCACACGATCTACAATGTGCATATGGTATTTGCGGCTAAAATAATAGTCATTGCCATCATAGAGCATAGCAGACCAGTCATTATCATTGGCCGAGATCGATTCCCGCAGAGTGATGGCAACTGTAGAAAAATCAAAGCGCTGCTGTAGCTGCCTTGCGACATCTTTATATCCCTCACGATTCACAGTTCCCGCAGTGACATCTGTATGAGCGGCATGAATGCCAAATACATCAGAAGCATCCTCCTCATTGGCGATGCATACATCTACATATTGACAGAGATTTTCCATCACTTTGCCAGCTTTTTCTTTGCTCCACAATTTATTGCGGTAGTTGAGATCGCAGGAGACAGTTACTCCAGCTTCCTTTGCCGCTTTGCAGGCCATCAGACATAGATCTGCGAGAGTGTCATTTAAAGCTGGGGTAATTCCGGTAAAATGAAACCAGTCTGCATCTGTAAAGATTTCTTGCCAACAGAAATCTTCTGAGGAAGCGGTAGCAAGTGCAGAATCGGCACGGTCATATATGACTTTGGAAGGTCTCTGTGAGGCACCCTTTTCTAGATAATAAATGCCAACTCTGTTACCGCCGCGCGCAATATAAGAGGTGTCTACGCCATATCTGCGCAGAGCATTAACGCCAGCCTGTCCGATTTCATGAGAAGGCAGGCGCGATACAAATATAGAGTGGAAGCCATAATTTGCCAAAGATACACACACATTTGCCTCTCCACCGCCATAGGTAGCGCTCAGTGTATCAGCTTGTACAAATCGTTGGTAGCCTTGTGGGGCAAGACGCAGCATCAATTCCCCAAAAGTAATTATTTTTTTTGCATTCATACTTCTACTCCTTTCAGGCGCGGACGGTGCGCACGGCTTCTTCTGTCAGACGTTGAATCTCTTCAAAATTACCAGAATCTATCAAGTCTTCTTTTACCATCCAGGTTCCACCACAGGCGACAATGCGATCATTGGCGAGATAAGTGTGCAGATTTTGTAAATTGATTCCACCAGTAGGCATATAACGAATCTGAGGATAAGGGGCAGAGAGCGCCTTAATCATTTCCAGTCCTCCAGAGGCCTCGGCAGGAAAAAATTTTAATAGCGTCAGTCCAAAAGTGAGGGCTATTTCAATGCCTGTGGGATTATTGATACCTGGAATAATCGGGTATTTCTTTTTGACACAGTGTTTTACCACAGTTGGATTGAGACCAGGGCTGACAATAAAACTGGCTCCTGCTTTGATCGCCTGATCCGCTTGTTCTGGAGTGAGGACCGTTCCAGCGCCAATCAGCATATCTGGAAATTCCTTGGACATGATACAAATAGAGTCAACAGCAGCGTCCGTGCGGAATGTGATTTCTGCACAGGGCAGGCCGCCATTATAGAGTGCCTGTGCCAAGGGTTTTGCGTGTGCTGAGTCGTGAATAGCCACAACTGGCACGATGCGGGTTAATTTTAATTGTTCAGATATTTTATGCATTGTTTGTCTCCTTATGCCCAATGGGAAGTGGAAGTTTCTTGATTGCGGTTTTTAAGCAGCACAGGCGGCGTCACCGGAATATCAAGAATACTGCTGTCGGAAGGATCTTGACCGTTGCGGCCGGAATCATCGTCTTTGTCGTTGCCAATGCGGTTTTGAGTTGGCGGCAGACTGGTATCTTGGGGTAAATCAATCTCAGGGATATTTCCATCATCATAGATATTTTTTTCATATTTATAGTTCATAGATAAGTCTCCTTTCTGAAAATGCTTTTCGGTTATTATGTGCGTTAGCGGTGGAATTATACTAGACACAAACAATGTCAATTTTATAAATGATAAATTGTAACTATTCAGAACCCCAAGTCACAGACATGCCAGCAAAGCTGTCATTCGCCTCTCACGAGGCTTCTGTCTGTGGCTTGGAGGATGATCACCTCCCTGGAAATAGCAATTCATCCCTTTTCAAATAAATTTGAACGTTCTGAATTGTTATTTCCAGGGGGTTCTGAATAGTTACACAATATTTAAGATTTTTTTAAGAAATTCATTGAGTTTTATTTTTGAAATCCTTATTATAATGGCAGAGTAAAAAGCAATAAGGAGAAAATGAAAATGAAACAACAGACAATTCTGGTGGTGGATGACAACAAAGAGATTGTATTTTCGCTGGGTAAGCTGCTGGAGTATGAAGGCTATCAGGTGTTAAAGGCATACGACGGTCTGGAGGCGCTGGAAACATTGAAAGATCATACTGTAGATTTGATTCTGCTGGATGTAATGATGCCAAGGCTCAATGGTTTGTCTGCACTGATGAAGATTCGGGAGAACAATCAAATTCCTGTTATTATCCTCTCAGCCAAGACACAGGAGAGTGATAAAGTGTCAGGCCTGGTAATGGGAGCAGATGATTATGTGGAGAAACCTTACAATCCAGCAGAACTGACTGCGAGGATTGCGGCACAACTGAGACGCTATCATACTTGGGGCGGCAGTGCGCCAAAAGCAGAAGACCAACAGCTTGTCAATGGAGGCGTTGTGCTGGATAAACGGACGAAGAAGGCGATTGTGGATGGGGAAGAAGTAAAGTTGACAGCCACAGAATATAAGATCTTAGAGCTTCTGATGGAGAATCCTGGACAAGTATTTTCTGCGGAGAAGATTTATGAGCGTGTCTGGAGAGAAATGGCCACAGGAACAGTGGAAAATACGGTGATGGTACATATCCGTCACATACGGGAAAAGATTGAAATTGATACTAAGAATCCAAAATATGTAAAGGTGGTGTGGGGCATTGGCTACAAAATGGAAAGATACTGAATTAAACAAGGATATTTGGAGCTTAATTTTGCAGGGGATGAAGCGGGATGAATTTCGGTTGCTGCCAGGGGGGATATGTGCAGTTCTGGCATCATTAATCTTTTCAGATCTACTTCATGGCAGATTTTTTGTTACAGAGGAGACATTGACGGGAGGATTTTTTCTAAATCTCAGTCTTGGAGTTGGGCTGTGGGGGCTTTTGGGATTTCTGGTTCGTTACCGTAATCGGCGGTGGAAACCTAGCCACGGAGAATTCTATCAGGAATGGAAAGAAAAATTGAAAAAGCAGCAGATTTTTTGGGGATTGCTGTTTTTGATATTGTTAGGAGCAGCGATAAAAAATTTTCATTATATTTATACACATCCTTGGAAGTATGAAAATTACAGTATGGGCTATACCTTTGTGGGAACGGTAATTCTTCAATGGATTGTGGGTGAAATAATTTTATTATCATATATGAAACGAAAGCTTGAGGAATATATGGCGGCAATGGAACAGATCAACCAACAAAATCTGGAAGCAGCACTGCGCAGCGAGCAGATGAAAGTGGATTTGATCTCCAATGTGTCCCATGATCTGAAAACACCTCTGACCTCAATGGTTGGCTACCTAGAGCTGATGAAGAAGGAAGAACTCAGTGATGTACTTGAGGACTATGTGGAAGTGATTTTTCGAAAAGCACAGAAATTAAAGGAAATGATTGACAGCCTTTTTGATCTGGCAAAGACCAGCAGCGGCAATGTGGAGCTGAAGATGGAACCTATGGAGATGAATCGTCTGATTGAACAGGTATATGCAGATATGGAGGATCGCATTCAGAAAAGCGGCAGGGAGTTAGTGGTATCGCTGACAAAGGAAGATACTAGTTTTATTGCGGACAGTAGTTATATGTACCGAATTTGCCAGAATCTTTTAGAAAATGCGTTAAAATATTCCCAGGAGTATACCAGAATCTTTCTAAAAACGTCTGTCATTGCAGGGGAAGAGGATGCGAAAAAGGTTCGTTTTGAGATTACTAATACAGCAGGTTATCGCATGGAATTTACCAAAGAGCAAGTTGTGGAGCGTTTTGTGCGGGGAGATGAATCCAGAACCACGGAGGGCAATGGATTGGGATTGGCGATTGTTAATACTTATACGGCTGCTCTGGGGGGCAGTTTTGAGGTAAATATTGACTGTGATCAGTTCAAGGCAACCGTAGAATTTTTGAAATAATACTTTGCATATGAAAAAAAATATGTTATACTATGCCTGATATTTAATTAGATATAGAAAGGATGTACGATTATGAAACATGTAAAGACATTAAATACAAAGAAATTACAGAACACAGTGAAAAAGGGCGGCTGTGGAGAATGCCAGACTTCCTGCCAGTCTGCATGCAAGACAAGCTGCACTGTGGGAAATCAGAGCTGTGAGAACAAATAATTATTGTAAGATGAGAATATCAAATAGAGGCTTTCGTGCATTGCAGGTATGCCTCAATATAAGGATGCCAGAGGCATCCTTAATGATACATGGACCGTTCGCCCCAGACGAGCGGTCATTTGTGCGTTATGTCAGATGGCGCAGTCTGTGTCAGAACAAAATTGGAAAGAGAGGGGCCTGCAATGGTTCACCAATATAAAAATAATGGCTATAACATTGTTTTGGATGTAAACAGTGGGGCAGTACATGTGGTGGATGATGTTGCCTATGATGTGATTCCCCTGTTTGAGACAAGCACCAAAGAAGAAATCATTGACAGCCTTAAGGAGAGATACCCCCAGGCAGAGATTACAGAGAGTTATGAGGAAGTCAAGGAACTTGCAGAGCAAGGCAGCCTGTTTACCAAAGATCAGTATCAGGGTTATATGGAGCAGTTTCAGGACAGGCCCACGGTGGTTAAGGCTTTGTGTCTACATATTGCCCATGACTGTAATTTGGCATGTCGTTATTGTTTTGCAGAGGAAGGGGAGTATCACGGCAGAAGAGCGCTGATGTCCTTTGAGGTGGGGAAGGCAGCTTTGGATTTTCTGATTGCCAACTCTGGCAGCCGCCGTAATCTAGAAGTAGATTTTTTTGGCGGTGAGCCGCTTTTAAATTTTGATGTGGTAAAGAGATTGGTGGCATATGGCAGGGAACAGGAGAAGCTGCATGATAAAAAATTCCGTTTTACACTTACCACTAACGGGGTGCTCTTGGATGATGAAGTGATGGAATTTGCCAATCAGGAAATGGCAAATGTAGTCTTAAGTATTGATGGCAGAAAAGAAATTCATGACAAGATGCGTCCGTTCCGCAAAGGGGCTGGCAGTTATGAGTTGATTGTGCCTAAATTTCAGAAGCTTGCAGAGAGCAGGAATCAGGACAGATATTATGTCAGAGGAACCTTTACCCATCACAATCTGGATTTCTCTAAGGATGTGCTGCATCTTGCAGATTTGGGTTTTAGGCAGATCTCTGTGGAGCCTGTAGTGGCGCAGCCAGAGGATGATTATGCTTTGCAGGAAGCGGATGTTCCCAAACTGTTGGAAGAGTATGATACTCTGGCGGCAGAGATGCTCAAGCGTCACAGAGAAGGTAAGGATTTTAATTTCTTTCATTTTATGATTGACCTGGAGGGCGGCCCATGTGTGGCAAAACGTCTCTCAGGATGTGGTTCTGGTACAGAGTACCTTGCGGTGACGCCCTGGGGGGATTTTTACCCTTGTCATCAGTTTGTCGGGGATGAATCATTTCTGATGGGAAATGTCACAGATGGGATCCAAAATAAACAACTGCAAAATCAGTTTAAACGCTGTAATGTTTACGCGAAGGAAAAATGCCGCGAATGTTTTGCAAGATTTTACTGCAGCGGCGGCTGTGCGGCAAATTCTTATCATTTCCACGGCAGTATTACAGATGTCTATGATATTGGCTGTGAGTTACAGAAAAAGAGAATTGAATGTGCCATCATGCTCAAAGCAGCGTTGGCAGAGGAAGAATGAGTGGATTTGTGAAACTTTCGGGTATCATTTAGGCTGCCCGATAAGATAAAAGACAAGAGAGGATAAAAGAGCGGAAGGACATATCAGCTCTTTCGCTAACTATCTCTTTGTGCTGAAACATGCACAGAATGGAGGAGATCATGAAAAAAGGCAAAGCTTTAGGGATTTTGGTTTTGATTTTGGCAATTATGGCAGGAATGTCCTGGTATGCCGCAACCATTATCTCAACGGTTGGTGTAGGAGAGAACCGTAACATTAAGCTGGGACTTGACCTTGCAGGCGGTGTCAGCATCACCTACAGAGCGGTGGAGGATAATCCATCCGAGGAAGACATGAAAGATACTGTCTACAAGCTGCAAAAGCGTGTGGAAGGCTACAGTACAGAGGCCTCTGTGTATCAGGAGGGTAATGACCGAATCAATATTGAGATTCCAGGTGTTTCCGATGCTAATACAATTTTGGAAGAACTAGGAAAACCAGGTTCATTGGAATTTCAGAATGAAGATGGTGAGACACTTTTAAGTGGTACAGATATTAAAAATGCGCAGGCAGCCACAACCAGCAGTGAGATGGGGCAGAAAGAATTTGTGGTTGAGCTGACCCTGACCGACGAAGGGGCAGTAAAGTTTGAGGAGGCAACCTCAGCCAATGTCGGCAAGAGTATGCCAATTGTCTATGACGGTGAGATCATCAGCAGCCCGCAGGTAAAATCTGCCATCAGCGGCGGAAGCGCGCAGATCGACGGTATGGAGAGTTTTGAGGAGGCAAACAATCTGGCAACTACAATCCGTATCGGTTCCTTGTCCTTGGAGCTTGAAGAATTAAATTCCAAGGTAGTAGGAGCACAGCTTGGTGAGGAAGCGATTTCCACCAGTTTGAAGGCTGCTGCCATTGGTTTAATTCTGGTTATGATCTTTATGATGATTGTTTATCTGGTTCCAGGATTTACAGCAAGTTTGGCGTTGATTTTATATTCTGCATTGACCGTATTTGCATTGTGGATCTTTGATATTACACTTACCTTGCCTGGTATTGCAGGTATTATCTTGTCAATCGGTATGGCGGTGGATGCCAATGTCATTATCTTTGCCCGTATTCGGGAAGAGATTGCTGCTGGAAAGACAGTCAACACAGCAATCAAGCTTGGTTATGAGAAAGCGTTGTCTGCGATTGTCGACGGTAATATCACAACGTTGATTGCAGCAATTGTCTTGGGAATGCGCGGTTCTGGTTCTGTCAAAGGTTTTGCTTATACTTTGGGAATTGGTATTGTATTGTCCATGTTTACCGCATTGGTAGTGACTCGGTGGTTGATGAGATGTTTCTATGCGTTAGGTGTACAGGATGCAAAACTCTATGGTGCAGCTAAGGAGCTCAAGACCATCAATTTCTTAGGAAAGAAAGCGATTTGTTTTGCAGTCTCAATTGTACTGATTGTAGTTGGATTTGTGGCAATGGGCATCAATGGCTCTAAGGACGGCAATATCCTCAATTACAGTCTTGATTTTGTGGGAGGTACTTCTACTACCGTTACTTTTAATGAGGATTACAGTATTGCAGAGATTGATCAGAAGATTGTCCCTGTGGTAGAGAAAGTAACGAATGACCCCAATGTGCAGACACAGAAGATTGAGGGTGGTAATCAGGTGGTAATCAAGACACGTTCTCTGGAATTATCAGAACGTGAAGCTTTGAATCAGGCGTTGATTGATGAATTTGGCGTGGATGAAAAAGGAATTACCGCTGAAAATATTAGTTCAACAATCAGCTCTGAGATGCGCTCCGATGCAGTTTGGGCAGTGATTATTGCAACAATCTGTATGTTGATCTATATCTGGTTCCGTTTTAAGGATATCCGCTTTGCGGGAAGTGCAGTAATTGCCTTGCTCCATGATGTTTTGGTGGTGCTGGCATTCTATGCGGTGGTTAAGATATCCGTGGGAAATACTTTTATTGCATGTATGCTGACAATTGTAGGTTATTCCATCAACGCCACGATTGTCATCTTTGACCGTATTCGTGAGAATATGGGAGGACTTAAGAAGAAAAGCCCAGAGGACTTGCAGGAAGTTGCCAATAGAAGTATCACCCAGACCTTGACTAGAAGTATCAATACTTCATTGACTACATTTATTATGGTGTTTGTGCTCTTCATTCTCGGTGTCAGTTCAATTCGGGAATTTGCACTGCCATTGATGGCAGGTATTATCTGCGGTGGTTATTCCTCCGTATGTATTACAGGAGCACTGTGGTATGTATTTAAAGTAAAATTTGCTAAGAAATAACGGTATTATTGTTTTGGCGGAGTAATAGGATCCCTGGAAAGCAAAATCATATGTAGTGTGGTTTGGTTTCTGGGGATTTTTCTCTATGATTTAAGAACGCAGAGGCATTCTTGAATGTCATTTAGAAAGCAGGTATTTTTATGACAGATGAAATGATAAAAACAACAATAGAAGAAAAATTAAAAGAAGTGGAACAGCAAGAAAATGTCCGCATTCTTGCGGCGGTAGAATCTGGCAGCCGTTCCTGGGGATTTGCATCGCCTGACAGCGATTATGATGTGAGGTTTCTCTATGTCAGAGATAAGCACAGTTATCTGAGACTGGATGAAATTAGAGATGTGATAGAGTGGCAGTTGGATGAAGTTCTTGATATCAATGGATGGGATATCAAAAAAGCGTTGCAATTGCTTTATAAATCAAATCCAACAGTTTTTGAATGGTGTGCTTCTCCAGTTGTATATCGCACTTCTCCAGAATTTGAGGAATTGAAAAAATTGCTGCCGCTGTATTTTTCTAAGAAAAAAGGTTTGTATCACTATTGGCATATGGCGGAATCAAATTATCGTACCTATCTACACACAGATCAAGTCAGAGCAAAGAAATATTTTTATGTACTGCGGCCATTATTGGCGGCAAAATGGATTTTAGACAGAGAATGTCCGCCGCCAATGCTTTTTTCAGAGCTAGTAGAAGCAGAATTGGAAGATTGTTTGAAACCAGAATTAGAGCGGCTGCTTGAAATGAAAAAGAAATTGCCAGAAATGGGATTGGTGCCAAGAATTGATAAGTTAAATAAATATATGGAAGATTCTATGGTTATGGTAAAGGGATGGGCAGATCAAATGCCAGGCAGCTCCCAGACATGGGATTGTCTGAATCAATATTTCTGGAAGCTGCTGGCATAAAAAATTTATTTGTAAATGACTACCCGATCACCTGACTGGATGATTGTGCTGCCTTGGGGAATAATATTTTTATCTCCCCGTTTAATGAGGGCGATCAAAAGGTTTTTGGGAAGATTTAATGCTGTTCGGTTATTATATAATTGTTGAAGGATATTTTAAAGAGTCCATCAGAGCCGAATATCATACCAAGTGCCATGAAGCACAGAAGTGCAGGCATTCCAAATTTACTGGAAAAACGATTTGCTATGATACAGGAGAGGATGACGGCACAGCATAATAGAAGTATAATTGCCATATCGTTACGTCCTCTCTGTATAAGTAAAAATAGAAGGTATTTTTGTGATGGTGCGGATTACTTTTGCAACGTCTACAAATATATGCACCTAACATCTGATAGATAAAAGGATATAGCAAATGCTACATCCTTTTCGTTTAGTTTTGGATATTTTCAAGAGCCTGTCTGATGATACCTTTTGGATCTTTCAATAACATAAGAATGAGCCAGAGAAGTAAGCCAAATACAACTGCAGAAATCCCTAAAAATAAATCGTTTAGCATATCTGCTGGTGATGGATTAAAATAGTCGGCTTGGAGTTGTATATACGCAAAGACAGCATCTGTCAACCACATCAGTGAAGCACCCCAATATATTAAGCTGAGTGTTCCAGTTTTCATCTCATTTCTACTGTCTTTTTGATACCATATGATCGTGGTGATAATTGCCGCCAGGACAGCCGTCAGTAAGGTCATTGATTCCTCCCTCTGTGAGCCTTAACCTTTACTGCCTGTTGGGGGCGCTTTTCAATTACATTTGAGGCAGTGGTTATTCCCACCCAAACAGCAGAAACCAATAGAGCCATTGCCACACCGACCGTCGACATTTCTTGGAGCATTTCAGATCTGGCAATTGGATTTTCGGCTGCGGTTAAAAAAGGAAACCACGGCACAACCTCACCATGCCAAATATGCTCAAAAGCAAGAAGCGCAGAACCTCCCCAAAGCATATTGTTGAGCCATTTCAGTTTATGGGAAAAAGGAATTTTTATCTGTGTATCAATTGCAACATTGATGCTATCAGAGGCAGACCTCTCTTTTTCTTCTTTAGATTTTACAAGTTTGGTTATTATCGTTGTTGCCACTGCCTCTCCAGCAGGTACTAAAAAACATGCCATATTAATGTCTCCTTTCATACTTAAGTCAGCGTTAGAATTTATTATGTAGGATATTATTGTATCATAATGATTTCGTGGGGGCAATAGCAGCGGAGAGCTTTCTGATAAATATCCATTATCAATTTTGTTACAGTATAATTCTATAAGAGTAATATAAGATTTGAATGTAGCGTCAACGGTGCTTCTGACACCCTAACCCGATAAGATAAAAAATCCCCATTTCCCTTATAATAAGGGAGATGGGGATTTAAGTCCTGTTATGTTCTTATAAAATGTCAGATTAAGCTTCTGTCTTCACGCCAGCCCATTCATCGAATTTATCCATAACCGCGTCATAAGTTCTCTGAGAAATATCTGGGAGTTTGGAACCCCAGGATTTGGTAGCTGCCTTAAAGCCTTTTTCAAAAGCAGCACGCATTTTCTCTGCCTTTTCTGGATCATCGCCTACCAATGCTTTGGCAAAATCAACAATACGGTCAGAGGTCTGATTTACACCCCAGTAGCCGTCGTCTGCAATATCCTTCTGAGCCTGAGCCTTAACATCTGCGCTGACAGTGAAATTACCTTTTGCAAGGAATCTCCACATATCATCTGCCTGTCCGATTCTGGTTCCCTGGTTGCCCATCATCTGCTGTACCAGGCTCTTAAGCTGGTTCGTTCTTTCCTCTGCATCCTTTTTCAAACGAGCAACTACATCTTCCTTAGCATAGATGCCTTTTGCAGAAGTAGAAGCGCTGCCTTTCTCATATGTGACACCTTTATTTTTTGAGGATTCTTTCTCAGCAGCCTTGGTGTTAGTATCCTCATTCTTATAAGTATTCTGCTGAATAGTTGAGGTATAAGCTGCTGTATTGGTTGTATTAATACTGTTTACGCTCATATTATGCCCCTCCTTGGCAAAAATTGGTTATCCATAACCGTTTGATTAGTTAATAGTTCTTATAAGTTATATCGGAGGTAAAAGGAAATAATTAACACTGATGATTGACATTTTCCGTAAAAAATGTTTAACTAATATCATAGAATGTATACAAAATACAGGAGAAATACAATGTACGAAATGAGATTAAAGGCATTGGCCAAGATCAATCTTGGGCTGGATGTGTTAAAGCGGAGGGAAGATGGTTATCATGAGGTCTGTATGGTGATGCAGACCTTGAGTTTGTATGATAGAATCATTATCAAGAAATTAGAACAACAAGAGATACAAGTCAAGACAAATTTGTTCTATGTGCCTGAAAACGAGAATAATCTAGTCTATCAGGCGGCACAGATTTTAATGGAAGAATGTGGTCTAAAGCAGGGTATCTATATTGATTTACAAAAATTTATTCCAGTTGCGGCAGGTATGGCAGGGGGAAGCTCCGATGCGGCGGCAGTTCTCTATGGCATGAATCGCATGTTTCGGCTAAATCTTTCGCAACAGCGGCTAATGGAATTAGGACTTAAGATCGGGGCGGATGTGCCTTACTGTTTGATGCGGGGGACAGCGCTTGCAGAGGGAATTGGGGAGAAACTAACACCGCTTGCGCCAATGCCAAATTGCAAAGTATTAGTGGCCAAGCCGCCGATCTGTGTCTCTACAAAGTTTGTCTATGAGAATTTAAAATTGGACAAGACAACCGTGCATCCGAGGATTGATCTTTTGGTGGAGGGACTTCGTGAGGGAGATTTAAAGAAAGTGGCTTCTCATATGGGAAATGTGTTGGAGAGTGTGACCATCCCCCATTATCCAGTGATTGCTCAGATACGAGAGGAAATGCTTCATTATGGTGCAGTCAATGCTATGATGAGTGGCAGCGGGCCTACTGTTTTTGGCTTGTTTGAGGATGAGGCGCAGGCGCAGATGGCATATCAGAGCCTACGGGAAGGCTCACTGGCCAAGCAGGTATATTTGACTGATATTTATAATAATCGCAGATAAGATAGATAAGCAGGAGGAGAGGGATGACAGATAAGCTGGAATTAAATATGAATGCATTTCTTCCGCTGCGGGATGTGGTATTTCATACCCTGCGGGAAGCGATTTTAAAAGGGGAACTTAAACCGGGAGAGCGGTTGATGGAATTACAGCTCGCTTCTAAGTTGGGTGTGAGCCGTACTCCGATTCGGGAGGCCATTCGTATGTTGGAGTTAGAAGGCTTGGCAGTTACTTTTCCCAGAAAAGGAGCTGAGGTTGCTAAGATGACAGAAAAGGATATGGAGGACGTGCTGCAGATTCGGCGAGCCCTGGATGAGCTTGCAGTAGGGCTTGCCTGTGACAATATGACAGAGGAAAAGTTAGAGCAGCTTTACAAAGCGATGATTCGTTTTGAGGAGAGTACCAGAAGCGGAGATGTCAAACAGACCGCACAGACAGATATGGAGTTTCACGAAGTCATTTACCAGGCGGCGGATAATCCCAAGCTGGTAAATATGCTAAATAATCTACGAGAACAGATGTATCGTTATCGGGTAGAATATCTGAAAAATGATGATGTATATCCAAGATTGATCGAAGAACATCAGAAGATATATGAGGGATTGAAACAGAAAGATAAAGAAACCGTGGTAGAGATTGTAGGCTATCATGTAGTGAATCAGGAAATTATGGTGAAAAATATTATCCACAAACAGGAATAAAAAGGAAAATTTGGGAAAATATAATAGTAAAGTAAGAAAAAGGATAGGCAGACTGCTTATCCTTTTCTAATTTTATAGGAAATACCTTCAGACTTTCTATAAAATAAAAAACAATGATCGCAGGATCTTTCTTCACTTCAAAAAATAAAGAAAGGAAAATGTACAAATCATGCCAATTCAAGTCACTGCTGATTTACAGGAAAACATCAGAAATTTTGAGGAACTTTTTTCAGATTGTGCAGACATTAAAAAGCGTAATATTAAGGTTGGAAAAAATTTGCAAGAGGAATGCTACATTGCCTATATTGAGGTGGCGCTAAGCAGTGTGGATTGGAAGGATTCTGCTGTGGGGAAATTCCTAGGGAAACTGCGCACCTTGCCAGAGGAGGAACTTGCCGCTTATGTGAAAAATAACGTGGAAGACATCTCTGATTCTCAACCCTTTGCAACCATAGAGGATGCGGCACAGGCAATGCTTACTGGGGATGTACTGTTTTTTCTAGATGGCTACAACAAGGCTCTAAAGATTCCTGATAAGGGCTATCCTAGCAGGGGGGTCTATGAGACAGAATCGGAAAAAGTAATCCGTGGTTCCAATGAGGGATTTTCTGAGTCTGTAAAGTTGAATACAGCACTAATCCGCAAACGTCTGCGCAGTCCCCATGTCAAGGTCAAAGAGAGTTTTGCCGGCCGGCGCACACATACCAATGTAGATCTAGTTTATATGAAAGATTTAATCCATCCAGGAATGCTAAAAGAGATTGAAAAACGTCTGGGAGAATTTGAGATTGATGGAACCTTAGACAGCGGAATTATTGAACAGCTTACCGAGAAGCGAAAGTATTCACCATTTCCACAGTTTCAGACTACACAGCGGCCAGATCGGGCGGCGATGGCTATCTTGGAGGGAAGAATTGTATTGTTATCAGACAATTCACCGGTGGCTCTGATTCTTCCAGCAACTTACAATACTTATATTCAGACCAGTGACGATTATTACAGTCGTTGGGAGATCGCTTCTTTTACACGAGCGCTGCGCTATCTGGCGTCTTTTATGGCGATGGTTTTTCCAGGATTGTATCTGGCAATGACCAATTTTCATACACAGATTGTACCCACAGATTTACTGCTTTCTCTGGCGGCGGCCAGACAAGGTGTGCCGTTTCCAGCTATGGTGGAGGTAATCATTATGGAGATTGCCTTTGAGCTGTTGCGGGAGGCCGGAGTGCGCCTGCCAGGAGCCAATGGTAATACAATTGGAATTGTCGGTGGTTTGATTATCGGGCAGGCGGCTGTGGATGCTAATATTGTTAGTCCTATTGTAGTAATTGTGGTGGCCTTGACAGCACTATGTTCCTTTGCAGTGCCCAATGAAGAATTTGCCACCGCATTCCGTATTTTAAAATTTATGTTTATTTTTCTCTGTGGCAGCTTAGGATTTTTTGGATTTTTGACAGGGCTTTTGGTAGTATTGATTCATTTATCTCATCTGGAAAGTTTTGGGATTCCCTATCTGGCGCCATTTGTGGGTGCTGATTTAAACGGTTATCAGGATGAGAGAGATACCTTTTTGCGGCTGCCTCTTAATTTTTTAAAAAAGCGTCCTGTATATACCAGAGAGGGCGCCCGTACCAAATTAAAATTTAATCAGCCCAAAGAGAAGGAAAAGAAATAATGAAGGAGAATGAAAAAGGAGAGGTGTAATGTTTGCAGATAATTGGAAAATATCATTACGGCAGATAAAAAGACTTTTTGTGATGGATATTTTTGGCATCAGCAGCCTGATTCTTCCGGGCATTTTTTCCACTTTGACCGGAGCAGACGGTATACTATGTCTGACCTTGGGCATGGCGGGGGGAATGGTGCTGCTATGGCTGATCGGTGCGAATCTTAAGCATATCAAGACAGATTATTATAGTTATATCAAAGATACGGTGGGGCAGCTTTTGGGTGATGTGTTTATGGTGTTTTATTTTCTGTATTTTGTAACACTCTGTGGATATGTATTGAATCAGGTCACAATGCTGGTATTGACCTGGCTGCTGCCAGAAGGTTCCTGGATGGGTGTCTGCATTTTACTGTTATTGTTAGCAGTCTATGCCAGTATGCGGGGCATTGAGGGACGAGCCAGAGTATATGAGATTATCTTTTGGTTTCTGGGGATCCCTTTATTGATTATGTTGTTTTTGGCAATGCAGGAAGTAGATACAGCGTGTTGGACGCCAATTGTCAGTTCTGGCGGCGCACAGTTTTTAGAAGGAACGATTGCAGTGCTCATTTTTCTTTTGCCTTTGACGGCACTGTTGTTTTTAAAACCATTTTGCCAGAAACCTCAGCAGCTTGCTTCTTGTGGCAGATGGGCAATGTTTCTCGTAATTGTATTGAATGCGCTGATTTATCTGATTCTTGTAGGAGTGTTTGGGCAAAATACAATGGGGATACTTAAGCGCCCGATTATTACTTTGATGGGTATGGTCAATCTGCCGGGCGGTTTTTTTACCAGGCAGGATGTGTTGATGACAGCCGTGTGGTTTTTTGCACTGTTTGCACTTATGAATACAGGAATTTTTCAGGGAACACTGATTTTAAAGGATTTGTGTCAGCAGTGTCGTGGAAGTTGGGCATTGTGGGCAACGGCGGTTTTGGCCTTTATCATTGCCAAGGGATTTTTTGAGTACAATTTTCTGACAGAAGTGTTTGAGATTTATCAAAGTCATGTAGCACTGCCAGGAATGTTTTTGATTTTGTTGATTTTATTGTCCCTGCATTGGGCTAAGGAAAGAAAGCCAAAAAAGGAGGGAATCACTGATGTGTAAGAGAAGAACCGTATATCTGGCATGTTTGGGTATGCTTATGCTCTGTGGATGTGAGTCTGTGGAATTAGAACAGCGCAGTTTTCCTTTGGCGGTGGGCATTGATCTGCAAAAGACAGAGGATAAGGGTAAGAAGAAAGAACAAAACCCAGCTATTGAGGATAGGGCATTGATTGTCAGTTTTGATTTTCCAGATTTGGCGCAAATTTCAGAGAAAGATAAGACTACAGATACACCAATGGGGCTGTCCTTAGAAGGGATAGATATGTATCATGTGGAGAAATCTTTTGAGAATAATACCAATCGGGTATTGGATTACAATCATATGAAAGCCATTGTGCTGGGGAAAAATATGTTTGAAGACCAAAGGCAGCTTCGCAGTCTGCTTCTGGCCTGGGAACAGCGGGAAGCATCCGCCAGAAATACCAGTCTTTTGATTGGCAGTGAGTCGGCGGCAGAAATTCTTTCACTTACCGAGGAGACGGAAGGCTCTATGGGAAAATATCTAGAGGAGATGCTTGAGAGCCAGAAAGATTTCAAGCAAAATAAGATTGCCACTATTGGTGACTTGATGAATCAATGGCATAATCAAGATCAGTTACTCTTAATTCCAGTGCTTACCGAACAGGGGAATCGTCCGACAATCACCAAATATGCAGCAGTCCTCAATTTCAGTTATCGTGGAATGCTTACCGTGGAGGAGGCAATGGAAGTATTTTTCTGTCAGGGACTTTTAGAAAAATTTACTGTTGAGCCGGCCAAAAATGAGGTGGTGGAAATCTCTGACATTCAGGTGAATATGAGTATAAAAAGGCAGAATGAAACGCCCACAGTCACTGTTTCTATTTCTGGTAAGGGAAAACTTAAAACGGCACAAGTTTCTTCCACACAGCAGCAGTATCAGATGGAACAGAAAATAGAACAGCATCTTACCAAAGACTTACAGGCCACAGCAGAGAAACTGACAGAAAAATTTGGCATGGATATGACCAATAGTTATCTCTCACTGGGGGGATTAGATCGGGAACTTTACAACATATATGAGAATCTGCCTGATATGTATAATGAGAAAGTGCAGCATATTTTTGAGGTGGATATTAATTTGATGAATTGGGAGTAAAAATTGTATAAGACCGTTGTTTTTGGCAATACTTTCCTTAGCCGGCAATAGAATGAGCGAGGATGGTATTAGTTATGAAACAATGGATTAAAATTGTGATGATATGTGCAGTGGCAGCGCTGCTGTTTGGTGGAGTGCATCAGTATAGACAGCAGCGCATGACAGAAGAGATTGCAGGAAAAATTATCCGTTTCCATGTGCGGACAAACAGTGATACCAAAGAAGATCAGGCATTAAAGTTAAAAGTGCGGGATGCAATCGGGGCTTATATGCAGCCAAAACTTTCTGGCATTTCAGATATTGATATAAGCCGCAAGGTGGTAGAGGAAAACTTAAAACAGGTAGAGCATACGGCCTCTGGCGTGATTGCACAAGAGGGTTATACATATGAGGTCAAAGCTTCTTTGACTGTCACAGATTTTCCAGAAAAGACTTATGGCGCTTATACGTTTCCGGCAGGAAAATATGAGGCTTTGGAAGTGGTAATTGGAAAGGGAGGCGGGCATAACTGGTGGTGTGTGATGTACCCAAATCTCTGTTTTTTTAACAGTACCTATGAGGTGGTAGATCAAGAGGCAGAAAAATCCCTACATCAGGTGTTGACAGAGCAGGAATATCAAAGTCTGATGGAAGAGAAAAATTATCAGGTAAAATTTGCGCTTTTGGAACGTATACAAGAAATATTTAAAAACCTGTAATAGCAGTTGTAAAATCCAGAAAGAGTGTTATAATTTTATTGACCTGAAAGGATATTTTATAGATGATTTGACAGGTCAATCTTTAAGAAATTATAATGCGACAAGGAGATTAAGAGAGGTGTTCAAGATAGCAATTTGTGATGATGAGGACACACTGATCTGCCAGTTAAAAGATCATTTAAACCAATATGCAGACGAGACAAACAAGGAATTTTGTTTTTTCACCTTTCATGATGGCAGCGAATTGATACAGGAGTATAGTCCAGATTATGATTTGATTTTTATGGATATAAAAATGCAACAGGTAGATGGTTTAAAAACGGCTGAGGCAATTCGCAGAATGGATCGATCGGTGGGAATTATTTTTTTGACTTCTCTAAAACAGTATGTGTGGAAAGGTTATCAGTATCATGCTGTGAATTACTTATTAAAACCTGTAAAATATGGTGTTTTAAAAATGGAACTTGACCGTTATTTTGCTCATTATCAGGGAAAAGATGAACCATATTTTAGTTTCTCAAATGATCGTGGAAAATATAAAGTTCTCTATAAAGATCTCAGTTATGCGGAGACTAATAAGCGCAATGTAATGCTGCATTTTAATGGACAGCGGCAAGTAATCTATAAGAATATGAAAGAAGTTTCAGCGCTGCTTTGTGAACAACCACAGTTTGTACACTGCCATCAGAGTTTTGTAGTAAATATGTCTTATATAAAAGGCATGGAAGGCATGGAGCTTATTCTCACAACTGGGGAGCATATTCCCATCAGTCAGCCAAAAAGAAAAGAATTTATGATGAGATTGACAGATTATTGGGGGGATATGCTGTGATTTCATGTTTACATTTTATTACTTTTATGGTTGTTCTAGGTTATCAGTTTTTGTTTTATTGGATCTTACATACTTTTATTCCGCTAAAGGCTAATGTGATAATGCGTGCGGCTGCATTTTTTCTCTCACTATTTATTGCAGATACGATTATTTATCAGAATGATTTGGATAACATTCTGCTTTCCTTCTTTGCCCTGATCATCTATCTATTGGTGTTTCACCAGGGCGGAATAATTGAAAAAATGACAGCAGTCTTTATTTTTTATCCGATTATGATTTCCATAAACTTTTTATTGATGGATATTTTCAGTAAAATTTTCTTTGCTGTGGCAGGAAGGACAGAACCAGGTGCTGGAGGGTGGCCAGAGGGAATCCTTGTGGCAGAAGCGCTCATAAGCATGGGGCAGAATGTTGTGCGCTTGTTATTCTGGGCGGCAATCTGGCAGTTTTTAAGAGAACCACTTCAACGAATCCGTTTAAATCTAACCACAAAAATGTGGCTAATTGTCGACTCCATTATTATGGTATCAGGAATTGCCTGCTTTACCACGATTTATTTTATCACAAA
This sequence comes from Lachnospiraceae bacterium, assembly GCA_910575005.1. Taxonomy (GTDB): domain Bacteria; phylum Bacillota; class Clostridia; order Lachnospirales; family Lachnospiraceae; genus Petralouisia. The sequence continues at coordinate 71,282 of CAJTCL010000008.1, read as the reverse complement.
CCAATCAGTGATTATCTATCCTCTGTGTATCGCCGCGGTATTTTCTTCCCTGGGCTGTGTCTGTCTGGTTGCATATATGAGTAATTCTATGCAAAATATGTATGATCTACAAAAACTACAGATACAGCAGAAGTACTATCGGGATAAATTAAAAGAAGAAGAGAAGGTTCGTTCTATTTACCATGATATGAAAAATCATCTGCTTGTATTGGAGGGCAGCCAAGGATCAAATGTCGTTCACCAGATGGTCAAAGAATTACACACTCAGATTGCAGAGTATGAGAATTATGTTCATACAGAAAACGAGTTTTTGGATATTATTATCAGAGATAAGGCAGAATATGCCCGTGAAAAACAAATTGAGTTCTCGGCAGTGGTAGATTTTAGCGGCGTCAATTTTATTGCACCTTTGGATATCAGCACATTGTTTGGCAATGGGCTTGACAATGCCATTGAAGCCAGTGAAAAACTTCCAGAAGAGCAGAGAATCATTCTTCTCAAAGCAGGAAAAGTGCAGAATTTTGTTTCGATTCTGATAGAAAATCATTGTGCGCAGAATAAGGATCTAAAAGAAAAAGATACATCAAAAAAAGATCATTTTCTGCATGGTTTTGGTATTTCTAATATGGAGAAAGCCGCCAGAAAATATGGAGGACATTTGACAATTAAAAATGAGAATGGAAAATTTATTTTGAAAATCTTAATTCCTATGCCAGTTTGATAAATTTAAGCCTGTTGTCTTTTAAAGATGACAGGTTTTTATATTGGGAAATTTTTATTCACTTGCCGATTTGCTGTCCGTTCCTGCGCGCAGAATTTTGTATAACAAGATTTTGCTTGTAAAATTTACGTTGTCAGTATTAGAATTTGCGTCCTTTATTGTATATTTTTTTAAATCGAGTAAGATACGTTTTAAACAGTAAATCAAAAAATTGGCAGAAGGAGTGAATCATTATGGCAATATTAAAAACATCTCATTTGAAAAAATATTATGGAAAAGAAGAGAGTCTTGTAAAAGCATTGGACGATGTGAATGTATCTGTGGAGGAAGGGCAATTTGTAGCGATTATTGGTACTTCAGGCAGCGGAAAATCCACACTGTTAAATATGCTTGGCGGCCTAGACAGACCAACCTCAGGCAGTGTACAGGTGGAAAATAAAAGTATGGAGACAATGACTGAAGAACAGCTTACAGTATTTCGCAGACAGCGGATTGGTTTTATCTTTCAGAATTACAATCTGGTTCCCTATCTCACCACTTATGAAAATATTGTGCTGCCAGTTCGTTTGGACGGCAAGAGGGAGGATAAAAAATTTCTGGAGGAGATCATTCATTTTTTGGAATTGGAGGGAAAGCTCTCCAATTATCCGAGCCATCTTTCCGGCGGACAGCAGCAGCGAGTGGCAATTGCCCGAGCTTTGGTGTCTAAACCGGCCATTATTTTGGCTGATGAGCCCACAGGAAATCTTGATTCTTGCACCAGCGATAAGGTAATCAGCCTTTTAAAAATGACCAGTGAAAAATTTCAGCAGACCATTGTGATGATTACCCACAATCCTGAAATTGCCGAAAAAGCAGATCTTAAGATTCACATAGAAGATGGAAAAATTTACGCATAGGAGGCAGGAAAATGAGAGATAGAAAAGTGACGACAAAAATGATTTCTCTGATGTCAAAAGAGAGTTTAAAAGCCAGCCGTATGCGAAATATTTTTGTGATGATTACTATCGTCTTGGCCTCCGCCCTGCTGACGGCTATTTTCATGTTTGCTATGGGACAAAACCAGCGCACCAAAAATGCGCTCTCTCATAGACAGCAGGTAAGTTATTATAACCTAACGGATGAGCAAGTGGAGGCGCTGAAAAAGGATGATCGCATTGCCTATCAGATCCAAATAAAAACAGGGATTCTCTCTGAAATGGATGGATTTGATATCATGCCTTATTATGTGAGTGAAATGACAGATCAGATTCTAGTCGCAGAACTAGAGAACGGCACACTGCCAGAAGAAAAAGATCAGATTGCACTGCAGGCAGCAGTATTAAAAAAGTTGGGCGTTGCGCCGGCTGTTGGAAGTAAAGTGACACTTACCTTCTATAATAAAATTACAGAGACCTTTACAGTATCAGGCATTCTAAAAGGCGGCGATACCGCAAAACAGTTTTCCGTTTTCTTTTCTAAGGATTATGCCGAGAATGGCAGCCAGTTAAAAGATATGCCATATGAGGTTCATGCAAAATTATATCATGCCGCCAATATGTACCCTGAGGAGTGCAAAGAAGCCATGTATGTGATTGGCAGTGATGCAGGAATAGAAAGAAAATATATTAATCCCTCAAAGTCTTTTCTAGATTCGCTTTCTATAGATATGCAGTCGGTGATGATTTATGGATTGGTGGGTATGGTGATTTTACTTGCCTGTATTCTTGTAATCTATGGTGTATTTTATCTGTCGGTAGTCGGAAGAATCCATCAGTTTGGGCAGTTACGAACCATTGGCATGACAAGAAAACAGATGAAAAAATTAGTTTCTCGTGAGGGCGGCATGTTGTTTTGGCGTTCTGCACCGCTTGGAATTGTGATTGGCGTTATTGCCGGATATTTTATGATTTCAGATGGATTTACCATCCTAAATACATTGTGGATTATTGCGTTTGTATTTTTCATTATATATGGCATTACCATGATTTCTGTCCATAAACCCGCGCGCTTTGCAGCAGCGGTTTCCCCAATGGAAGCGCTTCGCTATGTGCCGCAGGACACCATGAAAAAAGAAGCTAACAGAAAAATGTGCCGCAGCTTGACGCCGATTGGTTTGGGTGTGATGAATTTTTCAAAGAACAGAAAAAAAGCGATTATCACCATGCTCTCCTTGGGTTTAGGAGGTATTTTGTTTATGACGGCGGCTACTTATATGTCTTCTTTTGACAAGGCCAATTATGCGAGACAGGGTTATTTTACAGATGCAGAATTTGATATTCAATATGCTGTGTCAGCAATTGAGCTAAATGAAAATGGCATAAGTGGTCTGCAGGCGCAGGCTCCATTAGACGACGATATGATAGCGGAAATCTTAGCGTTGGATGGGGTAAAAAATGTATATGAAGTAAAAGGGCTTGGTGTGAAATTTGATTGTCCGAGGCATGATGAATTTAACACTGAGGATAGAATAAATCCAATCGCAGAAAAAGAAGGGGAAGAGCTTAAAAAGTATTTAGAAGAAGGAGAGGCAGATTTTGATAAACTGTTCAGTGGTGATTATGTTCTTGTATCAGGAAATAGTACTGTCCAAGAAATTTATGGATGGAAGTTTGCAGTGGGTGATACGATCACATTCCATTATTATGACGGCGTAAAACGGGCAGAGAAGCAGGTGACAATCTTAGGCATTTTAAATCAACAATATGTGATAGATCATAAAGAGACAGAAGGATGGTTTTTAATGCCAGAGCAGACTATTTCAAATTTGGTATCACATAATAGTTTAAATACGAATTTGATTGTGTCAACGCAAGCAGAGAAAGAAAGCGCAGTAGGAGAAAGCCTTGCAAGGATGATTGAAGAAAGACCAGAGTTAGACATGGAAACACTGGAGGAACGCAGAGTCTCTTATGAACAAGCAGCAAATCAGATGTTTGGAGCCATCAGTGGTCTGGCAATTTTCATTATGATGTTTAGTATTTTAAGTATGATGAATACACTGATTACCAATATTGTGACCCGCAAACAGGAACTTGCAATGTTAGAATCCATTGGTATGGACAAAAGACAAATTCAAAAAATGATTTTAGGTGAGAGTTTGCTTTTGGTATTTGTCGCTGTGGGAGTTACCATGACAATCGGCACGTTCTGTGGATATCTTTTGAGTAATGCTCTTTATCAAATTGGAGCATTTTATATGGCATTTCGCTTTCCAGCGCTTTTTGCCTGTGCCTATGCAGGTGTATTGATCATTGTACCTCTTGCCATCACTATTTTGTCATTGTACAGCTTTTCAAAAGAATCCTTGGTAGAACGGTTAAGAGGGGCAGAGAATTGATATGTGAATATAGTATTAGAATGGCCAAGTGTGATGATCTGCTTGTGATTTTACCTGAAATCATTGCTTTGACGATAGAAAAAGTCAGATACTCTGATAAAAGAAAACTGATGATCCCTGTGGAAGAAATTCTTGTGCAGGATTATGTGGAATATCTTTTCTGTGTACTAAGAGCAAATAAGAATGCAGGACAGCAAACAGGGGGACAGCAACAAGTTTATGGATGGATTGCAGAGCAGATCACAGACTTAACGATCAATCATCACAAATGTTTTGATAAGTTCTGTTTGTGTAAATTCCAATGCAACACACAATTTGATATAACTGCAAGTGAAATGTTTTATATGCTGGTAAAACAAGAAAAGTCAAAATTTTTTTATATTTACAAGGATTTATATGGAAAAGAAGTTAAAATTTCCTTAACTAATATAGGAAATATTTGAAAATCTGTGATGATACTTGCATTTTTAAAGCAAAACGAGTAATATACATGTGTATGATCTATTTTGTGGAGAAAATGAGATGAATCAACCATATGAGAATAAGAAATATGCTCCAATCGGAGTATTTGATTCTGGCGTCGGAGGTTTGACAGTAGCACGTGAGATTATGCGTCAGCTTCCAGGAGAGCGAATCATTTATTTCGGAGATACGGCGCGGGTGCCTTACGGCAGTAAATCCAGAGAGACAATTATCCGCTATTCCAGGCAGATTATTCGTTTCCTGGAATCTAAAGGGGTGAAGGCCATTGTGGTAGCGTGTAACACGGCCAGTGCATTTGCATTAGAGAAGATTCGCCCAGAAATGAAGATGCCCATTATCGGTGTGGTAAAGCCAGGAGCTAAAGTGGCAGCAGAACTTACGGAAAATGGACACATTGGTGTGATTGGGACTGAGGGAACAGTGGGGAGCCAAATTTATACAGAAATGATACACAGGCATAATCCACAGGCAGTGGTGTTGGGAAAGGCTTGTCCGCTGTTTGTCCCTTTGGTGGAAGAGGGATGGCTCAAGGATTCTGTGACAGTCGAAGTGGCGAAGCGGTATCTGGCTTCTTTTCAAGAGTCAGATATCGATACTTTGATTCTGGGATGTACACATTACCCTTTGCTGCGTTCTATGATTCAGGAGATTATGGGGGGCAAGGTCAGTCTGGTCAATCCCGCCTATGAGACAGCACAGGGATTGAAACGTCTGTTAGAGCAGCACCAGCTTTCTAATGACGGTGGACAGAGCAGAGAACCGATGTATCAATTTTATGTCAGTGACGCGGCTGAGAAGTTTAAAAACTTTGCCAATTCTATTTTGCCGTGTGAAATAGAGGAGGCCCAATTAATACATATTGAGGAGTAAATATGACGAAAGATGTATTGCTATCTATCAGCGGACTGCAGTTTGCAGCAAAGGATGAGGAAGATATAGAGCCAGTAGAGATGATTACGGCTGGAGATTATTACAAGAAAAATGGAAAACATTATATTTTGTATGATGAGGTTATGGAAGGCTTTGACGGCAATACCAAAAATATCATCAAGCTCACAGAGGATTCTTTGGATATCACCAAGAAGGGGATCTCCAATGTTCATATGGTATTTGAGAAAAATAAGAAAAATGTATCTTATTACAATACACCATTTGGAAGTCTTTTGATAGGCATTGATGCCAAGAGTGTTGATATTGCAGAGACAGAATCCCATATTGACGTCAAGATAAAATATAATCTGGAAGTGAATTATGAACACTTGGCAGATTGTTCAATTACTATGAGCATTCAGTCAAAAGAGTCAGGAAATTTTACGCTTTCTTAATCAGAGCAAGTGTTGCAGATCAGTTAGAGGAGAAGAAAATATGATGAATGTCAGAAAAGCAATTATTCCTGCAGCGGGATTGGGGACAAGGTTTCTGCCTGCAACGAAGGCACAGCCTAAGGAAATGCTGCCAATTGTGGATAAGCCTACGATTCAGTATATTATTGAGGAGGCTGTGGAGGCCGGTATTCAGGATATTATTGTGGTCACTGGACGTAATAAGCGTTCGATTGAAGACCATTTTGACCGTTCGATTGAATTAGAGCTAGAGCTGGAAAAGAGTAACAAACAAGAAATGCTGGATATGGTGAGAGATATATCTGAGATGGCTAATATTCACTATATCCGCCAAAAAGAACCAAGAGGATTGGGACATGCGATTCTTGCAGCACAGCATTTTATTGGGGACGAGCCATTTGCCGTTTTGCTGGGAGATGATGTGGTAGTGTCCAAACAACCCTGTTTGGGGCAGATGCTGGATATCTTTCGAGAATATCAGACTTCTATTTTAGGAGTACAGACAGTAGCACATGAAGTGGTTGATAAGTATGGAATTATTGCCGGAAAACAAGTGGATGATCGCGTATACAAGGTAAATGATATGGTGGAAAAGCCTTCTTTGGAGGAGGCGCCTTCCAATGTTGCAGTGTTAGGGCGTTATATTATCACACCCGAAATTTTCCGTTTTCTGGAGACGCAGGATGCCGGAAAAGGAGGAGAAATCCAGTTGACTGATGCTCTAAGGCGGCTTGCGAAGGAGCAGGCAATGTATGCCTATGATTTTAAGGGACGCCGTTATGATGTGGGCAGTAAAACTGGATTTATTCAGGCAAATATTGAGTTTGCACTGCGCAGAGAAGAATTGCGTGAAGATATGAAAGAATATTTACAGAGACTGCATGATAACATGGATGAAATGCTGCAGTATGATTAAATGAAATTGAGTAAAAAATATCCTCAATGGACAAGATAATATAATGTCCATTGAGGATATTTTTATATATTTAGGAAAGTTTATGATTATTCCTAATATGTGCAGTTTGCAAAGACAAGTTTATGGATTCATAACCCGTTTGCGCCTGTCATTTAATATTCCAGAATTATTTCGATTCACGTTCTTTTTTTAATTTCCAGAATTTATCCCAGAATTTTGATTTTTTAGGGGTCGGTTCGTTGGAAGCGCGGATTCCCTTGACACTGGTAATATAAAGGCCGCTGACCACAGCTTTTACTTCCTTTTTGGTAGGAATGCTGTCGAAGATGGCGCCATCACAGAGGAAGGTCATAATTTTGAGTCCTACTTTAGCCTTTACAATCGGCATTTTAGAGCGTCGCAATAATTTAGGTGTCTGCTCTAAAACAGCAGCAGGAAGGCCAGCGTCTTTTAATTTCATTTGCTTTTTATCAATAATCAGCATTGAGACAGTCTGTGCAGACGCAGCAATCTGTGCATCTTGTTCTTCTTTTTTCTTCTGTGATTTTTTGCCTAGTATGTAAAGCGCGATGATTGCCGCTAACAGAATAACAGCAATTACGATCAATACGATTTGCCATGTTGCCACAAAAAAACCTCCTTTTAATAATGTTTCTGTACCCTGCAAATGTACATAATACCTGTCCTATTATATCATTGCTCTTGGTAAAAATCAATGGTATAATGAGACAGATTCTATGTGCACAGACATATATAAAGTGCGTTTGATAAACAGAAAATCAGCAGGAGGTGCATGGGTGAAAAGAAATATCAGAGTGACGATGGTTTCATTGGCTGTGGTGCTGTTGGTGGGAATAGGATTATATTTTTGGGTGTTTGATCCAGAGCAGAGGGAAGAAGATATTGTAGAATACACAGAAACAGTCACACAGTCTGCACAAGGACAAAAAATATATACCGCTTCTGAGGAAAAGAGCGTAGATCTGGCAGAAGATCATGCACAGACAGGTGAGCCGCAACCAGAAGATCATATAGAAACAGATGAGCTGGCACCAGGGGATCATAGTAAGGCAGATAAGCCAACAGCAGAAGAACAGCAGAGACAGAACTCAGATATAGAAGGACAGTCGCAGCTAACGGAAGAAGCGATACTGATATTTGCAGGTGATATTTACTTAAGTTCCTATGTCCAGAATAATTATGATAGTAATGGAATAGAGGGCGTGGTTGCTGAAACGCTTCTTACAGAAATGCAGCAGGCAGATATCACAATAGCAAATCAGGAATTTCCTATTTCTTCTGGGGGAACCAAAGTGGCAGGTAAACAATTTAATTTTCGTGTTGATCCAACGTATACAAAGATGTTGACAGAGATGGGGATTGATGTTGTAGGACTTGCCAATAACCATGCCCTAGACTATGGAACTGAGGCTTTGACAGATACGTTTACGGCATTAGAGACAGCAGGTATAGACTATGTTGGAGCAGGGGCAGACCAGGCGCGTGCTATGCAGCCCAGCATTATAGAGGCAAGACAGCGCAGATTTGGATTTTTGGCAGCATCTAGAGTGATTCCAGAGGTTGACTGGAATGTGGAAAATCGGCAGCCAGGCATTTTATGTACCTATGACAGTGCACTATTGTGTCAGGCCATTGAGGAGGCAAAGAAGCAGTGTGATTTTTTGACTGTGTATGTGCACTGGGGAATTGAGAAATCCAACACACCAGAGGAATATCAACGGCAGCTTGCCTATCAATATATTGATGCTGGTGCGGACCTGGTAATAGGAGCGCATCCGCATGTTTTACAGGGAATTGAGTATTATAATGACAAACCTATTGTATATAGTCTTGGAAATTATATCTTTAGTCAGGAAATTATTTCTACGGTGTTACTAAGAGTGCGGGTGACATTGCAAAATGAGGTTGTCTTAAAGATTATTCCAGCATATGCCTCTGGCGCCTTGACGCAGGAGATGGACACTGATGCAGCGGCGGAATTATTTCTTCAGATCGAGGATCTGTCTTTTGATGTGATGGTTGACGCAGACGGCACAGTGCGGCCGAAATAAAAAGATCATATTTTATAGCCCTTTTAAACAAAAATGGAGGGGAATAATTGCCTATATTTTACATTTTATATATAAAAAGAAGATTGTATATTATTTTTTGGGGAATTCAAATTTCCATCAAAAATGAAATGCATAATAGTCATTGTTAATAATAAAAGCGAAAGATTTATTTTTATAGAAGGTCGATAATGAGAAATATTCAGGAGGATGAAAATATGGCAACAGTGTATTTATGTATAGGAACTCAGAAAACAGGGACAACCTCTCTCCAGTATTTTATGAGGGCTAATGAGGATGTTTTAAAAAAACAGAGTTATAGTTATCCATATATGGAATTAGGGATGTCGGATGCTTTTTATAAAAATAGAAATGCACATTTTTTGGTTTATCATTCCAGTGATATGGAAGAAGAGAGACAAAAAAAACAGGACGCTTATCGGATTTTGGGAGAACTGGCAAAAGAGTATGATAATATAGTGTTGTCGGATGAGATTATCTGGTATCAGTGCAATAATATCGAAAACTTTTGGCAGGATGCTTGCAATGAATTTCAAAAGATTAATTGTACCTTGAAGGTTGTCGTGTATCTGCGCAGGCAGGACAGCATAATACAGTCACTTTGGAATCAGAAGGTTAAGGGATTACCTGGGATTACAGAGGATTTTCAGACGTATTTCCAGGAGGAGATGTTTGCATATTTTCCACTGGACTATTATGAACAGCTACAGAAGATTGCAAGTTTCGTAGGGAAAGAAAATATATTGGTGCGGGTATATGAAAATGGCCAATTTGGAGGGGTAGAACATAATTTAATATCGGATTATTTAGAGACATTGGGTGTTGAATTAAATGATGAGTTTAGAATGCCGGAAGAAACTTTAAATCATGGACTGGCTGGCAATTTTGTGGAGATGAAACGGCTCTTAAATGGTATTAAGGAATATCAGAAAATGGAAAATTTTATGAGAATGCCCATGACATATGCCAGTGATCATCATTTAGAGCATAATCCTGAGGGTAAAACCAACATGTTTACTTATGAAGAACAGATGGATTTTCTTAAGAGATATGAAGAGAGCAATGCCAGGACAGCAAGGGAATTTCTGGGCAGAAAAGATGGAATATTGTTCCGTGAGCCTATTCCAAAGCTGCCTGTTTGGGAAGTCAATCATGATGAGATGTACCAAGATCTCTTTATCTTTATGGTGGAAATGTTTTGTGCACAGGAGAAGAAGATCAGTAATCTGACCCAAAAGGTCAATCAGATGAAAAAGCAAATTGCCAGAATAGAAAATAGTGAGAATATTTTGGGGACGAGTGACAGTCTGATTGCTCGAGGTTACAGAAAGGCAAAGAATATATTGAAAAACAAAGAATAAGGTATGCTGTGGCAAGTCGTTTTTTGTCGATAAGGACAATTAGAACATATAAAAAATATAGTTTCTATTGACGATTACCAGTTTGAATGTTACAATATAGTCACAGCTCGAGCAAATCAGCTTTTTCCCCTAATTTGAGTTGGTTTGCGTTCCGCCCCAGTGTTTGGCTTCACTGGGGCGGTTTTCATATTGGCCGGAATTGATTTTTTAGAAAAAATATGGTCTTTTGTATGTAATCTGCAAATATTTATAGATTATCTTCGTCATCAGCCATCCGATAGCCTACACCTACTTCTGTGAAAATATAGACGGGTTCTGCTGGATTTGTTTCTAGTTTTCTGCGTATATTAGCCATATTTACACGAAGAATTTTGTTATCAGATTCAGCATAAGGTCCCCAAACATTATTCATGACTGCCGAATAAGTCATTACTTTACCAGAGTTTTGGGCAAGAAAAGCAACGATTTTATATTCAATTGGAGTTAAATGTACAGGTTCGCCTTTTATGGTGATTGTGCGTTTGAAAAAATCAATTTTAAGCTCTTTTGCCCGGTAGGGATGCAGTGGCAGACCGTGATCGTTGTTTAGACGGTTACTATGGCGCAGGGAAGCGCGAATGCGTGCCATCAATTCTGAAGTTCCAAAAGGCTTTGTGAGATAGTCATCAGCGCCGGCATCCAGGGCGCGTACTTTGTCCGTCTCCTGAGTGCGGGCAGAAACTACAATAATAGGGCGGCCAGACCAGCGGCGGATTTGATAAATCACTTCCATGCCATCCATATCTGGCAGTCCAAGATCCAGCAGAAATATATCTGGACAAAGTGAGGAGGCTAGGGAGAGCGCTTCTTTTCCAGTGGTGGCACAGTTTACCCGGTAGCCGTGGGAGGTCAGTGTTTTGGAGATAAAGTCACAGATATTTTTCTCGTCTTCGATAATTAAGATGCTAAATTTATTCATGGATTTCCTCCTTTGGTAAGGTAAATAAAAATTCTGTCCCGTTGCTATGATTTCTTGCCAGGATGGTACCGTGATGTGCCATGATAATGCTGTGGCAGATGGAAAGTCCAATACCAAATCCTTTGTGAACGTCAGAAGATGCAGCGGCAGAGTAAGTTCCGTCAAAGATATGTTCCTGATAGTTTTCGTCTAGTCCGATTCCATAGTCGATCACGCGAAAGCAAACATTTTCGGTCTGTTCTTCAACAATTAACTCCACAGGACGTTTGGTGTGTGAGTGGAGAAAGGCATTTTCCACCAAATTGATTAAGACTTGTTCAATCAGCATGGCATCCATTGGAATCATAAGGATTTCCGTGGGCAGTGTTACATGGATTTCGGCGTCTGGGATGCGTTTTTTGAGACGGGTGACAGATTCTGCAACCACTTCATCTACAATTTCTGGTGTGGTATTCAGCTTAGAATCTTCAGTCTGAATATGGGTAATGGAGAGAAGATTTTCCACCATATTTAAGAGCCAACTTGCGTCATCATGGATGTTGCGGAGTAATTCTTCACGTTCATTGGCTTCATAATTTTCCCAGTGTTCTTCCATAGAAGCGCTGGCGCCTAAGATGCTGGTCAGAGGAGTACGCAGGTCATGGGAGATTGCACGCAGAAGATTGGCACGCATTTTTTCTTTCTCTGCTTCTAAGAGTTGTTTTTCATGGGAGGCAAGTGCCTGCGTCTGACGTTTCATGTGAGAGGTGGTGGTGCTGGTGATTAAGGATAAAGTCAGCATACACAGAAAACGAAAGGGATAATCTGAGAGCGAAAAGTCTATATTAAAATAGGGGTAGGTAAAAAAACAGTTGATACAGAGAATACCAATGACAGAGGAGAGAATGCCAAAAAAATATCCATTGGTGTACCTGGCAACAGTAATGATGCCAACAATATAAAACAAGGCGATATTTGTGGGATTATCAGAAATATGGTTAAACAAAAGGAAAGTCAGTCCAGTAGTCAATGCCAATAGTCCGACAGTGATCAGTGAATCATGTAACAGTTGTTTTATAGTTTCTTTTTTCATTTGAGTACCTCAATAGTTGTCTCTTTTGTGGAGGCAGACAGAGCAGAGATGCTCTGTGCCATAGGTATCATTATCAGTCAGATTAAATCGTACCATGAAGAAAGAGGCGATTCAAGAAAGAAAATGAATTTTAACATTATTTTAGCGTAACTATTCAGAAACTCTTATCACAGATATGCCAGCAAAATTGTCATATGCCTTGAAAGAGGTTTTCGTCTGTAGCTTTGGGGATGATCATCCTCATAGAAATAGAAATTTAGTCTTTTTCAAATAGATTTCAACGGTCTGGCTTATATTTCCATAGGGATCTGAATCGTTACATTTTAGCAAAGAAAATTTAGGAGGAAATTAAAATGGCAGTAGTAAAAGTTACCGTGGATAATTTTGAAACAGAAGTGATGAAGAGTGAGATACCAGTGCTGGTTGATTTTTGGGCAGAATGGTGTGTCCCATGTCAGATGCAGGGGCCAGTGATTGATCAGGCAGCAGAAGAATTCTCTGGCAAGATCAAGGTTGGCAAGTTGAATGTAGATCAGGAAGGAGCACTGGCACAGAAATATGGTGTCATGAGCATTCCCATGCTGGTCTTATTTAAGGATGGGGAGGCGGTAAAGAAAGAGGTGGGATTCCACTCTTTAGAGCAGATTCGTTCCATCATAGCTTGACGGATTCATTGGCAGACTTTATAATAAAGAGCAGTTACTAATCAGTAACTGTTCTTTTTTCTTTTCCAGTATGGCAGGCAGTTTGATAAGGCAGGAAATCTCATAAAAATGCATGTCAAAATCACAGTATAAAATTTCCACAAAACAGTTGACAATATTATAAAAGTGTATTACTATATTAAATACACGAACATAAGTTCTTAAAAAGGAGAATGAGTATGGCAAAAGAAGATAAATCAAAAACATTACAGATTCCAGGAACCAAGGAAGAGAAGTTAAAAGCATTGGAGGCGGCAATCTCTAAAATTGAGAAAGATTATGGCAAGGGTTCTGTGATGAAGCTGGGTGAATCCGCTAAGAATATGAATGTGGAGGCAGTTCCAACTGGATGTCTCAGTCTTGATTTGGCATTGGGTGTAGGGGGCGTGCCCAAGGGAAGAATTATTGAAGTCTATGGACCAGAATCCAGTGGTAAGACTACGGTGGCATTACATATCGTGGCAGAGGTTCAAAAGAACGGCGGAATTGCTGGATTTATTGATGCAGAACATGCTTTGGATCCGGTTTATGCCAAGCATATAGGTGTTGATATTGACAATCTCTATATTTCTCAGCCAGACAATGGAGAGCAGGCGCTGGAGATTACAGAGACAATGGTGCGTTCTGGTGCAGTTGATATTGTGATTGTCGATTCCGTAGCAGCATTGGTACCAAAATCAGAGATTGACGGTGATATGGGGGATTCCCATGTGGGACTGCAGGCACGTTTAATGTCACAGGCGTTGCGGAAGCTGACCGCAGTTGTCAGCAAGACAAATTGTATTGTACTTTTTATCAATCAGCTTCGTGAGAAAGTTGGTGTTATGTTTGGCAATCCTGAGACCACCACAGGCGGACGGGCTTTGAAATTTTATTCTTCTGTGCGTCTGGATGTGAGAAGAATTGAGACATTGAAGCAGGCAGGAGAATTTATCGGCAATCGTACCAAGGTCAAGGTGGTTAAGAATAAAGTAGCACCTCCATTTAAAGAAGCAGAATTTGATATTATGTTTGGACAGGGGATTTCCAGAGAAGGAGATATTCTGGATCTTGCTGTAGATTTTAATATAATCAATAAATCAGGAGCATGGTTTGCTTATAATAATGCTAAGATTGGACAGGGCAGGGAGAATGCCAAACAGTATCTGCGTGAGCATGATGAAGTCTGCCAGGAGGTAGCGCAGAAGGTTCGCGCAGAGGTATTAGAGAAGGACCAGTTAGAACAAGAGGCAGAAGAATCTTTAGAGACTTTAAAGAAGAAGGAAGAATCTGCTGAGAGTGCAAAGAAGAAAGGAGATTCTGCGGAAGCTCCAAAGAAGGACAAAGAAGAAATTGTAAAGCAAGATAAGGTAGATCAGATTTAAGAATTTGGGCATAAAGAAAGGAAAGAAAGATGCAGATCATTCGGATTTCTGAACTAGATAAGAAACGTGTTAAAATCGTATTGGAGGACGGGACTTGTTTTTTGTTATACAAAGCAGAGCAGAGACGCTATGATCTGACAGAGGGGGAGGAGCTTTTAGAACAACAGTTTTTACAGATCAGAGAAGAAATCCTGATTAGACGGGCACGCAAGAGAGCGATGCACTTATTGGAACGGATGGATCGAACAGAAGCCCAGTTAAGAGAGAAGCTGAGATTGGGATATTATCCAGAGGATGTCATTGAGGATGCTGTTGCATATGTGAAAAGTTATCATTATGTGGATGATTTGCGTTATGCACAGAATTATGTCAGAGCGCGAAAAGAACAAAAGAGTCAAAAAAAATTACAGATGGAACTTCTGGCTAAGGGAGTTCCCAAACAGATGGCACAGCAGGCATTGGAGGAAGAATACCAGCAGGAGAATGAGAGACAGTTAATTTTAAAGTGGATTGAGAAAAAGCAATATTGTGCGCAGGAAGCAGATATGAAAGAAAAACGCAGGATGTATCAATTTTTGTTGCGCAAAGGATTTCAGTCAGATGACATTTTGCATGTACTAGAGCGTGTTTGAAAAATTATTACTGTTATCTGTAATTTCTCACATTGCGTGAGATTTATGACTCATTCGGTCAATATAGCTCGTTACGCATCCCTTATTTGGTACAAATCTCCCATAAATTGTGGAATATATCTAGCAGAAAGCATTTTTAAACACACGCTAGACTACTTGACATAAAGCGGAAAAAAGTATAAAATCAGTATGTTGCTATTCATGTCCTTAAATAGAAGGTTATGTATGCAATTTATTGTATATGACATATTAGTGAACGATAAAAATTTTTGTTTTTAGCATTCACCGCGCCGATTTTTGTTGCGCAATGAACTTCATTTTTCTTACAAAATTCGTGCGCATCCCCTGGAGGGGCTATGGTCAAGGACAAATGATGATGTTGTTGGCTATAGTGATGAAAATGTTCTGCTATATGTACAATGAAAACTAAATAAGGAGGTGCTCCTGTGCCAGGAATTTTAATCGCTGTAGTAGTCACGTTAATTATTGCCGTACCTATTACTTGCTTTGCCACGAATGAACATTGTAAGCGTGCTGCAGATTCCAAGATTGGAAGCGCAGAGGAAAAGGCAAGAAAAATAATAGATGAAGCTGTTAAGACTGCTGAGAACAAGAAGCGGGAATCTATGCTGGAGATTAAAGAAGAGTCCATTCGCAGTAAGAATGAACTTGACAAAGAAATCAAAGAACGCCGGAATGAGATTCAGCGCAACGAGCGACGCATTATCCAGAAAGAAGAAAATCTGGATCGGAAATTAGAGTCGATCGAGAAGAAAGAAGCAGGTTTTGCAGCGAAGGAAGAAGAGATTAACAGGCAGAAAGCAGAAGTTTCAAAGCTACACGAGGAACGCGTACAGGAACTAGAAAGAATCTCAGGATTAACCTCTGAACAGGCAAAAGATTATCTTTTAAAAATGATTGAAGATGATGTAAAGCTTGATACTGCAAAATTAATCAAAGAAATGGAAATCAAAGCAAAAGAAGAAGCTGGGAAGAAGGCAAAGGAATATATTGTCACGGCTATCCAGAAATGTGCTGCTGATCATGTGGCGGAAACTACGATTTCAGTGGTACAGCTTCCCAATGACGAGATGAAAGGAAGAATTATCGGAAGAGAAGGAAGAAACATTCGTACCTTAGAGACAATGACGGGTGTAGATCTGATAATTGATGATACACCAG
Source organism: Lachnospiraceae bacterium (assembly GCA_910575005.1). Classification (GTDB taxonomy): domain Bacteria; phylum Bacillota; class Clostridia; order Lachnospirales; family Lachnospiraceae; genus Petralouisia. Next base: position 55,137 of record CAJTCL010000008.1, on the reverse strand, counting down.
AGGCAGTAATACTCTCTGGTTTTGACCCGGTTCGTCGGGAAGTTGCAAGAATTGCTTTGGAAAAATTAATCGTTGATGGGCGAATCCATCCGGCAAGAATTGAAGAGATGGTGGAGAAAGCTCAAAAAGAAGTGGAGACCATGATTCGGGAAGAGGGAGAAGCGGCAACCCTAGAAGTGGGTGTGCATGGCATTCATCCAGAACTTGTGCGATTGCTTGGCAAGATGAAATTTAGGACAAGCTATGGGCAGAATGCGTTGAAGCATTCCATAGAAGTGGCGCAACTTTCCGGTTTATTGGCAGCAGAAATCGGTGTGGATGTGAGAATGGCAAAGCGTGCAGGTCTTCTCCATGATATTGGAAAATCTGTTGACCATGAATTACAAGGTTCCCATATTCAGATTGGTGTGGACTTATGTAGAAAATATAAGGAAAGCTCCACGATTATTAATGCAGTTGAAGCTCATCATGGAGATGTAGAACCACAGTCTCTGATTGCATGTCTGGTACAAGCGGCAGATGCAATTTCAGCAGCCAGACCAGGAGCAAGAAGAGAAACATTAGAAACATATTCAAACAGATTGAAGCAGTTGGAAGACATAGCCAATAATTTCAAGGGTGTTGATAAGTCATTTGCCATTCAAGCAGGTAGAGAGATTCGGATTATGGTAGTTCCTGAGCAGATTAGCGATGCAGATATGGTTTTGTTAGCGCGTGATGTGTCAAAACAGATTGAAAATGATTTGGAATATCCAGGACAAATCAAGGTCAATGTAATTCGTGAATCTCGTGTAACGGATTATGCCAAGTAAAGGATAACACAATTCGGGTCTAAGTTTGCCGATTAAATCGGTGTGTTCTGTATAAGCTGGGCAAAAGACCGTCAACATAAGAAAGTTGACGGTCTTTTTTTATATACAAGGACGCATAAAGAAATTTACTACTTACATGGTGTTCAGCTTGTGCAGCAGGCAGGGGAAGAAAATCTTCCCTACTCGATTTATAAATTTAGGAGGAGATAAAATGAAACAGCCATTATTGAGGAGAAAAGAACGAGTATTGGAGCATCAAGGTTCCATTTTGGATATCTATTCTGACTATATGGAACTGCCTGATGGAAAAGTGGAAAAATGGGATTATGTGGAGCATCGCAAAGGGGCGGCGGCGGTGGTGCCAGTATTACCAGATGGTAAAATTTTGATGGTTCGTCAGTATCGCAATGCCTTAAATCGTTTTACCTTGGAGATACCAGCGGGTTCCAGAGATTCTGTGACAGAACCTACGATTGAATGTGCTTCCAGAGAACTGGAAGAGGAGACGGGCTATCGCTGTGACAATCTGGAATTTTTACTATCACTTCGCACTACAGTTGCATTTTGCAATGAAATGATTGATGTATATGTGGCAAGAGATTTAATCCCTTCCGAACAACATTTGGATGAGGGAGAGTATATTGAGTTGGAAGCGCATGAGCTGTCAGAATTGTGTGAACTGGTCTATCAGGGGGTCATTCAGGATGGCAAGACAGTGGCAGCAATTATGGCATATAAAAATAAGTATTGCTAATTATAACGATTCAAAACTCTATGAATATAGATATTCAGGCCTTTCTGATTTTAAAAATATCAGCAGTGATAATTTTTTGTACGAGACCTGCATAAGATAGAAAAAAAGACTGGAAGGCATATGAAAAAATTACTGAACAGGCATTGGAGGCAGAGAGAAAGACTTCCGAGGAATGGGCCCGTTTGGGCACAGGTTATGAAGGGAGGACTTTTAGGGGCTTTTGTAGCGGGAATTTTTATGGCAAATATTATGGGAAGAGAGGCAGTTTCCAATGCCGGAATTTTAAATGATTATTTTGTGGAAAAATTCCAATATACAGAAATTAATGGAGAGAATTTATTTTTTTATATTTTGGGGGAGCGTGTCCCATTGTTGTTATTACTGCTGTTGTTGGCATTCACCGCTTTTGGTATTATTGGTGGGATTCTTATGATTGGATGGCAGGGGTTTTCTGTAGGATTTATGCTTGCATCGGCGATTGCCAAATATGGGATGAAGGGAATATTATTGGTATTAGGGGGATTATTTCCACAGTATCTGTTTTATCTGCCGGTGTATTTGTTGTATTGCTATTTGACTGTTTATTTGCGGCAACGGATGTATATGGAAGGGCGGGGGCCAATCTTAGATCGTGGCTATATCTGTGCAGCGGGATTATTGGCAGGTGCAGGCTTGTTAATTTTATTTGCGGCAGGAATTTTTTTGGAAAGTTATATTAATCCGGTGATTTTAAAACAGATTTTGAAAATTATGTAATGTTTACAAATGATAGAAATACGTCAGATGAGGTAATTGATTTATGACAGAAGAGATTCAAAAATTTACCCAATATTTGAAAGAGGTACGAAGGACATCAGAGAATACAACAATTTCTTATGAGAGAGATTTGAAGAAAATGGATCAATATTTTGCAGGTCAAGGGATTGAGAAAGCAGATCAGATTACGTTGGCAGGATTGAATGCTTATATTTTATTTTTGGAAAGACAGGGGAAAAAACCAGCGACAATTTCCAGAAATATTGCTTCCCTAAAAGCATTTTTTTATTACTTGCAGGAAGAGGGAAGTCTAAAGCGCAATATAGTGGAAGAGATAAAAGCACCCAGAGTGGAAAAAAAGGCGTTGTCTATTTTGTCTGAGGAAGAGACATTGCGTCTGTTAAAACAGGCTAAGGGAAACTCCCCCAAAGAATTACGTGACAGGGCAATGATGGAATTATTGTATGTCACTGGAATACGAGTATCTGAATTGATTTCTCTAAAAATCTCAGATGTCAATTTACAGATGGAGTATCTTACCTGCAGAGATCATGATAAAGAACGTGTGATTCCAATCGGGAAGGCAGCAAAACAGGCATTGGAGATTTATCTTGAGGAAGGGCGTTTTACTTTGCTTTCAGGGAAAGACAGCGATTATCTGTTTACCAATTGTTCTGGAGAGGCGATGAGCCGTCAGGGTTTTTGGAAATTGATCAAGACCTATGGAAAAAAGGCGGGGATAACAGGACAACTGACGCCGCATGTACTGCGCCGATCTTTTGCAATACATCTTCTGAGCAATGGCATATCTTTGCGTTCTTAATCACTTTTTAGAACGTATGTAGATAAGGCATATGAACACTCCAAGTTCCATACTCAATAGAACTTGGAGTGTTAGATTATTGATTCATTTCTGCAATCTGATAAATCAATTGTTCAGATTCTTCCCAGCCAAGGCAGGGATCTGTGATAGATTTTCCATAGACATGTTCGCCGACTTTCTGGCAGCCAGGTTCAATGTAGCTCTCAATCATAACACCTTTTACTATGCTTCTAATTTCTGGAGAAATTTTTCGGTTGTGCATCACCTCTTTGACAATACGGATCTGTTGTTCATATTGTTTATTAGAATTGGAGTGGTTAGAGTCAATGATAGCTGCAGGGTTTTGCAGATCCATTTTGTCGTACATTTGAATTAAACGTTCCAGATCTTCATAGTGGTAATTGGGGATACAGACGCCACGTTTATTGACAGCGCCTCTTAAAACAACATGGGTTAAGGGGTTTCCAGTAGTTCCCACTTCATAACCGCGGAATACAAAGTGATGTGGGTGTTGTCCGGCATACACGGAGTTCAGCATAACGGAGAAATCTCCACTAGTGGGGTTTTTCATTCCAGCAGGGACATCAAAACCGCTTACCGTCAGGCGGTGATGCTGATCTTCCACCGAGCGGGCGCCGATGGCCACATAGGAAAGCAGATCTTCCACATAAGGCCAATTTTCTGGATAGAGCATTTCATCTGCGGAGGAGAGGCCGCTTTCTTCCAGAGCACGAATATGCATTTTGCGCATGGCAATCAATCCGGCCAGCATATCTGGACGTTTCTCTGGATCTGGCTGATGTGCAATTCCTTTGTAGCCTTCCCCAGTTGTCCTTGGTTTGTTGGTGTAAATTCGAGGAATGATAACTAGACGATCAGCTACTTTTTCCTGTACACGGCTAAGGCGGCTGATATAGTCGCAGACGGAATCTTCATTGTCTGCGGAACATGGGCCAATAATGACCAGAAATTTATCGGATGCACCTGTGATGACATCGCGAACCATTTTATCGCGTGTTTGTTTTGCCTGGGTAGCTGACTGGGATAATCCATATTGCTGTTTGATTTCTTCTGGACTGGGAAGTTGCTTAAAAAATGTAAAACTCATAATTGGTGGTCTCCTTTATCTGAATTTGATTTTTGACTGTTAATTGGAAAAATATTTTTTCTTAATCAGGTCGACAGGCATTTCCAGGCCCGTCCAGCAAGTAAATGCGGCAGCTCCTTGGTAGAGCAGCATATACAGACCGTTAAAGTAACGACAGCCTTGTGCTTTGGCCTGCTTTAAGAGCAGGGTTTCTCTGGGATTGTAAATGATATCAGATACAATCAACTCTTTATGTAACAGTGACTGATCACAAATAGGGCTTAAGGCAGTGTTTGGTGCCATACCGACACTAGTTGCGTTGGTAAGAATAGTACTCTCGGAGATACTTTCGGCGAGAAGGTTTGTATTGTTAATATCCAAAAGCCGAATCTGACAGCCAGTTTCCGAGGCAACACTGTCACAAAAAGCTTCCGTCTTATCCCAAGAATTGTTTTTGCGCTTAAACATATCTATGGCGGCAACACCATCTAAAGCAGCCTGTACGCAGATTGCAGTGGCAGCGCCGCCGGCGCCGAGCAGAGTCATCTTTTTTCCAATAATATCGAAGCCCGCATCCGTAACAGAACGCATATAGCCTGTACCATCTGTTGTATGGCCAATTAAGCGGCCATCTCTTACCATCACAGTATTTACAGCTCCTGCAAGCCTGGCTGCTGGTGTTAATTCGTCCAATAATGGCAGAATATGTACTTTTAAGGGCATGGTCAAATTGAATCCACAGATACCAGCTGCCTTTAATCCAGCTACTGCAGTTTCTAGAGTATCAGGGGTTATATCAAAGGCGAGATAAATATAATCAAGCCCTAACTCATGAAATGCCTCATTATGCATTTGAGGGGAAATACTGTGGGAGACAGGGCTGCCTAAAAGGGCTGTAAGTTTCGTTTTGCCTGTGATTTCGTACTTCATATATAAATCCACCTTTCTGTAAGAGGAAATCGTGAGTATGGATGCCTCTCGGTTTGTTTTGGAAAAATTGTTCAGAAATTATCTTAATGGATATTAAAAAATATGTCAATCAAATGTTAGTTTTGACAATCTCCATTTTAGATTTATATTTCTAGTACCAAAATCTCCCATCACTTCATATGACAGAGGAATATGGTATACAAATTACATGGAAAAAAGCTTTGCATTCCAGGGTGTTTTTGGTATAATAAGCGAGGAACAGTAGGAACACAACAGACAGTCGGTGATTAAAAAATAAAACCAAATTTAATTTTATAGAAAGTAATAGTAATTATAGGGAAAGAAGTGGATTGGAAGATATGGCACAGAAAATAAAGCAATATACAATTGGGAAAGGAAGACCATTGATCTGTGTACCCATAGTGGAGATTGAAAAAGATCAGATTTGTCAAGTGGCAGTGCAGGCTGTAAAGCAGGGGGCAGAAGTACTGGAATGGCGTATGGACTGGTTTGCACAGATTGAGCAGTGGGGCAAGACAGAGCAGATATTATCTGAACTGGCAAAAATCTGTCAGGAGACGGTTTTGCTCTGTACTTTTCGCAGCAAATCTCAGGGTGGGGAACAGCAGTTATCACAGGCAGAATACATACAATTGATGCAGAATGTTGCGAAGAGCGGTTATGTAGATTTGCTGGATCTGGAGGTAATGGAGTGTGCCAATGCCTCTGCTGTGATTGAAAAGTTGCATCAAGCAGGGCAGAAAATTATTGGTTCTCAACATTATTTTTCTCATACACCAGAAACAGTGCAGATGCGGCAGGAATTGTTACAGATACAAGAAGCTGGTGCAGATATCGGCAAGCTTGCGGTGATGCCTCAAAATGCAATGGATGTGCTGCGATTATTGGAAGCAACCGTACAGACCAAAGAGGACTATCCAGATTATCCGCTGGTCACAATGGCGATGGGAGGATTGGGAACTGTGTCTCGAATTAGTGGACAGATATTTGGTTCTTGTATGACTTTTGCAAGTCTTGGGAAAATATCAGCGCCTGGGCAGCTTCCACTTCAGAATATGACAGAAATATTAGAAAAAATTTCGGAGAGTATACAGAGATGACAAAACCAAATATATATTTAATTGGATTTATGGGGACTGGCAAGAGTACAGTGTCTAGATGTCTTGCCAATAAGTTGGGATATGAAGAGATAGATACAGATGCGCAGATTGTTGAGCGTTATCATCAGAGTATTGCAGAAATATTTGCCGCACAAGGAGAACAAAGATTTCGGGATATGGAGACAGAATTGTTACAAGAATTGTGCAAAGAGAAGGATAAAATTATTTCCTGTGGAGGAGGAATGGCTTTGCGCAAGGAAAATGTAATTTTGATGCGCCAAAATGGAACCGTAGTACTTCTGACTGCGGAGCCAGAGACTATTTTTTCCAGAGTGCAGAATGATAATGGCCGTCCTATTTTAAATGAAAATATGAGTGTCGATTATATTCAAGAGCTTTTAGGGCAGAGATTTCCCTACTATGAAGAAGCTGGAGAAATTGTGATTGCCACAGACAGGCGTCTGCCAGAGGACATTGCTGAGGAAATTAGTAAGTATATCAAATAGAGAGACTCCCATCGCAAGAATGACTTGGCGTTCTTGAATTTTAAGCAATAAAACTAGCAATATTTTCCGACAAGATAAACAAAAAAACTGCATGAAAAGGTTAAATTGTAAATAAAATGCAAAAAATAAAAAATTCTTTTGCTTTTTAAAATAAAGTATGGTACAATGATTTAGCTCGAAAAAATAAGCAAAAGGCACCCATAGTTTAACGGATAAAATACCAGATTCCGGTTCTGGGGCTGGGGGTTCGATTCCCTCTGGGTGCATTGGAACCTGTAATCTTATCTCCTTCTCGCAGTATGCGGTGGGGGATTTTATATCATATGAATCATAAGACAAATTTGTGTCGTAGTAACAATATGGAAGAGTTTTTAACATAGATAAGTGTTTTTTTAATTTGGAGAAACACTGCTTGAATTATATAAAGGAGAATATATGAATAATTTAGATAAAAGATCTGAGTCTGGTATAGATAGAATTGTAAGTTTTTGTAAGAAAAATGTGAAATATATGTCTAAGGGATTTTTAACGGTTGCACTTGTTATGGCACTTGCCGTTACAGTGGCAGGTTGTAAAGGCGGGGATGATAACAAATCTAAAAAACCGCAGACAGAACAGGATGGACAGCAATCAGATGCACAGACAGACGAGGGAGAAGACAAAGAAACTAAGGGAGATAAAGAAGATAAAGAAGATAAAGAAGATCAGACCGAGGATTCAAATTCTGAAAATGCCAAGATTCAGAAGTTATTCTCCACATATTATAATTCCTATGCTGCGGGGGATATGGACAAGCTTTCTAAAGTGACAAAATATCTCTCTGATATGGAAAAAGATTACATTAAAATGATGCATGAAAATGTAGATAGCTATGATAATGTCTCCTGTACGGTTGAGGATGGGAGTAAAAAAGGCAGCTATATGGTAGCTGTTGTTTATGATATGAAATTTTCGGGAGCCAAGGAAGCGCTTCCAGGTTTGAATGTCTTTTATGTGCAGACAGATAAAGAGGGAAAACTTTATATCAATAATCGTTATAGTTCTTTCAATCGTGAGTTAAAAGAGCAGAAGATGAATAAAAAGATTTTGAATTCGATTAAAGAATTTGAAGGCGGAGATACCGTCCAGACTTTGAACGATGAAGTCCAGGATAATTATGATAAAATTATTGAGGACGATAACAAATTAAAGAAAAAAGTAGCCAAAGTTGCAAAGGCGATTACAAAGTGGAAGGATTCTTATGTAGCAAAAGCAGAAGAGGAAGAACAGAAGCCAGAAGAAAATACAAAGCAGGAGGAGACACCAGAGGAGAATCAGCCTGAACAGGCACCAGAAGAACCACAACCAGAAGAAAATACAGATGATAATGCTTCTGAGGATAGTTCTTCAGATGAGGGAGAATCTGGCGGTGTCAACTATGTACCAGAGGGAACTGTGTTGACAGCAAATAATGTCTACAACGTGCGTACATCTATGAGTGTTACCTCGGAAATCATGGGTTCTACAGCAGTTGGCGACAGTATTAAGGTTGTTCTCAGTTACGCAGAAGGTTGGACAAAAGTAGAATGGAATGGTAAGACCGGATATATCAGAACTGATTTGTTACTGCAAAATTAAGTAAACTATCCATGATGAGCAAAGAAGGGAGAATTGCCTTAGATAAGGCAGTTCTTCTTTTTATACACAGTGGCGCATCTAGTACAACAAATCATAAATGACTGGTACTTTCACTTGTCTATAGGAACTTTGGCAGGTATAAAATGAGAAAAATGCTTCAACCTAATAGTAAAACCATTAGGAGGAAGCTATGCGTAATTATGAAGAAATCCATGTTCTAAAAGAAACTAGAAAAAATGCATCTATGGCAGTTCAGGCGATTGATGCATTGATGGGAAAGGTTTACAATCAGGAATTTGCTTATGAGCTGACATCACAGCGAAATCGTTTTCGGGATTTTGAACGGAAAGCGGAGGCTGGTTTGTGGGAATATGGGCTGCTGCCTAGAGATTCTGGACTTCAAAAGGCCATGCTGTGGGGAGCTATCCAGGCGAATACGATGCTCAATATCAGTACAGATCATGTGGCAGATATGGTGATTCAGGGAAATACAAGAGGAATTGCCGATCTTTTGAAGGTCAAGCACAACAACAAGAATGTGGGCAGCTATGCCAATGAGCTTGCTGAGGAGTTGATGGATTTTGAGGAAGAGAACATTGAACGGTTAAAGAGATTTTTATAGATACAAGAATAGACGAAGAATAAAACAGAGCTTAGAAAAGTTCTGGGATCAGAATGCCTCTGGTATTCTGATAGGGGGGCAAAGTGATGTCAGAAGCAATTAGAATCAATAAATATCTCAGTGAAGCGGGAGTTTGTTCCCGACGAGAAGCAGACCGCCAGATTGCGGCAGGACAAGTCACAATCAATGGCAAAGTTGCTGTGATGGGAGATAAGGTATCTTCTAAAGATCGGGTAATGTTTGGAAAGAAACGGGTCTCAAAAGAGGAAGAGATTATTTTAATTGCTGTAAATAAACCGACAGGAATTGTATGTACAGCAGAGAAGCGTGAGAAAGATAATATTGTTGATTATGTAAATTATCCCAAACGAATCTACCCCATTGGCAGGTTGGATAAAAATTCGCACGGATTAATTTTGATGACCAATCAGGGAGCATTAGTAAACAAGATGATGCGCAGTAGAAATTTTCATGAGAAAGAGTATTTAGTCAGGGTCAATCGGGAAGTGACAAAGGCATTTCTCCAGGGGATGGCTAAGGGGGTCTATTTGGCACAGTTAGATGTCTCAACCAGACCGTGCCAGGTGGAGAAAGTGGGGAGATATACATTTCGCATTATCTTAACCCAGGGATTGAATCGGCAAATTCGCAGGATGTGTGAAGCTTTTCAATATCGAGTGGTGGATTTGAAGCGAGTGCGAATTATGAATATCAGACTTGGCGATTTAAAAGAGGGGGCTTACCGCAAAATTACCTCAGAAGAATGGACAGAATTAAGATCGCAGCTTATGAAATCCTCTAGTGATATTGTTGATGGGGAAGGAAAGGATGGAAACAAAGCATGGACAGAGAGCAGGCACAACAGAAAATAAAAGAACTGCGCAGCGAGCTAGAATATCACAGCGACCGATATTATAATCAAGATAATCCTAAGATCAGTGATTATGAATATGATCAGAAAATGCAGGAGCTCAAAAAGCTAGAGCAGAAATTTCCAGATCTGGTGACAAAAGATTCTCCCACACAGAAGGTGGGCGGCACAGCTAAGAGGGAAGCAGGCGTGCTGGTAGCCCACAATGTACCGATGCTGAGTTTACAGGATGTATTTTCCAGGGAAGAAGTGGAAGAGTTTGTGGAAGATATGTATAAGCAGTTGGAGGAACCAGAATTTGTAGTTGAATATAAGATAGATGGACTTTCTATGGCACTCAGGTATGAGCAGGGAGATTTGCAACTGGCTGTTACGAGAGGAGATGGCATCAATTTCGGTGAGGATGTGACAGCAAATGCAAAAGTGATTTCTGATGTCAAAAAGAAATTAAAAGAACCCGTTGATTATCTGGAGGTTCGCGGTGAAGTATATATGACAAATGAAGATTTTGAGCGTGTGAATGAGATGCAGGAATTGAACGGAAAAAAGCCATTTGCCAATCCGAGAAATTGTGCCGCAGGAACATTGCGGCAGTTGGACAGCAAGATCACCAAACAGCGTGGGCTCTCAATGTTTGTCTTTAACATCCAGGAAATCCGTGGCATGGAGATCAAAACGCATATACAGGGATATGAATATCTAAAGCGCAATCAGATTCCGGTGATTGATGATTATCGGCTTTGTCGAACCAAGGAGGAGGTCTGGGAGGCAATCTGTGCGATTGGAGAGCAAAGAGGAGCTTTGGGCTATGATATTGACGGCGCTGTGGTAAAAGTCAATTCATTTGCAGACAGAGCCAAACTGGGCGCCACTTCCAAGGTCCCAAGATGGGCGGTGGCCTATAAATATCCGCCAGAGGAAAAAGAGACGACATTATTGGATATAGAGTTGTCAGTGGGACGTACAGGCAGAATTACGCCTACGGCAATCTTTGAACCAGTGAGACTGTGTGGAACTAGTGTCTCTCGTGCAACGCTGCACAACCAGGATTTTATTGACGAACTTGATATCCGCATTGGAGACCACATACAAGTCTATAAATCAGGAGAAATTATTCCCAAGGTGCGCAGAGTATTGAAAGAGAAACGGCCGCAGGATGCGGTGCCCTATCATCTGCCTGAGGTCTGTCCTGTATGCGGTGCCAAAACGCAGCGGGAGAAAGATACCGCTGATATCAGATGTACCTCTCCCAATTGTCCAGCACAGTTAGAGCGCCATATTATAAATTTTGTGGGCAGAGATGCTATGGACATCAAAGGCTTTGGTACTGTGTATGTGGAGGAATTGGTACGTCGGGGGTATTTGAAAGATGTGGCAGATATTTATACACTGCACGAGAGCAGAGAAGAATTGATTGAGCAGGGTATCATTGGTAAGGAAAAAAATACTGATAAATTATTGGCAGCCATTGAGAAATCAAAGGAAAACGATGGCTATCAGCTTCTAACTGGCTTTGGGATCCCAAATGTTGGAAAAGCAGCAGCGAAGGCGATTTTGAGAGACTTTCAGAGTATTGATGCTCTTCTAAAAGCAGATGTGGAATCTTTGCAGGAGGTCAATGATATCGGTGAGGTCAGCGCTAACTGTATTGTGGAATTTTTTCAGAAAGAAGAAAACCGTTTGATGATCGAGCGCATGAAACGTTATGGGGTTAATATGAACTCCAAAGAACAGCAGGCAGGCGGTAAATTTGATGGTATGACGTTTGTGGTTACAGGAACACTGCCAAGTCTTAGCCGTAAGGAAGCGGCTGCTATGATTGAAGCACAGGGCGGAAAAGTATCTGGTTCTGTGTCAAAGAAAACGACAATGCTGCTTGCTGGAGAAAATGCCGGCAGTAAGCTGACTAAGGCACAGGAATTGGGGGTGCGAGTAATCTCCCAAGAAGAATTACTTGCGATGTTGCATACAGAATCATAATTATCACACAGAAAGAAGGAAGATCAAATGCCAATCAAAGTTCAGAGCGGATTACCAGCAAGAGAGACGCTGGAACGGGAAAATGTATTTACTATGGATGAAAATCGGGCTATGCATCAGGATATCCGCCCCATTGAGGTAGGAATCTTGAATCTCATGCCTTTAAAGGAAGAGACAGAATTGCAGATTTTGCGGGAACTGTCCAATACGCCGCTGCAGGTGGATGTGACCTTTGTGAAAACAGGCAGCCATGAGTCCCGCAATACCTCCAGCAGTCATCTAAATAAATTTTATCATACCTTTACAGAAATCAAAGAGCGCAAATTCGACGGTTTTATCATTACTGGAGCGCCAGTTGAACAGATGGAGTATGAGGAAGTGGACTATTGGCCAGAATTTCAGGAGATTTGTGCATGGACCAAAACAAATGTCACTTCCACCATGCATCTGTGTTGGGGGGCACAGGCGGGATTATATTATCACTATGGCATTCCCAAACATCCGTTAAGCCAGAAAATGTTTGGACTGTTTGAGCATAAAGTCAGTAACCGCAAGATTCCGCTTGTGCGCGGGTTTGATGATTATTTTCTGGCGCCCCATTCCAGACATACAGAGGTGCGCAGAGAAGATATTGAGAAAATACCAGAGTTGACCATTCTTGCTGAATCGAAAGAGGCGGGGGTATTTTTGATCATGGATACCAGCGGGCAGAAAATTTTTGTGATGGGACATCCAGAATATGACCGTGTTACGCTACATACTGAATATATGCGGGATAAGGAAAAAGGGCTGGATATTCAGATACCAAAGAATTATTATCAGGATGATGATTGTACCATTCGTCCCCATTTACAGTGGCGGGCTCATGCCAACACACTCTATACGAATTGGTTGAATTATTATGTCTATCAGGCAACACCGTATGAATACACGGCTGTGCCGCCAAAAAAGGGAAATCATGGAATATAGATACGAGATACCAGACAGCTTCTATAGCCTGTTCCGGTCGCCGAACCGGGACACGTATATAGAAGCATTGTTAATTATAAATGAAGAATATCAATATCAGAGCTATTTTCTGAGCCGTGAGGCATGTGTGCGAATCTTGAGTGAGTATTTTTCCCAGAAGAAGCTTCAGATCCAGAGAGAGGATAATGAAACGGATCTTGATCTGCTAGAGACGCCAGCGAACCGTGTTCTTAACTGGCTGTTAAATAGCCGCTGGCTGAAAAAGATAGAGGATTATTATGCACAGGTGACAAATATTATGATTCCAGACTATGCGGCGGTTTTTATTGAAGCTTTTGAAAAACTTACCAGCCAGGAAATGGATGATACAGAGGTATACATACAAAATATATATGCCATTTTATTTTCTCTGCGTCAAGATCCCAATGCCAATCTTGGTCTTTTAAAGACAGCACTCTATAATACCAGAAGATTGAATAAATCTTTGCAGGACATGCTTCACAATATGGATCGTTTTTTTGATAGTTTGTTGGAACAGCAGTTTTATGGAGATTTGCTCAAAGATCATCTGGAAGGCTATGTGCAGGAGATTATTCATAGAAAATATCATATCTTAAAGACCAGTGATAATTTTTATATCTATAAGAGTGACATAAAACAGTGGATTCGACAGATGCAGCAGGATTATGACTGGATGCAGAGGATTGCCCAGAGAGAAGGAAACACTGGGATGATTGGTCAGCCAGCTTCTCAGAAAGATATAGATATTGAGGAAATTTTGGATATTTTAGAGCGCATTGACCGTGGATTTGATGACATTGAGCGGCGGATTGCAAATATGGATCGAGAGCATATGAAATATGTCAAGGCTACTGTGGTGCGTCTCAATTACCTGTTGAATCAGGAGGGCAGTATGCAGGGCATGGTGGTGCAGATATTAAATCAGATTGCCACAAGACAGCAGCCCCAAGAAGATCTCAAAAAGATGGCTGAGCAGATCAATCTGTCTGGATTTCAAACACTCAATGAAAAATCCCTGTACCGCAGGCGTGCGCCCAAGAAGAATTTTATTGAAAATTTGCAGCCGCAGGCAGAACAGAAAGAGCTTTCTAAGGAGGATATTTTAAAGCTCAATCAGATCCATCATAGATACAGCAGACAGCAGGTGGAAGAATTTTTGGAATTGCATGCGGATGCGCAGGGAACCATTCAAATTACAGAAGATACCGTTAAGAGTGATGAGGATTTTGAAAAGCTGATTCTTGCCTATGATTATGCAGGTAAGAAAAACAGCAAGTATCGGCTACTGCCAAATCAAGAGGCAAAGGAGCTCAAGAGCGCAGACAATGGCAGATACTGTTATCCCAAGCTGACATTTATCTCAATCTCTGATTGAGATAAAAGCTATCAGCGTTCTTGAAGCGAAAGGAATACCAATGATTGCTTATTTTGAAAATTTATCAGAGGGGGAGCAGCTTCAATTGACACAAGTAATCCAGGGATTATTACGGCAGACATTTTTCCTGGAACGAAAATATGAGAAAAGCACAGGAAGATTTGTGCTCAATCGGGAGTATCGTATACTGAGTAAACATTTAGATTTTTTAAAAGAATATTTTCAGGTGGCAGGCATTGAGCTTCATGAAAATATTCAAAGCGGTGTAATTTATATAACGGGAGAACAGGTGATGGCAGAACGGCTCAGCAAACTATCTACCATCTATATTTTAATTTTAAAATTGATTTATGATGAGCAGATGGCGTCTGCTTCCACCAGTGTCAATATTTATACGACCTTGGGGGAAATCAACAGTAAGCTGGGCAGTTTCCAGATCTTAAAGGACAGGCCTTCACCGACAGAACTTCGGCGCACGCTGGCTTTGTTAAAACGTTATCAGATCTTGGAGGTACTTGATTCTGTGGAGGAGGCACAGGCAGAGACAAGAATGATTATCTATCCTAGTATCAATATGGCTCTGATGGGGGAGAACGCAAGAAAAATACTGGAGAGTTTTACAGAGGAGGAACAGAATGCAAGAAAAGAAGTATAGAGAGCATTTTGAAATATTGTCGCGCATGTGTCTCAACAACTGGCATTATATTGACCGCAAGATTCTGTCCTTCCACAAGGAGATCAATTTTTTTACAGGGCATTCCGGCAGTGGAAAATCCACGATTATTGATGCGCTGCAGGTAGTGTTGTATGCTAATACAGATGGCAGAGGATTTTTTAACAAAGCAGCGGCTGATGATTCCGACCGCAGTCTAATTGAGTATCTGCGCGGTATGGTTAATATGGAGGAAAACAACACCAGCCAGTATCTTAGAAATCAGGATTTTTCCACAACCATTGTACTGGAATTTACACGCAGTGACACAGGAGAACAACAATGTGTCGGTGTGGTTTTTGATGTGGAGACAGCGGCAAACGATTATTCTAAGCGCTATTTTTTCTGGCATCAAGGGGGACTGTTTGAAAACAGCTACCGCATGGAGCAGAGAGTCATGTCTGCGGAGGAAATTCGTGAATATCTAAACCGTAAATATGAGAGAGGTGCCTGGTTTGCGACCTCACGCAATGAGACCTTTCGCAGAAAATTGTATGACGAGTATCTGGGCGGGCTGGATATGGAGAAATTTCCCATGTTGTTTAAACGTGCCATCCCCTTTAAGATGAACAGCCGTATCGAGGAGTTTGTAAAAGAATATATCTGTATGGAACAAGATATCCATATTGAGGATATGCAGGAGAGTGTGATTCAGTACGGAAGAATGCAGCAGAAGATTATGGATATCCGCAAAGAGGTAGATAGTCTGAAGGAAATTCAAGAATCGTTTGCAAAAGTACAGCAGCAAAAGGAAGAGGTCTTAAAGTATCAATATTTTGCAGAAAAGTTTTCATTTTTGGCAAAACAGCAGAAGATACAGGAACTTCAGGATAAGGTGCAGTTTCACAGAGAAGATTTGCAGCAAAGCAGACAAAAGCTTGCAGAGCTGGAACAAAAAAAGCAGGAATATAATTCTAGAAAAGAAGAGTTAATTCGCCTGATCTCAGAGACCGGATATCAGCAAGCACAAGATCAATTGAGAAATGTCAATGAACTGTTGGAGCGTCTGGAACGTAGTAAATTGGAGTGGGATGAGACAGCTAAGAATTTGAAGGGCTGGGCAGATTGTGAGATGGCTGCAAATACCATTTTATGGAATGTCAAAAAGTTCAGTAACTATTCCATCCAGGAAGCAGAGATGGAGGGATTAAAGGAGGCGCTTTATCAGTTACGGGAGCAGATTTCTGAGGAGAAGGACGACCTGCAGGCACAGATAAAAGAGGAGCGTAGAGCATTAAAGGAGACAGAACGCGAATTATCTGAGCTTCACAAGGGCAGTAAGGTATATCCAAGAGAGTTGATCGAAGCCAGACAGTATTTATATCAGAAATTATCAGAGCAAAACGGGAAGGCTGTAAAGGTTAGTATTTTAGCCGATCTTTTAGATATCAAACAAGAACGTTGGCGCAATGCGGTGGAAGGCTATCTGGGGAAAAATAAACTTTTGTTGGTGGTGGAACCCAAATATGCAAAGCAGGCCACGGTCTTGTATCAAAAGATGGATCACCGCAAATTTTTCCGCGTCTCGGTGTTAGATACCGAAAAGGTTATGGAACGAAAACACCATGTACAGGAACATGCCTTGGCAGAGGCGGTAAAAACCAAGGAAGAATATGTGCGCAGTTTTATAGATTTTCTTTTGGGGAATGTAATCAAATGTGAGAATGTGGAACAGATGCGACAGTTTCCTGTGGCAGTGACAGAAGATTGTATGTTGTATCAAGGATATCGTCTACAACATATCAATCCAGACAATTACATAAAATATGCCTATATCGGCGCGGAAAGTCTCAAGCGGCGCATGTCGATGCTCAAAAAAAAGCGGGATCAGTTGGAGAAAAAATTACAGCCATTGTGGGAAGAGCTGGAGAGTTTTCAGCAATTATTGTCTATGGAATCGTTATCCAGGGATGCCAGCCAATATTTAGAATGGCTGGCAGATATTCGACGAATCCCAAAGCAGAAAAAAGAGAAAGAGCATTTGAGCGCACGAATTTTAGAATTGCAGCAGAAGGATGTCAGTCGTTTGAAATTACAGAAAGAGGAGTTAGATAAAGAGCTTGGGGAACATGAAGCACAGCTCCTGCACCTTTCCAATCAAATTTATGACAGGGAGCGGCAGATTGACAGAGAAGAGCAGGAACATCTTAAGCTTAGTCAGGAGTTCGTTGACCAAAAGCGCCAGTTTGACGCAAATCCGCAGTTGGAACAGCAATGGGCGGCCGAGCTTCAACAGTCAGATCAGGGAGCGGAATATCTGCAGAAGCGTTGTTTAAACCAAGAACAGTCTGCCCAGGCACAGCAGGAAGAATTATTTCGGATGCTTGCTGAGCGTCGCAGCGCATATCTGAGAGAACATCCCAATCGAAATTTTGGGGCCTTTGAGGAGACCAACCACAATTATGATTCTCTGCTTGAAGAGTTACAATGTAAAGATTTGGAGCGTTTTCAGGAGTTGGCTAGAGAGCAGGCCAAGTCTGCGTTGGAACATTTTAAGGATGATTTTATCTACAAAATTCGCAGCGCAATTGAAGACGCCATCCGCAGAAAGGATGAATTGAATAAAGTGATTGCTAAGCTGGATTTTGGCAAAGATCAGTATCAGTTTGTCTTTCAGCGCAATTCTGGGGAAGACGGAAAATATTATGATATGTTTATGGATCGAGATCTAGATATCAATCCCAGCCAGTTATCCAATCAGATGGAAAATCAGATGGATCTGTTCCGCATGGAACATGAAAATAAATATGGGGAGCAGATGAATGAGCTTTTAAATATCTTCATTCCTCCAGTGGATGCTTCTGTGGAAGTGCAAGAGGAGGCAAAGCGCAGTATGGACAGATACGCAGATTACCGTACCTATCTCTCTTTTGATATGCAGCAGATTATCCGCGGGGAAGATGGACAACCCATGAAGTTAAAGCTTAGCAAAATGCTGAAGAAAAATTCTGGCGGTGAAGGGCAGAATCCCTTGTATGTGGCTTTACTGGCCAGTTTTGCACAGACTTACCGGATTAGCGCAGATACCAGAACACATCATACACCAACGATTCGCCTGGTGGTGCTGGATGAAGCATTTTCTAAGATGGATGCTGAGAAAGTGGCCAGTTGTATCAGTCTAATTCGCAGGCTTGGCTTTCAGGTGATTATCAGCGCCACGAATGATAAGATTCAAAATTATCTGGAAAATGTGGATAAGACATTTGTGTTTGCCAATCCCAATAAGAAAAGTATTTCTATTCAGGAATTTGAAAAACGGGAATTTAGACGGCTGCAAGTGGAGGAGTAATACCATATGATAGGCATTTTAATCTATGACATTAGAATGCAAACTGCATATGTCTGTCTGCAAAATTCTTATTTTTCGAGAATTTTGCTCTGACCTCGATATAGTATATAGAAAAATGCGGCTCCCAGAATGGGAGCCGTATAGTACAAAAGAGGTTTAAGGGATATGGCGAATTATACGGTCGGCGCTTTGATCCGTGATGCCAGGGAACGACAAAAATATTCTCAAGAAGAGCTAAGTTATGGGATTTGTACGCCTTCCACTCTGTCAAGGATTGAAAATGGAATACAGATACCAGGAAAAAAGATTTTGCAGGGATTGTTTCAAAGATTGGGGATTATAGATCAAGTCCATGATATCTGTCTTAGTAAGGCAGAAATGGAGCAGTATGAGATGGAACAGCATCTGATTCGCTGTCTTGGGAAAAAAGAATATGGTAAGGCGGAACAATTGGTCTGTACACTGGAAGAAATCATACAGAAAAAACCATACAGTGGTTACAGTAGAAATATGGAACAACAATACTTGTGTTTTGCAAGAGTATTGATTTGCAAAAATCAGGGAGAAAGCGCCCAGAAAATATTAGAACAGCTTTTAGAAGTGATTCAAATGACAATACCTGAGTTTGATGGTCTGCATATTAGGACTAGACTTTTAACTTATCAGGAAATTAGTATTCTTAATAATATTGCATGCAGCTACCATGCGATGGGGGACACCCATGATGCATTTCATCTATTATTTGAACTGAAAGAATATATGGAAAAGCATCCAATGAACGGACAAGAATTATCAGTAAAATACCCCATGATTTTACAGAATCTTTCTTCCTGGCTTGGGCAGGAGGGGTATTATCAAGACGCCCTTGCACTCTGCCAGAAAGGAATTGATTTTTGTATTGAATATGGAAAAATGCATACCTTTCCCATGCTGTTGTGCAACAAAGCATGTGCCCTGGCAGAGTTGGGACAGATTGAAATGTCGAAAGAATTTTTTGATATGAGTACTGCTGTGTTTCTGGCAGTGGGTCAGCGCGAACGCGCGGAACAAGTGAAAAAATATGCACAAAATTATGGCATAGTATCATAAACTGGCATTGTGTTAAAAGGTTTCTTCTACATCATCCAGAAAGAAAAATAGAATTGTTTTTCTAGAAATATTCATAATATACACCTCCCCTCTCTGTATTCAGTATAGAGGAGAGGTGTTTTTTATACCATGCTATTCGGTGCAAAGATATATTTGTATGATATAGTATCAGGGAGAAAAAGCTGATAGGCTGTTTCTATTTGATTTTCCTGCGCAATGGTGCGTAGAATAAGTTCTTGCAAAAATTACCTAGCATGATAAAATGAAAGAATAAAAGCGAGGATGAGGTGGTATTATCAAGCATTATTTAAAAGTCCAATCGAAAAAAAGTATTGTAGTATTGGCAGGAATCATAATTTTGTTTCAATTGATGGGCATATTTTTACCACTAGGGATTCAGGCAGCGGACAAGCGCAATGTAAAAGTGGCCTTTTTCCCAATGGACGGCTACCATATAAAAGAAAATGGAGGAAGCTATGATGGAATGGATGTCCAATACTTAAATGCATTGTGCGAATATGCAGACTGGAATATAGAATTTGTCGAGTGTGAAAGCTGGGACGAGGCATTGGAGTTGTTGGCGAATCAGAACGTGGATCTGGTGGGGTCGGCACAATTTTCCGAGGAGCGCGCCAAGATTTATCAGTATGCTTCCCTTTCAAGCGGATATACTTTTGGAGCAATTGCAGCCCAAGGAGATAGTCTGTTGGCGTATGAGGATTTTGAAGCCATGAAAAAGATTACCTTTGGAATGGTAAAAACCTATGTGCGCAAAAATGAATTTTTACAGTACATGAAAGATCATGGCATAGCAGATCCAAAACTGAATATGTATGACAGCACAGCGGATCTTTTGCAAGCCTTAGAGGAAGGGCAGATTGATGCCTATATTCATACATTTACAGAAGTGCGCCAAGGGCATCGGCTGTTGGGACGTTTTGCGCCAATGCCTTTTTATTATATTACATACCAGGGAAATGATGATGTACTGCGGGAGTTAAATCAGGCAATTGCAGACTTAAAAATCAGCCGGCCAGAATTGGAAACAGAGTTGATGAACAGATATTATCATAGTCGGCTGGATAAGACAGTGGTATTCACCACAGAAGAGAAAACGTATATTGAGAGTCAGAAAGAAATTGTTGTCGGTTATCTGGATGGGCATTATCCATTTTGTTATCAAGTGGAAGGTGAATGCCAGGGAATTGCCAGAGAGATGTTCGATGCCAAGTTAAGTTATGCGGGACTAAATGTTCAATATAAGAAATATGATCAGGCTAAACAGGCAAGGGAAGCTTTGCATGCTGGGGAAGTCGATCTGCTTTCTTATTGTACAGATACCAAAGAGCAACTCAGTGAATATGGATTTCAAATGATTAAGGAGTATATTCAGATTCCATTGGTGATTGCGATGAAAGAAGATAGTACGCTTGCTGAGGCGCAAGTGCTGGCAACCGTGCCTTATCTTAAGGGGGAGGCAGCTACAGCTTTTGATCAAGGTGAAGTCCGTCTGGAACTTTATTCAACCCAGCAGGAATGTCTGGACGCGGTGGCGAAGGGAGAAGCAGATGCAGTGCTGTGCGATGGTTATCTATCAGAATATTTGATGGGAACTGATTTTTCTTACAGTAAGATAAAGATCAAAAGTGTCTTAAACAGGGAGCATGGGATCTCCATTGCAGTCAGAGCAGATGACATAGAGTTAGCTGGGATATTGGGTAAAACAATAGAGTTGATAGATGCCAAAACAGTGAATGAATATTTGCTTAAGAACAATGTCCATTCGCAGATCAGTCTGGAACGTTTTCTGCGCAACCACAGTGTGGAGATTATTATTCTGTTGATGGTGTTGATGATGGCGGTTGTTCTGGTGGCATATCATATGATCAGGAACAGCAGGAAAATCCAAAAGCTGATGTACAAAGATACTGGGATGGACATTTGGAATCTCAATTATCTGATTTATCAAGGAGAGACTAAGCTGCTGCCAGAGCGCAGGACAAGGCAGTGTGCAGTGGTCTGTGTAAATATATCACAGTTTCGTCGTTATAATGTGATCTATGGCTGGAATGCCGGACAGAAGCTTTTAGAGACGGTTGCCGTAAATCTTCAGGAGCGTATCAGTGACAAAGATGAAATCTGTGCCAGGAATCAAGGGGACCGTTTTGTGCTTCTGTTAAATTATCAGTCTCAGGAGGCATTGACCGAGAGGCTTAGGCAGATGGAACAACAGATCGAACAAGTAATTTATCAAGATACGGAAAATCATATGACATTACAGATGGGAGTTTATCTGATTCCCTCAGAAAATTCTGATATGCGTTTGGCAGTCAATTACGCAACCCAGGCGGTAGAATATATCAAAGACAGCCGCCTCAATGATGTGATGGTCTATGATCAACTCTTAGAGCAGACGTTAAAACAGCGGCATGAGAGAGAAAAACTTCTGGAGGCTGTGGAGATTGAGAATCATTTTGTGACTTATTACCAGGCAAAAGTGGATATCCGCAGTGAAAAAGTGGTTGGCGCGGAAGCGTTGGTCAGATTTTTGGATCCTACGGCAGATGGTAAGGTAAGATCGCCAGGATTTTTTATCCCATATTATGAACAGACAGGAAGAGTGACAGAGATTGATTTCTTTGTCCTGGAATGTGTCTGTCGGATGATTCAGCGAAGGAGGATGGAGGGAAAACCTGTGGTCACTGTCTCCTGTAATTTTTCCAGAATGCACTTTATCAAACCAGATTTTCCAGAGCGGTTTGAAGAAGTTTTAGAACGTTATCAGGTGCCAAAGGAGCTGATTGAGGTTGAGATGACAGAGACTATTGTTGTGGAAGAGTTACAACAGCAGATGGTAAGGCAGACCATTGAGATGTTGCGCAGCAAAGGGGTACGTCTTTCCATTGATGATTTTGGTTCAGGGTATTCTTCCCTTGGTATTTTTGAGCAGATTCCGGCATCTGTCATCAAGTTAGACCGTTCATTTCTGTTGAATCGGCAGGATCGAAGCCGCCAGGTCACAATTATGAAGGGCATTGTCAATCTGGCAGCAGAGCTAGAAGCGCAGATTGTATGTGAAGGTGTAGAGACCGATAATGATGTGGAATTGATGCGGGAGATTGGTGCTTATGTGGCACAAGGCTACCGTTATGCTAAGCCAGTGCCAGAGGAAGTATTTGAGGAGAGACTGGACTCAGATGCAAAGATAAATCCGATGTAAGAAGGCAAGCATGATTTCACAGGTACACCCTAAATAATTGACAGAACGTGAATCAGATTGGAGAAACTTGCATCAAATCGTATGGTATAGTGTTTGGGATAATGCTAGAATGTATACAATGTATGTGTTGTTGGGACAAGTATCATTGAGAATATAGAAGGACTAAGAAACAAAAGTAAAATGTGCGGAAACATTTATTTCATTTATCCAGTAACAGATATCCGGCATGTGTGAGACACATGCCGGATTGTCAGTCTAAATTTACATTGCGCCTGATTAAAAAATAGGCAGCCAGGTAGAAAATAATGCAGAGGATCAGTTGTGAGATAATACTTGCTGGAAATAAATTTTTATAAAACACATTCGAAAAATATATCGAGGAATCATTATCCATAGCACTTAACAGTAGATTTGAGTTGGGTAGTAGTATGGCAACGGAAGTGACCATCTGCATAATAAGATAGATAACAATATAAAAACCAATGGAAGCAGCCAGCTTAAATTTTTCCATCAATTGTCCCAATAAAATACTCAGATAACCCATTAAGATTGAGACAAGGCAGCCAGTCAGCAACAGCAATAAGAGCAGAATTACAAATGTTGCCGGTGGATAACCAAACATCTCTGCAAAAGAAAATGTTTGGTTATGGTTATTTGATATGGAGTCGCCCAGAAAAAAACGGTATACGTTATCAATATTTTCATCCTTTGCAACACGGACGATAGCGGAAAAACCCAGAGCTGCAGTGGAAAACAATGTCAGCAGACAATTAAAGATAGACCACGAAAATCCTACAATCAGTTTAGAATGAAATAACTGAATAGGTGCTACTGGGAGGGTATGCATCAAATACCCCTCTGTGGTAAACAAATTTTTGTAAAAGCGCACATAGACAAAGATTAAAGTTATGGATGCAAACGTCATCAACGAAAGTAAATAAAAAATCAGCATGAACAACGCTATGGGAAAGGATTCTTTTGTGGCAAATATATTGGTGTTCAGTACAATACAGCCGATGACAGTGATAAGGATAATACCCAGATTGACTGGGAGCAGTACTTTACTTACCGATTTCCATTCGTGTTTCAGCAGTTTTCTTAACATTTGAATACCTCCCGAAATATGGTGTCAATTGATTTGTGTTCCTTCTGGCGAAGATCATCCACAGAAGCATGTGTGCGTAGATTGCCGTCCTGAATAAAAATAACCTCATCTAGTATATTTTCAATATCTGAGATCAGATGAGTAGAAATCAAGATGGAAGCGTTTTCATCATAGTTGGAAAGAATGGTATTTAAAATAAAATCTCTGGCGGCAGGATCTACACCAGCGATTGGTTCATCCAAAATATAGAGATTTGCCCGACGGCTCATCACCAAGATTAACTGTACCTTTTCCTGTGTTCCTTTGGAGAGCGTTTTTAATTTGTGGTTGGGATTGATTGCCAATTGTGCCAGCATATCATAAGCGCGCATGGAGTCAAAGTCCTGATAGAAATCTTCAAAAAAATCCATCGCATCCCGCACCCGCATATTTCGGTCCAGATAAGTGTGGTCAGGCAAATAGGAAATGGAACGTTTGCTGTTGACACCCACAGGTTCTCCATTGATGGTGAGTGTACCAGAACTGGGCTGCAAAAGGCCGGTGATCAATTTCAGTAAAGTAGTTTTGCCGCTGCCGTTGGGACCTAAGAGGCCGATAATATGCCCGCTTTCAATCTGAAGATCAATGTTGGAGAGGGCATGATAATTGCCATATTTTTTGGTGAGGGCTTTACATTCAATCAGTGTCATGATATTCGTCTCCTTTGATGGTTTCTGATATTAGGGATAGAGCTTCGTCTTGGGGGATTCCCAATTTTTGCATATTTTCCAGGAATTGTGTCACTAGTTCCTTGGCGAGTTCTGATTTTAAATTGTCGATCATGGCAGTATCCTCCGTAATAAATCTTCCGCTGGTTCTCTGAGAATAGACAAGCCCTGTTCGTTCCAGCTCGGAAAGGGCTTTCTGCATTGTATTTGGGTTTACAGATGCTTCCTGAGCGAGTTCACGTACAGAAGGCAGCTTATCTCCTGGTTTATAGAGTCCAGAAATAATATCCATCTGGATCCGTTCAATAATCTGGATAAAAATAGGTCTGTCAGAATCCAAATTCCACGGCATCGAATCACCTCGTTTTCCTTATGTATTATTGTACTATATAAATAATACAATAAAGGTTTTCAAGGAAAAAGTCAAGAGATTTGCAGGAAAATAGAAAATTTTTTGCAAAAGTGTCATGTTTTGGGTCGGTGGATTGCTACTCTATTGTATAGGGCTGATTGTATGCCATAAAAATGGGATGCAGTCTGCCGAGTAACCAATCACAAAGTCGTTGTCTTTTTCATATATTTATAAAGCAGGCAGCGGCGACAATACAAAAGAAAAGGCGGGTTAAATTATGCAAAATGTAGATCACATGCAAGAATTGGAAAATTTATTGAAAGAAGTGTTGACGGAGCTGGTAAGACAGGAGTATGAAAATCGTCCCAAACATTTCAAAAGGCATTTTTTCTCTTTGCGGTTTCGGCGCAAAATGCGTCGCATGATCAAACAGGTGAATGCGGAACGCAGAGCGGCTGAGAATGCAAGTCCCATTACAGATCTTTATCGTCCGATTCACTCTAAGAGAAAGTGGCTGATTATGTTGGCGTTATTGCTGGCATTGGTGGGAGGAACAGTGACAGGTGCAGAGCCAGTAATCTGTCGGTTGTTTGAATACTGTATGGAACAACATGGCAATTTTGTTGAGATGGAACAAAGAGAAAATGACAATAACTCAACAGCAGATTCTTTCCAGAAGTATGAGTTTGCCAAAGTGCCAGAAGGTTATGAATTGGCAGAAGAGCAGTTTAAGATTGAGTTTGGAGTTTATCAAATTTCATATGCCAATTCAAAAAGTGAAATGTTGGTGTTAAGACAAAGTTTACAGGAAAACGGAAATCATGGAAATACTACTTCTATCAGAGAAGAGATGGAGGAAGTAAAGATCAATGATTTTCAGGGCTATTTTGTTGAGGATTTTGACACTTGCACTCTGGTGTTATCAGATGGCAAATATATGCTTGAAATTTTTGGCAACTTATCCAAAGAGGAACTGTTATCGCTGGCAGAGGATTTAAGATTTGCCAAGGAATAAAGAGATCACAGCTAAGACCTTGTGCTAAGAGAATATGGCAAAGGCAAAATTTTTATAAAAAAGTTGGAAAAAAGTGTCATACTTTTTATAGGTCGATTGTTACTATACTTGTTATTTTGCAAAAGAAGGGTGCAGTCTGCCCTGAGATACAGTGAGAGAGGAGATCAAGATGAAAAGAAAGTTACAGATGGCACTTGTGCTTGCCTTTGCCTGCTGCATGGCGACAGCTGCTTCCGGCGTCAGCTATGCGGCCGCTCCAGGGATACGCGAGATTCATGCCGAGGATCAGGTACAGCCACGGTATATCAATACAGCGATTATTTCAGCGGATATGAATCTCAATGGAAGTACCGCTAGTTGTTATTCCAGTGTTACTGCGAAGCGTGTCTGCCACATAAGTGTCAATATGGAGCTGCAGCGCAAGGTTGGCGATACTTGGAAGATGAAGGCCTCCTGGCGCGATTCTGTGGATGCTGGAACTTTAACTATGACCAGATCATTTGGTTTGACAGAGCGGGGCACGTATCGGGTAAAGGCCTATTTCAATGTGGCAGGAGAAGAGCTTTCCTACACCAGTATTAAACATACCTATTAGAGATGAAAGAATTTTTGAAGGGGAGCTTTATTCTGATCGCCTTATTTTTGGCGATTGTGATATCAGATTTTCTGATAAAAATATTTATTTCATAGGGGCGTTATGCCATATTTAGGCCGGATAGAGGTGTTCCGAGAGGGGCATCTCTATTTTTGTGATAATATAATTCAAATAGAAACAAGAAGTTGCTGCTATTTGCAACATAATAGTCATTTTGATTGAATGGTTGAAAAATTAACTGTGACAATGTAAAATGTTATGTAAAGAAACAAGAATGAAACTAGATAAGGATAAAAATTAAAATTGTCCTGTGACAGTGTCCACAAAAATAGCGAGCATTGGATTGTATCAGCCACAATCCCGTCTTTCAATATATTTCTGATAAATAATATAAAGAGCCACTTGAAAATCAAGCAGCTCTCATGTATAATCTACTTAGAAGTAATCGGAATTGAATCTCCGATTGCCCTCAGTAAAAATGATTATAAGAAATAAGCATCCAAACTTGGGCGGTAGGGATGCTTATTTCTTTTTATGATTGTCTATGTAAGACAGAGCCGCAAACAATACAAGTAATAATGTAAGAACTTCCATTATACTCATAGGGCATCACCCTCTTTCGTTAGACTAGAGGGCATCCATCGGAAAATCGCATCCTACTTTCTTTTCAATTACACGGGTTCATTATAACATATGGAAAGCTGATACTCAATCAAAAGAACCTATGTATAGGCCAAAAAATTTATCCTTATCTGGTATCAATCAACCATCACAAACCCATATATTTCAGAATTATCAAATATAAATTACGAAGTGTACAATTCAGCAAATATTGATATATCAAAAAGTGATAGAGCGTTAAGTGATGCTTGGTTTTCTAAAATAAAACAGGTTTTTGAAAAAGCGAATAAGTCATTTTATGGAACGGAAGATTATGCTACGATTCAGCGTTTGTATCATGAGTGTTATCTTGTTCTCGATCATCCCCATGTGGGCGGCTGTTTTCTTAAATTTATCTATCATATCTGTTAATGTCAATTCAAGAAATTTTCCATGAAAAGAATAATATCCATTAGAAATCAAACAAACATGAGATAAGTTTATCATTCATTTGCGGCTGCATAAAGCAGAAGCGGATATATTTATTGTCCAGGAATGGGAAGGTGGAACAATCGCGGATCATCATTTTTTCACGTATTGCACAGTCAAACAGTTCGCCGGAAGTCCGGTTATCCAAAAGGCGCACCAGCATAAAATTGGCACTGGGGGGATAGGTCTTGCAGCGGCTGTCCTGAGATAGCAGTTGATAGATGCGGGAACGCTCCGTTGCAATCAGTTCCCTGGTTTGGGCAATATAGGAAGAATCCTGGAACATAATTTCGCCGGCAATCACGGCCAAGGAATTGATGGTCCAGGGATTTTTTCTGGTATTGATAGATTTTAATAAGTCGCGGTTGCCTGTGACAGCATAGCCTAAACGCAGCCCAGGAGCTGCAAAAAATTTGGAGGTTCCGCGAAGGATAAAGATGTTATTATAGTAGGCAGTCAGCGGGATGGAAGTAATTTCTTGGTAATTGTCGGCAAACTCTACATAAGTCTCATCTACCATCACATAGATGTTGTTTTGTTTGCAGGCATCAAGGATTTTGCGCATGGTTCGCCGTGAAATTGCGCCAGAGGTAGGATTATTGGGATTACAGATTACGACCAGATCAATACTTTCGTTGAGCTGCGCCATAAAATTGTTGATATCTAAAGCAAAATTTTGTTCTTCCTGCAGTGGATAATATAGGCTGGTACCGCCGCCCAGGGCAATTTCACGTTCATATTCGGAATAAGTGGGGCCAATGATTAAGGCTTTTTTGGGGTGTTGAATCTGGATAAACAGAGAAATCAATTCTGTGGAGCCATTGCCCATAAGGATATTTTCAGGATCAGTGTCTACATAGGACGCGATGCATTCTCGCAGAGTGGTGTATTCTCTATCGGGATAAGTAGTGATAGCGTCGATATGGTTTGCCAAGGTCTCACGCAAAAGAGGAGAGACGCCAAGGGGATTTACATTGGCGCTGAAGCTTATGATTTCTTCTTTTTTAATGCCATAAATTTGTTCTATTTTTTCTAAATCACTTCCATGAAAATGGTCTTTATGCTGCAGCATGTGTACCTCCAAATCTGCCTTTACACAGGCGTTTAAATCGTTTATAATGAACAATAACTGTATCTATTATAACCAAAAATGATAAAAAAGCAAGCAGGTGACGAGTTGCAGAGAAAATTAGAGGAACTGGCCGCAGGAGTATGCGCCAGTCAATCTTCCATCCTCCAGTTTTCCCCGGAAAAGCTGGAATTTGAGGTGTTGGAAGGAACCATTTATACCGGGGAGTTTTCGATTAGAAGTACGGATGGTGTGCCCGTGTCAGGTATTGTCTATTCCACGAGTCCAAGGTTGGTGTGCCAGGAATCAGGTTTTCAGGGGACAGATGTGACGCAGCGATTTGAATTTCGCAGTGAAGGCTTGAGCGAGGGAGAATCCCAGAAGGGGAATTTACATATTGTCAGTGATCAGGGCGAATATATTTTGCCATTTGTGATGACCGTTTCTAAGAAATATCCAGACAGCTCTTTGGGTAAAGTCAAGAGCATATTTGAATTTGCCAATCTTGCACGTGAATCTTACAATGAGGCGGTCAGAGTTTTTGGAAAAGAGGAATTTTTAAATATTTTTAAACCGCAGGAGACAAACGAGCGTCTGATTTATCAAGGACTGATGCATAGACCTTGTACACGGGCGCAGGTGGAGGAATTTTTGATTGCGGCGCGCAAGAAGAAAAGAGTATTGTTTGAGGTCACTGAGGCAGAACACGAATTTATTGGCATACCAGAACCGCAGCAGAAACAGGTGATCTTGAAAAAGGAGGAGTGGGGGCATTTTGCACTGGAAGTGATTTCAGAGGATGACTGGATCAAACCTTTAAAGCAGCGCCTTACCGATGAAGATTTTGTCGGCAGCCACGGCATGGTGGAATATATGATACTGCCAGAGAAGCTGCATACAGGGAAAAATTATGGACGTTTGATTTTGCAAACTCCATTCCAAAAGGTGGAGATCGAGTTGAGTGCAGTTCGAGAGATTGGAACACGGGAATTCGTTTTGCGGTCTATCCATAAGAAACAGGTATCGCTTGCCCGTGATTATCTCGATTTTGGAATGCATAAGATTGTCACTGGTGTATGGGCAAAACGAGCTTGCAAAGATTTAGAGGAGCTGCAGGGATTGGTACCAGATAATCTTTGGTATCTGTTGGCAAAGGCACAGGTATTTTTGGCAAACCGACAGCGACAGGAGGCGGAATGGCTGCTGGATTCTTTTCCGCGCAATAAGGTTGAAAAAGAGACGCCGCTTTATGCGTATTATCTGTATCTGTGTACATTGCGGGAACCAGAACCTTCCTATGTGAATAAATGTACAAGCCAGATCCGAAAGATCTTTCATAAACATCAGAATCATCCGATATTATTGTGGATATTGCTGTTTTTGGACGATAATCTCAATTATAGCAAGGGAAGAAAATTGGAAGTGATTGCCAAGCATTTGCGGATTGGAAGAGAAAATATCTTACTCTATCTGGAGGCCTGGCGGATCTTGGCCAAAGAGCCGTTTTTGATGGGAAGAGCCAATGCGTTTGAACGCAAAATCTTGTATTTCGCAGTCAAGCATCAGGCGTTGACAAAAGGAATGGCAGAACAGATTGCAGAAATGGCGCCACAGATTCCAATTAATGATTTTATCTGGTATCGGATTTTGGTAGCAGCTTACCGGTCAAGGCCAGACAGAGAATTGCTGCAGGCAGTTTGCAGCTATTGTATTAGAAGCCGGTTTTATGGCAGAAAATATTGGAAATGGTATCAATTAGGTATTGCCGAAGAACTGAGGATTACTGGATTGTATGAAGCTTGGGTGCTCTCAGCAGATGAAAAAAAGCTTAAGAGACTGCCAAAGCCTATTGTCCTGTATTTTCAATCTTACAGCAATAGCAATCTTGCCAGCTATCCTCAGGCCATGCTCTATGCAGCGGTAATTAAAGCAAAGGCGCAGTGGAAGGCGCTGTGGCCCCATTATCGCAAAAATATGGAACAATTTGTTTTCCGGCAGCTTAAGGGTGGGAAGATTGATCATGCGCTGGCGGCCGTTTACAAGGAGGTGCTGACACCAGAGTTATTGACCGAGGAACATGCAGAGGATATTGCAAGGGTATTGTTTACCTGTGAAGTGACAGGGGCAGCATCTGGTGCATGTAGTCTGGTATTATGTCAGCACACGTTGAAAAATGAGCAGGTAGTACCGATTATTCATGGAAAAGGATATGTAAATATTTACAGCAGTACATGGCAGATTTTGTTGGAGGATTCACGTGGCAGGCGGTTTTTACCGGATGAGGAGCTTAAGGTGACACCTCTGTTAGACAGTGAGGAATTTTTGCAGCAAGGTATCTCCTGTGCAAAAAATAAACTTCCTTATCTTCTCAAATATTTTGATAAGAAAGTGATCTGGCAGACGTATGAGCCAGAAGATCTGCCTTATCTGCAGATGCTTTTGGATTCTTCTGCAACCAGTGAATTATATCAGTCGGAACTGCGTCCACAGATGGTAGCATATTTCTATGACAATTATACAGGCGATATGTTGGATGATTTTTTACTAAATCTGTCGTTTGAGGGAATTGGAAAACAGGCCAGAGAAAAAATTATGGAACTTCTGGTGGCCAGACGTCATTATGGGCGTGCCTATGAACTGTTATTGGCATATGGCTGTGAACATATTTCACCTACTAAGCTGGTCTATGTACTCTGTGACCGGCTGCAGGAGCAGCAAGACGACGCAGAAGATGATTTTCTGTTGGGATTTTGTAGAAATGTATTTCTGCGAGGCAAGTACAATGAGCAGATTTTAAAATATATGTGTCAGTATTTTTATGGCAGTCTCAATGAAATGATTAAGCTTTGGCAGGCCGCCCGTAATTTTGAGCTAGATACTTATGAATTAGAGGAGCGCTGTCTGAAACGATTCCTGTATACAGGAGATTTTTTGCCCAGCCTGGAACAAGTATTTGAATGCTATGGAAGAACACAGGGCAAAGATTTGATAATTCAGGCATACCTAACCAAAATGTGTCATCAGTATATTGTGCGGGATGCAGTGATTTCTGACTATCTCTTTCAAAAGCTGTCAGCTCTGTTGAGAGAAGATCAAGAACTAAATCATGTATGCAGGCTGGGATTTTTAAAATGGTCTGCTTCAAAAGTTGAACTGACAGAGGAGGAACTGGCGCTTGCTGATCAAATTTTAAAAGATTTGCTGATGGAGGGAAGATATTTTGCGTTTTATCAATCTCTGCCAGAGGATTTGAGGAAAAAGTATTTGCTCCATGATCGTGTTATTTTAGAGTATCACACAGATGCTGATGTCAAGGTATTGATTAATTATCAGCCTCTGGGAGATTCCGAGTATGTAGAATGTGAAATGCCGCAGATGTATGAAGGGGTCTATGCCAAGGAATTTTTAATATTTTATGGGGAGGCGATTCCATATTATATTAAAGAAGAAAAGCAGGGGGAATGTACTGTTACGGAGAGCGGACAGATACAAAGGCTGCAGCTTGACAATAGCGGTGAAGAAAGCCGTTTTGATCTAGTCAATGATATGATGGCTGGTTGGCAGATGAAGGACGAGACAGCACTGTTGGAATGGCTAAAAATATATGGGCACTTGGATGAGATGGTAATGAGAGAATTTACCGTGTTGTAATACGAGTAACTATTCACTAACTTCATGTCACAGACATGCTAGCAAGCTGTCATAAGCCTTTAAAGAGGCTTTTGTCAGGGTTTTGAATAGTTACAAATACAAAATGATAATTGTCACAGTCCTGCGGCTGTCAGTGGGGCTTTGATATAAGGCAGGTGGAACAATGAGACCGAAAAGAGAGGAATGGTATATCGGCATAGAGACAGGCAGGAAATGGACGCAGATTAGCTGCTACCATGCAGGGCTGGCAGAGCCAGAGACAAAAAGTACAATTGTGGGAACAGAAGTTTTTCAGATTCCTACGGCACTCTGTAAGCATAAACAGACAGGTCAGTGGTATTTTGGAGAAGAGGGCAGAAGGCTGGCAGAAATTGGGGAAGGTTATTATGCAGCAGATCTTTTGTATCGTGCCTGGCATAATGAGACGATTACGCTTGATCAGGAGTATTCAACACAGGAATTGTTTGTGATATTTTGCCGAAAAGTATTGCGGTTGGCGCTTCCAGTTCAGGGGTGTGAGGCCGTGACAAAGTGCATTTTTTCCTTAGAGAAAGTGACAGAAGAAATCGTTGTTTTTTTTCAAGCATTGGCACAGAAGCTCGGTTTTACGGAAGACCAGATTCAAATTCAGGATCATCGAGAAAGCTTTTATGCCTATGTGGTATCTCAAGATTCCTCTCTGTGGAAACAACAAGTATTATTATTTGAGGAGGAAGGCGATGGAGTACTTTGTCGCCTGCTTTCCTGTGGGCGCACGGCAGTAGTTCCTAAGCCAGTAGAGGTAGCAGAAGTTTTTCTCGGAAAGCTGCCGCAGGAGCATAAGGAACGAGATCAGAAATTTGTTGAGATGGCAGGGGAAGCGCTTGCAGGAAGAATTGTCTCTGCAGTGTATTTGATAGGTTCTGGATTTGAGGGCGGATGGATGAAGGAGTCATTGAAATTAGTCTGTCGCAGCAGAAGGGCATTTCAGGGCAAAAATCTCTATACGCGGGGTGCCTGTTATGCTGGAGTGTTACAGAGGTATCAAGACAAAGCAGAGACAATATATGTCAGTGAATATAAGATAAAAGAATCTATTTTTATCAAAGCAGTCAAGGGCAATCAGGCATATTTTTATCCACTGTTGGTTGCAGGGGAAAATCGTTACCAAGTAAGCAGAGAGTTTCGTCTTATTTTAGAAGGTGAGGATGATTTCTTGGAGTTACATGTACAAAAGCCAGGAGACCGTGATGCAAGGGTCGAATCCTTGAATCTTGCAGGACTTCCAGTGTCAGCACAGGGACGTTCCAGATTATCTGTTTCGGTATCAGCAGGAGAGGAAGGAAGGATTTTCTTAAGATTACGTGATCTTGGCTGGGGAATGATAAAGCCGGCAAGCGGGCAGGAATGGGAATATGAGCTTGATATGGCTTCCAGCGAATTTCAGGGGTGAAATGGAGTTATGGAGGAACAGCGATGGGCAGAGTATGGTTATGTGAAGACCAGATGGCGAGTCGGCCATTGATGGTAAATGCAGGTATTAGCTTGTATTCTTTTGAGGAATTATGTTATTATCTTTATCAGAATGTAGAGTCTGTGGAAGAAAGTTTTTATAATGAGCTTCTGTGCCAATGGCTGGCAAAGGAGCTTGACAGACAAGAGCTTGCACATAAGCTTTTAGAAGGCTTAGAGCAGGAAAAGAGTGGCTGTTGGTGTTTGGAGCAGATTTTGAATGAAGGTGGATTTTATAATATTGAAGAGATGAATAATGTTCTTCGTATTGCCGAGACTATGGAGAAAAAGACACCTGTGCAGCGTGCAAAGCTGCGTGGAGACCGTTATTTAAAATCAGCAAAATTCCGCGATGCATTACTTGAGTATCTGAAAGCTTTGGAACAGGAGAGTGATCTGTTTTTTCAAGGTCAGGTCTGGCATAATCTTGGTACGGTCTATGCCAGGCAGTTCTTATTTGCACCTGCCGCAGAGTGTTTTAAGCGTGCCTATGAGACAGGACAGCAGACAGAGAGCAGTGAGGCTTATCTTCTCTGCCTTTCCTATCGCGATGGACAGGTGCCAGATCAGGGCGGAGCGAAAATGAAAAGTTTGTTGAAAGAGTTGCAGGAAAAGAAACAATCTGGGGATCGTAATAGTTATGAAGAAATAATAGAAGGTATGCTGCAAGAATTAAGGATAGAGTATAGGAAAAGTGAGTAAAAATGGGATTATTCAAAAAAAAGAAAAAACCAAAATATGTAGAAGAAATATTGGAATTTGAGGAACAGGCGCAACCAGATGAGGCAGGCAGGCCCAAGGAGCAAAATACTGGAAAGCCGCAGGGTTCCAGGCAGCCAAGGAAAAATCCAGCGATGGAGTACTGTGAACAGATTTTGACAGCGGCAAAGGCTTTGGAGGAGACCAAAAGGGAATATGGGACAGCAACTGATTATCTGACGGATATTCAAACCCTTGAAGATCTGCCAGAGCAGGAATATGCCGAGATACAGGGGATTGCCCAGAGCATTACAGCTCTCAGTCAATCTAGGGATGCTTATGTAAATAAAACAAAAACAATTTCAGATAGCCAGTTTGCCCAGATGGAGCAGTACCAGGATCAGATTCCAGAGGTGATCAATCGTCTCAAATCCAACGAAACTTACCAGACTACAGTGAAGCGGGATATGCAGTATCTGGAAGGGGAACGCGAAGAATGGCGCTATTATAAAGAAACCTTGGAACAAGAAGAAGAGGTGCTGCGCAAAATATTGTATATTTTAGCAGGTGCAGGTATGGCGGTAGTAGTTATGATTTTGATTTTGGGGCTTGTGCTGCAGTTTGATTATACAATGCCTGTCTTAGTGGCAGCGCTTGTGGTAGGTGCTGCGGGGGCGATTATGGTCTGGCGTATTCAGAATGATGAGGCAGATATTAAGAAATCTCAGGTAAATATTAACTATGCCACTACATTGTTGAATAAAATTTCATTTAAGTATGTAAATGTCACCAATGCTGTAGATTATGCATGTGAGAAATATCATGTCAAAAACTCTTATGAATTGAATTATATTTGGGAGCAATATCTAGAAGCGGTAAGAGAACGGGAAAAATATCAGCGTACAAATGATGAATTGGAATTTCTTTCAGGTAAACTTCTGCGCAGACTTCGCGGCTATCATCTTTATGACACTAAAATCTG
Source organism: Lachnospiraceae bacterium (assembly GCA_910575005.1). Classification (GTDB taxonomy): domain Bacteria; phylum Bacillota; class Clostridia; order Lachnospirales; family Lachnospiraceae; genus Petralouisia. The sequence continues at coordinate 19,828 of CAJTCL010000008.1, read as the reverse complement.
GACTTATCAGGTAAAGGCTTTGCTGGATAAAAAAGAGATGGTGGAGGTCAAACATGAATTATTGGTGCGCCGCCAAAAACTGCGTTCTAGTATGGAAAGCCAGATAGAAAATATCCAGAAGGCAAAGAGAGAGATCGAGAAGCTGGTGCAGCAGTATCCGGGACATGAAAACGAAGTGAAAGAAATTTTAGAATCGCTGGAGAGGATCTGTGGAATTGCCGCATAGATGTTATTATTGATTTAAAATTAGGAGCTGGACTGTGATAAGTCCAGCTCTTAGTATTTGGGTATCTTGTTGTGCAAAACCATGTATTGGTTCGTGAATCAATGGAGATAATGTAAATAACAAATTGTAACTATTTACAAAAATATAATAGAAAAACGGGGCAGAAACATGTGTACAGCAATAACCTATAAGACAAAAGATTTTTATTTTGGACGTACCTTAGATTATGATTTTTCTTATGGTGAGGAGATTGTGGTCATACCTCGCAGCTATGTTTTTGATTTTCGCTGTATGGGCCGTATGGATTGTCATTATGCAATGATTGGGATGGCGCATATTTCAAAAGATGTTCCATTGTTTTATGATGCAGTGAATGAAAAAGGGCTTGGAATGGCAGGATTAAATTTTGTGGGAAATGCAGTGTATCAAGATATGCAGACTAATCGGGATAATGTGGCGACTTTTGAGTTTATTCCTTGGATTCTCAGTCAATGTGCCACAGTCAAAGAAGCAGAAAAATTGCTGAGTAAGATCAGTCTTTTAAAGACACCTTTTGATGAGAAGATGCCAGCGGCACAACTGCACTGGCTAATTGCGGATAGAAGGGCATCTATCACTGTGGAATCTACAAAGCAGGGAATTAAAATTTTTGATAATCCGGTGGGTGTATTGACAAACAATCCTCCTTTTGAAGAACAGATGTTTCAATTAAATAATTATATGCATCTTTCTCCCCAGGAACCACAGAATCATTTTTGCAGCAGGCTGCCATTGCACACTTACAGTCGTGGAATGGGTGCGTTGGGACTTCCAGGAGATTTATCCTCTGCCTCCCGTTTTGTCAGGGCTGCTTTTACAAAAATGAATGCTGTTTCTGGGGCGTCTAATTTAGAGAGTGTCAGTCAATTTTTTCATATTTTAGGTTCGGTAGAGCAACAGAGAGGATGCTGTGATTTAGGGAATGGAAAGTATGAAATCACAATTTATACATCCTGCTGTAATACAGATAGAGGTGTTTATTATTACACTACGTATGACAATCATCAGATTACAGCTGTTGATATGTATAAGGAAAATCTGGAGAGCACATTATTGATCCATTACCCCCCGATTCAAGAGGAAAAAATCTATATGCAGAATGATTGACCAACAGAATTTCCAAAGGTTAGACAAGTTGAAATACATCTACGCTTACAGTCATCTCCTGAGATAAGCTGCTCAGTGACTTGGTTTTTTCGGATATATCTCCAAGTTCATGAGAAATATTTTCAATGGATGTCATAATCTCCTCAATGCTGGCAGAATTTTCCTGTGAAAGTGCGGTAGCATTTTGGACAATGGCCATAGTATCAATTCTAATATTCTCTAGTTTTTGAGAGTTTTCCAGAATAATATCCATGCCAGATGATGATTGGTCAACACCGTTGCAAACTTCCTTAAAAATAACACTAGTTTTTTGTATGTTTGCCTCCTGCTGTTCAATGATACCCTGGACATCTTTCATACGTTCCATTGTGTTGGTGGAATTGGTATTTAGATTAGTAATCATAGTTTGAATCTCGCTGGCGGCATGATTTGACTGTTCTGAGAGCTGCTGAATTTCTGAGGCTACAACGGCAAATCCTCGGCCATGTTCACCAGCGCGGGCGGCCTCAATACTGGCATTTAAGGAGAGTAAATTTGTCTGTGAGGCAATTGTGGTGATCAATTCTGCCGCAGAACTAATTTTTGCAACTGATTCATTTGTCATTGCTGTCTGTTGAGATAGAAAATAGATTGCTTCTTTTACGCTCTGCATAACAGTATTTAATGTCGTAAAGTGAGCCACCGTTTCCATAGTGCCTTTTTTCATTTGTTCAGAAATTCCATGTAGTTGGTTGATCTGTGTAGTGTTGTGTGCAATCATATTTCCTATGGTTGTTACATTTACACTTGCCTGGTTCGCGCCTTCTGCCTGTGTTGCACAGCTCTCTGCAATTTCCTGTGCTGAAGTGTTTACCTCTTTCATAAATTGATATACATTTTCTGATATTTCTTCAATTTTGCTGGTCTCATGATTGAGCGTCTTGCTCTTTTCATGGATATTGATCACGATATCATGTAATTCATTTCTGAGATTTAAAATATTTCTTGCCAGATCACCAATTTCATCCTTTCTGTCTAGGATACTTTGTTCCATGTCAATATGCAGCATTCCTTTAGAAATATGGTCAATGACATCCATGTTCTTTTTTAATGCAGATACAATCCGATTTACCAGCAAATAAGAAAATACAGTCACAAATATGGCTGTGCATAGGACTATAAGCAAAAACTGTCCTCTTATTTTATTGATAATCATAGAAATGGTTTTTTGTTGCGTACCAAGAAAAACCATGCCCACAATTTCCTCAGCGTCCGCCTGATAAATTGGGATGTAACATACAATATATTTTTTACCCAAAATTTCTACATTTCTATTTTGATATGTTTCGCCGTTTTTGAGCACATGGTTCATTACGTCTGCAGAAGCTTTGGTGTTAATCTGGCGTTCACCCTGTTCATTGACAATTGAAGTTAAAATCCTTGTATCTCCCCAAAAGATTGTTACCTCCATGCCAGTGTTTTCCTTGATGTGGTCTGTGATATTTGTTGCAAGTGAAATATTTAGGCTGTCACCTTTCCATAAATCCCCATTTTCATCTATATGATATGTACCTTCATTACCTTGTTCAAAGATATCACGCACAGCAAGAGCAGTTGCCTGCATTCCTGCATAAGCTTCATCATAAATGCCATTTGCAATTTTATCAGAAGCTACTAGAAACATTAAAATGCCCAATAGAATGACAGGAATGAGTGACAACGCCAAAATTTTACCCTTTAGTTTCATAAATTATGTCCTCCAAATTTATTATTTTTTTGACTATAATTATTATACTATTGCATTTTAGGGCTTCACAAGTGCCGGTCTTGCGCAAAACAGACACTTTTTTACACATAGATTGGGAATCAAAAAGTATAAAAATAGTGAACCGTAATATTATAAATTTTTATGATTGAGATAGGAAAAGTCTGTTGGAATTTTTATATTAGATCTGTTATCATGTAATTATTCAAAAACTCAAAAAAATAGAGATCTAGACCTTTTAAGTTCATTTAAATAGTTAGGTTATCATTACAGGAAAGAAGGAGGAATTAAAATGAATTTATATCAAACAGATCCAGAATTTATGGAGCGATGGGAACAGTTTGCATTAGAAGAGGTTATCAATGAAGAAGGACAGCAGCTGCCTGATCAGATACGATATATGGCAATTTTAGCTGCCCTGATCGGTTGTCAGGGAGTGGAAGTATTTCATCAGATTCTGCCTCAGGCGCTTGATGTAGGCTTGTCCCCAGTAATGATCAAAGAAGTGGTCTATCAGGCGGTAGATTATCTTGGCTATGGACGAATGTTTCCGTTTTTAACTGCAGTGAATGAAGTGCTGCAAGAAAAAGGTGTGTCGCTTCCGCTTCCTAGTCAAGCCACAACAACCTTTGAAAATCGTCTGGAAAAAGGGGCTCAGGCGCAGGCAGATATTTTTGGAGATCATATGAAGGAAGCATGGAAAAGCGGACATATCAATCGTTGGCTGGCGGCGAATTGTTTTGGGGATTACTATACAAGAACAGGACTTACCCTCGCGCAACGGGAGCTGATTACGTTTTGTTTTTTGGCCGCACAGGGTGGATGTGAGCCACAATTAATTGCTCATGCCAAAGGGAATATAAACCTTGGAAATACGAAGGAATTTTTGATTAAAGTTGTTTCACAATGTTTGCCGTATATTGGTTATCCAAGAAGCTTAAACGCGATTGCCTGTGTGAATAAAGCGGCAGAGACAGAGCATTGATGAAACGTTCTTTGATTATTTTTCTTGCATATGCAAACCGGTATTTATATCCAGTCATAATACTTATTGTCTTGTTATATGGAAAATTAAGGTCAAATTATATTCCAGCTGCTATCAGTATCTTGCTATTTTCTGCTTATCAACTGATTGGATATCTGTGCAAGTGGAAACATATTTTTTGTTCGTTTCAAAATGCGAATCATCAGAAAATGACCCCAGATCGTATTGATTGGGGAATGGTATCAAAGGCAGATGCATATGGATGTCCGTGTATCTTTGCAGTTTTTGGGATATTATTGTTGATCATATAGGCGGGTGCGGTTTTCGTTGTTGCAAAAGAAGACCGCACGCCGCCGTGAAAATGCACTCACATTTTAGAACTTAGTTCCGCGGACAGTCAAAAGCTGGATTAAAGGCATAGAAGTTTTTAGAATCCAAGTGTTCTTGTGTAATACGAAGTCCCTCACCGAAACGCTGGAAATGTACGACTTCTCGTTCACGCAGATAACGAATCGGGTCAGCTACTTCTGGATCTTTGACCAGACGCAGGATATTCTCATATGTGCTGCGGGCTTTTTGCTCTGCAGCCATATCTTCCATTAAATCAGTGATTGGATCGCCCTTGGACTGAAATTCGCAAGCATTAAAGGGGATGCCTCCGGCTGCCTGAGGCCAAAGTGCAAGGGTATGATCTACATAATATTTATCAAATCCAGATGCCTTGATTTCTTCTGGTGTTAAATCTTTTGTCAATTGGTAGATAATTGAGCAGATGATCTCCATGTGTGCCAGTTCTTCTGTACCCAGAGAAGCAGCGGTAATGTTCCATTATCACAAAGTAATGAATCATCTGATTTTACAGGCTTTTTAGTATATTCTTTAAAGACTTCGGATAAGGTGGTACGGTATGGTGAAAATAATCAAGTTGAGTTTTCGGAACATCCGACAGTGGTTCAACGAGGTAATGAACGTACAATTAACCTTTTGGTATCTACTCCCGATGTTGCATAGTTGGACAAGTAAGGTTGGTGAAATTTATGAGAGAAAAGAAAGTCCATTTGTATGTGGATAGCCAAGAACGGAGCATTTTATTACATAGCCTTGTGGAGCTGAAAAATCAGCTCATTCAGCAAGGCAGATATACAGACTGCGTTGACGAGCTGATATTCAAAGTCGTAAACGCACCAGTCAAGAGAATGAAAATTGAATATGTCTAAGGCACATCACAGAGCCGCTTATTCTTATTGATTTTTAAGAGTAAGTGGCTTTTTTGCGTTCTCTGGTACTCTTACATAGCCACCTTGACAAAGTGGCTAAATCTATGCGAAAGGAGGACGCACCCTATGTCAAATTGCAAAGTAATCGCTTTAACCAATCAGAAAGGCGGCGTTGGAAAGACCACCACGGCGGTCAATCTGGGCGTGGCTCTGGCACAGCAGGGCAAAAAGGTA